>NZ_JAUKWP010000009.1 GCF_030504545.1 Lactobacillus sp. YT155 | reverse complement strand
AAGTTGTTTCAAACAAGCGACAAGGTAGACCTTTGAAAACTGAACAAAGTTTTAACGCTAATTGTGTAGGGCTTCTATGAAAGTAGAAGTAAAACAATTGCGAAGTCAATTCGCTAGTAATAAAAAAACGAGTCACAAACTTAATATGAGAGTTTGATCCTGGCTCAGGATGAACGCTGGCGGCGTGCCTAATACATGCAAGTCGAGCGAGATATCGTTTATGACTGAAGGTGCTTGCACCTGAGGGACTAAACATTTTATCGAGCGGCGGACGGGTGAGTAACACGTAGGTAACCTACCCTAAAGCGGGGGATAACATCTGGAAACAGGTGCTAATACCGCATAACAACATTTATCGCATGATGAATGTTTAAAAGATGGTTTCGGCTATCACTTTAGGATGGACCTGCGGCGCATTAGTTAGTTGGTGAGGTAACGGCTCACCAAGACGATGATGCGTAGCCGAACTGAGAGGTTGATCGGCCACACTGGGACTGAGACACGGCCCAGACTCCTACGGGAGGCAGCAGTAGGGAATCTTCCACAATGGACGAAAGTCTGATGGAGCAACGCCGCGTGAGTGAAGAAGGTTTTCGGATCGTAAAACTCTGTTGTTGGAGAAGAACGTATCTAATAGTAACTGATTAGGTAGTGACGGTATCCAACCAGAAAGCCACGGCTAACTACGTGCCAGCAGCCGCGGTAATACGTAGGTGGCAAGCGTTATCCGGATTTATTGGGCGTAAAGCGAGTGCAGGCGGTTAATTAAGTCTGATGTGAAAGCCCTCGGCTCAACCGAGGAAGTGCATCGGAAACTGGTTAACTTGAGTGCAGAAGAGGAGAGTGGAACTCCATGTGTAGCGGTGGAATGCGTAGATATATGGAAGAACACCAGTGGCGAAGGCGGCTCTCTGGTCTGTTACTGACGCTGAGGCTCGAAAGTATGGGTAGCAAACAGGATTAGATACCCTGGTAGTCCATACCGTAAACGATGAGTGCTAAGTGTTTGGGGGTTTCCGCCCCTAAGTGCTGGAGCTAACGCATTAAGCACTCCGCCTGGGGAGTACGACCGCAAGGTTGAAACTCAAAGGAATTGACGGGGGCCCGCACAAGCGGTGGAGCATGTGGTTTAATTCGAAGCAACGCGAAGAACCTTACCAGGTCTTGACATCTCCTGAAAAATCTAGAGATAGATCTTTCTCTTCGGAGACAGGATGACAGGTGGTGCATGGTTGTCGTCAGCTCGTGTCGTGAGATGTTGGGTTAAGTCCCGCAACGAGCGCAACCCTTATTGTCAGTTGCCAGCATTAAGTTGGGCACTCTGGCGAGACTGCCGGTGACAAACCGGAGGAAGGTGGGGACGACGTCAAATCATCATGCCCCTTATGACCTGGGCTACACACGTGCTACAATGGTCGGTACAACGAGCAGCGAGTTCGCGAGGACAAGCAAATCTCTTAAAACCGATCTCAGTTCGGATTGTAGTCTGCAACTCGACTACATGAAGCTGGAATCGCTAGTAATCGCGGATCAGAATGCCGCGGTGAATACGTTCCCGGGCCTTGTACACACCGCCCGTCACACCATGAGAGTTTGTAACACCCAAAGCCGGTGGGGTAACCTTTTAGGAGCTAGCCGTCTAAGGTGGGACAGATGATTAGGGTGAAGTCGTAACAAGGTAGCCGTAGGAGAACCTGCGGCTGGATCACCTCCTTTCTAAGGATAAATACCGATAGGTATAAACGGAANNNATCACCTCCTTTCTAAGGATAAATACCGATAGGTATAAACGGAATCTGCACAAGTTAAAACTTTGTTTAGTTTTGAGAGGTCTACCAGACTTATCGGGCCTATAGCTCAGCTGGTTTAGAGCGCACGCCTGATAAGCGTGAGGTCGATGGTTCAAGTCCATTTAGGCCCATGGAAAATAGAATTCTCAGAAAAAAGACCCATGGGGGATTAGCTCAGCTGGGAGAGCGCCTGCCTTGCACGCAGGAGGTCATCGGTTCGATCCCGTTATCCTCCATAGATATCGATTTAATTTATTTAAAAAGATATCGACTCGTACCTTGAAAACTGAATACTAACGAAAATATTCAAAAGAAACACCGAAAACTGCGCGTCTAGAGGACTCTAGACACAATTTTTAAGAATGATTTATTATGAACCATTTATAATTAATCGAATAGGTTAAGTTATAAAGGGCGCATGGTGGATGCCTAGGCACTAGGAGCCGATGAAGGACGGAACTAACACCGATATGCTTCGGGGAGCTGTACGTAAGCTATGATCCGGAGATTTCCGAATGGGGGAACCCAATTGTTTTAATCGACAATTACTTTTAAGTGAATACATAGCTTGAAAGAGGAAGACGCAATGAACTGAAACATCTAAGTAGTTGCAGGAAGAGAAAGAAAAATCGATTCCCTGAGTAGCGGCGAGCGAAACGGGAAGAGCCCAAACCAACGAGCTTGCTTGTTGGGGTTGTAGGACTGATGTAGTGAGAACAAAAGGCAGAGATAGTCTAATTATTTGGGAAGATCAACAAAAGAAGGTGACAGTCCTGTAGATTAAAACAAAGCCACTCCAATCAGTATCCTGAGTACGGCGGAACACGCGAAATTCCGTCGGAATCCGGGAGGACCATCTCCCAAGGCTAAATACTCCCTAGTGACCGATAGTGAACCAGTACCGTGAGGGAAAGGTGAAAAGCACCCCGGGAGGGGAGTGAAATAGATCCTGAAACCATGTGCCTACAAATAGTCAGAGCTCGTTAATGAGTGATGGCGTGCCTTTTGTAGAATGAACCGGCGAGTTACGTTTACATGCGAGGTTAAGTAGAAGATACGGAGCCGTAGCGAAAGCGAGTCTGAAATGGGCGACTAAGTATGTAGACGTAGACCCGAAACCAAGTGACCTACCCATGTCCAGGTTGAAGGTGAGGTAACACTCACTGGAGGACCGAACCCACGTATGTTGAAAAATGCGGGGATGAGGTGTGGGTAGCGGTGAAATTCCAAACGAACTTGGAGATAGCTGGTTCTCTCCGAAATAGCTTTAGGGCTAGCCTCGAGGTAAGGATCATGGAGGTAGAGCACTGTTTGGACTAGGGGTCCGTCAAGGATTACTGAATTCAGATAAACTCCGAATGCCATTGATTTATACTCGGGAGTCAGACTATGAGTGATAAGATCCGTAGTCGAAAGGGAAACAGCCCAGATCACCAGTTAAGGTCCCAAAATCTATACTAAGTGGAAAAGGATGTGGGGTTGCTTAGACAACTAGGATGTTGGCTTAGAAGCAGCAATTCATTTAAAGAGTGCGTAACAGCTCACTAGTCGAGTGACCCTGCGCCGAAAATGTACCGGGGCTAAGTATAGTACCGAAACTGTGGATGTATCGTAAGATACGTGGTAGGAGAGCGTTGTATGAGGGAAGAAGCTGTACCGTGAGGAGCAGTGGACTTCATAGAAGTGAGAATGCCGGTATGAGTAGCGAAAGACCAGTGAGAATCTGGTCCACCGAATGACTAAGGTTTCCTGGGGAAGGCTCGTCCACCCAGGGTTAGTCGGGACCTAAGATGAGGCCGAGAGGCGTAATCGATGGATAACAGGTTGATATTCCTGTACTAGTATATATTGTTTGACCGATGGAGGGACGCAGGAGGATGATGTGTGCATGCGGCTGGAAAAGCATGTTCAAGCAACAAGTCTTGATATGAGTTAAATGCTTGTAACTATAAGGACAAGTTGTGATGAGGAGCGAAATTAAAGTAGCGAAGCACAGTAACTCACACTGCCAAGAAAAGCTTCTAGATAGATATATACTACCCGTACCGCAAACCGACACAGGTAGTCGAGGAGAGAATCCTAAGGTGAGCGAGAGAACTCTCGTTAAGGAACTCGGCAAAATGACCCCGTAACTTCGGGAGAAGGGGTGCTGATCGCAAGGTCAGCCGCAGTGAATAGGCCCAAACAACTGTTTATCAAAAACACAGGTCTCTGCAAAATCGTAAGATGAAGTATAGGGGCTGACGCCTGCCCGGTGCTGGAAGGTTAAGAGGATGAGTTAGCTTCGGCGAAGCCCAGAATTGAAGCCCCAGTAAACGGCGGCCGTAACTATAACGGTCCTAAGGTAGCGAAATTCCTTGTCGGGTAAGTTCCGACCCGCACGAAAGGCGTAATGATTTGGGCACTGTCTCAACGAGAGACTCGGTGAAATTATAATACCCGTGAAGATGCGGGTTACCCGCGACAGGACGGAAAGACCCCATGGAGCTTTACTGTAGCTTGATATTGAGTTTTTGTGTAACATGTACAGGATAGGTAGGAGCCGTAGAGCTCGGAACGCTAGTTTCGAAGGAGGCATTGGTGGGATACTACCCTTGTTATATGAAGGCTCTAACCCACACCGGCAAACACGGTGGGAGACAGTGTCAGGTGGGCAGTTTGACTGGGGCGGTCGCCTCCTAAACAGTAACGGAGGCGCTCAAAGGTTCCCTCAGAATGGTTGGAAATCATTCGCAGAGTGTAAAGGTATAAGGGAGCTTGACTGTGAGACCAACAAGTCGAGCAGGTACGAAAGTAGGACTTAGTGATCCGGTGGTTCCGCATGGAAGGGCCATCGCTCAACGGATAAAAGCTACCCTGGGGATAACAGGCTTATCTCCCCCAAGAGTTCACATCGACGGGGAGGTTTGGCACCTCGATGTCGGCTCATCGCATCCTGGGGCTGTAGTCGGTCCCAAGGGTTGGGCTGTTCGCCCATTAAAGCGGTACGCGAGCTGGGTTCAGAACGTCGTGAGACAGTTCGGTCCCTATCCGTCGCGGGCGTAGGAAATTTGAAGGGAGCTGTTCCTAGTACGAGAGGACCGGAATGGACATACCTCTGGTGTACCAGTTGTTCTGCCAAGGGCATCGCTGGGTAGCTATGTATGGAAGGGATAAACGCTGAAAGCATCTAAGTGTGAAGCCCCCCCTAAGATGAGATTTCCCATTCCGTTAAGGAAGTAAGACCCCTTAGAGAAGATGAGGTAGATAGGCTGAGCGTGGAAGTGCAGTGATGTATGGAGCGGATCAGTACTAATAGGTCGAGGGCTTAACCGAGGCAGTAATTAGGAGTTAAAAGTGAGTAGAAGAGTTAGTATTTAGTTTTGAAGGTACGAGAAAAATAAGTGTGGTGATGATGGCAAGAAGGATACACCTGTTCCCATGTCGAACACAGAAGTTAAGCTTCTTAACGCCGATAGTAGTTGGTGGGAAACTGCCTGCGAGGATAGGAAGTCGCCACGCTT
>NZ_JAUKWP010000008.1 GCF_030504545.1 Lactobacillus sp. YT155 | reverse complement strand
CAAATGGGACAAGTTACTGCTAACTATCAAGATGATAAAGGCAATGAATTAGCTGACCCTGTAGTTCAAGTTCTTAAAGTAGGTTCAACTTATAAGACAGAACAAAAGAAGATTGTTGGATACAAGTTTGTGAAGACAACTGGTGAACCTGCAACAGGTACTGTAGGAGCGGTTACTGCAGCTGGTGCAAGTGCTCAAAAAGCTAAATTTAGCGATACAGCTAAATCTACAGCAACTGCAGCAGGACAAACAGTAAATTACATTTACTCAAAAATTCCTGCACCTGTAGATCCTGACAAACCAACAACAATCACAACTATTACAAAGACAATCACTAAGTACTTACCAAAGACTGGTGAACAACAATTGGCTGTCTTGGGAATTGTTGGAGTGTTAGTTCTAGCAACTGCAGCATACTTGAAATTCCGTAAAAAAGCTTAATATAAATAAAATTTAGTCTGATATCTTTAATATCAGGCTTTTTCTATGTGATAAAACAGAAGTTAAGGATTGGTAAAAGTCTATCATCACGGTCAGAAAGATGGTAAACTAATAAGATATTGTGCAAAAATGCACAACAACATATTTAGGAGATTATTTCGATGCAAAATAGTACTATGATTCAATTATTAGGTGAATTTATTGGAACTGCAATTATGGTTTTATTAGGTGATGGTGTCATTGCCGGAGTTCTATTGAAGAAAACAAAGTCATTCAATGACGGTTGGATGACAATAGCTTTAGGATGGGGATTAGCCGTTACTTTTGGTGTCTTTGCCTCAAACAGTATGAGTTTGGCCTTGTTAAACCCAGCCGTATCTTTAGGAATGGTTGTTACAGGTGAATTGGAAGTATCACTATTTATTCCTTACGTTATCGCACAAGTTTTAGGAGCAATGTTTGGTTCACTTCTTGTGTGGTTACAATTTTTCCCACATTGGGACGAAACTGAAGATTCAACTGAAATTTTATCTTCATTTGCGACCGTACCAGCTATTAAAAATCCAGTTGCCAACTTTGTTAGTGAGTTTGTGGGGACCTTTACATTGATGTTTGTGTTACTCATCATGACCGGACATAACAATTTTGGACCATTCAAACCTGTTTTAATTGGATTGTTGATTTTTGCCGTAGTTATCGCTCTAGGTGGGACAACAGGTTATGCGTTAAATCCTGCTCGTGACTTTGGTCCTAGATTGATGCACACAATCTTACCAATTAAGAACAAAGGAACATCTGACTGGGCATATGGTTGGATTCCTGTAGTTGCCCCAACATGTGGAGCGGTAGTTGCTGCTTGGTTATCTATGAATTTACCAGTGTAATAATTAAAATTAATCTTATTAAACTAATCTAAAAACCCTATAGCCTCAAAAACGTTTTGACAACGCCTTAATTTAATATTATGATATTAAACGGATTATTAAAAAAAATTTAATTACGCAATTATGTTGAGAGGTAAGAAAATGGATTCAAAACAAGATAAAGGATTTTTTGGTCAACCAAAAGGTCTGAGAACTCTGTTCATGACAGAATTCTGGGAACGATTTAGTTATTATGGAATGCGTGCCATTCTATTACTTTACATGTTTGATAAGACAATGAATGGTGGTCTTGGTTTTTCAGAAGTAACCGCCGCTTCCATTATGTCAATTTACGGTTCTTTGGTTTATATGAGTAGTGTTTTAGGTGGATTCATCAGTGACCGTTTACTAGGAAGTCGCCGAACAGTATTCTGGGGTGGAGTTCTAATTATGTTTGGTCATATTGTTTTGGCCTTACCATTTGGCGCTTCAGCATTATATGTTTCAATTTTACTTATCACAATTGGTACTGGTATGTTGAAACCAAACATTTCTGAAATGGTTGGTGGATTATACTCACCAGAAGATACTCGTCGTGATGCCGGATTCAGTATATTTGTTTTAGGTATTAATTTTGGTTCATTAATTGCTCCGCTTGCTGTTGGCTACGTGCAAGGTGCAGTTAACTATCACGCTGGATTCTCATTGGCTGCAATTGGTATGTTCTTCGGACTTATCTTCTATGTTCTTGATGGAAAGAAAAACCTTCATGAAAATAGTTTAAAAGTTCCTAACCCAATTTCTGCAGAAGAAAAAAGCAGTGTAATCAAGTATATTGTTATTGGAGTAGTGGTAGCTGCGGTTATCGTTGGAACAATGGCATTTACCAATACCTTGAATATTGAAAACATCATTTGGATTCTAAGTATTCTAGGTGTAATGATTCCGATTATTTACTTTGTAATTATGCTTAAGAGTAACAAGGTTACTAAAGTTGAAAAATCACGTGTTCGTGCTTATATCCTACTTTTCATTGCGGCTGTTATTTTCTGGGCAATTGAAGAGCAAGGATCATCTGTTTTAGCTCTTGTAGCTGCAAAACGTACTGTTTTAAACTTTGCAGGAATTCATTTACAAGTTCCTCAATTCCAAATGCTTAACCCATTCTTCATCGTATTGTATACACCATTCTTTGCTTGGATGTGGACTAAGTTAGGTAAGAAGCAACCAAGTTCACCAACTAAATTCTGGTTGGGATTAATCTTTACTGGATTATCATTCTTGGTCTTGGCATTACCTTTAGCAACTCCAGGTAAAATCAGTCCATTATGGTTGGTATTAAGTTGGGCATTAGTTATGATTGGTGAATTATTGATTTCACCAGTTGGACTTTCAGTTACAACTAAATTGGCTCCCAAAGCCTTTGCCGCTCAAATGATGAGTATGTGGTTCTTAGCTGATGCAGCTGGACAAGCTATTAATGCTCAAATCGTTAAATTCTATGAAATGAGTGATGTTCATTACTTTGCAATTATCGGTGTAGTAGTTATCGTCTTTGCAATCGTTCTAGCATTCCTAACTCCAAAGATTAAACCTTTAATGAAGGGTATTAACTAATATTAAAAAAGGCCTAAAGATAGGCCTTTTTTTGTACTCAAATTGTGGTAAATAATGGTATGCTAGTGTCAAATATTGATTAGGGGATTTATTTTGAAGAAGAATAAACTATATCTAGTAATAATCAGCGCGATCCTTTCGCTAGTATTTACTAATGCTAATAGTGTTAATGCTGCCATTGTTACTCCACAAGTGAATGCTAAGGCGGGATTGATTGTGGAGCAAAAAACCGGACAAGTTTTGGCCGATAAGAACGGCAATCAAAAACTGCCTATCGCTTCAGTTTCAAAACTAATTGTTATCTACATGGTTGAAGAAGCTCTTAAAACCGGACAATTAAATCAACACCAAATTGTGAAAATTTCTCCAGAATTGGCGAAGTTTAGTCAGGATACACACGTTGCCAATGTTCCATTATCAGTTGATCGTGACTACACAGTTAAAGAATTAATGGAAATGGCGTTACTGCCATCATCGAATGCAGCCGCAATGGCTCTAGCTGATTTAGTTTGTGGTTCACAGGATACTTATTATCAAAAGGCAAATGAACTTCTTGATAGTTGGGGAATAGCAGATGCGAAGATTGTTTCTTCATCAGGTTTGCGAAATGGTGATTTAAGTAGCTTTTCCAATCCTAAGTTATCAAAAGATACTCAAAATCAATTATCTGCACGCCAAGTCGCAATTATTGCCAAAAAATTGCTTGATGAATATCCTCAAGTTCAAGAGATTACCCAGTTGAAAACAACAAGTGTTCAAGACATTAATGGTGTTCCACAAGTTATTAAAAATACCGATAAATTACTGGATAATACTGAATACAAATTCACGGGATTAAAAACAGGAGTAGCACCTGACAACAGTCAAAATTTTGTAGGTATTACAAAACTTAAAGGGAAAAAAGTAATTACAGTAGTGCTAAACTCCAAGCAAAAAGATGAAGAGTTTCAAGATACAATTTCATTACTTAATCAAACTAAAGATAATATAAGAAAAGCCCATATTTCAGCAAAGAAAATAAAGAGCAATAATGCAGAAAATGGTTACTATTATTTGATTTCAAAAAATGAAGACTACTTTACAAGTAGTAACGAATCAGTAAAAGTAACGGATTTTGAGGCTGAAAAAGTTAAAGGAAATGATTTTCCGATTGAAAAGGATGCTAAGCTAGCATCTGGAGAGCTATCTTTTTCTAAAGAAAGCGACAATGATTTTATTCAAAAACCTGAAAGAATCCATTTTGTAGCAGAAAAAAAAGTGAATAAAGCTAACGATTTTATCATTTGGTGGAGAAATTTCGCAAAAAGTCTATAAAGATAGCTAAAAACTATTGCAATGCTCATTGTTTTTCTGTAATATATTTAATGTTTTGGAGGGGTAGCGAAGTCTGGCTAAACGCGGCGGACTGTAAATCCGCTCCGTCGGGTTCGGAGGTTCGAATCCTCTCCCCTCCATATAACACTGGGCTATGGCCAAGCGGTAAGGCAACAGGTTTTGATCCTGTCATGCGCTGGTTCGAATCCAGCTAGCCCAATCGATAAGCAGGAATATTCCTGCTTTTTTTGTGTATTGGATTATACCAATTATATTGGTATAATTGCAGTTGATGACAAATAATGCGGATTAAACAAGCTTTGAGGGAAATTTAATGAATGTACCGGTATATATACAAATTCATAATGAAATAAAAAAAGAAATTGAAGCGGGTAAATGGAAGATAGGCGAGCGAATTCCATCTGAAAGAGCACTATCATTGACATTTCACGTCAGTCGAATGACTTTGAGACAAGCTGTTCAAACATTAGTTGATGAGGGAATTCTACAAAGAAAAGTCGGCTCAGGGACTTTTGTAGCTAGTAGTAGAGTTAAAGAAACAATGACTGGAACAACTAGTTTTACCGAGATTATGCAATCGCAAGGACGTGTACCTTCAAGTAAAACAGTTAGTTATTACCTGTCAGATCCTTCGGTTAGTGAAATGGAAAAACTTAAACTCGACAGTGGACAACAGGTTCTAAGGATGGAAAGAATTCGTTATGCAGATAATCAACCCATCTGTCTAGAAACAACTACCGTACCGGCTGATTTAATAACTGACTTGAGCAAAGAAGATATTACAAGTTCTTTTTATAAGGCTCTGGAGACTAAAGCTGGTTATAAGATTGGGAGTTCAAACCAGACGGTGACGGCAACATTGGCATCTGAGCGAGTTGCACATTTGTTAGACGTAAAGAGATTTTCAGCAATTTTGCGATTACGTCAACTAACATTTTTGGATAGTGGAAGACCATTTGAATATGTAAGAACTCAGTATGTTAGTGATCGCTTTGAATTTTATTTGGAAAGAAAAAACTAATGCTTTCAAAAGGATAATATTGTTATTTAGATTTTCATTTCTTTTTTGTTAAGAAACTGTTAAATCCATATAGCTGGTAATTGTATATGTTAAGGTTTTTCATGGATAGTTATTGTGAGGAGAGTAGACTAATTATGAAAAAGAAATTAAAAAAAGGTTTAATTGTAACTAGTGCGTTAAGTGCTTCAATGTTTAATACACCAGCATTGATAACTGATGCTATGGCTCATGCAGCTGAGACTGATGCTAAAGAAACGACAACTAATACAAACAAAAATAATTCAACCAATAATGTTGAAAATAATAACCAAACAAATACTGAAAATGATACGGTAGATAAAAATACTGACACCGACAAAAATACTGAGGTTAAAAACACTGTTAATGACAGTGATAAAGTTTCAAAAGATAGTAGTATTGGACCTGGATATTATAGTCAACCTAACACAAAAGCAAAATCATTATTAAGTTCTTTTAGTACTGCTGTCCCAGCAAGTACTTCAAGTTTTATTAATAGTGTGGCAAATGGAGCAGTTAATGGTTGGAAGAAGTATAAAGTCCTACCTTCAGTTACAATTGCTCAAGCCATCCTTGAAAGTGCTTGGGGTGGTTCTGCCTTAACAACAAAGGCAAACAACTTATTTGGTATTAAAGGACGTTACAATGGTCAATACGTTACTATGCCAACATGGGAAGTTATTAACGGACACAGCGTGATGGTTAACGCTGAGTTTAGAAAATATCCTTCTCGTGGTGTAAGTATGGAAGATCATGGTAATTTTTTAACCGTTAACTCACGTTATAGAAATTTAATTGGTGTAACTAACTACAGAACAGTAACAAAACTTCTGCAACAAGACGGATATGCAACTGATCCTGCATATCCTGGAAAATTAAATAGTATTATCGAAACTTATGGATTAACTAAGTATGATGATATTGCAATTGATCCCAATGTTGGAAATGTGGATGTAATAAAAAGTGATGCTAATTCAGTTACTACATCAGGATGGCACGCAACATCAAAATCAACAAACTAACCATACAGTTACTTATTCTTGATGGACGCTAATACTGGTAGAGAAGTTACACGTGCAAAAATAACACGTGGTACTAGAAATGATGTTCAAAAATCTTACCCAAACATAAAGAATGCTGCCAAATCAGGATTTAAGAATACATTTAAAATTACAGACAATATGCGAGGGAAGAAAGTCTACGTAATGTCTAGATATTCTTCAAATTCAAG
>NZ_JAUKWP010000007.1 GCF_030504545.1 Lactobacillus sp. YT155 | reverse complement strand
ACTAGTTTACCAACTCACTTCTACTCGGTCAAGTCTTTTATCACGGGTTTTTGAAAGAATTTTAAAAAATAAAAAAACCATAAAATAAATTTATGGTTTTTAAAATTATTCTTTTAATTCTGGGGCATCAGTTTTGTACTTATCAACTGTAGAACCGCCCGATTTTTCAATCAAAGTATTCTTATTCTTGGTCTTCTTTAACTTCTTCAAAGCAGTAGATTTCTTGTAAGAATAATCCTTCTTATCAACCTTCTCAAATCCTTTTGGATTGAAGAATCTCAATAAGTCTCCGGTAACTACCTTATCAGATAATGATAGTTCGGTTGTGACATGGTTAGAAATACCATCAAGAATCTTTTGTTGCTTCTTAGTTGGCTTCTTAATCAATTTACCAGTCTTAGTGTAATAGAATGAACTACCAACTTTAGTATATTCTGGCGTTACAAAATCACCATTTCTAAAGGCAACAATCTGTTTGTGTTCTTTAGATAGTAAGTCAGATCCAAATTGAATGTAATCTTTGTCATTAACACCTAGCAAATTCATCAATGTAGGCAAGACATCAATTTCACCACCATAAGTATGGTTCACTCCACCTTTTAGTCCATCCATGTGAACCATGAAAGGAACTTTTTGGAATTGAGCATTATCAAAGTCATCAAATTCTTTTTTATCAAATAACTTAGCAACAGCTTCCTTATGGTTACCAGAAATTCCGTAATGGTCTCCATAGAAGACCACCATACTATTCTTATCTAAACCAGTTTCTTTCAACCAGTTCATGAATTCACCAATTGATTGATCGAGATACTTGGCTGTTTGAACATAACCGTCAACCGTATTGTCACCCGTGTCTGTTGGTTCAATACTTTGATTTTGTTTATCAAGCAAGTATGGATAATGGTTGGTAACGGTAATCATCTTAGCGTAGAAAGGTTGTGGAAGTTGCTCGATATATTGAGCAGAATCTTTCAAGAAGATTTTGTCTTTCATTCCATAACCAATTTCGTAATCTTTTTTCTTCTTGTAGTATTCAGAACTAAAGAAATAATCATAACCCCATGACTTGTAGGTATTATCACGATTCCAGAAACTTGGAACGTCTCCATGGAATGAGGCACTAGTGTAACCTTTTTGTCCTAAAATTGCTGGAGCAGCTTGGAAAGTATTGGTTGTCCCATCGGTTACCATTGCTGATCCTTCAGGAAGTCCGAATAGTGATGTTTCAAGCATTAACTCAGCATCGGCGGTTTTTCCTTGGCCGACTTGATGGAAGAAATTATCGAAACTTAAAGTGTTATTTTCATGATAAATCTTGTTGATATTTGGTGTTACTTCTTGACCATCCCACTTATAATCAATCAAAAATTGTTGGAAACTTTCCAAGTGAATGATGAAGACGTTCTTGCCTTTGGCAACTCCTGAATATTCAACATTAGGAGCCGCATAGTTAGCTTTTATATATTTCTTGACTGACTTCAAGTCAGAACTATTAGCATTAGCCTTAACAGCTTGAGTTTTGGCAGTTTTGACACCATCATAAACCACGTAACTGTTTAGACCTAGATACTTAACAATATAGTTATTATCAAAAGTTCTAGTTAACAGACCAGAACGATCTGCTTGTGCTAAGGTCAAGTTCACTCCAAACAACAATGCTGATAGTGCAGTAATGATTGCTGGAATCTTCCAATTTAGTTTTCTAACATCGACCTTAATCACTTTAAAAGCCAATAATAGAATTAAGATAACTAAATCAAGAAAAACTAGGAAGTCAGTTGGTTCAATAATCCCTAAGATACTCTTACCTAAGTTATTCCCTACTGAACTTGAGCCCTTCATTAAGGTCATCGTTAAGAAGTCTGAAAATTCACGATAATACAAAATATTAGCGAATAGCCAAATTGAAGTAATTGCATCAATAATTAACAGATAGATATAGGATTTGCGTCCCTTCATATAAATCGCAATTCCTAGTAACAACACGGTTGTAGGAATTGGATTGAATAGTAATAAGAAGGTCTGCATTGAACCTTTAACACCAAGGTTAAACTTCGTGTAATATGCATAAACTGTTTTTAGCCAGAAAAGCCCGATTGCTAGAACAAAGAAGCCTAATTTGGTATTAAAGAATTGTCGCAATTTTTGAAAAAAAGCATTCATTATTTTATTTCTCCATAAAATCAATTACTTTTGGCCTTTTGACAACGCCAATTAACCCCAAAAACATTCCAAAGAAGTAGGTAATAAATCTCCAGAGGAACATCCCTAACACTAGTGAACTCTGAAGTGGCAAATATCCTGAAAATAGTGATTTAAAACTATATTCAGCTCCACCAGAGCCTCCAGGAATTGGGAAGATCGAGACGATCATTACAATCATTATCTGTAATACTAGCACTTTTATCAAATTAACGTGTTCAACATGTAATGCTAGAAGTACAAAGTATACCACGAGATAATAAAAAATTAACTGAAAAAATGTTAAAACAGCTGCTTTAACTACCTTAATTGGTTCTTTCTTAAGAATGATACTTTCTGCATAAAAGGTATCAATTTTTTCTAGTAATTTTAACTCCCATTTTTCACCATTAGTCTTTGCAAACCATTTGATTGGCTTCATGATAACAATTGCCGCTCTTTTAGTGAATTTGTAGTAATACATAATCATTAATAGCACAGAAATTGTGACCACATGAATGACAAAACCACCAACAATCAACACTGATAATCCAGAATAACTCTGAGCAATGTGTTCAAAACCAATGAACAAGGCAATGATAAAGTTCACCATCACCATTGTTTGATAGACAATAAATTTCATCAATAGAACCGAACTCGCCTTACCTGGTTCAACCTTTGACTGCATTAACGCAACTAATTGAGCTGGTTGTCCACCAGAAGAAAATGGCGTAATCGCATTGAATAAAGCTTGAATTAATGGAATTCTAAAATATTCCCAAGGACTAAGCTGACGATCCAATCTATTTTTAAGCAGAACTTTTACAACTAGTGATTCAAAGAAGTAGGAAACAATTATTGATAGGAACGCTACAAATAGCCACCCTAAGTTCAAACTTAAAATGCTTTTTACTAAAGCACGAATATTTGTATTTCTTAATTCCCAAGCAAAAATTGCAAAACCTAAACCAAACATTGCAATGATTGCTAAGATATTCTTTCGATTCATTTATTCACCTAACTTAGCCTGTTGGGTATAAAATTCATACCAAATCTTACTCAAATGTTCTTCCGAATATTTCGCAGAAGCTTCTTTTGATTTAACTTTTAATTCTTTTAGTTTATCAGGATTAGCTCTTAATGTGTGAATTTTTTCATTTAATTCATCATAGTCACTACCGCTTTCGTAATACCCATCTAAGATTGCTTCATACAATTCGAGGTTACGAAGTAGAACTGGATTACCACAACTTAAAGCTTCCAAAACTGACATTGGGAACAATTCATCATATGAAGGAAGTAAGAATAAATCACAAGCGTTGTAATAATCCACTAATTCGTCACGGCTTACAATTCCTGTAAATGTTAGATTTGCTGGTGAATTTTCAACCATTCTCTTATAGCGATCATACCCATCAGTTATCTTTCCAAATGAAAAGCCGCCGGCCCAGATAAACTTAATATCTGGATTATTTTCGGCTAACTTATAAAAGTCATCAATCCCCTTACGCTGTTGAACTTGCCCATTACCAAAGACTACAAAGTCGTCTGGTTCTATCTGAAACTTCTTACGAATTTCAGCTTTTTGTTCATCAGTCTTTTCATAAAAAGTATCTGTTGAAACAAAGTTAGGAATATATTCGATCTTTTCTTTAGCGATATTGTATTTTTCTAACTTCGGGATAAAACTGGGATTAACCACCACAATCTGATCCATCCGCTTATAGAAACTAATAACATATTTATAGAAAATAACTCGAGCAATCTTAGGTAGTTTGATACTACCTTCTAAGGTCTCAGGAAGAAAATGAACGTAGCCGATTTTACGACCACGTTTTTTCTTGCGGAAAGTTGATAAATAAAATAGAGGATCAATGGTGTGATAGTGAGTAATATCGGCTTTAATGTATTTATTGATTGTGACATCAAAATCATTCGCAAAATACTTATTCAAAAGTCCTAGAAGTTCTTTATAAGCACTCCCAACACCTTGTCCCGAAACTTTATCAGCTGAGGAAAACATATTAATTTTAATCATTGCTATACTCCTCACTGCTCAAATTGCTCTTGGAAAGTTCTTGCTTCAAGAAATATTTATATGACTCTTGATAGAACTTCAAGACATTATTTCCAAAAGTGTCCGAAGAAATATCATGCAAAATTTGTTTTTGAGCTTTTCTGTCATCAAAAACTTTCGGATGATCTAGATAACGACTAACACTTGAGACTAGTTGTTCTTCGGTATTAAACGTTACGCCAACTGCAGGATCTTTTAGTAGTGCATCGGTATAAGGTGCACTTCTGACAATGACCTTTGCTCCAGAGGCGATGGCTTCAATACATGTTAGCCCTTGAGTTTCGGTATCACTTGATGAAACAAATAAGTTAGCCATGTGATAATATGGCGAAACTTTATCATGATCAACTTCACCAGTGAAGATTACATGGTCTTGCATGTTGACACTACGCGTTATCTCTTGGATTTCGTCCATATCTGGACCGCCACCAACAATAACCAATTTGATTTTAGGATATTTCTTAATCAATTTCGGCATGGCCTTAATGGTCATTTCGATTTTCTTTTCCATAGCAATTCTACTTAATGAAAGAATTACGGGAGCATCTTCTTCAATTCCTAAACTAGCTCTGAGTTTCTTAGTTTCAACTGGTTTAGTAAATTCAGACAAATCCACTCCGGTTGGAATAATCGAAATTGGAGTTTTTATTTTATATCTTTGCAGTACTTCTCTTACTTGCTCACTAGGGGCAATTGCGCCAGAAGTATGGCTCAAGAACATTTTTGTCATCTGTTTAACATGGTAAGGCTTCAACAAATGTCCATTCAATACGTAGTGCAGATAATCTTCATACATTGTGTGATAAGTATGAACGCATGGTACCTTAAGCCGATTGGCAACATATTTTCCAATCATGCCAACGGAAAATTCAGTTTGGGTATGAATAATATCTAGTTCTAGTTCTTTAGCGATTTCTACAGCATGAAACATCCCACTGATAGCGATTCTACGATCCGTGAATGAAACAAACGGAACGCTAGGCAAACGAAAGACATTAGGTTCAATTACATCTTTATCAACATGCGGATCAGTAGTTGTAAAAATATAAACTGAATGCCCTTTTCTCTCTAAATCATCTTTCAACGTTTTGATGGAAGTAGCTACACCACTAATTTGTGGAAAGTATGTATCTGTAAAAATACCAATATTCATACTAAATTCGATACCCCTTACTTTTAAATATTACTTACTATTATATCAAATTCTCCTTAATTACCATAAAAAAATAAGAGAAAATAATTTCTCTTATTGTTTGTTATTTAGCATCTCTTTTTTTAATTTCATCATCAATCATTTTTAGGACGGTTTGGCGATCGGCTTCATCTTCAACAAAGTCTAACTTATCACCATCAATTCTCATCTTTGGACTGTGATTGTAATTGTCATACCAGTCATCATAACGAGATAACAAATTCTTGTAGTATTCAACTAGACTTGGGTCTTGATCGATTTGTTCGTAATCACGACCACGTTTTTGGATTCTTTCAAGCATTTTGTCATATGATACATCAATTTGAATTAACAAATCAGGAGCTTTCTTTTCAGCAGCGTATGGTAATTCTTGCATCATGTTATTTAATAATTCATCATAAACTTTTACTTCTTCTTGAGTGGCACGACCCATATCGGCATTCATATGAAAGAACAAGGAATCTTCATAGATTGAACGATCTAGAACGTTATTATCATTTCCAAGAGCTTTTTTAATAGCATCAAAACGCTTGTTCAAAAAATAAATTTGAAGTAAAAATGCGTATTGTTTTGGGTCCTTATAGAATAAAGGTAACACAGGGTTATTATCGACCTGTTCATAGAATGGTTCTGTCCCCAAATGTTCAGCCAAAATTGTTGCCAAACTGCTCTTTCCTGCACCGATAGTGCCACTTAAAACGATCATCATAATACCCTCCTAATATCAATGTTAACACCAAATATATTGTGCCAACGAATATTATACTACCATATCTAGTGGTTAAAGGGGATAATTTTTCAAAAATTTTTCTATCTTTTTCAGTGCTTTTTAGTGTTTCTTTTTTCAATGGCTTTGTTCAACTGAGCCACACTCAAAAAATTGAAAATGTACAAGGAAATCCAAACTCCAAGATAGATAATACAGATTGGAATTAAGATATTAAAAATATTTTGAGGTAGAATCCCGGTGAGTTTAAACGCCATGATAACTATTAGACTAACCACAATGAAATGAGCTATTAGTTTAACTAAAAATTTAGGCTTTTCTAAAGAAAAAATTGTTGACCACGCACCAATTAAAGCACTCATTATCAAATAGACAAGCAAATCCCTTCGAATAATAGTAATCTGATTGCTTGTAAATCCCAGATAAATCCAGGTAACTAATGAACCAATTAATAAACCAATAATTGTCGAACGTAATATTTTTTTCATTATTTCACACCCAATCTCATTTTTAGATTTGCTAAATATCTACGACTCACCGTCTCTTTAACGTCGTTGTTCAACACTGCCAACATGTTCCCTGAAAAAGATGCTTCTAAATACTGCAGATGATTCAAGTTAATGACGGAACTTTTTGAAACTTGTACAAAATCATCACTGTTTAATCTTTCAATAACTTCAAATAACTTTCCTTTCGCAGAATATTTCCCATCTACGTTCAGAAAAGTTAGTTCGTTCTTCCAAATTTCAATAGCAATAATCTGTTCAACAGAAATCGTAAAGATTTTGTCAGGTCCATTGATTGCTAGGATATCTTGGCCTCTATCCTTATTATCAATCGAAGCCATAATATTTTTCACTTCTTCGCTATATTCTTTGGACTCGACATTAACTATTATTTCGTTATCAGTTAACTCTTGATTCTGAATGAAATTAATCTTCATTGTTAATTCTCAACTTACCCAATTAGTATTTTTTTGAACTTTCTCACACATAAACTATATAAAACTACGAATAGTAACACAAACAATATCAGTATCAGATATTCTTGCTTAACAGTAGTTAATTGATTTAACTTTATACTAATTCCCATATTTTCTTTAAAAGTTTCCATTGCATGAGCCGGCAATTTTTCAAACGCTTGATTTAATGAGTCTTTTGTCAATAACTGACGGTATAATGCAGCTCCGTAAGAAGCCGGTGTATATTTCATAATTGTCTGTGCGAAACTTGGTAAGAATCCAATCGGTAAATATACTCCTGCAAAAAAACCTGCTGCTGCTCCGATAATTCCATTAATTTTACTCTGTGCTTCAGTACTTGGAATCCAGCTGACAATGAATTGAGCAATCACTGCCCAAGTAAAAGCTGAAATAAACGCAATCAGAATTAATTCGGGAGTAAATCTAATAACTACAGAATCTTGAAATTTGAAGTACAAATACATAATTACATACATGAAAACTTGCATAATAAATCCAATAACTGCCGAACTAATTAGATAAGACAACTGAATTTTTATAAAACTCAAATCTGTTAGAACGAAATCTTTCATGCTGTCACTTTCTCTGTCACGAGCAATCATTGATGCAGCATGAAAAGTAGTCGTAATTGCAGTGATAGCCAAAGTTCCACCAACAATCCAATTGTCTAACAACTCAACTACTTCTGATATATTCGACCAGCTATCCTGCATATTTTTACTTAAAAAAATTATATACAAAATAAACGAAATCAATGCTCCTAGTAGAGAGAAGAAAACTTTACTTTTACTATCAAAATATAATTTTATGTTTCTCATGATTAATGCTGTCATTATCTTATCTCTCTTCCTGTTAATGTAACAAAAATATCGTCCATCGTACCTTTTTTATATTCAAAGTTCTCAATCAAATCACTAACCTTATTTAATACTAAGATTACCGCTTCTTTTTCTTGAACATAAATTGAAAGACAGTTCTTGTCAGTCTTAATATCTTGGTATTCGTTCAAAAGCTCAATAACGTTTTCTTTCTGTTTAGTTTCCAAAGTCAAAATATTTCTTGCAAAGTTTTTCTTCAAATTACTTACAGTATCTGCCTTAATAATTTTTCCGTGATCAATTATGTAAACAAAATCGGCGTTTTCTGTTTCTTCTAAATAATGCGTCGTTAAGATAATTGTCAATCCGTTTTCTTTTCGAAAGTGATCTAATGTTTGCCAGATAACACTTCGAGTTTGAATGTCTAATCCAGTTGATGGCTCGTCTAAAAATAAGGCCTTAGGATTATGAACCAATGACCGTGCTATATCCACTCGTCTTTTTTGACCACCAGACAAGCTACCATATTTTTGATTTAAGATACTTTTCAGTTCAAACTCTTCGATTAATGAATCTTCAATTGTTTGAACATTTCGATACATAGCTGCTCGATTCTTCAAGTTCTCTTTAACTGTTAACTCTTTATCTAAAGTACTTTGTTGAAAAACCACACCAATATTGTGACCAAAATGTTTATCATTAGGTTTCATTCCGGCAATCTTTATCTCTCCAGAAGTAGTGCTAAGTAAGCCAGTAATCATATTAATAGTGGTAGACTTGCCCGCCCCATTAGGACCTAAAAGTGCTATAAATTGTCCTTCATCGATTGAAATGTTCACATCATCGACAACAGTTTTTTCTTTATATTTTTTTACCAAGTTTTTAACTTCAATAAACATATTCATTCACCTCATGTATATTTATACCCTAAATAAATACAAAAAAGATTGAATTACGACAAGCGGTCAAAATTCGAACCTAAGCGACAAAAAAAGGCCATGGTTTCTCAGCCATGACCTTTAATACAGATTAATCATATTGTTCGTGCATAAACTCTGATAGCTTTGTTAAACCATTTCTTAGCGTTTCTTCTGAAGCACAATAGCCAAGTCGAACATGTCCTGGCATATCAAAACGATTTCCTGGAACTAACAAAACTCCCTTTTCTTTCAGCAATTTGATACAGAACTCTTCAATATCATCAGGAATATCTAGTTTTGGAAATGATGTCGAAACAGCTTGCGGCATGATGACACTTGCCCTTGGCTCACTATCAATCCAATCTTTGAAAATCTGCAAGTTACTCAAGACCAATTTACGATTTCTTTCCAAGACTTGCTGACGATGACGCAAAACATAAACAGCTAACATATCATTGAAAACACCACAACAAATCATTGTATAGTCACGATATTTTCTAAACATTTCCGCAAGTTCTGAATTGGAAACTACCCAACCCACTCTGACACCGGGAACTGAATAAGTTTTGGAGAGTGAATTGGTAGCAATTCCTTTGTCGTACAAATCAATAATTGAAGCAAACTTATCTGGATCATCTAAAGGAAGATAAACCTCATCGACAAGAATATATGCCCCAACTTCTTTAGCAATCTCTACAACTTGTTGTAAAAACTCACGATTCAAAATTGTTCCCGTGGGATTATTAGCATTATTTAAACAAATTAATTTGGTATCAGGTCGTACTAACTGCTTTAATTCAGCAATTGAGGGATACCAATCATCTTCTTCATGAATTTGCCAGAAGTCCACATCAGCACCGAGTGATTTAGGAATATCATAAAGTTGTTGATATGAAGGATATTCAGCAATCACATGATCCCCCGGTTCAACAAGAGCATATAGCGCTAAATGATTAGCTCCAGTTGCCCCATTGGTCTGTAAAACATTATCGGGATCCACATTTTTATATAACTTAGAAACTTCTTCTTTGAATTCAGGTGAACCTTCAATCCAACCATAATTCATCTTTTGAGTATTGAGTAACTCATAAAATTCTTTCCCCTGATTACCATCAAGATTCAAAATTTCATCCATTGTCATTGAAGAAATCGTACTTTGAGCAATATCATAAGTGGCACTTTTTTCCCAAACATTCAACCATTCCTCTACACCAAAAGCATTAATCTCCATACTGATTCTCCTTA
This sequence comes from Lactobacillus sp. YT155, assembly GCF_030504545.1. GTDB lineage: Bacteria > Bacillota > Bacilli > Lactobacillales > Lactobacillaceae > BQUT01. Next base: position 3,991 of record NZ_JAUKWP010000007.1, on the reverse strand, counting down.
CAATTATTTAGTTCAAGCGATTCTTTTTATACTTGAAAGCGCTTACTATAATTGTGATTATATCATCGCAGAGAACTTTAAACAAAAATTGTGAAGAAATTAATTAGTTAAATTGTTATACTTATTTCCTTGGGAGGACTAACTATGAAATTTAATATCGGTGACACAGTAAGAGTAATAAAAATGAACTGGGCGGGAACTGTAATTTATTTTGATAAAAAAACAGAAAAATATCTAGTTCGCGTCAACGGCGTAGAACAATTCTACTATTCAGATGACGAAATCGAACTCTGGAAGAAATAAAAAGACCTCATAAGAGGTCTTTTTATTTGCTTAGTATTTTAATTACTTCTTTAATATCATCTGAATAATTATAAATATCAGTTGGATTAGTAAAATCTAGTTTAGTACCTTTGCCATCATTTAGTTCGATAAAATTATGCGTATTTGTGAAATATACTCTCAGAATCCATTTTCTAATATTATCATCTAATAGAACATTGAAATACGATTGATTATCTCTATAAAAAATTCTATTGTCATTCACAATATCTTTAGAAATGATTTTGACAGTTGCATAAGCTTCAATTTCTTCCGGGGTTGTCTCAACGGCACTTCTTTCAATTGATTTTTCTTTATCCTTAGAGTTCTCTTCTTTTATTGATACGGGTGCATTAAGTGCATTGCTCAATTTATCATTTACTTCCTCATTAATTAATTGAGTGATTGCAGTAGAGATAATTGGCTTAAAGTCTTCAATTGCACTCTCGGTTTTTCTGCCATCGTAAACTGCACCCATCACATATTTAGTGAACTCACTATCAGGATTCTTTTGTTCATTTGAAAAGAAGTCCTTAACTTGATCAACATATTTTAATTCAGAGGCACTACTAGTAATCTTTTCAACGTTAAAATTATCTTTAGTAAACTTAAAAAGTTCATTAATTTGATTATCACGTAATTTTGAAAGATTAATTTTCAAAAATGGTGCGGCATCCATTTTATTTGGTTGATCTAAATCAGTATAAAACTTATATTCATCGCCATTAGTTAAAATAGAAAACTTCGCATCAGTTGTCCCGAAATATCTAAACAATTGAGAATCATGTTTTGTTAGTTCCTCACTAACTGCTTTTGCTTCTACTAATATTTGTAATTTATCATCCAAGACAATAGCATAGTCTACCTTCTCACCCTTTTTGATTCCAACATCTGCAGTATACTCAGGTATGAATTCTGATGGGTTAAAAATGTCATAACCTAAAGTTTGAAAGAAAGGCATTATTAACGATGTTTTTGTTGCTTCTTCAGTGTCTAAGCTATCTTTCAAAGACTTAACTCTTTTCGAAATAGTTTTAATATTTGTTGAGAATTCCTCTTTTTCCATTATACGTTCCCCTATAGCTATATTTTAAAAGCGTTTACAAATCAATTTTATCAATAATCGTGATTAGTACAATAGTCTTACTGTATTTTAATTCACTTGGATACCGTAATTTGCAAAAATTCCCCTAAAATCCCCCAAATTTAATTTTCATATAAAAATCCATAATTTGAACAACAAAAAAAGCCTGTATATTAGGCTTTTAATTTTATACATTTCTCTATTATGCTACATAATACCGGTGATCGGAGTCGAACCGATACTTCCGTGAAGAAACTGGATTTTGAATCCAGCGCGTCTACCAATTCCGCCACACCGGCATATTATTCTATTGCAATGGCCGCTAGCCAAAGGCGGTAATCGGATTCGAACCGACGATGAAGGTTTTGCAGACCTCTGCCTTACCACTTGGCTATACCGCCAGATTAATTGGGCTAGCTGGGATCGAACCAGCGCTGACGGAGTCAAAGTCCGTTGCCTTACCACTTGGCTATAGCCCAATCAAGGGCGGTATATGGGACTCGAACCCATGTGTGCCGGTGCCACAAACCGGTGTGTTAACCAACTTCACCAATACCGCCATGTTACAACAGGGATAGAGAGAATCGAACTCCCATCAAGGGTTTTGGAGACCCGTATGCTACCATTACACCATATCCCTAGAATGGAGGGGAGAGGATTCGAACCTCCGAACCCGAAGGAGCGGATTTACAGTCCGCCGCGTTTAGCCAGACTTCGCTACCCCTCCATTATGGCGCGGGACAGAATCGAACTGCCGACACATGGAGCTTCAATCCATTGCTCTACCAACTGAGCTACCGAGCCATTACGGTCCCAACGGGATTCGAACCCGTGATCTCCTGCGTGACAGGCAGGCGTCCTAACCAACTAGACCATGGAACCAATAAAACTTTTTTAAATAAAAAATTGCGGGAGCTGGATTTGAACCAACGACCTTCGGGTTATGAGCCCGACGAGCTACCAGACTGCTCCATCCCGCGATAATATTAAAAGGAGGATGTGGGATTCGAACCCACGCGCGGTTTGACCCGCCTGACGGTTTTCAAGACCGTTCCCTTAAGCCGGACTTGGGTAATCCTCCAAATGCATATATAAAATTATAAATCACACTTAGTAAAAGTGCAATGACCCGTACGGGATTTGAACCCATGTTACCGCCGTGAGAGGGCAGTGTCTTAACCACTTGACCAACGGGCCATACAAAATTAAAAAACGGAGAAGGAGGGATTTGAACCCTCGCGCCGCATAAACGACCTACACCCTTAGCAGGGGCGCCTCTTCAGCCACTTGAGTACTTCTCCAATGGGCCTAAATGGACTTGAACCATCGACCTCACGCTTATCAGGCGTGCGCTCTAAACCAGCTGAGCTATAGGCCCAAAAGAAAAAGCGGGTGACGAGAATCGAACTCGCGACAACAGCTTGGAAGGCTGTGGTTTTACCACTAAACTACACCCGCATTTCAATATTATTAAGTTGTTAATGGCGCGGGACAGAATCGAACTGCCGACACATGGAGCTTCAATCCATTGCTCTACCAACTGAGCTACCGAGCCATTACGGTCCCAACGGGATTCGAACCCGTGATCTCCTGCGTGACAGGCAGGCGTCCTAACCAGCTAGACCATGGAACCAAATTATATCATAGATATGAATTCTAAGCCTACAAGACTTATGGACCTTGTAGGATTCGAACCTACGACCGAACGGTTATGAGCCGTTTGCTCTAACCAGGCTGAGCTAAAGGTCCATTATAGCGGCGAAGGGGATCGAACCCCTGACCTCCCGGGTATGAACCGGACGCTCTAGCCAGCTGAGCTACACCGCCATGTTATTTTTGCTTAAAAGCAATCGGGAAAACAGGATTCGAACCTGCGACCCCTTGGTCCCAAACCAAGTGCTCTACCAAGCTGAGCTATTTCCCGTACTATGCACCCAGTAGGAGTCGAACCTACAACCTTCTGATTCGTAGTCAGACACTCTATCCAGTTGCGCTATGGGTGCATTTTCATTATATGCCGAGGACCGGGATCGAACCGGTACGGTGATCACTCACCACAGGATTTTAAGTCCTGCGCGTCTGCCAGTTCCGCCACCCCGGCTTTATAATGAAAAGCGGAAGACGGGATTCGAACCCGCGACCCCCACCATGGCAAGGTGATGTTCTACCACTGAACTACTTCCGCAACACATGCCGACTAGAGGATTCGAACCTCCGACCCTCTGTTTACAAGACAGATGCTCTGCCAACTGAGCTAAGTCGGCGACAATAATACGGGTGAAGGGACTTGAACCCCCACGTCCTGCGGACACTAGAACCTAAATCTAGCGCGTCTGCCAATTCCGCCACACCCGCATGTGTGTTTAATTGTACAAATTGTACTTAACGTACAATGAGTCGTGGCAGGCTCGAACTGCCGACCCTCTGATTAAAAGTCAGATGCTCTACCAACTGAGCTAACGACTCAATGGAGGATACAGGGCTCGAACCTGTGACCCTCTGCTTGTAAGGCAGATGCTCTCCCAACTGAGCTAATCCTCCATTTTAAAGCGTGGCGACTTCCTATCCTCGCAGGCAGTTTCCCAC
>NZ_JAUKWP010000006.1 GCF_030504545.1 Lactobacillus sp. YT155 | reverse complement strand
ACTAGTTTACCAACTCACTTCTACTCGGTCAAGTCTTTTATGAGTTCTTTTTAAAATTTTTTTCGCAATTTTTCTTTTGCGTTTTTTTCTTCTATTTAAGGGCTTCTTTTATCCAGCCGGATTTTTTCTCAGCAATCGACTTAAATCCAATTTTTTGATTGCGGTCAGTCCAAAAATGTTTTCGATGACTCGCCTTGTCTTCAGCTACTGGAGCATCATTCAGCACACGTAGTGAAAGTGAAATCTTTCCAGTGTATTCATCAATGTCCAAAACTTTGACCGTGACTTTCTCATCTGTATTCAAAAGTTCTTTGACCGAGGATACATAACCATCGGTACATTCTGAAATATGTATTAACCCTTGAGTGTCATCATCTAATTTAACAAATGCACCATATGGTTGAACTCCAGCAATTGTGCCGGTTACTACATCACCAATCTTATATTCCAAACTCGTCCTCCTTTTTTTTATTGTTGTCTTGCTTTATCATATTAATAATAGTCGCATATATATTATGCACCATAATCGTTAAAAAATTAACTAAAAAGTATACATTAAGGATAAATACTATGCCTGAAATTTATGATATTGCCATTATCGGTGGTGGTCCTGTGGGATTATTCACTGGTTATTATGCTAAACTACGCGAGTTAAAGACTTGTATTATTGAGAGTTTGCCCACGCTTGGTGGTCAACCTAATACACTCTATGCTCAAAAGAAAATTTATGATGTGCCAGGTTTTCTCGGCATAACTGGTGAAGATTTAACCACAAAAATGATTGAGCAATTGGAAATGTTTGATTGCGATATTTATACTGACACCACCGTTAAAACCATTACCGATGATGATGGTGGTGTAAAAGTATTACAGACTAACAAACAAGACATCACTGCTAAGGCCGTTATTGTTGCTGTCGGCAATGGAGCTTTCAATCCCAGACGTTTGGCATTTGATTACGACCCACAACTAGATGAACAAAATGTTGATTATTTCGTTAAAGATATCAATAAATATCGTGATAAAGATGTATTAGTTGCTGGTGGCGGTGACTCAGCTGTCGATTGGTCAATTGCAATTGATAATATTTCTAAATCTACCAAAATTGTTCATCGTCGCGATACCTTCCGAGCATTAGGCGCTAGTGTAACTAAGTTAGAAACAACCAACGTTACTAAGGTAACCCCATATCTAATCGAAGGTGTTCAAAAAGCTGATGACAATAAGATAAAAGTCACTTTAGGCAAGGCTCGTGACAAAGACAATAAGCGAGATATCATCGTTGATAACTTATTAGTCAATTATGGTTATACTTCTGATACAAAGATGTTGCGTGATTGGGGACTAGATCTTTCAGGTCCTTATATCAAGGTTAATCAAAAGATGGAAACCAACTTACCTAACATATATGCTGTTGGTGATGTCGCTGAATATGATGGCAAACTCAAGTTGATAGTTAGTGGTTTTGCCGAAGGTCCTACGGCTGTCGCTCAAGCACAGTTGAAAATCTATCCAGAAAAAAGTTATTACGAACATAGTACTAACCTATTTGATAACCAGTAATTCTTAATTTAATTTTAAGGCTAGACTAAAATATGAGTATCTTAACGTATAATGTTAACTAACATTAAAATAAAGAGGTAACTAACTTGCAACTGATAGATTTTATTCTACATATAGATAAACATCTGGTATCAATGATTGGTAACTTTGGTGTTTGGACTTACGTTATTTTGTTCCTAATTGTTTTCGTTGAAACTGGGTTAGTGATTTTCCCATTCTTGCCCGGTGATTCATTAATCTTTGCAGCTGCAGCACTTTCTGCTAATGCTCACGCTCAGCTAAATGTCTGGATTCTGTTGGCGGTCTTCATTTCCGCAGCTGTCATTGGTGATTCGGTCAACTACGAACTTGGTGAACATTTCAGTCACTACGCAACGAAACAGTCGTTTTTGAAGCGATTCATTAATCAAGAACATCTAGATTCAGCCCATAAGTTCTTTGAGAAACACGGTGGAATTACAATTGTTATCGGTCGTTTCATTCCATTCATTAGAACTTTCGTTCCTTTTGTTGCCGGGAGTGGATCGATGCACTATCGTCGCTTCTTAATCTATAACGTTGCAGGTGCTGGTTTATGGGTTGGGTTATTCACATTCGTTGGTTACGTATTTGGAACTAACCCCATTGTTCAAGAACACTTCTCATTAATTGCGATTGGAATTGTCTTGGTTTCAGTGGTTCCAATCATCATTACTTTCTTCAGAAATAAAGCCAAGAAAAAAAAGAGCTAGGATAATTCCTTAGCTCTTTTTTTGTATCCAATATAAACCATGATTTCAAAAATAATAAAGAACATGAAGATTAATTGTTCAAAGAATTCTTCTGGCAACACATTGATAATCGGATCCGCAACTGGATCAAACATCCAATCACTATTTCTAAATAGAACTTCATGAAACATTACAAAGAACTGATCAAAGTCCATTGCTGCAATAATTCCAATGATTACCGGTAGTATTCCGATTACTGCGGCATCTTTTGCATAAAAACGCAGCTTAATCTTGAAGACTTTCTTAAGTCCCAAAGTAATCAAGAAAACAATGTTATTTAACAAAAATAAATTCTTCACGTCGACAAAATGTAACAGCCCACTTCTTGAGGCTGGAAAGTATAAGAACTTTAATTCACCCGAAAATGGATTCAATAAATACTCCATTAAATGAGCATATTCTTTCATCAAGTTAGCGTTATTTATTGGAAAGTCGTAAAACCAATTAGCATTAATGTAATAGACAATTCCGCTAAGAGCGATTACTGAAAAAATTGCCGCCGTTAACACGAAGAATATATTAACAATGTTGTCGCGAACTCTTAACCAATCAATCATTAGAAGACCCACTCATCTAAACTATCAACCTCAAAAGTTGGTTGTTTTTCTTTTTGGGCTACTTGCTCTTTAGTTGATACTCCTGAATAGACTAGCAATGTCGCCAAGCCATTCTGAATTCCACTTAAAATATCGGTTTGATAGTTATCACCCACCATAACAGTTTCGGATTTTTCTAAACCAAATTTCTCTAGCGCAAAGTCAATAATTGGTCGATCAGGCTTTCCAATATAAGTGGCAACTTGTTGCGTTGCTGTCTCAACTAGCGAAACAACCGAACCTGCACCGGGAACTAATCCACGTTCATTAGGAAGATTAGTATCACGGTTAGTTCCAATGAATTTTGCTCCACGTTTGATGGCTAAGGTCGCCAACTCGAATTTATGATAAGTCACATCAGTATCTAATCCTACAATAACGTAGTCAGGATCAAATTCATTGTACTTAATGCCGGTTGAGTAAATTGCATCCTTCAAACCAGCTTCACCAATTACATAGACTGATTTTTGAGACAAATCGTCATTTTCTTCTTGTAAATAGAATGCCGTCGCCAACGATGGTGTAATAATTTGATTCTCATCGGCTTTGATTTGATGATTGTTATTCAAATTACTAGCCACTTGTTGAACTGTCTTAGTTGTATTATTAGTCAAAAAATAATAATTTACTTCAGGATCATTTACCGCACGGTCAATAAACTTCTTGGCCTCGGGAATTTGCTTCGTTCCTTGATACATTGTGCCATCTAAATCAATCAAATAGTTTTTATACTTCTTAGTTGCCAAAAATCTTACCTACTTCTCATTATTTATCTTGCGAATCTTAAAGTTGTTCTTCTTGTTAGAGTTATTATTGGTGCTTTTCTTTTTTGTTGTAGTGTTCTGGTTTTTCTTATTTGCGGTTGGTTTTTTCTTAACGTTATTAGTTGATTTCTTATTAGTTGCTGGCTTTTTCTTTTTTTGTTGTGGCTGCTTTTTGGCCTTAGCTTTTAATTTTGCCTTTGGCATCTTCTTCAAGTTTTCCAACACAAAATAAGCACAACCAAAATTACAATATTCCAATAGATAATCTTCAACGTTTTCAATCTGTTGGTCCATCTTTGCTTGCGAGTAATTGCGGTTGTAAAAACCTTTCAAACGTAGTTGATCGTATCCCCAATCGCCGACAATGTAGTCGTACTTCTTGAGAACATCACTATAACGCTCAGCTAGTTTCTCTTTATCAAAGCCCTCGCGATAGTTCTCGAGTAACTTATAAGGATGATCTTGAATCCGGATATTCTCATCATCTAACTGAACTATTTCAACTTTTGCTCGTTCTTCGACTGGTTTTTCTTCTTCGGTCGTTTTCTTCTTATCCATTATTCATTCCAAACTTTGTTTTTAAATATTGACTGTAAACATCCCTAATCACTGTTGGATAGTATAACTTATTTTGTCCCATGATTTTAATAGTTGGAAAATATGGCACAAACAAATAGTGATCTAATGTGGCTAGAGAATATTCTTTTTCAGGTTCAATTGGCTGATCATGAATCAGCACTGAACGTTTCTCAATATTTACTTTGACATTATCATACACTAATTCGCCAAAATATTTACCTCGAAAACCCATTCCTTTTTGCTGATGCCGTCTAAGAAATAATCGATTAAATTCCATCTCTAAAAACAATCGCCAAATATCTTGTCCTTTTAGAGATACTTTCATGACATGCATCGTGTGCGGTAATAAGTCATGAATATCATCTGCCGTAACTGTGCCCGCCGGCAATTCTTTGAGAAATAATCCATTATTTAAAACCGCGATATCAGTCCCCGCAACTTGTTCGATTGCCTTCAATGCATAATGAATGTTGGCATGTTCAGAAGTTACATCATTATTTAAGTCAAAAGGAACTTCAGCAATTTTTTGTTGCTGTAATAATTCATGTCCCAACTCTAAATAATCATTTATGATTTGCTCATCATTTGGTTCTTCTGGCAATTCAGCGGTCTTGATAGTATCGACTTTAATATCTTGAATTTGATTGTTCTCTAAAGTTAAATCAATTTCACCGACATACATGCCGTACTTACCTGCTGCGGCTAATTGTGTTGTCCCATCAACCTCACCATGCTCAAATAAATGATGTGTGTGTGAGCCAATAATCAAGTTAACTTCTGGATATTTTTTAGCAATTCTTTTGTCCATTGAGATTCCAAGATGTGACATTAAAATAATCGTGCCGCATCCTTGAGCTTTTAACTCAGCAATCTGTTCAGGCAAAACATCTTGAACTAGTTGAATATCCCAATCAACTAATGGATATGTCAACACAAAAGGTGCTGTCAAAGCTAAAACGCCGACTTTGTTGTCCGCAAATTCATAAATCTGTGATGAAATTGCAAAATCTGGAATTTCTTCGGTGGCTTTGGTTTTCAAATTACCAATAATAACTGGAAAATTGGCATCTTTAAATAACTCTTCCAATTGTTGATGACTGTTGCCTAATCCTTCATTGTTGCCAATTGTCACTAAGTCATAGTTTCGCTTATTTAGCCACTCAATATTAGCTTGGCCATTGGTTGCTTCGGTCAAAGGATGGACACGGTCCATAAAATCGCCGATATCAAATAATAAGAATTCCTCATTGTTTTGTTCGGCAGTCATTCTTTTTTCAGCAATCAAGCGTTCAATTTTAGGAAAGTTTTCAAAATGCGAATGTAAGTCATTAGTATGAATTATTTTTAGTTTTGTCATCTTCACTCTTCAATATAATTTGCTTTTAAAGTATCAGTAATCATTTTTTGAATTTTGGGATCACTATGATCAAACACGGTCCATTCGGTCATATCCAATTTTGGCATTTCGTAATTATCATTAATATACTTTTCATATAATGAAACTGCCGTAGAATGTGGTATATTTAGTTTTAAAATTCTGACTTGTTGAATTAGTCCTTTTTCGGCGGCTAGTTCTGCACGACCATTTAGAAAAATATTTGCTAATTCAATGTATTTTGTGCCATCATTTAAGGTAATTTCTTCAATTAAATCTAGTACTTGTTTTTCTTCAGTCAAAATATTTTCTCCTCTTTAGTTATATCTTACCAGTTTCTTCTTGAATGAAAGGAATAATATGTTCAAAAAATCATCATTAAGTATTTTTCTGATTTTCATTTTCATTTTTAATAGTGCTTTTATTGTGGTCGGTCATCGTGGTGATCCTATTAAAGCTACCGAAGAAACTTTTCAAAGTTTTGACACAGCATTTAACGAACGTACTGATTACGTAGAATTAGATGTCCACTTGTCAAAAGATAATCGCTTGGTTGTCTCGCATGATGATAATTTAATGCGACTAACTGGTAAGAACTTGCTCGTATCTCAAAACGACTTTAATACTATCTCTCAACTAACGGTTGCTAACGGCGAGCATATTCATAGTTTAGATGAAGTGCTAGCTAAATATCAAAACAATCCACAAGCAAAATTCTTAATTGAGACTAAACGTTTGAAAGGCGACAGTTCAGATACACTCGAATCAACTATCTCTCAAGTAGTTCAAAAATATCATATGCAAGATCGAGTTATGTTTCATAGCTTTTCAAGTAAAAGCATCAAAGCACTAGCCAAGTATTTCCCAAATAACCAACGAATCTTTATTTCTGGATCATTAAAGAGAATTAATTTTGAAGTTTTCAAATACAGTACTGGTGTCAATATTTCTTCGGACTTGGTAACTTCTAAGCTAGTTAGTCAGTTACATAAAATGAGCCAAAAAGTTTATGTCTGGGATAAGATGAATGAAGACCCAGCCCAATGGAATTGGTTGGTTAATATGCCAATTGATGGTGTCGTAACTAATTATCCAGAAACTGGTGTCAAATATCGTGACCTTGAAAAACAGGCCTCAAGTCAGACTCTAAATACTCAAATGACTTATATGAATGAAAAACCTAGCCAAACTTTCGAGAATCCCTATATCAAGAATAAAGTTACTGGCCAGACTGAATATCTCAATAGTTATGAAGTGAAAAAACAAATAATTGTCGACAACAAACCATATCTCCAAATTGCCGATAACAAGTTTGTTTCGGCAGATAATTTCATTGATAGTAAATATGTGGCCGAACTACTTCCTTATATGAATTCTACAATTCGTGTCAGAGATAATCATCTCAAACACAGTATTTACGCCTCACCAAATATTCGCGATACAACTGGTACTTCATTGTTAACCAATAAAGAATACGCAATTGAAGGATTCAAAAAAGATGGCTCTAAACTCTGGATTAAAACTCAAGTTGGTTGGGTTTTATCGGACAATGTTTTAATTAAATTCACTGAGCAAGTTTCTCAACAAAGTTATCTAAATCTTGATAGCAGTAAAAAACTTACTGAAATTGATTTGAGTCAGCAACCTTTACCATTGGCAACTGATAAAAGTATCATTAAGGATTTTAATTTCAGTACAATTCAATTGAAACCAATTCAAGATTTTGAAATTTAATTTTCTTCCAATTGACAAGCGACAATTGCACTACTATCATTGTCATCGTGCTATAATTCACATGAAGGGAGGAAAGTTGATATGGTTAAATTTTTAAGAGAAAACAAAATCGCATCTGTTATTTTAGCAATTATTCGTGTTTGGCTTGGTGTGCAATGGACATTAGCTGGTTGGGAAAAGATTACTTCAAGTCCAGCTTTTGACCCTAAAGGTTTCTTCATGGGAACAATTACTAATCCAGTAATGACACCTGAAAAGACTGCCGCATATCCATGGTTTAACGACTTAGTAAAAAATGTCATGATGCCTAATTCAAAAGCTTTTGGATTTATGGTTTCATGGGGTGAATTCTTAATTGGTTTGGGATTAATCTTCGGTTGTCTAACAACAGCAGCATTATTCTTCGCCATGATGATGAACTTCACTTACCTATTAGCAGGTACAGTTTCAGTTAACCCTGAATATATTTTCTTTGAAATCTTCTTGATTGTTGCTGGTTTCAACGCTGGTAAAATCGGTTTGGACTACTGGGTAATTCCATGGTTCAGAAAACATGTTTTCAAAAGAAAAACCGCTTGATTAAAATAGCAGAAAAAGTCGCCTTCAAGACGGCTTTTTTTTGTGCACTATGATATGATTTTATTAACTTATTTTGGGAGGTTACTTTTATGAGTATCGATTGGAAAAAGGATTCCGAAAAATATCGTGATGACTTGATCAAAGACTTAACTGATTTAGTTAACATCGAAAGTGTCCGTGATGTTGAACACAAAACTGATGATTACCCACTAGGACCTGGTGTTTCAAAAGCCTTGAAGCAAGTTCTTGGTTATGGTGAACGTGATGGTTTTGTAACTAAGAATGTTGAAAATGTTGCTGGACACATCGAATATGGTCAAGGCGATGATATCCTCGGTGTCTTAGGACACGTGGACGTGGTTCCTGCTGGCGATGGTTGGGTTACAGATCCTTTCACAGCCACAATCAAAGATGGCAAAATTTATGGACGTGGAACTTCTGACGACAAAGGACCATCACTTGCTGCTTACTATGGTCTTAAATTAATCAAAGATCTTGGTCTTCCAGTTTCTAAAAAAGTTCGTTTCATTTTCGGAACCGACGAAGAAAGTGAATGGTATGGTATCACTCGCTACATGCAAGTAGAAAAGAAACCTGAATATGGTTTCTCCCCTGATGCTGAATTTCCACTAATCAATGGTGAAAAAGGAATCGTGTCATTCAAGATTACTTTTGACCAAGCAAATGACGACCAAGCAATTGTTAAATCATTTACTAGTGGTGTGCGTGTTAATATGGTGCCACAAACAGCTACCGTTGTTCTAAACGCTGACAAAATTGATGTGGAAGCCGTTCGTAGCAGCTTCACTGACTTTGTTGCTGATGACAAACTAAGCGGTGATATTGTTGAAGGTAATGGCGAACTAACACTTACCCTAACAGGTAAAGGATCACATGCGATGGATCCTAAAGAAGGTGTTAACTCAGCTACTTACTTGGCAACTTACCTAACAAGTTTGAACTTAAATGATAAAGAAAAGAACTATTTCTCATTTATTAGTAATACTCTTCACTTAGACTTCGATGGTAAAAACTTAAACATTGCCTATAGCGATGCAACTATGGGACCACTTACAGCTAGTCCTGATATTTATGAATATAACGAAAAGCAAGATTCAGCAAATATTCTTGTTAATGTGAGATACCCTAAAGGTAAAACCGATGAAGAATTAGTTAATAACATTTCTGAAGTACTACCAGAACATGCCAGTGCCATTGTTGATGGTCATGCTCAACCACCTCATTTCGTAAGTGCTGACGATGAATTAGTGGCTAACCTATTAGCAGCTTATCGTGATCACTACGATGACAATTCTGAACCAATGTCAATCGGTGGTGGAACTTACGGTAGAATGCTTGACCGTGGAGTTGCCTTTGGTGGATTACTACCAGGACGTGAAAACGTGATGCATCAAGCCAATGAATATATGATTATTGATGACTTAGTTCTCTTAATCGAAATTTACGCCGATGCTATCTATCGTTTAATTAAATAAATTCATAAAAAAAGCATTGCCTAAAGCAATGCTTTTTTTATTTTGTTGTTTGACGACGAACGATACTGTATGGAAGTGTTACTTGATTTTCATCAATTACTTCTTGGTTCATCAATTTAGTTAATAGTCTCATTGAAACTGCACCGATATCATACAATGGTTGTGAAATTGAGCTCATCTTTGGACGAGTAATTTGGCACAAGATTGTATCATTACTTGTGATTAATTCGAAATCTTCTGGAATATTTACGCCAGCATCTTCAGCGGCATTCATCATTCCAATAGCTAAGATATCGTCATTAATGATTGCGGCAGTTGCACCAGTACTTGAGACAGCATCCCAAATTGCAGCACCGGCAGTCAAAGTATATTCAGCTTCAAAAACCATTTCTGATGAATACTTGATGTTGTTATCTTCAAGAGCTTTTTTGTAACCACCCAACTTCTGAGTTCCATCAATTGGTGTAGCCAAGTTACCACCAACAAAGGCAATCTTCTTATGTCCATTACTAATCAAACTGTTAGTAACTTCCTTCACTGAATCAAAGTAGTCAATATTAACACTAGCAATTTCATTACCATCATCTACTAATCCGGCAAATACTGTTGGTGTTTTTGAGTTAATTAATAGACGTTTAAGCTTCTTATCAATCACATGACCCATATAAATAAGGCCATCAACTTGTTTAGATAACAAATTATCGATTACTTGCTCTTCATCATCACTTGAATCTAAAGATGAACTAATAATGTGATATTTGTACATTGTTGCCACATCATTAATACCCTTAGCAAGTGAAGCAAAATACAAGTTAGTCATATCAGGAATGATTAGACCAATAGTAGTACTCTTCTTACTTGCTAAACCACGAGCTACTGCGTTTGGACGGTAGTTCAAACGATCAATAACTTCCATAACTTTTTTTCTAGTTGCTTCTTTAACATTTGGGTTTCCATTAACTACACGAGAAACAGTAGCCATAGAAACTTTGGCTTCGTTTGCAACATCATAGATAGTGATTACTTGTTTTTCCATATTTTCCCTCAATTATTTTCTTTTAAAAAACGCTTTCAGTTTAATGTACCAGAGAAAAATCGCTTTTTCAAGCAAAATGCTATGTTTTCATAACTTTTTCACGTTTCGTTTTCAGAAAACGCTATCAATCAACAATTCTTTCACAAATATAGTTTATGAATTATATTTCCTTAAGTTGGTGCTATACTATTATGAAAGGAGATTTGTATATGAATAAAATAGAAAAACTTCAACAATGGTTAAATGATACTGGCATGGATATTGCTTATATCAATGAACCTACTCACGTAAATTACTTTACCGGATATGAAAGTGATCCAATTGAAAGAGTTCTGGGACTATTTGTTTTTCCAGACCAAGACCCCTTTTTATTCACTCCACAACTAGAAGTTGAATCTGCTAAAAAGGCTGGTTGGACTTATGATGTCTTTGGATACTTAGATCACGAAGATCCCTTCAAGTTGATTGCTGAACATATTTTGGAAAAAACCAATCAAGCACCGATCAACTGGGCAATTGAAAAATTCAGTTTACCAGTTTCTAGAATGGAATCAGTTCTCAAACATTTCCCAGATGCTAAGTTTGGTGCTGACGCTTCCGAGTATATGGAAAAAGCTAAATTAATCAAATCAAGTGATGAAATTGAATTAATGAAAAAAGCTGGTGATGAGGCCGACTTTGCTTTCTCAGTTGGTTTCAAAGCTATTCAAGAAGGCAAGACTGAACAAGAAGTCGTTGCTGAAATTGAATATGAACTAATGAAAAAAGGTGTTATGCACACCAGTTTTGACACCATCGTTCAAGGTGGAGCCAACGCTGCTAACCCTCATGGTGGTCCAGAAAAAATTGCCTTAACTAAGAATGAATTAGTCCTTTTTGACTTAGGAACTAATCATGAAGGCTACATGAGTGATGCTAGTCGTACCGTTGCTTTTGGCAAACCATCACAAAAAGCTCTCGATATTTATCAAGTATGTCTTGAAGCTCAACTAACTGCTCAAGCTGCTATCAAACCTGGTATCACAGCGGCAGAACTTGATAAAATTGCTCGTGACGTAATTACTAAAGCTGGATATGGTGAATACTTCATTCATCGTTTAGGTCATGGTATTGGAATGTCAGATCACGAATTCCCATCAATTATGGAAGGTAACGATCTAGTCATTCAACCTGGTATGTGCTTCTCAATTGAACCAGGTATTTACATCCCCGGCGTTGCTGGAGTTCGTATCGAAGATTGTGTTTATGTTACCGAAAATGGTAGTGAACCATTCACTCATACTCCTAAAGAACTAACATATGTCGATTAAAAAAAAGCCTACATCAGTAGGCTTTTTTATTTGTCTTCTTTTAAACTTTCTTGATCAAGATTTTCTTCATCAATCACAATTGTTTCAAAATTATCATCAGATGACAATTTCTTATTAATTTGACGATCAATGTTTTCTCTTAGATCAGCAGTTTTTTCATTGAAATCATTTATTAACTTGTCTTTATCAAAAGCACCGTCTGAATCAGTCATGCTTTCTTTGATATCATTGAATTTCTCAATCAAATCTTCTTTTGAAGACATTGGCATAACGTATTTAGTTACGGCGTATGAAGCAATTGATCCTACTACAAACCCTAAGAAGAAACTTCCTTTTTTTGCCATTTAAATATCCTACTTTCTACCTGGCATGAATGACTTAAAAGTCTTTGCCATTTTAGCAGCTTTATATGCTGTTCCAAAACTCATAAATGAACTTGATGATTTGTCATCTGAAGTTGCACGATCAGCTTTGTTACCTAAGTTCTCCACTGTTTGGAATAATGGGTTTAGTTTTTCCATTTTCCAAGTTACATCGTCAACCAAGACATTTGTTTTTGACATTAAATCATTAGTTTCATTTAAAATTTTATCAGCATCTTCAGAAACAGTTTTCAAAGTTTCGTTTGCTTCGTCCATTGTTTTTTCTAAACTCTTTAAAATCTTTGCAGCTTGTACTAATACTACAATTAGATAAATCACTAGAACTGCAAATGCAATAGCAGCGATTAATGCTGCGATTTGTCCATAATCCATAAGAATTCCTCCCATTAGTTACAAGTAAATCTTAACATAAAAGCTAGAACCTACAAATTAATTTATCCAATCAGGCATGTTCTTCTCAAGTTCTACTAAAGCATTGGCACGATGACTGATAGCGTTCTTCTCATTCATTGTCATCTCGGCCATGGTTTTTTCTAATTCCGGAATATAAAACAATGGATCATAACCGAAGCCTCCATCACCTGATGGCAAAGTTGCAATCAAACCATCAACATGACCTTCAACAATCACATCTTTTGATTCATCATCTGGATGAGCTAAAACTAAGGTACTAACGAATCTAGCTGTCCGCTCTTCCAAACTAACTCCACCCAATTCAGAAAGTAACTTAGCGTTGTTGGCAGCAAAATCATGATCACCGGCATAACGAGCTGAGAAAATTCCTGGTTGTCCATGCAATGCATCTACCTGTAGCCCAGAGTCATCAGCTAAAGCTGGCAAGTGAAGTTTTCTGGTGATAGTGTGTGCCTTGATTTTAGCATTTTCTTCAAAAGTACTTCCATTCTCAGGAATATCACCGATTTCGGGATAGTCTTTTAGAGTCTCAATCTCAACACCATATTTTTTGAATAATTCGGCAAATTCGGCAGCTTTACCTTCATTATTAGTTGCAATAATTATTTTCTTCATCTTATTTTTCAACATTCACTTTCATAGAATTGACTTGTTTTAGATTCAAAATCATCTCAATTGCCTGATTGAATCTTTGAGGATCATCAGTGGTATAAAAATCTGCTGGTTCGGAATTATTACCCAACATATTATTTTCAGTTAAATAATTAAGTGTCGTTACGGCTGTTTGAAGACTTGGGTCGATAATTTTTACTCGTCCGCCAAAGTAATCATCAATTTGTTGGGCAATAATTGGATAATGAGTACAACCCAGAACCAAACTTTCGATATTCTTATCATCGAAATAGTGAAGATTCTCTGCAATAAGAGTTGTATCAATCTGATTATTCTCAATCATTGGTACGAAATCAGGTGTAGCTTTGGCATAAACAGTCAAATCAGGATTAAGCTGCTTAATCTTTTCTTCGTAGCTTCGAGAATCAATTGTACCCACTGTTGCAATGACACCAACTTTTTGTTGAGTTTGCTTAACAGCTTCCTCACTCCCTGATTGAATTACGCCAATCATTGGTATATCGAATTCTTTTTGTAAAGTTTCCATTGCTTGAGCAGTTGCCGTGTTACAAGCATACACAATTAATTTAGCGTTTTTTTCAATAAAAAATTGCACTAGCTCACGAGTACAATCAATCACTTCTTGCTTAGCTTTCGCACCATATGGCAAACGTTTTTGGTCGCCAATAAAAATATATTTTTCATTAGGTAGTTGCTGCATTAATTGCTTCAACACAGTCAACCCACCAATACCTGAGTCCAAGACTCCAATCGGTTGATTATTAGTCACTGACGTTTCCTCGCTTTCATAATCTGAAATTATATTTTACCACTTATTTAAGAGCAATCGGTCATTAATAGTATAACTGGTTGTGAAGCAAAATAAAAAGCCTCAATCTTTACGATTAAGAACCCTTTATTTGCTGCTATTAAATTAATTTTTCTTACGACTCAAACCAACATATCCTAAAACTGCTGTTAAAGCTAAACCAACGATTCCCATCAAAGTCAAGTCTTGAGTATTTGCTTCGCCAGTTTGTGGCAAAGTTTTTGGAGCTTCTTTAGTAGTCTTCACTGTTGTAGTTGCTACTTGATTATTTGTTGATTCCGTAGCGTTAACTTTTGCTATTACCGCATTAAGGTTCTTTGTTGCTGAATCAACCGAAGCTTGGTCCTGGTTATCAATATCTAGTAGCGTATCATAGGCATTTTCTATAAACCCATTGAGTTCCATCCAAATGCTGGTATAAGGATAGTCTTTCGGAGCTTTTTTGTAATACAACTCCATTCCAGTATTAACTGCTACTATTAAGTTGTTATAACTTTCCTGAGTAATTAACATGCCAACTGCATCATTAATTTTTTGTGTAACTGCATCAACTTGCTCTTGAGTTGCACTACTATCATTCATGATAGTAAAACCTTCGTTCCATGCGGCGGTAACTTTCTTAGCTGATGATTCCGTATAGATACCCGAATTTGCTTTTGCTGCATCATTCATAGCTATTTCTAGTTTCGATTTGTCAGCTTGTCCATTAACTTTGTCGATTGCCGTGTTGAGTTCTTGAGTTTTGCTATCAACTTCTGGTTGAGTCGCTGACTCATCTGCCATCACAGTTTTTGCTTCATTGATTACATCATCAAGTTGGGACAAATTCTGAGTAAACTCATCACTTATATTCGCCGCTCTATCCAAAGCCAATTTCAAAGCTGATTTATCAACTTTAACTTCGCTAGTTTTTTCATTCTTACTATTTTCTACTTGAGTATTATCCAATACTTCTTCAGTAGCATTAGTTGATGGAGATTCTGCAACATCAGCTCTAACTGTTGCTGCAGTTGAAACAAATGGTCCTAATATCGTTGCCGACATTAAGGTTATAATTGCGTAATTAACAAATGATTTTTTTGTAAACATCGAATTGTACCTCCTTGTATGTATTCGTTTTCTTATTTACAGTCATATAATACCACAAGATTACAGAAATGTTACAAAAATGTTACAAAAAGATAAAATTATTTTTTTATCTCATGTTTTTCTTTGAAAAATCAAGCTTTGTCGGAATGTGATAATTAGTATATAATTAGTAATAACAAATACACGGAGATAACTATTGATGAATAATAATATCCTTAGAGATGTTGTTCTTCCTGATATATTGGGAAATGACACAAAAGAAATACTTTATTGGGAAGGAAAAAAACTTTTTACTAACTTTCTCGACGAAATACAAAACGAAGAAGAACTAATTAACTTTTTTGAGAATTCTGGATTTGGACAACTGGAAGTTAAAAAATCAGCTACCAAGCATTTCGAATTCATTTTATCAGGGGATATCGTCATCAGCCGTCTTCAAGCTGAGCACCCCGAATTTGATTTAGAAACTGGATTCTTATGTGAGTTCGTCCAAACAATTACTAATTCTTATTGCATTTCTTCTATTAATTTAAAATCTAAGTCAGTGGTAATCTCTATCGATATTGATCACAAATCTGAAGTCAAATAAAAAAAGCCTGGATATCCAGGCTTTTTTGTTTATCTATATTTACTGATAATGTCAGCAAGTTGTTCTTTGCTATGATAACCAACAATTGTTTCTACAACTTTACCATCTTTTTTCAAAGTCATTGTTGGAATTGCTTTGATTCCCAAACTATTTGGAGTTTCAGGATTCTCATCAACGTCCATCTTGAAGAATTTGATATCATCATTGTCTTCTGCCAATGCTTCAACAGCTGGCGATTGCATTCTACATGGGCCACACCAAGTTGCCCAGAAGTCTGTGAAGACTAAGCCTTCACCTGTTAATTTGTCATAGTCTTTATCTAAAATTTCTTCTACCATAATTTTCACCTCAAAAGCAATTATATTTAAATTTAAAAAAATTACAATTAAAATGCTTAAATTAGAATATCATTAAAATTTGCTTCGACAATTTTTTTATTTATTCTTGATATATTTTGTACCCTCAATCATGCTGGTCAATCCACTAGCTGATTTTATAACAAATGATTTTCTATCTTTAGAAAGTTTTGCTTTCATTGTTGTGCCTTCGTCAAATTCAATTCTTAAAGTATTACCTTCGATTTCGTATGTTCCTTTATTATTGCCCTCTTTAAGTGTTTTATCTTTTGAAAAAGTCATCGTATCCTTGCTAGTTGAGAATAGTACTGTAATTTTTCCAGTATAAGAACCTTCTATTCTACTCGCGTTATATTTTGATATTCCAATGAATGCAATTACCACAATCAATGCAGCAATAATACCTATTACTGCTTTTTTATTTTCTAAAAGTTTTTCTTTCATAATTATATTTTCTCCTAAGTTATTTAGTTGCTGAATCTTGTACAAATACTTCACTAAAATTGTTGTTGCTAGTCCAAATCACAATTGTATTTTTAGAATTTGTACCTTTATCATTCGTATCTATATATGTATCCGTTGTTCCCGCAGGATAAAAAGTAACGGACCAATTAATAGAAACACTATCTTCATCTTTTAAATTCGTAACTAATGAGCCTTTGTCCTCTTTAAAAACTATGGGATGAACTCCGTTAGTATCCTTTAATCCTTGTTTGTTTAGTGAAATGGCATCGGTCACAATAGTATCACCAGTAATTTGAATTGGTGCGCCTTGATCGCTTGCAAAATTAATCGTTCCTTTTTGCTCAGTTGCGGATAAATGCCACGTTCCTTTTAAACTACTGAAATTACCATTCATAATTTGATCAAAATTCATTTTAGTATTGATATTTTCAGTTTTCTTTTTCGTTACTTCTTTTTTCTTTTTTAAAATTGCGGAAGTTTTATTCTCACGTTTTGAACTCGCTTTGTTAGAGCCATTATCACATGCTGACAAAGAGACCGTTAAAAGTATTCCTAAAACCATATAAAAAGTTTTTTTCATGCCTACTCTCCTACTTGTTTTTAATATCTGATAATAAATTTTTTTTCATTACAAAGTAGCCAATGATTGTGACAATGAATGAATTAATATATAGATTGGTCAATAACGTAGCTAATCTATTATCTGGAAAATATGGAATAACAAATAAAAACTTCATATTGCAAAAAATTGCAAATGTAAATAACAAGATAAACATTGAATAACCAATCAATCTCTCATCAACTGATGAATTATTCTTTCTTAAACCAGACCAATAATTCAATCCTCTATTTTTTAGCTGAAACATGTCAAATGCTATTAGGCCAATAGCTACTAGAGTAAATAAAAAAGGTTTATAAGTTAAAGCAATGAAATTGTACATATCGTAATAATTAATATCTATCCCCATATTCATATTGCTCAGTGCTTCCGTAAACTTAGGCATCATTGTTAATAAATAATCCCAAGAAAACCAAAGCAATAACACTAATCTTTTGAACTTATTCAAGGAACTCTTAACTACTTTCACTTTATATAAAAGGAGCCACATAGGAACTATTGGGATTAAAAGGACTGCTAATTGGAATCCTATTTTCAAAATGTATCCAATAATTGTAAAGAATACAACTAACCCAATAATACAGCCTCCACCACTTGAATTTATTCTTTCATATTCATTACCATATTGATCTCTATATGTCACTACATTCTCCTACCTTTTCAAAATTTAGAAAAGAATCTACCCTTAAAGGCAGATTCTTCTTTAAATTCTTATTGATTTTGATTATTATATTTTTTCCAGCCAAAATTTTTTTTATATTCGATTGTTGGTTTAGCATTATCATTTACACCACTAATAAATTGAATAGCACGATTGACATCAGAAAAAATGATTGCAGATTTTTCCTCAGTACTGTAATTAAAGCTATTATTAATTCCATCAACCTCAGCTAGATATTTCCTATATCCCGTTATTGGATCAGTCAAAACAACTCTATATCTTGGTTTTCTGAAATAGAAGAAAGCTACAACTAATATTACAAATATAATAAAAACAAACATGTCATCCTCCACTTTTTCTTAAAAAAACACTCACTCACACGAGTCAGTGTTTTTAAACATATTATTTTTGATTGAATTACATATCCAATCCATAGAATGGATCTGCATACCAATCAATAGTCACATCTTTAACTGTAATCATACCTTTATGGGTGTTCTTATCTACAGTACCTGTTACCTCAATATTTGAGATGTTAGCTGAAACATATGATGGGTCAGTCAGATTATCTTGGATGAATGTTGAATATAATTGCTTTGCAACAGCCATATCAGAAGTGTAGTTATCACTATTTCCGTATGCACTTAAATGTTGAGCTGTTGAAATCCAATCAGCACCTGAAGGTGCTTTCCCTGTTGGAATACCCCAATACTTACCATTGGCAGACAAATTAATTAATGACATCAAATTTTGTTTGATTGCATTAGCATTTGGTGTATAAATGTTATTTTGTGGAGGTGTTACATTTCCACCACCATTATTGTTTCCACCGTTGTCATTCCCTCCAGGATTAGTAGTTCCACCGCCATTATTTGAACCATTGTTTCCAGGATTTGATGGGTTGGTTGTTGAACCACCATTTGAACTGCCGTTACCTGGTTTTGATGGAGTTGTTGCAGAACCCTTACCACCGTTTGTAGTATTACCAGTATTTGATGAACCTGTACCTTTTCCCACATTATAGATATTGTTTGTCCCATCACTATTTTGGACAGTCACAGAACCATCTTTAGCGTTAAACCAAAGCTTGTTGCCAGCATAAATCAAATCTACATTGGCAATTTTGTTGATTTGAGCCAATTTCTCAACAGATGTTTCAACACCATTTTTCTTAGCAGCTTCAACGATTGTTGAAAGAGTGTCACCCCATTTAATGGTGTATGGTGCTGACCCTTCCGATTTCAAAGCTGATTGAATTGTAGAAATTGAGTTAGCTGTCCACGTTGTTGTAGCAGCACTAACCTTGTTTGAATTAAAAGCTGCTAAACCTAATCCAACTCCAAGTGTTAATGCACTAGTAGTAATAACTTTTTTAGTTCTATTATTGCGCTTCATTTTTCTTACTTGTTTTCTAGTAAGCATATAGTCTTCCTCCGAAAGTAGTATATAAGTAAATACTTACAAAATTATTTTATCACAAATAAAGCATTATATTCCACCTTTATTTCAAAAATAAAGCATTATGTTCTCTTTGACGCTAAATCATTACCGATTATGGTTAAGTAATAATACAAATGACTGGGAGCAGAGTATATGCCTGATATTGCGAAAATTATTAGAGAACGAAGGATTTCTTTGAACTTATCCATTCCAAAAGCAGCTGAAAAAGCAGATCTAAGTGATAGTTTTCTTTCAAAATTTGAACGAAATGTAAATACCAATATTAGTTTAGACAAATTATTAAGACTTTGTGATGCTCTGGATTTGAAAATTACAGATTTATTTGATGACAATGAGGAATTTAATCCTGAGGAAATTTATACACCTGAATTAGTGAAGTACCTAAAAAGCCTGCCATTAAAAAACCGTGAGAAAATTTCAAAAAATTTTTTAGAAATTTTGCAAACAACTAATAAAGACTCGAATAATTAATTTTGAACAACAAAAAAACACCTAAAGTATCAATTACTTTATGGTGTTTTTTTATTTATTTAAATTCAACAATTGTTGCACCACTTCCACCAGCCGAATCAGGGGCATATTCGAAGTGTTTCACTTGGCGATGACGTTTCAAATATTCGGTCACACCATTTCTGATTGCTCCGGTTCCTCGTCCGTGAACAATAGTTACTTGTCCATAACCTTGTAAGATTGCTTGATCTAAATACTTATCAAGTGCTTGCATTGCTTCATCGTAACGCATTCCTCGAAGATCTAATTGTCCAGAAGTTGCTTTGGTTGTTTTCTTGAATGTTGAACGAATCTTCTTTGGTTGCTGTTGTTTTTCTGGCGCTTGTTTTTCAAGATCATCTGGATCAACTTTCATTTTTAGAATTCCTAGTTGAACTTCAAACTTGTTATCTTTGGTCTTGGAGAGAACTGTTCCATATTGACCATAGGTTAAGACTTTGACCTCATCACCCGGTTTGATAATTTGTTTCTTCTTAGCTTTTCTCAGAACTTTATTCTTCAATAAAGCCGCATCAGGTCTTAAACTGTTCAAATTACTTTTTGCAGCAATTAATTTATCTTCCTTGACTGTGGCTTTATCCAATTGGAGTTGACGTAAGTCAGCAATGATTTTTTCAGATTTTTTAATTGCTTTAGCAACAACTTCATCCGCTTTTTTATTGGCTTTAACCAATGCATCATCTTGCATTTGGTCAATCTTGGATAGTTTGTTATCCAAGTCTTCTTGCTTCGTTTGATTATTAGCTAAGGTTTGATTTAGTTGTTCATTATTAGCTACAAACTGTTTGCGCTCATCTTCTAATGACTTAATCATATTATTGAGTTCTTGACTCTGGTCATCAATCAAATTACGCGCATCTACAACTACATCCTCATCCAATCCCAATTTCTCGGCGATATCAATCGCATTACTTGAGCCCGGTACCCCTAATAAGAACTTATAGGTTGGTTGTAAAGTTTCTAGGTCAAACTCCATACTTGCATTAATGGTTTCTGAATTTTCATAGGCAAATAGTTTTAGTTCTGGATAATGAGAGGTCACAACAACCGCAGTCTTTTTAGCAATCATCTTCTTCAAAACTGCGATTGCCAAAGCTGCTCCTTCTTGAGGGTCAGTTCCTGCACCTAATTCATCAAATAATACAAGTGACTGACTATTTACTTGTTTGAAAATTTCAATGATGTTGGTGAAGTGTGATGAGAAAGTACTTAGATTTTGTTCAATTGATTGTTCATCACCGATATCGGCAAACACATCTTCATAAATCGCTACTTCACTATTCTCACGAGCAGGAATAAACATCCCTGATTGAGCCATTAACTGTAATAATCCCAATGTCTTAAGCGTTATTGTCTTACCACCAGTATTGGGTCCAGTAATGACGATTACTGAATAATCTTCACCAATTTTAATATCATTAGCGACAACTTTATTCTGGTCAATTAATGGATGCCGTGCTTGTTTTAAATCAACGACTGCATTTTCGTTAATAATTGGTTCTGTGGCTTTAATTTGCTTAGCGTATCGAGCTTTTGCGTTAATCACATCTAATGTTGCCATCAAATCACTATTGAGTCTTAAATCATCAATATATGGCTTAATTAACTCAGAAAGATCCCGTAATATCTTTTGAATTTCATTATTCTCATCAACCCGTTTTTGATTGATATTATTATTTTGCTCAACCACATTAGCCGGCTCAATATATAGCGTTTGTCCTGAAGCACTTTGGTCATGAATGACACCACCAAATTTACCGCGATATTCAGCCTTAACTGGCAAAACAAATCTCTCATCACGCAGAGTAACGATTGCTTCACTCAAGTACTTAGCTGAATCATTACGAGTGTACTTCTCCATAGTTTGTTTAACATTGTCACTCAGCGACTTGATACTGGCTCTGATATTTCCTAATCGAGTTGAAGCAGTATCAAGTACTGCTCCATTTTCGGCAATCGATTGTTTCAAACGTTCATTCAATTCAGGAATCGTTACTAGTTTGTCAAATATTTGGTCAATTCGACGGAATTCAAGGTCTTTTTCTTCATCCAATAAGTTGGCAAAGAATCTTTTCACTTCGACTACATTAACTAATTGCTGAGCGATTAATGATAGTTCGGTACTACTCAAAGTCCCTTCCATCTCTAATCGTTTGAGTGGTTCATTAATATTAGTTAACTTACGAATGGGGATCATCTTATCAAGACGAGTAATTGTAGCTCCATCAAAAGTTTCATCAACTAGTTCTTGAATTTTTGTTTGATCAGTCAGAGGTTTTATTGTTTGAGCTTTGTGACTACCCATTTCGGTAACCGTATAGTTCATAATGTTTTCAGTTATTTTATTAAATTCTAGAGTCTCTAAAATTTTATTATTCATGTCTTGTCCTTTATAAAAAAAGCCAGCCTAACGGCTGACTTTTGACTTACGAATTAAAATGAAGACTAATTATTCTTCGTCATCAATCTCAGTAATTGCTTCAATCACTCCGTCAATCATTTCTAATTCTTCTTCATCTTCAACGGGAATTAATTTTCCGTTGTCTTCATTTTCAGCTTCAAATGAATATGGATAGTAATAAATCTCACCATCTTCATTTTCTTCCATGTCTTCGAGAATGATAAATTCTTTATCGAATTTCTCTGAAGCAGGAATTACAGTAGTTATTTTTAAAGTTTGGGTTGTACCGTCTTCGTTGGTAACTTCTACAAAACGATCTTCTTCTGTCATTTTTTCACCTATTGAGTTAGCTTTCCTTTTGCATCCAAGTAATTCTGCAAAATCATTACAGCGGCTAGTTTATCAATTACTTGTTTTCTTTTTTTACGAGAAACATTTCCTTCATCAATTAACATTCGCTCTGCTTGCACAGTTGTGAGTCGTTCATCAATGAAGTCAATTGGTAAATGAAAGTTATCTTCAATCATTTTTCCATATTCTTGAGATTTGACTGCTCGTTCACCTAAGGAATTATTCATGTTCTTGGGCAATCCTAAGACAATTCCGCCAACTTCATATTGATCAATCAATTCTTTTAATCGATCCAGACCAAAAATGTCCTTATCTTCGTTGATAGGAATTATTTCAACACCTTGAGCAGTCCAACCTAGTAAGTCACTAACAGCAACTCCTACGGTCTTTGAACCAACATCTAGTCCTAATAATCGCATTAGTTATTGTCCTTGCCTAAGTAGCTTTTAACTAGTTCTTCAATGATTTCATCACGTTCGTGTTTCAAAATCAAATTACGAGCATCGTTATTTCTGGGTATGTAAGCAGGATCACCAGATAGTAAATATCCAACTATTTGATTAATTGGATTATATCCTTTTTCTTGAAGCGCCCCATAAACTTTTTCTAACGTGGCATGTACATCTTGATTGTTATTTTCGTTAAATTGAAAACTCATTGTTTTATCTAATGAACTCAAACCAACACACCTCCTTTTACACTTAAACAGATTTTACCTGATTTTGGCAATTTTAACAAATGTTGACCGGCTAAAGTATATCTTTAACAGCGTTAAATGCTTGATCAAATCCATTAGGATTCTTGCCACCGGCTTGGGCCATATCATTTCGACCACCACCGCCACCATCGATAAATGGTGCAATTTTCTTAATAATGTCACCAGCTTTAAGCCCTTGTTCCATAGCTTTTGGCGATACTGCCACAATTAGATTAGCTTTATCTTTTGACTTAGCACCTAAGACTAATAAATCTGAAGCTTGCTTATTCTTCCAATCATCGGCAAGTTTTCTTAATCCATTCATATCATCTACAGGAGCTAATTTAATAATTGTTGAATAACCATTGATTTCAGTCGTTTCATCAAAAATTCCTTGGGCTTGTTGAGAAACAAATTGAGCTTTTAGATTAGCAACATTTCTTTGTTCATCTTTTAAGTCACTCATAACTTGTTGAGCTTTGGCAGGTGTTTCTTTAACTTGAGTTACTTTAAGAGCATCAGCTGTCTGGTTTAATAAAGCAAGACGTTCATTTAAGAATTCATAGGCTTCTTTTGAAGTAACTGCTTCAATTCTTCGAACACCAGCACCTACAGCTGATTCAGATTTAATCTTGAACAATCCTAGTTCGGCAGTGTTCTCAGCGTGAGTTCCACCACATAATTCCATTGAATAATCACCCACTTGAACTACTCGAACAACTGAACCATATTTGTCATCAAAGAGCGCAATTGCACCCATTTTTTTTGCCGAATCTAAGTCGGTTTCAGTCGTTACAACGGGAATTTCTGCCCAAATTTTTTCATTTACAATTTGTTCGATTTCAGCAATTTGTTGTGGAGTAACGGCTTCTAAACTAGCAAAGTCGAAACGAAGATAGTCAGGTTCAACCAATGAACCAGCTTGGTGAGTATGTTCACCCACCACATCTTTAAGTGCTTGATCTAACAAATGAGTAGCTGTGTGATTACGACGAACTTTTTGACGGAACGAAACATCAATCTTAAGTTGATATTTCTCATTCAAATTCAATTCAGTAACCACTTCAACAAAGTGCAAGTTTTGTCCATTTGGTGCATGTTGAACATCTTCAACACGAGCCACTAAATTACCATCTTGATCAAAAATATTACCGTGATCGGCAACTTGCCCACCCATTTCAGCATAAAATGGTGTGCGATCAAAGATTAATTGAGCATTCTTGGCGTTAGTAGCATCTACCAATGTATCATCCACAATAATATCGACTAATTTGGCATCGTCAACTTCATAGTTGTCATGGTAGCCAACGAATTCACTTTCAGTTTTGATACCCATCAATACTTCATCTTGTGAACCCATTGATTGTAAATTACCACGAGCAGCACGTGCACGTTCTTTTTGTTTCTTCATTTCAGCATCAAACTTAGCTCTATCAACCGTGAAGCCTTCATCATGAGCAGCTTCTTCGGTCATTTCGTATGGAAATCCGTACGTATCAAAGAGCTTGAAGGCATCTTCACCAGAAATTTCGGTTTGCTTATTAGCTTTTAGGTCGTCAATTACGCCGTTTAGTAGTTCCAATCCCTCGGTCAAAGTATTAGCAAAACGTTCTTCTTCAGACTTAATAACTTTTTCAATGAAGTCTTGTTGATTATTAATTTCTGGATAATAACTAGCCATAATGTCGCCAACGATTCCGACTAATTGATACAAGAATGAGCCATCAATTCCGAGTTTCTTACCATTCAACACAGCACGTCTGATTAGACGACGGATAACATATCCTCGACCTTCATTTGAAGGAAGTGCTCCATCACCAACAGCAAATGAGACGGTTCTTGCATGATCGGCAATGATTTTGAATGAAATATCATCTTTCTTATCAACGCCGTATTTCTTATGGTCACTTAATTCTTCAACTTTCTTAATCAATGGCATGAATAAGTCAGTTTCGAAGTTAGTTTCAGCTTCTTGAATAACTGAAACTAGACGTTCAAATCCCATGCCCGTATCAATGTTCTTATGAGGTTGTTCAACATATGAACCATCAGGTAAATGGTTTAATTCAGAGAAAACAACATTCCAAACTTCTAAATAACGTTCGTTTTCGCCACCAGGATAGTTCTCAGGATCATCTTCAGAGACATTATTGAACTCTTGACCACGGTCATAGAAAATCTCGGTATCAGGTCCACATGGTCCTTCACCAATATCCCAGAAATTGTCTTCAACTTTGAAAATTCTGGTATCATCTAAGCCAATTACTTCGTGCCAAATACGATATGCTTCAGTATCCTTAGGGTAAACGGTGACATACATTTTGTCAGTATCAAGTCCTATCCATTCATCACTGGTTAAAAATTCCCAAGCCCACTTGATAGCATCTTCTTTGAAATAGTCACCAACTGAAAAGTTTCCGAGCATTTCAAAAAAAGTTTGATGACGAGCTGTCTTACCAACGTTCTCGATATCGTTTGTACGAATACATTTTTGAGCATTAGCAATTCTTGGATTCTTAGGAACTACTGAACCATCAAAATATTTCTTTAAAGTAGCAACTCCTGAATTGATCCACAATAAAGTTGGGTCATCAACCGGAATTAATGAAGCACTTGGTTCGATATCATGATTCTTACTCTTGAAAAAATCTAAGAATGATTGACGAATTTCTGCACTTGTTAGTTTATTCATATTTACCTCCAAAAATAAAAAAAGAGTCCCTGCTTACAAGGACGCCCGTGCGCGGTACCACCCTGTTTGCAACGACTCAGTCGTTTGCCTCTTTAGACAGTTATTTAATTATTATTAACCGGTAGCGTTTCTTCAAATCAACTTAGACATTCACACCAACCATGCCCTCTCTACAAAGCTATTTTGAATAACATATCCAATTAAAAGAATAAGTGTGAGACTAGGAAAAGTCAACATAATTTAATACGTTTGATTATCTTGTTTTTTCTTCTTCCGTAATGCTCGTTGCTCTTGGCGCATGGCAATTTTCTTATTCTTACGTTTTTCTTCCGAAATAGCGTTCTTAATCTTCTTCTTGTAACCTGGTTTTCTCTTGACCTTTTGTTTCTTAACCAAGCCACGCATTGAAGTAGATAATTTTTCGGTAGTTGCTGATCTTTGCTGACGACGATTTCTTTGGTAAGTATCTTTAATACCATTTTTAGTAATCTCTTTAGGTTGGAACTTAATTCCCATTTTTTCTAAAGCAGCAAGTTTTGCTTCGTCACTTGTATCATAAAGTGTAATCGCAATTCCGGAAAGTTTGTTACGACCTGTACGTCCTGAACGATGAATGAAGAATTCAAGATTCTCAGGAATTTCGGCATTAACAACGTGAGAAATTCCATTAATATCAATTCCCCGAGCAGCCAAATCGGTTGCCACAACATATTGATACTCCATATTCTCAATACGTTTCATTGTTCGCTTACGTTCACGAGGTGTTAGTCCACCATGGATTCGGGCAACTTTTAATCCTTGATGAACTAAATAGTCATAAATATTATCAACTTCGGTTTTTGTGTTAGCAAAAATCAAAGCCAAGAATGGTTGTCCAACCGTCAATATCTGATAAATCATCTGATGTTTATCTTGTCCACGACTGGAAATCAACCAATTTTCTACATTCTCACTAACTACATCTGGATTATCAATCACGATAAACTTAGGTTGTGTTAGATATTTCTTCAAGAATGGTTGAAGTTTCTCAGGAATAGTAGCTGAGAAAACTAGAATTTGTAAATCATCATTCATGAAACTTGCTAGTTCGTTCACGTCATCTAAGAAGCCCATATCTAAAGTCATGTCTGCTTCATCAATGACTAGGACTTTGGTTTCATCAACTCTAAGATGCTTGTTTTTAATTAAATCAAGCAACCTTCCTGGAGTTCCAATTGCTACTTCAGGTTGAGAATTAGCCAGTTTTTGTTCTTGGCGTTGTTTATCAGTTCCACCGACATAGTTGCTGACAGAAAAATCGTCGTTCTTAGCAATCTGAGTGGTGTCATCATAAATTTGATATGCCAACTCACGACTAGGTGAAGTAATGACAACTTGATTGTCTTTACTGTGCTCTAGCCGATCAAAAATAGGTAATAAGTAGGCATGAGTCTTACCACTACCTGTTTGCGATTGCACAACTAAATCATGTCCCTTACGAACTAAAGGAATGACTTTTTCTTGGACTGGCGTTGCTTCTTGAAAATGTATTTCGGTTAGGGATTGATTAATAAAATCTTTGAATCCCATTGATTTGAAGGCTGTAGCCACATTAATTCTCCTATTTATAATTTTTAACGACTTCGATTAATTCTGAAACGATGGTCTGAACTTCTTGTTCATCAGCTGCGTTAGCTCCACTAGCCAACATATGTCCACCACCATCGTGTTTCATTGCCAAGGTGTTAATCACTGGTCCTTTAGAACGATAATGAATTCTAAAACCAGTTTCTGGAGCTTGTTTCTCAACTGCAATTACCCAAGAAACAACTCCTTTTAAACGACCTGGTGTAGAAACAACAGCATGTGCTTGTTCGGTAGTTACACCTAGTTTCTGCAAGTCTGCTTGTGTAATAATTGCCCAAGCAGCGCCACTATCATCGATTTGTAAGTAATCGTAGACACTACTTTGAAGTTTTGCTTGTTGCAAAGTTACTTCACTTAGTCTTTGATTAATTCTTGGCAAATCTGCCTTGAGTTCCATTAAGTGACTGGCAATCGCAAAAGTATGGGCGGAGGTTGAATCATACATGAATCTTCCTGTATCACCAACAATTCCAGCATAGATGGCATTTGCAACCTCTTCGTCAATTACAAAATTCCAAGATTGCAACAAGTCAAACATAATTTCTGAACATGATGAGGCGTGTTCTAAGACATAACGTAAATCGCCATATTGGTCATTATCAGGATGATGATCTATTTTAATTAAGAAATCACCTTTATCATAATCTTCACCACTGATTCTTGGTGTGTTGGCTGTATCAACTACAATCACCAATGAGCCTTGATAATCTTCTTCAGTAACGTTGTCCATTTCGGATAACCAATTCAAGTCACCAACTGAATTACCAGCCATCAAGATTGTTTTATTAGGAAAAGTTTTGCGTAGGGATAGCGCTATAGCCCTTTGCGATCCCAATGCATCTGGGTCAGGATTAGCATGACGATGGACAATAATCTTGTCGTATTTTTCAATTGTTGTTTTTATTTCTTCTGTAATCATATTATTCCTCAAATAGTTTCAACGGTAATTCTTCAAAACCGAACTCATCGATTGTAGTTACCGTAACACCAACCAATCTTAATTGGAAGTTCTCAAGCCCTAATTCATCAAATAATTCTTGAGCCGTATTATAAATTTCTTGTTCACTATGCAAATAATTATTAAGGGTTTTTCGCTTAGAGACTGTTTCAAAATCGGTTGTTCTTATTTTAATAACCACGGTCTTACCTTGAAGATTGTGGTTAGAAAGAATTTGATAGACCTGTTTGCTCAATTGACTCATCTGATGATAAACTTCTTCATCTTTAATCAAAGGTTTGTTATAGGTTTGTTCTTTCCCAACGGACTTTCTAACTCGATTGGCTTCAACTGCACTGTTGTCCATTCCATGGCAATGCTGGTACATGATGTAACCCCATTTACCAAATCGATCTAAGAAGATGTCTTGGCCTAGATTCTGGAGGTCCTTACCGGTATAAACACCCATGTCATGCAGTTTTGACTGCATATTCTTACCGATACCGTTGAACTTTTCAATAGGAATTTCACTTAAAAAATCAACAGCATGCTCAGGTAATACCAGCGTTCGCCCAAAAGGTTTAGCATAGTCAGATGCCATTTTGGCAAGGAACTTATTATACGAGATTCCAATGGAACAGGTCAACCGCGTTTCTTTATAAATTCGTGATTGAATATACTGCATCACTTTGATAGCACTATCTTGTTTCAGCTTATTATCGGTGATATCTAGATAAGCTTCATCCAATGCCACGGATTGATAAATATCGGTCACATCTTTGAAAATATCATGAATTTGATCCGAAACTTGACGATATAAAGAGAAGTTAGGATCAGTAAAAACTAGCTCTGACTTAGGAATTAATTCAACCGCCTTTTGTGAAGGCATAGCGGAGTTAACTCCGTATTTACGAGCATTGTAATTTGCGGTGGTAATTACCCCATGGTTATTGTTCTTTCTAGGATCATGAGCAATCACTAAAGCTTTTTGCTTGAACTCAGGATGTTCCCGCTCTTCTACTGAAGCATAAAAAGCATCCATGTCAACATGTAAAATTTTGCGATTAGTATTTACCACTACTGGAATTTTAACTAAGCTCATGGACACTCTCCGTCACTTCTAACCTTGCCAGAACCAACTATTACCATCTTTGGATAATAACTCATCAGCATCCTTAGGCCCAACCGAGCCAGAACGATAATTAGGAAAACTAATTGGTGTCTCGTCCCATTTTTGACGAATAACATCAATATACTTCCAAGTACTTAACAATTCGTCCCAATGAGTAAAGTTAGTCTGATCACCATCAAGAACGTTAATTAATAGGCGTTCGTAAGCTTCAGGAACTTGGTCTAATTGGGCATTGGTATGCTTGTAGGCCATATCAAAAGCTGTGGTTTCAAAATTCATTCCCACTTTAGTTCCATTCATTAATAATTCATAACCTTGGTCGGGTTCAATGATAATTGAGAAAACATTTTCTTTAATTGCATCAGTATCAAGAGTTGGGAAGATGTTTTTAACTTCTTTTTTGAAGACAATATCAATTCTCGTACTCTTCTCAGGCATACGTTTACCTGTTCTAACATAGAATGGAACGCCTTTGAAAGTATCGTTATCAAACATCACTTTACCAGCAACATAAGTTTCGGTTTCTGAATCAGGATCAATATTCAAACCTTCACGATATGAAATTTGCGTTTGATTTTGATTAGTTCCATATTGGCCACGCACAAAATTAGCATCAACTTCATCAGGAGTTAACATCTTCAAGCTAGCAAACAATGCTTTCTTTGATTCATGGACTTTTTGTGAAGTGAATTCATTAGGTTTTTCCATGGTCAATTGCGCCAAGATTTGCATGATATGATTTTGAACCATATCCCTCAAGGCACCAGTACCATCATAGTAACCACCACGTTCTTCAACTCCTAAGGATTCGGCAAGTGTCACTTGCACATTAGAAATATAGTCCTTGTTCCAAATAGTTTCAAAAACCGGATTATTGAAGCGGAGCACTGGAATATTTTGAACCATTTCTTTACCTAAGTAATGGTCGATTCGATAGATTTGTTGTTCATCAAAAGTCTGAGAAATCTCGTCATTCAAGGCTTTTGCCGACTCAAAATCATGTCCAAATGGTTTTTCAATAACCAATCGATTGAAGCCGTTTTTGGTCATCAAATCTTCTGATTTAATATGACCTGCCACGGTTCCAAATAGCGATGGGGCAATGGCCATGTAATAAACACGATTATCTTCTAATTCATATTGATCATTGAGCTTTTGGGCTAGTTTCTTAAGAATTATATAGTGTTCAGAGTCATTAACATCATGTGATTGATAATAAAAATGCCCGATAAATTCATCGACAGTTTTTTCATCTTCACAGAACTTCTTCAATGATTCCTTAACGGTATCTCTAAAAAAGTCGTCACTCCAGTCTCTTCTAGCAGTTCCGATTACGGCAAACTTCTCGTTGATATAACCATTACGGTACAAGTTAAATAATGCTGGATATAGTTTTCGATGAGCTAAGTCACCTGAACCACCGAAAATAATAAATAAAGTTGGATTTTCTACTTTCATTCTAATCAACGTTCCTTTAATTAATTACTTTAATTCTTTTACATTATAACGGACTTAAGGCTAGAAAAAAAACGTTCGGAAACGTTTATTTTTCTGCTTTTGCTTCTGTTTCAGTTTTTGCTTCTTTTTCTTCTTCTTTTGGCTCTTCAACTTTTTCTGCAGCCTTTGTTTCTGTTGCAGCAGGAGCACTTGTATCAGTTGCAGTAGCCTTTGTTGTTGTTCTAATTGCACCAAGGTCAAAAGTTAAAAATACGCCATCGGCATCGATAACGATTTCTCTTGTGTCATTGTCGATTTCATCGACAGTTCCTTTTAAACCACCAATAGTAACAACTTTGTCACCTTTTTGCATTTCTTTAAGCATGTTAGCACGTTGTTGTTGTTGTTTCTTTTGTGGACGGAACATTAAGAAATACATAACCGCAAACAATCCAGCCATCATTAGAATCAATGTGTAATTCATTTAAACACCTCTAAATTTTTATTTACTTATAATTGTACTACATTAAGCCGAAAAACTAAAAGTTTTTGGCGTTTTTATCATTAAATCCGTACTCTTCAAAAAATGCTTCTCTGAATTCCAGCAAGTTGTCATCTTTAATTGCTTGACGAACTTTTTTCATTACATCTAACAAGAAATATAAATTATGATAACTAGTTAAATGAAGTCCGAATAATTCATCGCTCTTCAATAGATGACGAATATAAGCACGAGTGTAGTTACGACAAGCATAACAATTACAATTCTCATCAATTGGACGGAAGTCCTTAGCATATTCAGCGTTCTTAACCACTAGACGCCCCTTGGAAGTCATACAAGTTCCATTACGAGCAATTCTAGTTGGCAAGACACAATCAAACATATCAACTCCACGAATTACTCCATCAATCAAGGAATCAGCCGTTCCTACCCCCATTAAATAATGGGGTTTGTTCTCAGGTAGCATTGGCACTGTGAAGTCTAAGACACGGTTCATTTCATCTTTAGACTCACCAACCGAAAGTCCGCCAATTGAATAGCCAGGAAAATCTAGGGAGACCAAATCTTTAGCGGACTGTTTTCGAAGGTCTTCAAATCCGGCTCCCTGGACAATTCCAAATAGTCCTTGACGGTCAGGATTTTGATGAGCTTCTAACCCACGAGCAGCCCACCGAGTAGTACGTTCAATTGATTTTTTGACATATTCATAGCTTTCAAAATATGGCGGACACTCGTCCAAACTCATCATGATATCTGGTCCAAGATCGTTTTGAATTTGAATGGCTTTTTCTGGTGAAAGGAATAATTTTCGTCCATCCAAATGACTCTTGAAGTGAACTCCCTCTTCAGTAATATTACGAGTATCTGCTAAAGAGAATACTTGAAAGCCACCAGAATCGGTCAAAATTCCTTTATCCCAATTCATGAACTTATGAAGGCCACCAGCTTCTTTAACAATCTGTTCTCCAGGACGTAACCAAAGATGGTAGGTGTTGGAAAGAATTATTGAAGCACCCATCTCGTCTAATTCTTCAGGAGCCATTGTTTTCACAGAAGCTAATGTTCCCACTGGCATAAAAATTGGTGTTTCAAAAGTTCCATGCGGAGTTTCTAAAAGTCCCAGTCTAGCACCGGTGTGCTTTTCTTTTTTTAGTAAAGTGTATTTAATAGGTGAATCAGTCATTATTTACTTCACTTTCTTTGCATTTTATTCTCGATTAATTCTATCAGAAAAGAGCGTGAAAGAATACGCTTAAAAACTGAGCACTAAAGAAAAAAGCCATCAAACGATGACTTTTTATAACTTACTAAACTTTTTATTGAAGACAAATCGTTTATGGTCATAGCTA
Organism: Lactobacillus sp. YT155; assembly: GCF_030504545.1. Taxonomy (GTDB): domain Bacteria; phylum Bacillota; class Bacilli; order Lactobacillales; family Lactobacillaceae; genus BQUT01. The sequence goes on along the minus strand of NZ_JAUKWP010000006.1, from coordinate 62,453 downwards.
ATATATTTTTCATTAACTAGATTCTTAATTATTTGTCCAGTTGTTTCTCGCGTGGTTCCACTAAAGGTGGCCACTTCTTGAATCGTAATTGGATAAGGAATTGATATTTTTTGATTCTTATCAGCACATCCCAAATTCTCGGAAAAAATCTTTAGAGCATGAATTACTCTCTTTTGAGCACTTGAGGTAACCATTTGTTGAATATTATTCTCGGTTTCACTAATAATCGAAGCCATTTCTTGAATGACCTTCATCATCATTGTTGAATTCTTAAGGAGTAAGTTTTCAAATGTTGCCATTGGAAAATGAATGATTTCAATGTCGGTCATTGCTTGTGCCGAGTAAGGATAGTACATATCTTTGAACATACCACGATATGGAAAAGCCAGATTTTCTCTGATATAGGTATAAAAGATAAAATCTCCGGTCTCATCGGTACGTTCGCCGCGCACTAACCCTTTTTTGACAAAGTAAAATCGATTACGTTCATCCGCTTGATCAAATAATACTTGCCCCTTTTTGAAGTTCTTTACCTTCATGTTGTTCATTAAGATATTCATTTCTTCATGAGAAAATTCTGAAAACTCAGGTCGAGTTTTTAAAAATTCAATATATTTGGGATATTCCTTTGAGCTAAGCATATCTCCTCCTTGGTAAATGGACTTATACTGATATGTTACCAGTCATAATCATAATCAATCCAGCGATTGCTCCTACTGTAATTATACCAGTAATTATCCATTCTCCCTTAGATAAGAATTCTTTTTCTCCTTTTTCTTTTCTAGCTCTTCCGTAGAAGTAAATTCCAGGAATATAAGCTATTAGACAAAGAAGTAAGTAATTAATTCCAGCCATGAATAGTCCAAATAGTTGGAATGCAAGGGCGATGATACCAATTAGTAATTGAGTTTTGCTTCCTTTTTCACTGATGTGATCGTATGAATATTTGATTTGATAAAGTCCGATAAAGATATAACAAACCAAGATTACAGCCGTACATAGTGAAAGAGCAAAGTTATATGCACTCTCTGTGAATAGAAGAGTGATCAAGAAGATTTGAATAAGAATAGCAGTCAATACTAATGAGAATGTTGGTGCTTTGAACTTATTCAATTTACCAAATGATTTTGGAAGTAATTTTTGTTGAGCCATTAATGAAGTAGTTTCTGATGGAAGCATAGTCCATGACAACCATGATCCAAGAATTGAGATAATCATTCCGACACCGATTACCCAACCACCCCATGGGCCAACCATCTTAACAAAGATGTAAAGCATAGCAGGTTGTTTGATGTTTGCTAGTTGAGCTTGGGTCAAAATTCCGTATGGTAATACAGAAGCAAAGATGTAGATAACTAGTAAACTCAAAAGACCAATGATAGTAGCTTTTCCGGCTTCGGATTTCTTCTCAGCACGAGCTGAAAGCATTGAAGCACCTTCAACACCAACGAATACCCACATCATAACCATTAAACAACCTTTAATTTGGTTCATAACGGAGCCGTTAGTATTGTGCATTACGTTTGAGCTGAGGTTACCCCAGAAGTCTTGCGTAAATACTCCACCTTTAAACATTGCAATTCCAACAACAATGAATACAAATAGTGGAACTAACTTACAAACAGTAACAATTGCATTAATAAAGGCGGCACTTTCGATACCACGATTAACAATATATGTTAATCCCCAGGAGAAAATACTTGCGACGATAATCGACGGAATATTTTGTCCGGTCTTAAAGATTGGGAAGAAGTATCCGATAGCACTCATAAGAATTGTTGCAAAGGCAACGTTTCCTAGCCATGCGGATAACCAATATCCCCAGCCACTAATGAAGCCAGCGAAAGGACCAAATTGTTTCTCAGGATAAGCGAATATCCCTTCCATTTCTGGTTCTTTAATTAATAAATTGTTCATCGAAAGAGCTAGCATCAAAATACCAATTCCTACGACAACCCAACCTATTAAAACCGGTCCTGGTGCTGAAGCGGCTGCTAAATCAGAAGTTAGTCCGAATACTCCACTACCAATTGAGGAACTGACAACTAAGGCAATAAGAGCAAATAAACCAATTTTCTTTACAGGGGTTTCTGACATTTTTATCACTCCAATCTATTTATAAATTAACCTTTAGTAACAATCGTACCTGCATCATTTGCAAGTAGGTTTTTAACATTGTCCAATGAAGTAATAATTGCTTTACTGTCTGGACGATTATTAACATATTTGATAGCTGCTTGAATCTTTGGAAGCATACTTCCTTTAGCGAATTGATCTTCATCAATATATTTCTCAAGTTCAGCCACTGTTACATTGTCCAATTTCTTTTGGTCTGGTTTATTGAAGTTAACATAAACATTTTCAACAGCAGTCAAGATGATAAACATATCTGCTTCAACTAATTCGGCAACTTTTTCTGATGCGAAGTCTTTATCAATAACAGCTTCGACACCAACTAATTTATTGCCGTCTTCAACTACAGGAACACCACCACCACCAGCTGAAATAGTAATAACATTTGATTCAACTAATTGTTTGATGATGTTTGCTTCCTTAATACCAGTAGGAATTGGTGAAGCCACAACACGACGATATCCACGGCCAGAATCTTCAACGAATTTAGCATCGGGATTTTGTGATTGTTGTTTTTCCATTTCTTCTTTTGTATAGAAAGGTCCAATTGGTTTGGTTGGATTTTCGAATCCAGGATCTTTTGCATCAACAATTGTTTGTGTAACGATTGTTGCTACATCAAGATCAATTCCTTCTTGCTTAAGTGCTTCGTTAAAAGCATTTTGCATCCAATAACCAATTTCTCCTTGTGACATTGCTCCAGCAGTATCTAAAGGCATTGCTGGTGTTTGTTCTGAGTCGGAATTAGCTTGTTGAATTAAGATATTTCCAACTTGTGGTCCGTTTCCGTGAGAAATGATTAATTGATCACCATTTTTAACAAATTTGATTAATTGATTAACTGTATCTTTAACAGCTTTTTTTTGTGCATCTGCGGTAGCATCTTTTGAAAGAATTGCATTTCCACCTAGAGCAACTACGATTTTTCTATGAGCCATTTTATTCTCTCCTTCTTAAAAAATAAGGGGCCGGGACAAAACAAAGTTTTGTTACCAGCCCCTCTTTAAACTATTTTTTATGCATGTGGAATAAATAAATTACCCAACGTAGCAGCCATAATAGCTTTGATTGAATGCATTCTGTTTTCTGCTTCCTCGAATTGACGAGCATGTTTACTTCTGAATGCTTCATCAGTGATTTCCATTTCTTTGATTCCGAATTCGTCATAGATCTTCTTACCATATTCGGTTTCTGTGTCATGGAATGCTGGTAGACAGTGCATGATAATCATGTCATCGTTGCCAGTTTTCTTAACCATATCCATGTTGATTTGGTATGGTTGAAGCATCTTAACTCTTTCGTCGAACTTGTCTTCTTCACCCATGGATACCCAAACATCCGTGTACAATACATCTGAGCCTTTAACACCTTCATCAACGTTTGAAGTAATCATGTTCTTGCTACCAGTCTTCTTAGCGTAGCCTTCTGCAAGATCTTGAACTTCTTTTGTTGGTTGTAGTGAATCAGGAGCAACAATATGAATATTTACACCGAGCATTGAGCCAGTGACAAGTAAACTGTTAGCCATGTTGTTACGACCGTCACCAACATAAGTTAAAGTGATTCCTTCAAGTTTGCCAAAGTTTTCTTTAACAGTCATGAAGTCAGCAATCATTTGTGTTGGATGCCATTCGTCAGTCAAACCGTTCCATACTGGAACTCCTGAATACTTAGCCAAGTCTTCAACAACTTTTTGACTAAATCCACGGAATTCAATTCCATCGAACATGCTTCCCAAAACTTTACCAGTATCTTCAACTGATTCTTTCTTACCTAATTGGATGTCATCTTTTCCTAAGAATTCTGGATGAGCACCTAGGTCGATTGCAGCAGTTGTAAATGCTGAACGAGTTCTAGTTGAGTTCTTTTCGAATAGTAAGGCAATGTTCTTACCTTCTAGATAGTGATGAGGGATTCCTCTTTTTTTCAAATCCTTTAGGTGTAATGAGAAATTGATTAAATATTCTAATTCCTCTTTGGTGAAATCTTTTTCAGCTAATAAGCTTCTTCCTTGAAATATACTTGTCATTTTAATGCTCCTATTATTTATTTAAATCTTCTCTTACTAATGGCATACTCATGCAACGAGGGCCGCCACGACCACGTGATAATTCACTTGATAGAACTTCAATAACCTTAATGCCTTGGCTTCTTAGAATTTCATTTGATACATAGTTACGATCATATGTAACAACCACACCAGGGGCAATTGCTAAAGTATTTGAACCATCATTCCATTGTTCTCTTGGTGCTACAACTGCGTCACCGCCACCACAAGGAATTAATGTTAGTTCTGGTTGGCCTAGAGCTTCACTAAGAGCTTTTTGTAGGTCAGTTCCGTGACTAATTTTCACACCATTGTTGCCATCTGATTCAAGGGTAAAGACATCAATTTGTCCACCTTTTCCTTGAATACCTGGATGAATAGTGAATTTGTCATAGTCAATCATTGTAAATACGGTATCTAAATGCATCATTGCATGGTTATGAGGAATCTTAATAGCTAGAACTTTTTCAAATCCTGAATGTTCATTGAACAAGACAGTAGCTAATTCTTCAATTGATTGTGCTGAAGTTCTTTGTGAAATACCAATAGCTAGAACTTTGTCACTAAGGATTAATTCATCCCCACCTTCAATACGATCTAGATGGTTACGATCACGCCATACACTAGCTTCTCCAGTACCAAATCTTGGATGGTGAGCCATAATAACTTCCATGAACATTGATTCTCTTTGACGAGCTTCGAATGTCATTCTGTTAATTGTTAGACCATCACCCATTGCTGCTGCAGGGTCTCTAGTGAAGTAAAGGTTAGGCATTGGGTCCATAAAGAATGGATATTCATCATCTGCACTTAAATCAATCAAGGCTTTTGATTTAACATCAATTTCATTTGTACGGACACCAGCCATAATCTTTTCAACCATGTCTAATGTTTCCATTGATAGAAGATATTCTCTCAAAGCTTCTCTAATTGAATCAGATTTGATATTTGATTCTGAAAGCATCTTGTCTAAGAATTCTTCCTTAACGTTACCAGCATCAATAGCTTCTGCTGCTAAGTTTTCTAGATACACAACTTCGATACCATTGTCTTGAAGAGTTTTGGCAAAGAAATCATGTTCCTTTTGAATAGTTGGTAAATATGGAATATCGTCAAATAACAAACGATACATAATATCAGGAGTAATGTTTTCAACTTCCCTACCTGGGCGTTTCAACATTACTGTCTTCAATTTTCCAATTTCAGAAAATACATGAATGGGACTTGTCATCGTGATACCTCCTTGTATTTGTTTACGAGCTTAAGATAACGCTTACAAAAATTTAATGTTGGAAATCGCTCGCAAAGAAACTGTGAACTACTTCACAGTTTGACTAGTCAATTCTTTGTATTCGTTGGTATGATTAGGTTTTTAGACACAAAAAAAGAATTAACATTTTTGTTAATTCTTTTTTATTCCAGCATTAGTAAATACGTTTCTTAGCCACTAGAGATAGTGCTGATAGTAAAACTAGTACTCCACCTAAATACATTACTGAACTGAGTGAGATATTTTCACCTGTTTTTGGTAATGATTTCTTTGAGTTATTATCATCATTCTTTGGTATGGATGACGAAGGATCTGCAGGTAAAGTGGGTGTATTAGTATTTGGATTGACCGGCTTTGTTGGCGTATTAGTATTTGGACTAACTGGTTTTGTCGGTGTGTTTGTTTTTGGACTAACTGGTTTCGTCGGGGTATTCGTGTTTGGACTAACCGGTTTTGTTGGTGTATTCGTATTTGGATTTACCGGTTTTGTTGGTGTATTAGTGTTTGGACTCACCGGTCTTGTTGGTGTATTAGTGTTTGGACTAACTGGTTTTGTCGGGGTATTCGTGTTTGGACTCACCGGTTTTGTTGGTGTGTTTGTATTTGGATTTACTGGTTTTGTTGGTGTGTTCGTATTTGGATTTACTGGTTTTGTTGGCGTGTTCGTATTTGGATTGACTGGTTTTGTTGGCGTGTTCGTATTTGGATTTACTGGTTTTGTTGGAGTGTTAGTATTTGGATTTACTGGTTTTGTTGGTGTGTTTGTCTTTGGATTTACTGGTTTTGTTGGTGTGTTCGTATTTGGATTGACCGGCTTTGTTGGTGTATTAGTATTTGGATTTACTGGTTTTGTTGGCGTGTTCGTATTTGGATTTACTGGATTTGTTGGCGTGTTCGTATATGGATTTTCAGGTATTGTTGGCGTGTTCGTATATGGATTTTCAGGTATTGTTGGCGTGTTCGTATATGGATTTTCAGGTATTGTTGGCGTGTTCGTATATGGATTTTCAGGTATTGTTGGCGTGTTCGTATATGGATTTACTGGATTTGTTGGTGTGTTTGTCTTTGGATTTACTGGTTTAGTTGGCGTGTTCGTATTAGGATTTACTGGTTTTGTGGGCGTGTTCGTATTTGGATTTACTGGTTTTGTTGGCGTGTTCAAAGTGGGCTTCACAATAATAATTGCTTTTGCCGACGAATCTTGATATGAATATGTGACTTCATAGACTCCTGGTTTTAGCGTATTGACTTCACCTTCAATTTTTCCATTTCTTTCAATTTCATCAAAATCAACTGAGTTACCATCCATATCTAAAGTACTATCCCAATTGTCTTGAGGTTTCCATTCATCACCAACATAGATTTCAGAATTATGAACAACCATCGCAGTTTGGTTGCGCTTATAGGTATATGTGACTGTAATAGGGTCTCCCCCAAAAATGCCCGAAGCGTTATCTGGTAATTTATTAATATCTAAGTGATAGTTTTCATTGTTATATTTAATTTCATCAAGTTTATATTGTGGAGTTGAAGCATCGTACGCTTCTCCTTCAGAATTACCAGTGATTATTTGATCGTCATGAATTGAATTTCCTTCTTCATCAATATATCTCACCGTAACTGGTTGAAGATTCTTAACTTCATATGGCACTCTAAGATAAGTAATACCTTGCGTACCCTCAGGTGACGTATTATATGAAAGTTGTAAAATGGCACTATTTGTACCTACTTTTGTTGTGTCAGGTTTCTTATACCAACTAACTTGGGCGTTGTCTGTAGGAACTGTTTGTACCTCCCCATTCTCACCCTCAACAGTTATTGTATCTTTTAGCAATTGAATTGGATTAGTTATTCTAGAATCCGTGTCATTTCCAACAGTAAATATTTCGTTGCTTGAGTTTTTTAAGCTTGCAACAGCACTTAAAGTATACGGATTTCCAGTTGATTTATCATCAAGATTCATTCCTAATCGCCAGTAACGATAAGATGTTGTCAAATCACCCCACTTAGCTTCGTAGTTACTAAACATACTACTGTCGACATCTTTCACATTTCCAACTGTTGAAGAATCTGCAGGCCCGATATTTAGTAATTTTAACGATGTGGAGTTTTCGTGATAATCAGACGTCATTCCATCATAAATAACTCCTAGATTGTTTCCATTTTGTGACTTAAACAAATCCGGCTTATATGTTTCTTGATCTTTTATATAAATATTGTCTTGAAGCGGTTTAATTTGGTGAAGAATATATCTACTTCTTTCTGTTTCATTCATTCCCTTCAATTCATCCGATGTCGGTATTCCATCTTGGTCTTTTACCGAATCATATATTAATGTTTTCCCTATTACTTGTCTTGATTTAGCATCAATAACTCCTAAATATATTTTTCCGTAAGGAATTTCAGACCTGAAGCCGTCATCATATTGAGAACTCTGAAAACTCGTGAATTTAACATTCATAGTTCGTATTGTATTCCAGTCAGAACTGCTTAACTGTTCTTGTAGTTCTGATTCTTGCTCATCTTTAGCCCTGTTTATCCCTTTCTCCATAATTTCGTTTCCGAGATCGCCATTAGTATCTGGGAGTGGATATGTCACACTTGGTATCTTATTCGTTTTATTAGCAATATTACTCTTAGGTGCGATTTTTCGATGATTTATGGCACTCGCATTATCTGATTTCGAACTAGAACTAGCAAATGCTTGTACACTATTTAAGACTGGGGCAGATATTAATAAAGTCAGTGCGGAATAAGTTAATAAATTTGTTTTTGTCTTTTTTTTCATTTCTTCTCCTCTATACTTTTTAATTTTTTCTCTCTAATTACGGCTAAAATGTTATCACTATTTTTATATTTAATGCAATAATTATTTGTGTTTTCGCTTACATTTTTAACATTTTCTTATTTGAAATCCCCTATATAATAGCTTTTCTGACATATTTTTCGTCATCAAATAATATAAATTATTTTATATTAACACCCTATAGTTATCACCCTCTATATAATTTCTGTATGATTTTAAATCGTGAATATTTGAACACAAAAAAAGAGCTGTTTTTCACAACTCTTTATAATTCATCGGCTATATTTAATTTACTTATTTCCAACTCTATTTCTTCAATTGCTTTCTTTGCTTCATCAGTAGGTACAATTACCACTCGCCGTTGATCTTCTTCAGTCCCATAAACTTTTTTTATCAGTTTCTTGGATTGTAATATTTTCAACGCCCGTGACATTGAAGACTTAGATATTTCTAACGCTTCTCCAAGATCAGAAATTGTACTAAATTCTTCATTCACAAAGTGAACTAATACCTCATATTGAAAAAAAGAAATCCCCTGTTTGCCAGTTATTGTCTCAAGTTCTCGTAAGACTTTATTCTGATGAATAAACCAGCGATCTACCATATTTATGTGATTCATTTCGCAATTCCCCCCGGATGCTTAATGCACTTCTTACTCTCTTACATTTTGATAAATAATTGTTTTGTTATCTGCTACTAAAATCCCCGTTTGATTTCTGGGCTTCTCAATTAATTCGTAGCCAGCAATCTCTTTAGCTTCAGATGTATATTTTGATCCTGCAGTACCACTAATGACTTCATCATTAGCAATTTCATGTCCTTGTTCATCTACATACTTAACAATAACAGTAGACTTCTTATCAATTTGTTGTTGCTCTTTTTTGACATGAACTTTCACAGTCTTTGTCTGGCCATCACTGGCTTTAATCAATACCTCGTAGTCCCCGATTTGATTGACATTAACTTTTGACTTATCAATTGTTAATAGAAGATTCTTCCCATCTTTATCTGTTGCTTTAGCTGCAAACTCACTATCAGCTGGCATTTTAGATCCAACTTTAATTGTGACATCTTGAGCTTGAATTTTTCTTTGGTCAGCTTTTACATGTACTTTAACTAACTTAGTCTGGTGATCTGCTGTTTTAAGTTCAACATTATAATCGCCAGCTTGTGTCATATTCACTTGCGACTTATCAATTGAAACTGCAACCTCTTCACCGGTCTTATCTGTGGCTGAAGCCTTGAATTCTGAATCCGCAGGCATTTTATCACCAACGTACTTGGTCACATCTTGTCCAGTTACTTTTTGTTGATTATCTTTTACTTCAACAGTTACTGTCTTAATTTGTCCATCATCACTTGTTAGTAAGACATCATATCGACCTGCTTCGTTCATATTAATCTTGGTTTTATCAAAATGAACACCAGTGGTTTGGCCTTTTTTATCCCTTGCCAAAGCTTTAAATTCTGAATCATTGGGAAGAGTATCACCAACATATTTAACTAGATTTGAGCCAGTCAATATTTGTTGGTTTTGCAAAACCGTAACTGTTGCTTCAGCAGTAACGCCATGATATCGATATTGTATTTTGTATTCACCGATTCTATTGGTGTCGACATTCCCTTTAATCAATCCGTTTCTTTGAAATTCTTCAAAACTGACTGATTCATCGTTTTCATCAATCGTCTGATCCCAATTGTCTTGTGGTTTCCAACTGTCACCAGTATAAATTATGGAATTATGAACTTTAATTTGTGACGCTTTTTTACTATATATATAAGTTATAACCAGTTCTTGGTTGGAGAATTTCCCCTCAGCTTCTCCACCTTGAACTTCCTTAAATTCATATCCGGCAAATTTCTTTTGTTCAGTGGAATAATTCTCACCAACGTTACCGGATAAGACAACATCTTCACACAAAGTTTTTCCAGATTCATCAACATATCTAACTGTGATGTTTTTACCAACTGTCTGCCAAACATAAGTATCAGCATCCTTACTTCCATCATAGTTTTTCATCAATTCAGCTGAACTCCAAATGTTACTACCTCGAGGAGTATCTGCTTCGCCGTCACCTAGATTAATCCATTTACCAGTATTGACACTATTTCTAACAATCTCTGGTAGGCTTGCGGTAGTGTCACGGAATTTGAATTTCTTTCCCAATTTCAATTGTCTAAGAACATTATTATTTTGAAGCATCCCATTTATGCTGGTGACGTTTTTGGTATCAAACCCACTCAAATCCAATGTTTCTAGCTTCTTCATATAATAAAACATCGTATTCATATTGGTTGCTTTTGAAGTATCAAAACTGCTTACATCTATTGATTTTAATGAAGCATCATAGGCAAACATTGCACTAAAATCGGTTACGTTACTAGTATCGAAATTGCTGACATCAACTGATTTCAATGAATCATTCCCAAGAAACATGCTTCCCATAGAAGTTGCTTTACTGGTATCGAAGTTACTAACATCGATTGAAGTTAAGCTATTATCATAAGCAAACATTGCCTGGAATGCCGTAACATTGCTAGTATCAAAGCCACTCACATCAACTGAAGTTAAACTAGGATTATTCAAGAACATGTTTGCCATATTAGTAACATTGGAAGTATCAAAATTACTTACATCAACGGAAGTTAAGGCACGATCCTCACTAAACATGTTTGCCATACTAGTTACATTACTAGTATCAAATCCAGACAAATCAAGTGTTTTAAGTGATGTCATATTCTGAAACATTCCGTACATATTTCTTACACGTGAAGTATCCAGATTTAACATGCCATCAATAGTAGTAACTTTGTTTAGTCCTTGAAACATTACAACTAAATCACCGGCTACAAGCTTGTCAGTAATAACAATCTTATTAATCTTATCGGCGTAGTCCTTAAATGGACGCATATTATCGCTAGCATTTGAATTAGGCATAACCCCAGGACCAATATAAAGAATCCCTTGATCATCAATTCGCCAAGATGAGGTCCCAATAGTTCCATTGGCTATGTCACTAGCTTGAGGTTTTAATTTTCCTTTTTGGGACGAGCCAATACTTTGCTCACTTGCTTGAACATAGGTATTATAAGTCATCATAAATTGCGAGGTGACTGTTAAAAATATCAATAAGTATTTTAAAAGCGCCCACAAATTAATGTAATTTCCCTTTTTACGCATTTTAAATTTCCCCTAAATATCTAACTGACTACTTTGACTAAAAAAGTCGTCACTACTTTGTCCCATTAGGAATTTCCCTGACAAAGCTTTAGCTACTTGAGCAGCTTCACTTCCGATAAACCCACCAGGACCACCACCAGAATGTCCACCATTTTGGACACTCGTTACTACCGATTGAACTTTATGGAAATCTTTTTTCTTTTTGTATTTATAGACAACTTTTTTTACATCTTTATCATCAACTCTTGCGGTGACTTTCTTTTCGAGTTTTTTGCTATTTCTACGAAAATCAGTCAACTCAATTTGAGTCTTTATTTCTTTGTTGTCTTCAGAATTATTATGAAGCCCAATAGTCGCCTGACTTATCAGAAAAACTCCGACAATTGACCCGTAAACATATCTTCTCTTATTCATTTCTATTCCCCTTTAGCATGATTACAGTGTCAGCGAATTGTGCCCAATCACTATCGATTGGCGGACTTTTCCAAATCATCTGTATGCTATTTATATCTGAATTACTAAAATCGGAAATGTAAATATCGATATCATCGCTTAAACTATCTACGATTTGAATATTTAAATATCTAAAATACGCGATATTTTCTTTGATGAAACTGTTGTAATTATCCCCACCTGAAAAATCAACTACTACTTTGACCGCATTCTCGAAGTTTTGAATCTCTTTAAACGACAACAAACAAAACATGAAATCATAATACAAACTCAACTTGTCGGTATTAGAAAGTTTGCGATCATCCACTCGATTCAATTTTTCAACAAATTCGTGAACTAATTTGTGTAAGAATGGATAACTTTGTTCGAGAAACCTAAACTGTGAAATAGAGATAAAAGTAGTGCTAGTTAAGTAAAAATTGTGCCATCTCTGCGAAATGATACTGATTTTACTACTTAATTCACGATAAGATTCCAATTTAGAAGCATGAAGTTTATCTTCTAACAAGGATGTGAATCGTTGTTCCAATTCAGTAGCTTCTATCTTGTCTTGAACTTCCTTCACATCGATATCAACTAAGCGATTAAGAATTAAGTAGAGTGATAGATATTGCAGCTCATTGTCGTTGAAAAACTTCTTCTTATTAGAAAGCTCAACAATTGGTATGTTGGTTAACTCGTTAATGTCGTGTTCATTTCTGATTCGACAAATTTGAATTCCCAACAAAATTTTCAACTGTGCCATTTTCACTTTGGAAGGATTAACTATTTCAATTTCTGCTAAATAATTTTCAATTGATTCAGCTGTTCGCTTTGGAAATGGCGATTCAATTCCCCCGAAGTATTCAAACAGTAATTTAAAGTAAAAACTACGAACTTCTTTTTCTGGTCCAATAATTTTTGAAGATTTCACTTTCAGGTTCAATTCTGAAAGTAGATCATTTATGTCGGTTTGTAGGTTATAGACAGACGACGAACTCATGTAGTTGACTTCGGCAAATTCAGATGTGGTTAGGTTTTCAAATAAGCCCACTTTAACTAAGAAGTTAGCGGCAACTGATGCTTTAAAGTACATCAATCTTAATATTTGATAATCCTCTGAAGATAAGTCATCAGAGACAATATATTTATTATCATCAACCTCTATTGTGGATTTTAGTTCTTTAGTATCTTTAATTAGCCCTTCAATCAGTTTATTAAACTTAAATTCTGATAGTTCAATTTGGTTTCTCAATTCATTGACTGAATAGGCTGAATTATGGCTCAATTGAAGCAGTTGATAGATAAATAATTTATAACGATCATCGTTTTCTAAAAGACTGTCTAATTCCATTAATTCACCCACATAATGTACTAATTATAATATTAACTAAGTAAATATTTCTCCAAGTGTTTTTTCAAATGACACAAAAAAATTGGAATCGCTCAGATATACTATTTTAATTAAACCAAAAGAAAAGCACAACCCTTGTAATGAATACTTGAGAGTGCTTCCTACCCCGAAACATATTTAAAATGTAGTACAATTTAGTGACTAATTCAACTGTTTAGTCTCTATTCAAATAAATGAATCACATAGAATTACTATTAATTAGTACCTTCTTGCGGTATCTACAATCAGTATGCTTCCCATTTTATACATTATTGTCTAATCAAAAGATTATCCCCCTTTGATATATCTTCTAAATAGGCAATTGAAAATTTGTGTATCTTATATTCAAATAGCTTTCGTGTCAGCTATTTCTCCTCAGCTACATTTAGTTCGTAGCAACCGAATATTGTGTTCCCCCTAATATTTCCCAAAAACGAGCAGTAAATACATACCGCACTAATTATAATAAAGGGTAACTGAGTATAATTGTTACAATCATTTTTTGAATTTTCCAAAAAAAATTGGAATTTTTGAAAAATTGAAATTTAAAAACGCCATTTTTGCACTTTGTGCTACAATTAAATTAGCAATAAAAAAGACACGGTGATAGCACACCGTATCTTTGGTAACAGAATTGCGCTGGTTGGTAAGACTACTTGTTCAAGTAGTCTTTTTTGATGCGATCAATTAAGTCCAGTAAATCATTTGCTAGATGCTTAATCGAATAATCGATCAAAATGAGCACTAAAAAGATACTCATTACTATTCCTTTCAACGTTTTTTTGCACTCAATCATCTCCATTTCGTTTTTAAGACGAGGGACGACGGAACGCAAAACTATTACCATAAATAAGTTACGCAACTTATTTTGAATTGAGTTCCACCTTACAAAATAAGTTTCTAAAGAAAAAGACCAATAGGAATGAACTTCCCATCGGTCTTTTTTAGTATTTATATTCTAAACAAAAGTTATTATGCTCTTTTACGGTTCAAAACATAAGCAGCTGTCAAACCGCTAAGTAATACTAATCCTGAAATTGCCATTAATGAAGTGTCTTTTTCACCTGTTTTTGGTAATTTCTTAGTAACAACTGTTACTTTTTTGCTTGGTTTGTTATTACTTGGTTTGTCTGTATGTGGTCCAGGTAGGACTGTCACAACTTGGGTATTACTTACATTATCTGGTAAATAAGTGTATTTAACTTTGTATTGACCAGCTTTTGAAGTATCTACCTTACCAGTAATTTTGACATCTTTACTGTTTACAGCAACAGTTTTTTCCAAATGATCATAAACAGTTACATCTTTGGTATTATCCCATTTGCTATTCAATGGCAAAGTATAGTCTTTAGTATTAACAACTTCACGCAAACTTACATGGAGTTGGCCAGGCTTTAGAGCATCATTTTCAATTTTTGGTGTTGAATTTACTGTTACGTAACCAGAAAAATAAAATTCTTGTAGTTTTGAAGTATCATTTAAATCAACTAACGTCGAGTAACCATCGTTTCTGATACTATCTTGGATATTTTTCAGATTAATGTAGAAACGCCCACCATAATAAAGATTAGATTCATTAGGCATCTTACCATTAAAATAATCATAAACATCAAAGTTATCGTAATAAATCTCATTGGCAGAATTTTGAACTGGTAATAATTTCTGAATTTTTTCCGGTGCCTTTATATAAGCACCATCAGCATTTTTCTTTAACACACCTAAGTAATGTTGACTAGAAGTTTTATAATCACTCTTAATTGGTTTAGTTAAATGAACTTGAAGGTAACCCATTCCAGATGCTCCAGCTTCAATATCATAAGTTATTTCTAAAACAGAAGCAGGAAAATAAGCTTGTTCAATATCAAAGTTTTCAAGTTGTAATTTAAGTGGCATGGTTATTTTAAATTCTGAACCAGCTTTCAAAGTACCTTTTACTTGAATTGAGGTTAATTGATTTGCCTTAGTTGCATCCCAATCACCATAAGCGCTTTTATTGAATGAGTATTTAATCGTCATTCCTTCTGGAGCCTTCAATTCTGATCCATTATATACAGCCAATTGTTTATCAGTAGATGTTGCTTTGCTTGATTGAGCAGGCAACGAATAATCAACTGTTACATCCTTATCGTCTCCAGTAGTATTTTTCATATGCGCAATTTGGTCAACAGAGCTTGGATTAGAAGTGACATCCAAATCTGAATGTGCCTTCATAAATGTGTCCCTTGTGGAGAAGAATGAGTTTTCTCCGTTTAAGCTCATATATGTACCTACTTGAAGACCATCCTTGACATCTTCAGTTTTCCCTAGTGGCCATTCACCATTAAATATGGTTGAACTGGCAGCATTAACATTTGTAATACTTCCAAAGGCCATAATAATTGTTACAAAACTCAATATTAAAAGAGTGAACAATTTATTAGTTCTTATCTTCATTTTAAAATCCCCCTAGATTTCCCTAAATGAGTGGTAAATTATTTACCACGTAAATAATGATAGTTGTTAATATGTTTCTAATGTTACAATCATTTTTTGATATTTTAGAAAATTTTTGGAATTTTCGAAACATACTCGCTTCTACCCAAATAAAAAAAGACTAGAATCGAATGGATTCTAGTCTTTTTTTTAGTATTCATATTCTTACTTCACAAACATTGCATCGCCAAAACTAAAGAAACGATACTCCTCATCAATTGCATGTTGATACGCATTCAAAATATTTTCTCTTCCAGTAAATGATGCTACTAACATCACCAAAGTTGACTTTGGCAAATGGAAATTAGTTATAAAGTGATCAACTACTTTCCATTCGTAACCAGGTTTAATAAAAATATCTGTCCAGCCATTATCAGCCTTAATCTCGCCATTGAACTTCGTGCCAATGGTTTCCAAAGTTCTAATTGATGTTGTTCCAGTAGCAACAATCTTACCACCATTTGCTTTAACATCCCTGAGTGTTTGAGCTGATTCTTCATCTAATCGGTAGAATTCAGAATGCATCTTATGCTTTTCAACATCTGATTCTGACACTGGACGAAATGTTCCTAAACCAACATGAAGGGTTAAATAAACTAATTTGATTCCCTTATCTTCAACTTTTTGGAGTAAGTCTTTGGTCCAATGGAATCCAGCAGTTGGTGCTGCTGCCGAACCAATTTCTTTAGCATAAACGGTTTGATAACGATCTGGATCATCAAGACGTTCTTTAATATATGGAGGTAATGGCATTTCACCAAGTTGTTCCAAAATTTCCATAAAAATTCCATCATAATGAAATTCGATAATTTTACCACCATGATCAAGTTCTTCAAGTACTGTGGCAGTCAATTGTCCGTCACCAAAAGTTACTTCGGTGCCAACAGGAGCCTTACGAGCAGGTTTCATCAAAACTTCCCACTTATCACCTTCAATGTTATTTAAGAGCAACACTTCCATGTGGGCATCGGTATCGGTCTTAGTTCCATATAATCTTGCTGGCAAAACCTTACTATCATTCATTACCACTGCATCACCGGGATTTAAGTAATCAATAATTTCATAAAAATGGTGGTCTTCATATTCACCAGTTTTGTGATCTAAGACCAACAAACGTGATTGATCACGATTCTTGATTGGTGTTTGTGCAATTAATTCTTCAGGTAAATTATAGTCAAAATCTTCAGTACTTAACATCTATTCTCCTAATCTTGGGGATAGGGAATTCCCAAATGGTCATAGCCTTTTTGGGTTACCATCCTACCTCGAGGTGTTCTTTTTAAAAATCCTAATTGCATTAAATATGGCTCATAAACCGCCTCAATAGTCTCTTGTTCCTCACCAATGTTGGCAGCAATTGTTTTAAGACCTAGTGGTCCACCATGATAAAGTTCAATCATCATCTTCAAAATCTTCCGGTCGACTTGATCTAAACCATTACTATCAACTTGTAATTGGTCAAGTGAACTCTTAGCAATTTGCTCGTCAATAACATTTTGCCCAGATACTTCGGCAAAATCACGAACGCGCTTCAATAAGCGGTTGGCAATTCTAGGTGTACCACGTGAACGGCGAGCAATTTCATAAGCCCCTTCTTGAACGATTTCCATACCTAAAACATCTGCTGAACGTTGAACAATCTGCATCAATTCTTCGTTGGTATAATAATTCATTCGTTGGACAATTCCAAAACGATCTCGCAAGGGAGCCGATAATTGTCCGGCTCTAGTAGTTGCGCCAATCAGAGTAAATGGTGGCAAGGTATAGTGAATTGGATGGGCTTCAGAACCTTGGCCAACCACAATATCGATATAGAAATCTTCCATTGCCGAATACAAAACTTCTTCGACATTTTTAGGTAGACGGTGAATTTCATCAATAAATAAGACATCCCCTGGCTGTAGCTCTGATAACATCGCCAATAAGTCACCAGCTTTATCAATTGAAGGACCAGTAGTAGTGTGAATTTGAACTTCCAACTCGTTAGCAATAATCATCGCTAACGTTGTTTTACCTAATCCAGGAGGTCCATATAAAAGCACATGATCTAATGCCTCACCACGATTTTTGGTCGCTTGAATATAGACATTCATTTCATGTTTGATTTTTTCTTGACCAATATATTGATCAAGTTTCTTGGGACGAAGAGTGATTTCTTCTTGAACTTCTTCTTCATCATTAGGATTCAAATCAGTTAAATGTTCATCCATATTTTCACTCATATCAGGACCTCCTTTCTTAATTCATTAATAGTTTCAAGCCTTCACGCACATACTCATCAGCAGTGGTTGCATTAGATTCTTTCAACTTATCAGTAATCTTTTTAACATCTTTAGTTGAATAACCAAGTGAAATCAAGGCTTCTAAGCCATCATTAAGTTGTGATGAAGCTGATAAATCAATCTCATTACTATTTTGACTGGCACTAACTTCAAGTTTTCCTTGTAAGTCCAAGACAATTTGTTGTGCCGTCTTCTTACCAACACCTGGGAATTTAATTAAGTAATTAACATCTCCAGATTCGATTGCCGAAAAGACTCCCGAAGTGTCGTTTCCAGCAAGAATAGCAACTGCTGACTTAGGTCCGATTCCTGAAACACTGGTTAACTTTTGGAAAAGTTGTTTCTCTTCCAAGTCAAAGAATCCGTATAACGATTGTTCATTCTCACGAACGATTTGTTCCACGTAGATTATTGCCGATTGTTTTAACTCATAGCGATAAGGATTAGCTACAGTTAACTTATATCCTACACCATTAACATCAAGCACGACATAGCCAGGATAGACAGCGGTAACTTCCCCATTTAAATATTCAAACATTTATATGCTCCGACTTTCATGAGAATCTTGAATTCTCTTAAACATTTTTTCTAAATCTTTATTTGTAAATTGTACCAAAACCGGACGTCCATGAGGACAATTGAATGGGTTTTTGGCTTTGGCTAAATTCTCTAAGAGAACTTTAGCTTGTTGGTCATCTAAATGATGATTTGCCTTAATAGCTCGCTTACAACTCATCATAATAGCAGCATCTTCACGGAATTTGGCAATTGAGATATTCTTATCATTCAAAACATAATCAATTAATTCCTTAGCGGTACCTTCTTCTTGGCCTTTCTTGAACCAAGTTGGATGACTCTGAATCATAAAACTATTTTGTCCAAAGCTCTCAAGATTCAATCCTAGTTCCTTAAACAAGTCTAGTTTATCACTTATTAAGACACTGTCAGAATTTGGATATTCTAGAACAATTGGTACTAATAGTTTCTGTTGGTCTGCTGCCACCTCGCCAATCTCTTTACGATACTTCTCATAGTTAACTCGCTCTTGAGCCGCATGCTGATCGACGAAGTATATTCCGTCTTCACTTTCAGCAATTAAATATGTCCCATGAGCTTGCCCTATATAAAGAAGTTGCGGGAATTTTTGATAAGTTTCTTTTTCTTCATTAAGTTCTTCTTTTAAACGTTGGTCCCATTGTTGCAATCTTGAGGGATCATCGAAGATTGGCGTTGTATTAACAACTTCATCTAAGACTGGTTTAGGTGCTTCAACCACTGGAGTTGAAGTTTCATTTACTTGATTGGTTTCAACTGGTTGCTCTTTATTATAGTCAAATTCCAGTGGCATTGATTCAGGTTTAGCAACTCTTTTGGTTGCTTGAAGGTTTTCCATGGCATCAGGAATTAAATTCAATTGACTAATTGCTTCATCAACTGCTTCACTAACTAGATTTGCTAGTTCATTTTCTTTACTTAAACGAACTTCTTGCTTAGTTGGATGAACATTCACATCTACTAACACTGGATCCATTTGAATATTCAAAATGGTAATTGGAAAACGACCTATCATTAGCTTCGACCCATAGCCACGAATAATTGCACTAGTTAAGGCATAATTTCTAATGAAACGACCATTTAAAATTACCGAAATATAATTTCGATTGGCACGAGTTAGTTCTGGCAAAGATGTGTAACCACTGATTTGATAATCAAGATTCTCACCCTTAAACTTCACTAATTTAGTGGCAATTTCACGACCATAAACCCCCGCAATTGTCTGGTCAAGATTCTGATTACCCGGAGTACGAATCAAATTCTTACCATTGTTCTTAAGCGTAATAGCAACTTCCGGATGCCCTAAAGCGATACGGTTCAAGATGTCGATAATTTTGTTCAGCTCAGTATTTTGACTCTTTAAATACTTCAAGCGCGCTGGCGTATTAAAGAACAAATCGTGAACTTGAATAGTTGTTCCTTTTGGACGAGCAGCGGTTTGTCTAGATAGTAAATTGTTGCCCTCATATTCAACTTTTGTGGCACTACTTCCGTCAGTGCTGGTAAGCATTTCAACTTTAGCAACTGCAACGATACTAGCTAACGCTTCACCACGAAAACCTAAAGTCTTGATGTTAAATAAATCGTTAGTTCCTTTGATTTTGCTGGTGGCATTTCGATGAAAAGCGAGCTCAAGATCATCTTCAGCAATGCCATCACCATTATCGATAATTTCGATACTCTTCAACCCAGCATCTTCAATATCAATTTCTACTTGAGTTGCATGGGCATCAATCGAGTTTTCAACCAGCTCTTTAACTACAGATGCAGGACGTTCAATTACTTCACCAGCAGCAATTTTGTTAGCTAATTCTTCTGATAATTCGTATATCTTACTCAAGATGAGCTCCTTTCTTCGAAATTATTTTAGTTCTTCTTGCCATTTATAAATTAAGTTCATAGCTTCCATTGGCGTTAAATCCATTAAGTTAGTAGATTTAACTTCTTCTGTAACGGTAGTGTTTTCAGTGAACAAGGATAGTTGTTCATCAGTTTCGTGTACTTCTGATTTTTTCTCAGGCACCGTTTTTTCTTCATAGTTACCACTATTAGCTTCTAGTTGATGTAAGACTTCTTCAGCCCGAATCAAAACTTGTGCTGGTAAACCTGCTAATTTGGCAACATGAATACCATATGATTGATCAGCAGGTCCTGGGAGAACCTTGTGCAAGAAGACCAAAGTGCCATCTTCTTCGGTTGCATTAACATGCACATTCTTAACACCACTGAATTCTTTATCTAAGTCTGTCAATTCATGATAGTGAGTTGAGAACAAGGTCTTTGCTTGAACATTATTTTCGATATATTCAATAATCGCTTGAGCCAGGGCCATCCCATCGTAAGTAGCTGTTCCACGACCAATTTCGTCGAACACCAATAGTGAATTAGGAGTGGCATTCTTCAAGGCATCATTAGCTTCTTTCATTTCAACCATGAAAGTACTGTCCCCAGAAATAAGGTCATCAGCAGCACCAATACGAGTGAAAATATGATCAAAGATTGGTAAGGTTGCTGAATCGGCTGGAATGAAACTTCCTACCTGAGCCATGATTGCAATCAACGCCATCTGCCGCATGTAAGTACTCTTACCAGACATATTAGGTCCGGTAATAATCATTACGTGGTCATCTTCATTCATTTTCACATCATTAGGAATATATTGGTTAGGACCTAAAACTTTTTCAACTACTGGATGACGACCATTAACGATATCAATCACTCGTTTGTCAGAGAACTCTGGTTTAATTAAATGATAGTTCTCACCAATGGTTGCAAAACTCTGCAAGATATCTAATTCTGAAATCTTAGCAGCTAAACTTTGTAACTTAGTAATGTCTTTTTTAATAGTTTCTCTTAAATCAGCAAATAATTGATATTCAAGTGAACTAGATTTTTCTTCTGCTTCTAGAATAATTCGTTCTTTTTCTTTCAATTCAGGAGTCACGTAACGTTCAGCATTGGTTAAGGTTTGCTTTCTTTCATAACGTCCTTCAGGAAGATTGCCAACATTAGCCTTTGTAACTTCGATATAGTAACCAAAGACCTTATTGTAACCAATCTTCAAGCTATGGATTCCAGTGATTTCTTGTTCTTTAGCCTGTAAGTCGGCAATCCACTGTTTACCGTTAGATGAAGCATCACGATATTGATCAAGTTGCTCATTGAAACCATCTTTAATAACACCACCATCTTTGATTGAAAGTGGAGCATCCTCAATAATAGCGTCGTCAATTAACTTGTAGATGTCACCACAATTCTCAAGTGATGCGGCAAAATCATTAAACTCTGGAGTATCTAAATCTCGTAAAATTTCTTGAATCAAAGGAATTTGTCCTAGCGATGACTTCAATTGTAGTAAGTCGCGACCATTAACATTTCCATAGGCGATTCGGCCGGCAAGGCGTTCTAAGTCATATACCTTAGTTAAATAATCTTGCAAACTAGCTCTTTGGAAGAAATTATCCATCAAAATTTGAACACGGTCTTGACGGTGTAATAATTCAGACTTATCAATAATTGGACGAGCAATCCATTGCTTCAATAATCGAGTTCCCATGGCTGTCTTGGTTTCATCAAGTAACCATAATAATGAACCGTATTTCTTACCTGTGCGAAGTGATTTGAATAACTCAAGATTATCTTGGGCAGAGTAATCCATTTGGAGATAGGAATTAGCTTCATAACTTTGAGCAATTTTCAAATGATTAAGAGAACGTTTTTGAGTATCTAAAAGATAGCTGACCAGATATTTAGCAGCTTGAATTTCAGTATCATCAGTCAATTCTTGAATAACATAATTAACTTCTGAGGCATCAGCAAATTCTTCAATCGGTGTGATTAGAATACCGACTTTTTTCATTGCTTCTTCAAGTTGTAAGTCATTGAAACTCATCACTGATTCTTTGGTATTCAAAGTAAGTAATTCGTTCAAAACTTCAGTGGTACTCGTTAAGTGAGTTGCCTTAACTTCACCAGTAGCCAAGTCGGCATAAGCAATTGCAAAATTATTATCATTCTTAGTAATGGCTGTGATGTAGTTATTGTCGCCACTGTCTTCAGCTTTGACATCCATCATTGTTCCTGGTGTTACAACTCTAATCACTTCACGTTTAACTGTGGTTCCTTCAGCTTCGGTTGGATCTTCCACTTGTTCACAAATAGCAACTTTATAACCATGATCAACCAAGATAGGAATGTAAGTATCGGCAGCATGATAGGGCACACCACACATTGGGACTGGCTCATCAGCACTCTTATTACGAGCGGTTAATGTCAATTCTAGAATTTGTGAACCCTTAACAGCATCTTCTTCAAAGAGCTCATAAAAATCACCTACTCGATAGAACAAGAAGGCGTCTTGATACTTACTTTTGATTTCGTAATACTGTTGCATCATTGGTGTTTCTTTAGTTTTCTGAGGCATTTTTTCACCTTTAAGATCTTATATAATCTGCTTTAATAGTACTTTTATTATCATTGATATCAACGACTACATAGTTGATTTGCACACGACCAGCTTCTTCAACATCAAATTTGGAAGGACGTTGAGTCAAGAAGCGCTGAATCACTCGTTGGCTCTGCACACCAAGAATTCCGTCTAATGAACCAGTCATCCCAACATCAGTGATAAAAGCAGTTCCTTTAGGAAAAGTCTGGGCATCGTTAGTTTGAACATGGGTATGAGTACCAACAACTGCCTTAGCTCTGCCATCTACATATTGTCCGAAGGCAATTTTTTCACTGGTAGTTTCAGCGTGAAAATCAACAAAAATCCATTCATCAGAATGTTCCTTGTAGAGGTCATCAAATGCATAGAAAGGATTGTCAATTGGTTGCATCATGGCCGTTCCTTGTAAATTCAAAACTGTAACCTTTTGTCCATTAACGTTGATCGTTTTGAATCCATGTCCAGGTACATCACCGGGATAATTAAGTGGGCGCAACATGTTGGTTGTGTCATCAATAAAATCAAGAACTTCACGCTTATCCCAAATATGATTTCCGGAAGTCACTAAATCAGCTCCACTATTGAGAATTCTTTTGAAGTCTTCTTCTTTAATTCCTTTACCGCCGTTGGCATTTTCCCCATTCACAATTGTGAGTTGTGGACTTAACTCAGATTTCAGTTGTTTCAAGTAAGTCTCAACGGTCTTTATCCCAATGTTACCAACGACATCTCCAACAAATAATAAGCGCATAATTGACCCTTTCCGTAATACTAATATTATAACAGAGAGTGAAAAACTCTGGACAAAATTTTCACTGGTAGTGAAACGTACTCCAAAAGCCAAAAGTTTTCGTATAAATCAAAAATAAAATTCAACTTCTGAAACGAGTTCGACTTCACAAAAGTTTGTGCCTAAATAAAAATAGCAGAAAATCCTAAAGGATTTCACTGCTATTTTCTTTAGTGCTCAACTTCTGTACGTGAAGTCTCACTCTCTAATTTACATCATTCCGCCCATGCCACCGGTTGGATCGGCTGGCATTGCTGGTTTTTCTGGTTCTGGTTTGTCAGCAACTACAGCTTCGGTTGTCAACATCAAGGCTGCAACACTTGCTGCATTTTGTAATGCTGAGCGAGTAACTTTAGTTGGGTCGATAATTCCTGCTTTAATCATGTTTTCCCATGTATCGTTCGCAGCGTTATAACCAATTTCGTTCTTTTCGTTCTTCATATGTTCAACAATGACTGAGCCTTCTAGTCCAGCATTGATAGCGATTTGTCTTACTGGTTCTTCTAGTGCGCGTAGCACAATGTTGATACCTGTTTGAACATCGCCTTCTTCTTTTAGTTTAGCAACTGCATCAATGACGTTCATCAAGGCAGTTCCACCACCAGCAACATATCCTTCTTCAACAGCAGCACGTGTTGCATTCAAGGCATCTTCGATACGATATTTACGTTCTTTCAATTCTGTTTCAGTTGCAGCACCAACTTTGATAACTGCTACACCACCAGCAAGTTTTGCTAGTCTTTCTTGAAGTTTTTCACGGTCGAAGTCTGAAGTTGTTTCAGCGATTTGTTTCTTAATCATTTCCACACGTTCGCCGATAGCATTCTTGTCGCCACTACCTTCAACGATTGTTGTGTTGTCTTTAGTTACAGTTACACGACCTGCTTGTCCAAGTTGCTCTAATTTAACATCTTTTAATTCCAAACCAAGGTCACTAGTAATAACTGTAGCACCTGTTAATGTAGCGATGTCTTCAAGTTGTTCTTTACGACGATCACCAAATCCTGGAGCCTTAACAGCAACCACGTTGAATGTTCCACGAATTTTGTTCAATACCAATGTAGGTAAAGCTTCACCATCAACATCATCAGCGATAATCAATAATGATTTACCTTGTTGAACAATTTCTTGAAGCATTGGCAAGATATCTTGAATGTTAGAAATCTTCTTGTCAGTGATTAACAAGTAGGGATTTTCAAGGTCAGCTTCCATCTTGTCATTGTCAGTTACCATATATTGTGACAAGTAACCACGATCAAATTGCATACCTTCAACAACGTCTAAACTTGTTTCAATACCTTTTGATTCTTCAATTGTAATAACGCCATCGTTACCAACTTTGTCCATAGCGTCGGCAATTAACTTACCAACTTCTTCGCTTGCTGAAGAAACAGCAGCAACTTGAGCAATTTCATCTTTGTTTGAAACATCATGAGAAATCTTGTGAAGTTCTGCTACTGCAGCTTCAGTAGCCTTCTCGATACCAGTTCTAATACCGACAGGGTTAGCGCCAGCTGTAACGTTCTTCATACCTTCTCTAATGATTGCTTGAGCCAAAACTGTCGCAGTAGTTGTACCATCACCAGCAACATCATTAGTCTTTGAAGCAACTTCAGAGACAAGTTTTGCTCCCATGTTTTCGAAATGGTCTTCTAATTCGATAGATTTGGCAATTGTTACACCGTCATTTGTGATTTCTGGACTACCAAATGATTGTTCCAAAACCACGTTTCTACCTTTAGGCCCAATTGTTGTTTTAACAGTATCAGCTAATTTGTCGACACCTTGTAGCATTCTTGCTCTAGCGTCTTCAGAAAATTTTATTTCTTTAACCATGTTAATATGCACTCTCCTATTAATTACTTATTATTGAAACGAGTTCCATGTAACAGAACTTTCCGCTTATGTTCTCGTTCTTTATTTCACGATAGCTATAATGTCTTTTTCATGTACTACCAAATATGTTTTATCTTCATCTTTAACTTCTGTTCCAGCGTATTTGTCGAACATAACTTTGTCGCCGGCAGAAATAGTCATTGGAACTTTTGTTCCGTTTTCTAAAACAGCACCATCACCAACTGATACTACGGTACCAGTTTGAGGTTTTTCTTTAGCATTGCTAGCAAGAACAATGCCTCCAACTGTTTTTTCTTCTTCAGAGTCTACTGTAATAATTACTCTATCACCTAATGGTTTTAACACGTTACTACCTCCAAAAGTTAAAATTCTTTATTCATGTTTTAGCACTCTAAACTTCTTTGTGCTAATCACAAATTTAATTGTATCATTTTGAATTGGGAGTGCAAGTAATATGTACGAAAAATCGCAGAAAAAAAGAATATCAGAAGATATTCTTTTGAAACCTTATTCAGGATCTGCTTCTACTTTTGTTTCAACAGGAACACGTTTGAAACTAAAGAAAATTCCTAAAGCGGTGATAATTAGTTGAACCGCTGATGCAATTGGAACACCAGCAAGGTCATACAGCCATGCAATGACACGAGGAACTGAGAAACTTTCATCCAAGAATCCACCATAATAACCAGCCAAGACCAATGCAGCACCTAAAAACCAAATGGTACAAAAGATTAATTGAACCCATTCAATTTTGAGTTTCTTTGTTTTATCCATAATTATTTACTCCCCATATTTAAGTAGTTAATAATTATGATAAAGATTTTCACAAACTTTGTCTACACAAATAAAAAAAATGCTTACGAAGAAAATTTTTATATGCTAGGGTAATTCTTGTGACATTTTTAAGAAAGAGGATTTATATATGCCAAGAAACAGAAAAGAAGGCTTCTTATTCACGACGTTGATGTGCTTTTGCATGGTCTTAGGAATGAGTGTCTATAACTTATTGCTACACCAACAACTAAGTTGGAGCCACTTCATCACTGGATTCATTCCCGGATTCATCGTTGCCCTACCATTACAATTATTAGTCGTCGGACCATTCTCACGAAGTATTTTGAGTTGGGTGCAGAGTAAATAAAAAACGTCGCTGAATGCGGCGTTTTTTTATTTTTATTCTTAGGACTTGAAATTTAGTTCTTAAAAAATCTAATTTTTAAAGAAAAATCCTAAAAATAAGTATTATAAGTAATAAGAAAAATATGAAGCAATAAGTGCGATTAATTTTAGGTTGTTCAATATAATTATCAAAGTCTTTTTCTTCAAAAAAGTGATTTTTAATGTACAAATCTTGTATCTTTTTAAATTCTTTCCTAAGATTTAATACTTCAATCCAAAAAATAAGGCCGATAACAACTAGCGCTATTATAAATAACATCACAAATATTCTTGTTCTATCATTCACTTCAATAAATATTTTATATAATGGGTTAACATCAACATCGTTTTTTAATTGATCATAAATAAAAATTCCTACTGCACTAAGCCAACTTAAAAATTTCAAATGTAGAGATTGGTTGTTTTTACTAACTTGTTCGTTTAACTTCAAAAAGTCATCTTTTAAAATATTTACTTGTATGAAATATCTTTCAGTTTCCTCGCCTATTATCCTATTAAAAGCAGATTTTGCAGATTGTAAACTAACTTTTTCATCTATCTCAAAAGTTCCTTTTTCTAAAATAAGTTGACGAATTATATTTAATCTTGTCTGTACATTTTCTTTAGACTCTGCGACCCAATCATAAATTTCAAACAATTGGCCTTTTTCTATCTTATTAAAATCAATTTTTTTTGAAACACTCGCCTTATCGTTTTTGACTATAAATTCAAAATGGCCATTGTTATCATACTTTGTTATATTTGCCAAAAAAATCAATATATATATTTCTTGTATAAAGTTAACTTTCTCTTTATTTAATGTATATATATTAAAATGTTTAACCGATATATTTAAGTCCGAGTTACTTAGTCTTTCAATATTGTTTTCAGATACTACATCTTTATAAATTTCAGAATCCTTTGTGTATGCTTCTGGAACGCTTTTTATTTTTTTTTCAGATTCAGAATATAATTTTAAATTTTTATCAAATTTTTTCTTTTTGAACTTATCTGTAACTTTTGAAAACTGATGTGTTCCGTCTATATATTCTTCTTCCAGAAATAACAAGTTACTTTGATTATAAAGCGTATTATCATCAATATACTTATCTAATTCATTGTTTCTATTATTTTTGTCACAGTAGTCGAATACATATGAAGTGCCTTCAAATTTGCCACTATTTTTCATTTCTTAACTCCTCGGGCAATTTCTCGATAAAGTCGTTTTCCACATTAATTATGACTTTCCCATCCGCATATGAGATTATTCCTGCTTTAAAAAGTCTTTTATAATCAAGAGTTACTATTTTTGTTTTCTTTGAAAGACTAATCACCTTTCTAAATCCTTCTGTTAATGCCTTATTTGAGATTTCAAAATCTGCGTCTACATCTTTAGAGGCATCTGAATAAACATCTTCTAAATTTTTTTGTTTGATAAGATTACTGGCTTTTAGTTCATTAAGCAAAAGAGTTTTATCGAATTGCCTGTTTTCAAAAATAAAATCTACAACTTTGTCATTGATTTGCTGAAATTCACTAGTTTTCTTTATGGCATCCGCAAAAAGAGTATTATTGTTTACCAATTGAATAAGTTCAGTAGAGTTTTGATAACTATCTCTTACGGGTGTAACTTGTAAGAATTTCTTCATCCAATATTTTGCAACTGATTTATTTTTATCAATAATAACAACTTTTTGCGATTTTTCTTTTAAAATACATCCTTTATAATAATTGGCTTCCGTTGAGAAAGATGTTTTCATTTTATAATTTTCTTCTTTATCGATTACCTCTATATTTTCTAATTTTAAAAGGCAAAGTTCACCTTTGTCTTGTTTAATAAATAGATAACCTTCTGTTATTTGTTCGTTCCTAGTCTCATCATTCTTTTGCTCCGCCAATTGTAATTTTGTAGAAAATTCCGAAATGTCGTACGTATCAGTATTCAAACAATATTGTTTAAGAATTGATTCATTATCAATTGAACAATCAATTTTTATATGATCAGTGTTTTTAGGTGAAAATATTCTGTCAAATATTTTTTTTATATTAGTTTTATCAACTTTTACTAGGCTTTCTTCATGAATTTCTTTTCCGATATCAAATACTTTAATCTCCATAACTCTTTTCTCCTTTGTTTTTCTACACTAAATTGTAAAAAATCCGTATAATATCTTATTCGGAAATATTTTCTAAATATTTTCTTATATAGCCACTATTCAACCAAAAACATTGTTTTGTCATCCATTCATCTGAATAACTCTCATCAGGTTTGTTTGTCCACATAGCCTTAGTTGGTAACTTATCAGCATACTTACCGTTAACAGTATAATCTCTCTCTTTTGCGTGTGGCCTTATATGTATGACCCGATTATCAGAATGCTTAACAAAGTTATTCTTTATTTGCCATTTCCCATTTTTTTGTTGCTTCCCAGTTAATTGAACTCCTTGTTTTAAAGTATCAACTGTTTCCATCCACACTTCTTTAATCGGTCCTTCAATATCTTCTTCCGGAACTGAGAAGAATTTTATTCCCTCAAAAACATTCTCACCCTGATTATTTTCTCGAACAACGAAGAACATAAATCTTGTCTCCAAAAAGAAATTGTGTAAAGTGGCCGATGGTATTCCATCTTCATCATTCCATGACTCCTTGACAAGTTCAGAAAACTTAAAATTTGGAAATGAAATACTTTCTTTATTAATTCCTTTACTATTAAACTGAATGGTTTTTAAAACAATATTAGCTTTTTCAAACTCATCTACCTTTTCAAATGATTTTGATCCACTAACTTTGCCTTTCAAGTTCAAAATTGCGCCAGCAATTAAATAATTAACCTGCTTGCTATTCTTAATCTCAAATTTTTCTTTCAAATCATTAATTTTCATCCCGTAATATGGTTTGAATTTTTCAAGAATAATTTTCTCTAAGTTTGAGTTTTCAATTTCAAATTTATTCTTAATAATCGATTCGTTAGACTCTTCACCAAAAATATATTTTCTTAGTAACGATGTCATATATCCACTTTTTAGTGAATATGCTCGCTGTTTAGCTGGTATACCTGAAAACGGCTGTTCTCTGACGGATTTTGAACTTGCTCCTTTGATACATGCCGAAAGGTATTGAGTTATTCCTTCATTCAACTCATGAGCTCTACCATCTTTTATATATTGATTAATTTTTTCCCAATCCTGTTTGATAATTGCAAAATCCACAGGATTTTTTGACATTTCATATAGGGCTACTTCCCTAATCGTCCATTTATCACGAGGAATATCTTTTAGATATTCATAGAATGCCAATTCAATTGTTCCATTCTTATACAGAAAATGACTATTCTCGAAATCTTCATTAACAACATTCATGTAATTAATAATATTGAGAACCAGTCTTTCTTTAGCGCTATATTTTCCATCTTTATTTTTCTTAAATGGGGTGGCTTTTAGCTCAACTCCTGCTTCAGGCAAATCAGGCTGACTAGCACTATCTTTACTTTTACCAAACCAGCTTTCAAAGGCGTCACCAACATAGTTTTTTGTTTTAGACTCAGTGTCTATTTCAACTAGTTCATTCATTTGTTTACCAACGATTTCTAGTGCTCTGTTATGAACTTCTTCTTTTGTTTTGTACATAGGCAAACCCTGTCTCCCAGTTACTTTATAATAAGGTAATTATACCACTGCAAAAAACTTGATCGAATACGTAATTTAATGTATACTATAAAGATAACGAAAGGGTGTTCGTATCATTATGCCAAAAGAAATGAAAGTATTAGAATTATTCGCAGGTGTGGGAGGTTTTCGTGTTGGTTTAGAACACGCAAATCCATCCCTGTATAAGACCTTGTGGGCCAATCAATGGGAACCAGGAAAAAAAAGCCAGGATGCATTTGAAGTATATGACTATCACTATCCTGATTCAGAAAATATAAATGAGAACATTTCCGAAATTTCTAATGAAAGATTTAAAGAAATGGACGCTGACATTATTGTCGGTGGTTTTCCTTGTCAAGATTATTCAGTAGCTAGAAGTAAAAAACACGAAATGGGAATCGAAGGAAAAAAAGGTGTTCTTTTCTGGGAAATAATCAGAGCGGTCGAACAAATCAATCCTAAGTATCTAATTTTAGAAAATGTAGATCGTCTTCTAAAATCACCTTCCTCTCAACGCGGTAGAGATTTTGCCATTATGTTAGCAGCATTTAATAAACTCAACTATTCAGTTGAGTGGAGAGTAATCAATGCAGCAGAATACGGTTTTGGTCAAAGAAGACGTCGCGTTTACTTCTTTGTATATCGAAACGATTTACCATTCGCAAAAAGGATGGATACTATTTTCGAAGCAGAATTAGAAAATGAAGATACTTATGATGACTATATTTTCAATAAGGGATTATTTGCTAGACAGTTCCCAATAGAAAAATTACCCTTTAAAAATCGCAAAGCCTATTACGAACTGTCTGATGATATTGTTAACATTTCTGATAATTTCAGTGGAACTGTCTGGAATACTGGCGTGATGCGTCATGGAAAATATTTTACTATCGATACCAAACCAATTGAAAATGAAAAACCTATTCCTTTAGAAAAAAATCTTCAAAATGAAAAAGATATTCCCGAGAAATTCTATATTACTGATGAAGAAAAACTAAAGAAATTTGAATATCTCCGTGGACCAAAAAGAATCCAGCGTACAAGCGTCGATGGCCACAAGTACATTTATTCTGAAGGTGGAATGTCGCCAACCGAAAATCTAGAATTGCCAAGTAGAACTATGCTTACCTCTGAAGGAACAGTCAATAGATCAACTCATTTTCTCAAGCGAAACGGTAGATACAGACTTATTACTCCAATTGAAGCTGAACGATTACAAAATTTTGATGACGATTGGACCAAGATTAAAAAACTTGCTGATGGGTCTGAGGAACAAGTTTCAGATAGAATGAGAATGTTCTTCATGGGTAACGCATTAGTCACAGGAGTAATCAAAAGAATTGGAATTGAATTAGAAAAAATAATGGAATAGTCTTCATACTAAAAAAGCTAAGCATCCGCTTAGCTTTTTTCTTCTACTCTAATTCTTCTCCATTACTTTCAATAACTTTTTTGTACCAGTAAAAACTATCTTTTCTGAGTCGCTCACCAGATCCATTTCCTTTATCGTCAAGATCAACATAAATGTATCCGTACCTCTTACTCATTTCAGCTTGAGAATAACTGATAATATCTATTGGACCCCATGATGCATATCCAAATATTTCTACTCCATCCTTGATAGCTTCTTTCATTTGTTCAACATGACTACGCAAGTATTTAATTCGATAATCATCATGAATTTTGCCATCTTCTACCGTGTCTTCAGCCCCAAGCCCATTTTCAGCAATGAACAATGGTAAATGATATCTATCCCAAAGTGAGTCAAAGGCATATCTGAATCCTATTGCATCAAACGACCATCCCCATACTGATGCTTCAAGATTTTCGTTATCTTGTAATTCAAATGGTTTGTCCGCACTAACAACACTACTTGAATAGTAACTAAATGATATATAATCAACAGTATTTTCTTTTAACAACTTAAGTTCTTCTTCTGTTGCTTCAACCTTGATTCCATTATCATGAAAGTATCTCTTCATATATCCAGGATATTCTCCTCCAGCCAAAACATCTGAAAAGAAATAAGTATGGAGATTGTTCAATTGATAAGCTGCCATAATATCTTCTGGTTTATCTGTTTTAGGATATGTTCCAGTAACACCTAGCATCATCCCAATTTGTACATTCTTATAATGCTCATGCGCATATTTTGTTGTCATAGCACTTGCTACAAATTGATTATGAACCGCTTTGAATTTTGCTTCATCTTGATTTTCATATTCACCTTTAAGAATTCCAAGTCCAGCGAATTCTCCCCAATCATAAACATCATTTACCTGATTGAAAGTAATCCAATATTTGACTTTATTGTGATAACGATCTAACAACACCTTAGCAAAGCGATCGTAGAACTCAATCAATTTAGAATTAGTCCAGCCACCATATTTAGTAATTAGAGTAATCGGAATTTCATAATGTGAAATTGTCATTACTGGCTCGATTCCTAATTCATTCATCTTGTCTATTAGCCGATCATAAAACTCCAGTCCTTTTTCATTTGGTTCTAATTCATCACCATCTGGAAAAATTCTGCTCCAACTAAATGAAGTTCTAAAAGATTTAAATCCCATTTCGGCCATCAATTCTAAGTCTTCTGGAAATGTATGATAAAAATCAATTCCTCTTCTTCGTGGATAATTACCGGTTTTGTCATTCAAAGCCTTTTCTATATCGTCACGTGTTACGTATCCACCGAAAGATCCTAATCGACTATATTCTTCAGGTAATTCCATAATGTCAGCCTGACTCGGTCCTCTTCCATCTGCTTGCCAAGCACCTTCTGCTTGATTTGCTGCAATTGCCCCACCCCAAAGGAATCCTTTTGGAAATGAAGTTGGACTATTTGATAAATTTATACTCATAAAAATACCCTCCATCTATATATCTATTGGTTTTATTGTCTTTAAAATTTCAATCAATGCATCCATAAACTCCTGATAATTTTTGTAATTGGATAATTTTTGTACATTACTGTTTACTGAGACGACATCAATTAGTGCCTGTAAAATTTTGCTGAACGCATTTGTATCTGCATTATTTACTGCTATCATAATCACTATTCTTACCGAATGTTGGCTATCCCAGTTAATATCTTGATTATTAACAAGAAAAACTATCCCTGTTTTTTTTGCCTTCATATTCATTGTATGTGGTATAGCAACGTTGCCAAAACTAGTCGGTGCCATCTCTTCTCTTTTGTTGATTTGACTAAGAAAATCGTCATTTACATAATCATTTTTTTCTAGCAGTTCAAAACATGCCTTCAATGCCGTATCCTTATCAGTAAATTTTGTGTTAGAAAGAAATAATTCAGAAGATGAAAATCTATTTAAATCAGTACTGATATCATGAATAAATTTTTCATTTTTTATCTCATCAATTTTATTTTGAACTACCATTTGATCTAAGTTACTAAACATTGGAGAGATATTAATTACAAAATTCGTTTTTGTTTTGATTGGAACGGTTGAAATTATTAAATTTGAGGTGGTTTCTAAATCTCTTTGAGTAAATTTATCAATTACTCGTGAGATATGTATTTTACCTTTGAATTCTTTTTTTATCCGTTCTACTATCCTTCCAGTAGAATTATAGTATTCAGGAACCACAACAATAGTGTTAATCAATTCCTCACTATCTTTATCTAGGAAAGCCCCAATGTGTAACATAATATAGATACTTTCTTCTTCTCTAATGTTGATGCCCAATCGCTTATTCAGATCATCAATAACATACAACGCGACGTCATAAAGAAATGGATATTGCTTTGGCAAATATCTAAAATTCTCAATTGTTTGGTTTGATTTGTATTCTATTCGATTCAACATATTACTGATATGTATTACAAAACGTACAATAAATTTCCGATTATTTAAATGTAAGTTATACTCACGATCAACATCTTTAATTGTTTGTAAGCATTCTTGCATTATTTCTTGAGACACATATTTTCTTAAGTCTAAAAGATCTTTTTCCTCAGTATTTTTAGCAATCATCTTACCTATAAGAGCTAAAGTTAATCCTTGGATTTCAAACTTATTAAACTTAATATGGAATTTTTTTGAAATTTTGTCGGTTGTCTTAATGGTAATCTGATACTCTGGGCGTTTTTTCAAATCATTATTTTCTACAAAGGTACTATAGCTATTCCCATTCAAAATACGATTAATTGAAATGACATAATGCAGTAGTAAATCATCAAATTCATAACCATTAATAACCAGGTCATTTTGACCAACGGTATCCATGATAATATTTTCTAAAACCTCAATTGGAATATCGGGAATCAATTTTTGCATACTTGATTCACCTTCATAACCATTGTAGGCAACTTTCTCTCCAACTATTTGATGGAAAGTTTTTCTGATTTCATCTTCTTCACCATTTAAAGTTATCAAATTATTTTTGATTGAAATACTAGCTGTTTGATTAGGCAACTTATTAAAATTAGTAATTTCGTTACGAATTGTTGCTTCCGAATAATTAGTAACGCTCATGATTTCTGCAAGCGAGATACTGTGTTTAAGCGAAGTAAACAAAAGATAGAAAATTTCCGATGATATATCCATCTTTTCACTTTCAGCATCCAAACTAATTTTTTCCTGTTTTAGCTTATATCCCAGTGGGCCAGTCAAGATTACCGCGCTGTCATCGTTGATTTGAGCTACATGACTCCTAATACTACGAGTAGTTACTTCAAATTGTTGTGCCAATACCCTAGCCGAATGCCATCCAGGATGTTGCTTTAAAAATTCAATTATTTCAGTATTGTTTACCTTAACCATATGAATTCATCCGTTCGTTTTCCTGTCCGTTATTTTGAATAACACCTTGCACGAACAAATACTTAAAATTGATTATTTCTATGCTGTTTCCTGTTCTAAAGCTAATTCTTGTTTATCGTAAATTTTGAAGAATGGATAGTACACTACCCAAGAAATGATAAATAGTACAATACAGTAGACAGAACCTTGCCATGAATTAGTTGAGAAATATGCAAAAATTGGTGCAGGTAGATACCATAAATCAAAAACATGGTGTGGAATAGGAACTAATCCAAGTTTCATCACAATCCACGTTAAAATTGGTCCTAATAATCCCATTATCCACATTGGAATCATTAACAATGGATTAAATGTAATAGGAGCTCCGAACACAACAGGCTCATTAATATTGAATATTGATGGAATAATTGCTGCTCTTCCAATCATTTTCATTCTGGCAGATTTAGCCATAAAGACCATCATAATACATAGTGCTAACGTGGCTCCACCACCACCAATTACAAAAATTCCAATAGCTTCTTCAACAAAGATATGTGTAGCTGGTTGACCAGCAGCATATGCTTTTGCATTTTCAGAAATAAATGGTAATGCTATCGCCATTTCAATTGGATAAATAATCCAACTGGAGATTCCAAAAGAATAAAGGAATGAATATCCTAAGAATACTATAATAACGAATCCGAAGAAACTTCCTCCTATTTTAACTAACGGATCAAAGAAATTAGTAACTGCAGTACTTAAATTAAATTTGAATACAAACGTACTCAACCATCCAATAATCAAAAGAATGATAATTGGGATAAGAGTATTGAACCAAACAGCTACAAAGTCTGGAAGTGCTGAATCTTTACCGAACATTTGATATTTTGAAGCAAGATTCATAACAAATCCTGTAAATAATCCGGCAACAAGAGCTGTAAACATTCCACCAGTTCCAAGCTCATTAGGATTTAATACTAAGTTTCCTGCGTTAGTATATGTTGGGAAAATCATAAGTAAGAAAAATGCCATCCCAGCAATCCCAGCTTGCTTTGATACGTCCTTATGACCTTTGTGATTCATAATTGCCTCAGGAAGTAGGTATGAAAAGAATAATGAAAAGAGCCCAAAACTAAATGCACTCAATGGAGAAAAGTCTGGGAAACCTTTCCAGAAATCTTTAACAACCGATAAAATTGTGGCGAATGATCCAATAAAAATCATTGGCATAGCAGCCAAAATTGCATCTTGAACAGAAGCAACCCATGGATTTTTAGCTAACTTATTAACTTTTGGAGCAAAACTATCCGTCATCCAAGCAATAAATTTATTCATCATGATTAATCTCCTTTATAGACTTAAAAATTGGAACTAAACGTTCAATAAGTAGTATTTCACTTTGAATTGTCATCAATGTGTCTTGCGCATGAACAAACAACACAGAATATGGTATTTCTTCACCATTAGCTTCCTTTTGTAGCATATCTGTTTGTTTCTTATGAGCACTTGTTATCTCTTCATGTGCTTTTTTTAATGACAAATCAATTTCATTAAAATCTGGTTCTTTCTTTTCCAGATTACTCAAAGTATGCATTGCAATATCACGAGCATTTCCTGCATGTAAAATCACTTGCATTGAAATTTCATTTAAAGTGTCACGATTATTTTCTTGCATTTAAATCACCTATCCTATATTTAATTGCTCTTCTGCATACTTCAAGAGTCCATCACCATCAAGGGCTCCATAAACTTTTTGAGGAATAATAGCAACTTTTACATTGTATTTATCTGCATCTTTTTGAGCATCATCAAGCATGTATTTCAAATGTGGGGCAATTAATAGTAAATCTGTTCCCTCTAAGAATTCTCCCAATTCTGAATCACTCCGCGCCTTGAATTCAATTTCGCTACCTGCTTTCTTAACAGCTTTCCTTGCAGCAGCTGCCATAAATCCACTTGATGCACCACTACCACAAACGAGTAAGACTTTTGTCATTCTTCTTTCCTCCTATTTGATGTTTCTGTAATCGCTTACATTAAAGCTTATCTTTATATTAATAGCTTGTGATAAAACAAATTAATAAGAAATTTTCCTAGTGTAGGAAAATGTTTTTAAATAAAAAAGCAAACAAGATTAACTTGTTTGCTTTTTTATTTAATACTTATAATGAATCATTTGTTTGAATTCATTAAACAGTTCATTATTCAATTCATCCCCGCCATCAATATTAGCAGAGTAAAATACCGGAGCTTTACTTCCATTTTCAACAAGTAACTTAGAAACTTCAACAATAATTGAATTTAGAATTGAAGCTCCCACAACCGTAGATGTTGGTCCAACTTTTTGTTTCATTCCAGGAACTTCACAACTTCCATCCCCAACATCCCCATGATTATCAATTACAATATCTGATAACTCAAACAATCTTTTTTTTGAAGAGTGGCGACTTGTAACAGTCTTAGAATATTCTAAATTAGTTATAGAAATTACTTTTACGCCTCTTTTCCTTGCTTCAATCGCAAGTTCCAAAGTTACAGGATTTCTACCAGAGACAGAATGTAAAATTAAGATATCGTTTGCTTGAAAATCGACTGTAGATGCCAAGTTAGTTCCATACCCCTCCAGTCTTTCCATCTTACTAGTAAAAGTAATTGGACTTCTATCAAGCATTACTTCTTGTCCAAAAATTGCATTGATATTCATCATTCCGCCAGCTCGATAATACATTTCTTCAGCCAAAATCCCAGCATGACTAGCACCAAAAATATAAATAGAATTTTTATTAACATTGGCTTCATATAATGCATCAATAGCTAGTTTGATATTCTTTTTTTCTTTAGTTTCAACTTCTTTTAAAAGTGAACTTACTTTCTCAAAATATTGGAGCATATCTAAATACCTCCAAATAGCGATCCAAATAATTTGGCAATAATTCCC
Source organism: Lactobacillus sp. YT155 (assembly GCF_030504545.1). GTDB lineage: Bacteria > Bacillota > Bacilli > Lactobacillales > Lactobacillaceae > BQUT01. Next base: position 24,275 of record NZ_JAUKWP010000006.1, on the reverse strand, counting down.
CATAATGATAAGTCATTACCACCGAAAATGAGAATCCAGTTTTGAATAGTCGTGTGGAAAATTGCAGCGGAGATACCAACTAATGCAACCATCAAGATTGATGCAGTTGCGGTTCCTATAATTGCACCTCTTAAACCACCTTGTCCTTCGCCAATTACAGCAGCACCACCACATTCAAAGAAACTAGTAATAACTAAGGGAACAATCATTACACCAAATATGTTAAATGTATTCGAAATAACAATTAATACTGTTGAAGTAATCATTGCAACGATGAATCCAATAATTACAGCATTTGGTTTATAGTTAAACAAAATTGGAATATCAAATGCTGGTTTTGCACCAGGAACAACTTTTTCAGCAATTCCTTGGAAAGCAGGAATAATTTGATTAATAAGTAAACGGACACCATATAACATGATTAAAAGTCCAGCACCAAAGTTTAGTCCGGCATTTACTGAAAACATGAATAAGTTACCGCCTTTTGGTACTAATACTGGAGCAATAATTCCAACAACAATATTCATAAGAAACATTACTAATGCACCTGTAATTGAAATTTCTCTGAAGAAAGACAAATTCTTAGGAACATTAATATCTTCTGTTGATTTCTTTTTGTTACCAACTCTTTTAGCAATGAATCCGGATAGTAACGAAAGAATCCCGGTTGGATGACCAATTAAGAATGAGTCATCACCAGTTGCATCCCAAACATACTTACGCATAATCCATGGCATGAATGACCAATAACAAGCTGAGAAAACAGCTCCGAAAGCGATTAAAACAGTACCCTTTAATCCAGCTTCGACCCCTGCGGCAATAAATACAAATGGGAACCACCATAACATATGTCCAGTTAGGAAGATTGTTTTTACTGGTGTGAATCTAGCAATTAGTAAGTGGAGAATTAATCCAAAAAACATAGCTAATCCAACTGATCCTCCGTAATTAGCAGTAAATGTCACATCAGATAATCCCTTAGATACTGACAAGCCTAATTGCGTCTGAACAGCCGTATTAATAGGAGCAATTGTTCCTGTCATCATATTGACTCCAGCAGTCAAAATAACCATTCCAAATGCTGCCGTTAGGGAACCTTTAATTGTTTCAGAAAACGGTTTTCTTTGTAGTAATAAACCAATCATTGCAATAAGCCCAAGCAAAATTGGAGGGTTTTTTAAGATATTTTCTGTAATAAAATCCATTGTATTATCCTTTCTCACTCAAATATTCGTTTAGTTTTTCTTTTACTTCTGCTGTATCCATATACTTCTTAATTGGATAAACAGGGTTTTTAGTTGATTCTTGAAGTTCAGGTAATAATTCATGACTTGTGAAATAAACATCCGCATCAGTTGCTTTTGCTGTTGAAATATCTGTATTTTCTACAGTAGCATCAATACCTAATTCTTTCACAACCTTGTCTAACGACATTTTTAGTACCATAGAGCTTCCTACACCAAACCCACAAACAGCCAAAATTTTCATAATATACTCCTATCCAAAAATTTTATTAATTCTTTTCTTATCACCTTTTAAAATGTCTTGATAGTTTTGTTCGTTCATGAAGATATCCATTAGTTTTTGAAGATTCTTCAAGTGACTGTCACTATTTTCTGCTGCTAAAACTAAAAATATTTTAATTGGCTTCCCCAGCATATCTATTTCGTCTTTTGTTACCATAAGACTCATTCCTTGCTCATTAACACCTACACCTGGTTTGGCGTGTAAAAGTGCAAAGTAATCATTTAAAACCATATAGGGACCATTAACTTCAACACTCTCAATCATGTTATCGATATAAACTTGACTGATATTATTATTTTCAAGTAAGGGTTTTGCAGCAAGACTGATTGCTTCTTTCCAGTCCATTTGCTTATCTACTATTTTTATATTTTCACTTGGTAATAATCTAACTGTACTCATTAATCTATCACTTCCATCAATTTTGATATAAACCAATTCTTATCATCAATTCCATTCATAAGAAACTGCATCACGCCTTCCAACTTGGATGAGTCTTCAGCTTTTATCATCAATAACGCTACGATATCTACCGAATGACTTCCCCATTTAATAGGATCATCTAGTGCTACTATAGAAACAGATGACGACTTAACATATTCGGGATTTCCATGTGGTATGACAAAACCGTTACCTAGATAGGTTGACTGTAATTCTTCTCGCTCAAATATCGAGTCTAAAAACTTTACTTTATCAATCACACTGTCTTCACTTTCATTTACAAGAAATTCAACAGCTTCTTTTTCGGTACTTATCTTTTTGAAATAAACTTTTTTTATAATTTCACTATCAAAGTTTTGTTTGTAGCTTTTCTTGTTATTTATCAAATCTATATAACTGCTCATTATTCTCATCAAATCTTTTTTTGTAACCATCGGAGAAATATTGACAATTGGAGTCTTTAAGTCATTCAATTCAACAGTTGAAATAATCAAATCAACATTTTTTAAATTCATTTTTTTTAACTTATTCATAGATGCTATTTCTATACTGTCAATATTTGGCATTACTCTTTTTATTTTTGATGAAACAAAAGAACTAGTTCCAATTCCGTTTGGGCAAACAAATAAAATTCTCTTTGTACGTTGTGTTCTTTCTAACGAAGCTTGAAAATGTATAGTTATAAATCCGACTTCGTCATCTGGTATTTTGATTTTAAATTTCTTACTGAACTCATCTAAAGCCAGCCAAACTACCCCATACAAAGCAGAATAATTACGTTTAACTGACTCGAGCATTGGATTCACAACAACTATTTGACCTCTAACGCGCACTACTAATTGATATAAATGAACAATTAAATCATTTTTTAGTTTTTCATCTTTTGAAAAATCAACCGTAATACCTTTACCAACGTTAGATATTAGTTTTTTAACTTCATTACCAAAAGAAACTGGAATTTTTCCTTCACTCATAAATAATGAGAGTCCGCTTCCAAGAATTGTATAAGTAAGATATTTTAATTCGTCATTACTAAAATTAAACTCATCTCTTAATCCCATTTGATCTAATAGTTCATAAATCAACGGATAGTTATCAAAGTTTAAAAATGTATCGTCTAATTCAGAATTGATTCCAAAAATAATCTTATTTCCTGCTTGCAACCTAGTAATCATCACCGAAATCGAGATAACTATATTTTTGATAAATCCACCGGGAATCTCTACATTCAATTTCTCAATCGATGATTTCAAATTATTCTCAACTTGATCCAATAAATCTTTTTTTAGAACTAAATTTTCATTTTCAGGATGATTGATGATTAGTTTATTCAAAATCTTCTGTACTTGAATTTCACCTCCTGCAAAAAATGTTCCAGAATTATCAAAATTCAATTTCAAATTTTCCTGACTTAATATTTCTTTTATAAAAGAAATATCATTGGCAATACTACTTCTGGAAACATAATATTCTTCCGACAATTGCTGATAGCTTAAATGTTCATGATTAAATAGCCTTATTAAAATAACTATTCTTCTCTCTTTACTACTTAATTCATTTTTATTCACATTTATCACCATCCAATGAAATTATATTTCTGCTTTCACATTCCAAGAAGACCAAATAATTTATTATCATATTAGAATTTAATTGAACACTCTTACAATTTTAATAACTAAAAAATTAAATTGAAAATAAAAAGACCTAATCATTAAAGATTAGGTCTTCGTACCGCATACTATTTTCCCTTATTTTTCTTCACTTTCACTTGCAATCAACTGCAAGTCACCACTGATTGTCCAGTCACTGATTTGGGCTGGAATTAGGAAGTGGTCACCTTTTTTCAAATCATAGTCTTTACCATCAGCAGTTAGCTTACCTGAACCAGTAATTACTGATGCCAAAGTATATTTACCATCTTTGTGTTGCAAGTTCAATTCGTCTTTTACCAGCCATTCATAGACTGCAAAGAATGGTGATTGTGGTGCGCGGACGAACGTATTGATTGTGCTAGCACCAACTTTTTCTGTTTCAATGTTAATTTTTGGATCAACATGTGGAACTGTAATTGTGTCTTCTGATTGCTTGATGTGCAATTCACGTTTTTCACCAGTCTTCTTATCAACACGGTCGTAATCGTACATTCTATAAGTTGTATCTGAACTTTGTTGGGTTTCAAGTACCATGATACCTTTGTTCAAAGCATGTACGGTTCCTGATGGCACATAGAAGAAGTCGCCTTTTTTAACTGGTACGTATCTCAATAAGTCATCCCAGTCGCCACTTTCTAGCATTTCATTCAACTCTTCATGAGTCTTAGCATTGTGACCGAAGATTAATTCTGCACCTTCGTCAGCATCGATAATGTACCAACATTCTGTCTTTCCTAGTTCACCTTCATGTTCTTTAGCATAGACATTATCAGGATGAACTTGAACTGATAAGCTATCTTCAGCGTCAAGAATTTTTGTCAATAATGGGAAAACCTCTCCTTGAGCATTGCCGAATAATTCGCGGTGTTCATTCCACAAATCACCCAACTTTGTTCCAGCGTATTCACCATTGATAACAGTACTTTGTCCATGTTGGTGTCCAGAAATCGCCCAACATTCACCGATATCGCCTTCTGGCAAATCATAATTAAATATTTGTTCTAACTTACGTCCACCCCAAATTTTGGGTTGAAAATATGGTTTTAAAAATAAAGGTTCCAAATTTGTATCCTCTTATTCTATATTATTTACCTTTCTAGTTTACCATTGTGACAGTGTTCTACAACTAGAAAAATTGAACTAATTAAGTTCATTCATGGCATTTAATTTCTTATGATATTGTTCAACTTGTCTTGCCCATTTTTTCTTATCTTCAATACCAACTTTGCGAATTACTCGTGCCGGATTGCCACCGACAATAGAATCAGCAGGAACGTCTTTTGTCACCACTGCACCAGCACCAACAATTGAATTTTTACCAATTGTCACGCCACCAATAATCGTACAATTACCACCTATCCAAACATTGTCTTCAACTTTAATCGGGTAACCAAACTCATAGCCATCAACACGAATTTCTGGATCAGTCGGATGTCCTGCTGTTAAGAAACTAGTTCTTGGTCCAACCATAACGTTGTCACCAATAATAATGCTGTTAACGTCGAGAAAAATACAATCCATGTTAGCATAAAAATTATCACCAATTTCAACATGACGGCCATAGTCGACTTGCACTGGTGGATTAATATAGAGATTCTTACCAGTTCTCTTAAATAACTTGCGTTCCATCTCAACAATTTCTTTTGTGTTGTTGATGGGAAGATTATTAATTTGTTGTGCAATCGCCTTACCCTCATCGGAACGGTTCTCAGGTTTAATTTGCATGGCTTTGTATAATTCACCATTTAACATTTGTTCGTATTCAAAGTCTTTTGTCATATCAGCTTCCTATATTTATTTAATAGCTATAGTTTACCAATAATTATTAGAAAGTTAAAAATTGAGTCTTCTCTTTTTTGATGTGTTACCATATAAGCACACATTCTATGGAGGATAACTGCATGACTGAAAAAAATCAAATCACTATAGAAGAATTATTCAAAGATTATCACGGTGGAGTAATTAACGAAAAAGTAGTTAATCTTTATCCACCAATTGGTCACGAATTTGGAAGTCCTGATTTTGAAAGACTTGAAAAAGAACTAGTAAAAAACAATACAAATAAAAATAAAGAGTGAACTTTTGAAACGCGTTCAAGTTAACAAAAATTTCGTCTAAATAAAAATGACATTGAATTCAAAGAATTCAGTGCCATTTTTCTTAGCATTCACTTTTTTACACGTTCTTATTTTGCTTTTTTAACTGCTCTTGATTGTAGAAAAATCAACAATAGTGATCCTACAGCTACACCAATTACAATTGATAATAGGAATAATCCTAAGTTGTTTGTTGCACCTAGTACACCAACAATTGGTCCACCATGAGGTACAACGTCAGTAATCTTGAAGATTGCTCCCATAATTCCGGCAACAGCACTACCAATCATGATACTTGGGAAGACACGTTTTGGATTTGCAGCAGCGAATGGAATTGCACCTTCGGTAATTCCGATTAGTCCCATCAAGATAGCTGGGATTGATGCTGATGATTCTTCTTTACTGAATAATTTACCACGTGTTGATGCAGCAACACCTACTGTCAATGGTGGTACGGCAACACAACAGGCAACGATTCCCATGATTTGTGGAGCGTTAGCGGTAATTGAAGCAACACCGAATAGGAAGGCAATTTTGTTGATTGGGCCACCCATATCTGAAGCAACCATGACACCGATAATAGCTCCAAGAATAATACTTGTTGATGGGTTCTTAGCAAGTGCGGTTAGCATATCTTGTAGAGCTGTCATCAACCAAGAAATTGGTCCACCTAATAAGAAGACGAATAATCCTGATAAAATAGCGGTTCCCAACAATGGAATAACAAAGATTGGCATAACTGGACGTAGGTCCTTTGGTACTTTCCAACTGTTCATCCATTTAACTAAATATCCACCAGCGAAACCGATAAGAATAGCACCTAAGAATCCTGTACCAGCTTTTGTTCCTAAAATATCTGGTGAGTTAGCAACCATAGCTGAAATCATAACTGGTGCTAATGCAGCACGTCCGGCGATAGCATCACCAATATAACCAGCAAGAATTGGAATCATCAATGTGAATCCAAAAACACCAATAGCGTTCATCTTAGCCCAGATAGTTCCTTCAGGAATTACCATCCCTTGAGCTGTAGCATGTCCACCAATAGCAATTGATAGAGCAATGAACAATCCACCAACAACAACGAATGGAATCATGTGTGATACACCATTCAATAATTGTTTAACTGCTGGTCTTTGTTGACCTGATTTTTGAGTTGGTTCTTCACTGTCATCTTCACTCTTGCTTGAACCAGCACCGTTATAAACGGGTGTATCTTTAATTCTGTTAATTAACTCTTCTGAATCTTTAATAGCTGCTGGTGTGTCACCAAAGATGACCTTCTTACCAACAAAACGATCCATACCATCAACAGCAACATCAGCTGCAAAAACGACGAAATCAGCGTTTTTGATATCTTCTGCTGTCAATTCATTTTCTGTTCCGGAAGCACCTTGTGTTTCCATTTTTACTTCATAACCCATTTTTTTTGCAGCTTGTTCTAGTTTCTCAGCTGCCATATATGTATGGGCAATCCCTACGGGACATTTTGTTACACCGACAATACTTTTTGTCATAATGTCTCTCCCTTTTATTTGTTCACTATTTCAGCGATTAAGTCGAATAGTGCGTCTTGATTGTGTTTATTTTCCTTAATTTCTTTCACGAAATCTTCGTTCATAAGTTTTCTTGAAAGTAGTGATAGTAATTTCAAGTGTTCTTGATTACCTTCTGCTTGAGGTGTTAATAACACAATAGCAATCTCAATATCTTGACCATCTAATGATTCCCAAGCAATTGAGTTCTCAAAAGTAACCACACCAATTCTGACATCTTTTAAATCAGGAACTTGAGTATGAGGAATAGCGAAACCATCAGTGAAGCCAGTGGTTCCTTCTTCTTCACGTTTCAACAATCCTTCTTCAATTTGTGTAGCTGGCACACTTAAAGCATTACCTAATTGGTTAGATATTTCTTTTAAAGCGGCATTTTTTTCTGCAGGACTAACGTTCAAATCAACTAGAACGCAATCTTTTAATAATACTTCGTTAGACATTTATTTATCTCCAGTTAATATTTTTAAAACTTCAGTGGTACTTTGGGAATTCTCTAATTCGTATATTCTTTCTTTATCTTCAATAATCTCATTGAGATAATGATAAATTTTTCGAATATATAAACTTGTTTGATCATTCATTCCCATGAAAAAGGCAACTTTGACATTCTCATTCATCCACTTAATTCCTTTTTTGGAAATCATAATGGCGATGAACGGCTGCTTAACAAATTGTGTATCGGCATGTGGTAAGGCAATGTTATCCACCGCCGTACTTGAGATGTTCTCTCTACTAATTGCAGCTTTAGTCAAATCATTATTTGCCAAATCACTCTCAATCGCAGCAGTAGTCATCTTTTGAATTGCTTCTTGATAATCTAGTTTCTCATCTTCAATAAAAATCAGATTATCTTTAAACAATGACAAGAAATAACCAAAAGCTTCTGTTTGAGAATTAATCAAATCAATATTTCGCTTAATTTCTTGTTTGTCACGATCAGTTAGAAACGGCGAGACCAGAACATGTGGTTTTTCAATATTCTCTAGTGGTACGGTTGAGATTATCAAATCCTCACTAATGTTTGAATCGCCCACTTCGTAACTTCGCAAAATTCGCTCAATAGTAATTTGATCTCTCATATTTTGATTGATTTTTTCTTCTAACAATCTTGATGTACCAATTCCGGTATTGCATACGATTACAGCAGTAACTGGAGCATCAGGTGTTCTTTTTCGCTCAAAATGTGATTCGAAATGTAAAGCAACAAAAGCCACTTCATCTTCACTCAAATCAGTATCTAATTTCCGATCTAATTTTGAAACTAGTTTCAAGGCTTCTTCAAATGACAGCGGAAATTTTCTCTTGATCTGTTCTATATAAGGATTGCTGGCTTTCATACCAAACTTGTATCTTCTTAAAGCACCAGATAGATGTTGGTAAAGTCCTTCCAATAATTGCTCATCAAAATCATCATCCAACAATTCTTGAATGTTCTCTCGTAAATCGGAGAAGTCTTCATTGTGAATAATTGGAATACGATTCTCCAATTTAATTAGAATAATAAAGTTATTCAAATATGTGAGTTGCTCAATATTCAAATGATAATGAAAGACGTAATGAAATTTTTTACTTAATTCGAGTGTCTCGGTTTCTAATTGTGTTGGAGAATCTTGATTCTGGTTGCTATTTTTTGAAAGCGACAATTGCAGAATCAAATATATAACCAGGGTTTCGTATTCATAATCCGTTAATTTATAGTCATGCTGACTGATAAATTCATCAACAATTTTAAAAACTTGCTTGGTCTGACCTTGCTCAAAATATTGATTGAGCATCGGTGGAAAAATGACATTCTCATGGTTACTGGTCATTAACTTGTTACCCCAGAACTTATGGATCACATCGATTAAGAATGGATACTTAATTTTTTCTGGTAATACAACACTTAGTGAACCATTGTTATTAATCAAAGACCCACCATTATCAGCAATAAAGTTTCTAACTTTTGTTAAATCGGATTCAACCGTTCTTTTACTAACGTATAATTGCTGGCATAACTGATTAATCGTGACACGATTTTTTCTAAATATTAGCCTAGCAATGATAAACATTTGTCGATCATCCGGAGTATCAGGAACAATATACTCTGTTTCTTCATTCAAAACATTTTGTAAATCGGTAGTGTCGCCCTCGAAATAGATTCCTGAAGTTTTATCACGAACCAACTTAACATTGGTATCAGCAATGCTCTCAGACAATAGATTAAGATACTTTGTCACAGTTGGTCGCGAAATATTAAATTCAGTCGTTAAGTCAGAATAATGAACTTTTTCATGACTTAAAATATATTGCCCCATTTTTAACTCAGTTTTCGGCAAGAATCCTTTACCTCCCTTCTCTGAAACCCCTTACAGATGTAATCATAGCATTCGCAATTATTTATGAACGCAGACAACTTAATTACACACTGGTAAAAAAGTTGCGGTCGCATCCTTTTTAAGATTGGTTTCAATTAATAATCATCCCCACTGCAATAAAAAACGGAACTGAATTCTATGAATTCTGCCCCGCTTAAATTTTAACGATTAATTCCTAGATTCTACTCTTGATTCATATTATCCAAGAAGAAAATCAATGTTTGTAATTCATTGGCTAAGTCGACGTTATGAACACGAACATCATCTGGCACTGAAATACGAATTGGCGTGAAATTCAAAATTCCTTTGACTCCAGATTCTACTAATTCATCAGCCGTTGTTTGTGCAGTTTCAACAGGAACTGACAAAATAACAGTGTCTATTTGTTGTAAACTCAATTGATTATGTAGTTCTTCCATGCGATAAACTGGCACACCGCTCTGGACTGTATCGACAATTTTTGGATCGATATCGAACGCTGCAGCGATACGCACATTATTAGTTTGTGAAAAATTATAGTTAAGAAGCGCATGTCCCAAATTACCCACCCCAATTAGAGCAACGTTAGTGCGCTTGTCTTGATTAAGTAGTTTCTTAAAAAACGCTAGTAGTTCTTTAACATCATATCCATATCCACGTTTTCCCAACTCTCCAAAGTATGAAAAATCACGGCGAATAGTGGCACTATCAATCTTAGTGGTCTCGGCTAATTGAGCTGAGGAGATCTTCTTAGTATCTGCATCATCTAAATATTGAAAATAACGATAATAAAGAGGTAATCTACGAATTGTTGCTTTTGGGATTTTTTGTTCCATAGTCTTAATGCTCCTCACTAATTTATTTTTTCACTAATTCACAAACTCATCTTATCTAATCCTTAGTAAAAAAACAATATCCAATACTATAAACTTTGTGAATTTTTGTGTATTGATGTTAGTATTATACATAGATAAAACTCCAGGAGAAAATATTTTGATTTTATTACAAGTAAATAATGCTGCTAGATTCTTCGGCGTTGAAAAATTATTTTCTAATATAACCTTCTCAATTCAAGACAATTCTCGTATTGGCTTGGTTGGTCGTAACGGTGTCGGTAAGTCCACACTCCTAAAAATAATTGCTGGAATTAATCCTACCGATGAAGGTGAAATTTCTAAGCGAAAGAATCTTAGTATTGGCTATTTAGAACAATCATCAGGTCTAGATACTTCTAAGACCATTTATCAAGAAATGTTGTCTGTCTTCAAAGAACAACAAGATCAAGAAAAAGAATTACGTGAACTCGAAGCCAATATGACTGATGATCCTGAACAACTAAAATATTATGATCAACTTCAAAATGACTTCAAGAATAACAATGGTTACGGCTATGAAGCTGAAATCCGTTCTGTCTTAGCGGGATTTTCATTTCCAGAAAGTACTCATGACAAAGAAATTTCTACTTTATCCGGTGGGGAAAAATCTCGTTTGGCCCTCGCCAAAATGTTATTAGAACATCATGATTTATTACTATTAGACGAACCGACTAACCATCTAGACATTGAAACCCTTGAATGGCTAGAGAATTATTTGCGTGGTTATGATGGTGCCTTGCTAATTGTGTCTCATGACCAATATTTCTTAGATAAAGTTGTTAATGAAGTCGTGGAGATCGACCATCATAAGAGTACTCATTATTCTGGTAACTATAGTTTTTATTTACAAGAAAAAAAGAAGAATCAAGAACTTGCTTGGAAGAACTATCAACAACAACAAGAAGAAATCAAGAAGTTGCAAGAATTTGTTGATAAGAATATCGTTCGTGCTTCCACTACCAAGCGCGCTCAAAGTCGTCGTAAGCAATTAGAAAAAATGGAACGTCTAGAACGTCCTGAAGGTGATATGAGTTCCGCAAAATTCCGGTTCTCTGCCAATAAGCCGAGTGGAAAAGAAGTTCTTGCAGTTAAAGACTTAGCTGTCGGTTATGATACTGAACACATAATGTCAGAGCCGATTAATTTTGATGTAAAAAAAGAAGAACGAATTGGAATTATTGGAAAAAATGGTGTGGGAAAATCTACTCTTCTAAAGACCATTTTGAAAATCATTCCTGCATTACGCGGCGAAGTTTTCTTTGGTGCTAATGTTGATACTGGATATTATGACCAAAATATTGAAAATCTAGATAATAAGAAAACCGTGTTTTCACAAATCCATGATGAACATCCCCTAATGTCTGAACAAGAAGTTCGTAATATTCTCGGTTCATTCCTATTCAGAGGTGATGATGTCACTAAGCTTGTATCGTCACTTTCTGGTGGTGAACGCGCTCGGCTATCATTGACTAAACTCAATATGGAACATGATAATTTCTTAATCATGGATGAGCCGACTAACCATTTGGACATCGACAGTAAAGAAGTACTTGAAGATGCTCTAATTGATTTTGACGGAACCTTACTTTTTGTGTCACATGACCGTTATTTACTTAATACTCTTGCTACTAAAATTGTTGAAATCACACCAGAAGGTAGCAAAATTTATCTTGGTGCTTACGATTATTATTTGGAAAAGAAACATCAAGAAACAGATTCTGCTGCTCAAGTTTCTATCCATAAACAAGAATCCGAACAAAAACTCAGTTATGAAGAAAGTAAACAAAAGCAAAGTCAAGTTCGAAAAGTCCAACGAGAGGTTGATGAGCTTGAAAAACAAATTGATCAAATTGAAACTCGCATCAACGAAATAAATGATTCAATGTTTGATGAAGAACTGGTTAATGACTACGAAAAAATGTCTAATTTCAAAAAAGAACTTGATGAACTCCGGGATAAATTACCCGATTTAGAAACAAAATGGGCAGAAAAAAGTGAAGAATTGGAAGAAATATAAAAAACATCTACAAAATGTAGATGTTTTTTTATTTATCTACTCACCTTCTTGAGCAAGTATCAGTGATCCTAATATACCACTATCATTTCCTAAAGCACATGGAACTATATAATCATTAATCTTAGGGGTTAATGCATAGTCATTCATCAACTCATTAAACTTTTGTCTTATTAACCCGACTAAGAATTTTTTCCCCATCACTCCTCCTCCTAAGATAATTATCTCTGGAGAGAATGACAATGTATAGTTCACTAACCCTTCTGCAATATATTCAGAAATAATTTCCCAAACTGGATTATCATCAGATAAATCCTGACCTTTCATCCCAGTTCTGGCTTCGACGGTTGGACCAGCCGCAATTCCTTCGAAGCAATCTTTGTGGTAAGGGCAATTACCTTCGTAACTATCTCTTTCCAGCCTTTTTATATAAATATGACCCATCTCAGGATGATGCATACCCGAGAAGATTTCATTATTAACTATCACTCCTGCACCAATTCCAGTTCCCACTGTAATGTATATACAGTTTGCTTTATCTTTTCCAGCTCCTAGAGTCTTTTCTCCTAAAGCAGCTGCATTTACGTCCGTACTTAAGTAAACGGGTACTTTTATATTTTTTTGGAGCGCTTCTACTATATTAAAGTTTTCCCATCCTTTTTTTGGAGTAGAACCAATTTTTCCAAAATCAGTACTTTTTTTATTAATCGTGATTGGCCCAAAAGCACCTACACCCAAAGCACTTATCTTATAACTATCAAAAAAATTCTTTACTTTTTTAAGTGTTTCTTGTGGTGACGTTGTAGCTATTCTCTTTTTTTCAATTATTTCTAAATCCTTATTAGCAACAGCGCAGACAAATTTTGTTCCACCTGCTTCTATACCACCTAATAAAATTTCTGAAACCATTTATATTCCTCCAAATGATTGTTCAATATGTTAATTCAATTCCAATAGTGCTAAGTATGAATTCTACAAATACTGCATTAGACCATGAAAACCATTCTCTGGTATATAAAGATGGATTATCTTTATTAAACCCTTCATGAACTAAGTTAGTTCCGGCATCTGTGTTTTCAAAATAACTAATAATTCTTTCAATTTCATCATTCTTATTAGATGTTAACCCTTGAATTGCAAGTGCTATATGCCAAATATAGTTCTTGGGTGTGTGTTGACTTCCAATTCCTTTAGCAATTTCCCCTTCAAAATAGTAGGGGTTGTTTTTACTTAAAACGAAGTTTCTAGTATTTTCATAAACTTTCTTATCTGCCGAAAAGCCTAAGTAAGGAATTGATAGAAGGCTTGGAACATTAGCATCATCCATTAAATTATATCTACCTAGTCCATCAACTTCATAGGCATATAAATCTCCAAATTTTTCTGTATTTACCTTGCCATATTTATCAATACCAACTTCAATTTTAGCTTTAAGATGTAATATTCTGGCAATTAGTTCCTTCTGTTCGGAAAAAAAATCATACAGTATTTCCACTGAGTAATTCAAAACTACGACTGCAAACATATTAGATGGTACTAAATAACCGAATCTACAAGCATCATCGCTTGGTCTGAATCCCGACCAGGTCATACCCGTTTCAGCAACTTCAGTACCTTTTCCGTCAAAGGCTAATGTATCACTTTCAATTCCATTCAAACGTTCGAATGTGTATTTGCTATTTTTTTTATGATTTTGTTCAATTTCCCAAACTTCAATTACTTTTTTTAGCACTTCCAAAAACTGTGAATCAAATTGATTTGTAACACCGACGTTTTTCCACAATAAATAACTAAGTTGGAGAGGATAACAAAGTGAATCTATTTCATACTTCCTCTCCCAAATACTTGGCTTCATCTCAGTAAAATCAGTTTGATGTCCTTTACCATTAGCCTCATTATTAAAAGCATTTGCATATGGATCTAGTAAAATACATTCGAATTGCTTCTTTAGTACTTTTAAAATAGTTAGCTTTAGATTCTCATCAGTTGTTGCTGTAAATAAATACGGTCTTAATTGATTGGTAGAGTCCCTCAGCCACATAGCTGGTATGTCCCCAGTAATCATAAAAGCAGTAGTCCCGTCACTATTGAAAGTAATCGTACTTTCTAGTGTGTTTTTGAAACAATTTTCAAACATAGATACTATTTTAGGATGTTTTGCATATTTACTTTTAACAAGGTTAGAAATTTGTTCTTTAGTGTATTTATTTACCATATTGATTCACCTACTATGTTATGCATTAGCTTGTTTTTTTATATGTTTTTTAATTTGATATGAATTGATTAAATTAATAATAAATCCTAAAATTCCTGAAATTAAGAAAACTATAAATATTATTCTATAAGCTTTTCCAGTTGCATATGAATCTAGGATACTTCCAATCAACGGATAAGCGAAGAAGTTAGGGCTATAACCTATAAAAGACGCAACAGACATAGCTGTGGCCGAGATATTATCATCAATTCCATATTCTCCTAGTGGGGAGTAGTAGATTGACTTAACTAAAATAACACCAATCATTGATGATACTAATCCTACTACTCCATACATAACAAAGCTGTTTCCTTTAGGCATAACCATAACACCTAAAATAGTTCCTATAAGTATCAAGTAGCAAATTGACATCCAAGAAGCGCTATTCTTGAAGAATTTATCTGACACAATTCCCGAAATAGGTCCAATTACCATTCCTAAAAGACCTGAGATAGAACCTATCATTCCAACTACTGATACAGGTACTGAGTAAATATGTTGAAGAAATGGTAAGTAGTATGTATATACACCAATACCAACTACATAAATACAAGCAGATCCTAATCCAGTTAACCAAACAACTGGATATTTCAATACAATTAGGACTTTTTTTATTGATGATTTATCATTTACTTCATTTTCAGATTCTTCAATTATTTCATCATCTTTCAAAAAATCATTTGGCATTTTAATGTATAGGAAAATAGCGAAAGAAATTGACATTATACAATTAACCATCATAGCTACGCCAATTCCAAAATAAACTCCACCAATTGTGGTAAATATCAACACACTTAAACTATTAATGAGTGCCCCACCTAAAGCTCGAAACAATCCCTGTAAACTAAAGGCTTTTCCTTGATTATTTCTACCTCCAATATGCTTTGTAGCTTTTTGAATAAGTGGCCAATACAATGCATCTCCAAAAAGTCCAAATACCGCAAAAATTACTAATAACAGAGGAAATGGTAAGTTTTTTGAAAATGCTAAAAACATTCCTATAGCAGCATAAATTGTCATATCAAATGCAATTACTTTTTTTACATTTACATTATCTAAGATCCAACCAAGTAATAAATATCCAAAAATCTGAACAAATCCGTTTATACTAAAAAGTAATCCAAATTGAGTATTTGTAATGCCTAAATGCGCTCTAAAAGGTTCATAAAGGACATCTTTAACTTGAATAGGTGTCCACATAAAAATTGCGCTACCAGTAATAAGCATGAATTCCAATAACTGCTTCTTACTAAAATTCCAACTATTAATTTTATTTTTAATATATCCATTTACAGAGTTAACTTTTGGTTCATCCATAGTCATCATCTCCTATCAAACTAAGCGTTTTCTTTAAAATTCAATTTCTAAACCATCGTATGCAATAATTACATTTTTATCTGAGAATAGTTGCTTCATCTCTTCATGTGTACTGCCACCATTATGGGAAAAATGATCGGCAACAAAAACAGTCTTTTCGTCACACATTCCGAGCTTTTTCATTTGTCTAATCATTTCTTGATTCTTTTCAATGTTCATATGAGCACTATAGTTTTTCTTTCCTTGTTCATTACAATCCATTGAAACAAAATCAAATTTAAAATTATTTTTCTTCAAGAAATTCCACATTTCTTCAGTTGGATATCCAGTATCATGTGTGTAAAACATTTGTTTCCCATCTTTTTCAATTACATATATAAAACAATCTTCTTGAAAGTTACCGTGTTGAGCTGGTAAAGAATAAATAGTGTAATCTTTAATTTGGAACTTTTGATAAGGATTTATTTCGTGATATTCAATTTTACTTTTATCAGTTCTTCCTTCTAATTCAAAAGCCCGGTTGTAAAAACCATGTACAAACTCATTTCCATAAATATCTAACTTGTTAGTGATGCCATTAGCATATCCGTCCATTCGATACGCCAAGTCTTCAGCGTAGAGATGATCAGAATGCCAATGTGTTAAAAGGAGTGAGTCGATATCTGTAATATCGAGATCATATTTCATTAGATGATGATAGGTGTCCCCCGGAAAATCTATCATCAAATCCCCATCATCTAACAAAATCTGAGTTTGTGTCCTTAACTCTTTTCCCTTTACCTTTCTTGCATTTTCACAGACTCTGCACTTACAAAAAACAGCTGGAACTCTTTCCGCAGCGCTTGTACCAAGGTATTTGATTTTCAAAATATATATCCTCCCTTTTTTGTATGCGTTTCCAAAATTACACCGTAAGAATACCACCCTATATTTAACATGTCAAATTAATTTTTATTATACAAAATTTCTTTTAATTTTATTTAAATCCTTATTTCAAAGGGATTTTAATGTTTACAATATTTAACATATGTGATATGTTAAATATACAAATTATTCCAATATATATTTTTTATGTAATAATAAAGTACGTATATTAGAGTAATTACGTTAATACTTTTACCAAAATTGTGAGGTATTTCATGAACAAACCACTATATAAAAAAATTGCCGAGGACATCAAAAAAAAGATCCTTACCAATGAATATAGCATTGGCTCTCAATTACCTACCGAAGCAGAGTTAGTTAATATATATTCCGTAAGTAAAATAACAATAAATAGCGCTCTTAAGTCGTTAACTGAAGAGCAGCTTATTGTGCGCCAAAAAGGAAAGGGAACTTTTGTAAATCCAAACGGAGCTTCTATAATTCAACAAGAAAAAAATGTTGAAAACAATAAAAGAAAAATAGGATTAGTTTTCACTGATTTCTTTCCTCATTATGGAATTGATTTAGTTAAATCTATTGAAGACACCATAGCTGACAAAGCTCAACTATTATTCAGCTTGTCCCACGATGACATTAACAATGAAAAGAAAATAATTAACAATTTTAAGAAAAGTAAAGTTGACGGAATAATAATACTTCCGTCAAGGTCAGAATTTTTAAATAATGAATTAGTTCAATTAGTTATTGATGATTTTCCAGTGGTTTTTATCGATTTGAATATTCAAATATATAATCAATACTCAGTCAGTACAGACAATATTGACGCAATCTACAAGGCTTTGGACTATATATCAGCCACCTCCAGTTCAAATCTTGCAGTTTGCTATAGTGCAACCAATGATACGGTCCAAAATGACAGACTCCAAGCCATTAAAAATTACAGTGCAGAAAATATGATAAACATTCCACAAGAAAACTGGATTAACAATATCAATACAAAAGCAACTAGTATAACCGATGACGATATAGATAATGTTGCTACCTTTATGAATGCACACCCTACCGTAAAAACATTTTTTGCTCTAAGTTATGAGGTGGCAGAAACCATTAAATATGCTGCCAAATCATTAAATAAACAAATTCCAAGTGACGTGAGAATTATTTGCTTTGACTCTCCTCCTACTTTATATGGACTTCCAGAATTTACACATATTAAGCAAAATGAAAAATTAATTGGTGAAAAAGCGGTGGAAATGGTGATGCAATTAATTGCTAAAAAAACACTTCCAGAGAAAAAAGTTCTTATTCCGGCAAAAATATCGGAAGGAATATCTTTCCCAAGAAAATAAATTAAATTCGCTCTTCAAAATAAATAAAAGGGATTTTTTATCATGCTAATAAATTCAATTGATACTCGGCAAGGGACAAATAATAATATGTATTTTTCAAATGGCAATTGTCTCCCCTACACTGGAGTTCCTTTTGGAATGAATTACTTTTGTCCACAAACAAATTCAGATAACCAATGGTGGTTCAACCCTCTAGAAAATATGTTTCAAGGATTTAGATTGACTCATCAACCAAGTCCATGGATGGAAGATTTTTCCAGTTTTTTATTGCTCCCTTTTAGTGGAGATTTAAATAAATATGATTTTGAATCTGTCCAAACTTCCTACAATCCTAAGCAAAGTGTTTTTCAACCAAACACCTTAAAGATAATCGAATCAAAATATCAAGTAACTTCACAATTAATTCCTAGTTGTTATGGAGGGCTTTTACATCTAGATAACTCTTCAACACAAGAACTTGGGCTCTTGATGTACATACCTGGCAAGTATCAAGTAACTAAAAATAGTAAAAAATCCATCTCAGGATACTTATCTAATTACAAGGAGTCTGAAGATCCTGATTTTAAATTCTTCTTTAATTTCTCTTTTTCCTCTGAATTCACTATAGAAAATATTTCACAAGAAGAATATGGAATATTCAAAATCATTTTTAAAAATTACAATGATCAAACTATAAAGTTCGGAACTTCTTATATATCTGAGGAACAAGCAAAGTTTAATTTAAGTAAGGAAATAGATTGGAGTTTGCAAGACTATCTAAAGAATGGAGAAGACGCATGGGAAGATCAATTAAATAAAATAACTATTAATCATCACGATAGTACTCAAGTATCAACTTTTTACCATAACCTATATAGAGTCTTTCTTTTTCCTCAAAAGTTTTATGAAGTTGATAAAGATGGTAATTCCATCCATTTTGATACATTCAACAGAAAAATTCGAAGAGGAAAGCTATATACCAACAATGGATTTTGGGATACATATAAAACCGTTTATCCGTTGTTTTCATTAATTGCTCAAGACCAATATGAGGAAATTTTAGAAGGAATACTCAACAGTTATAAGGAAACTGGATTTTTGCCTAAATGGTTGTCTCCAGACGAAAGAGGGCTTATGCCAGGAACTTTAGTTGATGCTGTTATTGCAGACGCTGCTACGAAGGATATAGGGCGTAAATTTCTTCCAGAGTTATTCAAAGCAATGAAAAAAACCGCCACTGTCGAGAGCAAAAAAACTAACTACGGTAGAAGCGGAACTAAAGATTATT
Source organism: Lactobacillus sp. YT155 (assembly GCF_030504545.1). Taxonomy (GTDB): domain Bacteria; phylum Bacillota; class Bacilli; order Lactobacillales; family Lactobacillaceae; genus BQUT01. Next base: position 4,709 of record NZ_JAUKWP010000006.1, on the reverse strand, counting down.
TAAAATACGGATTTGTTCCGATGGATTACGATGAATCAGTTAACCACACTTTAGACTACTGTTACAGTGATTTTTGCATTTCTCAAGTAGCATATATACTTAATGAAATGAAAGACTTTGAATATTACAGAACACAGTCTCTCAATTACCGGAATATTTTCGATCCAGAATCTAAATTTATGGTTGCAAAAAATCGTAAGAACCAGCTTAGAGATAATTTCAACCCTTACGAATGGGGCACCGACTATACTGAAGGAAGTGCCTGGCAAAATAGCTATTCTGTATATCATGATTTTGCTGGGTTAGTACAACTATTTGGTGGAACAGAAAGCTTTTCTCAAAGATTAATAGAACTTTGTAACCAATCACCTGTGTTTGGCGTTGGTAAATACAATCGAGAAATTCACGAAATGAGTGAAATGGCTGCTGTTGAGTTAGGACAACTAGCAATTTCTAACCAACCTAGTTTCCACATACCCTATCTCTTTAATTACATTGGAAAACCAGAAATGGCTCAACCACTTCTAAAACAATTAACCACTATTTTTTTCGACGATTCAGTAACTGGTTATCCTGGCGACGAAGACAACGGAAGCATGGCAAGCTGGTTTATATTTAGCTCTTTAGGTTTTTACCCTGTAACTCCTGGAAGCAAACAATATGTAGTTGGTATGCCGATATTTGATAAAGTTACTATCAAATTATCAAGTGGAAAAAGCCTTAAAATCTCTTCTACTCCAAATCAAGAACAACAACTTTTTATCGATGATATAACTTTGAATAATAAAAAATATACAAATTTATATTTCAATCACGATGACTTGATGAGAGGTGGAAATATAGAATTTCGATTAGGAATAGTTCCTCATCCAAGAAATTATAGTAAAGATGAATTACCGTATAGTTTGAGTAAAATTAAGTGAATTAAGTGTTTCAACAAATTAAAATAGACAACCCCTCGGTTGTCTATTTTTTTACTTCTCTTTCATGTTCAAGTAACCATTCTTTTCTATCAAGTCCACCACCGTAACCACCTATACTACCATCATTACTGATGACTCGATGACAAGGAACTATTAGTGCAACGGGATTCTTACCGGTGGCATTTGCAGCTGCTCTAGTCGCATTGGGATTTCCAATTCCCCTTGCTAAATCTTTATAAGAAATTGTTTGACCACTCGGAATCTTAGTTAATTCCTTCCAGACACTTTCTTGAAAATCTGTTCCTACCAGTTGAGTTGGTAAGTCGAAGTTTATTCTTTTACCCGCAAAATATTCATCTAATTCTTTTTGTAATTGTTGAATTACATCAGTTTTTCGCTTAGTTATCTTTGCATTTAGTCGTTTTTTAAAGGCAGGAATTTCTTTTGTCAACTTTTCATTATTGACGAATTCTAATAGGAAAATCTTCTCATCGTCACTGATTACAACCATCGAGCCTAGCTTAGTTTTTACCAATGACCAGTACAAAGTCTGAGCGTTTTTATTAGGCAATTCTTCTAATATCTTCGAAAAATCAGCTTGAAACTCTTTTTCAGAAACAATATTATTCTTCATTCTTATCCCTCCTCACGAACTTATCCATTTACGTCAATTATATATAAAAAAAGACTCAATCTCATCGATTAAGTCTTTTTATAAATCCAGACTTGGGTCGGCATTTAAGTCCAAGTCGGCAAAGTTTCCTTTTTCAAATTCAACTTGTGCTGCTGCACCAATCATCGCTGCATTATCGCCGCACAAACGAATTGGTGGGACAATTAATTCTAAGTCCAGATTTCTCTTCTTAATTTCATCAGTGAATCTTTTTTTAAGTCCACTATTAGCTGCCACTCCACCAGCAACTACTAATTGCTTAACCGGATTATCTTTCAAAGCTCTAAAAGTTTTCTCGGTCAAAATATCAATCACACATTCTTGAAAACTAGTTGCCAAATCATTCTTATCTAGTTCTTCGCCAATTTGATCAGCATGATGAACTGTATTAATAAAAGCACTTTTTAGACCACTAAAACTGAAGTCTAAGTTGTCTTCTTGCAACATTGCTCGGGGGAAATTGAAGGTATCTTTTCCTAATTGTGCCATTTCATCGATTTGTTTACCGGCAGGATATTTCAAACCTAATACCCGCCCGATTTTGTCAAAAGCTTCGCCCACAGCATCATCACGAGTATCACCAAGGCGTTCGAATTCTCCTGGAGCACTGACTTTAACTATTTCAGTGTGTCCACCAGAGACAATCAAACTCATGAATGGATATTGTAAGTCACTAACCAAATTAGCGGCATAAATATGTCCAGCTAAGTGATTAACCTTAATCAAAGGTAAACTATGGGCAAAAGCGATACTTTTAGCTGCCATAATACCGATTAATAATGATCCTACCAATCCTGGTCCATACGTCACCGCTACGGCATCTAAATCATCATAGGTAACTTTAGCTTCTTTAAGAGCCAAATCTGTACAGACGGTGATTTGTTCAACATGGTGGCGACTGGCCACTTCAGGAACAACCCCGCCAAATCTTTGATGACTTTTGATTTGAGTTGCAATAATGTTTGATAGTATTTCTTTACCGTTTTTGATAACTGCGACACTTGTTTCATCGCAACTGGATTCAAAAGCTAAAATCAAGGTATCCTTCAAGATTCTCTCCTACTTGTTTATTTGCTTGCATAACGTTAAGGCATCGTTGCCATTATCATAGTAATTACGTTCGAGTTTGACTTCGTAAAAATCTAAAGCTTTGTACAAATCAATAGCATGTTGATTATTTATATCAACTTCCAAGGTGATTTTTTGATAGTCACCGTCACGTGCCATTTTGAAAAACTTATCTAGCACAAAGCACCCTAAACCCTGATGTTGAAAGTCAGGGTCAATTCCAATATTTGTTATATGAACTTCATGTCTGTTTCTTTTCGATATTCCAGCAAAACCAACAATTTCATCGTGAATTTCCACAACTAAATATAGCGAACGGCGATTGGTAAGTTCAGCAATATAAGTTTGCTTGGTCCACGGCTCTTCGCCAGCAAATACTGCCCTTTGCAGTTCGTAAAGCCTAGCTAAATCCATCAACTTAGCTGTCCGTATTTGATACTGATTATCAGCAATAATCATCTGCTGTTCAGCTAATTTAAAGGGACGTTGAAATATCTTCTTAAACTCGTTGAACATAACCATCGTCATCTGCCTTATGCTTAGTTTTTAGCCAGTCATATTCCGCCTTGGTATATCGCAAGTAAGTTGGAATAAATGCGTCAATATCTTCAACCGGTTGTACTTGTTCAGCTAATTTCACTAAATTATGAGCATCAGGATCGTTATCACTAGAAAACTCAACTTTTGTTAATTTAGTATTTGCCTTGGTAGTTAATTCTTCGATTTCTGGACCAACAAAGACGACTTCATTTTCTAACTCTTGTAATTTTTCAATCAGGTCATCAATCACATAATGACCATCAGCCACACATTCTATCAATTTCCCATCGACTAACTGATAGGCTCCCGCAAAAACATTACTTCTTCTGGCATCAAAATAAGGCACAATTATTTTATCTTCATCCTTAATATTTGAAGCAATTAGAGCCAGGCTAGAAACACCTTTTAAATCGACATCAAGTGTCCAAGCAAGAGTCTTAGCTGTAGTCACAGCAATTCGCACTCCGGTAAATGACCCTGGGCCTTGAGCAACAATGATTTCGTCAATATCTTTGATATCCAGATTAGCTTCTTGTAAGCACTGTTTAATTGCTGGTAACAGTGTCACACTATGAGTCTTTTTTTCATCACTAAAAAAAGATGCCAACTGTTGATTGTCTGCATCAATTGAAATTGATAATTGTGTGTTTGAAGTGTCAAAAGCTAATGTTTTCATATTTACCAGTCCTATATTCTTTTTATTTTACCATTAACTAGAATATTTTTAATTAGATTGCTTAAATTTACGCAACAAAAAAGTATTCACAACGAGGTGAATACTTTTTGCTGTTCTTTACAAAACTAGTTATTAGGATCTTTTAGTTGGTAAAGCATAAAAGTATTATTATGTTTTACAACAACGCAAAGCTGCCCTTCTTTATTTTGAAAAGAAAAAGAAGTGTCTTTATCAGCCTCTTTATAGGTGATTGTTTTTTTACGGGTTGGACCTTTAACTATTGTATAATCAGAATTATTTTTATCAACAGTACTTTGTTGATATATTTTATTTCCAAAGAATCCAATAAATATTCCAGCGATAAGAATAAATAGAGATAGTAGAGTTTTTTTCATATCTTCTCTCCTTTTCATTTTTTAATGACATTGCTTAAGCTTATAAAAAAAGCCTTTAATTAAATAAAGGCTTTTTTGGATTAGTTTACTTTTTTCTTATTCTTGTAGATTGTATAACCAACTACACTTGATAATAAGACTACTCCACTAGCTAATAGTGCCATGTTCAAGGCATTANTTAATGACATTGCTTAAGCTTATAAAAAAAGCCTTTAATTAAATAAAGGCTTTTTTGGATTAGTTTACTTTTTTCTTATTCTTGTAGATTGTATAACCAACTACACTTGATAATAAGACTACTCCACTAGCTAATAGTGCCATGTTCAAGGCATTATTTTCACCAGTCTTTGGTAATACTTTCTTAACGATTGTATTCACAATTGTCTTAGTTGTTGGTTTTGTTGGCTTGGTTGGTTCTGTTGGATCTACTGGTG
>NZ_JAUKWP010000005.1 GCF_030504545.1 Lactobacillus sp. YT155 | reverse complement strand
TGGTGGGAAACTGCCTGCGAGGATAGGAAGTCGCCACGCTTATGATAAAAGGGTTTTAGCTAAATGCTAAAACCTTTTTTATTTAGGTTTAGATTATTGAAAAAGCAATTATTCTCATGTAGTATAGATAGTGCGATGAGTCGAGAGTCACGTTAAAGTGACAGGAGATATGACGGAGTACTGCACTTCTACCGGATGTAGATGTACTTTTACAAATGTGTGAACCTTTTGTAATTACAACATGTACCGTCTTGCATGCCATGAGAATTTTCTCATGGTGTTTTTTTATAATTAAATGAAAAAGGAGAAAGTCTATGAAAGAACAACGCCGTTGGTTATTGTTGTTAAATGTAATTTTTAATATGGTATTAGGCTTTATCCTGCCTGTAAATACGATCTTTATAAACAAGACTCTTAATGAGCCGTTAACCGTTGCTGGATTTACCTTGATGGTTTATTCAGCGATGATGATGATTGGTAATACCATCGGCGGAATCATGTTTGATAGATTTTCTAAACGTATCACCTTAATATCAGGTTACGTGATTGCTGTTATTTGTTTGAGTATCATGGCCTTTCACCACACCTGGCCTTCTTTTGCCTTTATCCTAGCTGTTCTAGGGTTTGGTATGGGGCTTTCTTATACGGCGATTAACGGCTATACAGCCTATGTTGCTGAACAAGCTCGTGGAGACTCACGAATTATTTTTAATAATATGTATTTAGCAGCGAATATGGGAATTGCGGTCGGTTCCACTGCTGTTGGTTTTATTTTTACTCACAGTATTCGTTTAACCTTTTTACTTCCGGCCATTATTTTTGCAATCAGTGTTGTGATTGTTCTACTTCGTGGAAATGTTCTCGATTCTTATCAAGTTAAACATGAAGAAAAACGTGAAAAAGTTGATATTGTGGAATCAGATCCTAAGAAAATTATTGGTAATACCAGATTTATGTTAAATTTGGTGGTTATCTCAGCAGCTGTCTTTTTAGTTTGGGTTGGATACTCACAGTGGGATAGCAATATGTCGGTCTATATGTTGGATCAAGGTTTGACTACAAAAGATTATGGATTGGTATTTACGGTTAATGCCGGATCACTATTAGTGATTCAACCAGTTGTTAATCGTTTCATATCTAGAATATTCAAGCTTTTAAAACATCAATTAACTTTAGGTATTGTAATTATGGCGTTGTCGTTCTTATTATTACCTAATGCTCACACATTCCCAGAATTCATTATTAGTATGTTAATTTTAACAGTCGGTGAATCAATGGTATTCCCAACGATTCCTGCCTTGTTGAGCAAGTTATCAACCAGTAAAAATCGTGGTACAATGCAGAGTATCTATAGTATCTTCGGTTCATTGGGCCGTGCAGTAGGGCCTTATGTTGGAAGTATCATAATTACAAGTTTGTCATACACAAGTTTGTTTGTGGCAATTACCGTGATGATGCTGATAATTGGAATTTCAATGGTAGGTATTAGGGAGTTAGACTGATGATTTATATTATTGTGATCTTGATTTTAATTGTTACCAATGGATATGTAGCAGTTAGAAAATTATTCGATTATATTCATATGCGTGGATCTAAGGCCTTGGGTGGAGAAGAAATTCTACTTCCTCGAAGTCATTCTTTGTATGATGCGACCGAAAACTTTCGAAAACAAGATCACGAAGTTTGGGAAATTGAAAATGATCGGCTGAAGTTAGTAGCATACTTTTATCCCCAAGAGAAGGTATGCAACAAGACCGTAGTTTTGACTCATGGTTTTGGTGTTGATCATAACTCTCTAAATATTTTTGGCCAATTATTCTATAAATTAGGCTTTAATGTTTTGATGCCAGACAATCGAGCTTCCGGTCAAAGTGATGGTAAGTACATGACTTTTGGCTTTTTTGAGAAGAATGATTTGAACAAATGGATTAAAAAGCTTAACAAAACTATTCCTGATCAAGAAGTACTTTTATTTGGAGCCTCAATGGGTGCGGCGACTGAGTTACAAGCGGTGACAACAGAATTGCCAGATAATGTCGTGGCAATCATTGAAGATTCATCTTATACTTCGGCACTAGAAATTATCAAAATTCATGCCGCTAAAAAAGTTGGGCAGTTAGCTAACTTTGTTGTTCCAATATTGTCATTTTACGCGAAGCAAAGATCTGGGTTTGATTATAAGGAAGTCAGTGGACTTGAAGCCATAAAGCAAACAGAGTTACCTATTATGTTTGTTGTGGGTGGAGAAGATAAAGTTGTTCCACCGTATATGGGTCAAAAGTTGTATGATAGTTACACGGGTTCAAAAGAATTGTATGAAAATCCTCAGGGGATTCATATTAGATCTTATAATCAAAACCCTGAAGAATATGAACAAAAAATCAATAGTTTTTTGAAGGACTATTTTAAAGAGTAGGTAATTTAATGAAAATTTCAGTTACAGATTTTATCGAATTAATTGAAGAGGAAAAATATGCTACCAAGGCAGTAGCAATCAAAGAAAGTGAATTCGGCCAAAAAATTGATGGTGCACTTGAAGAAGCGGCTGTCTTTGGTGAAGATAGTTTGGATTCAGGTAAGTTATTTGAATTTCAAATTAACGTAGCTAATACTACTTTTCTAATTCAATCAGGAATTATCAATTTACCTTTCCAAGATGCAAAGAAAGTTACTCACTTTTTCGAAGATGGTCAAGAAGTGGAAACAAAACTATATTTGACTACTAAATCGGAATTTATTAACAAATCAAAATTACGAATTGAAAAAGTTGCCGATGATTCTGAAATTGATGATTCAGTAAAGAAGACAATTGTTGATTTTATGGATGTTCAATTAAAAGAAATTAGTGATAACGAAAAAGAATCGAAGGAAAAATAATGCAGAGTTTACTTTTGTTAGCTGCTGTAGGAATTATTGCCGGAGTCATTGGATCTTTACTTGGCTTAGGTGGTGGTATGGTGGTGACACCGATTTTGACTATGATGATGGGCTTGGATATCAAGTATGCCATTGGTGCCAGCGTGATTTCGGTTATTGCCACTAGTTCAGGAGCTTCCATTGCTTATTTGAAAGATGATATGTTGAATCTTCGTGTGGCAATGTTTTTGGAAATTGCTACTACAATTGGGGCAATCTCTGGAGCATTATTGGCAGGAGTTTTTTCTTCAGAGATCTTGTTCGTTCTCTTTGGTGTATTGTTGGCATATTCAGCTTTTAATATGGTAATGAAATTAGTTAGACATCAAGCAGATGCAATAGTCACTCAAAATGATGAGATGGCGACAAAGTTGAAACTCAACGGATCTTATTATGATAAGGTTCAACAAAAACAAATTGACTATTCAGTGACCCACGTTCCAGGTGGGTTCATTATGATGTTGGCTGCTGGATTAGCCAGTGGCTTACTAGGAATTGGTAGTGGAGCCTTCAAAGTGATTGCAATGGATACCATTATGAAGATGCCATTAAAACCATCAAGTGCTACTAGTAATCTGATGATGGGTGTAACGGCAGCAGCCAGTGCTACAGTTTATTTCTTCAGTGGTGCCATTCGTCCAGAAATTGCTGCGCCTTTAGCAGTTGGCGTTTTGATTGGAGCAACTTTAGGTTCGAGAATTATGCAACATCTAAGTGCCAAGACAATTCGAATTATTTTCGTGCCAATAATTTTATATATGGGTGTGCAAATGATTCTGAAAGGATTTGGTATTAACATCTGATGGATAATAAACAAAAGCAAAACGAAATGCAAAAAGTTGAAGTTATTATCGGCCAAATTCTTCGAATTGGGGTCGCAATTTCTGTTGGTGTTATATTAATTGGCATTGTTGTTTACCTATTCAGTGGGAATAGTGGCTATGCTGATAATGCTTTTCCTACTCGATTAACCACAATTTTTTCTGGGATTGGTAGTGGTAAGTCTTATGCAATTATGATGTTGGGACTGCTATTATTAATATTTACCCCAGTCTTACGTGTGATTGTATCAATTTATGCTTTCGCTAAAGAAAAAGATACGATGTATACCGTGATTACGACAATTGTTTTGATTATTCTAGTAATCGCAATTCTAATTGGATTTTACAAATAAATAGCTAAGAGAGTATTTAGACTTTCTTAGTTATTTTTTTATTGTTAAGATAGTTTTTAAATAATTCAATTAGGAGGCTATGATGGATAAAGTAAATGAACTACGAGCAGAAATTACCAAAAATCGAGCAGATGCGATGATTATTAATAACCAAGCTAATCGCTTTTATATTGCTAACTATACAGGTGATACGGGTTTTGTAATCATTAGTGAACAGGAACAATTTATTTATACTGATGGCAGATTTTTTGAACAAATAAAGGTAGAGTCGCCAACATTCACAATTGTTGATAGTAAGAAAACTGCCTTGAGTGAATTTCTAAAAAGTAAGGAAATTCAGCGAGTTATTATTGAAGCTGAAGATTTCACCGCTGGCGACGCCAAACAATTATTAGACGCTAATGTTGAACTAATTTACACCGATAATCTCATTCAAAAACTTCGGATGTATAAGACTGATGAAGAGATTGAATGTATCTCCAGGGCTGCTCAAATAACTGACAAAGTCTATGATGAAATTCTTAACTACATCAAACCAGGAGTTAAAGAATTAGATATTGCCACCGAAATTGAATACTTGGGCAAAAAGATGGGTGCAGAAGCACCGGCTTTTGAGACGATTGTTGCTTCTGGAGTTAGATCATCGTTTCCACATGGGACCGCTTCACATAAATTAATTGGCAATCATGAATTGATTGTTTTGGATTTTGGGTTTGTGGTTGATCAATACTATTCAGATGTTACTAGAACAGTGGCTGTTGGTGAGATTAGTGATGAACTTCGCCAAGTGTATGAAGTTACTAAAAATGCCGAAGAAGCTGCTATTAAGAGTCTCGAATTGGAAATGAAATTTAAAGACGTTGATAAAGCTGCTCGTGATCATATAACTGAACATGGTTATGGGCAATACTTTAACCACAGTACTGGACATGGACTTGGTCTAGAAGTTCATGAATATCCAACTGTGAATACAATTAGTACAGAAATTTTAAAACCTAATATGGTCTTCACCATTGAGCCGGGAATCTATTTACCTGAAAAAGGTGGCGTTAGAATTGAAGATGATGTTTATCTAAATGAACAAGGTGAAGTAGTTCTACTTACAAATAAGAAAAATGAATTTATCAATCTTTAATCAAAAAAAGCCTTCACTAGTTGAAGGCTTTTTTGTTGATGATTTTTTCATTGTAGAAGAATAAAACAGCGAACATAATCAAATACAAAATAATTGGAATTGCTACATAATTGAGATTAATCATTTCAATAGTGGCTTGGTTTTGAGTTTGCCCGGCAACAAATCCAGAAAAACTAAAGGATTGAGCGGTAATGAATCCACCAATTCCTAAACCTAGGTTAACACCTAAGTTGTCAGTTGATGCCAAGACACCTTCTGCTTGAATTCCCATGGCGGTTCCTAACTTAATAGTATCGGCAATCATCACTGAAACTAAGCCAACAATGAAGCCATGGCCGATTGAATTGATAAAAGTACCGGTGAAAAGAATTGGCAAGTTATTCATGTAAACAGCTAATGCCAAAATTAATTGGCCAATCAATGCGAAGATAATTCCAAATTGCATAGTCTTCTTATTACCGAGTTTCTTTGAGAGCGGGTAGATAAGAACCACACCGACTAAGGCGGCTAAAGTGAAACTGTTAGCTAGCGGAACTAAGTCGGCACGATCAATTACGTATTTGAAATAATAAATGGTCGTTTGATTTTTGATAGCCGTAGTTAGCCAGTAAAGAAAAATAACGATGGAGATAATAATCCAGGGATGATTTTTCTTAAGCATAGAAAAAGTTTCTTTAAGCGATTTATATGAAGCGTTTTGGTCATGAAATCTTTCTTTAACTTGAAAAAAAGTATTTAGAATTAAAACTAACGAAATAATTCCGAAAGTAACAACGGTTAAGAAATAACCATGTTGTTGATTACCATGTCCAAAAAATAGCACTAATAAGGGTGCAAAAACCGAAACGATGATTTGGACAGAACTTCCAAAGAATTGTCTGATAACGCCTAATAAGGTGATTTCACGGTCGTTTTGTGTCATAGTTGGCAGAATTGACGTGATTGGTAGATTAACTGCGGTATAAAAGAATCCTAAACCTAGATAAGTTACGTAGGCCCAAACTAATTTCCAATCGTAGGTGAAATTAGGTGTCAAAAAGGTTAAGACAGCAAAGATAACATATGGGAAGGCGAACCATAGAAAGAACGGACGACTTTTACCCCAACGGGTTTTGGTTTTATCAATCATAATTCCGATTAATAAACTCTCGATAACGTCTGCAAAGCGAGCAACAACAAATAAAATGGCAACATCTTCGGGCTGAAGTTTGAAGATATCTGTATAGAAAAACAACAGATACATCGTCATCATTTGAAAGACTAAGTTGTCGGCAGCATCACTTAGTCCATAACTGATTCTTTCAGGCCAACGAGTTTGCCAAGGTTGATTATTCATTTATTTCTTAGTAGTTAAGCGACGATATAATTCTTGGCCGACAATATCGTTCGTCCACATCCAAGCCATATGTCCTAAGGCTTCGGAGATGTGTTCCTCCATTGGTTGATCTTTAGCAGATGGGACAGTTTTCATAGCGGGCATGACGAATAGATGATAGGTTATCCAGACAGCCAAGCCAAAAATTGTTCCTTGTCCAACTTTAATAAATGATTTGTATTCAGCTAGAACTTCGTAAATTATTCCAAAAGAAATAGAGAATCCAAAGTGAATAATGTAACTCACATAAGGCAACTTTTCACCAGAATAGGTGTAAGTAGCATGAGTGACTTTTTCAGGGACACCAAATTGTTCCAGCATTTTTTGCGGCGGATTAGTTTTGTTTCTTTCAGGAGTTCGAGGAGGTAAAATATTTTCCCATCCTAATTTAACTAGACCAGAGACCACTCCTGCAGCAGTTCCAGCGATAATAGCAGCTTTTAAATTTATTTTTTTAGACATCGAATCACCTCTTTATAAGTATTCTTTAATTATAAAGGTTGTTGCCACAAAATTCTTATATTTGGCTCAAAAAAAAGACACCTGAAGGTGTCCCTTAATCCATGATTTTTTCTTTAAATTCAGTCATTAAAGAAAGTAATTCTTTTGCCTTATCTTCGCCGAAGCGATCGATCCAGGAGTAGAAGCGTTTGCTGATTTTTGGCATTAAGTTTTCAACAACTTTTTGGCCATCATCGGTAACATGTAGAATCATGCGACGACGATCACTGGGATCGATTTCTTGTTGGATGTAATTATTTCTAATTAGAACTCCGGCTTGCCTAGAAATTGCGCCTCTAGTCACTTCCCTTTTCGCCGCAATATCCTTTAAGCTTATGGAATTATCATCATATATTTCTTTCAAAATGAGAAACTGTTCGAACGATAAACCATACTCTTGGGTGGGCTTTGATACTAATTCTTCAAGATACTTAATTGCCGATACATATATCTCAATATAATCTTGTAGCAACTGTGGGTTTTCCATAATGGACTCCTTGAATTTATTTCCCCCAAGACTTATTTTATCAAAAAAAGCCGATAGTGGCGCACTTAAATTGGATTTTATTCTAGAATAAATTATTAGTTAAATGAGATAGTCTGATAATTTATCATACTCAGTTGAATTAACGATTAGCTCCAACTTAGTACCTTCATCTACATATTCTTTTGAAACAACTTCGAGGTTATCGAGGATGTAAGAAGTGATATCACCTTTATTGTAAGGGATTAAGAAGGTTTCTTGATGAAAGTTTTTGTAAATATTTTCTTTGATTAAACCAATTAACATGTCGATTGATTGACCATCTAAAGCTGAATAATAGATGTTATTTCCTTCGATTGTAGGGTACTCGGCTGCGGTCAAATCTGTCTTATTAAATGCTAAAATTGTTGGCTTGTTAACAATTCCAACTTCTTTTAAGGTGGATTCAGTAACATCGATGGTCTTTTGGAAGTTAGGATCACTGTAATCAACTACTTGAATAATCAAGTCAGCGTCTTTAGCTTCGGCCAAAGTAGTCTTGAAGGAATCAACCAAGTTATGTGGCAACTTGCTGACGAATCCAACTGTATCAGATAACAAGAATTTAGTGTTATCACTCAAAGTTACGTTTCTAACAGAAGTGTCCAAAGTGGCAAATAACATATCTTTTTCAAAGACTTTGCTATCCTCATTATCATTAACGCTTTTTTCAAGTAAAGCATTCATGGTAGTTGATTTACCGGCATTGGTGTAACCGACTAAAGCTACATTAGGTAAAGTGTTGGTTTTACGTTTTTTGCTTTGGGTTTCAATATTCTTATCAACGTCTTCAAGTTGCTTCTTCAAAGCAGTGATCCGGTTTCTAATTACACGGCGATCAAGTTCAAGTTTGGTTTCACCAGCTCCACGAGTTGTTGTACCACCACCACGTTGCTGATCAAGTGGATTACCAGAAGGGTGAATTCTAGGTAAGGCATATTGCAGTTGAGCAATTTCAACTTGTAGTTTAGCTTGCTTGCTTTGAGCACGACTAGCAAAAACTTGTAAAATTAATTCGGTACGATCGATAACTGTTAGTTTAGTTTTTTCTTCTAGATTTCTAATTTGAGAAGGTGACAATTCATCATTAATGACGACAATTTTGACATCATTTTCGGTAGCTAGATGTTCTAGTTCTTCGACTTTTCCCTTACCAAAATAGGTTGCAGTGACAATCTTATCTAGATTTTGTGTCAGACTATCGACAACTTGCATATTGTTGGCTTCACAAAGTGAAGTTAATTCACTCATTGTATAGTCGAAATCTTCTTGTAGGTGACTAACACCACCCGTTATTACTTTTGTATATTCTTCAGTCATATAATTCTCCGTCTGCATTAAGTCGACGGTTAGAAGGCTTAATGTCTTTTAATATTTCCAGTGGTTAATGAAACTGTATATTTATCTACTAATCTTAAAGTGCGCATGATGAACACCTTCCTTTCTTAACTAGTTGATATTACCATGAAAAGTTCTTAACGAAAAGCTAAGTCATTGTTGGTATACTATCCTTATTTATATAAATATAGTATTATTTACTTATATTTAAGAATGGGGTAATTTAAATGGCAAAAGATTTAAACGATTTAAATAAAAAAGAAGAATCCGGAATTATGGATAAATTCGGCTATGTAACCGATGCTAAAGGTATTCAAGCCGAACAAAGTGAACTTGCTCCTTTGAAAAAACATGTGGCAAGAACTTACTTAATTTTCATTATTGAATTAGCTATCACTGGGGCGATTGCTTGGTTCTTATCAACACAACCAGAGTTGCTTTACACAATAACATCAACACTCTTTGCTGCTGCTGGAATTCCAGCAATTATTTTAATTTTTGCAGTCTTTGCTTTAATCAATCGAGCAATGAAGACAGAGTCAGTTCCATTGAGCTTGTTGTTCACGTTAGTGATAATTGCTATTATTGCGGTTCCACTTGGGGCAGTTCCATATCTTTATGAACCATTTGTAGTTTATGAAGCCTTAGGTGTTACTTCAATAATTTACTTCACTACTGCTGTTTATGGATTAGTAACTAAGAAGAACTATTCGACTTGGGGTGGTCCATTATTAGGAGCCTTGTTAGCTTTAATCGTCATGATAGTTATCAGTTACTTTGTGCAAAATAGCTGGCTTACAATCGGGATTTTACTTGCTACAATTTTGATTTTCACACTTTACACAATTTATGATAATCAAATGATTAAGGTTACTTTCTTAGCTAAGTATCGTGATAGTGAACCTGATAGCAATGTTTCATGGTGGTTATTAGCTCTAAGTAGTGCAATGGACTTATACTTAGACTTCATTAACTTGTTCATGGCAATCTTGAGATTACTTGGTAACAGTAGAAGATAATTAAATATAAGCAATAAAAAAACAGCCAATCAATGGCTGTTTTTTTGTTTATACTAATTGTTTTGCTTCTTCTTCTGAACAATATACGAAATGTCCGGGAAGGAGTTCTCTCAAGGTATTATCAGTTGGTTCAACTTCTGGAGCATCAAACTTCGTATGTACTCGTTTAGATTCCACAATTGGATCTGGTTGAGGAATTGCTGATAACAAACTCTTGGTATATGGATGAAGCGGATTTTCGTAAATCTCTTCCGCTGTCGATAATTCGACGATTCGTCCACGTTGCATAACAGCAATTCGATCACTGATGTATTTAACCATTGAAAGGTCATGTGCGATAAAGAGGTAAGTGATACCTTTTTTCTCTTGGATATCTTGCATCAAGTTAACGACTTGAGCTTGAATAGAAACGTCAAGCGCTGAGATAGCTTCGTCAGCAACAATGACTTTAGGGTCAACTGCTAGTGCTCTAGCAATCCCGATTCTTTGACGTTGTCCACCAGAGAACTCATGAGGATATCTAGTTGCGTGATCAGGGTTTAAACCAACTTCTTGAAGAAGCTCATTAACTTTGGTATCACGTTCTTGTTTAGAACTAACTAGACCATGAATGTCTAAACCTTCGGCAATAATATCTTTAACTTTCATTCTAGGATTCAATGATGCATATGGATCCTGGAAAATCATTTGGATATTACGACGGAATTTTAACATGTCTTTACTACCGTTTTTTAACTTGGCAATGTTTGTACCATCGAAGGTAATATCGCCAGAGGTTGGTGTGTATAGACGTAGAATACTTCTTCCGGTAGTACTTTTACCGGAACCGGATTCCCCAACAAGACCTAATGTTTCCCCCTCATAAATTTCTAAAGAAACATCATTTACAGCTTTAACTTCATTGGCTTTACCAACGTTAAAGAATTGATTTAAATGGCTGATTTCAATGATTGCTTTTTTCTTAGTCATGTTATTCACCAGCCTTTGTTAATTTTTTAAATTCTTTTTGACGTGCAACAATTGATGCCGGTGGAGTGACCTTTGGTGCATTTGGATCTAGCAACCAAGTAGCAGCAAAGTGAGTCTTTGATACTTCAAAGAACGGTGGCATTTGTTCAAAGTCAATGTCTAGAGCAAATTCGTTTCTTGGTGCAAATGCATCTCCTGGTGCTGGATCAATCAAGTCAGGAGGAGTACCTGGAATGTAGTTCAAACGTTCTTTGACATTCAAGGTAGGCATTGAGTCAAGTAAGCCCCATGTGTAGGGATGTTTAGGATTGAAGAATATCTCGTTAACTTCCCCATACTCGATAATCTTTCCGGCATACATAACTTCAACTCGATCGGCAATTCCAGCCACAACTCCCAAGTCATGGGTGATAAAGATAATCGACATTTTCAATTTCTTTTGAATGTCTTTTAACAAATCAATAATTTGTGATTGAACAGTAACATCTAGAGCCGTTGTTGGTTCGTCGGCAATTAGAATATCAGGACTTCCGATAATCGCAATGGCGATAACAATTCTTTGACGTTGCCCACCAGAGAATTGATGAGGGTAGTCATTGATACGTTCACGTGCATTGTCGATACCAACTAGTTGTAAAGTTTCGATTGCTTTTTCAATCGCTTCTTTTTTAGAAATCTTAGTATGAATCAATAGTGGTTCGGCTACTTGTTTCCCAATCGACATAGTTGGGTCTAATGAAGTCATTGGATCTTGGAAAATCATTGAGATATCATGTCCTCTGACATCATTCATTTTCTTTTCGGAATATTTCAACAAGTCTTGTCCATTATAGATAATTTCACCAGAAGCAATATCAGCATTTCTATCTAAGAGTTGCATGATACTTCTTACGGTTACGGATTTACCAGAACCTGACTCACCAACGATAGCAAGTGTTTCACCTTTATGTAATTCAAAGGAGACATCACGGATGGCGTTGACAGTTCCAGCATAAGTCGCAAAATTAACACATAAGTCTTTAACTTTTAATATACTTTCCATTGTCAAAACCCCCTATTCTGATTTCGGATCAAAAGCATCTCTTAATCCGTCACCTAGTAAATTAGCTGCGATCATAATCACACTCAAGACAATAGCCGGAATCCACATTTGATATGGGAAGAATCTAAAGGCTTTTTGTCCATCTGATAAGAGTGTTCCTAATGATGCGTTTGGTGCAGGCATTCCAATTCCGATGAAACTTAAGAAAGCTTCGAAGAAAATAGCAGTTGGAATGGTGAACATTGTTTGAATGATAATAACTGACGATAGGTTAGGAATTAAATGTTTCATAGCTATCTTAAATGATGACTCACCTAAGGTTTGCGCGGCCATGACAAATTCTAATTCCTTTAGCTGCAGTGTTTGCGCCCTGACCAGCCGGGCCATCGTGACCCATCCCGTAAACGAGATGGCCAGAACAATGGATAGTAGTCCTGGTTTTAGAACCAGTAACATTAAAACAACAACAACTAGAGTAGGTACTGAAGAAATAACTTCAATAATACGCTGCATGACGGTATCGAGGACGCCGCCTTTCCATCCGGAGACTATTCCGTATGGAACACCAATCAGCAGATCGACCAGAGTCGCTAATAAAGCAATTAATAGAGAAAGTCTAGTTCCATGAAGCACACGTGATAAGAGATCACGTCCTAGGTAATCAGTTCCTAAGATGAAAGTTTTATCGCTAGGTAAACCTGCGTATGCATCATATTTAGCACCGCTTTGAGAAGTTAATTCACCTGAAAAACCAGGGATGTTCCCTGAACCGATTTTTGGAGGTAAGTTAGCATATTTAATGTTTTGTGCATTTGGATCTTGAGGTGAAATTATTGGGGCAGTAACTGCTAGCGCAATAATTAAAACTAATAATCCCAAAGCAAACATTGCCACTTTATTTTTCTTGAGACGTCTGACAGCATCTTGGAAGAAGGTCAAAGATGGAGTGCTAATTTTTTCTTGTTCTAGATGAGTATCTTTTTTAGCTAATTTGAATTTATCTTTACTAATCTCCACTTTACTTTCCTCCTTCGTTTAATCTGATTCTTGGGTCGATAATTCCATAGAGAATGTCGACGATTAAAATAACTACTGTTAATAAGAATGAGTAGAAAATTGTTAGACCCATGATAGTTGGGTAGTCGTTAGTCATAATTGACTTAACGAATTGTTCACCAATTCCAGGAACGGTGAAGATGTTTTCTACAACAAGTGATCCAGTCATTAAGTTAACTGTCATTGGTCCGATGATGGTAACAGCTGGAATTAATGAGTTTCTAAGTGCGTGTTTGGCAACTGTTTGCCACTTAGAATTACCTTTTGATTTAGAAAGGGTAATGTAATCGCTACTCAAGACGTCAACCATCTCAGTTCTCATGAAACGAGCAACGTTAGCTAGTGGTGCTACGGCTAAAGCTAGTGATGGCAAGATTGAAGAATTCCAACCATCCCACAAAGCAACTGGGAAAAGATTTAACTTAAAGGCTAGGAAGTACTGTAAGAGTACCGCCAACACGAAACTGGGAATGGAAATTCCTAGAATTGAGAAGAAAGTAGCTACACTATCAACCCATGTGTTCTTTTTAATAGCGGCAATGGCACCAAGGATAATTCCGAAGAATGAACCAAAGAGCATTGCTTGAGATCCAAGTTGTAATGAAGGACCCATACGTTCGAGAATAATGCTAGTAACTGCTTGATTATTGAATTGGAAGGATGTTCCAAGATTTCCTTGAACCATATTCCATAAGTAACTTAGATACTGAATGAATACCGGCTTATCAAGACCGTATTGTTTGTTTAAAATATCCAATTGTTCTGGGCTGAGTTTTGCTTGATTACTAAAGGGTGTACCTGGCATCAGTTTCATTAAGAAGAAGGTGATTGATGCGACAAGAAACAACGTCAGAACTAAAAAGGATATTCTTTTTGCTAGATATTTGACCATAAAAGTCACTCCTTTTTTGTCTTCTAATGCAAATCGGGTGTTTGATTAATCAAACACCCGACTTAATTCAATTATTCAAAACACAATTAAATTAGTTAAATTACTTATGAGTACCAACTAAATCAAATAGGGCGGTTGGTGTAAATTTAAGATCCTTAATTGATTTGTTAGTTAATGTAGTAATTTGGTTTTGGTATAGAGGGATAACCCCTTGTTCTTCACTAATAATTTTTTGTGCTTCTTGTAAGTCGTTCCAACGTGCTTTTTCATCGGTAGCGTCAGTTGTTTTGCTCTTCTTGATATAGTTATCAAATTCAGCATTGCTCCAACGTCCGTTGTTGTATGAATTGTCAGTTCCAATTAATTCTAAGAAGTTAATTGGATCTGGGAAGTCAGCGTTCCAAGCAGTAATAACTAAGTCAAACTTACCATCAACAGATCTTGAAAGACGTGTCTTAAATGGAACGTTTGAAGGATTAATTTTCACACCAGGAAGATTCTTTTCTAGAGTTCCTTGTAGATATTCAACAGACTTCTTAGCACCTTCTGTATCGTCACTAAGTAATTCAAGTTGTAGAGGTGTCTTTACACCTTCTTCAGCAAGGGCTTCTTTCCATAATTTCTTAGCTTTTGTTGGGTTGTATTCTGTTGCATCATCAGAAGCTTTCTTAGAAATTTCACCTTGAGTGAAGTCTTCTCCATCTGGACCTTTAGCCATCTTAGATGGAACAAATGAATTGTTTTCTGCACTACCAGGTCCAAGAACTTTAGCAAATTCTTTTTGGTTAATTGCTAGAGAAATTGCTTGTGCAAACTTAGGATTCTTGAAGAAAGCATTCTTAGTTCTGTTTAATTCAAGATAGAAAGTTGAGTTTTGTGGCCATTTAACAAATGATGAATCTTTTTGCATTTCTTTTGATGTATCACCTGTAATTTCACCATTATCAATTTTCTTACTTTGGAACAAGTTCAAAACAGTGTTTGAGTCTTTAACAACTTGGTACTTAACTGTTTTAAGTTTAACTTCTTTGGCATTCCAGTAACTTGAGTTCTTAACTTCTTTCCACTTGTCATCAGTACCTTTCCAGTCAACTAACTTGAATGGTCCATTGAAAACAAGAGTTTTTGAGTTAGTTCCGTATTTGCTACCAGCTTTTTTAACCACTTTTTCATTTTGTGGGAAGAAAGTTGAGCTAGATACTAACTTATCGAAGTAAGGAATTGGTGTGTCTAAAGTAACTTCAAGAGTATACTTGTCAACTGCCTTGATACCTAATGAATCAACAGGTTTTTTACCTTCACTGATTTCTTTGGCATTCTTGATTCCTTCAAAAATGTAAGCATATTGTGATCCAGTCTTTGGATCAACAGTTCTACGCCATGCGAAAACGAAATCGTTAGCAGTAACAGGGTCGCCGTTACTCCATTTTGTTTTCTTCAATGGAATAGTATATTTCAAACCATCATCAGTTGGTTTAACAATTTTCTTAGCAACACCTGGGACAAGTTTTTTACCTTCAAAACGGTAAAGACCATCCATGGTATTGGTAAGATGTTGCGCACCAATAATATCGGTATTTAATGAAGAGTCCATTGTTGCAATCACGTCTTTTGATTGGAACGAAATGGTATCTTTGTTCTCTTTTGAGCCATTACCACAGGCTGCAAGTACAAGAACAAACACAATAAGTGCTGTAATACTTGATAGTACTTTCGTCAGTTTTTTCATATCATTTACCTCCAAGTGATATGTTTAATATGATAAAGCAAATAAGATTAAATGTAAATTAAAAAATTAAAGAAATTCTAATCTTTAATCAAAATGTAACAAAAGACATTGTCAAATCAAGGTTTTTATAAAATAATAATTCTAATCTAATGAATGAAAATGGCTCTGAAAGCGAAAAAAGAATGCTTCTATTAAGGAAGCATTCTTTTTATTTAAGCTATTCTTGATTTGGATATTTAAAGCGATAAGTAAACATTTTTGGATTGTAATATGAAGAGAATCTTCCTAGTCTATGTCGTCCCTTTTCTTTTGAAACGGTATCAACATTTTCGATAGTTTGAAGAACAAAGTCATCTTCTAGCTTTAAAAGCCGTTGTTGTTCTTCGGTAGCTTTTACGGCTTTTATTTCTACGTAATTAGCAATTACACCAACTTTTAGACGATCAAGATATTCATAAAGTGAACTATTAAGAATATCGGTATCGATATTGGGAACATCTTCAGCGGAAAGGTAGTCTTCAGTAATAGCAATTGGAGTCTCATCCCCAGAACGAAGACGAATGAAGTGATGTACTTCCTTTATATCATCAAGATCCAATTTTTGTTGGTGGTGCGCATCATGCTCAAGATTCATTAGTTCATAAGATAGTAAACGTGAAGCTGGGACCATACCCATACTATGAATATATTCTGAGATACCCATTCTCTCAGTTAACATACGAGTCATGCTTTTTGAGCGTACGAAGGAACCTCTTCCAGCAACCCTTGTTATATAACCCTGTTGCTCCATATGATTAAGGGCTTTGTTGATGGTCATGCGACTGAATCCACTTTTTTTGGTAATTTCGGTTTCGGGTGGCAACTGATCGCCGATTTCCAAATCCCCACTTTTTATGAGGCTTATAAAGTGATCTTCAATTTGTTTATATTTAGAATTCATTATTTTTCACCACAATTATATATACTGTATTTTATTTTTATTTAGTAAAATCTTTGATAAAACGGTTAATAAGTACATCCTAAAATATACCATATTGGAGGAATATTACAACCTTATTGACAAATGTATATACTGTGATATTATTACGGTAATATGAATGCGTTTTCATAGGAAAGACTAATAGGAAGGAGCGTAGTAATGAATCATTTTATTGTCGCGACACATAGCAAGCTTGCCGAAGGCCTGGCACTAGCTGTGGAATTTTTTGATAACTCTAGTAATTTACACTATTTAAATGCCTATGTAGATGGGGCAACTGATTTTGAAGAAAAATTTGTGAACTTATTAGAAGAAATAGACCAAGAAAATATTATTGTCTTTACTGATCTTCCTGGAGGAAGTGTTAATAGGATTGTTTGTCAGTATATGGAACAAAAGAAGCTAAAAGTAATTTCAGGGGTTAACTTACCATTAATGTTGGAGTTAGTTTTGAAAACTAAGGAAATTGCTGATAACGATATTGAGAATGCAATATTGACTGGGCAACAACAACTTATATATATGAACTCCGCATTTGAGAATGACAATGAAGAGGAGGAATTAAATGATTGAGTTAATTAGAGCAGATGATAGATTAGTCCATGGTTTAGTCGCTGTTTCGTGGACCAACGAAATTCAACCTAGTATTTTGCTTGTTGCAAATGATGCCGCTGCTGGAGATCCAATGACACAAACAACAATGAAAATGGCAAAACCAGCAGGGGTTACTATGGCTATTAAATCTATTTCAGATGCCATAAAAATTCTAAATAATCCCAAATATTCTCAAAGAAAAATATTTGTGGTAACTGAAAACTTAAAAGATGTTTATGCAATAACGCAAGAAGTACCAGATATTAATAGAGTTAATGTTGGAACCGCTGGAATTCACTATCAAGGTGATGGAGTGGTGAATATAGTCGCAGGTGTAAAAATGACTCGAGAAGAGTTTGATTTTGCTAAGAAACTTAATGAGATGGGAGCAGAGGTTTTTGCTGAGACAGCCCCTTCACAAGAAAAAGTTAATTTTTCAGGAATAAAAAAAGCGTTTGAAAATAATTAGAGAGGAAGGTGAGTAAGATGCTTCAAGGATTTTTAGTAGCACTTATTGGATCGTTAATTTATATGGAAAGCCGCCTTGGTGGTCAGCATATGCTAGATCGTCCTATTATCATAGCTCCATTAGTTGGGTTAGTAATGGGTGACTTTCAAACTGGCCTTATATTAGGTGGAGAGTTAGAGCTTGTTTGGATGGGATTGGTTGGAATTGGAACAACGACTCCACCAGATGTTGTTGTCGGATCAGCTTTAGCTACGGCTTTAGCAATTAAAACCGGTGCTGATTGGCAAACAACACTTACACTAGCAGTTCCAATTGCGCTAATTGCACAGATGATTGCTATTGCTGCGGGAAGTTTTAACGCATTTTTTGCACATTATGCTGATGCACAAATTGAAAAAAATAATTGGAAAGGAATACCAATTGCACACTGGTCAGGAGCAGCCATCATGTTTTTGTCCAAATTTGTCCCAATAATTGTTGGATACGCAGTTGGTGCACCAACAGTTAAGGCAATTGTTAAAGTAATTCCAAAAGTTATTCAAGATGGTTTAGCACAATCTGGCAATCTGTTGCCGGCACTTGGTATTGCTATGTTAATGTTATTAACTTATGACAAAAAATATGCGCCATTCCTATTTCTTGGATTTGCACTAGTTACTTTCTTAAAAGTTCCAATGATTGGAGCTGCCATGATTGGTGGAATTATTGCTTATATTTATTTCCAATTTAAACCAGAACAAAGTGAGGAGGTCTTATAATGGATAAACCAGTTGAAAAAAAACTAACCAAAAAGGATCTTCGGCGAGTGATGTGGCGCCACTATCAATTACTAGGATCATTTAATTATGAACGACAGATGTCGATAGGGTATGCATGGTCGATGACTCCGGTTTTGCAAAGATTATATGGAGACAATGAATCTGATTTAAAAGAAGGATATAAGAGACATCTTGAATTCTTTAACTGTTCTACGTCAACATCACCTTTAATTTTAGGAATCAGTTGCGCAATGGAAGAACAGAACGCTAACACTGATAATTTTGATGATGCTTCTATCAACGCAGTTAAAACAGCTTTGATGGGACCGCTCGCTGGAATTGGTGATTCATTATTCTGGGGTACATTAAGAGTTATTGGAGTCGGGGTAGGAGCACCTTTGGCAATTAAAGGTAGTATTCTTGGACCTATTCTTTATTTCTTGATAAATGTTATTCCGAGTGAATTATTACGTTGGTACGGATTTAAGTTAACTTATGAAGGCGGAAGTAAATTTTTAACGAAAATTCAGGAAGATGGTACTTTACAAAAACTAACTGAAGCTGCCAAAATTTTAGGTTTAGTAGTTATTGGAGCGATGATTGCTTCTTTAGTAATTATAGATGTTCCAACGGTACTTAAGTTAGGAGGAACTAAGGTAAGTATTCAAAAAACTTTAGACTCTCTTATGCCTAATTTATTGCCGCTGTTACTTACATTTGGGTGCTATGGATTGTTGAAGAAGCATGTCAATGGAACAGTCATTCTGTTAGGTCTTATTGTCTTAGGAATTATTGCTGTTGCATTAGGATTGTTATAAACCATATAAATAATCGGAGGATGTATGAAAATCACTGTATTTATCTTGATATTTGTCGGAATAGTAATCAGTTTTTTGTCTGAAAATTTGGCAAAAAAAAAATGATGCAGAAACTGTTAAAGCTCCAACAATTTGGAGAAGAAGCTGAATATCTTAAAACAGTGGAGTCCCCAATGGCAAAATTCTTCTTTGACAGAACTACTCGAATAATTATGAGACTTAATTTCTTTTTAGCATTTGGCAAAACTGAAAAAATCGATGAGGAATCACAAGAGCTAATTAAATATGGAAAAAGGAATCGTAATTTCATAATTACTATGATGAAGATTTTTAATTTTTATTTAGAAAATAATCAATTTGACGAAGCGTTAAAAATTGAAAAAGTGCTTATACCAGCTTGTAAAAATGAGAAGTACGATTCTGTTAATAAAGAAATAAAATTACTGCACAGACTGTATATTAATAAAGATCCAAATCTTAAGAGTGAATTGAAGATAGAACTTGAAAATGTAATTAATCCAGAAGAAAAAATGATAATTCTATATCGATTAACTAAGATTTGTGAATTGATGGGTGAAAAACATCAAGCGAATACATATTTAAATCAACTTAAAATTATTTCAAAAAATCAAATCAAGCAAATAAATAAAGCGGAGGAATTTTAAATGGGAAAAATGAACATGTTAGATCATATATTAGACACGGGTCGTGTTCTTTCTAGAGCATATGATGAAAGAATGGAGTATGGAAAAGATTTTATCGAGTTTCTAAGTAAAGGAGACTTTAAAAAAATATACTTCACTGGATCTGGAACATCTTATAATGCAATGCGCGTAGTTCGAAATATGTTTGCCGAAATATTAAAAGTCGAGGCTATTGCGATTGAACCTACAATTTTCACAAATTTAGAAGATGTAAACCCTACAGGAATTTATCAATCTAGTCAGATTTTGGTTATCGGCTTATCACAACATGGAGATAGTCTTTCAACATGCGAAGCAATTAAAAAAGCTGCCGAAGAGGGATGTGCTACTGTTGGTGTTTCGGAACAATTAGGCTCACCTATTGAAAAATTGGCTGATCAATACTTACATTTAGTTTGTGAGAAGGAACAAATTGGTCCTGAGACTCGTGGATATACCGAAACTTTAATGCAATTCTATATTCTTGCAATTGAAGTGGCAAAAAAGAAGGGAATAATTAATCAAGTAGAGTATGAAAAATTAGACTCCGACGCAAAAAAATTGATTGAGAATTTTGATAAGATTATTGCGGAGAGTAATGATTGGTATGAAAAGAACGCTGATGAGCTCATTCAGATGACTAAATCATCAATAGCTGGTTATAGTTATAATTTTCCAACTGCACAAGAAGGGCGTTTGAAGTTTTTCGAAACGTTTGGAAGACCAAGTACTGCATACGAGCAAGAGGAACAATTACATGGACCAATTCGTGCATATAATGATAAAAACTTCATTTTTCTAATTGGTGGAAACGACGGTCCTGAATTTGAAAGAATGAAGGATATAGCTGCTTATTATCGTCGAGCTTACACCGAGCATGTATTTGTCGTAACTAACCAAGACATCGATGTAACAAGTAGAGATCTTAAATTTAGTGTAAAAACATCTGGAATTCTCTCTGTAATTCCATGCGTTGTTCCTTTCCAAATATTATCTGCTAAATTATCTGAAGCAGTTGGAATTGATACTTCAATCAGCCCTGTAAAAGATCGTTCAATTTCAGGTCATATGGAATAGTAAAAAAGAACTGCTGAAAAGCAGTTCTTTTTTATTTAAGCTAATTTTTTACTTTGTTTTAAAGCTCGGTAACCAAGAACGAAACCAACGATTGCAATCGAGATGATAATTACAAGTTCAACAATTAATTCAATCGTGTTAACAAGTGGTGAGTTCAATTTGTTGTTGTGAGAAACACTTAAGATAGGAAAGACTGTTCCTAAAATTAATGCGGCTCCAACTAAATATGAGATACCTAGGTTACGTCTGTTGGTTGCTTTACTATGATTGCGTTCATAGTGGGCAATATATGGAAGCAATATTCCGATTGCCAACATGATTAATGGTTCGATGATGTTTAACATGATAACGTGCCAATATGCTGGTGAACCAAATGGTTCATCAATTTGGAAAACTGACAAACAAGCAAATGAGAAGGTGAATAGCAAACACCACCAACCGACAACCAATGAGAATTTTCTATTCTTAATGAAGACGAATTCTGATGGGAATTCTTTTTGTCTCATTCTAACAGTGATAAATGAAGTAAATAGGAAACAAGTTGCAAATGGTGAAACAATTCCATTCAAGTTCAATAGTTGATTAAAAATAGAATTCATATTTGGTAAGGTGGCACTTAGAACTAAAATCAAAGTACAAATTCCGGTAGTCATCCAGTAACCATTAATAGGAAGGTTTCTTTTATCGGTTTTGGTTAAGCCTTCAGGAAGATACTTCTTAGCGGTATCTGATAGGAACATTCTAGTTCCGGCATCAATTAAGACTGCTAATTGAGCCATCATATAAATAGCTTGAGTTACTGAGAAGATGTACATGAAGAGCTGACCGACACCGAATTCATTACCCATATATTGGAAGGCATAATAAGAACCATTCATTTTCAAGTCATGAGGTAAGTCATGAGCGTTGAAGAAAATTCCTAATGAGAATGAACCGAGAACTGTCAAGAATCCGGTCATGATAGCGAGCATCCACATAGCTTTAGAAAAATCACGCCCACCATTTTTCATTTCGTTAACGTAAGGCGCAATGTACTCCGAACCATTCATAGCGAAGATGAAAAGTCCTAACGTGGTGAAATATTTGAAATCAAAATTAGGAATGATTGATTTAAGAGTGAATGGTTGTGAATGTGGAGCACCGCCTTTTCCAAGATAAGCAAAAGTCATGATGACATAGAGAACAGTCATGATGAACATTGCTCCACCACCAAGAATTCCTAGCCATTGTAGAGAATTACGCAAGCGATGTTGAATGAAAATAAATAATGTAAAAATAAGTGCTGTAAGTAAAGCAAATAAACTGTTACTCATTCGATCTTGCATGGAGGCATTACCGTTGACTAACCAGCCAAAGGAGACAACCATTGAATTGGCAACGTCGACAACATAAGGCAAACCGACAACCCAATACGTCCAAGCGGCAATATAACCCCAGGTGTCGCCCCAAGTTCCACGAACCCAAGAAGAAAGCCCGCCACCTTCTTTATTGAAGACAGATCCTAAATGACCAACCATCATTTCGTAAGGGATAACAAATAAAAATAGCATTAAAATCCAAGTAGTAATGGTACCTAAACCTTGGTTTTGGAAATTATAAATAATATCATCAAAGCCGATAACTGTAACGAAGTCCATTAAAGCTATTACTGGCCAGCTAATATATTTCTTTTGTGAACCAAGTTCGAAAACTTCTTCCTTTTTTGACATAAAAAAGCCCCTTTTATCTATATAACAATAATTAAAAATACAACGTTAAAATTATACAATAAAAACCGCAAAATTATTTAAATAATTTTGCGGTTTCTTCATCAATGGTTTCAACTGATAAATCAGGATTAATGGCTTCATTCGATTGGGAATTAATCAGTGAAGCAGCATAGGAATATTTGAGAGTGTTCTTCCAAGTGAATCCTTGCATAATTCCGTAAGTTAAGGCGGCAGTTAGTGAAGCGTTACTTCCGTTGTTGTTAATAGTAGAAGCTTCAATTCTTTTAATATAGTAGTCTTTTTCTTTACTGAAAGAATAAAGTCCGCTCTTGATGTCAAAAACAATAACTCGTTTAACGCCTTTCTTAATTAAGATTTTGGCAGCGTGTTTAACATCTTTGAATTCTCGAGGTTGATAACTGGCTAGCATTTGGAATAATTCAACTTCAGTAGTTACTAATGTATCGAGATTTTCGATTCCATCAAGGAGTCGACGATTCTTATTTTGCGAAACAGTCTTGGCGATGATGGGAACTTTACAATTCTTATAAATATACTCAATGGCTGGTTTTTTGATATTGGTATCAATAATACAAAGTCGAGCTTGGTTAATATGATCAATATGCTTTTCCAAGAATTGCGGTGTGATTTCTTGATAAATCTGCATATCATCAATTCCAATATTCTTTTTTCCACTAGCATCCAATATATATAGGAAAGAAGAAGTGTGACTTCCGGCAATTCGCTGGCAATATTTTAAGTTCATATTGGCTTCGCGGGCGTTGTTGACGAATTTATCCCCATTCAAATCGTCGCCGTAAACTGAAATGAAATCATTAGGGATGTTCATCTTGGTTAGAGCTAGAGCAATATTTCTACCCGCACCACCGAGGTTCTGAATGATTCTTCCGGGATTGGAGTTTTGAGAAATCAATTCATCATTGGGGATTCCCAGAATATCCATGTTAATTCCACCGATGACAGCAACGAATTGTTCTTCATCTAATAAATAACCACGGCCTTTGATAAGACCTTTTTTAGTCAGGTTATGAATATGAGTTGCTACACCTGGTCGAGTTATATGGAGCTTATCGGCTAATTCGTTTTGGGTAATTAAAGGATTTTCTTTAATTAATTTGAGAATTTCATCTTCACGAGTGGTCATACATTTCTCCTATATAAATGTTTAGGTTTTTTGATTAATTGTCATTATTATATAACTATTCACCTAGTTTAGTAAACGTATGTTTAGAATATAAATAATTGTTTGCAACGGTTAATGTAAGCGTTTTATAATTTGGACAAATAACAAAGGAGGAAATGTAATGCAAACAGATTATGTTGCTGTTGTAGGTGGATTAAATCTTGATTTAGCTGGATTATGTGGCAGTGTCTACCGTGAAAAAGATTCCAACATTGGTGATATCAAAATTAATGTTGGAGGTGTCGGTCAAAACATTGCTCAAAATCTTACTAGACTAGATGTTCCAACTTATCTTATTACAGTCTATGGTGATGATCATTTTGGAAAAATCTTGGCCGAAGAGTGTAAGAAAGAAAACATCAATCTTGAATATGCTGAAGAATTACCAGGACATGCAAGCTCAACTTACTTGTACGTTACCAATGAAAAGGGTGATATGGTTACCGCTATCAATGATATGAAGATAGTAAACAATATTACACCCGAATTCTTGGCTAAGAGAATAGATTTCATTAATAATGCTTCAATCTGTGTGATTGATGGAAACATCTCACGCGAATCAATCGAATGGTTAGCTAATAACTGTACCGTGCCAATCTTTGTTGATCCTGTTTCAATTGCTAAAGCTGATCGTTTCGAGAATGTGTTAGATAAGTTAGATACTTTCAAACCTAACGAATTAGAAGCCCAGTTACTTACTGGTGTGGAAATAGTTGATAAAGATAGCGCAATTTTAGCAGCTCAAAAATTAAATGAAAAAGGTGTTAAGAACGTCTTTATTTCAATGGGAGCGCAAGGAATTCTTTGTTCTCGAAACGGTGAAGTGGATATTGTGCCAACTATTGCTGAAAAGATTATCAGTGCTAATGGTGCCGGCGATTGTAGTATGGCTACTATTACTTGGGCAGCATTTTATTACAAAAATGCATTGCCACTTAAAGATGTTGGACAACTTACACAAGCAGCTGCAAGTCTTACTTTAGAATCTGAAAAAGCTGTTTCACCTGAGTTAAGTATCAAAAATGTTATTAATAGAGCTAAAAAATTTATGGAAGTGGTATAAGAATGATTAAAAAACAAATATATTCATTAGTTAATTACAACGAAAGTGTTCAAACAATGGACGCCGGAGCTGATCATATTGGATTAGTTCCAATGCAAAGTGGAGGAGTTCCAGCTCATCGAGTACCTTTAGATGTAGTTGATCGAATCTTTGATGAAGCCAAAAGACGTGGTGTTAAATGTGTCGCAATCATGTTGAATAAAGATGTAGACGAAATGATCTTTATTGCTAAACGTGTAAAACCAGATATCTTACACATTGCAGGTATGGAATATACAGCTGACAAAGCCTTTGCTGACAGACTACATAAAGAATGTCCTGGTGTTGAATTGATGCAAGCTGTTCTAGTTGATGATCGTTCAGCTGTTGATCGCGCTAAGAAATATGCCGAGTATGTTGACTATATCTTAACTGATTCAGGACTAGCTGCTGATACAGGAATTGGTGCAAGTGGACAAACTCATGACTGGGCAATCGATGCTGAAATTGTTTCTTCTGTTGATATTCCCGTTATTGTCGCTGGGGGATTAGGAGCTGAAAACGTGGCTGCCTGTGTTAGAGAAGTTAAACCTTTCGGAGTTGACTCATTAACTAAGACTAGTTTCAAATATGAAGATGGAGTTATGGAAAAAGACATTCCTAAGGTTATCGAATTCTGTAAGAATGCTGATGAAGCCTATAGTGAATTGAACTATTAATGATGGAAAAGAAAAGTACTATTACAGTAAAAAAAGTTACGCTCTCGCTAGTAGGGATCTTTGTAGTCTGTATTGGCTTAGCGTTTAACAACAACACCTTGCTAGGTAATGACCCGGTGGGAATTGTCTACGATGGTGTGAGAGCATTCTTTCACTTAAGTCGAATGCAGTTAGGTTTTGTTTCCAACTTCATAAATGTTGTTTTAATTGCTTTCTTGTACTTCTTTGGTCGCAAGTATTTAAATATTGGAACTTTCCTCTATTTAATTCCTTACGGAACTTTCATTTCAATTGGAAGTTACTTGTACCCAATAATTTTTACCAACGATCAGTTGGTAACTAGATTAATCGCAGGACTAGTTGGAACTTCATTTTATTATTTAGGAATAAGTATTTTTGTAGCTAGCGAAATTGGGGTTGATCCATTCAATGGCTTCATGTTAACAATTCGCGACTTCACTGGCTGGAGTATTCGCCGTTCAAAAATCACGATGGACGTAGTATTAACCGCTGCGGGGTTTGCCTTGGGGGGAGCCTTCGGATTAATTACCATTGTGACGGCGTTAACCACTGGACCAGCTATTCAATTCTTAAGTGGAAAATTTAAAAAGATTTTTTATTCAGAAAAATAACAGGGAGATATTAAGTTGGAATATAGATTAGAACAAAAAGTTAAGGTAGTAGTTTCAAGGGAATTATCAAAGTCAATTTTAGAAATCTTGGCTGATAGAAAATATGCCAAACCTTTGATTGTTATTGATAAGTTTCTCTTAGAAACACCAGAAATCAAGAAATTATTAGCAAGTTTAGAAGCACAAAAAATTGATTTCGTCATTCATGATGAAGTTGTTCCTGATCCTCCAACCAGTGTGGTTGATCACGGTGCGCAAATCTTTAACGACAATAATTGTGATTGTGTGATTGGTATCGGTGGAGGAAGTTCAATCGATTCAGCTAGAGGAATCAATATTGTTAGAACTTTCGGTGG
Source organism: Lactobacillus sp. YT155 (assembly GCF_030504545.1). Classification (GTDB taxonomy): domain Bacteria; phylum Bacillota; class Bacilli; order Lactobacillales; family Lactobacillaceae; genus BQUT01. Next base: position 141,743 of record NZ_JAUKWP010000005.1, on the reverse strand, counting down.
CAAGATCAGTGATTATGCTAATGGAAAAGAAATTACTGAGAGATGTCCTGGTTTGATTGCCGTACCAACAACTTCAGGTACTGGTAGTGAATTATCAAACGCCTTGATTGTTAGTGATGAAACAACACATGAAAAACTAGCAATTTTATCAAATAATGCGGTTAGTGAATTTGCAATTTTAGATCCAGTTTTGGTAGCAACATTACCTCAATCAATGACAATTGCTACTGGATTAGATACTTTTGCTCATGCGGCTGAAGGATATACATCTAATCTTTCAACACCAGTACTTGATGCAATTTGTGAAAAGATTATGTACTTAGTAGTTAAGTATTTACCAAAGGCAGTTGCTAATGGTGAAGACTTAGAAGCACGTCAAGAAATGATGGTTGCTGCAGCTCTTGGTGGTTGGGTATTGAATAACTCAGGTACTCACGTAGGTCACTCACAGGCCCATGTACTTGGTCCTATCTACAAGATTCCTCATGGAATGGCTTGTGCATATGCAATGCCAGGAACTTTGGAATACACAGCACCAGTTAAACCTAAGAAAATCCGTGAAATCGGATATATCTTGGGAGCAAGTTTTCCAGAAGATGCTACAGACTTAGAAATTGGTCAAGTAACAGCTGAAAAATTCAAAGATTTTCGAGATAATGTATTAGGATTAAGACCTTTTGCTGATCTAGAAGTAGATCATGATGATTTAATGACCAATGTTTCAAAAGTTGTCAATGAAAGATTTGCTGGCAATGCACCAATGGAAATTGATGATAAATTAGCGGGTATTTTATTAGAGATGTTCGGTTAGGAGAAAAATTATGAGCGTAGTTAGAGGAATTGTTGGATTACTATTCATTTTTGCACTTGGATTTTTAGTAAGTTCTAACAGAAAGAAAATCAGATATAAGCAATTAAGCATTATGTTGGTTCTACAATTAATTATTTCGTTCTTATGTTTACATACGTCCGGTGGAGAACAAGTTTTAGGTGGGATTTCTAACTTCTTTAGTTGGTTAATGTCACAAGCTGAAGGCGGAGTGAACTTCGTCTTTGGTGGAATTGCTATCACCAAAGGTTCATCAGTCTTCTTCTTCAACGTGTTAATGCCAATCGTGTTCATTTCTGCATTAGTAGGAATTTTGAACTACATTAAAGTTCTACCATTTGTTATCAAATGGCTAGGAAAAGGAATTAACAAGATTACAGGAATGGGTGAATTAGAAAGTTACTTCTCTATTTCAACAGCAGTTCTAGGACAACCAGAAGTATTCTTAACTATTAAAGAAGAAATTCCTAAGTTGTCTGCTAAGCAACTATATACAATCTGTGCTTCATCAATGTCAGCTGTTAGTGCTGCAATGTTAGCTTCATACATGTCAATGGTTGATGGTAAGTTTGTTGTGGTAGCAGTATTCTTGAACATCTTCTCAGCTTTAATTATTTCATGTGTGGTTAATCCATATGATCCAGTTAAAGACGGTATTACAATGGATGATGTGAAGAAGGAAGAAAAGGATAAAGAAAAAGAACCATTCTTCCAAGTTCTTGGAGAATATATTTTAGACGGATTCCACTTAGCAATTACTGTTGCTGCTATGTTAATCGGATTTGTTGCCTTGGTAACATTCTTAAACAACGTTTTCGTTTACTTCTTCGATTTCAGTTTCACACACCTTCTTGGATATGTTTTCGCTCCAATCGCCTTCATGATTGGTGTTCCTCAAGAAGATATTGTTAAAGTCGGAAGTTTAATGGCAACCAAGTTAATTACTAACGAGTTCGTTGCTATGGGTGAGCTTGCCAACGTTGTTAAATCATTAACGCCAAAAGGTGTGGCTATGATTTCAACATACTTAATCAGTTTTGCTAACTTTGGAACTCTAGGAATTGTTTCTGGATCAATCAAAGCTATTGATGCAAAACAAGGTAAGTTAGTTGCTAAGTACTCACTTAAGTTACTATTAGGTGCAACAATGGCATCACTATTAACAGCAACAATGGTAGGTTTATTCTTTTAATTAATTAATTTGCATTAAGAAAGGGAGAATTATTATGGCTAAAAAAATTATTTTAGATTGTGATCCTGGACATGACGACGCAATTGCATTGATGTTAGCATACGCCAATCCAGAAATTGATTTAGTTGCAGTAACAACAGTGGCAGGAAATCAAACTTTAACAAAGGTAACTAATAATGCTCGTTCGATTGCTACATTAATTGGTATGAAAGATGTTCCGATTGCTGCGGGATGTGATCGTCCGTTAGTTAATGAAATTAATGTTGCCGATGAAATTCACGGTGACTCTGGAATTGATGGAACTGAATTACCAAAACCAGAAGTTCCTTTGCAAGACATTCATGCGGTTGACTTAATTATTGAGACAATCATGAATAGTCCCGAAAAGACAATTACTTTGGTACCTACAGGAGCTTTGACAAACATTGCCATGGCTGCTAGAAGAGAACCTAAGATTGTTGATCGTGTAAAAGAAGTTGTTTTAATGGGTGGCGGATACTTAGAATCTAACTATTCTGCAGCTGCTGAATTCAATATCTTTGTTGATCCTGAAGCTGCACGTGTTGTTTTCAACGCTGGTTGGAAGCTAACAATGGTTGGATTAGATGTTACTCACAAGGCTTTGGCAACACCTGACGTTTTGGAAGAGATGGAAAAAATCAATACTGTACCATCAATTAAGGTTAAAGAATTGATGACTTTCTTCCAAAAAATGTACAAAGAAAGCCAAGACTTCGATTACCCACCAGTACATGATCCAGTTACAGTAGCTTACTTGATTGATCCTTCTGTAATGGAAGTAGTTAAGGCACCAATTGACATTGAATTACACGGGGAATTAACACGTGGAATGACAGTTGTTGACTTTAATCACATCGTGGCTAGTGACTGTGTAACTTATGTCGGAGTTAGCCTAGATAAACAAAAATTCTGGGATTTAGTTTACGATGCATTAAGAAAAATAGGTTAAATAAAAAACACCTCTTAGGAGGTGTTTTTTTATTTAGATAAGTTTATCAACATCGTATGAAAAACCATTGTCTTCACTTAGTTTTTTATAGAACTCACCGCTTTTTTTAATTGTACGTTTTTGTGTCTTGAGATCTAGTGAAACTAATCCATATCTATTTTTATAAGAGTTAATCCATGACCAACAATCAATGAAAGTCCAGAGATGATATCCTTTAATATTGCAGCCATCTTGAATTGCCTTCCAGAGATATGCCAAGTGGTCTTGAATAAATTCAATTCGATAGTCATCAATTACTTGACCATTCTCGTCCATGAATCTTTCTTCGTCAGCAACACCCATCCCGTTTTCGGAGATAAAGGCTTCGATATTTCCGTAGTTGTCTTTGATATCCATGCAGAGATCATGAATACCTTTTTCATAAATTTCCCAACCACGATATTCATTCATTCTTCTACCTGGCATTGTGTAGTTTTCGAAGAACCATTCAGGTAAGAATGGACCATCAGGATTGATGGCTGTTAATCTAGCTTTTACACGTCTTGGCTCATAGTAGTTAAGTCCAAGAATTTGGCAAGTATTGTCTTTAATAATTGCTAAATCATCTTGATTAAAATCTACTGGCATTTGGTCATATTCTTTTAACAAGGCAACTAACTTAGCTGGAAAGACTCCTTTAACCATCGGATCAAGAAAACTACGAGTATAGAAAAGATCAGCAATTTCCGCTGCTTTAACGTCTGCGGGATTTTGACTTCTTGGGAATGTTGGACTTAGGTTTAAGATAGTACCAATTTTACTGTCATAGTTATATTTTTTGAAAGCTTGAATAGCTCTTGCGTGTGCCAAAACTGTGAAAAATGTTGCTTGGGCTCCACGTTTAAAGTCAATTAAATTTGGATAATGGAATCCTTCCAGATATGTTCCTAGAATTGGACCAAGAGGTTCATTAAAAGTAAACCAATTGTAGACTAAATCTCCAAATTCTTTGAAACAAGTATCTGCATAGTTAACGTAGGCATCTACTACTTCACGAGACTCCCAGCCACCAAGATCTTGCAAGGCAGCAGGCATATCAAAGTGATATAGATTAGCGAATACTTTGATGCCGTTATTATTCATTTCAGTGAATAAATCTCTATAAAACTCGATGGCCTTAGGATTCACTTGGCCGACACCATCATTAGGAAACATTCTAGCCCAAGAAATAGATACTCTAAAAGAGTTGTGGCCAGTTTGTTTCATTAATTGAACATCATCTTTATATCGGTGAATATGATCAGTGGCTACTTCGGAACTAATGCCTTTATAGAATCTGTAAGGTTCTTCTTTGTACCAACGTTCCCATATTGTTTCAGCTTTACCAGTTTCACCACGTCCTTCAGCTTGTTCAGCAGACCAAGCAGAACCCCACCAGAAGTCTTTTGGGAAAGTGATTTTTGTTTTACTCATAACTTATCTCCTAATTAAATAATTCTCTTTCTGGATAGAGTGTAACATCTTTCTTCTTAAAAAGTAAATATGTTTTATTTAAAATATATACTTTTGTAGGAAGCGGTATTTTTTTATATTAATTTATGATAAAGTATACATTAGTATATAACTTTAAGGAGACTTGCGGATAATGAAGAAGATGCCTAAGTATATGGAAGTCTACGCCACTATCAAATCCAGAATTACAGACGATCAATATAAAATTGGTTCTAAACTCCCTACAGGAGAAGAATTAGCTGAAGAATTTAACACAAGCAAATTGACAGTTAAAAAAGGAACTGACATGTTGGTTTCTGAAGGTGTATTAAGAAGTCGCAGTGGTTTTGGAACTGAAGTTCTGAGAAAGCCAATCAATAATTCTAAGGTCTTTGGCCCAAGTGACGGACTTTTAAAGGTAATTGGTGAAGAACATGTTGATTCAAAAATACATACCTTTTCAATTGAGCTACCTAGTAAGACTGTTGCAGAAAAATTAAATATAGATATGAAAGACTATGTCTATAAAATTGTTAGAAGTAGGTTTGTTGATCATCAACCATATTCTTTAGAACAGACATACATGCCCTTATCGATAATCCCAGGACTAGAGCCTAAACACCTGAAGAAATCGGTTTATGAATATATTACTGATGAATTAAAGTTGGAAATTCAATCATCACATATCTGGATAAAAGGTGTAGTAGCTGGTGAGTTTGATGCTAACATTTTAGGCGTTGATACTGGAGAGTTTTTAATAGAAGTAGATAAAGTTGTTTCATTAGCTTCTGGAGAACCGTTTGAATATTCTAAAACTCGACATATGTATAAGGATTTTGCTTTTGAAGCAGTCTTTGTTGAAAATTAAAGCAGAAATGCTTTATTTTTTTAGTCTTTTTATAAAAAGTATATATATTTGAATAAAGTTATTTACTTTTTAGATAAGATAATATATTATATGAATCGAGCCATGGTAGAAAACGATTTCAAAACGAGGAGGAAATCAATGGATTCATCAAAGAAGAATAAAAAAGATATCATTATGGAAAAGTTCGGAATGGTTGCTACTAAATTAGGAAACCAAATCCATTTAAGAACTTTACGTGATGCGTTTGCTACATTCATGCCATTTATGATGCTAGCAGGTTTTGTTACATTAATTAATTACGTTATTTTAGAACCAACAGGATTCATGGGAAAAATTATTAATCCCAAAACATTAACTACCATTCAAGAGATTGGTATTTCAATCGCTAATGGTACTTTAAACATTACTACCTTATTAGTGGTGGCAGCGGTCTCTTACCACATGTGTGTTAATAGAAATTATTCAAATCCAATTGCTGCAATTCTAGTTTCTATTTCAACTTTTGTGGTTTTGACACCAATGACTACTATGTTTACACCTGAAGGTGCAAAAAAAGCTATTGAAGTCACTGGCATTATCCCGGTAACACATACAGGAGCTTCAGGAATGTTCGTTGGAATATTTGTTGGTTTGTTAGCAACTGAATTATTTATTAAGTTGTCGAATAATAAGAAACTACAAATTGAAATTTCAGGTAATATTCCACCTGCAGTTTTCAAATCTTTCAATGTTTTGATTCCAGTTATGATCACTGTTACAGTATTTGCAATTCTTTCATTTGCAGTTAACCAATTATTCCACATGGATGTGAATGGTTTGATTACCACAATGATTACTGGTCCATTGAGTAAAGTAACTACAGGACTTCCTGGTTTCTTATTAATTACTTCAATAGCCAACTTATTCTTTGGCTTTGGTATTCATCAAGCTGTTATTTCAGGGTCATTATTAGATCCATTCTTGCTTCAAAATATGCAAGAAAATATGACAGCTTATGCAAACGGAACTGCGATTCCTCATATCATTAACATGTCATTCAAAGATACATTTGCTGTTATGGGTGGATCAGGAAATACAATTGCCTTGTTAATTGCAATTTTTATCTTCAGTAGACGTAAGGATTATAAGGATTTTGCTAAATTATCAGTAACACCAGCGATTTTCAATATTAGTGAACCAATTATTTTCGGATTGCCAATTGTCTTTAACATTAGTTTGATTATTCCATTTGTGCTAGCACCAATCTTCTCTCTAACAGTTGCTTATTTTGCAACTGCAGTCGGACTAATTAATCATGTTGTTGTTCAAATTCCATGGACAACACCGCCAGTAATTTCTGGATTTTTAGCAACCGGTGGTGATTGGCGTGCTGCAGTATTACAAGTTTTAATTATTGCCGCAACCGTATTTATTTACCTACCATTCTTGAAGATTGACGAAAAAGTTACTGCTAACTTTGGAAAAGAAGAAAAATAAGAAGGTTATTGTTTTATGATAGGAGCAATCGAAGCAGGAGGAACCAAGTTTGTTTGTTCAGTAGGAGAAGTAGATGGGGAAATTAAAGAAACAACCAAGTTTCCCACCACGACTCCAGAACAAACACTTGATCAAGTAATTGAGTTCTTTAAAGATAAAGATATCAAAGGATTAGTCATTGGTTCTTTTGGACCTGTTGGTATCAACAAAGATAAAGCTGATTATGGTTTTATCAAAGATACACCAAAACTTGCTTGGAAGAATTTTGATGTAATTTCATATCTAAAAAAAGCAATTAAATGTCCAATCGAAATCACTACTGATGTTAATGTCGCTGCTTTTGGTGAATACAAACTAGGCAGTGGCATTGGCTATAAGAATGTTTTCTATTCAACTATCGGTACTGGTATCGGTGGTGGATATGTCAAAGATGGAGAATTATTTATTGGTAACTCTCATCTTGAATCAGGACATATCTTATTAGCTAAAGAACCAGAAGATGCAGACTTCAAAGGTGTATGTCCTTATCACGATGGCTGCTTTGAAGGGTTAGCTGCTGGACCTTCGATTCTAAAACGTTTAGGAAAAGAAGGTTTTGAACTAGAAGAAGATGATCCAATTTGGGACCTTTTAGCTCGATATATTGCCAAGGCCTGCGTGAACTATACGTTGACCCTATCTCCAGATAAATTGATATTTGGTGGAAGTGTTTCGCAACAGAAACAACTATTTCCATTAATCAGACAATACTTTGAAACATATATGAATGACTATATTCAGGTAGACAATATTGATGAATATATAGTTCCGGCACAATTAGGAAATGATGCAGGAATCAAAGGTTGCTTGGTATATGGTGGAACTATTTTTTAGAAAAGAAGGAATATAAAATGGCAGAAAAAACTATTATGTTAGTTTGCTCAGCTGGTATGTCAACTAGTCTATTGGTTACGAAAATGCAAAAAGCAGCTGAAGAAAAAGGATTAGATTTTGATATTTTTGCAACTGCGGCTTCAGATGCAAATGGACCAATTGAAGAAAGACATCCAGATATTTTGATGCTGGGACCTCAAGTGAAGTACTTAGAACAAGACTTCCAAGAACGAGTAGATGTTCCAGTTGTCTCAATTAATATGCAAGATTACGGAATGATGAATGGCGAAAAAGTTTTAGAACAAGCTATCGAAACAATAGGATAGAAAAAAACACCTCTTAGGAGGTGTTTTTTATTTCTTACAGAACTGTAAGACCAAGTTGTAAATCTGTAAGGAAAATCAATTTGGTTGTCATCTCATATCCACTAAGATGGAATCATCAACAGGAGGATATGAAGATGACAGACGTAGTAAACGTAAAAGACGTAGAAAAGATTTATGGTTCTAAAAATGAAAAGAAGTATAAAGCTTTATCTAACGTTAGTTTCAAAGTTGAACCAGGAGAATTTGTAGGAATCATGGGAGCTTCAGGTTCTGGTAAAACCACTTTGTTGAATATTTTATCAACTCTAGACAAACCGACAAGTGGAGAAATATTAATTAACGGAAATGACGTTACTAAATTAAAAGGTAATCAAATGGCAGATTTTCGTGCTGAACAAATTGGATTTATTTTCCAAGACTTCAATCTTTTGGAAAATCTAACAGCTTATGAAAATATTGCCTTACCTTTATCACTTCAAAATAAAAATGCGGAAGTTATTAATAATTCGGTTGGTAAAATTGCCCAGAAACTCGGATTAGATGATATTCTCGATCACTATCCGACTGAGTTATCGGGTGGACAGAAGCAACGTGTGGCTGCCGCTCGTGCCATCGTTCATGATCCATCGATTTTGTTTGGTGACGAACCAACAGGAGCATTGGATTCAAAGAGTGCTCGTGCTTTGATGGAGACCATGACCAAGATTAATCGTGATGACAACACTTCGATTTTACTAGTGACTCACGATCCTTTCTCAGCAAGTTATTGTAAGAGAATTCTCTTTATTAAAGACGGTGAAATCGGTCAAGAATTGAAACGAAACAACTCAACTAGAAGAGAATTTTATCAAGAAATTTTAGATTCATTAGGTACATTTGCGGAATAGAAAGGAGAAAAAACATGTTAAACAAATTAGCTATTAGTGGAATTAAACACCGAATTCGTGACTATGCTGTTCTTTTCTCTGGACTGGTAATTTCTAGTGCGGTGTTTTATATGTTCATGACTTTAGCAACTAACCAGTCATTTCTTAAAACCAGTACACCGGTTGACGCAACTCCAATAATTTTTGGTTTTGGAATTATTTTGTTAGCTATCATCACTTTAGTATATTTGGTTTATGCGAACGGGTTTTTAATGAGTATGCGGCAAAAAGAATATGGAATGTTCATGATGCTTGGTGCTCGCGGAAGCAAAATCGGTCGCATGATTTTTCTGGAAACAGTAATAATCGGAATGATTTCGACAGTGGTTGGGATTGTTCTAGGAATTGGATTAACTGGAGCTTTAAGTCAATGGTTGATTGACAGTATGGATTTAACGATAAAATCCTTTAATCCTATCTATCTTCCAGCAATTGGCTTCACCTTTATTTTCTTTATCGTTATTTTTGCCTTGGCAGCAATAAGAAATAGTTTACGTCTAAGAAAAACCAACGTATTGAAACTGCTTCATATGGACCAACAACCAGTAAGAATTAAAAAAGCTGGTTTTGGAAAACTTATTTTGGCAATTATCGGTGTTGGCTTACTGGCAGCTGGTTATTACTCAATGATTTTGTTGGGTAAGGGAGCAATGATTTTATTGCCAGTAGCTTTAATCACCATTGTGTTAGGAACCTATCTGGTTATTAATTCGTTATTCTCGTGGATTATCAGACTATTAAAAAGTAATCGTCGTTTCTCCTTGAAGAAGCTGAATAACTTCACACTTTCACAACTTGGTTTTAGAATTTCTGATTACACTAGAATTTTATCAATGGTAGCCATGTTATTTGCTTTAGCATTAGGTGCTATTACAGTTGGTGGACAACTAAAATCTGTCTCAGATTTCGTGGTTGGTTCTAACAACTACTACGATGCAGTGGTTCATAATATTGATGATCAGCAACGTGCCAACATTAAAAAAATCGATGTCAAAGATCAAGTAACTTATAATTACAAAATCAAAGGTAATCAGCTTTATTTCAATCTCGAACAGTTCAAGAATCATAAATTTGCTAACTACAAGATGGTTGATTATACGAAACAAGATGAGATGAAGACACCACCAGTTGAATATTATGGTTTCAGTAATAAAAAACAACAATCAAAAGCGCCAATGACTGATTTGTTCACCCAAGTAAGTCCATCTGATGCTAGCTATGTTCCTAATTTTGTGAATACTTCTGAATATCAAAAAGCTGGCGGTAAAGAACGAAGTATGACTTTCATTAAATCGAGTGGCTTTCATCAAAACTTGGCAGCCATAAAGAAAGTAGCTGTTAAGGATAAAGAAAAATATCCAACTCTGATTGATCAAAAATATCAAAACTATATGATGATTAATTCGTTCTTCTCAGGATTAGAATTTATGGGAATTTTCCTTGGAATTGCTTTTCTAGCAATGCTAGCAAGTTGTTTAATGTTCAAGATTTTATCTGGAGCTGCCAGTGATATTAAACGCTACGAAATGCTTCATAAAATGGGAACTAGAAATAACTTATTGAGAACTTCAGTCAACAAAGAAATTGCAACTTTATTCTTGATTCCTGGGGTAATGGGAATTGTCCACGTGCTATTCGGACTCCAAATGTTTAGAGTCTTCGTTATTCATCCTTACGCAAATATTCTCTTACCATTTAGCATCTTTTTCTGCTTGTACATTGTCTATTATTTTGTTACAGTTACTCTTTATAAACAAATAGTATTAAAAAAAATCAAATAATAAAATAAAAAAATCTCAGATAATGAGGTTTTTTTCTTGCGTTGAAGTATGTTTTTGAATTAAAATATTTCTAATGTACACACGCAAAATACGGAGGTGCTACGAATGTCAATGATCGAATTTCACGATGTTCAGAAGTATTATGGAAAGTTTCATGCGTTAAAAGACATTAATTTAACAATTGATAAAGGGGAAACTGTAGTGTTAATCGGGCCATCAGGTTCTGGTAAGAGTACACTAGCTAGAACAGTTAATGGTTTGGAAGATATTCAAGATGGTAAGCTAATCGTGAATGGTCGCGACCTCTCTAATCCCAAGACAAATATTAATCTTTTAAGAAAAGATGTTGGAATGGTATTCCAACATTTTAATCTCTATCAGAATAAAAATGTATTAGAAAATGTCATGTTAGCTCCAAGAATTGTCTTGAAGTTAAGTGAAGAAGAAAATAAACAACGTGCTATTGAAATGTTAAAAATGGTTGGATTAGAAGACAAGGCAGAGAACATGCCTTCACAAATCTCAGGTGGACAAGCACAACGTGTAGCTATTGCTAGATCATTAGCAATGAAACCTAAGTGTATGTTATTTGATGAACCAACCAGTGCTTTAGATCCAGAAATGATTGATGATGTGTTACAAGTTATCAAAGAAGTTGCCTCACGTGGTGACATGACTTCTCTAATCGTAACTCACGAGATGGGCTTCGCTAAAGAAGTCGCTGATCGAGTTATTTTTATGGATGACGGTCAAATTCTTGAAGACTCAGATACGAAGTCATTCTTTGCTAACCCACAAAATGAACGAGCTAAAAAATTCTTGAGCAAGATTATTTCTCACTAGTAGGAGGTCAAAAATGAAAAACAAGAAGCTTTTTTTGATGCCTTTCTTATTGATTATCCTCTTAATTGCTGGCTGTTCTAACGGTAGTGTGGCCGAGCAATCGGTTTTAGAAAATGCGAAAGAATCAAAAACTATTACTTGGGGTGTCAAAGCCGACACCAAATTATTTGGGCTAACTGATGTAAGAGATGGTCAACAAAAAGGATTTGACGTTGATATGGCCAAACTAATCACCAAGAAAATCCTCGGAAAAGATGGCAAGGCTAAGTTTGTCACAGTTACTTCGCAATCAAGAATTCCCCTTTTAAAAAATGGAAATATTGATGCCATCATTGCCACAATGACAAATACACCAGAACGTTCAAAGATTGTTGATTTTTCTAATTCATATTTTGATGCTGGGCAATCACTACTGGTACCAGATAATTCGCCAATCAAGACAACAGCTGACTTGAAGAACAAAACTGTTCTTGGAGTAGTTGGTTCTAACTCGGTTGAAAATATTAAAAAAGTTGCCCCTGATGCTAAAGTCTTACAATTACAAGATTATGCGCAAGCAATGTCAGCTTTGAAGTCGGGACAAGGTGATGCTTTAACGACTGATAATGGTATTTTGTATGGTATGGCTGTGCAAAATAAAGGATTCAAAGTTGTCGGTGGAACATTTACCAAAGAGCCTTATAGTATCGCAGTAAATAAAGATCAAAGAGATTTTGTCAAAGCTGCTAATAAGGCAATCAAAGAAATTGAAGCTAGTGGTGAATACAATGAACTAATTAAGAAGTGGTTCGGGGATGTTCCAAAATTTAACTATAAGGAGTTGTATCGCTAATGATAAATATTATATCGAATCATTGGGAAGAGCTTCTAAATGGATTAGGATGGACACTATTATCCAGTATTCTGGCGCTATTCTTTAGTCTAATTATTGGATCATTCTTCGCTATCATGGAAGTTCTCCCTAGCAAAACAGCTCGAGTTATCGGGCAAATCTATGTGGAAATATTCCGTAACATTCCGTTACTTGTTATTACCATGTTCTTCTACTTGGTAATCCCAATGTATGTGGTCAAAATCAATGGCTTCACCGCTGGAACAATTGGTTTGACCATCTATACTTCGGCGTTTATTGCGGAGACTGTTCGTTCAGGAATTCAGTCAATTGATATTGGCCAAATGGAAGGTGCGCGATCAACGGGAATGACTTATTGGCAAAGTATGCGTTATATTATCTTGCCACAAGCTTTCAAGATTGTTATTCCACCATTGGGAAATCAATTTGTTAACCTGGTGAAGAATTCATCCGTGTTAGCTTTTGTTGCTGGATTTGACCTAATGTATCAGGGGAATATGTTGGCATCAACGACCTTTGATACAATCAACAGTTATTTAATCGTTGGTTTGTTGTACTTAGTAATCACTCTACCAATGAGTTATTACATGCAACATCTAGAAAAGAAAATGGCTTAGGAGGAAGATATTATGCAAAACTTTATTGATGCTTACTCATTTATCAATTTGCGCTTCCTTCTGATGGGTCTAGGAGTAACGGTATTTATCTCGGTGGTATCCGTAATATTGAGTTTTATTTTAGGTTCAATATTAGGAATAATTCGTTACACCGAAATCAAATATCTTTCAAAAATTGTTGGTTTCATCATTGATATCATGAGAAACTTGCCGTTACTTTTAATCATCTTCTTTACATATTTTGGATTGCCAAATTTAGGATTCAAACCGGACACAATTCCAGCAGCGATTTTAGCTATGACGGTATTTGAATCGGCTATGATTGCAGAAATTGTTCGTTCCGGTATTCTGGCAGTTCCTAAGGGACAGATGGAAGGATCGCGATCGACAGGAATGACTTATTTACAGGCAATGTGGTATATTATCTTGCCACAAGCTTATAAAAAAATGATTCCAGCGATTGTTAGTCAATTCATTTCTTTAATCAAAGACACGTCGTTAGCAACCATTATCGTGGTGCCAGAATTGATGCAACATGCGCAAATTATTTATGGACAAAATGCTAACTTTATCATTCCAATGTTTGTGGCAATGTCAGTAATGTACTTTGTGGTATGTTATGGATTATCGCTACTTTCAAAAGGAATTAATCGACGAATCAAAGCTTAGAAAAGGAGTTTATTATGCATTTAATTTGGGTTTTAATCATTGGGGCAATTATCGGGGCACTAGCCGGTGCCGTTACAAAGACATCATTAGGATGGATTTTGAACATTGTGGCCGGACTTGCCGGTTCCTACTTCGGTGAAATGTTCCTCGGAAGTTGGGAACCACATCTTGCAGGAATGGCAATTTTTCCATCAATTATTGGAGCAGTAGTCTTGGTAATTGTTGCCAGTTTAATCGTAAACACTTTAAAAAGAAATTAAAAAAAAGAAGCTCAACTTAATGTTGAGCTTCTTTTATTTTGGTCAAAATGTAATAAACAATTGCGGTGATGATAATCGATACAAAAGTTGCGCCGATAGTTTGTGTTAAGAAGTCGAGCTTCTTTAAGGCAAAGTAGGAAATAACGCCAATTATCCAGGAAGCAAAGGCAATCAAGTTAATACCCTTAAAGTACCAATATTGACCAGTTTTTGAATCAAATTCATCTATTTGATAACTTCTTTTGCGAACAATAAAATAATCAGTTAAGAAGACCGCAATTTCAGGACCGAGGAACATGCCGATTCCGTCTAAGAATAACTGGAAGGTTTCTAAGAAAGTTGCTACATAAGCTGGAATAAAGGTGACAAAGGTTGCGACAATCGTAACAATCCAGAGAGCGGTTTTTAATTTCACTTTGGAGAAAATATTAGTTACGGCAGAGCCAGCTGCCATCAGATTGACCGCATTGGCGGTGGTACTAGTTAACATAATTACTACTAAAGCTAATGCGCCCAATCCAAGTTTTGTGGCGATGGTACTAGGATCGGAATTGTTAGGATCATAAGTATGGAGCGTAATTGCAGTGGCGATGGTGGCTATTAAGCCCATCAAAGCAAACCAGATTAATCCTAGGTTAGCGCCAATAAATGATGAGACTGTGGCGGCCTTTTTGGTCTTGGAGAAGCGACTAAAGTCGGCAGCTGCTGTTACCCAGGCTAAGTTAAAGGCGGCTAAAATATCAATGGCTGAACCTGCTGGTAAGAAGGATTTAGTGTGAGGTTGCCAATGAATGATTTCTGATAGAGGGACAGTTTTTAAGACAACAATTGATTCCCAAATAACAAAAATAGTTACTAAAATAATTCCGAATCTTTCAATCAAACGAACTGATTTTTCGCCTAGAGAAATACTTAATAAGTGTAGACACGACATGATAATAATGCCGGCAAAAAGGCCAACGCGGTTCATTGCTTGATTATTAATTGACCACCGAAAAATATCACGGAGGATGAACTCAACTGAGATTGCAGCAATGTAAGTATTAACTGCAGCCCAACCAATAAATTGGACGATATTGATAGCTGAAGGCAGAATCGAACCTTTCACACCAAAAGATCCACGAGTTAATGACATGGTATTTAAGCCCGTTTCGTAGCCCATGAGTGAAGTCAACGCCAACAAGACATAGGCTAAACAACCGACCACAATTAATAAAGTTGATGAAGTAACAAAGCCACAAGCGGCAATGACACCACCAATGTACCAAGTTCCGTTATTGGCGTTGGCACCAATCCAAGTAGCTAACATGTCCCAATTACTCATTGATCTTTGTTCACTAGTGATAACGTTACGTTTTTTGAAATTCATATGCTCTCCATTTCTAGAGAAGGAATTAACCAAAATAAAAAATCGCTCTAAAAAGAGCGATTTGCTAAAGGCAAATTTGAGTTAAGTCGCTCCCTTGCCAGCCTCACAGGACTGGAGTTAAAAGAATTATTAGACTAAGTTTACCTGAGGGAAGAAGTAGATGCAAC
Source organism: Lactobacillus sp. YT155 (assembly GCF_030504545.1). GTDB lineage: Bacteria > Bacillota > Bacilli > Lactobacillales > Lactobacillaceae > BQUT01. The sequence goes on along the minus strand of NZ_JAUKWP010000005.1, from coordinate 126,254 downwards.
GGAAAATGGTATATTTAGAGTAATAATAACTACTTAGTACATAAAAATAACCACTTAGACAAATTGAATTTATTTTACATTGTAAATATGATTATATAAGGGTGCTGAAAGGAGGAAATTTTGAAAATTAAAGTTGAAATTGATCAAAATATAAATGATACAGAAATTATTATCAAATCAGCTGAGAATACTGAAAAAGTAACAGAATTAAAGAAACAAATTAAAGAACTCATAAAGACTGACCAACAACTTTTAGTAATTGGAAATGATAAAGAATATCAGTTATCGATTGATGAAATTTTATTTTTTGAAATTTCCGACCGTAAAAATTATGTTCATACTGAAGCTGAATCCTTTATTACTAGAAAGAAATTGATGGAATTAGAAGAAATTCTTCCGAACTATTTTGTAAGGTCATCAAAATCTTCGATTGTTAATACTCGAAAAATATACTCTATTAGCAAATCAATAACGGGGACAGTAATCGGGTTTCAAAATTCGGTTAAACAACAGTATGTCTCTAGAAAATATTATCGGCAATTAAAAAATAAGTTAGAAAAAAAGGAGAATTAATATGAAACACAGATGGTTTTGGGGAATATTTTTTATATTTAGCGCAATATTCTTGATTCTCAATCAATTAGGAATAGGAATCGTATTACCTCAAATTGGATTTTGGACAATTTTATTAACAGTAATAATTGTGGCCTTTGGAATTAAAAGTTTGATGTATCGGTCTTACACAGGATTTATTTTCATGGTAGCTTTTCTGTTTATTATATATGCTAAGTATTTTGGATTGGAAAGAATTAGTTCTTGGTCAGTTTTAGGTGCTGCAGTACTTCTTTCTATCGGAGTATCTTTCATTTTTCCTCATGGGTATAGAAAGACAGGCACAAATAATAGAGGCATTCAAAATGACGACGCCACAGTAGTTAATATTGGTTCAAGATATGCCAATGACATTCGTTATCTAGATTCTGAAAACCTACAGAATGTTAATTTAAGTACTTCAATGTCAGGAGTTTCCTTATACTTTAATCAAAGGATTACTTCAAATCCAGTATTAAATGTTGATGCGTCAATGAGTAGTGTAAAAGTTTATGTTCCTCGTGATTGGAACGTAATTGTGGACGTGGATCGGTTTATGAGTGGAATTTCGCGCGAAGATATTTTCTTCGATGGTGAATTCAATCATCAACTGACAATCAAAGGAAACATGTCATTAAGTGGTCTTGAAATCATCTATAGTTAAATAATTTAAGCAATAAAAAAAGAAGATGAATCTCATCTTCTTTTTTTATTATCTACCAATATCGTAGTCATCGTTTTTCATAGCTTCAACGTTTCCTAGAAGGTAACCATTACCAACTTGTGAGAAGAAGTCGTGGTTGTTAGTTCCGGTTGAAATACCGTTCATAACAATTGGGTTAACGTCTTCAGCAGTATCTGGGAATAATGGGTTTTGTCCAAGGTTCATCAAGGCTTTATTAGCGTTATATCTCAAGAATGTCTTAACTTGCTCTGTCCAGCCGATACCGTCGTACAAGGTTTCAGTGTATTTTTCTTCGTTATCGTAAAGTTTGTAAAGAAGGTCATACATCCATTCTTGGAATTTTTCTTGTTCTTCTTCAGATAATTCGTTGAAACCTAATTGGAATTTGTAGCCAATGTAAGTTCCGTGAACTGATTCATCACGAATGATTAATTTAATGATTTCAGCAACGTTAGCTAATTTATTATTACCCAGGTAATAAAGTGGAGTATAGAATCCTGAGTAGAATAGGAATGTTTCTAGGAAAACACTAGCAACTTTCTTTTCTAATGGAGTACCTGTTTGATAAATACCGTTAATAATTTCAGCTTTCTTTTGTAGGTATTCATTGTGGTTAGTCCAGTCAAAGATTTCATCAATTTCTTCAGCAGTGTTTAAAGTACTAAAGATTGAAGAATAACTTTTGGCATGAACAGATTCCATGAATTGAATGTTGTTTAAAACAGCAGTTTCTTCTTGAGTTCTGATGTCATGTCTTAGTTGGTCAATACCATCTTGTGATTGCAAAGTATCAAGTAAAGTAAGTCCACCGAAAACGTGACCTACAAGATCTTGTTCTTCTTTGCTTAATTCACGCCAATCATCCAAGTCATTTGATAGCGGAATACGGGTATCTAACCAGAATTGCTCAGTTAGTTTTTCCCAGGTTGCTTTATCGATTGCATCTTCGATTTGGTTCCAGTTAATCGCTTCATAATACATTTCTGCCATGAAAAATCTCCTTTTAAACGCGTTTTAAGTAACAGAAATCTCTGCCTAAGTTAATTTTAAAGTAACTTCTTGCGAAATTATTCAAAATCATCTTAGTACTCGATTCCTCCCGTTACTTGTCACGCTCTCATTTTTAAACGCGTTCCAAGAAGCAAAGATTTCACCTAATTTATTTAATCAAACCACTTCTTACGAAGTAATTTAATTAAATTTCGTTAATGCTCAATCTTTAAACACTTCTTGTCACGCTCTTTTTTATATAATACAGCTTTCGCAGTCGTTACTTCCAACTTCATTATCATCATCTGTAAATGTACGGACGTAATATAGTGATTTGATACCTTTGTAGAAGGCATAGTTTCTAAGAATATTTAGGTCACGAGTTGATTGTTTTTCGTCAGTCTTCCAGTCGTAAATTCCTTCTGGAATTGTTGATCTGATGAAGAGTGTCAAACTCATTCCTTGATCAATATGTTGTTGTGCTGCGGCGTAAATATCAATAACTTTACGCATGTCAGTATCATAAGCAGATTTGTAGTACTTGATGGTTTCGTTATCTAAGAATGGAGCTGGGAAATATAATTTACCGTTTTTCTTTTCTTGTCTTTCTTCAACTAAACGAGTGATAGGTTGTAGACTAGCACTGGTATTATTGATGTAAGAAATTGAACCAGTAGGAGCTACAGCTAAACGGTTTTGGTTATATAGTCCATCTTTTTGAACTTTTTGCTTCAATTCTTCCCAATCACTAGGAGTAGGGATGAAGATTCCATCAAACAATTCTTGTACACGTTTTGTCTTTGGAGCAAAGTCATTTGAAGTATAAGTGTCAAAGTAAGTTCCATCAGCGTATTTTGATTTCTCAAAATTATGGAATGATTCGCCACGTGTGCGAGCAATGTTGTTACTTTCAACTAATGTCCAGTAGTTAAGTAGTAGGAAGTAAGTTCCGATAAACTCAATTGCTTCTTCTGAACCGTATTCGATATGGTGTTTAGCAAGGTAAGTATGAAGACCCATAGCACCAAGACCAATTGAATGACTTAATTCGTTACCGTATCTAATTGAAGGTACAGCTTCGATGTTTGAAGCATCAGAAACATAAGTTAAAGCACGAGTCATTGCAGCTACTGATTTACCAAAATCAGGACTTTCCATCATATTCAAGATATTGGTTGACCCTAGGTTACAACTAACGTCAGTTCCTAGTTGTTCATATTCTTGAGCATCATTTAGGAATGATGGAATTTGAACTTGTTGAATTTCAGAACACAAGTTACTCATGATGATTTTTCCATCAACTGGGTTAGCACGGTTAACGGTATCAATATTCAGAATATATGGATAACCTGATTCTTGTTGGAGCTTACTGATTTCGTTTTCAAGATCGCGAGCACGAATCTTATATTTCTTGATATCGTTGTTAGCAACCATTTTGTCATATTCTTCAGTAATATCAACGTATGAGAAAGGAGTTCCGTAGATTCTCTCAACATCGTATGGACTGAATAAGTACATGTCTTTATCTTCACGGATTAATTCATAGTACTTATCAGGTACGATAACACCTAATGAAAGTGTCTTAACACGGATTTTTTCGTCGGCATTTTCTTTCTTGGCTGACAAGAATTGAATAATATCCGGATGGAAAACGTTCAAATAAACGGCACCAGCACCTTGTCTTTGACCAAGTTGGTTACTGTAACTAAAACTGTCTTCAAGTAACTTCATAACTGGGATTACACCACTAGAAGCACCTTTAATTCCTTTAATAGGAGAACCAGCTTCACGCAAGTTAGATAGGGTAATACCGACACCACCACCGATACGTGATAGTTGAAGTGCAGAGTTGATTGCACGACCAATACTGTTCATATCATCGGTGATTTGAATTAAGAAACAAGAAACAAACTCTCCACGACGTTTACGACCAGCATTCAAAAATGTTGGAGTTGCTGGTTGATAGCGTTGAGAAATCATTTCTTCGGCGATGATTTTAGCTTGAGTTTCATCACCTTTAGCGTACATAAGCGCATTAAATAGAATACGCATTTCATAATCTTCTAGATAATATTCACGGTCGTTAGTCTTGAGAATATATTGATTATAAAGTTTGTATGCGGCCATAAATGATTGAAATTGGAAGTGTTGATCTTTGAGGTGATTGTACAAATCCTCAATGAAAGAAAGTTGATATTCATTCACAACTTCTTCTTCAATATAATCATTATCAATCAAGTACTTGATGTGATCAGAAAATGAGTCAAATTTTTTGGTATTTGGCTCAACGTTTTCTTTAAAGAAAGCATCAATAGCTTCTTTATCCTTATTCAAAGGAATTTTTCCGTCAACAGGACGGTTGATTTCATTATTTAACTCAAAATATGTAACGTCTTTTACGTCTAAACTATTTAATCCCAATTGTATTCACTACCTTCTTAAATTCTTCAACATCTCGGTCAGTACCATTAAATTCATATTCATATAGAACAGGGATGTTTAGACCTTTGGCAATGTCTTTACCTGTGTGATTGAATAGTTCATTAAAGTTACGATTTCCGCTACCGACAACTCCCACAATGTTTTTACGATTAGATTTGTATCCAAGAAAATCAATTACAGGGTCCATCATATCGTCGTCATATGATGGAACAACCAAAATAAAAGGCCGACCCATTTCGTAGAAAGGATCGGCGTCATTTATTTCATATGCTTCTAAACCGGTTTTTTTAATAAACCTTCTGGTTTGTCCGGTTACTGTGTAGTAAGCAATATTAGGCATACTTAATCAACGAGACCCTTCAAAGCATCTGGACGGAATCCAACAATTGGATTGTTATCATTTTGCATAACGACGGGTACGCTTTGATAACCTAGTCCTTTTAGATAATCAATATATTCAGGTTCGTTGCTGACATTGATTTCTTGAAAGTTCACATTGTGTTCTGATAAATATCTTTTTGTCATTTTGCATTGCATGCAATTATTTTTACTATATACAACTATATTATCCATAATCTTTTCTTCCCAAATTCGTTTGTAATTTTTTTAATTAATTTATATGACTAGTATACGGCTTTAGCAAAAAAACACAATATATTGTGTTACTTTTTTTTGTAAATACATCATAAGGGATTGTTCGGACTTAGTGGCTGTAAGGTTTAATCAAAATATTAAGAATTCTTTAACTGTTAGGAAGGTGTTGAAACACAAGATATAGTGGTTGTAAAAAACGATTGATACTAGAGAATTTGTTTAAATTGTTAAAAAAACTTTCATAAAAATAGTCAAAAAGAAGAGACATATCGGATGAATTTAGGAAGAGATATGTTAAAATTTAAAATAAGTTTTACAAGGAGTTAATTATGGGATCAATTTGGAACGTTATCGGAATAATTGCATGGATTATTTTAATCGGCTGGTTTGTCTTTATTGTACAAAACGTTAGAAAACGTCACTTGAAAATGATTGTCGTCGACAAGAAGAAGTTTTCTTGGAGTGGTGCAATAATTGATATTGCCGAAATTGCGGTTTTGCTAGCTGGTTTTATCTTTATGGTAACAGTGACATTCTTTAATCGAGTTGATGTAAATGATAGTCAACGAGTAGAGATTTCATATAGTTACAAACCGTTAGTTGTTCAAACTAATGGATACACCGGTTATTTTGTTCAAAAGAAAGCTTTTGATAAAGCATCATTTGATGAATATACTTTCTGGCAGACAAATGCTAAATATAAAGTAAGTAGTAAAAATGCTGTAGTTATTGATGATGAAAAAGATTTAAAAACTACTATTAATAATTACCCTTGGGATAAAAAAGCCTTGCTAAAAGCCAACAAAGATAACCAAGGTGCTTTTGTGGCAAAGATGAAGGGTACATATAAGAATAATTTCTTGAACGGGTTAGGAATGCATGCTGGAAAAAAAGCCAATGAATATTGGGTGATTAAAATTCCAGCAAGTAATTTCGTGAAAGAAAAATAAAAAAGACTCAAACGAGTCTTTTTTATTTGGCAATTTTCATATTGTTAATATTGACGATGATTTTGTGGTTTAATTCAGCCACGTTAGGATCATCATCGGGATCGTTACTGACAATTTCTAGTAAAGCAGAATTTTCATAAACCTTTTCGATTTTGCCCATGAAAGATTTTTCCATATCTTCTTCGACTTTTCCTTCAACGAAATCGCCAACTTTTAAATCTTCAATTTTCATCTTCAACAACTCCTATTTCTTGAGTGAAATAATAACGATAATACTACTATATATTTAAGATATTTACAATTTATTAAGTTTCTCACCAATTTAACAAAAATTAACTATAATATATAGAAACAATGGAAGCAAAAGGAGTATGTAAATGGTTTGCCCAAATTGTCAACAACCGATTGAACCGGGACAAAAATTTTGTCCAAACTGTGGGTTCAAAATATATAACGAACCCGCTGATCAACAACAATCTAGAACTAGAAGAAGACAAGAAGAATCCTCACCACAAAAACAAACAATTAATGTGTATTCAAACTATGCAAAGAATAATCCACTGTTATTACTCTTAGGAATTATTATCGTAGGACTATTGAGTTGGTGGAAACTAGTCGTTGGCGGAATTGCTTTTGCGTTATTTGTATTGATGTACTATCTTCGTGCGGGTGCAACTAATGGTGGCAAAGAAAGTCTAGAGACTAGAATTAGCAGTGCAGGTAAAAAAAGTACTGTCGTTGATGAGAATGGCGAAGTTCAACAAGTAGCTAGAAAACCAAGATTTTTAAGATTATCCAATGTGGTAGTTTTAATGATTAGTTCGTTAGTGACTTTAGGTGCAAGTTTTGTGGGAAACTTTATCCGAATTGATGCATCAACAACCAACTTTGACACGGCAACACCGATGACAATGTACGATGCTTTAAATCTTGGTGGAGTAGCTGCGAAATTAACTAATGCCTTGGGGTTACAATTTGACTTACAAGGACTGTTACTAATTGGATTTTACATTCTAATCTTAATACCAATCTTAGTAATTGCCCTAACCTTCTTAGGTGGACGCTTTATGAGAACGTTACTTAGCTTTTTACTATTTGCTATCTACACGTCTTCACTAATTTTTATTTATTATGAAACTTCTAGATTAAGGCAACTTGGTTTTAGTTTGGGATTGACCCCAGGAATTATGTTTTTTGTAATAATTCTTTCAACATTTGTAATGACAGTTTATTCATCAAAAGTAAAAAGAAGCTGAGAAATCAGCTTCTTTATTTGTCTTCAAAATGATAGTATGAATAGATATTACAAACGAGGAATGAAGTATGTCGACGAAGAAAAAAGTTGTTGTTATTACCGGAGCATCAGGTTCTGGAAAATCAACATTGGCTCAAAAACTTGCTGAAGATTTAGGAATAAAACCAATTATCACTCATACCACTAGACCGCCTCGAAGCTATGAGCAAGATGGAAAAGATTATTATTTTGAAACCGAAGAGACTTTTTTTAAGAACCATTTAGTTGAAAACGTTAAGTATGGAAACTATCGCTACGGATCTTCAAAAGAAGGATTGGAAAAAGCTTGGGAACATAACGATATAGTATCAATTGTTGTGGAAACTCAGGGTGCAAAAACTTATCTCGATACCTTTAAAGATCAAGTAATTGCCATTTATTTAGCGGTCGACTCAATTGAAGAACTAAAAAAGCGGTTAATTAAGCGTGGTGATGACCCTCAGAAAATTGAACAACGTCTAAAAAGTGATGAATTAAAGCGTGATTTAGAAGTGCCAAATTACTTGCAAGGTCGAGTATATGAAGTGAAAAATAATAATTTTAATAAAATGTTAAGCAAAGTTGAAGAAATAATCACTGAAGAAACTCGTTGAACGTTGATATATCAAGGTTTGCCTCTGTAACATGATTGTAAAGTTATATTAATTGTTTATTAATGGTTTTCGAGCAGTGTGATTGGTATGCTATTCAGCGTAGGTTAATAAAATAATTTAAATAAAAAACTCTTTGTAAGGGGATTGAATATTGAAAAAGAATATCTTAAAGAAAAGTATCATTGGTGTTTCAGGTTTAGCTTTGTTATCAGTTGCTGCTAACGAAGTATCAGCTGCAACACAAGGAACTGTTAGCTATAAAGAAGGTGCTACAACAGTTTGGAATAGCACTGACAAAGGTCAAAAAGTTAAGTCATACTTAGCTCAAAACCAAAAAGTTAACATTACTGCTGAAAAACAAGTATTTGGTGAAAAATGGTACAACTTAGGTAACGATAGCTGGGTTGCTGCTAAATATGTTTCAACAAATTCAGCTGCAGCACCTGCTGCTTCAACAGCTGCAACATCACAAACAGTTACTGGTAAATATGCAAATGGTGCTATCACTATTTGGACAGACGCTAACTCAGGTGTTGCTACTGGTAAATATATGTTTAACGGCCAATCAAAAGCTGTTAAATCAACAAAATCAGTAAACGGTTCAACATGGTACCAAGTTGACGGTGGATGGGTTTCTGCAGAGTTTGTTTCAACAAACGGAACATCAGCACAAGCTGCTACACAAACTCAAACACAACAACCAGCTGCTCAACAACCAGCAGCACAAACTCAAACACAACAACCAGCTGCTCAACGTCCAGCAGCACAAGCACCTGCACAATCAAACAATAACGCATCACAAGGTGCTTCAAATGGTTCATCAGTACCTGGCCGTCGTAGTGCTGCACAAGCTATCAGCATTGCTAGAGCTCAAATTGGTAAACCATATGTATGGGGTGCTAAAGGTCCTAACGCATTCGACTGTTCAGGTCTTGTATACTACGCATACGGTTCAAGTGTTGGTGGATACACAGTAGCACAAGAAAGTGCTGGTAGATCAGTTTCATTGAACGCATTACAACCTGGTGACCTTCTATTCTGGGGTTCACGTGGTGCTTCATATCACGTAGCTATCTACATCGGTGGTGGACAATACATCCATGCTCCACAACCAGGACAAAACGTTAAAGTTGGAAGTATGCAATACTACATGCCACAATTCGCTGTACGTCCATAAAGATAATAAATATGAAATTAAAAACAACTCCATCGGAGTTGTTTTTTTGTACTCAAAATTTGAGTATAAAAAAAGACCTGCAGAATGCAGGTCTTCATTTGTATTACAAGTTTTCATCCATATTAAAGGTTAACTTAGAAAGTCCGATACCTTTAACGTAAAGTGAATCCATGAATTTCATAGCCTTAGTTCTCATTGAAGCAACTAGTGCTTGGTTTTGTTTGGTTAAGAATTCAGTTAGCTCGTCACCTGAATAATTCTTAGCTTCAGAATCTGTTTTGGCAACGCTAGCACGAAGTTCTTGACGACATGAAATTAAGTAGTCAATGTTGTCTTGAATGTAAGCTGAGTAGTTTGATTCTACTTGTACACTTAATGCTTTGTACATCCAGTAGGCTTTATTCATATCAAATTCAGTAGTTAAGTTCTTAAAGCTTTCTTCGGTATCATTCATATTAGTATAGAAAGGAATGAACGGTGTGAAAGTTGGATAACCGATACACAACCACATAATGGCAGCATATTCTTCGGGAACATCGTTTCTGATTTGTAGTACGTGAGCATTTTGAGTTCTATTCAAACCAATTGGACGATATCTCTTCTTGTCAGCTTCTGAGCCATGTCCCAATGGGTCAAATTCCGTTTCATTATAATGTGAACCTAAGAATTCTTCGATATCATCAACGCTGAACTTGTGGTCAGTTTTCATAACGAAAGGTAATTCAGTATCTTCGGGATCTTGATCTAATTCTGGATTAAATAGTTTTTGACCATACCATTGTCTAGGTGTGTTGTAATGACGATCTTTTAAGTTGCTTGTTCCAAAGATGTGACGGAAGTTAAAACCGGTTTGATCGGTGTTCAAGTGATATTGTTCAACAAATTCTTGAATGCCTTCAGACCACATGAAATTCTTAGGATCATTGAAGTCAACTTGTGTAATAGCAACACGGTTTCCAGTTATAGCGTAGCTATCGTCCGGAATTCTTTGAGCAACCCAGTGATGTCCAGTAACGATTTCCATATACCAGATATCATCTTTGTCAGAGAACAATACTGAGTTTCCAGCAGGTGAACCATGTTTTTTGATGAGTTCACCTAAGCGTTGAACACCAGCTTGAGCTGAATCGATGAAAGGCAATACCATACGAACGATACAGTCTTCATCTAGTCCATCTTTTACCAAAGGGTCGTAAGCTAGAGCCCGTTCGTTACCATAAGTACTTTCGGTACCACTCATGGCAACGTTCTTACCATTGATACCACTTTCGTCATAATAACCTTTATTTTTGTAGTCAACATTAGGAACACCTTGCCAACTATAATTATCTTCAGGAATTTCTTCTTCAAAGCCGTTAAGCCAAGATTTTACTACACGTCCCTTTTTTCCTGTTTCAGCTGGATGAAAGTCGAAATTATGTGGTGCAACTGCGAAAAATGTGTCATCATTTCTGGCAATCATTGTTGAGCCATCCATCGAAGCTTTTTTGCCGACCAACATTGTGGTACAGGCACTTAATTGTTTTACCATTATATATAGACCTCCAATTGTCAATATATTGATTTTACCACAATCAGAAAGTTTACTAAAAAATCTCCCATCGAGAATAAAGGCGAACAATTTATTGGAATTTATGAAAAATAGTTCATATTTTGATTGTTTGAGAACTTTTGAAGTGGTAATATAGAAATACAAATTTTAAATTTACGGATGATTGGAGAAATAATGGAAGCTAAGAATGAAAATGTATCATTTATCAAAAATGCCATTTTAGGATTTCAACATTTATTAGCAATGTATTCAGGAGACATTCTGATTCCTTTATTGGTTGGAGCAACTTTAGGATTCAACGCTCAACAAATGACATACTTGATATCGGCAGATATCTTTATGTGCGGAATTGCTACGTTACTACAATTAAAGAGAACACCTTTAACAGGAATTGGGTTGCCAGTTGTTTTAGGTTCAGCCGTCGAGTACGTAACACCGCTACAAAACATCGGTGTTAATCACGGAATAGGTTATATGTATGGCGCTATTATTGTTACCGGTATTTGTATTTTCTTAATTGCTGGTGTTTTTTCAAAACTAAAAAGATTTTTTCCTACTATTGTAACAGGATCTTTAATTACCTTAATTGGATTCACTTTGATTCCAGTAGCTTTTCAAAATCTTGGTGGTGGTAATGTTAAAGCAGCCGACTTTGGTAATTCTACAAACTTATTCTTAGGTTTTAGTACTGTTTTGATTATCATTTTAATCAATATCTTTGGAAAAGGTTTCATCAAGCAAATTTCTATTCTAATTGGAATTGTGGTTATGAGTTTTGTGGCTCTTGCTATGGGTAAAATTGGACTTGATCCAGTTAGTTCTGCTCATTGGTTTCAAATTCCCCAACCATTCTACTTTGCAACACCTAAGTTCGAATGGTCATCCATCTTAATCATGTTACTGGCAGCTTTAACATGTATGATTGAGTCAACAGGAGTATTCTTCGCCTTAGCTGAAATTACTGGTCGAGACTTATCGGAAACAGATTTGAAACATGGGTATCGTGCGGAAGGAATCGCCGCTACATTAGGTGGAATTTTTAATACTTTCCCTTACTCAACTTTCTCACAAAACGTAGGTGTGGTTGAAATTTCTCGAATCAAATCAGTTGTTCCAGTTTTCTATTCGGCAGTTATGTTGATGATTTTAGGACTAATTCCTAAGATTGGCGCAATTGCCACTTTGATTCCTACCTCAGTTTTAGGAGGAGCAATGTTAGTTATGTTCGGAATTGTTGGTGCCGAAGGAATAAAAATGCTCAGCAATGTCGAAATGACTAGCAACAATTTATTAATTATCGGAGTTTCGATTGGAATTGGTGTCGGTGTCAGTGTTCAGCCAACCTTACTTCAATCATTACCTGCTACTTTACAAACAATCTTAAATAATGGACTAGTAGTAGGAAGTTTCACTGCTATTATCCTAAACTTCCTATTAAATGAAGTAATGAACAAAAAAGCTGCCTAATCAGGGGGCTTTTTTATTTGCAATAAAGGGGCCTTGCATAATTTTGGTATAGTTGCTATGGTAGTTCCATACAGTAAACTTAAAGGAATTGGTATAGATTAATTATGGATAAAATAACTTCGAAAGTTATGCATGAGTATTTTGCCAATAAAAATAATGTAAAAACCGAAATTATCAACTTGTCGGCAATTTTGAACTTACCAAAGAGTACAGAAGAATTTGTTAGTGATATTCATGGTGAATATGATGCTTTTGCGCACATTTTCCGAAATGGTTCGGGGAATATTTTTCAAAAGATTCACGAAAGATTTGGTCAAGAGTTGTCGCTGACTCAACAAAAAGAATTAGCTTTTTTGATTTACTATCCTAGTGAGATGGTAGAAAAGGAGGTTAATGATGGGCGTTACTGGTATGAACAAAACTTTTATTTCTTAATTGAACTGTTAAAAGTCGTGGGTAGTAAGTACACTCGTTCGAAAGTTCGTAAAGCACTCAACCCAGATTTCATCTATATAACTGAAGAACTTTTGTATATTAATGAAGAAGATATTAATAAGGATGAATATTACCAACAAATTGTTGATAATTTGATTGATTTGAAGGTGGCAAAGGAGTTCATTATTGCTACAGCTCATACCATTCAAAAACTAGTTGTGGATCGTATCCATGTAATTGGCGATATTTATGATCGTGGACCACATCCAGATTTAATTGTCGAAAAACTGATGAAGTTCAAAAATGTTGATTTTCAGTGGGGAAACCATGATATTTTATGGCTTGGTGGGGCAATGGGAGCTCCGCTTTGTATCGCAAATTTGATTAGAATTAGTGCGCGATATAACAACTTGGATATTTTGGAAGACAGCTATGGTATCAATTTACGTCACTTGTCGATGTTTGCGGATCGAAATTATGAAGTTAATCCAAGTTTTAAAACAAAAATAGAAAACCGCCGTCAGATTTCTGAGGCAGAGTTGCGACAAACGAATAAAATTCAACAAGCGATTGCTATTATTCAATTTAAACTAGAGATGCAAGCTATTAAACGACACCCAGAGTTTCGGATGGATGATCGCCGAGTATTAGAAAGAATGACTGCTGATTTTAAATCAATAAAGCTAGACGGCAAAGTATATCCAATTGAAAATGGATGCTTCCAAACGCTTGATGTTAATGATGTGGCGGCATTGACTGCTGAAGAACAGGAAATTTTAGATGGATTAATCAATTCATTTGTTACTTCATCACAGCTAAAGAAACATGCGGATTTTTTGATTAGTCATGGAAGCATGTATTTGAAATACAATAATAATTTGTTACTACATGGCTGCATTCCAGTTGATTCAGAAGGAAATTTTGAAAGTTTCGAACTTAATGGCAAACGCTATCAAGGTAAGGAATTATTTGAGTTTTTCGAAGAAGTATTGAAGAATGGGTTTCAAAACTTATCCCAAAGAGATGAAAATACTTCAGACCTACTTTGGTATTTATGGACTGGAGCAAGGTCGCCGCTCTTTGGTAAGCAAGCGATGAAGACATTTGAAAGATATTTTATCAGTGATGAAAACACTCATCACGAAAAAAAGAATTCATATTACAGTTTGCGCCATCAGGAATGGTTTGTTGATCGAGTTCTAACTGAGTTTGGGCTTGATCCTGCAACAGGTCATGTCATCAATGGACATACTCCGGTGAAAAAAGGTCATTCGCCAATTATGGCCAATAAGAAAATGTTTGTAATTGATGGCGGGATGTCCAAACCATATCAAAAAACCACCGGAATTGGTGGCTATACATTACTCTATAATTCATATGGTTTTCAACTAGTAACTCATGAACCGTTTGTTACACGACAACAAGCGATCGCTGAAATGACTGATATTGTTTCAACCAAAAAAGTTGTGGCTAAAGCAGAGCGGAGAATGACGGTTGCGGATACTGATATTGGTCAAGAATTGAAACAAGAAATTACTGAATTAAAACAAGTGCTAAAAGAATATTAAAAAAGCCTTCCGTAAAGGGAGGCTTTTTATTGTTCGTTGCGAGCGTTTTGAGGAAGAACAGCATTTAGTAACATACCGACAATAGTTGCTACAGCAACACCCGAGAATTGGAAAGTACCAATTTGTAAGAAGACATTTCCGATTCCGATTACCAATACAGATGAGGCAATCATTAAGTTACGATTTTTGTTGAAGTCGACTTGATTATCGACCAGGATTCTAAGACCTGAAGAAGCAATTACTCCAAATAGTAGAAAACTAATTCCACCAATTACTGGAAGTGGAATGCTTTGAATTAAGGCACTCAACTTACCGACAAATCCGAAAATCATTGCGAAAACTGCTGCACCGATAATGACATAAACACTATAAATTTTGTTGATAGCCATAACTCCAATGTTTTCACCGTATGAAGTAATCGATGGTCCACCGATTAATCCAGCAACAATTGAAGCTGCTCCGTCGCCGGCTAAAGTACGATTCAATCCAGGATCTTTTAAGAAGTTCTTACCAGTTAATTCATCTAGGACCATAATGTGACCCATATGTTCGGTCATAGTTACGAAAGCAATTGGTGCCATTCCTAAGATAGCTCCCCAATAAATTTGTGGTTTATATGAAACAAACGGAATTTCAAAGTCAGGAGTTTTGAACCAAGGGGTATTAATTACGGCTGTAAAATCGACTAGTCCAAACATTGCAGCAATAATATAACCACAAAAAACTCCGATTAAGATTGAAATTTGACTGGCAAATCCTTTGAGTAACATGTTAAAGGCGATGGTGATGAATAATGTTGCAAAAGCCACGATGAAGAATCTAACATCATAATGACCATTATTCATGGTGGCATCTTTTCCGGCGTTACCGGCAAGTGAAAGCCCGATAACCATGATGATTGGACCAACTACAATTGGTGGCAATGCTTTATCAATCCAACCAGTTCCTAAGAAACTTACCATTGTAGCCACAATTAGATAAACAACACCAACAGCGATTGTTCCTTGGGCAATAGCGGGATAACCGACTGTTTTCATCAAAGCAATCATTGGTGTAATGAATGCAAAACTGGAACTCATATATGAAGGAATTTTTCCTTTAGTAACCAGGATGTGCATCAAGGTTCCGACACCCGAACTGAATAGAGCAATTCCAGGGTTTAAACCAACTAAAATTGGAACTAGAACTGTGGAACCAAACATTGCGAATAAGTGTTGAATTGATAAACCAAGCCATTGAAGTGGTGCTGGTTTGTCATGTACATCCAAAACAATATTATTGTTTTTCATAATTTCCTCCATCAAAAAGACCTTCCAGCCCGGAGGTTAGAAGGTCTCTAGTTAAATAGAGTTAGTCTATTACTTATGACTACCTTGCAAGCCTCTCTGGACTTAATTAAAGGTTATTTATTTTTATTAATACTACTATTTGTGGGTGGGAGTGTCAATGAAAATAATTAAATAAATCATATCAATATACAGGTAATAAAACATGGTAGAATGATAGTAATATTAATTATGAGGTGAGTTTATGGTTGAATTATATATTATTCGTCATGGTGAAACGGACACTAACAAAGAAAAGAGAATTAATGGTAATTCTACAAACCTACCATTGAATGAAAAAGGACGTCAACAGGCTCAGGAATTACACGATGAATTTGATTTATCGGGTTTTGATGCAGTAATTTCTAGTCCTTTAAAAAGGGCTTATGAAACGGCTCAAATAGTAACAGCTGGAACTGGTCTTGAAATCAAAACTGATGATCGACTAAGAGAAGCTGATTATGGCAGTTGGGATGGCGAATCTGAAGCTGAACTATCAGTTAAATATCCTGAAGTTTTTGATAAAAGAGGATATTTATTGCCCGGTTTTATTGAATACGCTGAAGATGCTGAATCCTATGAAGAAGTTTATGCCAGAATTGATCAATTGGTAACTGAGTTGAGTCAGTTAGGTGATGATAAGAAAGTTGCTTTAGTCTGTCATGGATTTATCTCACGTGCCTTCATGAAGGTGATGGTTGATGTCAAAGATATCTCCCAAATTATTCAACCTCGAAACTGCGGGGTAAGTAAGTATGAAATTGATTCAAAAGGTAATCGCTACTTACTTTATTATGGTAGAACCGCTAATATGGATTTTGAACAATAAAAAAGAACGCCTGGGGAGGGCGTTCTTTTTATATATACTTATTATAGAGGAGTAAGAATATAAGAAGTAATAAAGAATTTCTTCTCTATTAACTTTCTATACTAGTTATAATAATCTAAATGTTTGAATTTCTCAGTGAGAAAGTTTGAAGTTTTTATGAATGTTAGTCGATTTTTATTAATCCACTGTCATCTTCGACCTTTGCACTCTTTGGAAGTTTGATATTCAATGTACCATTCTTATAATTAGCGGAGATTTTTTTCTCGTCAACATTAGGCAAGTTAAAACTTCTTGAGAACTGTCCATAGCTACGTTCACTCATCAAAATATTGCCTTTGTCATCTTCATGATCACTGAAACTGTCACGTTTGCCAGTTACAAACAATTGATTATCTTTGTACGAAAGTTTGATATCTTTCTTGTCCATATCAGGCATGTCAATTTTTACATCATAGGCATCTTTTGTTTCAGAAATATCTGACTTCATATTTACTTTAGGAAATGATCCTAATCTGTTAAACATGTTACCAAAATCATCAAACCAATTAGCCATATCATTATTACGATTCATCAATTCATTTCTCATAGTTATAACTTCCTTTCTTTTTATTTACAACTATATTGTAGGTCCAAAAATCACCTTTGTTAAATATTATGACTTGCAGTAGCATGGTAATAAGAAGGTGAGATTATGGTCGAAATTAAGCGAATTTATGATAGTTATGAATTAACTGACTATTATCGAGTATTAGTGGATCGAGTTTGGCCAAGAGGTGTTTCAAAACAAAAAGCCAACTTAGATTTATGGGCAAAAGAAATTGCACCTAGTAGTGAATTGAGAAAATGGTTCAATCATGAAGATGATAAGTGGGATGAATTTAAGAAGAAATATCTAAAAGAGTTGCATGAAAATTCAACAGCCACAGATTTTGTACAAGAAATTAATCAGCATCCAAAGGTTATTTTGCTTTATAGTGCAAAAAATGAATTACATAATCAAGCAGTAGTCTTACAAGGGTATTTAAAAAACGTCGAGAATTAATCTCGACGTTTTTTCTTTGTCATGAAATGGATAATGAATGTTACTACGAAAACTAAAATTGTGAAAATTAAGAACAAGTATGAAGGAATTTCAATATCAATAGCCGGGATTGTTAAGAAGAGCTTGATAGCGATAAAGAAAATTAACACGTAAGCCGCAGGAATGAGCTCAGGAATTTTGCTCATAATAACAGAAATAACTTCGGCAATTAATCTCATCATTAGGATACCTAAGAAACCACCTAAAACTAGGATGATCGGATTTTCTGATAGTGCTAATGATGCTAAAACTGAATCGACTGAGAAGGCAATGTCCATTAACTCGATTGAAATAACTACTCGCCAGAATAGCGAAAGCTTCTTCATAACAGGGATGTGTTTATGTCCGTTTTCGTGACCACCATTTTTGAAACGAATGAAAAAGGAAATTGACAGGTAAAGTAGATATAAGGCACCCACAACCTTAACTTGCCAGAAATGAATAAGAAAACTACCAATTCCAACAGCCACAAATCTGAAGAAGTAAGCTCCAACTAGACCGTAAAGAAGTGATTTTTCTTGTTCCTTTTTATCCGGAAGGATTTTGGTTTGAGCAGCCAAAACAACAGCATTATCAAGCGACATCATACATTCCAAGATTACTAAGGAAATAATGATAATCCAGTCTTGTTTGCTATCAAAAACCGCAATCCAATTATTAATGTCAAAGAATGGTTCATAAAATGATAAGAAATTGTCCAATGTTTTTTCTCTTTCTAATAAGATAAAAAAAGAGCTTGCGCCCTTTTAGAATGAAGTAATAATTAACCAAATGTTCAAGATTGTTAATACCACCGCTATAAAGTAACCTAACCATTTTATCCATGGCTTATTGGCAAAGTTCCCCATTAACTTTTTGTTACTTGAGAAATATACTAACGGAAAAATCGAGAATGGTAAAGCCACACTTAAGAAAACTTGTGAGAAGGTCAAAAGACTTTCAATTTTGGCTTCATTTCCGTGGTAGTAAATTGTAAAGAAGATAACTGGTGAAATGGATAGTAGTCGAGTAATCACACGTCTTGCCCATAGAGGGATTTTCATGTGAACGAAACCTTCCATAACAATTTGTCCAGATAGAGTTCCAGTGATTGTTGAATTTTGTCCTGATGCTAATAACGCGATGGCGAATAAGATAGCAAGAGTAGGACTGGCAATGGAACCGGCAACAGCTGGATCTTGTAAGGCGTTGAATAAATCACCTAAACGACCTAGATCGGTTTTTGTTCCATAGAATAGAGCAGCTCCCAAAGTAAGTAACAATGAGTTAACCACAAAAGCCAAGGTTAATTGGATGTTTGAATCCCAAGTTGAGAAACGAACTGCATCTTTAACGGAGTCCTCATCTTCACGGTCGTATTTACGAGCTTGAGAAATTGATGAGTGAAGATACAAGTTATGAGGCATAACTGTTGCTCCGACAATTCCTAAAGCAATATAGAGCATTGATTGGTTTTGTGTAATTTCAATGCTAGGAATATATCCTGACATCATCTCGCCGAAGTTTGGTTCAGCAAGTAAAACTTCGTATAAGAAAACTCCTAGAATAACAGTGATCAGCATTGCAACCAAAGCTTCAATTTTTCTAAAACCAAGTTTCATTAATAATAGCAATAGTAGTACATCGGCGGCGGTTATTAAGACACCGACCAATAGTGGAACGTGGAATAATAGCTTGATCGCAATAGCAGATCCAATAATTTCGGCAATATCCGTTGCCATGATCGCTAATTCGGCAACAATCCATAAGACAAAACCACCGCTCTTGTTAGTGTGGTCACGAGTGAGTTGTGCTAAATCGCGGCTTGTTACAATACCTACTTTAGAAGCCATATATTGTAATAACATCGCTACTAAACTAGAGATTAAAACAACGCTCAATAATTTATATTTAAATTGAGCACCACCGGCAATTGATGTTACCCAGTTACCGGGATCCATGTAACCAACAGCAACTAATGCTCCAGGCCCTGAATATGCTAATAGTTTTTTGAAGAAACTTCCGTTTTCTGGAACTTCAACAGTAGCGTTGATTTCTTCAAGAGAAGGACCGTTAGCATAGCTTACAAATTTCTTCTTTTCTGACATTCTTTTCGTCCTTTCCTCAATATCCTAAACAATATAGTACACTATAATGATTAGGAAGAAAACCATTTTTTTAGGCTAACTTAACTTTTTCTTATCATTATACTTTTTAAGCGTTTGA
Source organism: Lactobacillus sp. YT155 (assembly GCF_030504545.1). Lineage (GTDB taxonomy): Bacteria > Bacillota > Bacilli > Lactobacillales > Lactobacillaceae > BQUT01. Next base: position 106,476 of record NZ_JAUKWP010000005.1, on the reverse strand, counting down.
TGATAAGCTATTACCTAGAATAGAGGTATTAATAATGACAAATTTATTTATTTGGATTGCTAATGCTATTTTTGTTACGGGGGCAATTTTTAACATTTATTGGCAGTCACAAATAACCATTAGATCAAGGTACAAATACACACCAATCATTGTTTCAGGACTATTTGCTAGTTGGGTAGTCGCTGGATTAAGTTTTTCATTCGGCTACATTGTCTTAATTGCGTTGTTTTTAACAATTGGAATTATGGATGGTGTTGGTGGTATTGGAGAAAAACGTCTAGTTAATAGCGGTTTTTTCTCAAGTGTTTATAAATATTCACAATTAGCTCACATTACGTTGATTCCCGTGAACTTAGGTGAAAAGAATCGAGTAGTAGCAATTTTTAATTTAACTACTCGTCAATCAGTTCAAATGATTTTTAATAATGAACTTAATGTTATCAAACAAGAATTGGAAAAACATATCAACGATTCGACCGAGATTGAAATTGGTAGTGTTCAATAATCAGCCTGAATTTATCTAATCAGGCTTTTTTTATTAAGTAATAAGGGAGGAGATAGTTTGTTTGAAGTAACAACAACAGATATATTAATTCGTCTATTATTGGCAACGGTTGTTGCGGGAATAATCGGGTCCGATCGTGAGTACAAAAATCGCCCTGCAGGAATCAGAACGCATATTTTAGTGTGTTTAGGTGCTTGTGTAGTAGCAATGATTCAACTTGAAATTGGTTATCAAACAATTGAATTTGCTAAAGCCAATATGCATTTAGCAACAACTATTCGTGCTGATTTGACTCGTTTGATTGCTCAAGTAGTCAGTGGAATTGGTTTTCTAGGTGCAGGAACAATTATTGTCAATCGCCGCAAAATCATGGGACTAACAACAGCTGCTTCATTGTGGGCAACTGCTGGAATTGGTTTGGCAATCGGAATGGGATACTATGAAATTGGAGTTATCAGTTCAGTCTTTGTAATTCTAATTTTAGTGTTCTTGAAGAAGATTATTCATATTAATCAATTGAAAAAAATTGAAATTAAATATCATCATAAAATAGAAACGAAGGAATTCATTCAGGATTACTTTGATCAACATCATATTAAAGTTAGGGATGTCGATTTTACGGTTAACCAAGATAATCAACAAAAAATTTATACCAACATTTATCGAATAGAAATTCCTCAGGGAATGAAATATGCCGATATTGTTGAAGATATTTCATTGAATAAGAATATTGATACCATTCGCATGGTGTCTGTATAAAAAAGACCGCCAATCTGGCGGTCTTTTTGTTTATAGAATTGGTGATAATAATCTTGAGAAGTATTGCTTGAATTTTAACCAAGTGCTTTGTTGTTTGATTGTTTCTTCGGTAATTAGAGTTGAATTTTTAACATCTTCTTCAAAAATATCTTTTAATTGGTTTGCTAATTTAGTGTTATAGAAATAGGCATTAGCCTCGAAGTTCAAACTATAGCTTCTAAAGTCATGATTCATTGAACCAACAACCGCAATTTCGTCGTCAAAAACGGCAGTTTTGGCATGTAAGAAGCCTTTGTCATAGTTATAGACTTTAATCCCACGTTTGGTTAAGAAGTTAGCATAGTATTGAGTTGCTCGATAAATGAACATGTGATCTGGTCGATCAGGAATCATAATGCTGATTTTAACACCGGAGGCAGCAGCGATACTCAATGCATCAATCATTGAATCGTCAGGCACCAAGTAGGGTGTTTGAATGTAGATATGCTTTTTGGCATTCAAAATCATACTGATGAAGCCACCCTTAAGAATTTCTGCTTCGTGGTCTGGTCCGTCACTGACTATTTGCGCACGAGTAGTTTGTTCGTAAGGTATTTTTTCACTTGGGAAGTATTTTGGATCAAAGGAAATTTTGTTGCGTTGGTTTCTAATCGAAGCATTCCAGTCCATAATAAAACGTTCTTGCATCAAGAAGACTGCTGTTCCATAAATTCGAGCGTGAGTATCACGCCAATATCCAAATTTTTTGGTTTCGTTTAAGTATTGGTCGCCAACATTGAAGCCACCAATCCAGCCATAAATGCCATCAATTACCACAATTTTTCTATGGAGATGATAGTTCAATCGAGCTTTAGCAATTGGATTACGACTGGTGATGAAAGAAGTTACCAACACACCCATTTTTTCATATTTCTTAAACCAAGAAAAATTGAATTTTCCCGAGCCCCAAGCGTCGTATAAGACTCTGACTTCTAATCCTTCTTGAGCTTTTTGAGCTAAGAGTGACATCAATTTATTACCGATTTCATCGTTATAAATAGTGTAATATTCAACGTGAATCGATTCTTTGGCGTTTTTGATATCTTCAAAAAGTGCGTCAAATTTTTCTTGACCATCTGTGTATAATTGGACGTCATTGTGACGAGTTAGAGGTGATTCGTTAGTTTTGTTGTAATAATTAACGACCTTTGAACACTTTGGAGCAGTATCGTCAGCTGGTGGAGTAGACGGTTTTTTGTTGTTCTGCTTAATAATTTCATCAAGTGTGTGTAATCCGACGTGATCTTGATTAGAAATAGTAAATAATTTTTCTTCTGCTAAACCACGACCAAAAAAAGCGTAGATTAAAAAGCCGATAATCGGTAAGAAGAAAAGTACGAGTAACCACGCCAAGATAGATGAAATACTACGGGGACGGTGAAAGACGGTTGCAATCGCACCAACTGTATTGGCGATAAGTATCAAAATGACAGCGATTAAAATAATATTATTAACTAACATGAATTTGTCCTTAAAAAAACAGTAAACTATTATAGCTAGTTTACTGTTTTGATTGATAAAAATCTAGTCACGTCGATTTCCAAATAAAAGGACTAGACGTAGGAATTGTAACGCGGTTGATAAAACTGCAGCAACATAAGTTAAAGCAGCGGCGAAAAGTACCTTTTTGACGGCTGGTAATTCGTCTTGTGACAAGATATTGCCAGTGGTCAAGATATTAACGGCACGCATCGAAGCATTGAATTCAACTGGTAAAGTGATAATTTGGAAAATCAGGATTAGTGAGAAAAGATAAATCCCAATATGGATTAAAGTGTAGTTCATTCCCAAGACAACACCCAAAATAATAATCGGGAATGCTGCCGTTGACCCCAAGTTAACTAAAGGCACAAACATGGAACGAAGTTTCATTGGCCAGTAGCCTTTTTGATCTTGAATTGCATGGCCAACTTCGTGAGCAGCTACACCAATAGCAGCAATTGAAGTCGATTCATATGAAGAATCGGATAAGTTCAAGGTTTTGTCAGAAGGATTGTAATTATCTGTTAGGTCACCTTGAATATGATTAACTCTGACATTGTTTAATCCTGCGTCATCCATGATAGCTTGGGCCGCTTGTGCGGCAGTGACGTTATTTCTACTATTGATTTTGTTATATCTGTTAAAGGTTGCTGTAACGTTCATCTGAGCTAGTCCGGCAATTACCGCACCAATAATTACTAAGATAAATGTCCAGTCAAAACCGAAACCATAATACATTTAGTTACCTCTTTATTTTAAAGTAAATTTCTTGTTTACCATATTATAGTAAGTTTCTAGTTCATGGCAAATTAAAACGTTCGCGTCGGGATTAATTGAAAAAGTGGTTAATTTCAAATTGGTATAACAGATCTGAGCAATTCGCTGAGCAATTTCTGATAGAAACCGCTGGTCTAAACTTTCATCTAGCTTCACTACTAATTGAGTATTAGCGAAATTATAAGAAACCGCACCAATTATTTGATTAGAGTTCTTTTCTTCAATGTACCAGTGACAAATTTCACCACTCATGATTTCTTGCATTAATAGATTGGATTTTTCAGTTACTTCGTCATAATTGCCTTGAGTAAAGTCGCTAATCTGTTTAATAGAAAAATGAGCTGGAAAATCAAAAATGAAATGTTCAGTAATTAATGGACGTAGATAAGAAAACTCAGCCATTGTTATCACCATCCTTAAACAAGAATTGAGTCATAGCTGTTAAAATTTCGCCATCGTCGTGCATTTGAGAATGTTCACCACGATTGCCTAAAACCTCATATTCTTCAAAAGAACGAACATGGTCTTTTAGAATATATGAAATTGAACGGGCGGAGGTTACTGAGACGTATTTATCCGAATTGGAAAAATCATTAACATTACCGTAGATATTGATAACATCGACATCTTTAGGAAATTTTTTCTTGGTCAACATCAATTGAACAAAAGTGAATCCCATAAATACTGGACGTCCTTTTTCGTTCAAGTGATTAATGTTTGGTAAATCGCCCAAACCAATCACACCAGCGAAAGGACCGGCGATTAAAACAAGTTTGTCGATTTTTGGTAAGTAGAATTTTGTGCTCACACTAATTTCGGCTAAGGTTAAGGCAACTGCGCCCAGAGAATGACCCACGGCATAGTATTTTTCAAAAGCAAAATTCTTAGTTAGATCTTTTAGAACTTCTACTATCCAGTGCGACATAATCTGTGAAATAGTAAATTTATCTTGAAAGACGATCTGAACCAATGGGTATTTATTGTTAGTCCAAGTACCTTCGTAAGTAATGCGACCGAAGCGACTAACTTTTACTTTCAAGAAATCATCAGCACCAGTTTTACCTAAAGAAGCGATCACCATTTTTTCGGTAGTGTAGTCACCACCGCGGAAACCATGCACAAATAAAGTTGGTATTTGATCGGACACCAAGTTTTTTTGTCGATTAGGAATATCAGCGGTTTGTGTTTTCTTATTCAAATTCTTTCAATCCTATTTATTTTCTAATCTCTATATTATAATACTTTTAACACGTAGAGGTGAATAATGTGAAATATTACGCAATAAAAAAAGGTCGCAAGCCTGGCATTTATACCAACTGGCCTGAAGCAAAGAAACAAATTGATGGTTTTTCTGGAGCGGTTTATAAAGGATTTACCACCGAAGATGCTGCCAGAGATTTTATTGAAGGGCAAAAGAAACAACCAGCAATTTCTGATGATGCCGTGCTAGTTTTTACAGATGGTGGTTCAAGAAATACTGGGAACGTGGCTGGTGGACATGTCAAAAATAATGACAAGGCAGCTTGGGCTTATTTAATTCAAGATCATGGTCAGAGATATTCTGATTCCAAAGGTGAATTCGGGGCAACCAATAATAAAATGGAACTAACTGCCTTAATTCAGTCACTTCAAAGATTAATTTCGTTAGGGAAACAGGGGACTGAAATTGCGGTTATTTCTGATTCTAAGTATTTAATCAACGCAATCACACAAGGATGGTTGAACGGCTGGAAGAATCGTAACTGGAAAAAAGCCGATGGCTCAATTCCAGCAAACGTCGAATTGTGGCAACAGTTAGATCAACTATTACCTAAGTTTAATAAACTGCAGATAACTTGGACTAAAGGACATGCAGAAAATGAAGGCAACAATCTTGTTGATCAATTATTAAATGAAACAATGGATAAAATGTAAAAAAACCACCTTATTATAAGGTGGTTTTTTTAGAATAAGTTTGTAAAGAAGGAAACTACATTATCCCAAAGTTTCTGTAGGAAATTTCGATTTTCTTTAGTGTTTAACTTGTCGAAAATATTAGCAGCAGATTTTTGAATATCATTGCTAAGTTTTTTTGCTTGGTCCTTGAAATTACTATTTTTGAGTGCTCCAGAATCCCGGACTTTGGTTAGAACGGTGATGATTTGTTGACGTTGCTCGGTAGTGATGCTGTCTTGAAGACCATTGTTATTTATTTGGGTATTAACGATGTTGGTGATTTCATTAACGGTAATATTAGGTCCTTTGTCAGCCATGTCACTTTTTGCACCAGCAATAGCGTTGTTCAATTGTTGGTCTGTATAGCCATCTTTACCTTTGTTTTCTTGATTAATTTCGCTAAGTGTATTCATTTCATCTTGAGCAGCGGTAACTTGACTTTGATTTAAACTCTCGCCATTCTTTGAATAAGCGCTATAAATACCGGCTAAGGCACCAGATCCATCGATTGGAGTAGCTGAAGTGACATAGATATTGGCATCAGAAATTCCAGCAGTCAAGGCAGCATTTCGATATTGATTTTCGGTAATTGTGGTAATTGTTTTGTTACCATTGTAATTCAAAATCGTCACATTTATTCCTGAACCAGAGTTAGCGGGAACAATTAAAGCTGAAGACCATACGCCAGAGGCAGAAGTGAAATTAGAACCAGAAGGATTCAAATATTTAACCAGGTTATCACCAGTAACGGTGATGGTGGAATAGTTTTCTCCTTTGATTTTGGCAGATAAAGTGTCAATAGTTCCTTGGCGCTGATTTTGTGTAAGTGAACTTCCTAAAGTCATAACTGGAGAGTCTAGTTCTGCAGCGTTTACCTGACTGTAAGAAAAGATACCTATTAATAATGTGATTAAAGTAATTATAAGTGTTTGCGTTTTTTTCATATGTCTTGTGCCTCCGTATGTTAAATAATAACAGGGTAAATCTTTGGAGGACCTAAATCTAAACATAAATTAATAAAGTAGTAAAACACGAACGTTTAGATTTGATAGTTCGATTTTTAACTTGATTTATTTGTATAATTAGATATAATAAACTTGTTCTTTTAAAAAAGACGAACTATTTTGAGAGGTATTAAACTAATGACAGAAAAAATCGAACAATTTTTCAATTTTAAAGAATTGAAAACAAACTTTAGAACTGAAATTATTGCGGGTATTACGACCTTTGTTTCTATGGCTTATATTTTGTTTGTTAATCCTAATGTTTTAGGTGCTTCAGGTATGGATAAAGGTGCAGTTTTCTCTGCCACTGCTCTTACTACAGCACTTGGATGTATGATTATGGGTGTAGTTGCAAAATATCCTTTTACAGTTGCACCAGGACTAGGAATTAATGCCTTTTTCACCTTTACAGTTGTTAAAGGAATGGGAGTGTCATGGAAAACAGCTTTAGCGGGTGTCTTTCTAGCTTCAATTATTTTTATTTTAATCACAGCATTTAAAGTTCGTGAAGCAATTATTAATGCTATTCCCCAAGATATGAAGTTAGCTATTGCGGCCGGAATTGGTCTGTTCATTGCCTTTCTAGGTTTACAAGAAGGTGGATTGATTGTTGATAATCCTTCCACATTAGTTGGATTAGGTTCATTAAGAGTAGGAACAACTTGGCTAACAATTTTTGGAATTTTTGTAACAGTTATTTTAATGGTAAAGAAAGTTCCAGGTTCAGTTTTTATTGGGATGGTTGGAACTACAATTGTTGGAATAGTGACACAATTGATTCCTTTACCAACAAAAATTATTTCAAGTATGCCTAGTTTAAAACCAACATTTATGGTGGCTCCACAACATTTAGGTGACTTCAATAGTATCCAGATGTGGATGGTAGTCTTAACATTCTTAATGGTAACGTTCTTTGATACCGCAGGAACTTTGGTTGCTCTTGCTCAACAAGGTGGATTCATGAAGAATAATGAATTACCTCGAGTAGGAAGTGCGTTAGCTGCTGACTCAACAACAATGATGGTTGGTTCTTTATTAGGAACTTCACCAACATCAGCATACGTTGAAGCTTCATCTGGTATTGCCGTTGGTGGTAGATCTGGATTTACTTCAGTTATTGTTTCGATTTTGTTTGTTTTGAGTTTATTTTTCTCTCCATTACTATCAATCATTACCAGTAATGTGACTGCTCCAGCCTTGATTGTTGTTGGAGTATTGATGGCAACTTCACTTAAAGAAATTAATTGGGACAAATTAGAAATTGCAATTCCTGCATTTATGACATTAGTAACAATGCCACTAACATATTCAATCTCAGATGGTATTGCTATTGGTTTCATTTTCTACCCAATTACAATGATTACTGCAAAACGTGGAAAAGAAGTTCATCCATTGGTTTATGCACTAGCTTTAATCTTTATCTTATTCTTCTGGATAACCAATAATTAAGCTCACAATGAAGTCGCCTTGATCAAGGCGCTTTTTTTTATGGAAAAGTAAAAATATTCTTAACAGTAATGTAATCGGTAATATATTTATGGTAAGGTTAAGGTTCTAGAACAACACGTTAAATTAAAATTCGGGAGGATTAACCGATGAAAATAGTAGTATTGTCCGGTGGACGTAGTACAGAAAGAAATGTTTCCTTATCATCAGGAGCAAAAATTACCAATGCACTAAGAAGTAAAGGACACGAAGTTGCTTATATTGACTCATTCTTAGGAGTAGATGCCAACAGTGGCGCAGAAGTTGATGCATTATTCACTACAGAACCTGAAGATGAAAGCAAACTATTAATTAGTGATGAAGTGTTAACAACTGAAAAGATTAATGCTCTCAGAACTGACGGAACCCGTGGTCTTTTTGGAAAGAACGTATTAAAAGTCTGTGAAGCAGCTGACATTGTTTACTTAGGTCTTCATGGTGAAGATGGAGAAAACGGTAAAGTTCAAGCAGTGTTTGACTTGAATGAAATCAAATATACTGGTTCCGGAACTTTAGCTTCAGGAATTGCTATGGACAAGAAATTTTCTAAGGAAATTTTCTTCCAAAACAATATTAAAACAGCCAAATATTTTGCAACTAAGACTACTGATATCAAATTAGAAGATTTAGGTTTTGGTTTCCCAATGGTTGTTAAACCAGCAAATGGTGGCTCATCAGTTGGTACAAGTATTGTGAAAGACGAATCTGAATTAAAATCTTCGGTTGCTGAAGCTTTGAAATTTGATCGTGAAGCATTGATTGAAGAGTTTGTTAAAGGTCGCGAATTTTCAATTGGAATTGTTGATGGACATGTCTTCCCGGCAATTGAAATTGTTGTCGATACTGGTTGGTATGACTTTGAACACAAATTCCAAGAAAATGATGTAACTCATTTCATTACACCACCTAAGAACTTGGATGATGCTACACATAAACAAATGCAAGACTTAGCTTTGAAGACTTTTGAAGCTTTAGATATGGCAAACTATGGAAGAGTTGATGTGTTATTAAATGACTCTGGAGCTTATGTTATCGAAGCAAACTCATTACCAGGAATGACACCTTTATCATTGCTTCCTCAAGAAGCAGAAGCAGAAGGTGTTAGCTATGCCGACTTGTGTGAGTCAATTATTAACAGTAAACTAAAATGGTACGAACAAAATAATTAAGAAGGGGTAAATTATGCAGGAGTCATATAAGGGGATACCAATGGCTGCAATCATCATTGTGGTAGTAATCATAATAATTTTGATTGCCAGCGAGTGGATATGGTTAAACGGATATTTTAAAAAGAAACGTTCCATCGAAAAAGCAAAACGGGGACGCTATATTAAATATTATGTAGGCCGTGGTGGTACAGGCTTTATCGGTATTCATAAGCATAGTTTAACTATTTTCAAAGATGTAAAAAAAGTTGAAAAAATCCCTTATGAGAAACTGTATATTTATCAAACTAAGAATCGCTTTGATTTTAAAGAAGGTGCCGAACCTTTGACGATGATGGATAAGACCTATGGAGTCATCTTAAGTAAGGCTGACACCGAGTCTTTCAAAAAGTATATTCAAGAACACAACTTAAATTTAAACACCTAAACAGTAGACGTCATTAACTAATGGCGTCTTTTTTATGCAGTTCACTCTGGTATAGACCTTTTGCAACTGCTATAATGGGTTGTAGAAAATAATGGAGGTAGATTCATGTCATACTTTATTCATGCAAACAAATTTTTCTTACAAAACACTACTGAAAATGGTGGTTATTTAGAAATAACCGATGATAATAAATTCGGTCGATACTATAAAGAAAACCAAAAACCAGATGGTAAAATTGTTGAGTATTCAGATCAATGGATTGCTCCAGGCTTAGTTGATACACACATTCATGGATTTCTTGGCCATGATGTTATGGATAATGACTGGGATAAACTAAATGAAATGTCAGAGGGCCTTTTAAAAACTGGTGTTACTTCATGGTTGCCCACTACTTTGACAGCATCATTTGAACAATTAAACGACATTTGTAAAACGATTGGTGACAATTACCAAAATGCTACAGGTGCAAAAATCCAAGGGATTCATTTTGAGGGACCTTACTACACTGAAGAACATAAAGGGGCACAAAATCCTAAATACTTCAGAGATCCAGACATCAATGAATATCGTGAATGGCAAAAATCTGCCAAGGGAATGTTGAAAAAGATCTCTTTAGCTCCTGAAAGAAAAGGCTCAGTTGAATTTACAAGAGATGTAACCGCCGATGGAACAGTAGTTGCTCTAGGACATTCAAGTGCTACTTTTGAACAAGCTAAGGATTGTGTTGAAGCTGGAGCTTCAATGTTTACGCATACTTATAATGGAATGTCACCATTTGGACACCGTGAACCGGGTATGGTTGGTGCCGCAATGAGTATGAACTTAGTTGACGATGAATTAATCTGCGACGGATATCATGTTCAACCTTATGCTGCTAAAGCATTGATTGAAAGCAAAACTCCAGAGCATGTGGCTTTAATCACTGATTGTATGCGTGCTGGATTGATGCCAGATGGTAATTATATCTTGGGTGAACTTCCAGTTGTAGTTAAAGATGGTACAGCTCGCCTAGACGATGAAACTCATAACTTAGCTGGAAGTATTCTAAAACTAGACGATGCAATTAAGAACGTTGTTGATTGGAATATTGTTACTCCAGAAGAATCAGTTATGATGGGAAGTTACGTGGCTGCTAAAAGTAGCAAAGTAAACGATAAATGTGGCTCTATTTTACCTGGTAGAGATGCTGACTTTATTGTTTTAAATCAAGATATGAGTCTTGCTGAAACATACTTAGATGGTGTTTCTAGATATAAAGCCTAATAATTATTAAGACTGAGTTCGTTAGAGCTCAGTCTTTTTTATTGTGATAAAATATGCCTATTAACTTATTAGGAGTCAGTTATGAAACGGATTTACGCCCATCGAGGTGTTTCTAGTATTAGACCAGAAAATACAATTGCTGCATTTAAGGAATTATCGAAAACTAATGTTGACTGGTTAGAAACAGATATCTCAATTACTAGCGACGAAGAGTTATTTATTTTACACGATGATTATTTAGATCGAACAACAAATATCAGTGGTGCGATTACCACACTTAATAGTGCAGAAGTAAAAAAGGCAGACGCCGGTTCATGGTTTGATAGCGATTTTGTAAATGAACATGTACCAACTGTGCACGAAACTATTGATTTAATTAACAAGCAACATTTGAACGTGAATATCGAATTAAAAGCAGTGGTTGCTGACAATGCGAATCATTTAGCGGACGTTTTGGTTGAAAAATTAAACAAAGAAATTGATCGATTGAATCCGGAAGTTGAAGTGCTTATCTCTAGTTTTAATCCCATTATGCTATTGAAACTTCAACGACTAAAGCCTGAACTAAAGTATGCCTGTCTATTTAAGAAAGAAACTTTGGATGATGACTGGAATTTATATCTTCAAGCATGCCATGCTCAAGCAATCCATGTGGAGAACAAAACTTTAACTAAGGAAAAGGTTCAGGAATTCAAAAAACATGGCTATGAAGTTAATGTTTGGACTGTTGACGATAAGGCCAGAGCTAATCAATTATTTAATTGGGGAGTCGATGGAATTTTCACCAATAGAGCTCAAGAATTCTAAATAAAAAGAGTGACTTCATTAGAAGTCACTCTTTTTTACGTTCTATTCATTTGTTAAGGTATCTCTTGGATCTAATTTAGCGGCTCTTCTAGATGGTGCCAGAGCAGCTAACAGAGCAATAACCACACTTACGACGATTCCAAAGATGGCATTTCCAGCAGATACTTGGATAATAGCCGTTCCAATAGCGGATTGTGATGCATTATTTGCAAGTGCTTGTAAAATATATGCAAAGCCTACCGATAGTAAACTAGAGATAAGTCCTAGTAAGAAAGCTTCAGAGATAAAGAGATTTCGGATATCTTTTCTTCTGGCACCGATAGCTCTTAAAATTCCAATTTCCTGAGTTCTTTCAGAAACACTGATGTAAAGAACAACAATAATCATAATAGCCGAGACCAGTAATGAAATTCCAGCAATGGCAGCTAATAAATAGAAGGCGAGATTGATATAAGTAGTAAGAGTATCAATCAGAGCACCCACTCCGGCTAACGTGTACTTAGCAACTTTTTTCTTATCCTTAGTCATTTTGAAGTCTTTGATTTTAGTTTGAACAGCTTTGACGTTAGGTGTGGAATTAACCTTCAGAGTTGCAAAGTTAGGATCCAAAGTGGCATTGTTTGCTGCATAAAGTGTTTTCAGAGTTTGATAATCGACACTGGTGGTTCCACCTTTAAGAATTCCGGAAACAGTGAACTCTTTCTCAATTTGAATAGGGCGTTTATTTTTATCAAGTGCACCTATATAAAGAGTGATTTTTTTGCCAACTAATTTTTTATAATCTTTTTTGAAAGTTTTGGCATCATTCTTAACTAAGACAACTTCATCCTTGCCAGGTTTGTTCCCAGTTGTAATATCATCTTCTTTGATAGTTTCATTCCAGGTTTGGAAAAGTTGAGCAGTAACGTTTTTCTTACCATTAGAAAGTTTTACTGTATCAGCAAAATATCCTTTTTCTACTTTTTTAACATTCTTAATTTTTTTGAATGTGTTAAGATCTTTTTCTTTCATCGTGAATTCAGACATCTGAGGATCATTAGATGTTGAGTTTTTGGAAACTTGAATGGCTGTTGGATTAGCTAATTTGTTCATTTCGTGGTTCATATAACCAGTTACACCGTTACCAAGACCTAACATGAAGACAACTGAAAAAATACCAATCATTAAACCAAAAATGATTAATAAATTTCGTCCCAGATAGTAACGCATATGATTCATTGCCATCATAAAGTTATCCATAAAACTTAAATGGTTAATTGTAACTTTACTATCTTTTTTGACATCATCAGCTTTGTCTCTGAGTTGTTTATCTGAATCAACTTGGCCATCAACTAAGTGAATTACTCGAGTTCCATATTCAGCAACTTGATCTGAGTGAGTAACGGCGATAACAAGTTTGCCTTGTTGAGAAATCTTTTCCAGAATCTCCAGAATTTCATTGGTGTTTTGAGAATCCAGAGCACCAGTTGGTTCATCGGCAATAATAATGTCGGGATCATTTGCCAACGCACGAGCGATGGCGACACGTTGTTTCTGTCCACCAGATAATTGTCCGGGATGTTTATCCATTTGGTCACCAAGACCTACTTGAGTCAGTAGTTCTTTAGCTCTTTTGGTACGTTGACTACGAGACATTGACGACATTTCTAATGGGATTAAAACATTTTGTAAAACGGTTAGATGACTAATCAAATGAAAACTTTGAAAAATGAAACCAATAGTTTTGCTTCGATAAGCATCTAGTCCTTTTTCGGAACCACTTTTGACAGATTGTCCATTTAATAAGACGTCTCCCTCGTATTGTGAGTCGAGTCCACCAATAATATTTAGAAGGGTAGTTTTACCACCACCTGATTCTCCTAAAATTGAGACAAATTCTCCTCGATCAAAATTAAGGCTGATGTCTTTTAAAACTTGGAATTCTTTTTTGTTTAAAAAGAAAGATTTTTTGATATTCTTTAATTCCAGAAAACTCATATAATATTCCTCCATTGAGTGTAATAAGTCTAATCTACTATAATAGTTAGATAATTGCAAAAGGGCCTATCATAAATTATGTTTTTATTTTGATTTCTGATAGAATTGAAACAATTAAAATAAGGACGTGAATTTTTTGAATAAAGAGGATTATATTTTTACTGTAGTAATGCCTATATATAATGCCGAAGAATATTTGAAGAAGTCTTTGGATTCATTTGTTGACCAGTCATTTAAGGATTTTCAGTTAATTATGATTGATGACCAGTCATCAGATGACTCAGTTGCAATATGTGAGCAGTACACAAAGGAATATGAGAATTTTAAGTTAATTCAACACAAGGAAAATCAAGGTGTCTCAGCGGCGAGAAATACCGGAATTCATGAAGCTAACAGTCAATATATTACCTTTGTCGATAGTGATGACTGGGTTGATCCAGAATATTTGGCTTTTTTTGTGGAGGCTTTTGAAGAAAACGACATTGATTTGGCTTGTTGTGGATTTATGGTTGAAACAGACAAGAATTCGAAACAAAAAGGAATTTTTAAGAATACTGGCGCAGTAGTTGACCGTAATGAATTGTTGAAAAGAATCATCAGTGCCAATGGATCAGTTATGGGATACGCCTGGAACAAGGCATATAAATTGGAATTGATTAAGAAAAATGACTTAAGTTTTGCGACGGACGTTAATTTAATGGAAGATGCCATCTTTAACGTTCAATATGTCAGCACAACTGATAATTTCTATTATTCGACCAAACCTTTGTATCATTATTATCAAAGAAAAAATAGTACTTCTCACAATTACTTTGCCATCAATAACATCAAAGATGTTTCGGTTGCTAACTTTCGCATTCATAAGCAGATAATTCAGAATATGGGTGAGCAGTTAGATTTAGATACGAATAGTAAGAAAAAATGACAGTAGCTAGATAAGCTACTGTTTTTTTATAAAAAATTTAGAAACATTTGCAATCAAAATAAATAACCTGTAAGGTAGCACTCAACTCAAAAAGAAGGTGAATCAATTGTTTAAAAAAATTCTTCTCTTTGTTCTGGTGCTAATAGTGCTAGTTCCTGTGTATGCATTTAAAGTTGAACCATTTATGGTTCATACTAATAATATTTCACTTGGTGACAATCAAAAGAAAACACAATTAAAATTAGTACAAATTTCCGATATTCAAGTATCTAAAGCCTATGAATCAAATCGTTTGGACAAAGTTATTGATAAAGTTAATGAACAAAAACCTGATGTGATCGTTTTTACTGGTGATTTATTCGATAATTATTCCAAGTACAGTCATGAATCAGAGATAATCGCAAAACTTAGTGCCATGAAAGCCAAAATTGGTAAATATGCTGTTTGGGGTAATCATGATTATGGCGGCGGTGCTGCTCGAGTTTATGAATATGTCATGAATCAGTCCGGCTTTACAGTCTTGAAGAATACTGGACAAACTATTGCTACAGATTCCGGTAAGAAGATTTTTATTGGTGGACTTGACGATTCACTGCTGGGAAATCCTTCTGTTAATCAAACTTTGGCCTATCGTCAAAAATATGATTATTCAATATTACTCACACATGAACCAGATGTGGCTGACCAATTCGTTAATACCAATACGCAGCTTGCATTGGCTGGACATAGTCATGGTGGACAAATTTGGATTCCGTTTAAACCAATTACCAATGTGTTAGCAAGAAAGTATGTCCGAGGGATGTATACATTATCTGATGGAATGAAATTGTATGTGAATACTGGACTAGGGACAACTTCACTTCATGCCAGATTCAATGTGGTTCCTGAAGTAACTGCTTTTTCAATTAAATTTTAGAGTAAGCTCACAATTGTGAGCTTATTTTTTTGTAAATAAATTGAAGGTATGTCCGTTGAAAAATCTAATTTTTAGGATTACACTCGAATTATAATTAAATTTATAGTAAATGAGGAGATGGTTCGTGATGGGTTCAACTTTTGATGAAGCAAAGAAAGTCCAAATTTTATCTGATTTGGTAAAAATTAATTCTGTTAATGGAAACGAAGAAGAAGTAGCTACATATGTTTCTAAGGTATTTAAGGAACATGGAATTACGACTAAAATAATTCCCATTGAAAAAGGGAGAGTAGATCTAATTGCTGAAATAGGAAGTGGAAAACCAGTTCTAGGTGTTTCAGGACATATGGACGTGGTTGACCCCGGAGATTTGTCACAATGGGACACTGATCCGTTCGAATTAACTGAGAAAAATGGAAACTTGTATGGCCGTGGAGCAACCGATATGAAAGCAGGTTTAGCAGCTTTCATGATTTCTATGATTGATATTAAGGAGCAAAATCTTCTTCCTAAAGGAACAATTCGGTTGATGGCAACTGTCGGTGAAGAAGTTGGTGAAAAAGGTTCTCAAACTTTCTATGAAAAAGGAGAGATGGACAATGTTGATGCCCTAGTAATCGGTGAGCCATCTGGTTACAGCTTAGTATATGCTCACAAAGGTTCAATGGACATTAAACTAACTTCAAAAGGAAAAGCTTCGCATAGTTCGATGCCTGAATTAGGATACAATGCGATTGATCCACTATTATCCGCTTTGAATATTGCCAATGAAAAATTCCGTGGTGCTGGTAAGAAGAACGAATTGTTAGGTGATTTAACTTTCAACACAACAATCTTTAACGGTGGAAACCAAGTTAACTCAATTCCAGAAAGTGCTGAATCTGAAATTAATGTCAGAACAATTCCAGAATTTGATAATGATGAAGTTGTTTCCACAATGCAAAAAATAGTTGATCAAAAAAATAATGACGGCGCAAAAATAGACATGGATATTTACATGTCATTGGAATCTGTTCAACATGATGATAATTCTAAACTCATTAATCTTGCCAAGAAGATTGGTGAAAAATATTCTAAAGATGAGATTCCTAAGATGGCAGTTGCTGGTGTAACTGATGCATCTAACTTACTAAAAGATAAACCATATGAATTTCCATTTATTGTATTTGGACCAGGTGAGCCAACAATGCCTCATCAAGTAAACGAATATGTAAATAAACAAGTCTATTTCAACTTCATTGATATTTACGAAGAATTATTTGTAGAGTATATGAAATAACAAAAAAGCCAAGATTAATTTCTTAGCTTTTTTATTACTGCATAAAGAGCCATTCAATGATATTAAGTGGATTTAGTAATTCCATTAATTTATCTATGAACACCTCAATAAAATTTCGCTTCAAGTCTTCTTTATTTTTGTTTTTATCTTTAATTCTTATATGTATAGTTTTTACAAATGCAACCACTACACAAACTAGAATATACACAGCTACTAGAGCCAAAAAAGATAAAAAGATTTCTTTTAACATAAGAAAATATCCTTGTTTTATACACAGCGAATTGTCTTAAATTCGATCAACTACATCATATTCAATAATGCTAGCATCTTTTTTCGTCTGAGCATTGTCTTTTTCAAAATAAACCGCAAATGATTTATTGTTTTTTGCATCTTTGGCGATGATTAATGGTGCTTCTAATGGGTCTTTAGCACGATAAATCTGAGCACTACGCATTGCTTCACCAAAATCATGGGCATTAGCAATTGCATCTCCTGGGTTAAAAAAGACTTTTTCATCCATAAAATCACACCCCTTAAACTTATTTTGTTAATTATACTTCTTATACTGAATAAAACGCCAATATTTTGTATAATGGAATAAGTACAAAAAATTGAAATTGAGGATATTGCATGGAAGAAGTAGAACAGTATCTAAAAGATCATGTTTTTGGTGGTCCCCAGTTAAAACCCGATGAGAAAAATAAGTATCTGGGAAATTTTCAAGAACGGGTTGCCATTTCATTGACGGTGTTACAAGCCAGAAATCAGGACAACTTCAAGATTGTTGAAAAAGTAATGGACGATCATCCTGACTACCGAATGTATATTAGTGGTAGTATGGAACAAGCACTTCAAGGTAAGTATATTGCTTTAGCTGCCGGGAAGAGTTTTAAATTCACGATTATCGCTAAAGAAAATGTGCGTGTTCAAAAGCAAAACACTGACAATGATATGGGCTTAGTAATTGCTAACGAGTACGAACCGGTATCAAAACCAGTAATTTTATAAGGAGAATCAATAAGTATAATGTCCAGCAAAATGAAGTTATTAGCCTTAAACGGTAATATGGAATTAGCACAAAGAATTTCTAAGTATATGGATATTCCATTGCTTGATTGCACCATTAGTCATTTTTCTGATGGTGAAATTTCTATCATGATTAATGAAAGTGTTCGTGGTTGTGATGTATATGTTTTAGATTCAGTTTCTGATCCAGTTAATACCAACTGGATGGAACTTCTAATTGCTATTGATACTTTGAAACGAGCAAGTGCTAATAGTGTGGCAGCAGTTCTACCATACTTCTCTTACACTAGAGCGGATCGTAAATCTCGTTCGCGTGAACCAATCACCGCTAAACTATTTGCTAACTTATTAGAAATGACAAAAATTGACCGTGTAATTGCGATGGATATGCATGCTGATCAAATTCAAGGATTCTTTGATATGCCGGTTGATCATTTGAAAGCAATGCCTCTATTTGAAAGATACTTCCACGATAAAGAAGCAAATTCAGATGTTGTTGTTGTGGCTCCAAGTCATTCTTCAAGTAAAAGAGCTCGGGAATTAGCCGAAGTTTTCGAATCACAGATTGCTATTATTGATCAAAGAAAAGATTCCAAAACTAACATTCCTGATATTGTAGGTAATGTAAAAGGTAAAACTTGTATCATCATGGATGACTTAATTGATACAGGAACCAGATTGATTAATACCGCTCGGGCTTTGAATGTGGCTGGTGCTGAAACCATCTATGCTGCAGCAACCCATGCAATTTTTTCCGGTGATGCAGTGAAGAGACTTGATGGATCAATCATCAAAGAAATCGTTGTAACTGATACAATTGTAATTCCTGAAGAAAAACAATTTGATAAATTAGTTCGTATTTCAGTAGCACCAATTATCGGTGATGCAATTAATAATATTCAAAATTGTGTTTCAACTCACGACTTATTCAAAATGCGTGATAGAGTTGAAATAGTTAAATAAAAAAACCTTCCAATACGGAAGGTTTTTTTATTTGGCAAATTTACTAAAAACTCTGCGACCAAGAACTTCTCGCGTAATTTCAAAGAGTGGATAGGCTGCTAGAATAATCACAATACTGTAGAGATAGATATCTGGATTAAATGGATTTGCTAAGCTAAAGATTTTACCACTGAAAATAAAAATTATTAACGAGGCAATTATTAATGTAGCAAAAATTCCAATTTTGATGCGATTGATTGGACGTCCAATTACGAATAAAGCAGCGAAGCCAATTGATGAAATAAGTAAGACAATTAGAGTTGAGGAATTAGCATGTGACATATGAGTAATGTTTGCAAAGTAAGTAATAACCATCGTCCATAGGACAATATTGATTGCTGCCGGCAAGGCAATTTCTAAAACATTACGCATGAATTTACCAGCTGGTGGCCGGTAGTCGGGTTGTAACGCTAATAGGAAGGTTGGAATTCCCACTGTTAGAGCATTAACCGGGGTCATTTGTGAAGGGTGGAAAGGTAGCTCTGAGTGAAGGAAGATAAAGATAATAGTCAAGAATAGTGAATATATCGTCTTAATTAAGTAAAGCGAGGCGACACGTTCAATATTATTAATAACTCGACGTCCTTCATTTAAGACAAAAATCATGGAATCAAAATTTTTGTTCAAGAGAACAAAATCAGCGGTAGATTCGGCAGCGTCTGAGCCACCAGCAATCGCAATACTACAGTCGGCTTGTTTCATTGCCAGAATATCATTTACTCCATCACCGGTCATTCCTACGGTAAGTCCTTGGTTTTGCATGGCGATTAATAAGAACTTCTTCTGTTCCGGCTTAACACGACCAAAGACAGTGTAGGTTTTGATGATTGATTCATAATCAATTTCGCCTTCAATTTGAGAAAGATCAATGAATTTATCACTGTTTTTGATATTAGCTTGTTGAGCTACGTTTGAAACAGTTAAAGGATTATCTCCTGAGATAATTTTAAGGGTGACACCCTGCTTTTCTAGATAAGAGAAAGTATTCTTCGCTTCTTTTCTGACTTCATCGACAATTAATAAGAAACCTAACAAAGTGTCGTTTTTAAGAATGGCAATCACTCGAATACCATCTTTGGCGTAGTCATTGATCTCTTGAATATCTTTTGGATTCGGATTATCAATCATGAATTCCAAAGCACCCATGGTGTAAGTGTTGTTATTTTCATCCACGAAACCAGAGCTTTTCTTTTCTGATGAGAAAGGCATGGCTTTGGTATGCTTAATTATTTCAAACTCTGCAGGATAGTTAGAAATCGCCAGAGCAGTTTGATTTTCCTCTTGAGTAGCATCAACAATACTCTTGGCAATATTAATGATTTCTGATTTCTCAGTTTTGTTTTTAGTAATTATGTCGGTTATTTTTAAGTTTCCAGTGGTGATGGTTCCTGTTTTATCAAGGCAGAGCACATCAACACGAGCAAGTGTTTCAATTGAAGATAGTGACCTAACTAAGGTCTTTTTTCGAGTAAGGTTCAAGGCTCCGACACTCAAAGCCACAGTCGTTAATAGGACTAAACCTTCGGGAATCATTCCAATAACCAGAGCAGAAGTTCCTAAGATTGATTGATTATAACTATGATTCTTCAAAAAAGCCGAGAAGAACAGAATTAATCCCAGAGGTACCAACGCATAAGTTAATACTCGAATAATTGAATTGATGGTTTTCATCAAAAAACTAACTTTACGTTTTTCATGTTTAACTTCTAAAGACATTTTGGAAATGAAGCTATCATTACCAACGTGAGTGAGTTGAATTAAAGCAGTTCCACTCACGATAAAACTTCCTGAAAGAACTTCATCATCAACGCTTTTGGCAATGGAGTTAGATTCACCGGTAAGAGAAGATTCGTTGACTTCAACTCCTTCAGTCTTTCTAACAATTCCATCGGCAGGAATTTGGTCACCACGAGCTAATTGAACCAAGTCATTTTTTACTAAGGCATCTTTTTTTACCGAAATTAATTGCCCATCTCTTAGAACTGAAACTTCATGTTCATTAATCAAAGAAATTCGATCAATTTCATTCTTGGATTTAATTTCTTGATAGGTACCAAATAGAGTATTTACAATAACAGGACCGAGGAAGAAGAGGTTGTTGAAGACGCCGGTTATTCCAACTAGGACGGCTAGGACAAGGTTAATAATATTAAACAAAGTAAAGAGATTATCAAAAATAATCTGCCAGTTAGTCCTGGTTAATTTGTCGATAGTAACGTTTGTTTGACCAGCAGCAACTTGTTTGGTAACTTCATTGTTAGTCAAACCAGTTTGTAGGTTAGTTTGATCCATTTATTCACCTCAAAAAAGCTTTCTTATACTATAACAAAAAAATTACGATAGTTTTTTGAAAAACGTTTGTCTATAATAAAACTTAAACTGATTGAAGGAGTAACTTAATGATATCCAGTGTATTTTTTGATTTAGATGGAACTTTGATTAATTCTCAAGAGGGAATTATCAAAGCTCTACAATATATGTACGAAAAAGTTGGCATTTATCATGATGAAGCAACTTTAAAAACCTTTATTGGACCACCATTAGGTGAAACTTTTGTTAAATATGATGGCGTTGATCCTGAAGATCATGAGAAAATTCAAGAATGGATTGATATCTTCCGTGAGTATTATGATGATAGAGGCTGGCGTGAAAACAATATTTATTCCGGTGTTGAAGAGATGTTAGAGAATTTGAAACATCAAAATGTTCCGGTTTATATTGCAACCTCTAAGCCAGAAAAAACTGCGAAAAGAATCATAACTGATTTAAAACTTGACCGCCATTTAAATGATGTTTTTGGTGCGGCAGAGTTAGAAAATGAACGTAATGCAAAAAAAGATGTTATTACCTATGGATTGAACAATTTACCACACGAATTTGATAAAGGAAATATCGCAATGGTGGGTGATCGTAAAAACGATATTGAAGGTGGACACTATAATAATCTACGTTCGATGGGTGTTTTGTATGGCTACGGTGATCTAAAAGAATTGGAAAAAGCCAAATCTGATTGGATAGTGCAAAATCCTTTAGAAATATCAAAAATCGTGCATAATGAAAATAGAGCGTGACAAGTAACACTTGGAACGTGTTTAATAACGTTGATTCAATTTCTATGTAAAAGGAAAAGGGGTTTTTGATATGAAAATTACTTTTGATGATGAATCTAAGAAGATTTTGTTGGATAAGAAACAAGATAATGAAGCAATTCTTTTGGACTTGGATGACGGTGTAGGAATGTTTTCCAAAGTAGGGATGTGCTCACTCGATACTAGTTTTCGTATTTTGTTAGTCGAAGATAGTGTAGATTTCCATAACGATTATAGTTTGGAAATTGATAGTAATGTTGGACCGGTATTTGTAAAGCAGAGTTCGGATTATTATTTCAAAAGCGATATCACTTTTAGAGTGAAACCAAGTACGACAACATTACAAATGAGTAATACATCGGAATTAATTGATGGATCAGTTGGAATAGAACACATTAAAAAAGCTGAGGTTTAATCCTCAGCTTTTTTTGTTTCTTCTGTATTTTCTTCTTCAGGTACTTCTGCAAGTTTTTCAACTTTGAACAATACCGGGAAAGTATGATCAAACTCAAGAACTGTGAATTGTAAGTTAGCAACCGTAATCACACTGCCATCTTTTGTCTTGGGATAGTTTTCCATAATGAAACCACCAATGGTAACAATATCTGACAATTCAAAGGCTTCAATATCTACATCAAAATATCTTTGAATATCATAAAGTGTGGTTTTACCAGAGACATTGATTTGATTTTGATCATCTTTATAGATGTATTCATCAGCAGCATCATCGTTCTCGTCATACATTGGACCAAATAATTCTTCATAAATATCATCGTCGGTGATTAAACCACTTGTTCCACCATATTCGTCTACTACAACAACAAACGGTGCTTGACGATGAATCATTCGATTCAAGATTTTTTGAATTGGCATAGTCTCGGGAACAGTGATGATATTTTTTAGAAGACGGCTGACTTGAATTGAACCGTCTACTTGGTTTTGTTTAACCAGATCATATGAATAAACATAACCTAAGATATTATCTTTATCACCGTCGGCAACAACAGGAATTCTTGAATATCCTTCTTGTAGATAATCCTTAACAGCTTCGGCAACGGTAGTGGTGATGTCAATTGTATATAATCTAGTACGATCGACCATGACGTCTTTAGCAACTTTATCATTAAATTCAAAAGCTCTTTGCATGTAGACGTAATCTTCTTCATCCAGTTGTCCGCTAGTTACCGCTGTTTGTGACAATCGTAAAATCTCTGATTGAGAGAAAGATTGATCGTCAGTATTGGCAGGTTTGAAACCTAGCATTTTGACTAATCCAGTTGCGGAGATATTTAATAGCCATACAAATGGATAAAATGCTGTATGGAAAATATGTAAAGGTGTCACAACGAACAGTGACATCTTCAAAGGCATATCGATACTAATGTTTTTAGGTACAATTTCGGTTAAAACAACTTCTAAATAAGTTAGGACAACAATACCCACGACTGATCCAACAGCGTGCATACTTGCTCCACCATGAACATGAAAAATCCCCAAGATATCTACGAAAATTGTTTCCAGAGTACTTTCACCGATCCAACCAATGATAATACCCACGGCTGAAATACCAACTTGTGTGGTCGATAAGTACTCGTTTAAGTTATGTGACATGTGTAAGATTCTTTGGAGCTTCTTCTTACTTGCCGTACCTTTTTCAATGGCTTCTTCAACTTGACTAGGTCGAACCGTAACTAAAGCGAATTCGGATGCCACGAAGAAAAAGGCTAGAATAAACGTGATAACGATTGTTAACAAGTTTATTAATAATTGTTCATTTCCCAACTTTTTAGCAACCTCTTTATTTATTGATAAGATTATTATAGCAAGTCTTAATAATTCTTGACTTAGATGCTATAATACAAGCATATTGTAATATTCTTAAATGTAAAAAACAAACTTATAATTTTTTCTATAGGAATTGAACAATGAATATGTTTCTTTTATACTTATATATATGTAAGGCTTTTTTATGTTGGGGGTAATTATGACAGTAGAAAAAAGTTTAGTTGATTTGTTGACACCGGCCCAAGCTGCTGAGGAACTTGGAGTTAATGTCACAACACTACGTAAATATTCATTATTAATTGAAAAAGTTGCGGCAAATGATGCTTTTTTTGCACGTAAAAATAATAAGCGACGTAATTATACGAAGAAAAATATCGAAGACCTAAAGGCAATGATCGAGTTGTCACAACGTGACGATATGACTCTTGAATTAGCTGCACAGAGCTTATTTGACGGACAAGTTCCCGATAAAGAATTGGAAGAAGCTGCTTTTGAGGGAATGTCACCTTCAGAAAGAAAACTGAATGAAAAGATTTCCAAGCAAGCTCGTGAAATTAATCATCTCAAGAAACAATTAAAAGATATTCAACAAGAAAATTATGCCTTAATTCGAGCCTTGAAGAACACACAAGAAACACCATTATTTGACTATGACATGAATGTAAATGAAGACTTAATACCTGGTAATAATCCGACACCAGCTCAGACTTCAACAGTTCAACAGAATCGAGTTAACAGTCAACCTCAAATGGCCAACCCAACAGTTGCTTCAGCGCAACCAACTACTAATGCTCAAAATATCGAATCGAAAGAAGATAAGTATGCTGAGGCATTAGAAAGAGCAAGACAAATTCGAGATCAAAAACAAGAACAGGCTTTGGTTGATGATTCATTAGAAAACAATCCTGTCCAATCAGCTAAGCCATTAAGAACACTTTCTAATATGCAAATTGATAATAGTAAGAAAAAATGGTGGCAAAGATAAAAAAAAAGTAGCTAACGAAATGTTAACTACTCCTTTTTTAATGCAAGAAACAAAAAAACGACAATGGGGAGTGCCGTTTTTTTGCATCATATTCTGAGGGGAATAAATTAAAGTTATTCTTGGGGGGAACACTTTAACTTACAGACATTATATTAAATGGAAAATGTGAATTTTTTATGACTTTTTTTTAATGTTTAAATGAAAAAAATCAATTAATGTAAATAAATTTTTCTTAAATCTTTGATTTCTTGACTAGATAGGTCAATTGCTTCTTTTAAGTAATTTTCCATATTACCATTTTCTTTAATAATGGTTTTTCTGGCAGCATCTAAGTAGTCTTCATTAACAGACATCAAAGCTCTAACTGAAGAAATTACATCTTCACTAGTGTCTTTACTTTCCAGAATAGAAACTTTTTCTTCAACAAATGACTTCATAACTTTATTAGTTAATAGGTAGTCTTTTTTGATAGTTTCTTGATCAATGCCGAGTGCCCACAAGAAGTATACTGCTCCCATTCCAGTACGATCTTTACCAGCAGTACAGTGGAAGAGTGCAACTTGGTTGTCTTCTGTATTATCTAACAAATGATTGAAGAAAATACGGTAAGCAGATCTAGATTCGTCATCCAAAATCATATTTTCATATACTTTAAGCATATGTTTATATCCATCATCGAATGTGAATCCAAATTCTTTTTCAACTTCTGAAGTTGATTTTGAAGCTTGAGTTTGATCTTCTTTTAAGACAGGGTTAAAGATATATTCAACACCATCTGGAACTTTGTCAGGTTCGTTTTCAACTTCTTGTTTGGAACGAAAATCAATATCTTTGTGAAGACCATAATTCTTCAAGAATTCTTGGTCTTTTTCTGTAAGCTCAGCTAAGTTAGCAGATCTTAAAATTTTGTGATATTTAATAGTTTTGCCGTCTTCAGTTTGGTATCCGCCAAGTTCTCTAAAGTTTCTACCGGCATCAAGATAAGGGTCTAAAATACGTTCATTCATAGCTGATATATCCTTTCTAAATTAACAATAATTAAATTATAACAATGATTAATCTAAATAGCATGGCTTAAATATTGTAAACTTTTTTAATAACATATATTATTAATATAAACCAAAGTACTGGAGGACAGAGAGATGTCACAAGACTATAAGAGAATTTTGGTTTCAGTAGATGGCTCGCAAGAAGCAGAGAGAGCCTTTGAGAAAGCTGTGACAGTAGCAAGACTAAACGATGCACATTTAGACGTGTTGAATGTGTTAAATACCAAACAATTCGTAGGGATGTACGGGGGAATGTTGAATGGAGATGTCGTCTACAAAATCTCTGAAGATGCTCAAGAGTACTTAACTGAATTGCAAGACCGTGCTTATGAATTAGGAATGAAAAAAGAAGATATGAGTTTACATCTTCGCTTTGGAGATCCGAAGACGGTGATTGCTTCTGAGTTCCCTAAGGAATACAAAAATGATTTAATCATGATTGGTTCAACTGGACTTAATGCAGTTGAGAGACTATTGGTAGGTTCTGTATCTGCTTATGTAATTCGAAATGCTGCAACTGATGTAATCGTTGTAAGAACAGATGCTAATAATAAATAATTTTAAAAAAAGAGGTCGACGGCCTCTTTTTTGTATTGAGGATGAAATATGACACGATGTGCCTGGGCCAATTCTAGCCCTAATATGATGGAGTATCACGATCATGAATGGGGAATAGTAAACCATGATGATCAATATCTTTTTGAGTTATTAACTTTGGAGTTGTTTCAATCTGGTCTTAGCTGGCAAACAATTCTGAATAAGCGTGATGAATTCAAAAAAGCATTTGATAATTTTGAAATAGAAAAAGTTAAAGAATATGATGAAAAAAAGTTTGTCGAATTGATGAACAATTCTGGTATTATAAGAAACAGATTAAAAATTAATGCAACTATCAATAACGCCAAAATTATTTCTGATCTTCATCAAAACAAGCAAACATTTGACGATTTTATTTGGGAGAATACTGATCATCAAATTATTGTAAATCACTATGATTCTGATTCTCAGATGCCAGCTTTTGATGAATTATCAACCAAAGTAAGTAAAAAAATGAAACAAGCTGGATTTAGGTTTGTCGGACCAACAACTATTTACTCATTTTTACAAGCTAGCGGAGTTATAAATGATCACATTGATAGCTGTGATTTTAAGTGAGGTTTTTTAGTTGAAAAAATACTATGGTATTTTAATTGCTGGGCTAGCAGCAATCTTTTGGGGTCTTTCCGACACCATGGCCGATGCACTGATTAAGATTGATCATGTGAATTCGGATGTACTTGTTAGTACGAAAATGCTCTTTGCCGGATTAATCCTACTTATCTATGCTTACTTTAAACGTGGCAAGAAAAAGACATTTGGAATCTTAACCACCAAGAATGATTTAGGGCGGCTACTCTTATATGTAGTTTTTGGAATGGCTTTGATGCAATTAGCTTATTATAAGACGATGACTTATTCTGATGCTTCAACCGCTACAATTTTACAATTTACCTCGCCGGTATTTGTAATTCTTTGGATTAGTTTAGTTACCAAGACTTTACCAAGAAGAGTTGATGTAATTGGTTTAATCTTTGCATTAGTGGGAACTTTTTTTATTGTCACTCAAGGGAGTTTTTCAAGTTTTTCGATTGGGCCTAACGCCTTTATCTGGGGAATGATTGCTTCAATTACTTCGGCAATGTCCATTCTATTACCAGGTAGATTATTGAAAGAATACGGCTCAATAATTGTTGTTGGCTGGGCAATGTTCATCGGTGGCTTGGCGTTGAGCTTTCAACATCCGTTCTGGCAACTGCCTAAACTAAGTACTAGTGGAATTTTATTATTTGCCTTCGTCCTATTTTTTGGTACGGTATTAGCATACTTCATGAATTTAGCCAGTTTAAAGTATACTAAAGCTAGTACGGTTTCTCTGATGGATTCTTTTGAACCATTATCAGCAACCCTAACTTCAGTAGTGTTTATGCATTTGAAAATTGGTGGTTTTGAAACTTTAGGCATTATTTTAATAATATTAACCGCATTTATTATGGCGTATGGAAGTTTTAAGGAAGAACCTTTATAATAATTAGCGAGGTGAAGAAGATGAATTTTTCAAAAGTAAGTGAATTCGCAACGAATTTGTATGATGACATTGATAACATCAAAAAGAAGAAATCTAAACTAGATGCTGAAAAAGTCTATGAATTTGTTGATCAAATTTCTCTATTGAGAAAACCTTTCAAAGAATACTTCGAGATGACAGAAAACGAGTATTATGAAGAAGAATCCGATCATGGATTAACTCTTCAACATAAAGATAAGAAGTTAAAGAACATGCGTGACCGTGTTTTGGTTAATCACGTGGATGGTTCAATTTTAAATAACGAAATTAATTTTACATATAATCACGAAACACCATATGACGAAAACGGTAAGTACCAAGTCGAAGGAGACTTGCATTTGATTAGTTTTTCTCTACAAGTAATTGGCGCAGTTGGTGCCAATACCAAAATTGGTGATATCAGAAATAGTCTTTCAAAAGATGCACTACTAAGCTTAGGTTTAGCAGCACGTGCAGTCAATGAATGGCAAAATAAAAAAGATTAGCAGATAATGCTAATCTTTTTTATTTGAACAAAAGTGTTGTAATTTTCATGAAAATTTGTTTAAATCTTTCGGTAAAGAAATTTTTGAGGTGAGAATTATGGCAACAATTTATGTAAGAAAAGCCGAAGAGAAGGACTTGGATCGAATTGTAGAAATTATTGATTCGGCAAAAGTTACATTAAAAAAACGTGGCGTTGATCAATGGCAAGATGGCTATCCTGATCACGATATTTTAAGACAAGATCTAAAAGATGGAATCACTTATCTACTGATATTTAATAATGAAATCGTTGGTACAGCAGCATTAAACCAAGGTATTGATGAGAACTATCAAGTGATTGAAGACGGCGAGTGGATGCCTGAATCAAACGACGTGTATACCGTTATTCATCGTATTGCTGTGGATGCCAATTATGCTGGTAACAATTTAGCAGATACTTTCATCCATCATTTAATCACTATTTCATTAATGCTTGGTTATAATGATGTTCGAATTGATACGCATTTTGAAAATCTAGCAATGCAACACGTAATCGAAAAAAATGGCTTCGATAAACGCGGAGTCATTCGCATGTTTGCTGATCGTCAACCACGTTATGCTTATCAAATGATATTAAAATAATAGTCGCCTTTCATGGGCGACTTTTTTTGTACCTAAGTGGTATATTATAGGTATTGAATCTCTTTACAGGAGGAAGGTCGTGTTTCGTAAAATCGTAAATTTCTTTGGAAAAATTAAAAGTGTCAAAAACATCAATCTATTAGATGATTATTCGGCTGATATGAGCGATAGCAAATCGTTTCGTGGCTTTGTTCAAAGTTACTTGACTAAGTTTGATGAAAAAATCGTTGAAGGTAATGCTTCGTACGGTTCTTTTACTATGGCTGTAATCACTGATACTCATACTAAAGACACTTTTAGTTCTGATTTTTACGGCATTAACGGCTTAATTCACACACAGGAATTAGGATTTTTCGATCAGAATAATAAACTCGACTTGAAGGTGCACCTAGGTGATGCAATTGATGGCAGCACCACTCCCGAAAACAGCAAGACTTTGTTACGTCTTACAGTTAGAGCGTTAAATAATTCCAAGTTACCTTTTGCTATGGTGAAAGGTAATCATGATGATAATGACAAATATGACGAGCATACACTTTCTAAAAAAGCTTCATTTACAAGCAGTTCCTACGACAATATTGTAAAACCTGTCTTGTATGATCAGCCACAAATCAAATATATATCTGAAGATTCTGGAGTTTTCTATTTTGATAAGGGCGAAGTTAGAACGATTTTTATTAATACCAGTGACGTTCCTTATGAGTTGAATCATCAAGGAGTAAAGAAATATGACGTCAAAAAAGTCAGAGCTGTTCGTAACTATCAAGTGATGGATTTAATCGCGATACTTGAAAAATCTTCTGGTAAAAAAATCGTTGTGCTAGGTCATTCACCATTGCTTTCAGAAAAAGGTGAGGATGGACTTAGTTTTAACGGAATTTCCCTTCACGAATTATTTGTCGCATTTAATCAGCGAGTTAAAGGAAAAGTGGACAATAAGTTAGAAAACGAGTTCGCCTTAAATGTAGAATTTGATTTTTCTAAAGTCACCGACGCTAAGATATCTGCTTATATTTGTGGTCACAAGCACGTAGAAAAAAATTACAAGTTCGACGACATCAATTACATATTATTGAATTGCTCAGCTTTGATGGGGAAGAACCATGGTTTGACAACTAATTACAATAAAAAATGGGATCGTAAAATTAACGAACCATCAGAGTTTGCGGGATACATTGTTGATATCAACCCTACGACCAATATTTTGTCCGTTTTAGGTTATGGTGCAGCAACCAATATTCGCCAGTTCGAGATGTGAATTGTGATATAATTACACCAACAAAACATGGAGGTATCAAGAGATGGATAATGAAAATTTAGACGAATATATTGTGGAGCCACTTCAATACAACAAAATACTAGTTTGCGTTGATGATGATGACTTTATCTCATCTAAAGGTGCCTTTAATTATGCGTGCACATTGGCAAAATCATTGGCAGTACCTTTAGGAATTATTTCTGTAATGGAGGTCGGTGATTTGAATATTTTCCAATCACTCTCACCTCAATTAATTGAAGAAAGACGTGAACAAATCAAAGATCATTTGAATGTTTATGTTCAAAAAGCCAACGATTTTGGAGTAGCCGACGTGAAACCAATGGTTTCGGAAGGAAATCCTGGTCATGTGATTGTAGATAAGGTAATTCCTAAATATGATCCTGACTTAGTAATTATTGGGTCAGAAAGATCTGATAATCGCCATGGCAAATTAGGTTCACAAGCTGAACATATTGTCAGATATTCACCTGTATCAGTATCAGTTGTTAGATAAGAAAAAGCCGTTATTTAAACGGCTTTTTTTGATCTATGGTATTATCGAATTATTCAAACTTAGGAGTAAATGCTTATGAAAAATGTACAAATTCTAGGTGGTGCCGGCGACACAACTGTCGGGGCAACCGCAAGTGCCAAAGATAATCTTTATCTATCAGTTAACGGTGAATGGCTTAAGACCGCTGTTATTCCAGACGATAAACCAAGAACTGGTGGTTTTTCAGACTTGGATGAAGGTGTTGAGAAGCAAATGATGAGTGATTTAAAAACATTTGCTGAGGACGACAGTACCATTCCTAACAATCTAATGAGAGAAGCCGTTAAGTTATATCGTGTAGGAATTAACACTGATAAATTAAATTCTGATGGAGCTCAGCCGCTTCAAGCAGATTTACAAGTCATCAAGAACCTACAAAGTTTTAGTGATGTTGATAATCAATTGACTCAATTAGTGATGAAGGGATTCCCACTTCCATTTTCAATTGTCGTTGATGCAGACATGAAAGATACTTCAACTAATGTTGTGTATGCTTACGCACCTAGCCTGATTCTACCTGACAAGACTTATTACGATAATAATCAGTCGGGACAGAAACTTTTGGAAGTCTATAAAGATGTGACTATTAAGACCTTAGTTAAAGTCGGTTTTAATGAAGACGAAGCACAGCAAATTACTGAGCAAGCCATCGAGTTTGATGCTAGTTTAGTACCATTAGTTAAGAGTTCTGAAGAATGGGCTGACTATACTAAAGCCTACAACCCTGTTGATTTCAATGAATTCACTAAAAAAGTTTCTTCATTGAAGATGGACAAATTAATCAAAGAATTAATTAAAGATACTCCGGATAAAGTGATTGTCACCGAACCAAGATATTTTAATGGTATTAATCAAGTATTGGATGGGCAATTTGAAAATCTCAAATCATGGATGACAGTGAACAAAGTTCTGGCTAGTGCCTCACTATTAGGTGAAGACATTCGTCAAACAGCAGGTGCTTATAACTTGGCTTTGAGTGGAAGTAAGACTCTGTCTGACCCAATCAAGGCTGCTTACCATCGTGTTAGCAACACTTTCAGCGAGATTCTTGGTGTTTATTATGGAGATAAGTATTTTGGTCAAGCTGCTAAAGATGATGTTATTTCAATGATTCATAAAATGGTCGACATCTACAAAAAACGCTTGAAGGAAAACGATTGGTTAGGCGAAGCTACCAAACAAAAAGCAGTTGTAAAGTTAGAAAAAATTGCTATTAAAGTCGGCTATCCTGACAAGGTCGAAGAGGTTTTTAATCTGATTAAGGTTGATGAGAGTTTAAGTCTTTATGAAAATATGCAAAAGATTTCGCAAGTCTTTCGTCAATATCGTTTTGACAAATATCCTAAACCAGTTGATCGTGACGAATGGGCAATGCCCGGACACATGGTAAATGCATGTTACGATCCCGCTAGAAATGATATTACATTCCCAGCAGCAATTTTGCAGGCACCATTTTATAGTTTGCAACAATCATCGAGCCAAAACTACGGTGGAATTGGCGCAGTTATTGCTCATGAAATTTCTCATGCTTTCGATAACAATGGAGCTAAATTCGATGAATTAGGTAACTTGAATAATTGGTGGACAGACCAAGATTATGCTAAGTTTGAGAAATTAACTCAAGCTATGGTTAAAGAATTCGATGGAGTTGAATACGCTGGTGGTAAAGTAAATGGAACACTAGTTGTCAGTGAAAATGTTGCCGATGTTGGTGGTTTAAGTTGTGCTCTTGAAGCCGCAAAAACGCATGATGATGTTGATTTACAGGAATTCTTTAAGAACTGGGCCCGTGTTTGGAGAATCAAGCTTACGACCCAATTCGCTGAATTACTATTATCAACTGACGTTCACGCTCCAGGACCAATGCGTGCCAACGTTCATGCGCAAAACATGGACGACTTTTACAAGGCATTTAACATTACTCCGGATGATGGTATGTGGTTAGATGAAGATCAAAGGGTCAATATTTGGTAAAAATGAAAATAGAAGTTTTAGCTCGTGATATTAAACATATTCCAGTTTTAGAAGTGGTAGCATACGATTTAAGAAAAGAAAAAATTCCAATCGTGGTTTTTTATCATGGATGGAAATCGAGTAAAGAATTGGTACTCACACAAGCTCGTAAATTGGCACAAAAAAGTATTCGCGTAATTTTACCTGATGCACAAAATCATGGTAAAAGAAAACAACCTATTTCCTCAATTCCTTCGTTTACATTCTGGAATAGTATTCAAGCTAACTTAGCTGAATTCAGTGTCTTATTGAATTTTTATGACGAAATCAAATTGTTAGATGAGAAGAAAATCGGCGTTGGTGGTTACTCAATGGGTGGAATAACGACAAGTGCCTTGTTGACTCAACATCCTGAAATTTCAGTAGCTGCTTGTATTATGGGATCGCCAGCACCAATGAAATATATTGACCGCGTTCAAAAGAGTGCGAAAGAATATGGACTTTTTGTTCCCAACGACTTGTTGAAACTATTGAGTTGGGTTAAGAATTATGATTTATCATTGAATCCAGCAGCGATTAATAGGCGGCCATTTTTTATCTGGCATGGAACTAGAGATGAACGAATTCCTTTCTCACAACCACGAGATTTTTATGAAGAAATTAAAGATCAAGATTTTGCTAAAAATGTAGAATTTTTGATTGGGAGAAATGAAGGTCATTTAGTGACTACAGAACTAATGGATCAGATTTCGGAATTTTTTGAGAGTAATCTAAAAAAAGACATCGAATAAATCGATGTCTTTTTTTATTGTGAATTCTAAGAATTGATAGTGAGAAGTCTAGTCATTGTATAGACATAAAGAATTAGTTTATCATTTGTGTTTTTGTAATTTAAACCGGTCAACTCATTTATTGATTCCAATCTGTAACGGATAGTATTTGGATGTGTAAACATTTTTTCTGCGGTTTTCTTTATTGATTCATTTTGATTGAAAAAAGTTTTTAATGTGGATAAATATACGGAATTATTAAGTAAATTGACTAAATCGAGATTTAGTAATGATTTCTCACTTTCCTTATTCGCACTAATTATCAATTGTAAAAGATATACATCTTTAAAATTCACAATTATCCTTGAGTCAGGTAAAAAATCTAAAGATTTGATTGCAAAGTTTGACTCTTTAAATGAAATATTTAAGTCGGAAGCTCTATGTGACTCTGATTCACCAATATGAAATTTATACGTAAAATTTCTCGGGATAGATTTGAAAATTTCATCTTTGAAGGAAAATGATGAAATACTTTGAGCATCAAAAAAGAAGATTAAATAAAAATTGTCACTATTGTCCACAAAAAAATATTTGATAGATTTTAGACTATGTATAAAATGTTTTTTTAGTATTTTATCAATAACTTCTATGTGTTGTGAGGATAGGTTGATTTTGTTCAAAGGTGAATCAGTAAAAGTAGAAGAAAACTTTATTACCTTTACGGTTAATTTATAAAGATCTTTATTAATTGTGTGAGAAACAAAATCAAAATCTGTATCTTTTATTTCGTTAAGATAAAAAAGCCGATTTAATTCTAGGCTTATCAGTCTATCTTGATCTCTATCTTTGAATAACAGATCATTAACTTCTGACATAATTTGAACATAACTACTGTTATCATCCAATATGAATATTGGATATTGTATATCACTTGCCAAATTTTCAACTTCAGACTTAACTTTGAAATTGTCATCTAGTTTTTTTATAACAAGACAGCATGATTTCATTAAAGATAAGTTCTTAATAAGCTCAATTAATTTGTTAGTAGATATATTTAACGTTCCAGAGCTTACTAAAAGGATTTCACCACCAACGAGCCAGCTTTTGACGTCAAGATTTTCAAGTACGGTTATTGATCTGACAACTGGGTTAGTATTAGGACTTGATGTAATTCTTCTCAATTTTTTTTGTTCTAAATTTAGAATGTCTTGAAGATGTATCATGTAAATAACCTTTCAACTGTTCAAATATACAAAAAGAAAGCGCTTAATTTGTATTTTAGTACATAGTTATTAAAAAAGAAAGGTGGTAGCATTCAAATATACAAATAAGTAAGGAGAAATGAAATGAATAATGAAAATGTAGAAAAGGAACAAAAAAGAGCACTTATAACTAGTTCACTTGGGTTGTCAGCGCAGTCTGCAAGTACGATGTTATTATCATTTGTTCTTAGCAGTATGATGATAACTTATCACATTAGTGGGGCAGCGGGTGGGCTGATTTCCACAATAACTAATATTGGAATGCTAGTAGGAGGAATTTTTTTCGGTCCCTTAGCTGATAAATATGGTAGGGTAAAAATTTATTCTATTACAACAATTTTATATGCACTAGCTACTGGACTTATGGCGTTTTCTCCAAACATATTCATAATTTATATTCTTAGATTTATTGTAGGTATTGGTGGAGGTGGAGTTTATGGAGTAATCATGTCTATGGTTGCTGACGTATACCCACAGAATAAAAGAGGAAGAATAAATTCATATGTTACAGTTGCTGGACAAATAGGTAGTATTATTGCAGCAATAGCAGCGGCAATAATTATTCCAATGTCAGGCTGGCGTGGACTATTTCTTTTTGGAGCAATACCAATTATTTTAGGAATTTTTGTCTATTATAAAGTTCCCGAATCTTCTGAATGGAAAAAGAGTCAAGAGAAAGAAGAAAGTAACTCTGCGGCAATTCTTTCGATTTTATTTAAAAAAGGGAATATTGGAAACACACTAAGATTAATGGTTATGGCGATTGTACAAGTTGCTGGATACTTTGGACTAATGAATTGGCTCCCTTCAATATTGCAAGAAAAATCAGGACTATCAGTCTCAGGTTCTTCAATTTGGATGATTGCTACAATTGTAGGAATGTCATTAGGAATGTTAGTATTCGGACAAATAATGGATAGAATTGGACCAAAGGTAGCATATTCATTATTTTTACTTGCATCAGCTGTTTCAGTATTCTTATATTCGTTTGCTAATAATGAATTCAGTTTGCTAATGGGTGGAGCAATAGTTGGATTTTTTGCAAATGGAATGAATGCAGGATACGGAGCAATAGTTGGAGATTTGTATGAAACAAAAATTAGAGCTACGGCAAATAATATTATTTTTAATATTGGTCGTGCTGTAGGTGGATTTTCAGCAGTTGTAATCGGGTACCTTTTAGATAATTTTAATTTGACAATTACTATGGGATTTTTAGCAATGTTATATATTATTTCTTTCTTTACAGTATTAACATTAAACTTAAACAAAAGGAGTGAAAATAATGAGTAGTGAGCATTTAAAAAATACTAATTATGGTGATTTAGGAGAAGTGACTCTTATTGTTGGTGATCCCGGAAGAGTAGAACTAATCTCAGAAGACTGGGAAAACAAGAAAAAATTAGAAGATAGTAGAGAATTTGTTTTAATTAAAGGTAAATACAAAGGACACGAAGTTTCAGTATGTTCAACTGGTATGGGAGTTGGTTCTACTGAAATATGCATAATTGAATTGATAGAAAACGGTGCTAAACAGATTATACGATGTGGCGGATGTGGAGCATGGAGCGAAGATATTCGCCCAGGAGACTTGATTATTAATCGAGCAATGGCAAGAACTTCAGGATTGCTTGGTGAGTATGTTCCAGATGTTTATCCAGCAGTTGCTGATCCATTACTGACAGCTAAAATTTATAATGGTGCTCAAAAAAATGGATTCAATGTATATACAGGAGTAGGATTGACGACAGAAACTTACTTCTTTGGACAATATAGACAACCTAATATAAAAGGATCATCACTTAAAGTCGATGAGAAGATGATGAATTACTGGATTGATCGTGGAGTAATTAATGCTGAGATGGAATCGGCGGTTCTTTTCTTACTAGGGTCAATTTACAATATTCCAGTTGCTAATTGTTTAGTTGTACATTTAAGTAGATCTGATTATAAATGGGCAGATGATAAGGATTATAAAGTAATTCATAAAAAATCAGCTAACTCGGTATTGGACTCTGTATTATAAGTAAAGGAGGCTATCTATGAAAGATAATAAAAAAAGTATTTTAGTATCTTCTATGCTTGGTTTAGGACTTGAAGGGATGGACGTCCTTCTACTTTCATTTGCCCTTAGCTCAATTATCA
Organism: Lactobacillus sp. YT155; assembly: GCF_030504545.1. Classification (GTDB taxonomy): domain Bacteria; phylum Bacillota; class Bacilli; order Lactobacillales; family Lactobacillaceae; genus BQUT01. Next base: position 69,642 of record NZ_JAUKWP010000005.1, on the reverse strand, counting down.
GCGAGTTCCATATACCATCGGCAGAAGGAGGATTACTCCCAGCTATAACTAACATTGGAATGCTGCTAGGAGGGTTACTTTTTGGATATTTAGCAGATAGAAAGGGAAGAATTAAAGTTTTTTCATATACTATTTTTATTTTTGCGATAGCAACGGCCTTAATGGCATTTGCTAACAGTATGATTGAAATATATATATTAAGATTTCTTGTTGGTTTTGGTGCTGGTGGTGAATATGGTATTGGAATGGCCTTAGTAGCAGAATCATTTCCAAAAGAAAAGCGTGGTCAAATGTCTTCCTGGATTACGGTTGGAGGTCAAATGGGAACTATCTTAGCTGCAATCATTGCTGCAATGATTACTCCGTATTTTGGTTGGAGAGCAACTTTTCTATTTGGTCTAATTCCGGTGATATTGGCATTTTTTGTTAGAAGGAAATTACCTGAAACAAAATCATGGCAAGAAAGTAAAGAGAAAAAAGATGTGAAAATTGGTTTTTTCAAACTTCTTTTTAAGAATGCTAAAACTACAGGAATTACTTTAGGATTAACAGTAATGTCTGCAGTGCAAGTTGCTGGATATTATGGGTTGATGAATTGGTTGCCATCATATCTTGAAAATAAGTTAGGGTTATCAGTTTCAGGTTCATCAATTTGGATGATTTCTACAATCGTTGGAATGTCAATTGGTATGTTGACCTTTGGGAAAGTTCTGGATAAATATGGATCAAAAATTGCGTACTCAATTTTTCTAATTTTAGCTGGGGTTTCTATTATATTTTATATTTATGTTGATAATGCTTACTTAATGTTACTTGTTGGTGCAGTTGTTGGATTCTTCGCAAACGGAATGAATGCTGGATTCGGAGCTTTAATAAGTAGTTTTTATCCAACTGAAATTAGAAGTTTTGCTAATAATGCTATATTCAATACTGGTAGAGCAGTAGGTGGACTCTCTCCGATAATAATTGGTTATGTTATAGATAAAAGTGGCTTTACATATGCATTATTATTCTTGGCAAGTATTTACCTTGTTTCTTTAATAATCATTAATGTCATACCTAATCCAATGAAGGGAAGTAAAACAGAAAATGAAGTATAGTAGAATAATTGTGATCGTTCTCGATTCAGTGGGGATAGGCGAGGCAAGTGATGCAGATAAATATGATGATATCGGAGCTGATACAATAGGTCATATTGCAAGCAATTACAAGGGCGATTTTCGATTAAAAAATCTAGAAGTTCTAGGATTGGGTAATATTAGAAAAAATAAACCATTGAATAGAATTAAAATTCAAGAATTTCCAATGGCTCATGTCGGAAAAATGAGGGAAGTCTCTGCGGGTAAAGATAGCATGGACGGACATTGGGAAATGATGGGGTTGCCGGTAGAGCAAAAAATGGGTTTTTTCCCTAATGGTTTCCCTGAAGAAGTGATAAAAAAAATTGAGAAATTTTCGGGAAGAAAAGTAATAGTGAATAAGCCATATTCTGGAACTGAAGTAATAAAAGACTATGGCGAAGAACAGATTAGAGATGGAAGTTTAATTGTCTATACATCTGGAGATTCCGTATTACAGATTGCTGCAAATGAAGGTGTTATCTCAATTGAAGAATTGTATAGAATATGTAGATATGTTCGATCATTAGTTGATGAGTTGAATTTAATGGTTGGAAGAATAATAGCGCGCCCTTATATTGGAACAAATAAATCAAATTTCGAAAGAACATCGAATAGAAGAGATTATACTATGGAACCAACAGGAGAAACTGTTTTAGATATAATGAAATCTTCGAATTATGATGTTATTGGCATTGGAAAAATTAACGATATATTTTCTGGGCGAGGCATTACTAACGGGATTCACACTAGTAGTAACGATGATGGAATGAATAAAATAATTAGTTTAGTGAAGAAAAACTTTCACGGATTATTGTTTGCTAATTTAGTTGATTTTGATAGTAAGTATGGACATAGACGAGATGTCGAAGGATATGGAAAGGCATTAATGAAAGTAGATAAACAACTTTCCAATGTACTTGAAAACTTGCAAAATGATGACTTATTAGTGATAACTGCAGACCATGGGAATGACCCTTCGTTTAAGGGAACCGATCACACTAGAGAGTATGTCCCACTTATTGTATACTCGCCAGAAAATCAAGGTGGAGAATTAGAAACAAGAACATCCTTTAGTGATTTAGGAAAAAGTATTTTGGAGAATTTTGATTTAGAAAATAATCTTCCTGGCAAGAGTTTTTTGAATGAATTAGATTAATAAATAAAAAAAGACATCGAATAAATCGATGTCTTTTTTATTTGTATAATCGGGTATTTATTAATTCAAAAACTGATAAAGCAATTAGGCCAAATCCGAAGAGCCAGAATACTAAGCGAACAATGTCTAATGGATTTAAAATAAGTACTAATCCTACAGCAATCATCAATACTGAATATAAATAATCAAGCCAAGGAGTGACGTTGACGAATTTTCTATCTTCGTTTGAATCACGGAATTGATTGATACCATTGACGATTAGTATAATTCCTAGAAGAATTGGAATTAAAGAAATTAAAAAACGTGCTACGAATAACGTAATTACAGATAGGATAATACTTCCGATTCCTAAGAGCATGGAAATACTATCAGTTTTAGCAATTTTATATAATTTAATGTTATCAGCAATTGCAATTAGGCCGTAAATAAATAAATAAGCACTAACAAAATAAACAATTGCGTCTTCACTTTTAATAGGATTGATGACAATGACCAGACCAGTTGCAAATAAAAAGATAATCCGTAGCCATCTATATAAATGAAATTGTGTGGAAAATGGACCCATGACTCAGCCTCCTGTTGTTAACTTATGTATTTTAACACAGTTTTTTTCTAATCTATCTTTTGATTAATAGTGAAACTGTTGTAAAATGAAGTTTAAAGCAAATTTTGGGAGAAACAGATATGTTTAAGTCGAAAAGCTCGATTCTATCAGTTCATTATGCTGATTCAATCGAAGTACCATTGGGTGATGAAGTTAAGAAATATATTGATCCAGAGAACTTCACTGCTGAAATTGAAAGTGGTAAGCATAAATTTGAAATTGAAAAAATCAAGATTTCTTTGCCTGATGTGGACGGAGAAGATGAGTTAGATGATGTCTTCAAAGAAGAAAAAATCTACAATCAAATGATTTATTTAGTAATTCCTGAAGTTAGCAAATTTCCTAGTGCCAAAACTGCTATCAATGGTCGCCCCATTCATTCTGCGGAAAGAATTTTAGCTGACTTAGATATCTTAGTTCTCAGAAGAGAATTGATTGTTACTAATGAAGTGACGGTCTCAGATGAAGACTATGAAAAAGTTGATTTAAATAAAGAACTAGAAAAAAATACTAATTCAATCTGGTCAAATCACGAAATTGAGCCACAACAATTTGTGACAGCCATCGACAAAGGACATATTCCGCTATTTGATGACTTTGGAAATCTCCGCGAAGATGATCAACTACTCCCTGGAGAAGAAATTAATGTTCATATGAAACGTGTGAACAGTTTAGAAAACATTGAGTATTATAAAGTTTTTGAAAAACGTTATGTCAGAGTTTCCGACGTGACTGAAGCAACTAATGAAGTTCAAGCACCAGATGATATTGATGAACAAGTACAAGATATTATGGAAGAAGACAATATCAACAATTTCGATGAAGCTGTTGATACACAGATTGATTATGAGGAAGTGGAACCTTTTGAAGTTGAGTTTAATAATCAACTAAGTCAACTCTTCTATGATGAAAACGGTCAACCACTTGCTGATGAATTCCCTGAAAATGGAGCAACTTATACAGTAGTAGGAATTCTTCATACAGTCGTTGACTTTTGTAAGATTGGCGACAATAAATATATTTTGGGACAAGACACGGTTCAATTCCAAACTGTCGCTCAAGCTGAAGCTGAAATGTTTGCTCAAAGAACTACTGAGCCAACAGAACAGTTGTCAGGTTTAGTTCAACCAGTTGCTGATCAATCAGCCAGTGATTCTGAAGAAATTCCAGAGACTGCAGTTGAAGAAGTCGCTAGTGAAGTAGAAGAGATTCCAGAAGTAGCTACAGAGTTCCATGAAGATAACGTTGAAGAATTAGAAAGTTCACCAATCAATATTGATGAAGAAATTACTACAGAACCAGTAAACGAAAATAAAGACGTTTCTGACTCCGAAGATGTCAAAGACGAACAAGAATCTGCTGAATTAGAAGAAGTTCAAGTTGAAGAACCTGTTGACTCTGAAGAGGAAGTAGTTGAAGAAACTCAACTGGAAGATGAAAATGTTGCCGAAGAAGATGCATCTGATGAGACTACCTTGCAGGTAGCAGACGAAGATCTTGAAGAAGAAATAGAAAAAACCGATATTGTTATTGAAGAACCAGAAGTAGAATCTACTTCAACTGTGGATCTTTCGAAGAAGATTTTCCAAGAAATGCCTGAAGAAACTGATGAAAGACCTAAATTTGAACAAGCAGAATCATTGGAAATTGAAGAAATTATTGATGATGAAAACTCTGATGAATTGAACTCAGAAGATGAAATCATCGAAGAAATTGAAGTTGATGAACCTGTTCAAGATGAAGCAGAAGAAGTAATTCAAGATTCTGAAAATGAAGAACTTGATGCCGACTACGATAAAGAAATGGCCAAAACTGATGCTCATGCCGTTTACAATGCATTCGATATTGAGTTCGATGAGAAGTCAGAAGCGGTTGATGGAATTGTTCAAGTTAATGGTGATGAGACCGATACGGTTAGATTATTTAGTTCTTATCAAACTCAAGAACGTCGTCTCTTGAAAGACAATATTAAGGGCCAGACTTTCTGGTACACAACCGAAGTTGGTTATGATGATAAGGGCGATAAGTATTATAAGATTGCCGAAAATACATGGGTATCAGCTAACGACGTGAAGTATTTTGATAAATAAAAAAGAGCGTAAACATACGCTCTTTTTGTTTAGAATTAATTTTATAATTTATTACCTTGATAGTTTTATATTATGGGTAAGACTGATATTATTAGTACTAATGAAAGATTCTTGAGGAGTATTATATGTACGAAAAGTTTGTTGCTAATGAAAGACTACGTCGAAATACAGTATTAATAGGAACAATTCTTGTTTTATGGTTGATGCGTTCAATGATGAACATTTTCTTATTAACATTTATTTTGACTTTCTTGTCCGTTAAGTTAGTTAGAAGAGTTCAAAAATATATTAAAATCAAACCAACCTGGATTATTATTCCTGTCTATTTATTAGTAGTTTACTTGGTTTATCTAGCTGTGACGTTGTACTTCCCACAACTGGTAACACAGTTAACAAAAATGTTTAAATCGTTAACTGATTTTTATAATGATCCTCAACTTCAAAAGAATCCCGTCTTTGCCTACGTTATGGATTGGGTAGGTCAAGTTAATCTAGATGGCCAAATTAAGATGGGCTTGGAAAAAGTTGTTACCTATATAGGTAACGTTGGTGAAGTAGGAATGACCATCTTTGTTTCCTTTATCTTGAGTTTCTTCTATGCCTTTGATGTCGATAATGTTGATGCTTTTGGTCGATTATTCTTAAAGAGTCGTAATAGTTGGTTGTTCAAAGACTTGAAGTTTTTCGCTGATAAATTTGTGAATACTTTTGGGGTTGTTTTAGAAGCTCAATTATTCATTGCTTTTGCTAACACTGTCATCACCACGATTACTTTAGTTCTCTTGAAGTTCCCGGGAATTTTAGCTTTATCAGTTATGGTATTCATTTTGTCCTTGATCCCAGTTGCCGGCGTGGTAATTTCTCTAATTCCATTATCAATGGTGGCTTACTCAATTGGCGGAATCAAAGACGTAATCTACATGATTATCATGATTATTGCTATTCATGCCTTTGAAACCTACTTCTTGAATCCTAAGTTCATGTCGAGCAAGACTCACTTACCAATGTTCTTCACGTTGATTATTCTATTGATATCGGAAACGATCATGGGTCCATGGGGATTAATTGTTGGTATTCCAATTTTTACTTTCCTATTAGATATCTTAGATGTGCAGGTGAAACCTAAACAAGAAAAGCCACTTTTGAATTTCAGAAAAAAGGTGAATAACAATTACTATTATTGCGACTGATATTTGATTGGTGTAAAATAAATTGATATTAATAAAAGAAAGAGGCAAATAACAAATGGCTAAATTAGTTTTTATTCGTCACGGACAAAGTGAATGGAATCTATCTAACCTATTTACTGGTTGGGTTGATGTTGATCTAAGTGAAGAAGGAGTTAAACAAGCTCAAAACGCTGGTCGTCTTTTGAAACAAGAAGGTATTGAATTCGATCAAGCATACACTTCAGTATTAACACGTGCTATCAAAACATTGCATTACGCACTTGAAGGATCAGACCAACTTTGGGTTCCAGAAATGAAATCATGGCGTTTAAACGAACGTCATTACGGTGCTCTTCAAGGCCAAAACAAAGCTGAAGCTGCTGAAAAATTCGGTGAAGATCAAGTTCATATCTGGCGTCGTTCATATGATGTTCTACCTCCTTTATTGGATGCATCAGATGAAGGTTCAGCTGCTAACGATCGTCGTTATGCTGACTTAGATCCAAAAGCTATTCCTGGTGGAGAAAACCTAAAAGTTACTCTTGAAAGAGTTATTCCATTCTGGGAAGACGAAATTGCTCCAAAACTTCTTGATGGTAAAAACGTTATTATTGCCGCTCACGGTAACTCACTACGTGCCTTGACAAAATATATTGAAAACATTTCTGATGAAGATATCATGGATGTTGAAATGGCAACCGGTGAACCAGTTGTTTATGATTTAGATGAAAAACTAAATGTTGTAAGCAAAAAGAAGCTTAACTAAGTTAAATACTTTACAAACGGGATACTAGTAATCCCGTTTTTTTTATGTAAAAATACGAATGGAAGAAATATTTTCATTTTTCAGAAAACAATTATCAAAAATTGATATTTCAACATAATATCAAAATATAATCATAATTTTTAAGTATTATGACTTGTTTTTTGATTTAAAATGAATTAAGCTAGTCGAGTTAATAAAAGAAAGTAGATTTAATACTTGGGAGTTGTACAAAAATGCAAATGATTAAAAATGAATTTAAGTTTATCAGATCAAGCAAATTAATGATGATTTCATTATTTGCCATCGTGTTTATTCCATTCTTATATAGTATTTTCTTCTTAAAATCCGTTTGGGATCCATATGGAAATACTGGACATTTGCCAGTTGCGGTGGTCAATCAAGATCAACCCGTCACATATCAAGGGGTGAAAATGCACGCCGGTGATGACATGGTTAAAGAATTGAAGAAGAACGACCAGTTAGGTTGGAAGTTTGTCTCAGCTAAAGAAGCTAAGCAAGGTATGAAGGATAAGAAATATTACACTACTATCACCTTGCCTAAAGACTTCTCAGCTAATGCTGCAACTGTCTTAGATAAGAATCCTAAGAAGATGCAAATTGAATATAAGACTAATGATTCTTTGAACTACATTGGACAAGTTATCTCTGAAGTAGGAGCTAAAGAATTAAATACTCAAATCAGAGAAGCAGTAACAAAAGCTTATTCTAAAGTTATGTTCAAACAAGTTGAAACTGCTGGTGATGGCTTTAATCAAGCTGCTGATGGTGCTAAACAACTTAGTGATGGTTCCAATACTTTGGTAAATGGTTTGAATGTTTATACATCGGGTGTTGATCAAGTTAATGATGGTGTTTTAACCATGCAAACTAGTGTTGTGCCATTATCTAATGGTGTGGCTCAATTAAATAATGGAGCAGGTCAACTTAATAATGGACTTCAAACCTTAGCAAGTAAAAATGGCGAACTTATGTCAGGAGCAAGTCAACTTACTTCAGGTGTTAACCAACTTAAAGCTGGTAGTTCACAAATCGATGGTGGTTTGAAACAAATTCAAAATCAATTAAATACCAATCCTAATTTTTCATCAGATGCTAACTACAACAATGCACTTGCTGGATATCAAGGACTAGTAACGAAGATTGATACTATCCAAGCTGCTGTTGGACAATTAGATGGCATTGTTACGCAAGTTCAAAATCGTGATTTTACAGCAGATGCTGAAAAAGAAATGAAGTTGTTGAAAGCTCCATCTCCATTGGGTGGAGGAGCTACATTCACTGATGAAAATCGCGCTAAAGCAGTACTTGCTGCAGCACTTAAACAATCAGCGGTTCAAACAGCACAGACAATTGTTGATGGTTTGAAAGCTCAAGTGCCTACAGATGCTGAATTTGATCAATTGAAGGTTGCTGCTAATGGTTCTGTTTCAATGATGCAAAGTCTTCGTGATATTCAAAACGGGCTTAATAATCAATTAGTTCCCGGTATGGATCAATTAGACTCAGGACTATCTACTTTGAAAGATGGCTCATCACAAGTATCAGATGGATTAACTCAATACACTAATGGTGTGGCTACAGCTGCTAATGGTTCAGATCAATTAGCTAGTGGAACCGGTGAATTGAACTCTAAGATTCCAGTACTTAGCTCAGGGGTTAATCAATTAGCTAGTGGTACCAGTCAATTAGCTGCTAACTCAGGAGCTTTAAATAGCGGAGCTGGTCAACTTAATGATGGTAACAAGACACTTGCTACTTCATTAGGTGATGGTGCTAAGAAGATTAATTCAATTAAACTAACCGACAAAACAGCAAATCAATTTGCTGCTCCAGCAAAATTGAAACATGAAAATTACAGTTACGTTCCCAATTACGGACATGCTTTAGCACCTTACGTGCTTTCGTTAGCATTGTATGTTGGGGCAATTGTCTTCAACTTCGCTTTCCCAATTAGAAAAGTTTCAATGGAAGGTCAGTCATCAACCGCTTGGTTCTTAAGCAAGATTACTGTTGGTGGATTAGTAGCTGTAACTATGGCTGTTATCGAACCAGCATTAATGATGGTAGCTGGATTACAAATCGATCATCCAGGTCAATTCTTTGCTATCTCCATTGCCTTCTCATTAGCTTCAATGGCAATCGTGATGTTCTTATCAATGACCTTTGATAATCCTGGACGTTTTGTAGCTATGATTCTATTGATGCTTCAACTTGGTGGTGCCGGTGGTACCTTCCCAATGGAAGTAACAAATGGATTCTATAACTTCATTCATCCATTCCTACCAATGACTTGGTCAACTCTAGGATTCCGTGAAGCAATTTCTTCCGGACTTGGAAGTGGACAAGTCACACAATCAATCGGTGTGCTAGTATTGTTCATTATTGCTAACCTTGGTTTATTGTGGCTAGGTATGGACTGGTTACAAAGACACGGTAACCGTGGCGAATCACAATTAGATGATAATCAAAAATTACAAGCACTAGAAAAATAACACTCGCAAGAGTGTTTTTTTTATTTGTTATAATGTAAAGAAATAAATAAAAGCGAGAATATTATGATTACTCTTCCGGTCAATCCCGAAAAACAAGACAAAATGGCTCAATATATGCGCAATCAGTTTTCTTTTAATGGAGTTGATGGGGTTCAAAGAAAACAAATTGTTCGCTCGATTTGGCAAGATGCAAAAACTTGGTCAGCCGAGGAACTTTTAACAGAGATTGAAAATTACTATGCACAATCAGCACGTGAATATCAGTATGTAGCAATTGATTTGGCAGTGTTAGCTAAGAAAAAATGGAGTCAAAAAGACTTGCAGGTGTTCTTAAAATTAGCTCAAGAAAAAACGTGGTGGGATAGCATTGATGCTTGGAGAAAAGTTTTTACCGAATACGTGAAACTTCATCCAGATGAATTTGATGAGGTCGCAGCAGTATTTGTTAACCATGAAAACTTTTGGGTTCGTCGTATTGGTATTGATTTACAACTAGGTTTTAAAGAGAAAACCAATCTAGATTATCTAACCATGATGATTGATGAAGATATTGATACCGATGAATTTTTCATTCAAAAAGCTATTGGTTGGTCGCTCAGAGAATATGCAAAGACCGATCAAGAATGGGTGGCAAAATTTGTTGAAACTCATAAAACTACACCTTTTGCTACAAAAGAGGCCACCAAACATTTTAAATAAGTCTATAATAAAGGTATGTTAGTAAAATCAAAATTATCTACTAAAGAAATCATGGGTTATTTTACATTTTCAATTTTGTTGAATTCTTTTGCCAATGCACTAACTATCTCTACCAATATGGGGAGTGCGTTGTGGACGGCATCAGCAACCAATTTAGCAGATATTACTCAAATTAGTTTGGGTAATATCTTATTTGTGTACGGAATTTTGGTAATTGTTTTAAATACTATATTAGCTGGAGAAATTGACTGGCGCAGAATGCTGGGCAATTTTATTTTCATTACACCATTTAGTTATTTAGTTCAATTCATGACCAAGTATTTGAATTACTTGAATATTGTTCAACTTCCCTATATCTGGCGAGTGATAATTGATATCTTCGGAATTTTTTTGATTGCAGTTGCGGTGTCAATCTATTTAAGAGTGAATCTGGTTCTACATCCTAATGATGATCTATCCTTTATTTTACGTTTTAAATACTTCAAAGGTAATCCTGGTATCGCGCAAATTGTTAGTTTTATTCCACCGATTATTGTGATATTCATCTGTTATTTAATTAATCGTCACTTAGTAGCCGTGAATGTTGGGACGGTCTTTTCATTGATATTCCAAGGATTCTTAATCGGTTGGGCTGATAAACATATCTGTCGTAATTTAAAATATCGAAATTAAAAGTAGTTAGTTCTTGACAACCAAAACCTAACGAGTTATATTATTGAATTGTTAGGTAGGCAAAAATAAAACTAACTAAATACTTTTATGCAAAGGAGATAAATTATGACTGATAAAACGCAAGATATTATGGAACTATTTGCGAAACTAGCGCATTCAAGATATTTCATGGCTGGGGTTTGGATGGTTGTTGGTAAGAGAAAGCGTCATGATTATGACAATACAAGAGGGCAGTATCGACTTTTGAATTTGTTGACTCAACATGATGGTTTGACCAATGCTGAGATAACCGAGTTGTTGGATATCAAACCTAGTTCGGTTAGCTTACAAGTTAAAGCCTTAGAAGAAAGAGGCTTTATTGAGAGAAAAGCTAGTGAAACTGATAAGAGAATTCAATTAATTTATTTAACTGAAGACGGAAAAAAGAGAATTAAAAAAGGTGATTCACAAGTTGATCTTATTTCGGAAGAAATTTTAACTGGTTTGAGTGAAGATGAACAAAAACAACTTGCTCAATTGTTAAAAAAGATTGCCGATAATGTAAAAAATAAACATGACTTCGATGATCGTGATAGAGATTTCCATCATCATTTTGATCATTTTAATGGAAATAATCGCCGTTGGGACAAATTCAACTGGTTTTAACAAAACCAAGATTGTATGAGGTAAATATATGAGACATTCAATGAGAGTGGAACCATCAAACACAAAATTTAACTTTAATAGTTTCTTTCAACTAATTAAGCAAACTAAACCAAAATATTGGCAACTATATGTTGGATTGGCAACTGGATTAATTGCCACTGGCTTTCAATTAGTTGTTCCCCAATTTGCCAAGAATTTGATTAATAGTTTTTCAAAAGGAATGAATTGGAGTCTGATAATCGGAATTATAGCAATCTTTATTGTAAGTGCGATTATCAGTGCTGTTTCTGGTTCATTATTAGGATTCTTCGGTGAAGATGTTGTTCAGAAATTAAGAAATAAAATTTGGAACAAATTACTTCGACTACGAATTAGTTACTTCGACGAAACTAAGTCAGGTGAAATGACTTCCCGACTAGTTAATGACTCAACACAAATCAAAGATTTGCTTTCAAGGTCATTTCCTAGTTTAGTGACTTCATTATTTTCCATTGTTGGAGCCTTGGTCTTGATGCTCTTTATGGACTGGCGAATGACTTTGATTATGTTCATTGCTGTACCACTAGTAATGGCAGTTATGCTTCCAATCAGTCGTCAAGCTAGAAAAGTTGGTCATGCTAGACAAGATGCTTTGGCTGAATTTAGTGGTGAATCAGATGAAACACTTAGTGAAGTTCGGTTAGTTAAACTTTCTAATGCCGAAGAATTTGAAATAGGTAAAGGAAAAGATGAAGTCGACAAACTCTATCGAATTGGGTTACGTGAAGCAATTTATGATTCAATCGCCAGTCCAGTAATGATGGCAGTAATGATGGGACTTATTGTAGGGATTCTGGCCTATGGAACATCACGAGTTGTCGATGGAACTATGACAATTGGGGCAATGTTTTCATTCCTAATGTACTTATTCCAGTTAATGGGACCCGCTGCAACTTTAGGACAATTCATGACAACTTTAGCCAAAACAAGTGGTTCAACTGAAAGAATTCAGGAATTAATGTTAGAACCTGAAGAAGATTTTGCGAAAGGTGAAGATGTTGATGTCGATGGACAAACGTTAACTATGGATAAAGTCGATTTTGCCTACGACAAGAGTAATCAGATTCTCTTTGATGTTAGTTTTGAAGCAAAACCAAATACAGTAGTTGCCTTTGCCGGACCTTCTGGTGGTGGAAAATCAACAATCTTTTCACTGATTGAACGATATTATCAACCTAAGAGTGGCAGTATCAAAATAGGTGACACTGATATTGAAGATGTGAAACTTGAAAAGTGGCGTCGTCAAATCGGATTTGTTAGTCAAGATTCGGCCATTATGGCAGGAACAATCAGAGACAATTTAACTTATGGTTTGGAAGGGGAATATTCTGATGACAGGTTATGGGAAGTTCTAAAACTGGCCTATGCTGATCAATTTGTGAAAGAAATGCCTGAAGGCTTGGATACTCAAGTTGGAACTCGCGGTGTGAAAGTTTCTGGTGGACAGCGTCAACGATTAGCAATTGCCAGGGCGTTCTTGAGAGATCCTAAGATATTAATGTTAGACGAGGCAACAGCTAGTTTAGATTCAGAGTCAGAAGCAATGGTACAAAAGGCTTTGGAGACTTTGATGAAGAATCGAACTACCTTGGTAATAGCACATCGTTTGAGTACAATTGTCGATGCTGATAAAATATACTTCATAGAGCATGGTACTGTTAGCGGTTCAGGAAAACACAGTGAATTAGTCAAGAATCATGAACTATATCGAGAATATGTAGAGACCCAATTTAATCAAAATTAGAAGTGAGATTAACTTATGAAAAAAGTAACCTTGGAACATCCAAAATTGATTGATAGTCCCCAAATATTTGACTTAGTACAAAACAATCGTGATGAATTCGCCTTGTGGTTTCCGTGGATTAGTCAGACAAAATCGATTGATGATGAAACGAAGTTTTTAATTGAAGCTGAAAAAAATCCTAAACAAGAAGTCTACTGCATTAAATATGAGAACCAAATAGTCGGCTTGTTTGATTTTCATGAGATTGATAAACAAACTAAAATGGCCGAGATTGGTTATTGGTTAGACAAGCATGCTCGAGGATTTGGTATTATGACGAAAATTGTCAATGAACTGAATCGATTGATTCAAGATGAAATTGGAGTCAGTACCATTCGTGCAGTTATTAATGAAAAGAACACTAAAAGTATTGATGTAGTTCAACGAACGGGATTTACTTTCTTGAAAAAGGAAGGTTCAGATTTGATTTTTTCAAAAGAAGTTTAATAAAAAAAGACCATCACTTTCAAGTGATGGTCTTTTTACTGCTTAAAATACTTCAAATTCTGCGAATCTTGTTTGTAGTAAATCAAAATCGTAATTTTTAATTTTTTCGATGTCAGTTTCACCGTTAAAGAAAGCAGTTAAACTCATAGATAACATTAAGTTCAATTTCTTAGAACCACTAAATTGAACTCCTAAGACAGGGATGTTGTTAGCATATGAGTAGCCACATTCCCAAATGGTTCCTGGGTCTGAGGTGTCAACAGCTTCATAATCGAGTATTGCAACAACAACATCGTTAGTGTTCATTTGATTAACATCTAATTTGAATGTAGCTAATTGCCATTCGGTTGTCCCAAACTCTGCATCTGGATCATCTTCGTGTTCACCAGGTAAAAAGACGTTTCCAACTGAAGGATTATCATTTAATAATTTGGCAAGTTTATCACGTCTAGCTATTTGTTCATCACTAAAAAATGGGGCGGCAAGATAAATATTTTTCATACAAATTCTCCTTAATAATCGATGTCACCATTTAGAATAGAGTTCTTAACAATCACATAGTCGACCTTGCGAATAGAATCCAAGTCACGTCCACCAGCATAAGAAATTGCTGATTGTAAGTCCTCTTTCATTTCTTTTAGTGTATCAAAGATACTGCCTCGGTAGTCAATAAATAATTTTTTGCCTTCAATATTTTTGTGAGCATTCTTTTGAAACTCGGAAGCAGAGCCAAAATATTCTTTTTTCTTTTGACCATCTTGTTCAATTAATTCACCAGGTGATTCTTCATGACCAGCTAATAATGATCCAATCATAACCATGCTAGCACCAAAACGAATGGATTTAGCAATGTCTCCGTTGAAACGAACTCCGCCATCGGCAATGATTGGTTTACGGGCAGCTTTTGAACATAAGTTAATTGCACTAAGCTGCCATCCACCTGTTCCAAAGCCAGTTTTGAGCTTTGTAATGCAGGCTCTACCAGGACCAACGCCAACTTTTGTAGCGTCTGCTCCGGCGTTTTCTAATTCGCGAACAGCTTCAGGTGTGGCAACATTTCCAACGATTAAAAAAGAATCAGGTAGAAATTCTTTGACGTGATGAATCATTTGAATGACTAAGTCGTTGTGACCGTGAGCAACATCGATAGTTATATAGTCAGGAGTTAGTTTATTATCAGCGAGCTGACGAATGAAATCGAATTCTTCATCTTTGATACCAACGCTGATAGAACTAATTAAATTTTTATTTTTCATTGATTCGACGAAATTTAATCTACTTTCAGGATTGAAACGGTGCATGATATAGAAGAATCCTTCTTGAGCAAGTTTTTCTGCCAAAGATTCATCTATAACAGTTTGCATATTTGCGGGAACTACGGGGATGTTAAAGGTGTGATTTCCTAAAGTAACAGTGGTATCGCACTCTGATCTGCTTTGAACAATACACTTATTGGGAATTAATTGAATGTCATTATAATCAAATACTTGCATCTGTTTCTCCTTAAAGTCGAATGTTACATGACGAACTTATATTTTGTAGATACATTATATTGTATGTCTTATATAGCTACCATCTATATATAGCATTCATCATTAACGAAAGTCAACCTTTATTTTTGCGAAATAGTTCGTGTTTTGCCAAAGAAACCAATAGAATCAACAATATGTTGTGGTTAATAAGTGGAACGTACCAATAAAAACGATTTTTGTTAAGATTTTAACTTGATAAAGTTCGTTTTTTGTAATAATCTAAATTTATAAAATAAAGGAGGAACGAAGTAGATGAAAATTTGGAAAAAGATTCTACTAGTATCATTTGCATTAATTTTGAGTATTGGATTGGCAGCCTGCGGCACTAGCGGCAGCAAAAAATCAGCCTCTTCATACGAACCAAAGGAATTAAAAGTTCAATTTGTTCCATCATCACAAGCTGATACGATGGAGGCAAAAGCTAAACCACTAGAAAAATTACTTTCCAAACAATTAGGCATTCCTGTTAAAGTTAGTGTTTCAACTGACTACAATACGATTGTCGAAGCAATGGGTTCAAAACAAGTTGATGTTGGGTTCTTACCACCAGATGCTTACGTAATGGCTCATAAACAAAACGGAACTAAGGTATTACTTCAAGCTCAACGTTACAAAATTGTTCAACCAGGTGGAAAAAATGGTGAACAATTAGTTGATAAATATAGATCAATGATCGTTGTTAAAAAAGGTAGTGATATCAAGAGTGTTAAAGATCTTAAAGGTAAGAAGATCGCCGTTCAAGATACTACTTCAGCCTCAGGATTTATCTTCCCCGCTGTGGAATTGTTGAAAAAGGGAATCAACGTTAACAAGAATGGTATCAAAACCGTTCAAGTTAAGGGACATGACCAAGGTGTAATGTCAGTTCTAAATGGTGATACAGATGCAGCTTTCGTCTTTGAAGATGCTAGAAACATCGTTAAAAAAGATGTTCCTAATATCATGGACGAAGTTGAACCACTATACTTTACAAAACCAATTCCAAATGACACAATTTCTGTAAGAAAAGATATGTCAACAAAATGGCAAAAGAAGATTCAAGATGCATTTATTAAAATTGCTAAGACTAAAAAAGGACACAAGATTGTCTCAGAAATCTATTCACATGAAGGATACACAAAATCAAAAGATAGTAACTTTGATTTGATGAGACAATACAATAAAGATGTTAAAAAATTAACCAAATAATTTTTAACACTTCAGTCAAATAGCAAGCTAAAAGCCGTTTATTAATTGATAAACGGCTTTTATTCGAAGAAGGCGGATATAACAAAATGAGCAAGTCAATTATTGAATTTAAAGATGTATCGAAGATTTATTCAAATGGAACTTTAGGATTAAAGGATGTTAACTTAACGGTAGATCCTGGCGAATTTGTCGTTATCGTTGGATTGTCAGGAGCTGGTAAAAGTACTTTGCTGCGTTCAATTAACCAACTTCAAACTATCAGTGAAGGTGATGTTTTAATTGATGGACAATCAATAGTTAAAGCTAGAGGAAAGAGTCTGCGTGAACTTCGTCGTAGTATTGGGATGATTTTTCAAAACTTCAATTTAGTTAAGCAGTCGAGTGTTCAACGCAATGTCTTGTCTGGTCGAGTAGGATATTATTCGACATTCAAGAGTGTTTTTGGACTCTTCTCTAAAGAAGATAAACAAAATGCTGTTGATGCTTTAAAGAGAGTTTCGCTAGCTGAAAAAATTTATACCCGTGCCGATCAATTATCTGGTGGACAACAACAACGTGTTGCCATTGCTAGAACTTTAATCCAAAATCCTAAAATAATTCTTGCTGATGAACCAATTGCATCGTTAGATCCATTAACTACTAAGCTTGTTCTAGACGACCTAAAGAGTATCAATGAAGAACTTGGTATTACGGTAATGGTCAATCTTCATTCGAAAGAACTTGCTAAAAAATACGCCACTCGAATTATTGGATTACGAGCTGGTGAATTAATTTATGATAAGAAAATCAATGAAGTTTCTGAAGTTGATTTAGATCAAATTTATAACGGTGAGACTGCTTCGCCAAAGGAGGCAGTTAATGAATGAAATACCAAAAAGAACAATAGTCCAAAGATTTCATCTGGTATTTGTTTTTTGGTTGGTAGTTTTCCTAATTTGTTTAATTGGAAGCTCAATCATCACCGGAGTGAACTTGGATTTACTAGTTTCTAATATTTCACAATTTTTTGAACTATTAAAACAAATGGTAAACCCTGATTGGGGTTACAGCCGCTACATCATTCAACCACTTCTTGAGACTATTCAAATGGCAGTTATTGGAACGTCTTTAGGAACTTTAATCGCATTACCATTCTCCTTTATTGCTGCCAGAACAGTTATTAAAAATAAATATGTTACCAGTGTAATCAGATTCTTCCTTAATTTAATGAGAACTTTACCTGACTTATTATTAGCAGCATTATTTGTTGCGATTGTGGGTATTGGACCAGTTGCCGGTGTGGCAACTTTGACAGTTTTCTCATTTGCTATGATTTCTAAACTCTTCTATGAAACGATTGAAACCATTGACTTTGGACCGATTGATGCTTTAACAACTAGTGGAGCAAATAAAATGCAGGTAATTGTTTTTGCAATTGTGCCACAGGTAATCAATCAATTCATCAGTTACTTCTTGTATACTTTTGAAATCAATGTTCGTGCTTCAACTATCTTAGGATATCTAGGCGCTGGTGGTATTGGTGTCTTCTTGCAAAGATCATTATCTTCCTTTAGATACGATCAAACAGCCGTGATTATTATTGCTATTTTTGTGGTGGTATTAATCATTGACACATTAAGTAATGTATTAAGGGAGAAATTAAGATAATGAAAAAAATAATTAAAAACCCTAAATACAATTGGTTGATTTGGGGAGTAATCATCATTGCAATTTATGTCTGGAGTTTTTCCGGAATTGAGTTTTCGGGAATTAAGGATTCAGCCGGCGAAGTTACTAATTCAATTTTTGGTGGATTGTTTAATCCTGACTGGGCCTATACCTACGATGGTAGTGGCGAAGACTTAGTTAACTTAATAATTCAAACTCTAGCGATTGCCTTTTTAGGAACCTTCATCTCGGCCATACTAAGTGTGCCATTTGCTTTTTGGGCAGCGCATATTAAAAAGAATAGTAGTAAGTTTAGAAGCCAGACTGGAAAAATTGTTCTAACAATTATTCGAACCTTTCCAGAAATTGTCTTGGCAATTATGTTCATCAAAGCGGTCGGTCCTGGAGCTTTTGCGGGTGTTTTAGCGCTTAGTATTCATTCGATTGGGATGCTTGGTAAACTCTTCTCTGAAGCACTGGAAAATGCAGATTACGGACCTAGTGAAGCTATTACTAGTGCTGGTGGTAATCACTCACAAGTGTTGTTTTTTGCAACGTTACCGACAGTGCTACCAGAATTTCTCTCATTAACTTTATATCGATTTGAAATTGCTGTTCGTTCGGCTTCGATTTTAGGAATGGTTGGAGCTGGTGGTATCGGAACACCATTAATTTTTGCGATTCAAACTCGTTCTTGGAGTCGAGTGGGAATCATTCTAATCGGTATCATAGTAATGGTTACAGCGATTGACTTTATCTCAGGAATTCTAAGAAAAAAATTAGTTTAGAAAAAGATGTTGACAAACATCTTTTTTTATTTATATAATACTATATGAAATATAATATTGGAAAGGAGAAAGTTATGGCAATTCAAATTCCAAGCGAAGTCCTTGATGGATCGATGTTGGCTTTCTTAACTAAAGAAGATTTGTATGGATATACGCTAACTCAAAGATTTCAAGAAAAATTCGATATCTCTGAGTCGACGATTTATCCGGTTTTAAGAAGACTCAAAAAAGACAGTTATTTAGAAACGTATGACCAACCATATCAAGGACGTAATCGTAGATATTATAAGATCACTGACTCTGGGGAAGAAAGATTAAAGGAAATAAAACAGGACTGGCAGAATTTTTCAAAATCAGCCAATGAAATACTGGGAGGATAAAGATGGAAAATCAACAATTTATAGAAGATTATATTAGCGAATTAAAATCGTATATTAGTAGTCTTAGTAAAAACGAACAAGAAGATATAATCGAATTTTATACCGAGTATATCTTAGATTCGACTCCAGAATCTAAAAGTGAAATCGTAAAGAACTTGGGTACACCAAAGCAATTATCAAGAAAAATTTTGGCTGACTATTCGATCTCATTTGATGAAGAGTCTGAAACAAAGACGGAAAAAGTGACTAAAAAAGAGAAAGACTCTAAGAAACCGAGTAACAACTCGATGCGAGTTATTTGGATTATTATCCTAGGACTTTTCGCAATTCCCTCAGCTATTCCATTAGCAATTGGACTAATTGGGCTTTTAATGGCCATATTTGCCGCAATTTTTGGATTATTTGTTGGTTTCCTTGGAACAATAGTTGGATTTGTTATCGGAGGAATAGTTGCAGTATTTACAGGAATTTTTACAATGTTTTCTTCACTTCCGGTTGGGCTATTCTATCTAGGAACTGGCTTAATAATAGGAACTCTAGGATTAATGATTGCACCAGGTGTTTACTTCGTTATGAAGGCACTTATAGAGGCAGTCGTAAAATTCGTGAAATATATTGGTCGCAAATTCTTTGATAAGCAATATTACAATACCAAGGAGGGACAATAATCATGAAGAAATATTACGTAATTACTTCTATTGTGCTATTCGTCGGAGTGATTTTGACAGTCTGCGGCGCATTGATGGGTGGAGTTAGAAGTATCAGTTTTGATAATGGTCGCCCTCAAGTTGCTGACAATAGACAGCATAGAAAAGAACAAACGGTTAAAAAATTTAAAAACTTGTATATCAACACTAATAGAGCCGATGTTGAAATTAAGCAAGGCAATGAATATCGCGTTAAGCAAAACGTTATTGGTAAGAAATTTGCTACAATTAGTCAAGAATCAGAAAATTTAACAATTGACGAAGATGCAAAAACAAAATTCAATGTCGGAGTTAACCTTTCTTTCCGTGATCCAAAGATTGAAATTACAATCCCATATGATGAAAAAGTCAATGTGATTAAAGTTAACAGTGAAGATGGAGATGTTAAAATAAATGATGTTGAAGCTTCTGAAATGAGACTAAATGGAAATACTTCTGATTTTGAAATTAGAGGTGTTAAGGTTAGTCAGCAAACTGAGTTAAAAACAGCTAATGGTGAAATTAGCTTCAAAAACTCGCAATTAAATAAACTCAATTCTTTTGCCAACAGCGGTGATATTGAAGTGGAAAATACAACCATTGCTGATGTAAGCGAACTATCTACAACTAACGGTGACATAAGTGTTAAAACAACTGAGTTGAGTGATAGCAGCATTAAAACGACTAGTGGTGATGTTGAACTTGAACGAGTAAATTTGAAGAAAAATAACAGAATATCAACAACTAATGGAGATGTTGATATTGAAGAAATAAATAATATTGGTTTTAGTTACCAGAGTCGTTCGAGTGCTTCAAAACTTGATTACTATGACCGCGAGTACAGTAAATCATTTGAAAAGAATCCGAATAGTAAGGATGTTTTAAGAATCACTACTAATAGCGGAGAAGTTGAAATAAGTTAAAGCTGAATTTCAGCTTTTTTTATTTGGTGTGTTAGTATGGTTTCATAAGAAATAATAATGAGGTAAGCCATTGGGACCAGGAACTTCAAATGTTTTTGAAATAAAGAAACAAGCTAGATTAGTTCTTAGAGCAAAGAGAAGTGAATTAACAAAATTGAATTTACCAGCAGTTTTGTTGAAAATCCTTTACTATGCGGGAGCTTTTTATTTAGCATCCAGAATTAGTGATTTATATTCTACTGAACAAATCACTAAATTAATGAATTCTGGAAATTTATTGAACTTCAATCTTCGAGAAAATATTTTGTTAATGGGATTTCAATTATTTTCAGCAATGTTAGTTGTTGGGATCCAATATTCTTCTTTGGATTATTTAAATATGCAACTAGATAACAAGCGGGTCAACCTGACTACCGGAGCCTTTCGGGTATTCAGTAAAGACTTCTTCTTGCCAGTTATTGCAATGTGGGCGATTGCTAATTTCTTCGTTCAAACGGGATTAAACTTTTACTTTATCCCAGGAATCTTCTTCATGATTGCTTTTTCACAACAGTATTTTATTTATAAAGATGTCCATGATAGTGGCCAAAAGATTGGGATTTTTTCGACAATGTCAGGCAGCTATCGTTTGTTGAGAAATCGTAAAATTGAGTATTTAATACTTGTGTTTAGCTTCTTAGGTTGGGATGTTTTAAATTTCTTTACCTGTGGGTTACTATCGTTTTGGTTATTGCCATATAAGAACTTAACTTATGCAATTTACTATCGTGATTTATTAGCCCATCAAAAAAGAGCAATCTAATGATTGCTCTTTTTTAGTCTAGAAAAATAAATGAGGCATCGGTTATCGGAATTTTAACTTTGCCATCTTCTTTGGAGGCTACTAAGATGTAGTCATCGGTTTCTTCGACAATTTCAATTTCTTCACCAATCGTGAGACCAGTGGTCTTGAATTTGGTTAAGAATTCATGATTATCAACGACTCGATGAATTTTTTTGATTGCACCAACAGGAAACTCAGTTAGTGGAGTGTCATTATCGGAACGTCTTTTAACGTTTCCTGGAATTAATCCGCCATGTGGACAACGAATTGGATAGTTCAAGAACTTGTTAAGTCGCTCGCTTAAAACGTCATCTGATGTGTGTTCTAATTGATCAGAAGCTTCGTGTAATGTATCGATTTCGTAATTCAATTTTTCATATAAGAAAACTTCCCAAATACGATGACGCTTAACAAGTTCTTTGGCAATTTTTTTTCCAGACTTGGTAAGTGAAATTTCGTTATATGGTTTATGTTCAATTAAGTTATCTTTGGCTAAAGAAGCTAGCATCTCAGTTACTGAAGCTGCCGAAACATTCATAATTGAAGCAATATTTTTATTGGTAACTTTTCGAAAGTCTAGAGTCAATTCATAGACGGCTTTTAAGTAATTTTCTTTATTGGGAGACATATTTTTTTCCTCGCTATATAGAGTATAAAATATCCAATAACTAAAGTAAATTTGCACTTGAGAGATTCATAGACTATTGGTATATTATTAAAGGTAAATGTGCCATCTTAGCTCAGTAGGTAGAGCATCACCATGGTAAGGTGGGGGTCGTCGGTTCAAATCCGATAGATGGCTTAGATTCAATGGGGCTGTGGATTATTTGTGTAATCTACGGTCTTTTTTATTAAAAAACAGTTAAAAAAGGGGACTGCTTTTTGAGAAAAAGAAATATGCAATTCTTTGTGTGTCTTATTTTGCTCTCGACAATATTAGTTGTGGCTTTATCTATGAGGTTTGATGACTCAAGAAATGTCTGGGCAAATTATACAAACAATGATCAACCGATTGTGAAAAAAGATGTGGGTGACAAAAGTAGTAAAGTTCTAATTAAAGTGAAGAAGTTATCTCAATTTCCTGACTTGCCTACTGGTTGTGAAATTACTGCTACCACAATGCTGTTTAATTTCAAGGGAGTTAAGATAACTAACACTGAGTTAGCAAGAGTAATTCCTTATGCTCCTAATGGCGATATGGAAAGTGGTTTCTGGGGTAATCCATTTGATGGAACGGGATATACGATGTATCCACCGGCTTGGCGAGATGTTTTTCTGAAATATGTTGGGAGTTTCCAGGATTTGAGTTCGTCATCAATCAAGACAATTAAACAAAAACTAAAAGCTGGTAAACCAGTGGTTGCCTGGATTAGTTATCACTATCAACCAGCACATTGTGTTCTACTTACAGGATATGATAAAGACAATCTTATTTTTAACGATCCATATACAGGTGAACAAGATCATTTGTCATATGAAGTTTTTTGGAAAAAATACGCTAATCAAGGCTATCGAGCAATGACCTACTAAAAAAGACACTCATTGAGTGTCTTTTTATTATCCAACTGAAACTGCCATTCCAGTAACGCCATTGGAGCTTTCAAAAGTTCCTGATGAAATCCAATAACTTCCAGCGTTAGGATCGACAATATGATAACCGCCTGGTCTATAGCCATCGACACAGATTACATGTCCGTTCCAAACTGCTCGACCCCAAGGCATTTGTTTGAATTGAGGAGTTGAGAAGCCGTACACAATCCAAGCAACTACTGGGTTATTGCTATTAATTGAATTTTTAATTGCAGCGGCTCCTGATATTTGCGAAGCTCTGCCACCAACTTTTGCAGCCCATTGAACAACTGGACCTGACATCATGCCCTGATAAGTACCATTAACATTGTGGCGCCATTCTCCAGAATATCCATTATATGGATTGTTATTAGGTGAAATTGGCATTGAATTTACAAATTGATAAATACCTTGATTAGTTACACCTTTGTAGTGTAAAGCTTCCAACAAGGATGAACCTTCACATAACATAGTTGAACCCTGACTGATGTATGGAACTCCTAGAACTTTCTGTGAAGTATTTGAAGATTGTGTTGTTTGTGGAGTGTTATTTGAAGTGTTGCCAGTTGAATTAGTAGCTTGTTTCGTCGCTACTGGTGATGATGAAGTTTTTTGAACGGTCTTTTTTGTAGCTTTCTTTGGCTTGTAGTTCTTAGCTACTTTTACAGCTCCTTGAACTTCAGCTTTAGATGTTTTTTGGGTATTTGAACCACATCCAGTTAGTAAAAGTGCAACAAAAAAAGTGCTGACAAATAAAATTCCCCTTTTATTTGGTGTCATCATTAGCTCCCCTAATTATTTATTTTAATTTAATAATAACTCAATAATTTTTAAAGTAAATTATGAATTGATACTCGAACTTGACGAAAGGTGAGCTATTTTGAATATAACTTCTTTGTACGGAGTGGTTTTTTCGGCGATTTTTTTGAAAGAAAAAATACAACAAAAAGAAATTGTTGTATTAGTTCTAATTACTATTATTACGATTGTTAGTTCCTTGTGGAGCTAATCATTATTCTTCGGTGGGAACTTCAATTTTGTTCTTTGCCAATTTTTTTTGGAGTGAGAGATCGTAATCTCTGGCCTTTGGAATTAAGACAATTGCAATTCCACAAAGAAAAGTCCCAATTCCAGTGATGATAAACATTTTTTCAACGCCAATTCCATCAGCAATTGGACCTGTGAAAATTAAACCCACTGGACCGGTAACACTCATTAAGGAATTAAAAACTCCTAAAACTCTACCCAAATACTTGGGTTCGTAACTTTGTTGGATCATAGCCATTAATAGAGTTTCAAGATATGGCATGGCAAATCCTGCGATTGCATTCAATACAACAAACCAAATGAAACCTTTTTGGTCACCAGGTAAAATGCCACTAAGACCGGTTGTTACTCCAACGACCACAAATGATGCTAGGATAGGAATTATACGATTCTTCCAGTTACCGAATAATCCAATAACTAGTCCTCCTAACAATGCGCCAACAGAATAGACGACTTCAATCAAGCCGGCTTGTCCGACAGTTCCTTGGAAATATTCCATCGTCATTAGTGGATATAGGCTGGCAACAGGCATGAAAAGTAACATGAAAAAAGATCCAATAAGGGTAATATACCAAAGACCTTTATTGGCAACTAATTTTTGTAGTCCAAATTTTGAATCTGCCCAAATTTGGATTTTCTCATTCTCGGCTGAGATACGAGGAATAACCACAAAGAATAATAAACCTACCCCGAAAATTGCACCCAGAACATCGAACAGAATTAGCAAGTTCATTGGCACAATGGCAAATAGGAAAGCTCCTAGTGCTGGGGCAATAATATAGTTGGCTGATTGTATCATTCCTAATTGCCCATTTACCTTAGTCAATTCTGCTTCAGGCACCATGGTAGGAAGGATTGATTGAATAATTGGCATTTGAAATGTTTGTGCTACAGAACGAATAAATAAAGAAACAAAGACTAGCCATAATGGAAACTCTGGTGAGATTGTTCCTGAAATCGAAAGAATTAAAGCGAATAGTGCCACGATAATATCAGTGATAATTAATAAGAACTTTTTGTTTCGACGGTCGACGATTGGACCAACGAAAGGACTTAAGACAACCATGGGAATCATTCCCAATAATGTAGCAAAACTTAAAATTGTTGCTGAACCAGTTACTTTAGTTAAGTACCAAATAATTGAATATTGGACTACCATACTGGTAATTCCGGACAGAAATTGTCCGCTTAAAAAGATATATAAATTTCTCCGCCAATTATTGGGCAGAGAAGATGAAACGTTATTTTTCATAAAATACTCCTAGTTAGATATAAAACAATGTGACAATTACAGCTTGAAACTTCTAACTTAAGAGTCTTTCTCAAATTAGAAGTAGATTAAGCGCTTCTCAATCTGATTGAATTGATAGCGGCTTTCATTATATACAGCATGAACGTATCTCTTTCGCAAATGATAATATTGATATTATCGTAATTAGAAGATTGAAACAAGTATACTTTTTGAGAATTCAGATATTACTCGTAGTTTTTTGAATGATTATATATAATGAAATAACGAGGTCATTATTTATGAATAAGCAGATTGTTAAATACCGAAATGAAATTTTAGCTAACGATACATCAGGACATTCGATTGATCATATTAATCGAGTTGTGAAATTGTCACAGAAAATTCTGGAGACAGAACCGACTGCAGATATTGAAATTGTTCAAATTGCGGCCAATGTGCATGATGTAATTGATGAAAAATTAGTTGCGGACGTTGAACTGGCACGTCAAGATTTACGAGATTTTTTAACTAAACAAAAACTGAATGAGAATCAAGTTGATCAAATATTTTTTACTATTGATAACATGTCTTATTCAAAGAATTTGGAAAATCATATTGAGTTACCGATTGAAGGCCAAATTGTACAAGATGCCGATCGTTTAGATGCTATCGGGGCAATTGGAATTGGTCGAGCCTTCTATTATGGTGGAAATAAGGGTAGCAAAATTTATGACCCTAAAATAAAGCCACGAACAGAAATGGATCATGACAGTTATCGAGAACAGGGAACAGTCATCAATCATTTTTATGAAAAATTACTGTTGTTAAAAGATCAAATGAACACGACTGAAGGAAAACGACTGGCTAAAATCAGACATGATTTCATGTTAGAATTTTTGGATGAATTTAAAAAAGAGACTCGTTAGAGTCTCTTTTTAAAACATAAGAATACCTGCTACTATTGCGGAAGGAATATACAAATTCATGAATTTAGTCATACCTTCGGGATTTTTAATTTCATACTCATTGAGTAAAATTAGAGTTGCCATTATAAGACTAACATATAACGAAAAATTGACTCGAATTCCCGATGCCCATATGGTAGGTGAAAAAGCCATGATAAATTTAGATGCAAAGCCCATTGCCAATAAGATGATTATTAGCAGGGCCTTTTTATGATTTTCAATGATTAACCAAATGGAAACAGTTGTAATAATAAGTAGTATGAGTATGAACAAATCAGGCATTATTGATCTAGGATTTTTTAAAGAAATATCAGTTCCAAAATTTGTAAAATGTTTTAAAAAGTTATTGGTTAAATCATCCACAGAGTTTGGATTAGGGCGGTTAATTTTAAATATATAAAACATAATGTTAGTAATTAGAGGAACAAGTGTCATCATTTTTAAATACTTATTTTTTATTATTAGAAGAGACAACAATGCTAAAACTATAAAGAAAAGAAGTGCGCTCAAGTTAAAATCAAAAAAAGTTGCTTTGCCAGTTGAGGAAAAACCTAATTCCAATTTTCTAAGAAGACCAAAATGAGCATAGTCTGGGAACCAGTGTTTCAACTCTGATGCGTAACGTAATTTGTTGCCAGGGGTAGTTAGAGAAAAGATTGCCCCACCTATTGAAAGTACCCAGTTAGGTAACAAGATCCAAATTTTTTGTTTTTGAAATGCAAGATAAACGATCAAACACGTAGTTAAACCTAAGAAACAAGCATTAATTTGCTCTTGATTACTTGCAAAAATTTGAATTATTAACGCTGCTGAGTAGAAAAACCAGTTAATTTTTCTCTTCATCAACTTCTGAAAGAAAGGATAGAAAGCGGCTAATGCAAAGGTGATTGCCCAAAAGTAGTTAGTCGTGGTTGCAATCCAACCTGTTTCACTGAAAAAAGAATTTGGAAGTGAAAATAAAGTTGTAAGGATAACTAGTAAAATATTTAGAGATTTTCTTGTGTTGAAGTAGTAATTCATAAGGATAATATACAGACAAGTTACTCCAGTAGCTAATATTTTCCAAATGAAAACATGTTGAGTTAAAAATGTTAGGAAGAATTCAATCACAACTCTAGAACTCCAGATATGATATCTTGAGAAAATAAATTTTGGTAAATCATTTAAAAATTGGCCGTTAAAACTGTGACCACTAATGGCATTGTAGTAGAAAAGATCGTCTCCTGAGAGAGATGGGATTACTAAATTGAATAATAAAATTAAAATAAATGAAGCATAAAGTACTTTTTTAAAGGTGCTCAGATTTTTTATATATGACATTTTTTTACCTAGTTTCATAGAAAATATTTACAACAATGCTTATTTCATAATAACCTAGTTTTATAAATAAGTTAATATACAATTAGAAGACAATGAAAAAGCCTCTTAGAAGAGGCATTTATATTATTTCACCGTCGTATTCTTTTTGTTCTTCGTTATCAAAGTCGATGGTACTTAACTCGTCGAATGATCTAGTAAAATAATTGGCAGCTTGTAAGGGCATTACGTTGACAGCTGCTTCTTTTTCTTGGAACAGAACAATATATTTCTTACCAACTGCCCAACCGATTTCAAAAGCTGTACCTTCGTCCATACCATGACCTTCAAAGTCGTGAATTGCGACGATAGCATCAGCATTTTCCATTGCGTTGATGTCACGTTGATAAACTTCTTTACTCCACTCAAGTGATAATTCTGGATAGTCAGCTTCCTGATTATTCATTGGTAGATAGATATCACCAACTGTGGGGTTTTTTTGAAGTGCTTCAAAAGCTTTTTGAGCACGATTTCTTTGTTCATTTTTTTCGTCAAAAAATGGACCTGCTAGATAGACTTTTTTAGTCATATTGTTCCCTTTCTGTTACAGCGTTGCTTAATATCATAAAGGATTCTAGGCGAACATTCAATAGTGTGTTTTGTTAGTAAAATTGATTTAGACATGACATAATAACTACATCATAAAAGGAGGTTTTTGCTATGAGTATTATTAACGAATCTTATGTACTTGCTAACGGAATTGAAGTTCCCAAACTTGGTTTTGGAACTTGGAAAATTCCTGGAGGAGATCCAGCTTATGTAACTGCTAAGGATGCACTTGCGGCTGGTTATAGAAACTTTGATACAGCTAAGAAATATGCCAATGAAAGTAGTATTGGTAAAGCCATTAAAGAATCAAGTATTGATCGTAAGGATGTTTTTATCTCGTCAAAATTACCACCAGAAGTGATGACTTACGATGAAGTATTTGAAGAGTTTGATCGAACTGTAGAAAATTTGCAGACTGATTATCTTGACTTGTATTTACTTCAAGCACCTTGGCCATGGAATGATAGTGGGAACATTCATGACCGAGATAATATGATTGTCTGGAAGGCTTTCGAAGAACTTTACGAAACAGGAAAAGTAAAGGCAATCGGTGTTGCGAACTTCGGTATTCTCGATTTAGAGAACATTATTAAAGATGCCAAAGTTCAACCAATGGTTAACCAAATTAGATATTTCATTGGCTTTGATCAAGAAAAAGTCAGAGATTTTTGTACCGATAATAATATCTTGGTGGAGGCTTATTCACCACTTGCTACGGGTCATTTAATTGAACATCCAGTAATTGAAGAGATTGCCCATAAATATGGAGTTACTCCTGCACAATTAGCAATTAGATATTGTTTACAACACGGAACCTTGCCATTGCCTAAGGCAGTAGGTAAAGACCATATCGTTGAAAATACTCAAGTAGATTTTGCGATTGAACCTGAAGATATGAAACGCTTAGAAGATTTACCAGGGACTGACCCTGATGAAAAAATTGTTGAATAGAAAAAAGCCTGAAGTTTTCAGGCTTTTTTTGTTAGATATAAATTAGAAAGGCACCGATAACACCAAATAAAATCAATAATAGTAAATCAACTACAAAGAAAGTTACTAAGAATCTTAATGGTTTAACTTTGAAGAAGAAATTGTATTGCTTGAAAGTTAAGAGGTTAGCCATTGAAGAAATGACTGTCCCGATTCCTGCCAAATTAGTTCCTAAGAAAACAGCAGTAACATCTTTGGTAAATTGTGAAACTAAAATTGTTGTCGGAACGTTACTCATGAATTGACTGGTAATTAAACTAGTTAAGTAGATACTCATGGGATCTTTTTCTAAAAATTTGAACAATTGTACGACTTCGGGAATGCGACTAGCATTACCAACAGCCACCCCAAAGCACATAAAGGTTAATAACAAGGCGTAATCAACTGCTTCGGTAACATGATAGTTGAGAAGAAGGGTCCACACAATTGAAAAGATAAGTGGAATCCAAATTGGAATAAATGAAAAAATACTCAAAAAGAACAAGATGGTAATTGCAAAGGTAATTGCTAGAGCTGGTTTATTTAAGACAATTTTTTTCAATTCTCGAGCTTGAATTTCTTGCTTAGGGAAAGTCATTGTTAGTAGCAACAAGACCACAAAACTGATAATTGAAATTGGCGCTGACATTTTGAAAAACTGTGTAATTGATAAATTGTAATGCGATAAAACATATAAGTTATGGGCATTACCAAAGGGAGTGAAAATACTTCCTAAGTTGGAAGATACGGCGATGAGAATTACCGGCATAACCGGGTTGATCTTTAAATGTTTCGCCATTTTATGAAAGAGGGGAATCATGGTTAGGATAGTAATATCATTTGTTAAAACCATTGCTCCAAAGAATGAAAGACAGACAATCACAACCATCAACTGGCGGACAGTTTTAGCTTTTATACTTAATTCAGTTGCAATATATTCAAGAAAATCCAGGTATTCATAGACTTGAACAAGTAGCATCATTGAAAGCAACGATCCTATCATATGCCAGTTGATATCTTGAATAATGTGTGGGGCACTTAAAAAACTAGTAATAATAGCAGCCACAAAAGCAATTAATAGCACTTTGTCGCTGGCAATCTTTTTAAATATTACTGCCATTTCATATCCTCTTATTTGTAAACAACATGCAGTGTCCATTATAAGCTTTAACGAACGTTTTTAAAATAGATATTTGCGAACTTTTGTCGGTCTTATTTTTCAGGTATAATTAAAATCAAATTGATTTAGAAGGATGAATTATATGGAAAACAAGTTAGAAAAGCTACCTAAAGCTATTAGAAGTATTTGGGGATTGCATGCAATATTTACTTTAATCTTCTTTTTAATAATTTGGATCCCGGCAAAATTATTAATACCTGTTACCGTCGAGGATAATACCTTTTCAATTTATCTTTGGGCGATTCTTGCAATTATAATTATTATTTTTGTTGTACAACTAGCAATTATTCCGTACCGTTGGAATTTTTGGACCTTCAATATTACCGAAAATCGGGTGGAATTACATAAAGGATTTTTCTTGCGAAAACAAATCGTTATTCCTATTGCCAGAGTTCAAAATGTCACCATGAAACAAGGACCAATTCTGCAAATGTTTAAACTCCATGAGGTAAGTATTGTTACTGCTGCTGAAAATCATAAGATTGATGGGTTAACTGGTGATATGGCACAAGAACTAAAAGATCTAATTATGAAATTGGCGAAGGAGGCTAGAAATGACCTCTAAACAAGTCAGACGACTTCATCCCATTTCGGTAGTCTATTTTTTAATTAAAACTATCAGAGAATTGATCGTGCCATTAATTTTCTCAATGGTAGGGCTAATTTCTTCATTGGGAATTCAAGGAATTCTGTGGAGCCTTTTAGCAATTGTAGTGGCCTTTGTTTTGCTGGTGGTGATTTCAGCATTGCGTTATTTCACATTTTCATTTGAGATTAGAGATCGTGATATCAAAGTGAATAGTGGGATTATTGTCAAAAAAGTAAATCACATTCCATATGATCGCATTCAAAATATTACCGTGAATCAATGGTTCTTTTTGAAGCCATTGAATTTGACACAGTTGGAAATTGAAACCGCTGGAAATGACAAAAAAGGTCCGGAAGTAACTTTGTCAGCGGTTGATATGTCCTTAAAAGATGAAATCGAAGCTCATCGTAATCAAGTTGATGAGTTAAAGGTTCAAGCAGAGCCAACTACTGTTGTTGAACCAGAAAAAAACAAAACGAAAATCATTTCTGAATATAAGATTTCGACTAAGAATCTTTTATTATATTCAGCTACTTCAACTTATTTTCTTACTGCTGCGGTAGTGTTAATTGGTTATTCGGCAAGATTCTTTAATGACGTCCCTGAAGGTTTTAAAGACATGATGTATGTCAATTTTTCGATAGAACATTTCGGAATTAGTTTCGCAATCGGTGCTTCGTTACTCTTCTTGTTGTTACTATATTTAGTTTCAATTTTGTTATTAGTGATTAGATACTTCAATTTCACTTTGACAAAAACTCCGGGAAGATTGAACGTGAAATATGGATTAATTCAAACAAGAACTGTTTCGATTGAAACTGATCGGATTCAGGCAATCAAGATTCATCAGACTTGGATAAGAAAACTATTGAAAATTGAAACCATTCAGTTAGTAATTATTTCTAACTCTAATAAAAAAGATACTGAAAAGAATCTAACTGTAATGCCAATAATCGGTACTGATAAGACTCGCGAATTCTTAGCCGAATTCTTCGAAGAATTTCCCGAGATTAAATATCAAAAAAACACTCGTCTGGGAAGTACTATCTATTACAACCTTAGAAATGCACTTCTTTGGTCGCTGCCATTCATCGTTGCTGGAGTAGCAGCCGACGTGTTAGTGTTCAAGAGCTTCTATACAACGCTAGCAGTAGTGATTTTTTGTCTATGGTTAGTTATTATGCCGTCCTTAATGGAAGCTCTACGTGCAAATATTTTTGTTATTGACCAAGAGTTTGTTGGCTTGAAATTCAATACAATGTATTCGCAAAGCCAAGTATTATTTAAGATTGATAAAGTCCAGAGTTTGGTTAAAAAACAAAGTGTCTGGCTAGAGAAGAAAAAACTAGCTAGTGTTAAGGTTCACTACCGATCAGGAGCAAGTGGTAAATCAATTAATTTGGGTTATTTACCAGAAAAAATAATTAATGAATTAATGAGTTGGTATCGCGCTATATAAAAATGGGAGTCGAGAAAAAACGGCTGACACAAGAGCTTTACAAACTAGAAAGAAGATCGAAACCAGTTTTATTTCCTTGCTAGCAAAAAAGCCCATTGAAAAAATTACTATCGTGGAAGTAACAACTTTAGCAAAAGTTAATCGACGGACTTTTTATGTTTATTATGAAGATATTTACGATTTGAAAGAACAAGTCGAGGATGATACCTTGACTAGGTTCTTGTTGATGGTGAATGATTATTCAGAAGTAAACGATGATTATGGATACTTCCGGCACATTTTGAAATTTGTCTCTGATAATTTAGTAACTTTTGATGCATTATATAAAAATTCTAATTCTTCGTTAATGAGTAAAGTGGCCGAAATGACCATTAAGCGTGCTAAGGAAGTATTAAAACTCAAAGTAGGAATTGATGCAATAAGAGCCTTGAATTTCGTTTGTTGGGGCACCATCGGATTTTTGGAAGACACCGTTTTGAAATCACATAAGTTTGAAGAAAAAGATGTTGAACAACTTACAACCATGGTTAGTAATATTTTAATGCCTTACATAGAATTGTAGGGCATTTTTGTTGCTTGTTAACTTAATTGACCATCTTCGATTTTGTAAACTTTATCAACTAAATCAAGTACTCTTTCATCATGAGTTACCATTACCACGGCTTTGTTTTTGGTATGGCTAATTTCTTGTAACATTTTGACAATTTCAAAACCACGTTTCGAATCAAGGCTAGCAGTTGGTTCATCTGCTAGGATAATCTTGGGATTATTGACAAGACTTCTAGCAATAGCCACGCGTTGTCTTTGCCCACCGGAAAGCTGGGTGGGGTATTTATGTTGTTGGTCTTGAAGACCAATTGATTTTAATAATTCTAGATTATGCTTTTCGTAGTCTCTAAGGTGGGCAATTTTGGCAATATAATTGAGTTGATCAATTATTGTGAGATAAGGAATTAGTTCGGCACTTTGAAAAATGAAACCAAGTTTATTGAGTCGAATATCTGTCAAAACTTTGTCACTAGCAGAAGTGATTTCTTGATCGTCAATTGTAATTGAGCCATTAGTTGGATGAAGGAGAGCTCCAGCCATCGTCAAGAAGGTGCTTTTCCCTGAGCCACTTGGACCAACAATAGCAATGAATTCACCGGCATTGACTGATAAATTAATGTTTTTCAAAACTTCGATTGTTTCGTTGCCATCTTGGTAGCTCTTAGAAACATTAGATAATTCCATGACTGACATTTTTATTTTCCTCCGATTGCTGAAATTGGATCAACTTTGCTTATTTTGATTAACGAAATTGATGAGCTAATGATTGAAATAACAATGAATAAGAGATTGGTTCCTAATAGTGTCGTTGTACTTAAACTAAACGGCATTGAAGCAGGTAGTGACATCTTCATAATTAAAATCAAAGCATCTGAAATAATTAATGAAAAGATAGTAATGAGTGCTGCTTGAGAGATTAAGTTGAGGCCGAGATACCTAGTTGAAGTTCCCAGTGCTTTGAGAGTTCCTAACTGTGGAAGTTTTTCTAAGGTGATGATGTAGAAAAAAACACTCAAAACAACTACGGAAATTGCAAAAAGAAAACCAATCATCATTAATAAAGAACCTTGCTCTTCAGAATAGCCAGGGATGTTTTGAATAATTGAGTTAATATCTACAACATCAAAACCTTTGACCTTACTAATTTTCTTTTGACTAACCAAAGTGTTGATTCCGGTTGTTAGAATTTTTTGGTTCTCTTTATTATTGAGATAAATTACTGGAGTATGTGAATAAGAACTCTCAGAAGTAAAACCGGTGATTTTGAATTCTTGATTAGTGGTTGTTTCTTTGAATTTGTCACCAATTTTATAGCCAAGTTTTTTGAGTTTTTCACTGGCAATGACATTATTTGAATTATCGTTGGCGAGTTTTTTACCTTCACTAATTGTTGGAGCTAAGAAACTCTTGGCATCAATCGCAAAAAATGAAATATCAGTTTTGTTATTCTTATCAGAACTTTTTTGGACAGTTCTTTGAGAGATGGTTAGTGGGACAAGCTGATCGTGATCTTTCTTGATTTTGGCGATATCGTTAGTCGTTAAATTTGATCGACTAATACGTTTGTTAGAATTTTTTTGAAGAACGAAACTTTGAATATCAGTTGAGCTGAGGGCTGATTTGCCATCGTTTGAGAGTCCATTGGCCAAGCCAGTAATGAACATTACTAAAAAGATAATTAGAAAAATTATTAAAGTTAAGAGACTGAATTTTAATTTGCTATGTTTAATTTCTTTAAGTGCTAAGAACATAATTATTTCCCCTTTGAATAGTGTGTGGCCTATTCTATGCTTATTAAATCGGGATTCAATGGACAATTCATACTGTTGTGTGAATTTATACACGATATGTGTATAATTATGTATAAAGACTTTTGGGGAGAATAATTTGAAAACAAATAAGCGATCACTAAAGACACAGGAAAATATTGAAAAAGTATTCGTTGGTCTCTTAGCAAAGAAGTCAGTTGACGAAATTTCAATCACCGAAATTACGCAACTGGCTGATTTAAATCGACGGACATTTTATATTCACTACAAGGATATTTATGACTTACAAGATCAGACGGAGAAAAAAGCTTTGCAGGCATTTTCCGATATGGTTGAATCCTACGAGCCAAATCAAAAAAGTATTGAGTATTTTCAGCACATTTTGACTTATGTATTTGAGAATATTAAAGAACTAGAAATATTATGTAGAAACAAAAACTC
The DNA here is from genome assembly GCF_030504545.1 of Lactobacillus sp. YT155. Taxonomy (GTDB): domain Bacteria; phylum Bacillota; class Bacilli; order Lactobacillales; family Lactobacillaceae; genus BQUT01. Next base: position 34,298 of record NZ_JAUKWP010000005.1, on the reverse strand, counting down.
AGGTTTAATGAGTAATTTACTTAAACTAACAATTAAACGTGGTGCGGAAGTGTTGCCATTTAAGAACAACGAAGGTATCTATGTTTTGAGCTACACTTGTTGGGGAATGATAGGCTTCTTGCACGCAATTGTTATGACAAAAAATGAGTTCGATCATGGCGATATTATGATGATGACAACTTTGATAAGTAATTCCATTCAACCTTATTTGAAAGAAGAATAAATATGCCAAAAATAGCAATTTTTTGTGGAGCTTCCACGGGTTTTGACTCTAAATATATTGATAAAACCAAGGAACTTGGACAATGGATGGTTAGGAACAATTATGACTTGGTTTACGGTGGTGGTAATCGTGGATTAATGGGAGTAATTGCTGATTCGGTTTTAGATGCCGGTGGGAAAGTTTATGGATTTATTCCCCAATTCTTAGTCGATGATGAACAAGCCCATCCGGGACTAACTAGTTTAGAAATTGTCGATAATATGGACCAACGCAAACAAAAAATGATGGCCATGGCTGATGCCTGTCTAGCTTTGCCAGGTGGTCCCGGAACAATTGAAGAAATTAGCGAAGCATATTCTTGGCAGCGAGTTGGTCAAAACGATTCACCAACAATAATTTTTAATCAAGATAGTTACTATAAACACTTACAAGAAATGTATGATCAGATGGTGGAATTAGGCTTTCTAACGCAGCAGCATCGCGACTTATTACTGTTTTCCGATGACTTCAATGAAATTGATCAATTCATTCGTGATTATAAAAAGAGTTGACAAGCATCAAAAATTTAAATATGATAACTGGTAACAAAAAATAGTTTAGAAAAACAAAAAGATGAGTAGTCTTCTGATTAGTATTAACAGAGAGTCTCGACTGGTGAAAAGAGATAATACGAAAAGTTTTCGAATATGGTCTTTTAACGTTTACTTGGTGAATTGCTGAGCCAAGTACGGGGGTTGCCCGTTACAGCAAACGAGTATCAACAGGTACTTTGCGAGGTGGTAGTTGTGAAACTATCACGAATAAAGGTGGTAACACGTTATTAGACGTCCTTTCTCCCATTTTTGGGAGGAAGGATTTTTTTGTTTTGGAAGGAGATTAGGATGATAAGTATTAAGAATGTAACGAAAACTTTTGCTAACAATAGTCAGTCATTTACAGTTTTAAATAATATTTCATTAGATATTCCTGAGGGCATTATTTATGGCGTGATTGGTTATTCTGGTGCTGGAAAGAGTACCTTGATTCGTTTATTTAATGGGTTGGAAAAACCTAGTAGTGGTGATGTTTTGATTGACGATAATTCAATCGTGAATGTTTCAAATGATCAATTACGTGAACAACAAAAACAAATTGGAATGGTCTTTCAACAATTCAATCTTTTATCTTCTAAAACAGTTTTGGAAAATGTTACTTTGCCACTGAAGCTAAATGGTGAAAGCAAAACCAAACGTAATCAAAAAGCCTTGGAGATGTTAGAAATCGTTGGTCTCAGTGATCAAGTTGATAAATATCCTAGTCAATTATCGGGTGGACAAAAACAACGCGTGGCGATTGCTAGAGCCTTGGTTAGAGATCCTAAAATTCTTCTCTGTGATGAAGCTACTAGTGCTTTGGATCCAGAAGCCACTTCTTCAATTCTTGATTTGTTAATCAAAATTAATCAAGAATTCAAAATTACGATTATTATGGTGACTCATGAAATGGAAGCCATCAGAAGAATTTGTCAACAAATTGCCGTACTGGATAGTGGTGAAATTGTCGAAACTGGATCAGTTTCACAGATTTTTGAAAATCCACAGTCAGAGATTACTAAATCATTAATTACGAAATCACAGGTTAATAATGATTTTGATTCTCCAGAATTACTACAAGAAATTAAAGACAATGGTGGAGCTGATTCTTTGATTTTGAAGTTGAGTTTTCCTAACAAGAGCGCTGACAAACCAGTCATTACCGAATTAATTCGTGAATATACTGATATTGAAGTTAGTGTCTTAGGAGGCCAATTACAGCCAACCATCGAAGGTGTATTAGGACATTTGATTATTCAAATCAAAGCACCGCAAAAAGAACATAATGAAGTCATCAAAAGTATTACTGATAAGTCAGTTCAAGTGGAGGTGTTATAGATGAATGCAGGAATTAATTCATATTTTCAGTGGTCACAAGTAGACTTATTTAATCTACGCGTTTCAACTGTTGAGACCATTACCTTAACCTTTTTTACCGTTATTGTTGTCGCTATTTTAGGATTTGCATTGGGATTAATTTTATTTCAGACCAAAAATTCACAAAAATGGTATCTAAAATTATTAAGAGGAATCGTTGCCTTTCTAGTAAATGTCTTTCGTTCGATACCGTTTGTGGTTTTGATTGTGTTACTAATTCCGTTCACAAAAAACATTATGGGAACAATTATCGGACCAAAAGCTGCCATTCCGGCTTTAGTCATCGCTGCCGCACCATTTTATGCTCGATTAGTGGAATTGGCATTTAATGAAGTTGACTTGGGAGTTTTGGAAGCTGCTAAATCATTGGGAGCAAAAAACAGTCAAACAATTTGGCATGTGTTGTTACCCGAAAGTTTACCTGCATTAATTTCAGGATTAACGGTTACCGCTATTTCAATTATTGGTTATACGGCAATGGCTGGAGTCATTGGTGCCGGTGGTTTAGGTAACTTAGCTTATCAAGATGGATTCGAGGCCGGACAGAACACCGTTACATTAGTAGCAACCGTCGTTATTTTGATTATTGTGTTTATCTGTCAATACTTAGGTGATTGGTTTACTAAACGCGTTGATCATCGTTAGGAGGATAATATGAAAAAATTTAAATTACTGTTCTTATTATTCTTCGTGGGAATTCTCTTAGTAGGCTGTAAGGAGAGTCGTCCGAAGAACCGTTTAGTTGTTGGCGCTACCTCGGTACCTCATGCAGAAATTCTGAAGCATGTAAAACCAGAATTGAAGAAGCAAGGAATTGATTTGGAAATTAAGGTCTTCAATGATTATGTACTACCTAATGCTGCTTTAGATGCTAAAGAACTTGATGCCAACTATTACCAACACATTCCATATATGAACAAATCCAATAAAGATAACGGCTATCACATTGTCAGCGCTGGAAAGATTCATCTGGAACCATTAGGACTTTATAGCAAACGAATTTCAGATTTATCGCAATTAAAAGATAAAGCAACTGTACTAGTTTCTAGTTCACGAGCTGATTGGGGAAGAGTACTATCAATTCTGGCTGAGAATAATGTTCTTACCTTGAAACCAGGAACGAATATTGAAACAGCTAGTTTCAAAGATATCAAAGATAACCCTAAGAAATTGAAATTCAAATATAGTTTTGACCCTAAGTTAATGCCGGAATTATATAAGAATAATGAAGGAGATTTGATTGCAATTAATTCAAACTTTGCAGTTGAAGCGGGATTGAATCCTCAAAAAGCGGTCGTACTTGAGCCAACTGATTCACCATACGCCAATGTCGTGGCAGTAAATCGTGGACATAAGGACGATAAAAAAATTAAAGCCTTGTTAAAAGTTTTGAAGAAAAAAGAAACTCAAGACTGGATTTTAAAGAAATGGCATTACGCTGTATTGCCGGTTAAATAATAAAAAGACCTGTGAAATTCACAGGTCTTTTTTTAATTGATAACTGTTTGATTTAGACTTTCTCGGACTGCGGAACGTTGATTACTATCGACTAAGATGATTAAGGTATCTCCAGGATGAATGACTGTGTCACCATTGGGAATGATATTATTGCTGCCCCGACGAATCCGAGCCAGCAAGGTGTTTTTAGGCCAATGAATGTCTCTAACTTGTTGTTGTGCGAGGGCACTATTTTCGTAAATTGGGAATTCTAATTGATCGAGTTGACCAGTAATGGATTGAATCTTTTGAAGAGAGAGTTTCTTTTGAAGAAGTGATTCATAGATTGGTGCACCACCAAGACTATCCACTGTGATATAACTAATCAAAGCCACAACTGCCAGAGGCATTAAATGAGATAAATTGCCGACCATTTCGGTAATTAAAATAATTGCTGAAAAAGGTGCTTTTCCAATTCCAGCGAAATACCCCGCCATGGAAAAAATCACTAAGCTAACAATATACTCTTTTGGCAGAAGTCCCAACTGGTTAAAAGCCATGCCTAGTCCACCACCGATAAGTGCCCCTAGGGTAAGAATTGGTAAGAAAATCCCTCCAGGTAATCCGGAGCCATATGAAACAACTGAAAAAAATAATCTAAGTAAGAAAATTCCTACGATGAGAATGATAGTGATGTGTTGGTGGGGCAGATTCAAAATTAATGAATTTCCTCCGCCAATTAAATTAGGAGCCCAGTATCCAATTGGAATTAGAAGTAATAGCGGGACTATTCCAAAATAATAATGAGGGATTCGTCTTAAAAATAATTCATAGAGATGTGGCATTAATAAGGTTAGTTTTTGATATAAACGACCTAAGATACCCAAAACAATTCCGACTACAATTAATAATCCGTAATATTTCAAAGGAAAATTTTGATTATGATGTAGATTCAAAACTGGTGTTAGACCAAAAATATTTGCCGAGACAAAGTTAGCTGTTAATGAGCTTGCTAAGGCACTAAGCCAAACTAAGGGCGAGAAGTTATGATAGACTTCTTCCAGAATAAATAAGGTTCCAGCCATTGGCGCATTGAAGGCAGCTGATAAACCAGCTGCCGCACCACTAGCAATTAATACACGTCTTTCCACCGACTTAGCATGAAGTAATTCGGCAGTTCCTTGTCCAATAGCTCCACCGAGTTGAATGGAAGGACCTTCACGACCTAAGAAAAGTCCAGAACCGATACTTAAAACACCAGCAGTAAACTTCTTCCACAAAACAGAAAACCAGTTCAATTCAACTTCACCCATCAGTTGTCCCTCAACTTCGGGAATTCCTGAGCCTTTGATATTCGAATCTGATTTGATTAGCTGAGAAGTGATAATCCAAATCATCAAAATGACTGCAACTAGAATCAGCCAAGATAAGGGATGTTGATGAGTAAGATTAAATAGGTTAGTCATCTGTGAAAGCAATACTTGAATTGATAAACGAAAAAGACTAACTACAAATCCTGTAATTAGTCCAATCGCTGCTCCTTTAATTATAAAAGGAATATTTGAGTTTTGGAGTGAATTCTTTTTTGTCATAAATTTATTATAGAACAAAAAGGTAATTCTGTTGAAGTTTTATTTCCACCATAATTTAACTAAAGCTTGTGTTCCATCGTTACCGAGGTTCTTTTCGTCGACTAAAACTTCATAAAGATCTTTGGCTGCTTTGGTAGCAGGTAAATCTAAGTTCATTTTTTCAGCTTCGTCCAAGGCAATTCGTAAATCTTTTAAGAAATGTTTAGCGAAGAATCCTGGCGTGTAGTCATCTTTTAGAATTCGTGGTGCATAATTGGTCAGACTCCAATTAGCAGCCGAACCGCCACCAACTGTTTCAATAACCTTGTCTAAATCAAGTCCTGATTTTTTGGCGTAGACTAGCATTTCCGACATTCCTGTCATTGTTCCAGCTATCATAATTTGATTAGCCATTTTGGTATTTTGACCGGCTCCATAGCTACCAAAGTAATTAGAATTGCTACCAATTACTTCAAAGATAGGAAGTATAGTATCAAAGGCCTCTTTGTTACCACCAACCATAATCGTCAAAGTTCCATTCTTAGCACCAAGGTCGCCACCAGAAACTGGCGCGTCGATTGCTTTAATCTTCTTTTGCTCAGCTGTTTCACCAATCTTTTTGGCAAGACTAGGAGTACTAGTAGTCATATCAACCAAGATTTTGTTTTCATCTGCACCAGCAAAGATTCCCTCGTCACCGAAATAGATGTTTTCGACGTCTTGAGGAAAACCAACCATACTCATAATGATATCCGAATTTTCGGTGATTTCTTTTGGGCTGTCATACCAAGTTGCACCTCGTGCAACCAAAGGATCAGCTTTTGATTTTGTACGATTATAGACGTTAACAGAACAGTTCGCGTCGAGTAAGTTATTAACAATTCCCGTACCCATTACACCAGTACCAATGAAGCCAATTGTAGCCATGATTGTTCCTCCTAATTAAAATGCGTCTTTAATATCAGTTGTACCATTTACGATGAGATAGTCTTTGCGAATAGTTCTTGAATTATCAATTATTGTTGCCAAAACTTGAGCAACATCATTTCTAGTGACTGTTTGAGTCTCATCACCATCAACAGAAATTTTTCCGGTTGGATCGTCATTAGTCAAATAACCGGGATGAATAATTGTGTAGTCCAAATTAGATCTTCTAAGTTCGCGATCGGCATAGAATTTTGCCGTCATATATGGACGAATAGGAGAGTTGGCAAACTTCTCACGATCGTCAGCGTATACTGAACTGACCATAATATATCTTTTGATACCAGCTCGAACTGCCGCTTCCATAGTTTTTACTGCACCGTCGAGATCGACTTCTAGAGTCATATCATCACCAGTTTTTCCACCTGAACCAGCGGTGAAAATTACACTATCACTACCTGACATAGCTTGAGCAAGATCTTCTACACTTCCGGTTAAATCAATTAATTTAGCCGGAATCTTGTTTTTTGTTAAAGCATCCAATTGCTCAGTTTTACGAACGCCAGCTGTAAAACCAATTTTCTTATTTTGTAATTCTTCTACCAATAATTTTCCGATGGCACCATTAGCACCAACAATAAATGTATTTTTCATTTTTTATCACCTTCCACAACTAAAATACACTTTCTAAAATTGATTGGCTAATAAGAACACTTATAAAGTTTTTTTCATATCGTGATGTTCGATTCCAGCATCCAAATACTGATCACCAATTACTTGATAACCAAGTTTTAGATAGAATCCTTGAGCTTGATCTTGAGCACCCAAAATTAAATAATCGTAGCCATGTTGTTGGGCAACATTTTCAATATGAATTAGTAATTCTTTGGCAAGACCTTGTTGACGATATTCTTTGGTAGTGGCAACCCGTTGAACATGCCAACCATTATCGTCAGTCTCATAACAGCGTGCAGTTACTACGGGAAGGTCATTGATGTAACCGACGAAGTAAGTAGAGATACTTTCGAATTCATCAATTTCCATATCTTCAGGAACGGCTTGTTCTTCGACAAAAACGGTGTAACGAATTTTTAGAGCGTCTTTATAAACTTGTGATGATAAATCAGTTGAGTTTTTGATTTCCATGCGCATTTCCTCACATTCGTATTTGTAAAATATTGTAACCGAAAACAAAATAGAAAGTAATATCTTTTAAGTATATAATGGTTCATGGAGGAGTTTACTCAATGAAGATTTTAGGTATTTTAGCATCACATCAAAGAGAAGGTATCAACGCCAAATTGTTGGCGGAAGTAATGAAAAATGTTGATAGTGATTGTGAACAAGAAACAATTTTTTTAGAAGATTATGAGATTACGCCACGAAAATATCCTGAAGAAAATCCAGTTTTAGATGAACTAAGTAATAAACTAATGGAAGCTGATGTTTGGGTATTTGCGGCACCAACTTATTGGCGTGAATTATCTGGTGTGTTGAAGAACTTCTTTGATTGTATGCGACCAAAGTTTGTTTACTTCAAAGAAAATGGTGATACTATTCCCGGACCATTTAAGAACAAACATTATTTAAGTTTAACTAGCTGCTATGTTTCAACAACGGAGAATTTCTTAACCGGTGTGACTGATGAAAGTTTTAAGACAATTGATCGAGTAATGAGTGCTGCCGGTGTTATCAAGACTGGTGAAATTGTTTTACCAGGAACCTTTGGTATGAAAGAAATTCCCGAGAATAAGAAAAAAATCTGTGCAAAATACGCAAAGAAAATTTCAACTAAGAAGCGAAAGGATGATTCAACCTTGAAAAGATATATTCAATTATTTTTTATGATTGCAGTAATGGCATTAGCAACTATGGGGATTCAATTAGGAATTAGTCAGTTTATTTCGATGGATAATTTCTGGGTTAATTACCTCAGCTTTACGATAATTTTCTTTGTGTTATTGTCGTGTATCTTACATATTGTTACTTTTAAGAAACACCGTCGTAGATAGATTTAGAAAGCATATTCGAAAGAATATGCTTTTTTTATTTGACAATTTTATTGGCAGGTTATATAGTTAGTTACACAAGTAACTAACCTAGTAACTGGCCAGTTCTGTTATTTTACTTTGAAAGGAAATAAATTGTGTATTTTAAATTTGATGAAAGAACGCCTTTATATCTACAAATAGCTGATCAAATCGAGAGTGCTATTTTAAAAGGTATCTATAAAAAGGGACAACAAATTCCCTCTACGACAGAAATTTCAAAAGAATATCGAATCAATCCGGCAACGGTTCTTAAAGGAATGAATATTCTGGTTGAAAAGAATTTGATTGAAAAGAAGCGTGGATTAGGGATGTTCGTTACACAAAATTCACAGGATGAAATTCTTGAAGATCGCCAAGCAACTTTTTATCAAGATTATGTTTTGAAGACGGTTGAAGTCGCTAAGGAATTAAATTTGAGTTTAGAAGAACTTCAAGAACTTATTGAGAGAGGATATCAGAATGACTGAAATTATAATTAATAATATTCAAAAGAACTACAAGGATAAAAAAGTTCTTAAGCACATTTCAACAAAATTTGAACCCGGAAAAATCTATGGTTTGTTGGGTAGAAATGGTGCTGGTAAATCTACTTTGATGAACTTAATCAGTAATCGTGAGTTTCCCACTTCTGGAGAGATGACAATTAACGGGGAAACCGTTACTGAGAATGAAAAAAGCCAAGCTCATATTTATTTAAGTAGTGAAAAGAACTACTTTAGTAAAGATTTTAAGGTTAAGAAAATTTTCAAAAGTGCTGAATCGTTTTATGGGGAGTTCGATTGGGATTTAGCTACTAAAATGATTGATCGCTTTGGTTTAGATATTAATAGTAAAATCGGTGGTTTATCAACTGGTTATAACTCAATTACTAAATTGATTATTGCTCTTTGTTTACCGGTAGATTTTATTTTTCTAGATGAACCAATCTTGGGATTGGATGCTAACCATCGTGATTTGTTCTATGAGTTTTTGATGGAAACATATGCTACTCGTCCCCGTACTTTTGTAATTGCTACCCATATTATCGAAGAAATGGAAAAAATCTTTGAGCATATCATTCTGATCAAAAATGGTGAAATTATTGATGACGGTGATGTCGAAGACTTGTTAAATTCTAGTGTCATGCTAGAAGGTGATTCTGAAAAGATTGCTGCGATTGAAGATAATTTTAATGTCTTTTATAAACATAGCTTTACTGGTATCAGCAAACTATATGTAAAAAATAAAGTTGATGAAGCTCAATTACCTGAAGGAATTTCAGTCAACAAACTAAATCTCCAAGAGTATTTTGTGGGGAGGACGAACTAATGAAATTAGTAGCAAATGTCAAAGACAGATTAGTTAATTCTTTGAAACCATTGGTAATTTTTTATGGATTTTATCTATTCTTTGCACTACTAACACCTTTTATTGTTAGTATGCTGATAGCTCATGAAAATGTAGTTGGATCGCCAACGGGAGTGATTTTCCCTTCGTTTATTTATGCAGCAATTATTGGAATGCTGATGGTGACTTTACGATTCAATAACTCTATTCAATTTGGTTCAAGTAGAAAGACTATTTTTATTTCATATCAGATAAATTCAATAGTTGTTTCTTTAATTTTAGCCATTTTAAACATAGTTTTTACAGAAATAATGAATAATATTTCTTGGCTTAATATGACCTCTTCAGTAATAGATAACCTTTATAAAGTTAACAATGTATCATTTGAAATTTTAGTTTTCAGTTTTGTATTGTTTCTATTATCTATATCAATAGGATCTTTAAGTGGGCTGTTATTTAAACGGTTAAAAAAAATAACTTTAATGTTTCTCGGTGCAGCGCTTGTCTTTATCCCAATGGTGTTGGGATATATTTTTAGTGTATTGCCTCAATCGGCAAAACTAGCAGTGTTTGATTTTTTTGGAACTATTTTAGGCTTACAAGGCAAGAATATTTGGGCGCCCGTACTTACCTTATTAGTAATATGTCTGATATTTAACTTCATTTCTTGGTTAGTGATTCGTCGTCAGCCAGTGAAGTAAAAGATAGGAGTAGAGACAAATGAAATTAGTAGCGAATGTCAAAGATAGACTAACTAATTCATTGAAAGCATTGATGATTTTTTATGGGCTTTACGCAGTTCTTACAATAGCAATGCCATTTATTGCTAGTGTACTGATAGCTCATGAGTCTGCTGAGATGACAGTTATGGATGTGATTTTTCCGTCGTTTATCTATTCAGTAACGATCGGATTAATTATTGTTACGCAACGTTTCAATAATTCAATTCAGTTTGGATCAAGTAGAAAGACAATTTTCGTTTCATATCTAATAAATTCAACAGTTGTTTCAGCAGTGTTAGTGCTTATGAATTTAATTTTTTCGGCAATAATCAGTCATCTTTCTTGGATACAAGTCCATGCATCAACTATTCACACAATGTATAAAGTCAGTGATTTTTCTGCGGGAGTTCTGGCCTTTAATTTTGTAATATTCCTTTTAGCGACCTCAATTGGAACATTTAGTGGATTATTGTTTAAAAGATTGAAAAAGATTACTTTAATGATTATTGGAGCAGCATGTGTTTTCTTGCCAATGTTATTGGGATATATTTTTAACATCTTGCCTAAGTCATCCCAGCTAGCAGTATTCGATTTCTTGGGAACAATCTTAGGAGTTCCAGGTCCAAATATCTGGGCACCAATAACCACAATATTCGTATTAGCTATAATATTGTATCTCGGTTCTTGGTTGGTGATTCGTCGCCAACCGGTAAAATAAAAAAACCTCATTTGAGGTCTTTTTATTTGTTGTTAACGGGGAGTTCGATTTTAAAAGTTACGCCTTGAGGAACGTTGTCTGATACAGAAATTTTTCCTTTGTGTAAAGTGACAATCTCTTTAGCAATTGAAAGTCCTAATCCATTACCACCGGTATCACGAGAACGGTCTTTATTGATACGGTAGAAACGGTTGAAGATCATTTTTTTATCAGCGCTAGAAATTGATTCGCCATCGTTAGTTACTCGCAGAACATACTTGTTGTTTTCAATGGCATCTTCAACTTTGATAGTGGCTTTTTCATTGGTGTATTTCAAAGCGTTATCTAATAAAATGATTAACACTTGAGTCACTTTTTTGGGATCCGCAGTAATATTTTGAGCGACTGTCAAGTTGGACAACAATTGCTTATTTTGAGAAATGGCAACTTCATTAAAAGTATCAACGGTAGGTTGGAGAACTTCTTTAGGAGTGAATTTTTCAAGTGTTAATGAGTTAACATCGGTGTCCGTTTTTGCCAAGGTTAATAGGTCATTACTTAGCGAAGTCAAACGTTTAATTTCTCCAAGTGAAACAGAAATAGATTCGGCTTCATCAACGATTTTTTCGTTTGGTTTAGTTAACATTAGTTCAAGTTTACCTTGAATAATTGCCAAAGGAGTTCGCAACTCGTGAGCAGCATCGTTCACAAATTCAGCTTGTTGTCTCCATGATTTCAGAACTGGCTTCATATTTTGCACAGTTAAAATATAGGCCAAAATTAATGATAATAACCAGAAAATAACGAAGGTAATGATTAAGACGTTCTTAAAGTTAGTAATAGCGGCATTTTCGGCGTCAACGTTTTGCAAAATGTAGACATAATTACCAGAATATTTTGAATTTGGAATTGAATCATCGAATTTTATCAAGTAAGAACGAAAACTCATCTTCCTCACGGAGATGGTTTTTTTAATGCCGATATTTCTCTTTAGGGGTTTGATTTTTTTGAAAATAGAGTAACGATTTCCTAAACTATCTTTGTTTAAGAGTCTTCCGTTGCTATTGAAAATCAAGACGTTAGCTTTGAAAGGAACGTCAATTACTTTCGGTTCTCTAATAATTTTTTGTTGGGTATCGCCATAGTTGTTACTATCATTATTTTGTTGTTCTTGAGAAGGAATTATGGACTCACCATCTTGTCCCTGAATCGGAAATGTGGCTCCATTATCTTGTCCTTGTGAGGGAATTATGTTTTCGTTAGGCTCGCTAAAAAGACTATCACTAAATTGTGCTTGAGCCTTTACTTCGTTGGTTTGACGAGTCAGAGCATTATCAACACTGGATAAGGTGGTGTTTTCGAACAGGGTAAAAATAATCAAACCTAGAGTTAGAAAGAGCACTGCAAAACCAACGATAGTTTGTAGGAAAACTTTTAACTGTTGTTTTCTAATGTAATTGAATTTTTTCATTTTTCACCTTGGAAAATATAACCAACATTACGGATTGTTTTGACCAAATCACCATCGAGATATTTATGGAGTTCTTTTCTTAAGTTGCTCATATAAACCTCAATCACGGTAATCGAAGTTTCGGAATCGAATCCCCAAATTCGCTCAAAGATTTGTTCTTTGGTCAAAATAGTATTGCTATTCTGAATTAAATAGGCCAGCAAGTCAAATTCTTTTCCATTCAAACTAAGAATCTCACTACCGACAGTTGCCTGACGATTGGAGAGATTCAAGGTAATTTCACCACTAGTAATAGTTGAGTCGTTATTAAGTGCACCGCTTCTTTTTAGAAGGGCTTTAATCCGAGCCAATAATTCTTCACGGTGAAAAGGTTTCGTTAAATAATCATCAGCTCCAAGGTCAAATCCATGTACTTTGTCAGTTAATTGATCTTTAGCTGTGAGCATTAAAACAGAAACAGAATTTTGTTCTTGTCGTAATTTTTTTAGGACATCGAAGCCACTTTTTCCGGGTAACATGATGTCCAAGATAATTAGGTCGTAGATACTACTTTGTGCCTCCAAGAGTCCGAGAGTTCCATCGAATGCTTGCGTGCAGTCGGCAAATGAATCAACAAATGAAACGATATTATTTGAAATATCGACATTGTCTTCAATGATGAGAATTTTTACTTGTTTTGACATTTTTTATTTCCTTAAGGTTGATTTAAGGTGCACCAATTATGATGTACACATCCAATGAAAAGAGAGGTGCTAATTATGAAGGCGAAAACTAAGTATGGCTTGGCAGTTACTACTACGATCGCCGCTTTGATTTATTATTACAAGTTTAATCAAAGTCGGGTTCAACATTGATAGTATTTTAATAACAAACTTGTTGAATTGTCAAAAAAAGAATAAAAAGTATTGAATTTTAAAGGAGTTACTAATTATGAATTTTAAAAAAGCTACTCGGCGACATGTCGTCTACAAAAAAGGTCGAAGTATATTGTTAGTGGTTGTTGTTTCGACTACCTTGATAGTTACTACAGCCGGGTTGTTAATTGGTAATTTTAATAACTCTAGTGCCGGACCACAAACAATTTCTAAACAGAATAAACCGTCTGGTGCACAGGTAATGCCACAAGGTAACAACCACAAACCGGCAGTTAAGCATGACGAGCCAAAATTAAAAATCAGTCCACTGAGCTTAATGCAACTTGGAGCATTCGGACTTATCATCATCGCATTGGCAACATCGTTGTCTTCAATTAATATCTTGAAAATAGAACCACGGAAATTTTTAGTTGCTTAAAAAATAGACTTCGAAGCACTAAGATAGATATTAATTCAAATAAAAAAGAGTTCTCATTGAGAACTCTTTTTTATTTAGTTTGTGCCGATATTTCTTATTAGAATAGCAGCATTTTTAGCACCAGTCACTTCGAACTGTTCTTTTAATTCAGCAGCACGAGTAATAAAAGATGGTGATTGAATGTCTTTTACAGCTTTGTCAAAAGCCTTGGAATTTACCTGTGAAGGCTTTAATTGAATGGCATTTCCAAAATGTTCACAGTAACTCAGATTAACTCTTTGTTCACTCTGTAAACCAAAACCGATGAAGGGTTTCCCTGATTCGCAAGCTGTTTGGACGGTTCCTTCTCCACCATGGATGATAGAAAAATCAACTAGTGGAGATACTTTGTGAGCTGGCAACCAATCGGTGCATAGGACATTATCTTTGAATGTGCTTAATTCATGTTCAGTCAAGTAGCTAGCAACAGGAGCAATAATATAATATTGCTGGTTAACTAATTTCTTCAAAACACTACTGATAAATTTTTTGTTTCCAGAGCTGCCGCAAGCAAAATAAATTATTTTTTTGCCAGCTTTTCGTGCTTGGTCGATAAAACTACTAACTGAATCGGGAAGTTGTTCGCCCATTTTTGCAAATATGGGTCCGACGTGTGAGTAATTTTTTGGCAAAGTTTTGGAATCATAAAACAGTGAGGAAGTGGTGATGAAATTATAATCTGCCTCTAACAAATCTATTGTATATTTTGGTAATTGCAAGTTGTATGAATTGGCGGTTACCTTGAATGCTTTGGGAATCCATTTTATCTTTGTAGTTATAACATCAATTAAATTCTTTTTCTTTTCTGAATAATAAGCTCTTGATAGAGCATATGGTTTTGCATATACAAGAGGAATTTGAGCAATGCGAGCACTTAAAAAGATGGTTGGATTACTTCCTGTAACAACTATACTTGGTTGTAGTTTGTGGATTAAATTCAATTCGTTTTTGACTCTTTGTTGAACAACTTGAATTGTAAAAGGATTTTTAATTCCTTTCATTTGATCAAGTAACATAATTTGATTAATTTCTTCATCTGAGAACACCGGTTGTAAAAGCTCGAATGAAAAGCCATTCTCAGAAATTATTTTGGAGTACTTATTAGAAAAGCCAAAGAACTGACAATCAAAATCCTTGTCGAGTTCTTTGGCTATCTCAATCATTCTTGTTGTCTCAGCGAGATTAAATGTCTCTGGGGCAAAAATAATGGTTTTTTTCATTCACAATCCTTATCGGAAATTATCAAAATGTTAGTTTGTGTACATTTCATCAATGTGATCTAAGACCACTGTATAGTTAGGCTCGTTGGTTTGTTCTTCGAGTACTTCACTGTAAGTGATTACTCCATCAGTATTAACTACCCAGATTGAGCGAAGGTCAATACCTTTTTCAGGAACGATTAGGTTCATTGCTTCACCAAAATCAGAGTTAACATCTGATAACATCTTCATGTTCTTTACGTTCTCAGCAGCACACCATTCACTTTGTTGTTCAGAAGTGTTAGTTGAAACGGTTACGAAATTAATGCTTTCGTGGCCGTCAACTTCTTCGTTGAAGTGTTTGGTTTGAATACTACAAACTCGAGTGTTGATGTCAGGAACAACACTAATTAATAGTGGTTTGTCGCTGATTAAGTCTTGTAAAGATACTGACTTACCATCTTTATCCAATAAAGTGAAATCAGGCATCTTTGAACCAACTTCTGGTCTAGTTCCTGGTACAGTTACTTCTTCTCCGTGAAAATAAAAACTCATTTAATCCACACCCTTTCTTTCATCTGAACTCATCATACTTGAAAAGGTCTGATTCTACAAAACATATGCAATTTACTAATAAACTAAATCACGTTTCTGATATCTTACTAAACTGACAATAAGTAGGACTACGGAAATAGCTACAAAAATTAACATGTAGTTAGTTGACAAAGGATGGTCCCAACTGCGTTTTACTAATCCAAATAATGAAGCATCCATTGCCCATTTAGGCATTTTGAATAATTTTCCGAAGTAGTTTACAAAGAATCCATAGTAAAGAACTAGCCAGATCAAGTTAGTTAATTTTGGTGCATAAGTAACAAGAATTAACCCGACAGTCAAAATAACTAACATGATAGGTAAGAAGGCGAGAGTTGCTCTGGCGAAGTCTTCTAATGGAATAGGATTTTTCATCATATTTACTTGAGCAACATAAATTCCTAGCACACTAGCAACGAAGACAATAAAGGACTCAAACATACCAATTAATCCATAGGTAAAGAATACTTGTGAACGAGAAACTTTTTTACTGTGAATTAATTCTAGATAGCCTTTAGTTTCATCTGATTTGATTTTGAAAATATGAAGTAGCCCGGGAACGGTTGCCAAAATAGCAAAGATTCCGAGAATCATAAATGAAAAACTAAGAATCATTTTATCTTGTTGTTTAGCAATCATTTGCATTAACAATTGATTGCCGGATGCTAATTTAGTGATGTCTTTAAAAACAGAACCATAAGCAAGTCCAGCACTGAACAAAATTCCTGCCCAGACAATTAATGAAGTTAATTGATTTCTAAAAGCTAAGCTAGAGAATCCACGTAAGAACATTGAAGCTTTTTTACGACCAGGAAGTTTTGGTAATAATCCTGAACCGATGTCTCTTTTATATTGAAGAACTAAGGCAATAATTAAGAGAACAATGGTGATAATTGTAGCTACAATAACAGGTAAGTAGGAGTTTTTATCAGTAAGACTTAATTTTGATAACCATCCTAATGGAGATAACCATAATAGATCGGTATTATTCTTTTGTGAACCAACTATTACTACCATATAAGATAATAGTAGTGCGACATACGACATAATGTTGGCTCCACTTGAAGTATTAGCAAGCTGAGCAAAAAGAATAGTCAACGTACCAAATAAAAGACCAACCAAGCTAAAGCTAAGGGCGAATAATAGAGCAGTACTTGAACTTAATCCGTCAATGTCTAAAAGAGTTAGTCCGGCAAAATTGGTAATGAAAGTGACAACATATAGGAAGAAAAGTTCCAAAAAACTTGCCATTGGTAACGCCAAGCGACCGATACTCCTTGATAAGAGGAGTTCGGTTAAATCAGAATCTTCTTGACTACGAGTGTTTCGCACACCAATAATGATGGCAAAAATCACGCCCAATAATGCTACCCAGAGAATCATTAATGAAGCGTAAAGACTACCATTGGAATTTCCACCGTGATAAATACCAATCACAGCACGCATTGCCGGTTGTTTTAAGACCTGCACAATTGAAGAAATCGAACTAGCACTTTTATAAACGTTTGGTAAAACGGCGGCTACACCTACGACTAATGCAAATAAAGATGCGATAGCGCCGCTAAGAATTACCCAATCTTTCTTTAAGTAGGTTCTCGTTAAGAACCCAGTTTTTTTGAATAAATTAGTCATTACTTGTCACCACTAACCTTATAATATTGTAGGAAAATCTGTTCCAAAGTAGGTTTGGTACTCTTGAGACTAGCAAGTCCAATTGAACTTAAGTAGTTAATTGTATTGTTGAGGTTATCAGAATCCACTTGGAAACTAACTTTTTTGTCCTTGATAACTAGATTAGAAACTCCGGGCATATTCTTAAGTTCTTGAGGGTCACCAGATACTTGAGCTTCAACTAAAGTATCGGTTAAGTATTGCATTTCCTCTAGAGTACCAGTTTGAATAATCTGACCATTTCTGATGATTGCAATGCGGTCAGCCACTTCTTGAACTTCACTTAAGATATGACTAGATAAGAGAATACTCTTACCGTTATCTTTTAGTTTTTTTAGATGTTTCTTGAAAACTTCTTCGTTCAAAGGATCCAATCCTGAAGTAGGTTCGTCAAAAATATAGATTTCCGCCTCGGTTGAAAAAGCCGCAATCAAAGCTACTTTTTGACGGTTACCTTTCGAATAAGTTTTGTTCTTCTTACTAATATCTAAATCAAAATCTTTAATAAGCTCATCAGTCAGTTGAGAATGTTTTTGATTGTTCATTTTTAATAGTAGGTCAATCGTTTCGCCACCGGTTAAATTGGGCCAAAGATAAACATCACCAGGCACGTAAGCAAGTTTTTCGTGAATTTTGGAAGCATCTTTAAAAGCATCTTGTCCAAAAATCTCGATTTGTCCATTAGTTGGATGTAAAATTCCTAAGATGGATCGGATAGTTGTCGATTTACCAGCACCGTTAGGTCCGATATATCCGAGAACCTCACCAGAGTTTAACTCTAAATTAATATTATTAAGAGCGGTAAAGTTCTTGAATTTCTTTGTTAAATTAGTGATTTTTAGTTGTGTTGTCATTATTACTTCCTCCAAATTCAAGATGATAGTAATACTTGTTAAATGGAAAGTCAACCATAAAATGAACTTTATATATATAAATAGTTCATTTCATAAATACTTGAAAAATGGGAATTTTACGATAAAATGAACTTGACGTTAATTCATAGTTCAGGGAGTAAACGTATGGATAAAAAAGGTGTTATTTTAGCTTCAGCTCAGAAGCTGTTCTATCAAGATGGATATAAAAAAACAAAAATTGAAGATATTGCTGAAGATGCTGGAGTATCGAAAGTTACTATTTTTAAATACTTCAAGAATAAGGAAAATCTTGGGCATACAGTTATTATCAAGGCGATTAAAGACGGTTATACGGACTTTCAAGAAATAATCGATAACGATCAACTTGATTTCAAAGAAAAAGTTAAAGCCATGATTCATGCAAAGTATGCGGGCGCAGCGGTTATTCATCCAGACTTTGCAAATTTCATGTTAAAAAGTATGCGCGAAAATGATGGCAAAAATGAAGTGATGATTGCGTATAATGAAGGAAAAGAATATTTCTGGCATGACTTCTTTGAACAAGGACGTAAGTCTGGGGAGCTAAGACCAGAGATTTCAAATCGGACTATTTTGATCTATATTGATGTGTTGATGAAATATGTAACGAATATGGATGGTACGACATCCACAGATACGTTGGAATTTATCGACTTATTTTTCCATGGGATAATGAAGAATGATTGAACTTAAGAATTTTACCAAGCAAGATTTTGAAGATTTTTATCAATTACTTAAAGAACCCACTTCTCAAAATGCGGGAATTCCTAGTGACTATACTGAAGAACAAGCACAACATTTTTTTAATCAAATTGTTGATAGTCAATGGGAGCAAAAAATCTTACTCGACGGGAAATTTGTTGGAGTAGTTTTTTTAAATAGTCGTGGGCAGTCTGAGGACTTGATTCATACTAAGGAATTAGGAATAACAATCGACAGCCAATACCAGAACCAGGGAATTGGCACTAAAGTTGTGGAGTTAGGGATTAAGTATGGACAAAAGAATGGCTTAACTGAGATTTGGGCAAGCACTTTTAAAGAAAATATTGCTTCAAAAAAAATCCTTTTAAATAATGGCTTTGAGTATAAATATGAAGCTGACATGAGTATTCTGGGAATGAAAAATCAGGAATATTATATGAAAAGTTTAAAGCAATGATTGCGTAAAATAGTTACTTATACTAGAATATGGTTAACAAATAGAGGCGCATCAACTATCAGTAGGTAGGAATTGTCAACATAGTGACTAGAATTTCTATTGAAAGGAGAAGATGCCGAAATCAATATTTACTATGAGAAGTATTGGTTGGGATATTACTTAAGAGGTAATATACTGTCGCAAAAATGCGGAGTGCTATTAATAACTGAGTAGGTAAAGTCTAAACTCTTTGTTATTGGCGAACGCTGATGACGAGGAGTTTTTTTAGTTATTTTGGTCTATTTGTAATTTTTTATAAGTAGGTAGGAAGTATGGCAGAACATACAGAAGTAAAGAGATCTCTTAGAACTCGACATCTGTCGATGATAGCTCTAGGAGGAAGTATTGGAACAGGATTATTTGTCGCAAGTGGAGCAACCATTTCTAAAGCTGGTCCTGGTGGAGCAATGGTGGCTTATGTTGCTATCGGAATTATGGTCTATTTCTTAATGACTAGTTTAGGAGAAATGGCAACGTATATTCCGGTATCAGGTTCATTTTCAACCTATGCAAATCGTTTTGTTGACCCGGCGGTTGGGTTTGCTCTTGGTTGGAATTATTGGTTTAACTGGGCTATTACCTTAGCGGTTGATCTATCGACTACTGCAATTATTGTGCATTATTGGTTACCAACAATACCAGGTTGGTTAATCAGTTTATTCTTCTTAATTGTTATTTTCTTTATCAATATTGTTTCAGTAAAAACATTTGCTGAATCAGAATATTGGATGTCCTTGATTAAAGTTGCTACTGTTATTGCATTCATTATTGTTGGTGGAGCAATGATTTTCTTTGGAATTAATGGTAAACCAGCTGTTGGTTTAAGTAACTTTCATTACAAACAAGCACCGTTTGTTGGTGGTATTCCAGCAATGTTAAGTGTTTTCGTTGTTGCTGGTTTTTCATTCCAGGGTACTGAATTAATCGGAATTACTGCAGGAGAAACCAAACATCCTGAAAAAAGTATTCCAAAGGCAATCAAACAAGTTTTTTGGCGTATTTTGATTTTTTACGTAGTGGCAATTTTTGTAATTGGGGCTTTAATACCTTATACATCACCACAATTACTGGGTTCTAGCGTAAAAGATATCGCTATTAGTCCATTTACTTTAGTTTTTGATAAGCTAGGTCTAGTTGGAGCTGCGGATATCATCAATGGTGTTATTCTGATTGCGGTCTTGTCGGCTGCCAATTCAGGGATGTACGCCGCTACACGAATGCTCTGGTCGATGGGTGAAATGAATTTCGCTCCTAAAGTGTTCTCGAAAACCAGTCTTCGTGGTGTGCCGGTAATTTCATTAATCCTTACCGGAGTTTTTGGATTAGTAGTTCTACTATTAAGTATTGTTGGCAAGAACTTCTATGAATTATTGGTAGCTGCCAGTGGTTTAACTGGATTTATTGCCTGGCTAGGAATTGCTTGGTCACATTATCGTTTCAGAAGAGCATTTATTGTTCAGAAGAAAGATCTGGGAGTTCTAAAATACAAAGCACCACTCTTTCCTTTCGGACCATTATTAGCAATTTTTCTTGGGATTATCGTAATTTTGGGACAAGATATCAATTCTTTAGTTTCATTTAATTGGTTTAATTTACTAATAAGTTACATGAGTATTCCTTTATTCATAGGGTTTTATCTTTACTATAAAATTAAATATAAAACAAAAATGATTAAATTAGAGGATATTGAGTTGTAAATAAGTGTTTAAAAAAGTAAAATAAATTAACATAAAAATGAATTTGAAATTTGAGGAGTGACATGGAGAAATCAAAAGATTTATTTCTAACATCATCTGATGCCGAAAAACTGAATTTATTCATTAAAATCGTTCAGATTAAAGTTAGAGAAATGGCTGACACTGATCGCTTATCAACTTATGGAGCTTTAGACTACCAAATAGATGAAGTTAATTTACGCCAAATTGCCCTACTATTGAAGAAGAGCTACGGTAGTATTTACAACACTTATTTAGGAATTCTAGATGATATGTCAGAAATACTAGGGAAGAAAGACCCTAGCATGTTTGAGGTCTTTAACGTTGATCCCGATCAATACCATTTCTATCTTGTGAAGAATTCTCATCCTTACAGATTCATCATGAATTGTGTTATTAATCAAGAATGTACATCCTTTGAGAAGTTTTATGAAGGAGAAAATTCCAGTAAGGCAACGGTCTTACGTCACTTAAAACCATTACGAACTATCATGCGTAAGTTCAACTTACGATTGACCTATGAACCAATTCGCTTGATTGGTGACGAGAAGATGATTCGCTTGGGCTTAACTGGAATTATGTGGAATGCCACTCGTGGCTATGAATGGCCTTTTGCAGATATTTCTCATGATGAGTGTTTGGACTTCGTAAAATATGTTTTAAATGAATTTCAAGTTCCACTTCCAGACAAAACCTCTCTAGAATTTTATGCTACTTTTGTGGCAATTAATAATATCTGTTCGGGTCAAGGACGCCATATTAGTAATCAAGATCTTTCTAATAAATTACTAAGATATCCTCATCCTAATGTGGTTAAGAGTTATCGCGAAGCTAAGAAGCTACCAGCAACTTTAACTCCTGAACAAGAACATATTGAGTCGGCACATTATTATTTATACATCACTTGCATGCCAACCTTTATGCCACAAGATGATGCCGCAATTGAGAAATTGACTTCGTTGTATCAACAATCAAATCCGGAAACATATCGCTTTATTAATGAAGTAATAAGCAAGTTTCCATTGGACTTGAAAAAAGCGATGAATTTTGATGATAAGGCAATGAAGCAATTCCGAAATAATTTTGTTTCATCTGCAATTGCCAGCATCTCCTTCAAAGAGAATTTCATGGGACTGGCTGATTTTTACTTAAATTATCAACTATCCATGCAACGTTTAGAATACCCAGAAATTAAGAAAATGGCTCTGGATACGGTCCAACAAGTTGCTAAAGAGGAGCCATTCCAATTCTTTAGTAATGACACTGTGAATATTGCCGAGGCAATGTATGACTTAATCAGTCAACGAGTGGTTTTGAACCGCAAAGAGAATCGAATTCAAGTCTTTATTGATATGGAACGTTTCTTCATGATTCATAGTGACTTGATGCAGATGCTTGAGTCAATTCCTTATGTAGACGTTACTGATGATGTTCAAAAAGCTGATTTGGTTATTAGTGAAAGTGAGCAGTTATTGCCTGAAGGTATCGATAGTAATGCCTTTATCTTCCGGTGGATTTATGGCGGACTAGAAGGACAATATGGCGAATTGTACAGTTTGATTCACGAAATGTGGACTAATCAAAAAACTTTGAACAATAGATAAGTTGAATTATTTATTTCGATACATTATTATATTTACAACAAGCAATTGAGAATGCCTATGTGATTTATTTCAGAGAGTTAGTGGTTGGTGTGAACTAATAAGAATCCTATTCCAGCATTCGAGCTTATGGTTAGAAGCCATCGACGGAGATCGTTATCATCCAATGAAGTGCAAGTGTATTTTTATATGCTTGAATTCGGGTGGTACCGCGAACAAGTCGATTCGTCCCTTTAGTTAGGGAGAGTCGGCTTTTTTTATTTGAAGGAGGTAGAAAAAATGTTAGATATTAAAAAAATTAGAAAAGATCCACAATGGGCAAAGGATAAGTTAGCAGCTCGCGGTGTTAAAGCTGAAGAAATTGATGAGGTTGTAGATTTCGATGCTAAGCGTCGTGAAATTCTTGTAAAAACCGAAGAATTAAAGGCTGAACGTAATAACGTTTCACAAGAGATTGCTCAAGCAAAACGTAATAAAGAAGACGCTATCGAGCAGATTAATGCTATGCAAGAAGTATCGGCAAAGATTAAAGATTTAGACAGTCAATTAAATGATATTGATGAGAAAATGAATTATATTTTAGTGCGCTTGCCAAACTTCCCATCTGATACTGTGCCTGTTGGACCTGACGAAAGTTACAATGAAGAAGTGAAACAATGGGGTGAGATTAGAGACTTTGATTTCACACCAAAAGCTCATTTTGAACTTGGAGAAGATTTAGAAATTCTTGATTTTGAACGTGCTGCAAAAGTTTCCGGAAGTCGCTTCGTCTACTACATGGGTCTAGGAGCAAAATTAGAACGTGCTATCTATAACTTTATGCTCGATGAACATGCTAAAGAAGAGTATCAAGAAATGATTACGCCTTATTTAGTTAACAATGAATCAATGTTTGGAACCTCGCAGTTTCCTAAGTTTACTGAAGATGTATACACGGTCATGAATGAAGAAGATCCATTGACATTAATTCCCACTGCAGAAGTGCCCTTAACCAACTTTTACCGAGGCGAAATTCTTGATGAAGAGAAGTTGCCTCAAAAATTCACAGCTTTGAGTCCAAGTTTTCGTTCTGAAGCGGGAAGTGCCGGACGTGACACTCGTGGTTTAATTAGAATGCACCAATTCAACAAGGTCGAAATGGTGAAATTTACTAAGCCAGAAACTTCATATGACGAATTGGAGCAAATGACTTTGGATGCAGAAAGCATTCTTGAGAAATTAAATCTTCCATATCACCGGATTGTTTTAGCAAGTGGAGATGCTAGTTTCTCCGCTGCTAAGACATATGATCTCGAAGTTTGGATGCCAGCACAAAAAACTTATCGTGAGATTTCAAGCTGCTCAAACTGTGAAGATTTCCAAGCACGTCGTGCCCAAATTCGTTATCGTGATGAGAACGGAAAAGTTAACTTGTTGCATACCCTTAATGGATCTGGATTAGCAGTAGGTAGAACTGTCGCAGCAATTCTAGAAAATTATCAAAATGAAGATGGCACAGTTACGATTCCAGAAGTGCTTGTTCCGTATATGAATGGGGTTAAGAAGATAACAAAATAGTATAAAAATGACTTGACTAGATTTTTTAAAAAAGCTATCATTTATTAGTCGTCAAGTTATTATTCCGGTTTAGCTCAGTTGGTAGAGCACCTGACTGTTAATCAGGTTGTCGTCAGTTCGAGCCTGACAACCGGAGTCGATCAGCCAGCTATTGCTGGCTTTTTTATTACAATAACCGATAGGTGAAAATATGAAGAAAAAAATGGGCAGAAAAAAGAAAATAATCAGTTGGCTGACAGCAATTGTTGTGGTAATTGCAGCAGCACTTACTGCAGCCAGTCTTTATTTCTATCAAGTGGCGTTTGTTCCAGGTGAAAAATCATTTTTGGATAGTGAGAAAGTAACTAAGAAAGAAACGGCCGCCAAAAAATGGCTCAAAGAAAATAAACAAACGTGGAAACAAACCTCAGCTGGTGGTAATTTAAAGTTGGTGGCTGCTTATGTGCCAGCTGAAAAACCAACGAAAAAAACCGTTGTCGTTGCTCATGGTTTCATGGGTAAAAAAGAAGATATGGCTCAACAAATCAAGATGTTTCATGATATGGGTTATAACGTGCTGGCTCCTGATGATCGAGCTCATGGTCAAAGTGAAGGAGAAGTTATTGGTTACGGTTGGACCGATAAAGATGATTACGCAAAATGGGTAAACAAAGTAATCGCTAAAGATGGTACTGATTCCCAGATTGTTCTCTACGGAATTAGTATGGGTGGGGCCACGGTTATGATGATGAGTGGAATTAATCTACCATCTCAGGTTAAAGCAATTGTCGAAGATTGTGGCTATTCATCTTTGAAAGATGAATTATTCTACGAAGCTGGTAATTTATACAATATTCCACCAGTTCCACTAGTTAAGATTCTCAGTTGGGTAACGATAGTAAAGGGTGGCTATGATCCATATGTAGCTAGTAGCGTTGATCAACTAAAGAATAATCATTTGCCTGTTTTCTTCATTCACGGAGGAAAAGATGATTTTGTACCAACTAACATGGTTTACAAAAACTACAAGGCAACTAAGGGTCCCAAAGAACTCTGGGTAATTAAGGGCGTTGGACATGCAAAATCATTTGAAAAAAATCCTCAATTATATCAAAATAAAGTAACGAAGTTTTTAGACAAGTACATCAAATAAGATGTACTTACTTATGCCAGTTTAGCTCAGTTGGTAGAGCATCGGTATCGTAAACCGGCGGTCACAGGTTCGAATCCTGCAACTGGCATTTTTAGGGGTTTTAGGATGTTTTTTGAATGAGCAGAGTTAAAACAATTTTTAAAACTGAATATAAACATCGAAAACTGTTGTCATTCATTTTAGTTTTTTATTTAACTATGGGAATTTCACGATATTCTCAAGTTCTTTATTTTCAACAAAATAATGGATTAGTGAATTATTCAATGGCTTATTCAGCAATGGCTGTTGCTGGTGCCTTATCATTTCTGATTAGTAATAATTTGAACAATTGGAATTTAAGAAAAATTGCGATAGTGTTTTTGCCGATTTATGCATTGGGGATGTTCTTGAGAATCTTCCCCAGTAGTCCATTCATTGCAGTAGTATCTGGATTAATCTCTGGAATGGGAGCAAGCATTACCTTAATAGTAATTAGAACTTGGATTTATTACGAGTCGGATGCGGATGAGGCTAGTAAAAAAATCTTAGTATCGTCACGATATGTAATACTACAAGTAGCAGCACTGTTGGCAATTATTGTTGCTGGCGCCATTATTTCATTTTTCAATTCGTCAAATTTAGTCTACATTTCTTTAATTGTCTTATCTTCAATTTGTATGGGAAGCTTGATTCTTTTTAACGATATCCCAACAAGCAAAATGCACGAAAAAAAAGATAAACCAATAACCATCTTTCCATCTAATAAGACTTCGGGAATTATTTTGTTTCTGGTGGTGTTTTTCTTAGGAGTAACGGATGCATTGATTGAACCAATCATTCCAGCTATTCTCCGTAGCTCGGGACTAAAGGTTGCTTCAGTGACATTTTGGACTACTGTCTTTAGTGTTTTGACGGTAGTAGCGGCAATTTTCTACCAAAGAATTAAAGTGAATGTGGCTCCATTATTATTCTTTATAATCAATCAACTGATCATCGGAATATCGATGATTTTGTTAGTCTTAAATGGTCAGCAAAATATTTATTTCATCATATTGGCCTATGCGATTATGTCATTTGGAACTGCGGGATTCTTTATATTTAAAGAATTAATGGAATATGAAATCTTTCCTAGGCAGGAACGCATAATTTATCTTGGTATTGCGCAATCGGGATTTTTAACCGGTAATGCGCTAGGTGTGCCAATTGGAACCTTGGTATTTCAAAATTTTGGGGCGGCAAATCTAACCGTTATTTTTGGAATATTAATCATTGCCTGTGGGATTTGTTATGGAAGTTACTATATGTATATGAAAAAGAAAGTCGTAGAAGGATAATTCTATGACTTTTTTGCACAATGAAAATTTAATGATAAGATTAAACATAGTAAACAGGGTATAGAGGATGGATAAATGTATATTTTTATTTTTGGATTTGTAATATTGCCAATTTTGGCTGCAATCTTTACAAAAAATGATACTACTTTTAAAATTTTGGCGAAAACTTTTCTCGTGGGAATAGCTTCTTTGTTAATAAGTTTATTTTTGGCGCGAATATATACACATAATCCTATAGTTTTTAACGATGTAATATTTACACCAACTTTTTCAATCAAATTTTGCTTTATTTTATTAATTGTTTACGTATTAGTTTATTTTTCACTCAATTTATTAGAGCGTTGGACTAGTTTTTCAATGGTAGAAAAAAACTTTAAAAAAAATCGGTTGCCTTATGGAAGTATAGGTGCGGCTTTCTTAATTACTATAGGCTATTTCTTGTTAAAAGCTAGTTACTGGACGAATTATAATTTCAATCTGTTAACTCCTGAGCAAATCATATACAATTTGACTCAGCCGATGGAAGGGACTGCAGGAGGATTTGTCGATTCATTTATTATTGGACCATTATTACAATCACTGCTATTACTGATTTTTTTGAGTATTATTTTTATTTATTTAAGAAAATTCAACTTTTCATTTAAAATCTTAAATCGATTTTTTAATTATCGCTTTTTAGGGAAATGGATTGTTGTTCCAAGTTTAATTATTAGTCTAGTTTTGACTTCTATTGCTGCAGTGGAGATAAAGGCGAAAGATTTTTACGATTATTTCACAACTGATTCAACTTTCATAAAAAAGAACTATGTTGAACCAACTGCAAATAACATTAAATTCCCTAAGCACAAACGAAACTTAATTTATATTTATGCTGAGTCCTTAGAATCGACATCCATATCAAAAGAGTTGGGAGGACAACAAAGTCAAAATTTACTTCCTGAATTAACAGAATTATCAAGACAAGGAATTCATTTTTCAAATAGTGAAAAGGAATTTGGTGGAGCACAACAGCTTTCAGGAACTGGATGGACGATTGCGGGAATGGTTGCCCAGACTTCAGGGCTGCCTTTAAAAATTCCTGTTGATGGGAATAGTTATGCTAATAACAAAGGAGATAAATTTCTTCCAGGTGTAATCTCATTAAACGACATCTTAGAAAAAGAAGGTTACAATCAAGTCGCTTTGTTTGGTTCTGATGCAACATTTGGTGGTCGCAGAAGTTACTTCAAAGAACATGGGAATGTAAAAATTGATGATTATCTCGCGGCAAAAAAAGAAGGCAGAATATCTAAGGATTATAAAGTTTGGTGGGGATATGAAGATTCAAAACTATTTGAATATGCCAAGCAAGATGTAACGAAACTAAGTCAACAAAATAAACCTTTCAATTTAACTATGCTAACTGCGAATACGCATCATATTGGTGGATATACTGAAAAAGGCTCTCCCCAGCCATACGGAAATAAATACTCCAATGTAATTGCTTTTTCAGATCATCAAATAGTTGAATTTGTGAAGTGGGCGCAACAACAAGATTTTTACAAAAATACTACTATCATTATAAATGGTGATCATCTAAGTATGGATACTCAATACTATAAAGGGGTGAAAGACAGACATACATTCAATTTGATTCTTAATGCTCCACAAGAAGCTGATAAATCTAAAATTAAAACTACTAACAGACAGTTTGGAACAATTGATATGTTTCCAACCACGCTGGCAGCATTAGGTGTAGAAGTTAAAGGGAACAGGCTTGGATTAGGAACAAATCTTCTCTCGAATAAAGAGACATTAGTTGAGAAATATGGATTTGTTAATGTCAGTACAGAATTATCAGCAGTTTCGAAGTATTACAATAATAAATTTATTAATGGACAATAAAGGGAACTGAAATAGATACTACTAGTTTATAATTTGAATTGATAGTAATTACGAAGGATATATGAATAAAAATGATTATTTAAAAAATAAACTTTAAAGTTTGCTGATCATATTGGTACTGTCGTTTTGCTTAAATCTATCTTTTTTATAACAGTGTATGTAGTCAATGGTAGTTTTCACGAAGATCGGAGTTTTCAATTTGGAAGAATTAGAGGCGTAGTGACTACGTAAAAAAAATAACTCATTACCCTTAGGAGCTAATTTTTTAGATTTTTCTTCTCCAGTCTTAATATAAATAAAAAAGAACGATAGACTAAACTATTGTTCTTTTTTTATTTGTTAATCATAAATGTCTTAGTATAGTAACTGGATCTTTCTGATAACTCTTTATTAACTTTTTCAAATCCATATTTTTCAATTAAAGTTTTCTTATCCGAAAGTAGATTGGTGCCAAGGCCTAGGCGTTCTCCTTTAATGGTGACACCCAGAGCAGATAGGGTGGTTGGAAACATGTCCAGAGTGCTGAATTGTCTGTTGTTAGTTTTTATGACCTGGTCTTTAGGTTGCGCGCCGTTTATTATTAAATTAAAAGTTCTTCTTTTATTGTCTGGAACACTTTTGTAGTAATTAGAATCCATACATAAATGATCACCTTGAATGATAATGGTTGTATTGTCATAGAATGGTTGCTGTTGAACCCATTTTACAAAATCCACAATTTGATGATCTGAGTACGCAATGACATTTGAGTACTTGTCGTTATATGGTTGTGGGGCGGATGATTCTAAATAACCTCCTACAAAATGAGTGTTCTCAGTTAGTAAGGTTAAATTAAAGGGTTTAGTTCCTTGACTTAGTTTTGTTGCATCTTCCTTAGCGAAGTTGAATAATTTTGAATCTTCGTATCCCCAGAAAACATGATAATCTTTTGGAAGACGATTTTCTCTTTTTACAACGTTTAAGTCATCAATTGTATTCACTCCATGCTGCCCAAAATAGTTACCTCTTCCTGCAAAAGCAGCGCTTGATCTGAATACTAAAGTTTGTTCATATCCTTGACCGGCAAGGATATCATTTATAGAGGTTACACCTGCCAAAAATTTATCTTTCGTTCCGGTAGAGTAATTTTGATGTGATCTTTGATTGGTTCCGTTACTACTTGGAACTTTAAGAGGAAGTCCTGATGTTTGTGCAACCATTCCAGCGACAGTCCATCCAGTACCAGGTAATTGTTGAGCACCTCCAAACTCTTTATTGGTATCAGAAAAATGGACATTTTCAGGTTGCTCAGCCAAGCTGGTTAACTCAGGTAACAAGTTTGTGCTCCACTGTCCACCAAGTTCTTTTGAAATGGTAGTCGATTCCAAAGACTCAACGTAAATATAGATTAAATTTCTTTTTTTAGTTGGAAAAATAACATTTTTTGAAGTGGGCTTAGTGTAGTTATTTTGAATGAATGAGGAATCAGAAGTTAGGTAATGATAAAAGCTCGCAGCATCAGCCTTAACGGCAGCAACTGAGGTAAAGGTAATTGATAATACTAGGCCGACTAATGAAAAAATGGTGGTAAATTTCAGTGAGAAATTTTTTTTAAGTGAAAATGAGATTTTGAAATTTCTTATATATAAGACAAAAGGGATTGATATAACAAAGAAAATAAGTGTTTTTGTTAGGGGACCGTTTACAAATGAATTTAAAAAGCTTCCATCTGCTCCTTCCATGGGTTGAGTTAGATTATAAATTATTTGCTCTGGAGTCAAGAGACTAAATGTTTGCTGTTCCCAATTTGCTGAAAAAAGTAGGAATAGACCGAGGCTTAAGACAAAAAGTACAATTAAGTATCTAATCCACTTTTTATTCTTATACTTAGTTATTTTTATATTTAAAAGCTTTCGATTAAGGAACGAGAAAAGAATGAACAAAATGACAAAGAATGCAATTATTAATAATAGAAATTTTATTGAGGTTGATTTATCGAGAAAAATTGCAGTGACAGTGATAGGTCTTTTTAAATAGAACTCTGTTGTTTTGAGCGCAAAAAAAGAGGCACAAATTAAATTCAAATAAATAGTTGCCAAAAAGCCAAATATTTGATCTTTTTGCAAAATCATTGCCAAAAATAATGATATAAATAATCCTAAAGTTATAACAATGGTCATTTTTCTTTCACCTTGATTGAGTAATATACTTAAATGATACACTTTTGCTTGACTTTTACAAAGCCCTGTAACAAATATTTCTCTTGATTTTTTTAATAATAAACCTGAGAATAATTAAAAAGTCTTTTAAAAATATAGAAAATGTTGGAGGAGGTAACTATGAAATTATTTTTAGATGATATCAGATCAGTACCCGATGGTTGGACATTGGTTAGCAATGTCCAAGAACTTGAAGAAGTTTTTTTAAAAAATAAAAATGCAGTTACTCATATTTCTCTGGATAACAGTCTGGGTTGGAAATACCCACAAGGTAAAACGTTCGTTGATGATTTCATAAATAATCAATGGTACGTGGACAACATCTGGCTACATTCGTCAGATTTTATGGCGGTAGAATATATGGATGAACAATTAAAAATTGCCAAAGAGAGTAATGTTATTTCTTCAGATATTAAAGTCAAAATAGTTTCTTATCCTGAAGATTTTGAATAAGAATAATATGTGGATTGAGTCTTAATATAAAGGGGAAGATTTTTTAAGTAAAAGGATAAATGATGGAACTTAAAAAATCTTTTAATAAGAACTACGAAATTATATTTGAATTATTAGCACTTGTAATTATTAGTATTTTAGCAACGCTTCCTTTTTTCTTTGATCGGCAAGTGCATGTTGGACAAGATGATTGGGCGTTTCACTTTGCTAGAATCAGAAGTGTACTCCATAGTATGGAGCAGGGACAAATAGCGTTTCCAGTCAATTTTCTAGATTTTCAAACACAAGGAATCGGAATTAACTCAATGTATCCATTTTTTTCACTATATATATTTATTTGGCCATTTTTACTACCAGTCACGTTAGTGAAAAAAGTATTCTTATGTATGTTTTTAATAAATTTTGTAACAAGTTTCACTGCGTGGTTATTATCTCGAGAGTTTACTCATAAAGCGTCAATTTCTATTTTTATTTCAGCTTTATATGTATTTAACAACTGGCATTTAATACTTGAATATCAACGACTGGCAGTTGGGGAACTACTGGGCTATACATTTATTCCCTTAGTAGTTATTGGATTGTTAAGAATATGGAAAAAGAAAAGGTCAGGTATTATTTTCTTGGCTTTGGGTTTTTCTTTGATTGTAAATTCCCATATTTTATCGGTTGCTTTAATTCTAGTACCGTTAATTTTAGTGGAGCTATTTAGGATAATAACTAGAAAGATAAATCTTAACGAAATAGTGAATATATTAGTGTCAGCTTCACTTACAGCATTATTATCACTGGTGACCATTTATAATTTCTTAAACCTAACTACGTCTAATGAACTTCTTTTTCCAACTAATGGAAGATTTATTAAAACAACAGTTTCTACAGCATCTTACATCAGTGATTTTTTGAATATTTTTTCTCCCAAGGGGTTTGCTGGGTATAGTGCTACAAGTTGGAATATAGGAAGTATATTACTTTTATTAGGTGTCGTTTCAATTATTTACTTGTTTTTCAGTTTTGAATCTAGGCGGGGAAATATTTATTTTCTTTCTTCAGGTATTATTGGAGTTATATTAACAATTATGACTACTGATTGGTTTAAAAATGGGTGGGAAATAATTGATAAAATTACATTTCTTTCAAAAATAGAAACTATTCAATTTCCGGGACGAATTTTAACAATATCAGTTATTTTTATTGTTATTAGTATCATTGGCATGATGACGAATATAAATTTTGAACAGTCAAAAATTGTAATAACAGTAGTGTCAATTCTAGTATTGTTTCCAGGGAGTTATTCGATTTATAAAACTGAAGAACAGAGATCTAACATACTTTCACAATCTGCAATGACTGATGGATTAGTAAAGCCTTCTTTCAATAATGACTATTATTCCAAAACGAAATTAAGTAAGAACCAAGGGCTTGCTCCTTACCTAGTGACTAATAATATTATTCCCGGACCAATCATTTTTAATAGATTAACGTCTACGGTGAATAGTACAGAACAGAGAATTTCGGTTAGAAATAATAAAATTCCTCAATATGTTGTAACTCCGGTTGTCGATTATAAAGGAATTAAATACGATTCATATATAAACGGGAAAAAAGTTGCGAATAAAAGAAATGATGATTACGGAACAGTGGCAGTGAGGTCTAGTTTGATATCTAGAAGCAGAACTTCTCAACTTACTATTAGAGTGCACCAATTAAAGTATGAATATTTAGCGATGACTGTAACTGTATGTACGTACATGGCCTCAATGATAGCTCTAATTGTTTTAAAAAAGATGAATAATGACTAAAAAACACCAATTTTATTATTGGTGTTTTTTTATTTAAGAATAAATTTTATAAGGATTTACTAAAAATAACTGACTTTATATGGATGTTTATGTATAATCAAGTTATTAGTGGAATTATTATCTTTTGCTTTTAAAAAATCTATCTTAGAATAATAATTAACTTATAGTTTTTAAAAATAAGTAATAATTCCTTTAATTAATTTGGTTTTTTATAGGAGGAGTATTAATGAAACTCAGGAGAAGAATTACTCAATTTATTATGACATTGGGAGTTTTTGTTCTTGGTTTGGGGAGTGTTTCAGGGGTAAGTAGAGCGGTTGCTCAAACAGAAACACCTGATTATCCAATCGCAAAAACAGCTACTGATAATGGGGATGGCACTTATGGTATTAACTTTAAGTTGCCAGAAGATGGTACAGTTCAAAAAGAAAAATTGCTATCGTCTTTGCTGTAGATACTACAACTATTAAGAACTATGCGAATGTTAAAGCACAACTTGAAGCATTCACTACTGAACTTAATAGTAATCCTAATATCGAAGCTAAGATTGGTATTGTCACAATCCAAAGAGACGCTACTGATAAGTTAAATGGTCTCGTACCATTGAATGATGACAGTCTTGCAACCATCAATAAGGGATTCGCTGCTTCATATACTGCAGGATCAAACCTTCATGGTGGATTGCTAAAATCACAAAAATTATTAGATAGTGATACAGAAGTTGAAGCTGACCATAAGTATTTGATTGTAGCTTCTGATATGGCTGGTTGGTTAGTTGATAATGGTAGTGGTACTGGTTCATCAATCGCCTTACGTGATGGAAGCCTAATTGGTAATGTTGTAAGTAGTGGTAACCAAGATTTCTATAGTAGATATTACAGGAATCCGTTAGCTGATAAGACAGTTGCTGATATTGACAACCTTATTAACAATATGACAATGTTTAACGGGCAAACACCAACTGGTGACTACGTTAAATACATGCAACAATATGGTACATCAATTGGTGAATATCCATACAACTGGTTGAAATATGGATCACTATTCCATCCAACGTGGAGTGAAGAAGAAAAGGCAACTAAGCCAAAAAATACACAAGTCAGCAAACCACAGTTTCCAACATACTATGAAAAGAGTATGTATTTAAGCGGACGTGTCTTCAAAGATATGAAGACTGCTGGTTATAACATTAGTGAGTTAACAACACCTTATCAAGCAGATGATGCTCAATACGCTAACTTACATAATACTAACCAACGTTTCCAAGAGTGGCTTGAACAAAATATTGGTAAACGTTTCGATTCGACAAGAAATGAATCAATGGCTGAAATTCTTGCCGACTTGAAAGCTAAGATTTATTACCAAGTTGGTAAAGGTCAAATCACTGA
>NZ_JAUKWP010000004.1 GCF_030504545.1 Lactobacillus sp. YT155 | reverse complement strand
GTTAATCAGGTTGTCGTCAGTTCGAGCCTGACAACCGGAGTATTCAAAAAGGATTGAAGTTAAAATTCAATCCTTTTTTTGTTTCTTGAATATCTTTTTTATGATACAATTTTCTTGTTGATTTGGAGAATTGTCCGAGCGGCTGAAGGAGCACGGTTGGAAACCGTGTATACGTCTAACGGCGTATCAAGGGTTCGAATCCCTTATTCTCCGTAAATAAAAAGAACCTACATTTAAATTGTAGGTTCTTTTTTACATTAGAGATGTGATGAAAGTAATTGCTCCGAGAAAAATTCCAGGAACGTTGGCGCAAATAACTGGCCAATCTTTTTTCTCTTTAAAAAATCCATATAATGTCCAGAAAAGTCCGTTGATACAAGCAACAGCAGGTTGAATTGGATTGCCGGGGTTGCCATTAATATTTGAGATGATTTGTGGAATATATGAAACATACATCAAGATAGACATCAGACTAGCAATTCTTCCAATTCGGTCTACTTGTGCGGTGGTTAATTTTTTCAATCGTTTTCCCCTTGCTTAATAAAATACTAGTATAAATGTTACCATTTTTTTGAAAATGTGGCTATTCAATTCTATGTGAGCAGGATAATTGAGTTACATCATGTTAGTTGTTAGCATGAACCTAAATAAATGAATGGGAGGATATATATTATGAGCGTAGATGGCAAAAAAGACCAAGTTAAAGGTAAAGTAAACGAAGAAGTGGGAAAAGCTACAGGAAACGATAAACAAGAGTTAAAAGGCAAAATAGAGGGTCTTGTTGGGAAGGCTAAAGATAAGGTTGATGAAGTAGTCGACGATGTAGCTAAGAAAATTAATAAAAAAGATGACGAATAGTTAATATAAAAAGACTACTGACACAAAAGTCACTAGTCTTTTTTATTGGTTTTTGATATCATTAGCTTATTACAATGGAGGTAATAATTATATGTATTCTATTTTGATGGTACTACACATAATTTTTGGTATTAGTTCATTTGTTGGATCACTACTACTTGTCTGGGGATTCAAAGAAAAATTCTATGAACTTACTACTGTTCAAAAATCTGGTATTATTCTAACAGTTGTTAGTTTGTTCGCAATTACTTCATTACTTATTTTCTCAAGAGGAAATGCAATAACTGCAATTATCTTCTTTGTACTAAGTATGTCAATTTCAGGTTTCATTGCTTGGAAGAACAAACCAGCTTAAATATAAAAAAGACCTCAGATGAGGTCTTTTTTATTTAGAAATTATATCCAACATAAGCACCGATTGCGGCACATACTAGGACTATTATCCAAAACCAATAGCTTTTAATAATTGCTTTAAATGATGTATCTTTCATAATAGAATCCTCCTCAAAATATATAGTTAATTAATTATATCATTAATAAGCATAAAAATCGAAATTGCATAACATCTTTACTTCTGAGAGTTTATTTTGGTAAACTCTATAACAATTCATTTGTCAGGGGGAGGCATCTAGTGATCGACTTTATTAAGAAGCAAATTTCGTGTTGTTTGTTTCCTGCATTACTTTTCATTTCAATGTTTGTTACTAAATATGTAAGTTTTTCGTTCATTCATCGTTATGATTTATTATTGATTCTTTCAATTCTTATTCAGATAGTTTTGATATTAATCAAATATGAAACATGGTCAGAAGTTAAGATTATTTTGATTTTTCATATAGTGGGTCTGATATTAGAAATCTATAAGACACATATTGGAATGTGGTCATATCCTGAACCGGGAATTGTTAAAATCTTGGGAGTTCCATTGTACAGTGGCTTCATGTATTCGAGTGTTGGTAGTTATATTTATCGTGCTTGGAAAGTTTTTGATTTGAAATATACCGACTGGCCTAATAAGACAGCCGTCATTAGTCTGTGCTTGGCAATCTACTTGAATTTCTTTACTCATCATTACATTTGGGATTTAAGATATGTAATAATTCTTGCCACTATTGTTCTTTTTTGGAAAACTGAGGTTTACTTCACTTTGACTAAGAAGACACATAAAATGTGGATGAATTTTGCCTTTCTTTGTATCGGAATAGCATTATGGGTTGCCGAAAATATTTCAACGTTTTTCTCGGCTTGGAAATATCCTGATCAGAAAATAGGGTGGCATTTGGTCAATTTAGGAAAAATTTCAAGTTGGTCGTTGCTGATAATTCTGAGTATTGTCTTGGTTTATTACAACATTGAAAGAAGAAATAAAGAAATTTGATTTATTGTTTTAATTTAGAATGATTCCATGTTACAATATATTCATCAAGATAAGAGGTTGAATACATGGAAAAGAATACTAACAAATTTAAATTAGGTGTAGTGCTTACGATTGCTGTTATAGCGGGGGCATTAGAATTTATTTTTCATCAACAGTTCGCTGCTCAAGCCATAATAACAGTTTTAGGTTCGATTTTAGCTTTAATCATGACAGTTGATATGATTAAGGTTCTAAGATCAGGAAAATTCGGGGTCGACTTACTTGCTATCACAGCTGTCGTTGCCACTTTAGCAGTAGGGCAATACTGGGCTGCATTAATTGTGTTATTAATGTTAACTGGTGGTGATACACTTGAAGATTTCGCTGCTACTAAAGCAAATAGTGAGTTGAAAGCCTTAATTTCTAACACTCCTAAAGATGCTCACTTAGTGAATAATGACAAGGTTTCAGATATTGATGTTGATGATGTCAAAATTGATGATACTTTGTTAGTAAAACCTGGTGAACTAGTTCCTGTTGATGGAATTATTATTGAAGGTGATTCTGAAGTTAATGAAGCTTCTTTGACTGGTGAATCTCGTCCAGTTTCCAAAAACGTTGGTGATTCATTGATGTCTGGTTCGGTCAACGGAGATAACTCTATTACTATGAAAGCCACCAGTCTTGCTAAAGATAGTCAATATCAAGAAATTATCAAGTTGGTTAAGCAATCGGAAGAACGGCCTGCTCACTTCGTCAGAATGGCTGATCGTTATGCGGTACCATTCACCTTACTAGCTTATGTGATTGCGGGGATTAGTTATTTTGTTACTAAAGATCCGGTTCGTATTGCTCAAGTTCTAGTTGTTGCTTCACCTTGTCCATTGATTCTTGCAGCGCCAATCTCATTGATTTCAGGAATGAGTCGTTCAAGTAGAAATGGTATTATCGTCAAAACCGGTACGACTATTGAGAAGTTAGCTAAGATTAAATCAATTGCTTTTGATAAAACTGGAACAATTACTTCTGGTAAATTAAAAGTTGATGGTATTATCAACGACTCTGAGTTAAGTGATGAAGAACTATATGCTTTGGCTGCAAGTATTGAACAAGAATCTAACCATATCTTGGCTCGTTCCTTAGTTGAATATGTTGGTTCAGATCATCTAAAAAAAGCTGATGATGTTAATGAAATCACTGCTCAAGGAGTTAGTGGGATAGTTGATGGACAGACTATTAAAGTCGGTAAGCTAGAATTTGTCGATGCTAATAAGAAAGATTTTGACGCTCAAAAAACGGCAATTCATATTTCAATCAATGATAAATACGCTGGTTCAATTCTCTTCACTGATCAAATTAGACCTGAAGCTAAAGAAACCATCGATGAGTTGAAAAGATTGGGTGTGGATAATGTCATCATGTTGACTGGTGACCATGATTCAGTTGCTCAAAAAGTCGCTAAGGAAACTGATATTACTCAAGTATATTCAGAATGTTTACCTCAAGATAAAATTGATGTTCTCGACAACGTCAAAAAAGATGAGAAGCCAATCGCCATGGTAGGTGATGGGGTTAATGATGCACCTTCATTAGTAATTGCCGATGTAGGTATTGCAATGGGTGCGAGTGGAGCGACAGCTGCTAGTGAATCTGCCGATGCGGTTATTGTCCGTGATGACCTCAACAAAGTAGTTACTGCTGTTAAAATTTCTAAAGATACAATGAGAATTTCTAAAGAAGCAGTCTTAATCGGAATATTCATTTGTATTGGATTAATGATTATCGCTGCCTTTGGATTAATTCCGACAATCATTGGAGCAATGTTCCAAGAAGTTGTCGATACTGTAACCATCCTTTACGCCCTAAGAGCTAGAAGTGATCGTAAATAAAAAAGCCTTGTTAAAGGCTTTTTTTATTTCCAACCAAAGCTATCTAAGTCCATGTCAGATTTTCTAGTTTTTGATACATAGGCATTGCCTTGTACACTGAAGCGTAAAGGTTTCTTAGCCCATGCTCCTTTGTTATCAATTCCAATTCTGGTTGAAACAGCAATATTTTTCGGTTGCTTTATTATTTCGTTTGATAATTGCAAAGGACCGGCATTTAACATTGTTCCTGATAATTCTTTATCCAAAATTCCAAAAGCTCGCATCCATTTTGCTGGTCCGTTAGTCAAATCAAATTGATTTTTTACAGGTCGATTTTCTTGGAGAATATCTAAGCCATCGATTGGTTCTAAACCACGAATTAAAATTCCTTGGGGATTTCCAGCTTCTTGGACACTGATATCCATATCCAAGTATTTATGAATAGAGTAAATATAAATAGTTCCACCAGCTTGGTAAAGAGGGTCGTTACTTTTGGTGTGACGTCCTGCGTAACTATGAGCCGCCATATCTTCAATTCCTAGATATGCTTCCACTTCAACAATCAAACCACTAACGATTCCTTTTTCGGTTTGGTAGGAGAGTTTTCGTCCAAGTAGGTTTTGTGCAATTTCTGGTGTAGTAGTTTTTTGAAAAAAGTCGGAAATATTCATATTTTCTCCTTGCCTTGTTGCCTATCTATACTATATAATATCTTTTGTGCTAATGANTGGTAGGAGAGTTTTCGTCCAAGTAGGTTTTGTGCAATTTCTGGTGTAGTAGTTTTTTGAAAAAAGTCGGAAATATTCATATTTTCTCCTTGCCTTGTTGCCTATCTATACTATATAATATCTTTTGTGCTAATGATATGGCCCGTTGGTCAAGTGGTTAAGACACTGCCCTTTCACGGCGGTAACATGGGTTCAAATCCCGTACGGGTCATCAAGCATGGAGGATTAGCTCAGTTGGGAGAGCATCTGCCTTACAAGCAGAGGGTCACAGGTTCGAGCCCTGTATCCTCCATTGAATAAGAGCGTGAGACTTCACGTATAGAAACTGAGTACTAAGGAAATAAGAGTTAACTTCGAGAGAAGTTAGCTCTTATTTTTTTAGACGGAAGTTTTTGTGAAGTCAAACGCGTTTCAAACAAAAAAGCAGTCTCCTGACTGCTTTTAAAATATCTGTAGTAGACTAATAAGAATTCTAACCCAACAACTATTAATCTTAACTTGATAGAAATATTTAATTAAAACAAAGAACAACATGGTGGCAAACATCGATAAGGCATTAGCTAAAGTAATATATTGAGTAATGTACATGATAATAGCTAATAACAATACTGCAGTGAGACCAAACAATGATTTGTAATTGAAATCAAGATAATTAACAGTCAATGAGAAAGTATTAATCAAAAGAATCAAAATGATTAATTCTAAGCTGAGAAATTTTGCCAGTGAATAGGTCAGTGTAATCATTAAGAACACTGGAGTAACAAAATTAAAGATTACATCGGTTAGTAACGGAGTGGTATCTTTAATTAACTTTGTCGAGATGAACAATAAGAGTTGCATTA
Source organism: Lactobacillus sp. YT155 (assembly GCF_030504545.1). Lineage (GTDB taxonomy): Bacteria > Bacillota > Bacilli > Lactobacillales > Lactobacillaceae > BQUT01. The sequence continues at coordinate 201,532 of NZ_JAUKWP010000004.1, read as the reverse complement.
TAACAAGGGCAGTAATTAAGAGATTTCCAGACTGAATACTAAATAAAATACTTAGAATTAAGAAGATTCCTACAAATAACATATCGAAATACTTGTTAGGATTTCTTGGTAGGAAGACATCTTTATAAATATAGATTAAAGCTATAAAAGCTACGACATATAAGTACCCCGGAAGCGGATTAATCTTGAACTTACTAGCGAAAATAAATGGAAAAATGACAACACTTAATGACTCAATCAGAGTGTCAATAATTCGTAGAAGTAGTGGTCGAGGTCTATTAGTTTTTATTGTTTTCATATCTCTTATACTATTCAAAAATGTTTCTTACGTCAATGAAATATGTTAACATAGTATGTTGTTACATTGTTAATCCTGATGGGGTCCGATAGTGGATTTGCCCTGTAACCGAAAGGTGGAGAAAAAAATATGAAAGAAAAACATTTTTTTACTTCAGAATCAGTTTCTGAAGGACATCCAGATAAGATTGCTGATCAAATCAGTGATGCGATTCTAGATGAGATTTTAAAACAAGATAAGAATGCTCGGGTTGCTTGTGAAACTACAGTAACAACGGGATTAGTTTTGGTAGTTGGTGAAATATCAACAACTGCCTACGTTGATATTCAAACTATCATTCGCCAGACTATTAAAGATATTGGCTATGATAGTGTCGAAGTCGGCTTTGATGGTAACACCTGTGCGGTATTAATTGCTCTAGATGAACAATCAGCTGACATCGCTATGGGTGTGGATGACGCCGTTGAGTATCGCAATGATGGTGTTGATCCACTTGATAAAATCGGTGCTGGTGATCAAGGTTTAATGTTTGGCTATGCCACTAATGAAACTCCAGAATTTATGCCATTACCAATTTCACTATCACATAAGTTGATGCGTAAGATTACTGAGCTTAGAAAAGAGAAAGTTTTATCATATCTAAGACCAGATGCAAAAACACAAGTAACAGTGGAATATGATGAGAACAATATTCCGTTCCGAGTTGATACAGTAGTGTTAAGCTCTCAACATAATGAAGAAGTTACGCTTGAACAATTAAGAACAGATGTTGAAGAAAAAGTGATTAGGGATGTTATTCCAGCTAATCTAATTGATCAAGACACCAAGATTATTATTAATCCAACTGGACGGTTTGTTATCGGTGGTCCACAAGGTGATTCTGGCTTAACCGGAAGAAAAGTAATCGTTGATACTTATGGTGGGATTGCTCATCATGGTGGTGGAGCTTTTTCTGGAAAAGATGCTACCAAAGTTGATCGTTCAGCCAGTTATGCGGCTAGATACATTGCTAAGAACATGGTGGCGGCAGGAATTGCTGATAAATTTGAAATTCAAATTGCCTATGCGATTGGTGTTGCTCAACCAGTTTCGATCTATGTTGATACTTTCAATACAAGTAATGTAAGTGATGAAAAAATTATCAGTTGTGTTCGTGAATTATTCGATTTAAGACCAGCTGGAATTATTAAAATGTTAGATTTACAAAGACCAATTTATAAACAAACAGCAGTTTATGGTCATTTTGGACGTACAGATGTTAACCTACCTTGGGAACAATTAGATAAGGTCGAAGATATCAAACAATATCTTGGTTAGCGAGTTAAAGAGGCGTTTTTGAAAGCTTATTTCAGAAACGCTTTTTTTGCGGGAAGAGCGTGACAAGTAACGGTGGAAATTCCTGTTACTAGTCACGCGTTTATGAAAAATGCAGTGGATTTTTAGGAGTATAGAAGTATGCAAGCAAAGAGAAAAACAAATGTGAAGGTAGTAACTGTTACGGTTTTTGTAGCGACTTTTATGACGGCAATTGAAGGAACGATTGTTTCAACAGCGATGCCAACGATTATTGGTAGCCTTCACGGTGTCTCATTGATGAACTGGGTGTTCTCAATTTATTTATTAATGACGGCATTATCAACGCCAATTTATGGGAAATTGGCAGATATTCTAGGTAGAAAACCAGTCTTTATTTTTGGACTAGTATTATTTACCTTAGGCTCACTTTTATGTGGATTATCGCAATCAATGTTGACCCTAATTTTGGCACGTGTGGTCCAAGGAATTGGAGCTGGTTCAATCCAACCAATTGCTTTTACCATTATTGCCGACATTTATCCAATTGAAAAAAGAGCTAAAGTCATTGGCTTGAACGGTTCTTCATGGGGAATTGCCTCAGTTATTGCACCATTATTGGGTGGATTCATTGTTGAGAAGTTGAGCTGGCATTGGGTCTTCATGATTAATATTCCGATTGGAATTATTACTATTGGATTAATCTGGTACTTCTTAATTGAAAATGTTGAACACAAAGAAGCTTCAATTGATTATAAAGGAACAATTCTGTTAGTAATGTTGCTATTATCATTGATGTTGGGATTGCAAAATCTTTCAAGTTCCAACATCTTAATACCAATCGGACTATTTGCAGTAACCGTTATTTCATTGATTGCTTTCATCTATGTTGAAAAAAGAGTCGAAGATTCAATTATTCCATTGAGCCTCTTTAAAAACAAAACTTTCGTAATTCAGAATTTGATTGCCTTATTAGTAAGTGGTTATTTAATTGGTTTCGAAGCATATTTACCAACTTGGATGCAAGGGGTGAAGGGGTTAAGTGCTTCTTTAGGAGGCTTTGCCGTTACTCCAAGTTCAATCATGTGGGTAATTGCTTCTCTATGGGCAGGAACATTGCTTAAAAAAATGGCGCCAAATAAGATTATTTACATCAGTTTGGTATTCTTATTTATGTCAGTTTTTGGATTGATTTTAGCACCAATTAATGCGCCATTCTGGTACTTCTTACTAGTTGCAACTATTTCTGGTGTCGGTTTCGGATTAACCATTACCACGACAACTGTTGCTTCTCAGTCGTCAGTTACACATGATGAAATTGGGGTAGCCACCTCATTCAATACTTTGTGTAGAACCATTGGACAAAGTTTGATGGTCTCAATTTTTGGAATTGTCTTGAATCAACACATGATTAATGGTGTGGCTCAGAACAAAAACTATACAATGGACATGATGAATAAGCTGATTGATCCGCAAACAGCAGGGTCCTTGCCTACAAATCTATTACCAGGATTGAGAGAAATTCTGTTTAATGGGTTACACGGAATTTATATTGTTGGTTTTATCTTGATATTGATGACCTTACTTCTTAATTTATTAGAATTTAAAAACAATGATTTATTGAACTAAAAAAGACAGCCGATTAGGCTGTCTTTTTTTAATCGATTGTTTTATCAATAATTGAACGGAGAACTTTTTCTCTCAATTTAAGTGAATCAATTTCATTTACTTTTTCATAACCTGTAACCAACAGTTCAGATACATATAGTTGTGAAATTTTTCCAGCAAGCGAACCACCATTTAAGAATTCTTCGACAGCTGTTTGTAAAACAATATCAGACATTTCAGCAATAGGGGAAGTTAAATAGTTAGTGATTGAAATTATTTTTGCATTATTTTGTTTAGCAATATTCAAAGAATCAAAGGTATCCTTTGTTTTTCCCGATAGGGAGAAACCGATAACCAAATCGTCTTTAGATAAAAGCGAGGCAACTTGAGCTTGAAAATGAGGATCGGTTACTGGTTCAGCAATAACACCAACTCTAAGAAGCATTGAAGCAAATTCAGCACATGTATTACCACTAGAACCAACACCAAAAATGTAAACCTTTGAAGCTTTAGAAATGAAATCAACTGCATTAATAATATTGTCTTCGATAATTAATTCTCTAGTTCTAGAAATTGAATTCTTTAAATTATCGGCATTAATGTCAAAGTACGTTTCTTGAGAACTTAATTCTTCTTTTTTTGAATATTCGTCTTTAGCGACTTCGATTTTCAGGTCAGAAAACCCATTAAAGTCTAGTTTTTGACAAAATCTAATAATAGTAGCATCCCCAACATTGGTTGCGTCTTTAAGATCGCTCATTGTTGAATAAGGGATGTTTTTTAAATTCTTTAAAATGTAATCAGCAATTTTCTTTTCTGATTTTGTTAAAGAAGGATATTTTTCTTTGATTAGATAAGCAATGTTCAATTTTAGGCATCCTTACGTGTAGTTGATATGGATATTATACTATTCTTTTTGTCTTTTTTCTTGATAACGTTTGCAAAACGAAAAAGATGTGTTATATTGTTTTTGGATAATTTATCCATAATAATTTAAAAAGTGGAGTGATTTTGGAGTATGAATAAAATTGAGTTCATTGAAAAAATAAAAGGAGGATTGATTGTTTCATGCCAAGCGCTCCCGGGAGAGCCTTTGTATACAGAAGAAGGTGGAATAATGCCATTAATGGCATTAGCTGCTCAAAAAGCAGGAGCAGTTGGAATTAGAGCAAATAGTATTAGAGATATAGTTCAGATTAAAGAAAAAGTTGATTTACCAGTTATTGGAATTATAAAAAAAGATTATCCACCAGAAAAACCTTTTATAACAGCAACAATGCAGGAAATTGACGAGTTGCATGAAGTTGGTACTGATGTGATTGCCTTTGATGCAACGCTACGGCAAAGACATGATGGACTGACTGTTACAGAATTTATTCAAAGAATAAAAGAAAAATATCCAGAGCAATTGCTAATGGCTGATATTTCAAATTTTGAAGAGGCAGAAAATGCTTATAAATCTGGTGTTGATTTTGTTGGAACTACTTTAAGCGGATATACCGAAGAAAGTCCAAAGCAAGATGGACCAGATGTGGAATTAATTCAAAAAATTGTTGATCACAAAATGCCAGTCATTGCTGAAGGGAAGATTCACTATCCTGAAGAAGCTAAAAAAATCCAAAATATTGGTGTGACTGGATTAGTAGTTGGCGGAGCAATTACACGACCATATGAAATTGCTTCAAGATTTATTAGTGCTTTAAAAAAATAAAGTAGTAATTGGAGGAAGAAAAAATGTTTAAGAAATTTTCGCAACTTGGACGCGCGTTTATGTTGCCAATAGCAATTTTACCTGCCGCAGGTTTACTGTTAGGTCTTGGTGGTGCATTAACTAATGATGCAGCTGTAAAAGCATATCCATTTTTGAATCAAGAATGGTTACAAACAATCTTAAAAGTGATGAGCTTTGCTGGAAATGCAGTTTTTGCTAATATCGCACTTATTTTTGCAGTTGGAATTGCTGTCGGTTTAGCCAATGGGGATAAAGGGACAGCTGGATTATCTGGTGCTGTTTCATTCTTGGTGTATACCGCAACTATTAGTGGACTATTACAAATGTTCTCTGCTAAAGATGCAATGATTGATACAGGAGTTGTTGGTTCGATTGTAATCGGTGGAATGGTAGCGTTCTTACATAATCGTTACCGTAAGATTGAATTGCCACAATTCTTGGGATTCTTTGGAGGTTCAAGATTTATTCCAATAATCACATCCTTAGCAGCTATTTTTATTGGTGCCTTTTTCTATATAATTTGGCCACCAATTCAAAATGAACTTGTTGTTGCTGGTAAAGCAATTGCCGGTATGGGAAGTTTTGGAACATTCCTATATGGATTCTTATTGAGATTAACTGGTGCTGTTGGACTTCATCATACAATTTATCCACTTTTCTGGTACACATCATTAGGTGGAACTGCTCATGTAGCAGGACAAACAGTTGTTGGTGCTCAAAATATTTTCTTTGCTCAATTAGCTGATCCACATCATGTTGGATTATTTACATATGGAACAAGATTTTTTGCCGGAAGATTTGCAACTATGATGTTTGGTCTACCAGCAGCTGCACTTGCAATGTATCATTCCATTCCTAAGAAGAATCGTAAAGAAAACGGTGGATTGTACTTTAGTGGTGGTTTAACTTCATTCTTAACTGGTATCACAGAACCACTAGAATATACTTTCCTTTTCGTCGCACCTTGGTTATACGTTGTACATGCATTCTTGGACGGATTATCATTTTTCTTTGCTGATATTATGAACATAAGAATTGGTAATTCATTTTCAGGTGGATTAATTGATTATCTACTATTCGGTGTTCTTCAAGGTAAGGATAAGACAAACTGGCCTAGCGTATTATTATTAGGTGTAATATGGGCAATAATTTATTATGTAGTATTTAGATTCTGTATCACTAAGTTCAAAGTTGCTATTCCTGGTATGGAAACAACACCAGTCTTAAATGAGGATGTTCCTGCAGAAAATACAACTGTTTCTGAAGGTAAGAAGTCAAATCTTCATGATGATGCTTTAACAATTATTGATGCTTTAGGTGGAGCAGATAATATTGAATCAATTGAAGCTTGTGCAACAAGACTTAGAATTGCTGTCAAAGATCCAAAAGTAGTTGAGAACGATACTCTTAAGAAATTAGGTGCTACTGCAGTATTTGAAGCACAAGGTGGAATTCAAGCTGTATATGGTGGAAAAGCGGATTTATACAGTCAGGAAATTAATCAAATATTGGGACGTGATGAATAATGTTTAATATATTCAAAAAGAAAAATGATGTGAATTTATTTTCACCAGTCAATGGTTCATTAGTTGAGTTGAAAGATATCAATGACCCAGTTTTCTCACAGAAGATGATGGGAGATGGGTTTGGAGTTAAGCCAAATTCAAATGAAATTTACGCTCCCATTAAAGGGAAAATAATTAATATTTTTAAAACTAAACATGCAATTAGTATCATTGATGAAAATGGATTAGAAATCTTAGTTCATGTGGGATTAGATACTGTAGAGTTAAATGGCGAACCTTTTGAAATTTTAGTGAAAGAGGGACAGGCAGTCGATGAGAATACGCAACTGATGATTGCGAACTTTAATTTGATTAAACAAAGTAATAAAGATACAACTGTCATAACAGTCATTACAAATTCGACTGATAAAGTTGAGAAAATAGATTTTTTTGAGAAACTTGATGTTACTCACAGTGATAAAGTGGGGAGTGTTCAAGTAAAAGAATAAAAAAGACAGCCGATTAGGCTGTCTTTTTATTCAATCAAATTATTAACGTAGCTTTGATAGAAGCTTCCAACAAGGATAGTAATTGCCATACTGTATGACAGTCCTGCAACGACATCACTGAAGTAATGAACGCCTAGATAGACTCTGGTGAAAGCAATAATGAACGGAATTATCAACAAGATTAATTTTAACCAGGTTCTTTTTTTAGTTGAAAGCATGCAAATTATAAAAACTAAACTTAGAAAAAACGCCATTGTCGAAGCTGAGTGTCCACTAGGGAAACTATAACCGTTTGCCACCACTAGATGATCAACACTGGGGCGTGGGCGGGCGACGAAAGTCTTAATAAGCTTATTGATACTAGCGATTAAACAAGAGTCAAAAACCAAGAAGATTGCTGAATAATAGTTTTTTTTGATTAATAAATAAATAGTAACTAGCGCAACCATAATAACCACGGTGGAAGTATTACCAAAAGCGGTAATAATTGCTATGAGTTGATTAATGGTTGGGATTGAATTGTAAACAGTATTAGTGATTACCATATCAAAGTTGGTTAATTGAACTGGGAAGAAAATTAGAACAAACGCGATAATTAAAAAAATTGAACCACTAATAATAGATATTCTCTTTTTTAACAATTTTTTTCTCCTTTAAAACATTTACTTTACTATGAACCTAATTTTAAGTAAAATGAAATTTGTAATTAGAAGTAGTAGATAAGTAGTTGGCTTTTCAGAAAGTGCACGGGAATGCGAGTGCATACCAACCTTATCGAACTTATCTAACGTATCAATTCAATTATTACATAATTGCGGCTATCTACCGTTATCAGAATGAAGAGCTATTCGAAATGAATAGAATTTAGGTGGTACCGCGAATGAATCGTCCTAATGTTGAAAAACATTGGACGATTTTTTTTGTTTTAGAAAGTGATTCAAAAAAGGAGAATTTACATGACTTATAATCATAATGTAGTAGAAAAAAAGTGGCAAAAATACTGGGCTGATAATAAATCATTCAAAACAACTGAAGATCCAGATAAGAAGAAATATTATGCATTGGATATGTTCCCTTATCCATCAGGACAAGGACTTCACGTTGGTCATCCCGAGGGATACACTGCAACCGACATTCTTTCACGTATGAAACGTGCTCAAGGATATAACGTTTTGCATCCAATGGGTTGGGATGCGTTCGGTTTGCCCGCAGAACAATATGCTTTAGATACCGGAAATGATCCAGCAGAATTCACTGAAAAAAATATTGCTACCTTCAAACGTCAAATTAATTCTCTAGGTTTCTCATACGATTGGGACCGTGAAATCAATACTACCGATCCTGAATATTACAAATGGACTCAATGGGTTTTTGAACAACTATATAAAAAAGGATTGGCTTATGAAGCCGAAGTTCCAGTTAACTGGAGTCCAGATTTAGGAACTGTTGTGGCTAATGAAGAAGTTATCGACGGTAAGACTGAACGTGGTGGCTTCCCAGTTATTCGCAAGCCGATGCGTCAATGGATGTTAAAAATCACTGCTTATGCTGATCGTTTGATTGACGACTTAGATGATGTTGATTGGCCTGAAAGTATTAAAGAAATGCAACGTAACTGGATTGGTCGTTCTGTTGGAGCACAAATTACTTTCAACATCGACAGTTCAAAAGAAACTTTTGACGTCTTCACAACTAGAGCTGATACTATTTTTGGTTCAACTTATGTTGTTATGGCTCCAGAACATCCTTTGGTTAAAGAAATTGTTACCGAAGATCAATGCTATGCAGTTGAAAAATACATCGAAGAAACTTCTCATAAGTCCGATCTTGATCGTACTGATTTGAGTCATGATAAGACAGGAGTCTTCACTGGTGCTTACGCAATCAATCCAATCACTAATGAAAAAATGCCAATTTGGATTTCTGATTATGTCTTAGTGACTTATGGAACTGGAGCAATTATGGCTGTTCCCGCTCATGATGACCGTGATTATGAGTTCGCTAAAAAGTTCGATCTTCCTATTAAACAAGTAATTGAAGGTGGTAACCTTGATGAAGCTGCCTATACTGGCGAAGGAATTCATATTAATTCTGATTTCTTGAATGGTTTAGACAAACAAGCAGCAATTGATAAAATGATTACTGTTCTAGAAGAAAAAGGAATTGGAAGTAAGAAAGTTAACTATCGTTTACGTGACTGGTTATTTTCTCGCCAAAGATACTGGGGTGAACCAATTCCAGTTATTCATTGGGAAGACGGTGAAACAACCTTAGTCCCTGAAAACGAATTGCCTTTGGAATTGCCAAAGACTAATGACATCAAACCATCTGGAACAGGTGAAAGCCCATTAGCTAACTTGACTGATTGGATTAATGTCGTTGACGAGAATGGTCGTAAAGGACGTCGTGAGACAAACACCATGCCACAATGGGCTGGAAGTTCATGGTATTATATGAGATACATTGATCCACATAATAGTGAAGCAATTGCTGACCCTAAGAAATTAGAAGAATGGTTACCAGTTGATATCTATATTGGTGGAGCAGAACATGCGGTCCTTCATCTATTATATGCACGTTTCTGGCACAAAGTGATGTATGACCTTGGTATTGTGGCAACTAAAGAACCATTCCAGAAGTTATATAACCAAGGAATGATTTTAGGTGATAACCACGAGAAGATGTCCAAGTCAAAAGGAAATGTTATCAATCCAGATGACGTTGTCGAAGATTACGGTGCTGACACACTTCGTTTATATGAGATGTTCATGGGACCTTTAGACGCTTCAATCTCTTGGAGTGAAGAAGGACTGGCAGGAGCTCATCGTTTCTTAGAACGTGTTTGGCGACTATTCATTAACGACGATGACGACAATACTTTGAAAGACACAATTGTTAAAGATAATGATGGAACTTTGGAGAAGGTATATAACGAAACCGTCAAGAAAGTTACCGAAGATTATGATGAATTGCATTTCAATACCGCAATTTCACAAATGATGGTCTTTACTAATGAAGCAACGAAAGCTAATACTATTCCAAGAGATTATGCACTTGGCTTTGTAAAACTTCTTGCACCAATTGCACCGCATATGATGGAAGAAATCTGGCAAAAACTTGGCAATGAAGAAACATTGACTTATTCAAGTTGGCCAACATATAGCGAAAGTGCTCTAGTTGATGAACAGTTAGAATTGATTGTTCAAGTTAATGGTAAACTTCGTGGTAAGATTGAAATTCCAATCGATACACCAAAGGATATTGCTGAAGAACTAGCCTTGAACAATGAAAACGTGAAGAAGTTCATTGATGATAAAGAGATAGTAAAAGTAATCGCGGTACCAAACAAGTTAGTGAATATCGTAGTTAAGGGATAAAAATAATCATCAATAGAAAGCTAGAATATTTATTCTAGCTTTTTTGATATAATAAATATTATAAAGATGTTGGGGAGGTTCATTATGGAAGACGAAGTATATGAGCAGGTTTATCAGTTAATTCATGATATGTATAACGACTTAGTCGACAAACCAGTTGACCAGGGAATAAAAGATACCTTATTAAAAGCAGCTACTTATTTAACAACTAAGAAGATGCCTCCACAGGTAGTGGCGGTAAAAACAGTGAACACAATCACAATGAAACATATGGGAAGCAAGACAGCCTTAGGGAAAGAAAATTCTGAAAGAATGCAACAACTAATGATTTTGTCGCGTGCAGGTGGATATAAATGGAATCCGCAAGGGATTGGATCATTAGGAGTAACATTTTTTGACTAAAACATTGAATAATATCAATGTTTTTTTATTTGCAACCCCAAAATACTAAGTTTTTTTCTTATTTTATTCACTTCTAGTAATATTTGCGAAAATATCGATAATATCTTTGTTACATAAATGAAATATGAATAAAACCCATGGTTACGGCGTTTTCAGTATAAGAAAAAAATGACCTCAGACGAATTTAATTATTATCTAATACAATTTATAATTTAGAACAAAAATACCTAGTTTGTGAAATATTCTTGTAATGAACATGTAATTGTTCTCTGGTTGTTACGTAACAATCAGATGTTAAAGTAGTCATTGTTCAATAAATAACGCGTTGCTTTTGCGACAAATTAAATAAAGAACAAATTAGGAGAATTTATGAAGTTATCAAAAATCACGTTAAGTATATTAGGGTTACTATTATTAACGGGGGCCTCAACAACAAATGTATTAGCCGATGCAACATATACAGTTATCGAAAACGATACATTATCAAAGATTGCTGAGGATAATGGTACTACTATCCAATCACTAGCAAAATTAAACGATCTTGAAGACGTTAACTTAATTTTGCCAGGTCAAGTTCTTAAACTTGATGGAACAAAGAAAGAAGATCCAAAACCAGCTGCAAAACCTGCAGCACAACCAGCACCAGTTGCTAAGCCAGTAGCTGCTCCAGTGCAAAGACAAGCACAACCTGCAAGCCCTGTTGTGTCAGCTAACACTAGTGAAGCTGCTGCTAAGGAATGGATTGCTCAAGTTGAATCAGGTGGTTCATATTCTGCCAGAAATGGTATCTATATCGGACGTTACCAATTAACAAATGCATACTTGCATGGGGATTACTCACCAGCGAACCAAGAACGTGTTGCTAACAACTACGTTATGAGTCGCTACGGTTCATGGGTAGGAGCTAAAAACTTCCACCTAAGCCATGGTTGGTATTAAGAAAAATAGAATATTCGAGCAAAAAGCTCACAAAAAATAGAGTAGAAAACATCTACTCTATTTTTGCAATAATTGAAGAAGTAAAATTTAAGTGCTATCATGAAAGTATAGAAAAAAGTCATGAACTAACATGACTTTTCCCGCAGTCCGTATAAGACGGTGGCAGGATAGTTAAAAAATAACCGTTACTGTCCAAAGTAAGACGGTTATTTTTTTTTGATTAAACTTCAATACAGCAATAACTAACATGGCAAAACTAATTGCTAACATCAGTGAGTGATATACTGACAAACCTTACCTTTCTGGGTAACGCAACATTAATCATAGGCATCACCTTCTTTTTAGAAAGCTAGCCACCGTCTAAACTTACTGCACTTTTAACTGTATCACTAAGATGATGCAGTTTTTTATTTGAGAAGAGATTTGTACAAAATTTGAAAATGCCCAATTCTTCTTTATCTTTATTAATTAATTAGTTAAACTATAAGTAATAGACGTGTATATTTTGGGAGGAATGCCTATGGCAGCATTAGTAGTATTAGCAGGTCTTTTCATGACCTTATCAATTTTAGCTTTGATTGGGTTTGGAATTACCTTAATTGTTGGGGTGTCAACTAAATCTAAAGGAGCTAAAAAAACTGGTATCATCGGAACTAGTATCGCTGGTGGAATTTTCGTTCTATCAATTATTGGTGTGATTTCTGGTGCAGTAGCTTCAGTCGACAACTTTGATTCTAATCGTTTCGATGAGAGTTCTGAGAGTTGGGATTCCTCAGACGACTCAGATTATGATGACGAAGATTCTGATTACGATGATGACTTCGATTCTTATGATGTGGGACAGTTCGTTGAATTTGATGAAGGTGACAAAATTTCCGTAACTTCAATCAAAGATTCATCAGAGAAGTTACCAAACATGAAGACTAATGAACATGCGGTTGAAGCTGAAGTCAAGGTTAAGAACCCAACTAGTAAAACCATTAGTTTCGACGTTCGTGACTATGATATTTATGATGGCGACGGTAACTTAGGATTCATGAATTCTAAAACACATGACCAAAAAGATTTACCAACTGAAGTTAAAGCTGGTGAGACCATTACTGTAAAATTGTACTTCACAGTAAATGTCAAAGGACTATATTCAGTTACTTGTGGTGATGTTTCTTGGGATCAATAAAATATTAGCAGGTCAATAGACCTGCTTTTTTATTTCTCTATACTATATGACGTATATTAATGGTTGACAAATTATATTACGTTGTATAAAATAAAGCTAATAAATATTATAAATTAGGAGGAATTAAATTAATGAGAGCTCTTTTGATAATTTCGGTGATATTTTTGGGATTTGCAATAATTAGTTTGGCAGGATTTGCTATTTCACTAATAGTTGGTGCGGTAACGAATTCTCCCAAAGCCAAGAAAATAGGTATTATTGGAACTAGTATTTCTGGTGGAGTATTCCTAATTTCACTAATTGGAACTGTTACTGGAGCTAGTTCTGTTGGCTATAATGAAATTTCTTCTAGGGTTGAACGCAGCTTAAATGAAAGAAGTAACCGTCACCGTGATTATGATGATCGCGACTATGACGATTATGACAACTACGATGATGACGGAGATTCAGATAGTCATCGTGATGGTGATCATGATATTGATGATTTTGACTTCTATCGAACTGGTAGAAAAGTTCGTTTCGATACTGGTGAAATGATTCAAGTTGATTCAATTAAAGAAAAATCCGAAAAATTACCAGGACAAAAAGATGGTGAAACAGCAGTCGTTGCGGAAGCAACTATCACTGCTCCTAGTAATCGTTCAATGGACTTAGAAGCAACAAAATTTGAAATACTAGATAACAATGATCATGTTGGTTATTTAAACTCAAAAACTCATGACCAAAGTAATTTCCCAACCAAATTAGATGCAGGAAAATCTGCAAAGGTAAAATTATATTTCACAGTAACTAATAAAGGACGCTATGCACTGACTTATGGTGAAGCAGCATGGGAACAATAAAAAAGCAGGGTAACTTGCTTTTTTTATTTGCTTAAGAAATATAAAGTTAATGCCCTATTCTCAAGTTTTTTTGATAAAATGAAAGCTTGAAGAGAAAGGCAAAATTATGAACAATAACGAAGATAAGAACTTAATGGATTTTGAAGAGGGTTCATTAGTTAAAGGCTCGGCATGGATGACGGCTGGAAGTATCTTTTCGAGAATCCTGGGTGCGTTATATATTATTCCTTGGAATGCTTGGATGGGTACGGCTGCGGTTGCTTTGGCAGCTAACGCATTGTATGCCAAAGGATACAATATTTATAGTGAATTTTTAATTATCTCAACAGCAGGAATTCCTGGAGCTATCTCGAAGCAAATATCGCATTACAATGCTCTGAATGAATATGGAATAGGTAACAAGCTCTATAAACAAGGATTAAAAATCATGGTGGGCTTGGGATTATTCTTCGCCTTCATCATGTTCTTTGGTACTAAGTATCTAGCCATCATTTTTGCTGATGGTGATATGACTATTGTTCCCGTTATTAAATCTCTTAGTTTTGCTGTCTTAATTATTCCGGTCTTAAGTATCACTCGTGGATACTTCCAAGGATACGGACAAATGGCGCCATCGGCAATTTCACAAATTATTGAACAAGTTGCTCGAGTTTTTTACATGTTATTAGCAACTTACATTATTATGCAGGTTCAAAATGGTAATTATGTCGACGCTGTAACGCAATCAACTTTTGCCGCTTTCGTAGGTGCAGCAGTTGCAATTGCACTACTTGGATATTATTTACTTCGTCAGTTACCGAGATTACGTCATTTATCTAGAAACAGTAATAATGCAATTGAAGTTGATAATAAACGTTTAATTCTGGAAATTTTTTCTCAAGCTATTCCATTTATTGTCATGGGTTCAGGAATTATTATTTATCAAATGTTTGACCAAGCGACTTTTAACTTCATGATGCGTAGTTTTGCCAATTACTCAAGAGCAACTCTGGATCAAATGTATGCTTTGTTTGGCTTTAATACCAACAAGTTGATTATGATTATCGTGTCCCTTGCTGTGGCAGTTGCGAATGCGGCTATTCCTTTACTATCAAAAGCTCATGCCAAGAATGACTTCGATGGTATCAGAAATCAAATTACTAAGATTCTTCAGCTGTTCTTTTTCGTAATGATTCCAGCTAGTGTAGGGATGTACGGTGTTAGTCGGTATCTCTGGATTACTTTCTATCGTTACAATGCAGTGGGAATTGATATGTTACGTTTTAGTGCAATTTTATCAGTCTTTCTTGGATTATTTACTATCTTGGGTGCAGTCTTGCAAGGATTATATAAGAACAAACAAGCTATCTATCAATTGTTGATTGGTTTAGCAGTGAAAGTGATTTTGCAGTATCCAATGATTGCCTTGTTCAGAGAATTTGGACCTTTAATTGCAACATTCTTAGGAATGGCTACTTCAGCATTCTTGATGATTCGAGTTCTTGTTAAAGAATTCAATGTCAATCTTAATGAGACAATGAATCGTGCTGGTTATGTCATTATGTATTCCTTAGTAATGTTGGCCGTTGTTGTCTTAATGGACTTTGTTATTTTCAAATTCGTTGGCGACACTTCTAAGATAGTAGCATTACTTATCTTGATGGTTGAAGCAGGAGTTGGTGGGTATATCTACGCATTTCTAGCTTTGAAATCACGCTTAGCTGATAAAGTTTTGGATTCATCAATGGATCGTTTCCGTAGAATTCTAAGAATAAAATAAAAGAACTCTCAATCGAGAGTTCTTTTTTAATTGTTTGTATAAACTTGTTGATATCTTCTGTAAGCAAAGATTGAAAAGATGATGATTAGACCAATTAACCAGCAAATTGCTTGAACAGTTGATGAACTAGTCATTGAAAAACTACTGTCTAATAAGTGTCTTGAAGTCTCAACAATTGGAGTCATTGGTTGATGCTCAGCAAACCACTTGATTGGTTTTGCCATGCCGTTAACTGGCATCAAGGCTGAACTCACGAAGAGTAACATTAACAAGATATATGAGAATCCACCTGCAGTAGCAGCTTCTTTAGCTTTCAATGAGAAAGGAATTGCTAATAGGGTAATAGCAAAGGCGAAGAGCATTGAGAGAAGGATGAATAATAGGATTTCTCCTAAGTTTGCTTCGGGACGGTAGCCCATAATTACGCCGACAATAAAGATTGCTAATTCCGCCAGCATCATGAAGATTACTGAAGCGAGGACGTGTGAGCCAAGGATAACCCAACGTTTGATAGGTAGTGAGTGAAGTCTACTTAGGAAGCCTTTACTCTTATCAAGATTAATTCTTAAGGCGGTGTAAGCAGATCCCATTGACATGGTAATGAGCAGGAATCCGGGAAGTGAATAATTCAAGTAATCTTGAGTTGTCGAGTGACTTCCGGGAATCATAGCAATGTTGCCACCAAAGACATAAACGAAGAACAAGAGAATAAACATCGGAGTAGCAATTACCGTGATGATAGTATCAGCATCGGTTAAATTTTGTTTGATAATTCTTTTGGTAAGTGTGGCTAATTGTTTGAGTGATTTCATTTTTTTATTTCCTTTGGGTGGTATTTAAAAAGATAGTTTCTAAGTTAGTTTCAACTTTATGAAAGTCGAGCAAGTCAATCTTATTGTTGACGATTGTATCTAGGACAAATTGTGAATCAATCTCACTAACTTCAACTGAATTCTCATTCAAGGTGTAGGAGATATTATTGTCAGCCAAGATTTTTTCGGCTTTTTCAACTTCTTTAGTTTCAACAGTGAGTGAGAATTGGTTGTTAGCATCTTTTTTGATTTCTTCAGGTGTTCCGTACAGAACTATTTTGCCATCATTGATGAAGCCAATATGATCAGACAGTTGGTCGGCTTCATCTAAATATTGAGTTGTCAAAAAGATAGTTTTTCCAGAGTCACGAAGTTCTTTAATGATTTTCCAGATTTCTAGACGGTTCTTGGGATCAACACCAGTTGAAGGTTCATCTAAGAAAATTATCTCTGGGTCACCAATTAAAGACATGGCAATATCTAGTCTTCGTCTCATACCGCCAGAGTAGGTTAAGACTTTTTGATTTAAAAATGTTTCTAGATTCAATCGATCAGACACACGATTGATTTCGGCAGCAACGTTTTTAACGTTTCTCAATTCAGCAATTAATTTTAGGTTTTCATATCCGGAGAATGAGTCATCAACGGTATTTGATTGCGAGTTCAAACTAATCAATTCTCTGATAATATCGCCTTGGTTCAAGTCGTTACCTTCAATCTTTACCGAGCCAGAATTTGGGTGGCTAAGAGTTGTTAAGATATTGATTAACGTGGTTTTACCAGCACCATTTTCACCAAGCAAGGTAAAAACTTCGCCTTCATTCACAGTAAGATCAATTCCTTTGAGAACAACATGGTCTTTGAACTGTTTTGTTATATTTTTAATTTCGATGGCGTTCATATTATTGCTCCAATTTCTTGAATTCGTTTCGTAACTTAGCCTGCATTTTGTTAATCCAGAGATGTTCTGAATATTGTGACATTAATTCGTCAGCGAATTTAACTGGGTCGTCTCCGATTAAGTCATTGACAGGGATGTGATCGTAGGCTGCTTCTTGAAACATGTGCAACATTTGATCGAAGGCATCTTGGAATTCATCATCACCCCAGAAGTTCCACATATATTTTTGTAGTGCATTAAAAGCTGCTTGATAGTCTTCAGGAAGCTTTGCAATTTCAGCTTTGAATTGACGATAAGTTTTTTTGTCACCGATAATTTTTTCTAGAAAGTTCATAGTTATTTATCTCCTTTAATTTGTTCTAATTTTGCTTCAATAAAAGTCCAGTTATTCCAAAAATCTTTTAGATATTTTTTTCCATCATCATTCAATGTATAAAATTTTCTTGGTGGACCCATTTCAGATTTTCTTTTTTCAACATTGAGTAGGCCATTTTTTTCTAATCGTAGTAGCACTGTATAAACGGTACCTTCAACAATGTCTTCAAAACCTAAATCGATTAGGTAATTGGTAATCTCATAGCCGTAGGTTTCGCCACGGCTTATCTTCTGCAAGACGATTCCCTCGAGAACGCCTTTAAGTAATTCGGTTAGTCCTTTCATACAATTCCTCCACTACTTTGTATTATTATGTTCTGGTACATAATATTACCAAGTAGTAAAAAAGTCAACAAAAAAATTCCAAAAAATTTTCTTGGAATTTATTTTTGGTGCTTTTTCATATAACTAGGAAGTTCTTTTATTAGTAGTTCTGGTAAGACGACGTAATTACTATTAAATAGATCATTAGCTATGTCACTGTGAGTGAAGACAGCAGCACTAATGGTTTCAATACGATTATCAAATTGAGCAGTAAAACCGGCAATTATTCCTGCTAAAGTGTCACCGGATCCACCAGTAGCCATGCCAGGATTACCAGGAATATTTTGAAAAATTTGATCATCATAGTAAATAGTTGTTTGATGACTTTTTAGAACGAGGATAGGGTTTGTTTCAAATTGATTTAAATATGTGAGATTAGTTTCATCGTTTTGATTATCAATTTTGATTTTCGATAATCTTTGCCATTCCATTTGATGCGGTGTCAAAATGACTTGTGCTTTTATCTTAGCCAATAATTCAGGAGTTAAATGGTTCAGAGCAGTAGCATCAACAATAACGGTCTGATGAGACTGGCTACGTTTAACAACTTGTTTCAGCAATGATGAGCAGGCATAATCAGCTAGACCTGGTCCAATTAAAATAACATTACTTTTTTGAATATCCTCAGTGAGTTCATAATTATAATCAAGTGTCATTACTTCAGGAATTGAGCTATTGATTGCGGAGAAAATTTTGGGGTCAGTTGCTAGAGTGACTAATCCAGCTCCTGAGTAAACTGCAGCTTTCGCAGACATAATTGCAGCTCCGGCAAAATTAGTGCTACCAGCAATAATCAAAACTCTACCAAAATTTCCTTTGTGTGAATTAGTTGGACGAGGTTTGATAATTTGTAAGATGTTTTGGTCTAGTTGCATAATTTTTAGCCTCCTGTATCCTTTGATATGTCTATCATAGCATAGAAATAGGTTGACTTTAGGCGTGAAAGGGTATACATTAATAGATGGATTCGCTGCCTTCTAACGTAACAATTGAAAGGAAGGTAATATTATGAATAATCGTAATATGAAAAACATGTATCGTATTTCATTAGATACAGATAAACAAATTTTTATTGCAACTGATATAAAGAATGATTTTAAAACCGGTACTGGAATTACCATTAAAGATGCTATTAAATCATTAAACAAACAAAGTGCATAATTAAAGTTATAAGTGAGCATCTAGCTCACTTTTTTTGTTGGGAGAATTGGATGAAGAAAAATATCGAAATTAATAACTATATAAATAATTTAGAAGAGGTCAGCGATCAAGAACTTGCGAAACATGTTCGAAAAATTTTTTTCGACAATTTACCGGATGACTGTGAAGAAAAAATTTCATATCAAATGCCAGGCTACTATTTAAATGGACCAGTGATTTATTTTGCTATTGCTGCTAAACATGTGGGAATTTATCCTACCCCTGCTGGAGTGGAAGCTGCTGTAGATCAAGGATTATTAGATGGTTATAAGTATTCAAAAGGCGCAATTCAGATTCCCAAGAATGATCCGCAATTTGATAGTTTAATTGTGAAAATTATCAAACTAAGAGTTGCACAAAAGATTGAAGAATAGAATGAAACTAATTGTCTAACGGTTGGTTTTATGATAATATGCATTTATTGATTGAGGATTAATCAACTAGAGATTTTCAGTGAGGCTATGAAAGTGGGAATTAGCTAATCGCAGTTGAGTGCGCACCTCAAATCGTAAATTTGAATAACATAAATGAGTGGATTACATCAATTAGAGTGGTACCGCGGGAATTCTCGTCTCTTTCAATTTATTTGAAAGAGACTTTTTTTATCTCTTTTTGTATTAACCACGAAGGTGGAGGGATTTTATGGATTTTAAGAATTTAGTAGTTGAAGCAATGAGCGATGTCTTAGATGGTTCAATTGATAATCAACAAATTAGTGACTTAATCGAAACACCAAAAACATCAGATTTGGGTGATTTTGCTTTTCCAACTTTTATTTTGGCAAAAACAATGCACAAGGCTCCGAACTTGATTGCCGGAGAGTTAGTTGAAAAAATTGATAGTAAGAATTTCGACAAAGTTGAAGCAAAAGGTGCTTATGTCAACTTCTTTACTGATAAGAAAGCTTACTCTAACGATATCTTGCATACTGTTTTAACCGAAAATGATAATTATGGTAATACTAAGCAAGGTCAAGGACGTAATATTCCAATCGATATGTCTTCACCTAATATTGCTAAACCAATGTCAATGGGTCACTTACGGTCAACGGTGATTGGTAATTCAATTTCAAAAATTGTTACTAAGATTGGTTTCAATCCGATTAAAATTAATCACTTGGGTGACTGGGGAACTCAATTCGGTAAGTTAATTGTGGCTTACAAACTTTGGGGTTCTGAAGAAGAAGTTAAAAAAGACCCTATCAATAATCTATTGAAATACTATGTTAAGTTCCATGAAGAAGCAGAGTCAAAACCTGAGCTTGAAGACGAAGCACGTGCTTGGTTCAAGCGAATTGAAGATGGCGATGAGGAGGCTTTGAAACTTTGGAAATGGTTTAGAGAAGAGTCACTTAAGGAATTCAACAGTATCTATGAACGTCTAGGCGTAACTTTTGATTCATATAATGGTGAGGCCTTCTATAACGACAAGATGGACGATGTTGTTAATGAACTTGAAGACAAAGGTTTATTAGTTGAAAGTCGTGGTGCTTATATTGTTGATCTTTCAGCAGAGAATTTATCACCAGCTTTGATTAAAAAATCTGATGGGGCAACGCTATACATCACACGTGATCTTGCTGCAGCGATGTACCGTAAGAAGACTTATGACTTCGCTAAGTCAATCTATGTAGTTGGTATGGAACAAGCTGACCATTTCAGAAAGCTAAAAGCAGTTCTTAAATTAATGGGACATGATTGGGCAGACGATATTATTCATATTCAATTTGGTCTAATCACTACTGGTGGTAAGAAACTTTCAACTCGTAAGGGAAATGTTATCTTGCTTAATGAAGTGTTGAATGATGCTGAAAAATTAGCATTGGAACAAATTGAAGAAAAGAATCCTAATCTTGAGAACAAAGAAGAAGTGGCTAAACAAGTTGGTGTAGGAGCAGTTGTCTTCCACGACTTGAAGAATGATCGTCGTGATGCCTTTGACTTTGACTTACAAGAAGTTGTGAGATTTGAAGGTGAAACAGGACCTTATGTTCAATATTCCAACGCTCGTGCCTTGAGTATTTTGAGAAAAGCTGAATCAACCGATTATGAAAACGCCGATATGTTATCACTTGATGATCCTAACGCTTGGGACACAATCAAGTTATTGGGAACATTCCCTGACATTATCCAAAAGGCAGCTAAGGAATATGAACCTTCAGTAATTGCTAAATATGCCTTACGTTTAGCTAAGTCATTTAACCAATACTATGCACATAGCAAGATTTTAGTTGATGATGACCAAAAGAATGCTCGTCTAGCATTAGTTAAATCAGTTTCAATCGTTCTACAAATGTCATTGGCATTATTAGGCGTTGAAGCTCCAGAAAAAATGTAAACAAAAATTAGTAAAATCTCTAGGTTTAAATTTTCAAGTCTAGAGATTTTACTATGGGAAAGTATTATATAATTAGTCTATTATATTCTAAATGGGGAGATCATTATAATTAATGTCAACCTTAGACAATTAATAAATTTATTAATTATTGAGATGTTAGCAGTCAAGAAGTGACTTAATTATAGAAAAAGATATGGATTACTTTAAAATACTAGGCATTACTGAAACAGAAAATATTAGTGAGATAAATAGAGCATATGCTAATAAATTAAGAGAATTGAAGCGGAATGAATTTGAGCGAAAATTGAGTGTCACAGAGTATGAAGAAATAAGAACTGCTCATCAACAAGCTTTGAATCAGGTAAATTCTGATACTTCCGAATTAAGCATACAATCAAGTTCAGTTCAAATTAACAATAATAAAAATGAGAATACTATTGAAGAAGACTCCATAATTAAAACTATTGATAATTGGATTGATACTGATTGGTCAATAATGACTGGCACTGAGTTATGGAAATCCTTACTAAAAGATAGCGATAAATGGTCAATTTCAGACTTTCAGAGAAGACAAAAGTATATTATATACTTTCTAGATAGTTTTTATTATGTTATTTCAAATGAAGTAGCTACTTATTTAGTACACCAGATGGAAATTTCTGACAAAAACTTTGACCTTATTAATTTTAAGTATTCCCCTGATTTTGGGATAGCAAACTGGGAAAATATTGATAGTGATAAACGTGAAAAATTTTATCAAATGCGCTACTTTTTTTATTTTGAAATTTACAACTGCTCTTTGGACGTTATTCAATTACAAAATAGATATCAGGCATTGCAAGAAAATTACGATATGGAATATGAATGGATAACAAACGACGAAAACTTTAGTAATACTATTCTAATGTATTTCATTAAGTTAAAAATAGCTAATTATGAACAAACTCTTGTGTCGGATAATTATCGAAACTATTTGCATTTGGAAAGCAATCGAGTTGAAACAAAGGCGCTCCAAGATGGACTAAGCATGTTGCAAACACAACAAGGGAACACATCACCAGTCGAGAAAAATAGACAATTTTCTTTTGAAGAAGCACGGGAAACGTATAATTACTTGCCAAAATTAATTATCGAATATTTGTCGGGATTTGAGTTTTTCTATAGAAAAGAAAAATCTCGTAAAATAGTTGAAATGTGGAAAGGCTTTCCTAAAAAAAACTATAAAACACAGCCCCGATTCATTCGCAGAAAGGTAAATAGATATCTGGAAAGACACAGTATTTGGTACAAATATCGTGTCGGAATTGTTGTTATTTTCTTTTTGATACCGATACTTATCCGGGGCTGTATGTACTTAACTAAAGACGGTAATAACCGGCGAACTCTACAAGATGTGGGTAATGAACAAAAGTTATCACCAAATGCAGATACTAATAAAGAGTATCTCAGTTATGATCATGTTGAAGATAACTTTATTGATATTTTTTTTAACAAAAATACACTGGATTCTGACAAGAGCAAATTCATTAAGAAATACATGAGTAAATCTTTAACTTCTTTAGCCCAGAACTATAAATTGGATTTTGAGATTCATTACATTTCAAGTTCAATAGATGATCGTTCTGTTTATAAAGACCGGGAAACTCAATATTTTGAATATAATATTGAAGATAGAATATATATAGTTGTAATAAAAAACGAGAAAGTTATTCATGTGTATGGGCAAGGCTGGGAAGAAATGAGTCCAGAGTCGCATAGAAGAATTGCCTCTCGTATGAAGTATAGCGAAATGGTGATTATTCATAACTTTTTAGAAATTATCCAATCAACTACTAATCAGGAGGCACAAAATTCTGTGATTCCAGATTACTATTCTGAAACAATTTTAAATAATTTGAAATTCTATAAAACTGACGGAGTACAATTAATAACAGATAAGTATAAGACTTTAACGCTTCCAGATAAACGTTATGGATTTTTCATTCAGATGAGCGATGTTAAGAATGAAAGCGATATTCGAAAGTTTATTATTGTACTTAATAAGAAAAATCAAGCAGTTGAAATTTATGGGCCTTCTTTCACACCAATGCCAAAGAAATATCAAAAATTATAAAGAGTACAGTGGAAACTGTACTTTTTTTATACTGTCATAAGCGGTAAAATATCCGTAGAATAATTTAGGGGAATGAAACAATGACTTGGAAATTGTTTTATGAGTTAACGGAAATTTATACCACTCCGCTAGACGTGATGTGGTTTGTTTTTGCAATAGCATATTCAGATTATCGTTTTGGTGAATTTAATTTCTTTTATGGAATAATTGGCTTTATCTGTGTATTTTGTTTTCATTTACTCATTAATATGCATAATAATTATATGGATTATAAAAATGCCAAAGATGAAGAGGGATACAAGAAAAAAGTTAGTACAATCGGAACAAACAATATTGCTTTAAAAACTGTTCGAAATTGGATTTTAGGACTATCAATTTTGCCATTGATTGCTAGCTTATGGTTGGTTTATCAAACTAGCTGGATTACTTTAGTCATTGGAATAGTTTGTGTATTGATTGGAATTTTTTATTCTTATGGACCTAGACCTATTAATAGTCTACCAATTGCTGAAGTAACAATTGCTTTAGCAATCACTTTTTTTATTCCACTGGTTTACATCTATCTAGGAATGAGTGATCGCTCTGCCTTGACGTGGTCAGCAATCTGGAGGATTTTCATTACTGATCTTCCTAATATTTTGATTCTAATGACACTTTTACTATCGAATAACATAAGTGATTTAACTGAAGATATTAAAAATGGTCGTCATACATTAGTCTATTATCTAGGGAAAAGCAAAGCTTTAAAATTTTATGAACTAATATGGATAATCGCAGCAGTATTAGTAATTATTCTAGTTATATTTGGATTGTTACCAATAACCTCACTACTTATGGTTTTGATTTATCCTAAAATTTATCAAACTTTAAAACCATTTTTGAGTAAACAAATAAAGAAAGTTACTTATTTTTCAGCGCTTAAAGCTGTAAATTTGTTTGAGTTTTCAAGTATACTACTATTTGCAGCATTCGTACTCGTAAGTAAAATATTATAAACAAACTGAGGAATTATCATGAATTGGAAATTATTTTATGAACTAACAGAAATTTACACTTCACCGTTAGATGTAATCTGGTTTATTCTTGCAGTGTCGTATTCTTATTATCGTTTTGGTTCTTATGACTATACTTATGGAATTATTGGGTTCTTATGTGTATTTAGCTTTCACTTAATTGTTAATATGCATAATAACTATATGGACTATAAGAATGCCAAGGATGAAGATGGATACAAGAAGAATGTTTCTACTATTGGAACAAACAATGTTCCATTGAAGACGGTACGTAATTGGATTATTGGTCTTTCCATTATTCCGCTTGCTGCTAGTTTATTCCTAGTTTATAAGACTGGTTGGACGACTTTAATAGTAGGTGTAATCTGTGTAGCTATTGGATTGTTTTATTCCTTTGGCCCCAGACCAATCAATAGCTTGCCAATTGCTGAGGTGACAGTTGCATCTGCAATAGCTTTCTTTATTCCTTTAGTTTACGTGTATCTAGGTTTAAATGATCGTTCATTAATGCAGTGGTCAGTCATTGCGGAAATTCTATTAATTTGTTTGCCAAATATGTTGATTTTCTTTAGTACTTTACTAGCAAATAATACGTGTGATTTGAATGAAGATATCAAAAATGGTCGTCATACATTGGTCTATTTCTTAGGAAAAGAAAATGCTGTGTCAATGTACAAAGTAGTATGGATTTTAGCCGCAGTATTGCTACCAGTACTAGCTATTCTACATATTGTTCCTTATACAGTTGGTTTCGTTGTCTTGATGTATCCACTAGCGTATAAGACCATTTCGCCATATTTAAAAAAGCAAGTCAAAAAAGAGACTTACTTCTCAGCGTTAAAAGGGGTTAATGTAGTAATTATCCCAAGCATTATTCTATTTATGATTGGTGTCTTGATTCATTTTTAATTAATTGTGAAATCTGTTGGAATTTTTATTTCAATGGATTTTTTTTGTTGTGAAAAAGGTTCAACATATTCCATTCGATAAGCCATCAACATTAACTTGGAGCTGGTTGAATTGGGATTATACAAAGAATCACCGACAATTGGCCAGTTAAGATGCGATAAGTGGACTCGAATTTGATGAGTCCTTCCTGTTAAAAGATTTATGTCTAATAAGGCTTGAGAGTCATTTTCTTTAATGACAGAAAATTTTGTAATCGATTCTAGACCATATGAAGAGACAATTCGTTTTCGTGGGTCAGTTGGGTCTTGAGCAATTGGAAGGTCGATAATTTTAGTATCGGGAATATCATTAATCAAGTCGACCATAGCATAGTAATGACGTTGAAAGGTTTTTTTAGTGAGTTGCTGATTCATAATTGGAACGACATAAGGATTCTTAGCAATCATCATCAAGCCAGAAGTTAACATATCCAGACGATGAATCATATAAGCATGGTGATGAGTTCTTTGAAGATAAAACTCTACATCATTCATGGCAGTATTATTTTCTTGTGGTTCATTAGGATGACTTTTCTGCCCACTTGGTTTGTTAATGATTATTATTGATTCGTCTTCAAAGACAACTACTGGAACATGTGTAGAAGTTAAATAGTTTTGGTTGGATCGAATCGGTAGATCAGAAAAATCAATCGATATTTTATCTCCCGTTTGAATTTCGTAGTTAAAGGGTTGATAAATATCGTTAATTAATATTTGATGATTAATCCGTAAGAAATGCTGCCATTTCTTGGGAATTAACCATTGTTTCAATAATTCACGGATAGTTTGAGGTTCATTTTCAGGATAAATAATAGTTTTTTTCATAATATTTTCTAAGAGTTAGCTAAACTTTTAATCTTTCATTGATGATTGTGATAAAATCTTTTACAACCGAGGTAAACTATGAAGAATTTCTTTGCAAAAATTGCTGAAATTTGTAGGCCATTTTTTGAGAGTTTCGATAATGGCTTCCGTCGTGCTTGGAAGAGATACCAAATGACACGTTGGATTATCCTAATTTTAGCATCTATTTTTTTAATTTTAAGTAGTTATTTCACATTCCGTGCCAAAACAGCTAACGTGGGTGACTTGAAATCACAATTGCAAACTACCACAACAGTTATTGATTCTAAAGGAAAAAATGCCGGTAGCTTGTATTCACAAAAAGGAACTTTTGTGGATATTAATAAGATTTCGCCGAACCTACAAAACGCTGTAACTGCCACCGAAGATCGTTCTTTTTGGACTAATCCAGGATTTAGTATTACTGGATATGCCCGTGCTGCCGTGAATTTAGTAATCAATCGAGGACAGATTAGTGGTGGGGGAAGTACGATTACTCAACAGTTGGCGAAGAATGCCTTACTTTCTCAAAAGCAAACTTTCATGCGAAAAGCTGCCGAGTTCTTCATGGCGGTGCAAATTAATAAAACATATGCTAAAAAAGATATCTTGGCAATGTACTTGAACAATGCTTATTTTGGTAATGGTGTTTGGGGTGTTGAAGATGCTTCAATGAAGTATTTTGGAATTCATGCTAGTCAATTAAATACTGCTCAAAGTGCATCTCTAGCGGCAATATTGAAGGACCCTAGTGGATATAATCCGATTGACAATCCTAAGAATGCTGTTGCTAGACGAAACTTAATTTTAGATTTAATGGTGCAAGATAAGAAAATTAGTAAGCAAGAAGCAGCCAGTTCTAAGACACAGGCTTTGAACTTAAAAGATAATTACACTACTTCTGATCGTTATAAATATCCATATTACTATGATGCTGTAATTGATGAAGCTATCAATAAATATGGTCTTAAAGAAGAAGATATTCTAAATAAAGGTTATCGAATTTATACGACCTTGAATCAAGACTATCAAGAGCAAATGCAAAAAACGTTTGAAAAGAATTGGTTATTTCCTCAAGCGGCTAGTGATGGGACAATTCCACAAGCGGCCTCAATTGCTGTTAACCCACAATCAGGTGGTGTTGAGGCGGTTGTCGGTGGCCGTGGAGAACACGTCTTCCGTGGATTAAATCGAGCTACACAGATTAAGCGTCAACCAGGTTCAGCAATTAAACCACTAGCTGTTTATACACCAGCAATTGAGAGTGGCTATCGCTATGATTCGGCTCTCCCTAATCAAATTCAAAGTTTTGGCAAGAACAACTATACACCACACAATGCCGATAATTATTACAGTAATACGATGCCAATGTATCAAGCTTTATCCAGAAGTGAGAACGTTCCGGCGGTTGCTTTATTGGATAAGATTGGTGTCAAAAAAGGTGTTGCTTCAGTTGAGAACTTTGGGATTAACGTCCATAAAGATGATCAAAATCTAGCCTTAGCCTTAGGTGGATTAGAAACCGGGGTTTCGCCACTCCAAATGGCCCAGGCTTATACGGCTTTTGCTAATGATGGTAAATTAGCGACGGCACATTTCATTACTAAGATTACCGATGTGAATGGTAATGTGATTGTCGATAATACTCAAACTAATAAACAAATCATTAGTTCTCAAACAGCTAAGACAATGACTAGTATGATGCTAGGAGTCTTTAACTACGGAACTGGTGCAACTGCTAAGCCAATTGGCTATCAAGTTGCTGGTAAAACCGGAAGTACTGAAGTTAATAAAGAATGGGGCCAAGGTAGTGGAACTAAAGACCAATGGGTAATTGGGTACACAACTGATGTCGTCGTCGCTACTTGGATGGGATTTGATAAGACCGATGCTAATCACTATATGTCAGGATACAGTGAGAGTGAACTAGGTGCGGTCTATCGAAATGAGATGCAAAACATCTTACCTTATACCTCTAAAACTGATTTCGAAGAAGAAGATGCCGCTCAGATGGATAAGAATAATATTACTAAATCAAATAAATCTGATAATTGGATGGATAATGTTCAAGATAATTTCAATTATATTAAAGATAGTGCGATTAAATGGTATAATTCGGTTATGAATCTATTTTAACAAGGAGATATTATGGTTAACATTTATGATACAGCCAACCAAATGGCTACAGAATTGGCAGAAGTTGAACAAGTCAAAGAATTGAGTGCCGTATTTGAAAAATTAAGAGCTGACCAAAAAGCTTATGACGTTTTCAATGAAGTACAAAACTTACAATTTGAACTTCAACAAAAACAAGCTTCAGGTGAAGAAATCACTGAAGAAGATATCAAAAAAATGCAAGGTTACACTGAAGAATTTGGTAAATACCCAGTAATTAACGAATTGATGGAATCTGAGAAGAAAATCAATGACTTAATTAATGAATTAAACCAAATCATCACCAAACCAATTGCTGAAATTTACCAAGGTAAATAAATTAAAGACTTCCAAGGGAGGTCTTTTTTTGTTGATAAAAAAGTAAGGTATAATGTTTATAAAGATAAATTTAGGAGACATTTATGAAGTTCATTCATGCAGCTGACACTCACTTGGGACATTTATTTCAAGGAGTAAAAAGAATTTCGACAGATTTACAAGAAGAATTTAAAGAATCAACATTCAATGCTTTTGAAGTTGTTATTCAAACCGCAATCGAGCAACAGGTCGATTTTTTAGTGTTGGCTGGTGATGAATATGACCGTCATAAAAGAAGTCTTAAAGAACAAAATTTCTTACGTGAACAGTTTTTGAAATTACAAGAACATGAGATTGATGTCTTCATAATCTATGGTAATCATGATTATTTAGTTGAAGAATCGACTTTTATTGAATTCCCCGAGAACGTCCATGTCTTTGGTGAGAATGTTTCGACAGTTGACTTACAAACTAAAGCGGGTGAAAAAGTTGCCGTTTCTGGATTCAGTTATAAACAGCAACATGTTTTCAAAGATTACGTAACTGATTTTCCAAGTAAAATAAGCGATCAAGATTATCATATCGGGATGTATCATGGAATGCCTGGAACTCTAAGCAAAGACTACGCACCATTTGATATTCAAGAAATGATTACCAAAGGATACGATTATTGGGCCCTTGGTCATATTCACGATGCTGGAATAATTAATCAAAATCCACCGATTGTGTATTCAGGTGACATTCAAGGACTTAATCGAACCGAGACTGGTGAAAAAGGTTTTTATCTAGTGGAAATGAAGGATGGAAAAACCACTCAAGAGTTCATTTCATCGCAGATTTTTATTTGGGATGAAATTAACGCCATGATGGAACCAGGATTTACGATTGATGATATTAAGAATGCTGTAGTACAAGCAGCCGAAGAATTGAAACCAAATACCTTGATTTCTATTAATCTTGATAATGTCCAATGCTTGGCAAATGAAGTTCAAAATCAGATTGAAGATGGTGAATTTTTGCCATACATTCAAACCTATTTAAATAATCAACAAATATATGCTTACAAGGTTAAGACAATTTATCGCAATGAAACTTTGTTTGAAGATATGGATGAATCTTATTGGGATGAAGCCAGAAAAGATATTTTCACTCGTGAAAAAATTATTGGCTTAGATAAGAAGATAATGTCACTTGATTTCATCAAGGAACATGTTGATGAGGATAACTATATTGATGAAATAGTTCAAAAAAGTTACGGAGTTTTAAATCATAAGAGAAAGGATAACTAAGTTTATGTATGTCAAAAAAGCCAATATATTTGGGTTTGGTAAATTAATAGATACAAGTTTTGATTTTCATAAAGATTATCAAGTTATTCGTGGACTCAATGAGTCAGGAAAGACAACGCTACTTTCGTTCATTAAGTCAATTCTTTTTGGTTTTTCAACTGCTTCGGGAAAGAATAAATACGACCAATATATTCCTAAAAATGCCAGTCAATATGGCGGCGAACTGGTCATTATCAATAATGATGATGAATGGTTAATCCGTCGAACTAAAGGAAAAAAAGGTGGGGATGGCACACTTTTTAAAAACAACGTTGAGTTACCTGAAAGTGAATTGGCTGAGTTATTAAAAACCGTTGATAAATCAATGTATGAGAGTGTTTATGATTTAAATCAAAGCAACATTGGTAAGGCCGGAGAATTAGATCGTCAAGATTTGATTACTGAGGTTCTGACAGTCGGTGCGATTGGTGGGACTTCTTGGCTAGAATTAATGAAAGATATTGAAAAAGATAGTGGTAACATCTATCGACCAAGTGCGAATGCTAAGAAGCCTTTAAATCAAGAATTAAAAGCATATCAAGAATTACTTGATACTCAAAAAAATTATCAAAATCAAAAAGCTGATTTTGATCAGAAAAATTCAGAATTACAACAACAAAATGATGAACTTTCTAAATTAAATCAACAGCGAGATCAACTGAACAAAACGATTGCAACTCAAAAGAGTTTCTTAGCCAAAAAAGACCAGTATGAAGAATACTTGAACCTATCTGACATTGGTCAACAACCAAGAATTAGTAATGATGATTGGGATCATTTCAATAGTACTGAACAGCAAATCCAAGCACTTGATGCCAATATAAAACAATTGCAGAATCAAACTAGTGACTTAAGTGAAGCAGATCAACGAGTTTTAGCAAATTACGAAAACAATCATGAAGCCATCAAACAGTTGACGAATAATCTCGATGAAGTTAATCGCGATATGTACAGTCTTGAGCAGTTAAAAGGACAAATAGAGCAAGATCAAAAAGAAAAAGAGCGACTACTTTCTAGTGACTACAAGCTTACTGAAGCAATGACACCTTTGTCTAAGGAAGAATTACAAGCTGTTAATCAAACTGATACGAAGAAAAACTTATACTGGATGGTTCTAGGAGTAGGAATTTTTATTGTGTTACTTCTAGCGCTTCCGGGTAGTCTGAAAATTGTCTCAGCTATTGGAATTCTGATTGCTGGTTGGTTTTTATATCAACATTTGTCGACCAACAATCATCAAGACAACAATATCTTCGCCCAACACAACTACGGTAAAATGACAGTTGAAGAAGCTTTGATTTTGCAGCCCTCAATCATTCAAATTCAAAATTTAAATGATGAAATTAAGCAATTAACTCAAAAGATTAGTGCAATTTCTCAAGAAATTGAATTGTGGCAGAATCAAATTAGTTCATTGAATATCGTTGCTTCACCAACAGTAAAAAACGTTACAAAGTATTTAGAAGAAGTTAATTATTTATCAAAGAAGCAGACTGATCTGCGTCAAACTGATTTACAAAAAAGCACTCAAGTTAATGAACTATCACAACAGTTATTAAACTTGAAGCAACAACAAAACGAGTTAATGCAAAAGTATCAAATTTTTGATACTGAGAAGTTTATTAATAAGCGTCAAACAGATATTCAATTACAAGACCAGTCGAAACGTAAAGAAGTATTAATTGAAGCATTAACTGATGACTTGATAAATAGACTAAAAGATAATCCAGCAGAGTTCGATGAAGTTAAAACACAATTAGAGCAAAATGTTGTAGAACTAAGTCGAATTGAAACTGACATTAACCAACTTACTCAACAACTAGCTGCTTCAAAAGTAGCCCTCGGGAATTTAGCTAATGATGAAGACTACTTACGCTTAGAACAAGATTTAGCTGAACAAAAAGACAAAATCATTGAATTATACGACGCTTGGGTCGCCGATGAATTAGCTGTTTCGTGGATTTATGAGACATTAAATTTAGCAACTAAGAATCGTTTTCCTAAGATGTTGGAACGTTCAAAGAAGTACTTTAATATTTTGACGGATAATCATTACACTGATATCATTCCAGGAGATAAGAATATTGAAGTTCAAAGCTCTGACCAGCAAAAATATGAATTGATGGAATTATCAACTGGAACAATTGCCCAATTATATATTTCCTTAAGATGTGCCTTTGTTATGGAAATATCAGACATTGTTTCATTACCAATTTTGATTGATGATGCTTTTAGTGATTTTGATAAAAAAAGATACGAAAATGCCTTAGAATTAATCAAAGAAATGAGCACTGAAAATCAAATTTTTTATGTAACGACCAATAATAGTTCTGTTGATTATTTTGAAAAGGACCATGTAATAGATTTAGGAGGGTATGATGACCAAAAAATTAGTTGATTTTAAAGTGAACGATACAATTGACTTGAATGTTCTCATTAAGCAATCTGACTTACGAACTGCTAAGAATGGGAAAAATTTTTTATCACTAGTGTTTGAAGATGCTAGTGGAACGATTTCTGGTAAATACTGGGATGCTAAAGAAAGTGACGCCACAGACTTTGGAGTGGGAAAGATTGTTCATTTAGTTGGGAAGAAAGAACTCTATCAAACAACTCCTCAAGTAAGAATTTCTAGCTTAGAAACAGTCGACGAAAGTACGGTTGATAAAAACCAGTTTGTTAAAACCGCACCTATGACTCAAGAACAAATGGAAAAAGAATTCAATGAAGTCTTTTTTGAAATAACTAACCCTGTTTGGAATCGGGTGGTTCGTAATCTGGTTCAACGTCATCAAGACAAGTTCTTTAGTCATCCTGCTGCTAAGAGCAATCATCATGATTTCGAAGGGGGATTGGCTTATCATACGTTGAGTATGGTTAGATTGGCAAAGAGCATTGCTGAATTGTACCCTCAAGTTAATAAAGAATTACTTCTTGCAGGTACAATTATTCATGACTTTGGAAAGACTGTAGAGTTGTCAGGATCAATTGGAACCGAATATACGCTTGAAGGGAACTTGCTAGGACATATTGTCATTATTGATGAAGAAATTGTTCTAATAGCCAAAGACTTAGGAATTGAAGAAGATGATGAATCTCTCTTGTTATTAAGACATATGGTCTTGTCACATCACGGACTACTAGAATATGGTTCACCTCAACGTCCTAAGCTACTAGAAGCGGAAGTGTTACATAACATTGATGAGATGGACGCTTCAATTAATATGATCAGTAAAGCATTAGACACGACGGAAAAAGGACACTTTTCAGAGAAAGTCTTCGGACTTGATAATCGTAGTTTTTATAAATACTAATTTAACTAAATAAAAAAACCGACAATTATGTCGGTTTTTTTTATTTGTCTGCATTCAAATCAATTGTGTACTGCATATGAACTTTAGAAGGGTCTAAATAACTTTCTGTATACTCAACAATCCTACCAGAGCTATCAGTGCTGGAGTATTGAACATAGTAAAGAACTGTGCCAGTGTCGACTTCTAATAAGTTTGCTTCTCGTTCAAGAGCAGGAATAGCTTGGACATTTTGAAAAATTTGAGTGGGTTGATGATTACACGAACCCATATAATCATATAGTCCAACTTGCTTAAAGTTGATATCCTCTGCATCAATAAACAAGTCGTAAGGTAAGTAATTATATTCAATAGCAAAAGGAGAACTATCATTTAATCTTAATCGATGAAGTCCAAAAATTTTATCAGTTACATTGAGATTGAGTTTTTGTTGAAAAAAGGAGGTAGTTAAAAATACCTCGCTACCTAGAACTTTATTGGTAAGTTTGATGCCTGTCTGGCTCAATAACTTAGTCATTCCAGCATTGGTGTTTTCATCGTTAAAAGCTAAATCAAAATAGAACTTGTCACCAAGATTTTTCGATTGAACAAAGGTGCCACTACCTTGTTTTCTAATTAAGAAGCCACGTTTAACCAGAGCATCTATAGCTCTTTTGACAGTCATACGATTGACACCATATGTTTCAGCAAGTTGACGCTCACTGGAAATTTTTTCACCAGGTAAAAACTCATTTGTGGTTATTTTTTGAGCTAATAGATTTTCAATTTGAATATACAAAGGTGCTTCATATGGACTATTCATTAAAACTCATCTCTTTCGTCTTCAATTCATTGTTTCGCTGAGTAATAAGCGCAGATTCTACCACTTTATTAGATACCAGATGCAAGAAAAAGTCTGAATTCTCAGAAATAAATAGAGAATCACGTACCAAGATAGATTGAGCAGTAGGAATTTCTAATTGTGTAGCAATTTCAGAACTAGCTTTTACAATTGAAATTTTTTGTAATTCTTTAACAAATGGATGATTGTATTTTTTACTAATTTCTTTTAGGGCTGAAGCGTTATTTAAGCGCCATATGTCATCCGTCAACGCGTTTTCCGGTATAAGGACTTCATCAACAGAATAAGGATGGCCATCTTCTTCGTATCGAATATAAATAATCTTTTTTAGTTTAGTTCCTAAAGGTTGCTGGATTTCTCGGGATAGTGTTTTATCAGCTTCAAGTCTAGAGACTTTCAATACTTTATTATTTAAATACTCATTTGGTTCTATATCGTTTGCCTCTAAAGTATCGTAATCGATTTTAGGATCATTCAAAATATAGTTTTTATCATTAAGGGTAATTATTCCTTTATTGATCAATATATACAAGGCTTTACGTATGGTGTTTCTTGAAGTCTGATACTCATCTGATAGATTTCTTTCGGAAGAAATGATATTAGCAAAATTTTCATTTCCTGAGAGAATTCGAAACTCTAAATCTTTGGCAATTTGCTCATCTTTTTTTATTAAACTCACGGTTCTTCTCCTAAAAATTGAAATGTTATTTAACTATACCAAGTAAATTTTAATGCTGGTATCGATACTTATAAAAGTGGATGAACCACTAATCCAGTTTGCTCTTTGGTTATATTATCTACTTTGATAGTTGATTTGTCAATGGTTTAGTATAACGTTTTTCTTAAAGTAAGCGTTTACAAATTGTTATTACATTGGTATACTAAATTTGTAAATTGGAATATATATAGAACCTTTTTATTGATAAGCGGAAAGGAGAATGCGGATGAAAATGCAAGATTATGTCAAATATTCACCAAAACAATTACAAAAAAATATTCAAGCAAACCCAGTTCTTACTGAGAAATTAGATTCAATTTATCAAGAATCTAATGCACAGTATGTAACGTTTGTAGCTTCTGGATCTTCGTATAATTCTGCCAAAATGGTAGTTCCTATAGCTCAAAAATTATTGAACAAGCCGGTGTTTTTACAGACTCCAGAAGCTGTTTTAGAAAATGGGATTTTTGATCAAAATGATAATTTTGTGATCGTCATATCTCAAAGTGGTTCCTCAACTAATATCATTCAATGCTTGAAGTATTTGCAAGAAAAAAAGATACAAGAAGTTTCGCTGACTGGAAATGTTGAAAGTCCGATGGCTAAGTATTCTACAGAGATAATTGATTATCAAACTGGTAATGAATATGTTGATTTTGTGACTGTTGGTGTGACGACGCTTGTATTATTTTTAGAACTCTTTGCAATTAATTCTTCTGGACTAAGTTTCCAGAAAAAACAAGAGCTAATTCAAAGAATTGGTGAATCAATTAATAGTCAAGATAATGTTTTGAAGCAAGTTGATCAATTTATCGATGTTAATCGATATGCTTTATCACAAGATTTACCAACCTTTTTCGTAGGGAATGGCGTTAATAACGGGATTGCAAAAGAAGCGGCTTTAAAATTTCAAGAAACTTTAAAACGACCTGCTATGTACTACGAGTTGGAAGAATTCTTACATGGACCAGATATGCAATTAAATCCAAACTATACAGTGTTTCTATTAGATGACTTCAATCATTTAGGAAGATTTGATGAAGTCTATCGAACTCTCAAAATAATTACTAAGAATGTATTTTTGATAACTGATAATCATGAATACCAAACTGATTCTTCCGTTATAGTAGTTCCCAAAATTAATCAAGAACTTAGTTGCCCATTTCTATTCTTACCACCAATTCAGCTGATCGCATCAGTTATGACTGATGAGTTGAACCATTGGAGTAATCATAAATACTTTGATGACTTTGATAAAAAAGTGTCTATCAAAAGTGCCGATTATCAAGAAGAATTGAAACAAATTAAACATAAATGGGAAAAGGGTGATGAAAAATGACACAAGTAGTAATAGCAACACATGGTTACTTAGCTGATGGGCTAAAAAAGTCTTTTGAATTCATTATGGGAGAAAAAAATAATTTAACAGCGATTAGTGCTTATACTCCTGATTGCCCAAACTTTACATATGTTTATCAGGAATTTATTGATGATCACGTAAATGAAGAAATTATTTTTATCACAGATATATATGGTGGAAGTGTAAATAATGAATTAATGCAGGCAATGACGGACAATAACAAAATTCATTTGATATGTGGAGCCAATCTGCCACTCTTGCTGCAGCTATTCATTAATCTAGATTCACTTGATATCGAGAATACAATTACGGATGCGATTAAGGCTGGTCAAGAAGGAGTGAAACATTGCCAAAGAATTGATGTTCCAAATGAAACTTCAGCAAATGATTTTGATTCATTTTAGGAGGTGATTCAAATGATAAAAATGATACGTGTCGACTATCGATTATTACATGGACAAGTTGCGTTTTCTTGGACACAACAACTAGGGGCAGATGCATTGCTACTAGTTAGTGATACTTTAAAAAGTGATCCTTTGAGATTGGAGGCCTTGAAGTTAGCAAAGCCTGAAGGAACAAAAGTAGTCATTAAGAACACTGATGAGGCAATTGAAGTATTAAATAGTGGCGTGACTGATAAATATAAACTCTTTATCATCTGCGAGACTGTACAAATAGCTGCCAAGATTACCGAAATAACCGGTGTTAAGTCAATTAATATTGGAAACATTGCTTATTCAGCAGAGAAGAAACAAGTAAGTAAAAGTGTTTTCTTAGATCATGAGGATGCTGAATTAATAAGAAGTATGTTGGATCAAGGATATGATTTGTTTTTACAAATGGTTCCAACAGAAAACAAAATTGATGCACGCTCAGTTGTGAAAGGAGTTTAAATTCATGTTAATAAATACTTTATTGATATTTTTTATAACATTTTTAGGATATTCAGAATGGCTTCTAGGAACGAGTTTTTTACAAAGACCAATAATTTTGGGACCCTTGGTTGGGTTAGTTCTAGGAGATGTTACGCAAGGAATTATCATGGGTGCAACTTTGGAATTGGCAATGGTTGGAGCAGTTTCAGTTGGAGCCTATAATCCTCCTGATTTGATTGCTGGAACGGTTCTAGGAGTGTCATTAGCAATTCAATCTCACGCAGGACCTGCAGCTGCCTTAACCTTGGGAATTCCGGTTGCAACTATTATGTTGGCAATGAACACAGCTTTTGGTCAGCCAGTTATGTTGTTATTAATTCATAGAATTGATAAGAACGCGGCTGAGGCCAACACCAAAGCAATGACTCGAAATATGTTATTAGCAGGTTGGGCTCAGAACTGGTGTGGGATTGTATTCATTCCATTAGCATTTTATTTCGGATCGGCATTTGTAACAAAACTGCTAGGAAATATTCCTGACTTTATACAAACAGGTATGAACATTGCCGCAGGATTACTTCCAGCTCTTGGATTTGCAATGTTGGCCCAAATGATTATGAATAAAAAGGTTGCGGCTTTCTTCTTTATTGGATTCTTTATTGTCGCTTACGGTGGCATTAGTACAACAGGAGTTGCAATTTTTGCAACACTTGTAGCGATTGTAATGTATATATTCATTGATAAGCCAATGCAAAAAAAGACAATTATTGCTGAAAATACAGCAAATACTACGGAAGAAGGTGGATTTGATGAGTTTTAGTTTAAAACCAAATTATAAAAATATTTTAAATAAAAAAGATCTGCAAAAATTATTCTGGCGTAGTATTCCGTTTGAACATTCTTGGAATTACGAACGTATGGGAAATGTTGGATTTTCGTGGGCTTTAATGCCAATTTTGAAAAAATTGTATCCCGATAAGAAAGACTTTTCAAAAGCATTAACAAGGCATCTTGAACTGTATAATGTTACACCGTATATTTCTACTCTTCCATTATCCATTGCAGCGGCCATGGAAGAAACCAATGCTAGTGACGAAAACTTCAGTGAAGAATCTATTTCCGCAGTTAAGTTGGCAATGATGGGACCTTTATCTGGAATTGGTGATGCATTCTACTGGGGAACATTAAGAATTTTGGCTACGGGAATCGGTACAAGCTTGGCTTTACAAGGGAATATTTTAGGACCAATTTTATTCTTCCTAGTATTCAATGTTCCTCATTACTTAATTCGTTATTATGGAACTTTCTTAGGATATGGATTGGGATCAAATGTTATTAGTGAAGTTCAGAATTCTGGTGTCATGGATACTATTACTAAATACGCTACTATTATCGGAATGATGGTAGTAGGGGCCATGTCAAAAGAAATGGTGTCGATAGACTTTGTTACCAAAATCGGAATTGGAAAAGATACCAGTACTGTTCAATCGCTACTTGATGGTATCTTTCCAGGGCTTGCTACATTGGCACTGTTTGGATTGATGTATTGGCTGCTCAAAAAGAAAATGAATCCACTTCTAATAATGTTGCTGATTCTTATTTTAAGTATCGGTGCAGCATACTTCAAAATATTAGGTGCATAAAGAAATAATAAACAAACTAAAGGAGATTTTAAAATGACTTTGATGAAAAAATTTGATGTAGAAAAATATCTAGAGAGTGGCAAAAAAACTTACGCACAACGAAAAAATATTGAGGAGTTAGCAGATAAGCTATCCAAAAAAGACTTTGACAATATTATTATGATTGGTATTGGTGGTACTTGGATGGAATGGTATCCAGTCGCAATGTACTTACGCCATCTTGCAGATTTTCCTGTCTATTTGGAAAACGCGGCAGAATTTGTTATTAGAGAAGATCTTGATTATCTCTCAGAA
Organism: Lactobacillus sp. YT155; assembly: GCF_030504545.1. Classification (GTDB taxonomy): domain Bacteria; phylum Bacillota; class Bacilli; order Lactobacillales; family Lactobacillaceae; genus BQUT01. Next base: position 162,384 of record NZ_JAUKWP010000004.1, on the reverse strand, counting down.
AAATCATTAGTACTTACTGCTTCAGCTTCAGGAGATACAAAAGAAATTCTTGATGCAGTCAAATTTGTTAATGCAAAAGGAATAGACGTATATGGCTTTACTAAAGATGACACAACACCACTAGACAAATTACTCAAAGAAGATATCTATAATCCAATGGGTGACTGTGAGGATTCATATCTTATGTATTTCATGCTAGCACTTCGTATTTACAAAAACTGGGGTTACTTTAATGATTATGATCGTTGGGCCGACCAGATGAAAAATCTTCATTCAAATCTTCTTCGTTTCCGAGAAGAATTTGAACCTAGAGGAACTGAAATTGCTAAGAAATACTATAATGCTCCTTTGACAATGATTGTGGGGTCAGGAATGACTTGGGGTGAAACTTCACTTTTCTCAATGTGTATCTTAGAAGAAATGCAATGGGTTAGAACTCGTCCAGTCACTTCAGCAGAATTCTTCCATGGGGCCATTGAACTTGTGGATGATACCTTACCGGTATTTTTAGTTCTAGGAGAAGATGAATATCGCCCAATGGATGAACGTGTAGAAAGATTTGCTAAAGAACATACTAATAAGTTCGAAGCCTTCGACACAAAAGATTTTGTATTCGAAGGAATTGATGATGACTTTCGTCGAATCTGTTCACCAATGATTGTTACAGCGATTTTAACTGATCGTTTAGCTACTTTATATTCATTGAACACAGGACATGATTTAGATTTCCGTCGTTACTATCGTCAATTTGCATACTAATTTAACCAAATAAAAAAACCGACATAATTGTCGGTTTTTTTATTATATATTTTTATTTAGAACTTGAAACGTAGTCTGAAAGAACATCTTTCAAGTCTTTATCCTTAATTGATACATCAGCTTTCTTAAGCACTTTAGCAATAACGTTTTGCATTACGCTTGAGTTTGATGCCCAACTAGCATAAATTTCTTTTTTCAATTCTTTAATGTGATCTTTCTTTTCACCCTTAGCAGGTTTCTTAACAAGTTTGATTACGTGGTAACCGTATGATGACTTGATAGGTGTCTTGGTGTAGTCGCCTTCTTTTTCAAGTTTGAAAGCACCCTCTCTGAAGTTAGTATCAATAGAAGTATCAGAGTTGTTGAAAGCTGGCATCTTACCACCGTTAGCTTTTGTACCGTTATCTTGTGATTCTTTCTTAGCTAAGTCTTCGAAGTTAGCCCCACCGTCAAGTTGTTTAACAATGTCTTTAGCTTTGTCTTCACTGTCTACTAAGATATGTTCAACAGTAATTTTTGGTGTGTATTTCTTCCATTGTTTATCAATGTCAGAATCACTGATTTTCTTAATATCTTTAAGAGCTACTTGTGTAAGTAGGTTAGTTTTGATACTTCTCTTAAATGATTTTGTTGTCATACCATTTTGAGCAAGAATTTGGGCAAATTGAGCACCGTATTGTTTCTTGTATGTATCGTATTGTTTATTAACCTTCTTGTCGGAAACTTTATCTCCATATTCACTTTCTAAAGCTTTAGAAATGATTAATTGTTGTAAAGTTTGCTTTCCAGTTGAAGAAGCTTTCATTTCATCATAATATTCATCTTTAGTAACTTTGCCACCTTTAAGAGTTGCAACTGTCTGGCTACCACAACCAGCAACTACAGCTACCATCAATAGAGCAGCAACACTAAGAACTATTTTTTTGAATTTCTTGTTCATATAAACACATCCTATTCTTGATTCATATTAATAGACTTCGAATCACAATTTTTAGATTACCATAAAAAAGATACTTTTATAAGATTTATAAGAAAAAAGATGAAAATTTCATTAATTGTTAATATTCTCTTGTAAGTCTTCGAGATCTTCTTGAAGCGCCGCAACTTGAGGTTTAATTTCTTCCATATAACCATTAACATCAGCTGAAATACCTTGAACAACTTGAGGTAGGGTTGTTGAAAGTTCATTTTTCAAAGTAATTAAATTATCTTTTGTATCTAAGATATTATTTTTAATTCTGTTGGCACTTTCAGAGATTGACTCTTCATTATTTTGAATTAGGGCGGCGGCAACACCGACGATTGAACCTAAAGCTAAACCAGTTATAAATTTCATGAATTAATCCTCCAAATTAGTTTTAATTTTATCAGCAATTTCTTGTAGTTGATCAATTGAATACTTATCAGTATTGTCAGCCCAAGTCATTGAGAAACCATCGTCATTAGAGTAACGAGGAACTAAATGAATGTGAGTGTGCATAACTGATTGATAAGCTAGGGCACCATTATTTTGACAAATATTCATGCCTTTAATTTCTGGATTTGATTTTTTAACGGCTCTAGCAATTTTAGGAATTCTTGAAAAAATTGTTGCTGCCATTTCATCATCATATTCAAAAATGTTTTCTACGTGATCTTTTAGAATTACTAACGTGTGACCAGGTGTAACTTGAGAAATATCTAAGAATGCTTTAACACTATCATCTTCATAGACAGTGGTGCTAGGAATTTCGCCTTTAATTATTTTACAAAACACACAATTACTATCATAATTAGCCATTGAGATTTTCTCCTTTATATAAAAGCATATTTGCTATTTTCATGCTATCATAAAGCTAATCATATTTACAGAAAACGAGAGTATTCACATGACTTTAGAAATAACAAATCTTAGTGGTGGTTATGGACCTCTGCAAGTATTAAAAAAAGAAACATTTACGGTTAATAATGGTGAAGTAGTTGGATTAATCGGACTTAATGGTGCGGGAAAATCTACCACAATTAAACATATTATTGGCTTACTGCAAGCTCGTAGTGGAGAAATTAAAATTGATGGTGGACAATTAAAAGATGATATTGAAGGATATCGTAAGAAGATTGCCTATGTTCCTGAATCACCAATTCTATATCCAGAATTAACTTTAAAAGAACATATTGAATTAACAATCATGGCTTATGGCCTTGATGAGAATAAGACATGGGAAAAAGCTCATCATTTATTAGAAAAATTTCGCTTGAGTAATAAGCTAGATTGGTTTCCTGAGAATTTTTCTAAGGGAATGAAACAAAAAGTAATGATTGTTTGTGCTTTCATGAGAGATGCTAGTGTTTTCATTATTGACGAGCCTTTTACGGGATTAGACCCAATTGCTGTGCATGACTTGCTGGAATTAATTGAAGAAAAGAAAAATCAAGGTTCAGCAGTTTTAATGTCTACTCATATTTTGATTACAGCTCAAGAAAACGCCGATCGTTTTGTCTTAATTAATGATGGACAAGTTGTTTCTCAAGGAACCATAGAACAACTACGTGAGAACTTCCAAATGCCTGATGCCAGTTTGGACGATATTTATTTAGAAATGACCAAGGAGGCAGTTAAGTAATGAACCTCCTTTTTAAAGAGCGTTTAAAAAGACATCAGACGAGCCAGTTAAAATATTTAAGATTAATCTTTAATGATCAATTTGTAATTGCTTTGATTTTTTTGATTGGATCTTTGGGTTTTTGGTATTCTAATTTTCTAGAAACACTCACTAATTCATTTTGGTGGGCTAAGATTGTTGTTGCCTTGATTGCTACAATTTTAGTTTCTGTAGGACATTTAGCAACCTTACTGGAGAATGCTGACAGTACTTTCTTGCTAGCCAAAGAAGCTCAGATGAATGAGTATTTAAAAAGTGCTAAGAAGTATAGTCTAATCTTTCCTGTTGTGTTTTTGGTAGTATCACTATTTATTATGTATCCATTTGCCAACATCGCTGCCGAGATGAAAATGGTCGACTACTTAATTTTTGCCAGTTCAATTATCGTTATTAAAGTAGCAATGATTGAAATTGAAGCGTTAGAGCTGTTTTCTAGCAAGAGCTATCGCTATTTAATCTTAGGACTAGTTTTTGCTATCGAAGTTTTGGCATTGTACACCAGTATTTATGGAGCATTATTGGTTGCAGCTGCTCTTTTAATCGCAGTTATGTTGCAATCAACAACCGGAAAATTATTTAACTGGTATAAAGCAATCAAAAAAGAAGATGCTCGTTCTTTTAATGTAAAGAAATTCTATAATCTCTTTACAGATGTTCCTGGATTATCGAATAAGATAGTACGTCGTAAATATCTTGATTTCATAGTTAATCGAGTTAAGTTAATTCATCAAAACACGTACTTGTATATTTATAGTCGTGGATTTGTTCGTAATAATGAATATATTGGCTTATTCTTTAGATTAGTGGTAATTCAAACAGCCATTCTTTTCTTTGTTAAGAATGTGTACTTGTCGGCAGCCATTGGTGGATTATTTATCTATTTAGTAGGGTTCCAACTCAAGCCATTCTATAAGCAATATGCTAATAATTTAATGCAAAAAATTTATCCAATTGTTAATTTGAACAAAACAAAAGATTTTCAAAAGTTAGTTATTACCGTTTTAACAATTCAATGGATTATTAGTTTAGTACCTATTTTTTATATTTATGGATCAACTCTTTATTCTTTAGTTGTCGCCGGGGTTGAATTATTGGTAGAATTAATCTTTGGATTTATTCTCTTGCCAAGAGATTTAAAAAAAATAGATGAATAGGATTTATTAACATGAGACTCAGAAACAAACCTTGGGCTAAGGAATTAATTGAAGCCAATCCGCAATTAATCATGACTGATCCTACTGATATGATTAATAAGTGGCAATCACGTTTTGAAAAGAATCAGCCCATAGCTTTAGAAATTGGCTCCGGAAAAGGGCAGTTCATTATTGGCATGGCACAAAAATATCCCGATATTAATTTTATCGGGATGGAAGTTCAAGAAGCAGCTATTGTCTTGATATTACAAAAACAATTAGAATTAAAGTTGCCAAATCTACAGTTGCTGTTAGCTAATGGACGTAACTTAAGTGAATATTTTGGCGAAGGCGAAGTTGATAAATTATATTTAAACTTTTCTGATCCATGGCCAAAAACTCGTCATGAAAAAAGAAGATTAACTTATCAAAGTTTTTTACAACAATATCAACAAGTTGTTAAAGAAAAAGGATTTTTACAATTCAAAACTGATAATCAAGGATTATTCGAGTATTCATTAACTAGTTTGAATAACTATGGAATGAAGTTCGATCAAGTAAGTCTTGATCTACATAGCAATGATGAATTAATGGTTGATAATGTTGAAACAGAATATGAACAAAAATTCACAAAAAAAGGGCAGAGAATATATTATCTCAATGCCCAATTTGATTAACTTGCTTTTTTAAGGTCTAATAGTTCGCCGGATAAAGCATCAGCGAGGAAGTGATACTGAACGATGTTATCACCGCTGATGACGTTGATTCCGCCAACTAAACAGAATTTGTTGCGACCATCAACGTTGACTCTTTGATACATTGGTTCACTCCATGAACTGATTACTTCGATGTCATCACCAAGTTCGGATTCAATAAAGGAAATGACTTTTTGGCTGTCAGATTTATGTTTAAAATAAACTGCGGTAACTGAAGCAGCGACAAGTGTTGTTGTAAAGGCTAAAGTTGTAAGAAGTTTCTTTCTCATTATGATCACCTACTTTTATTTGATTATGGTTTTATTCTACCTTAGAAAAAGTTATAAGTAATCTAAATTGACCTTAATTTATTAAAAAAGTAATATATTGTCGTGGAGGTTATAGATTATGAAACAGTTTAACGAATATAATGAAAAAGATTTAAATAAAGTGGTTGGTGAAAAACGTGTAATGCTATTTTTCACTGCCGATTGGTGCTCTGATTGCCGTTTTATCAAACCAAGAATGCCAGAAGTAGAAGCAGAGAACAGTGACTTTACTTGGATTGAAGTTGATCGTGATGACAATATGGATATTGCTCGTGATTTGAGAATCATGGGAATTCCTAGTTTTGTTGCCTTTGATCAAGGAAAAGAAATTGGTCGTTTGGTAAATAAAGATCGTAAAACTAAAGAAGAAGTGCAAGCTTTTATTGATACTCTTCCTAAATAAACTAAAAAGGTTGTAATAATATGTTATTAAGCTTTTTCAATCCCCAAACTTTGGGAGATGTTTTATTAATTACTGTCAGAGAAGATAGTCAAAATCAAGCATCACAAACTAATGGCAATGTAACTCGATTATTCGATGAAAAAACTAACGAGTTGATTGGGTTTAATATTTTTGACGTTGCTGATGAATTGAATTTAGAAACTGCTGGACAGGTTTTGTTGAACGAAGAACAGGTATCTAAACTAAATGAAATTATCAAAAACAATGGGTTTGACGATGAATTAGTTGTTGATGAAAAACCAAAATTTGTCGTAGGGCACGTTGATGAAATCAGTGAACATCCTGATTCAGATCACTTGCATATTACTAAGATAAATGTTGGTGAGTCTGAAGATCTTCAGATTGTCTGTGGTGCTCCTAATATCGATCAAGGACAAAATGTGGTCGTGGCAATTGCTGGAGCTGTGATGCCTACTGGTAAGATTATCTGGCCGGGACAACTTCGTGGTGTTGATAGTTTTGGAATGGTTTGTTCGGCAAAGGAACTAGGCTTACCCAATGCTCCAAAAGAGCGTGGTATTTTAGTTTTAGATGAGAATCAAGAAGTCGGTTCGGCTTTTAACTTTAATAAATAAGGATAAGAATATGGCAAATAAAACTTTTCATTTCGTTGGTATAAAAGGAACTGGGATGAGTGCTTTGGCACTTGTACTTAATGATTTAGGCTATACAGTTCAGGGTTCTGACATTGATAAATACACTTTTACACAAAGAGACCTTGAAAAAGCCGGAATTAAGATTTTTCCTTTTGCTGCTGAAAATATTCAACAAGGATTGACTGTTATTGAAGGAAACGCCTTCGATAATACCAATGTTGAAATTCAAACAGCTCTTGATAAAAATATTAAAGTAGTTAGATATACCGACTTTTTGGGAAGCTTATTAACCAACTATATTTCAATCGGAATTGCTGGATCGCACGGAAAAACCAGTACAACTGGATTAATGTCACATATTTTAAGTGGTATTGAAAAAACTTCATATTTGATTGGTGATGGAACTGGTAAAGGAATTAAGGATTCAAAATATTTTGTGTTTGAAGCTGACGAATATCGTCGCCATTTCCTTTCATATAGTCCTAACTATCTAGTGATTACTAATATTGATTATGATCATCCTGACTACTATACAGGGATCGATGATGTTATTGATGCTTTTGAATCAGAAGCTAGAAAAGTTCAAAACGCCATCTTTGCTTGGGGTGATGATCCTTATATCAAAAAAATTAAAGCCGATGTTCCAATTTATTATTATGGATTAAAAGACACTGATGATTTCCAAGCGGTAAATATTACGCGAACAACTAATGGCTCATCATTTGATGTTTTACATAAAGGTGAAAAGATTGGGACATTCGAAATTCCAATCTTTGGTGAACATAATATTTTGAATTCTTTAGCTGTAATTGGAGTTAGTTACTTAGAAGATGTTTCAATGGAAAAAGTTAATGAAGAACTAAAGACTTTCCATGGAGTAAAAAGACGTTTCAGTGAAAAGAAAGTTTCTGATGTGGTTGTAATTGATGACTATGCTCACCATCCTCAAGAAATCAAAGCTACTTTAGATGCTGCTCGTCAAAAATATCCTGACAAACAAGTGGTAGCAGTTTTCCAACCACATACTTATACCAGAACCTTGGCACTAATGGATGACTTCGCTAAGAGTTTGGATTTAGCCGACAAAGTTTATTTAACTGATATTTTTGGTTCAATTAGAGAACAACAAGGAAACATTACTAGTGTCGATCTCGGCAACAAGATTCATAAGGGTGGAGAAATTCTTAAGTTAGAAGATATGTCACCTTTACTTGACTATGACAACGCTGTAATGGTCTTTATGGGTGCCGGCGATGTCCAAAAATATGAAATTGAATATGAACGACTATTAAGTAGTTCAATTCCAAATAATCAGTAATTAGAAAAAAGAAGTAGACATATTCCGTCACTTCTTTTTTATTTTTGTTAGAATTAAGATATTAAATATTTAGAGGTTAAATAATGGCAAAAAATAAATTGGTATTGGTAGATGGAAATAGTGTGGCTTTTCGAGCATTCTTTGCCATGTACAATGTTTTAGACAAATTCGTAAACGGAGAAGGACTTCATACAAACGCCATTTACGCGTTCAATAATATGTTGGAGTCAATTCTAAAAAGTGAACAACCAACTCATATGTTGGTGGCTTTTGATGCTGGAAAAACAACTTTCCGTACCGAAATGTTCGATGATTATAAAGGAACACGTTCCAAAACCCCTTCAGAATTGATGGAACAATTGCCATATATTAATCAATTATTAGCTGCTCGAGGTATCAAAACTTACGAATTAGCTAACTATGAAGCCGATGATATTATTGGGACTCTGTCCAAACAAGGTGGCAGTGATTTTGAAACAGTCATTGTAACTGGAGATAAAGATTTAACTCAATTAGCTACTGATGATGTAACTGTCGCAGTAACTATTAAAGGTGTTTCTGAGATTGAAAAATACACTCCAGATCACGTCTTGGAAAAATTAGGAGTTACTCCTAAACAAATTATTGATATTAAAGGTTTGATGGGTGATACTGCCGATAATTATCCGGGAGTTGAAAAAGTTGGCGAAAAGACTGCGATTAAGTTAATTGATCAATATGGCTCAATTGAGAATCTTTATGAACATGTTGATGAAATGAAAGCAAGTAAGTTAAAAGAACATTTGATTAATGATAAAGACAAAGCTTCCATGAGCAAGAAATTAGCCACTATTAATACCGATGCACCAATTGAAATTTCGATTAATGATTTGGACTATCATGGCGATAATCATGATGAATTGGTCAAATTCTATCAAGAAATGAATTTCAAATCGTTTCTTTCAAGAATGAATGTAGCTGCTGAAAACGGTGAAGAAGAAAAACAACAACCTGTAACTAAAGCATCATTTAATGTATTGAATGATAAAAATATTAGTGAAGTTTTGGCTGATAAAACTGTTGACACAGTTCACATTGAAGTCTTTGGTGATAACTATCATTTAGATCCAGTGGTAGCAGTTGGACTTGGTTCAGAAAACGAATTTTATGTTAGTGACGATGTTGGTCTGTTAGCCAATCCTGACTTTAAGCAATGGTTAGAAAATGAAGATATCAAGAAAAATGTTTTTGATATTAAAAAAACCATTGTTGCCTTGAAAAAGAGTGGCATTGATTTTACCGGCGGTGTGTATGACACATTATTAGCTGCATATTTATTGGATAAGAGTGATAATCAAACCGACTTTGGAATTATCGCCAATAATTGCGGATTAGGTTATGTACCTACAGAAGAAGATTTCTATGGTAAAGGTGCTAAAAAAGCACTGCCAAGTGAAGCAAAAGAGTTACAACAATTCGTGGCAAATAAGTTAAAGGCTATTTCAGAGCTCAAAAAACAATTCCTAGACACATTAAAAGATAACTCTCAAGATAGCCTATTTGATGAAATTGAGTTACCTTTGGCCAAAGTTTTGGCAAGTATGGAGATTGAAGGAATCACTGTTGATGCACCAACACTTCTTAAGATGAAAGATGAACTTGAAGTTCGCTTACAAGAAATTGAAAAAGAAATTTATCAAGAAGCGGGTGAAGAGTTCAATATTAATTCGCCTAAGCAATTAGGTGTAGTCTTATTCGACCATATGGGCTTGAAACCTATTAAAAAGACTAAGACAGGATACTCAACATCTGTTGAAGTCTTGGAACAATTAGAGCACGTTTCACCTGTTGCTAGGGATGTCTTGAGATATCGTCAGATTGCTAAAATTCAATCAACTTATGTTACTGGTTTGTTGAAAGTTATCCAACCTGATAACAAGGTTCATACTCGATACGTACAAACTTTAACGCAAACTGGACGTTTGTCGTCAGTGGACCCCAACTTACAAAATATTCCAGTCCGTATTGACGAAGGGAAAAAGATTCGTAAGGCTTTCTTGCCAGCGCATGACGATTGGCAAATATTCTCATCTGACTATTCACAAGTTGAATTACGTGTCTTAGCTCATATTTCTGGTGATCAGAATATGCAGCAAGCCTTTAAAGAAAACTATGATATTCATGCTCATACTGCGATGAATATCTTTGGTCTCGATTCAGTTGATGATGTAACTCCTGATATGAGAAGAAAGGCTAAAGCTACTAACTTCGGTATTGTTTATGGAATTAGTGATTATGGTTTGGCTAAGAATATTGGAATTACTAGAAAAGAGGCAAGTGAATTCATCAGTGCTTACTTTGAACAATATCCAGATGTTAAAAAATATATGAATGACATGATTGATTTTGCGGAACAAAATGGCTACGTTGAGACTTTAATGCATCGTCGCCGTTATCTACCAGATATTCATGCTAAGAACTTTAATATCCGTTCATTTGCTCAAAGAACTGCCATGAATACACCGATTCAAGGAAGTGCGGCGGATATCATCAAGGTTGCGATGATTAACATGCAAAAAGTTTTGAAAGAAAATGGTTTAAAAACCAAAATGCTATTACAAGTACACGATGAGTTAATCTTCGAAGCTCCAAATTCTGAAATTGAAATTTTGGAAGAACTAGTACCAAAGACTATGGATTCAGCTATTAAATTAGATGTGCCATTGAAAGTAGAAACATCATACGGTAAGAGTTGGTATGATGCCAAATAAGTAAAGTAGGTGAGAAAATGCCTGAAATGCCAGAAGTAGAAACAGTTCGTCGCGGACTTGTAGAATTAGTAAAAGGCAAGACAATTGAACATGTTGAAGTTCGTTATGCACCAATTATTGACGATGACTCTCAAATGTTTCAAACCTTATTAAGTGATGCCAAAATTATTGATATTAGAAGAAGAGCTAAGTTCTTGATTTTTGATTTTGACAATGGTTATTCGATGATTAGCCATTTACGTATGGAAGGTAAATATCAAGTTAGAGATAACATTGATGACTTTGATAAGCATGTTCACATCATTTTTCACTTTACTGATGGTTCAATGCTAGGATATCGTGATGTTCGTAAATTTGGTCGGATGAAGTTAGTCAAGACGTCAGAAGTATTGGCAAACAAATCATTAACTAAATTGGGACCAGAACCATTATCACCAGAGTTTAATTTTGAAAATATTTATCCACGAATTATGCGACATAAGAAAAGTATTAAGACGGTCTTGTTAGATCAAAGTGTTGTTTCTGGACTAGGCAATATTTATGTGGACGAAGTGCTGTGGATGAGTAAAATCCATCCTGAAACAAGTGCTAATAAACTTACCAAAAAAGATGTTCAAAATATCATTGATGCTTCAAATGAAGAAATCAAAACAGCCATTGAAGCTGGAGGAACAACAATCAGATCTTATGTTGATTCCCGAGGTAATTCCGGAACTTTCCAATTAATGCTTCATGCCTACGATCAAGAAGGACAACCTTGTGAACGTTGTCAGACAATAATTGAGAAAATCAAGGTTGGTGGTAGAGGAACTCACTTCTGTCCTAACTGCCAAAAACTGGTGAAGTAAATGGCAAGAGTATTTGGCATTACTGGTGGTATCGCCACTGGAAAATCTTATGTAAGCAATATTTTGAAAAAACAGGGATATACCGTGTATGATGCTGATCAGATAGCTCACACAGTAGGCAACCAGCCGGAAGTCTTAGCTAAGATAACTGAAGAATTTGGTGATGACGCCAATAATAATGGACAGCTTAATCGTTCGTACATTGGAAAAATAGTTTTTAACGACAGTGAAAAACTCGAACGATTGAATAACATCATCCAACCTCCGATTTTAAAAAAAGTTCTGCAAATTATTAGAGAGATTCAGTCTGATAAAACGAAAGAACTTTGTTTTATGGAAGTTCCTTTATTGTTTGAAGAAGGATACGAAAAATATTTTGACGGAACAATTGTAGTTTCTGCCGATAGGAAGACTCAACTTCATAGGTTAATACAACGAGACCAAATCACCGAAGATTTCGCAAAAAGTAAAATTGCTAAACAGATGTCATTGAGTGAAAAAAGACAAAAAGCAGATTTTGTAATCGACAATTCCGAGGGACGAAATGTCAATCGACAAGTTGTGGATTTGTTGGAAGAGCTTAAGACAAATTTATAGTTGATTTCTTGATTATTCATTGTGTTGTATAATAATAAAAAAGTGAAGTAGGAGAAGCTTATGATTTGTCCACATTGTCATAAAAATTCATCCCGAGTAATCGACAGTCGTCCAAGTGACGAAGGGCGTGCTATTCGTAGACGTCGAGAATGCGAAAACTGTGGTTTTAGATTTACCACATTTGAAAAAATTGAAGAATCACCACTTCTAGTAATCAAAAAGAATGGCGATCGTGAAGAGTTTAGCCGCGATAAATTATTACGTGGTTTAGTCAGAGCTGCTGAAAAACGCCCAATTTCAATTGACCAAATGAGAGATGTTGTTAGTCAAGTTGAAAACGAATTGCGTGCGCTCGGTGAAAGTGAAATCCGTTCTCAAGAAATTGGTGAACACGTTATGCAAAAACTAGCCAAAATTGATGATGTTACTTACATTCGTTTTGCTAGTGTATATCGTGAATTCAAAGATATGAATGTCTTCATGCAAGAAGTTAAAGACATGATGACTAATGGTGGTAATGCCAAAAAAGATTCAAATAAAGAATGAGGGAATAGTTAATGGGTGATGCGTCTATTAATCCACTAGCTGGGTTTTGGATTTTAAAAAACTTTCAACTTAGTGACGTTCAAACAAAAGAATTAATTGACTTATATCAACCAATTGTTGGGCCAGTGGGAATTGGCCTTTATTTGTTGTTGAATAATGAAGCTGAACAGCAACAATTGATTTCTGAACGTCAAAACCATGCTCACTTGCTGGGATTACTGGATTGTGATGCACCTAATTTTTATTCTGCTCGAATCAAATTAGAAGCACTTGGCTTAATTAAGACCTATCAAAAAGAAGACCAATTAGGACAATACTTCATTTATGAATTATTAAGTTCAATTTCGGCGGTTGATTTTTTCAACGACAGTTTGTTAAGTGTATTGCTATTAGAAAAAATTGGTCAATCTGATTTTAAAAAACTCAGTGAAAAATATGAGAATCAAAGTAATGTACTTCAAAATTCAGAAGACATCACCAAAACATTTTTAGAAGTTTTTGAAGTTGGTAAGAATGAGCTTTTAGAGACTCCTGAAGTTATTAAAGAAGCTCAGGCTAAAATGACAGTTCCTAAGAAAAATAAGCCTCAAATCAAAAATGTAGAAAATGTTTTTGATTGGACATTTCTTGCTCAGTTAGTTACTCAATATGGGATAACTCAACAAGAAATTGAGAAAAAAGAAGATCAACTTTATGAATTACAAGTATTCTATGGACTTGATGAATTAGAGTTATCAATGTTGATTGCCAAGGCAGTAAATACTATTGATAATACGATTGATGTAAAAAAAGTTGCTCGTGCTGCTCAACAAAAATATGAAAACAGCACCAATATTACTCAAAGAGCGGTGGTAAATACTAACGCTGGGCAATCTGACAATCCAATAATTAATAAAGCAAATGAATTAATTCCAAGTGAATTTTTAGCATATAAAAAAAGACAATCTAATGGATTTGTTGGTTCAAGTGAAACTAGAGTTCTAAGAAATCTACAAAATCGTCATATCTTACCAAACTCGGTAATTAATATTTTGATTGATTATGTATTGCAAAACTCACCAACTCTAGCACAAGGACTGGTTGAAACAGTTGCTAATGATTGGTCGCAAAATAAAGTTGCTACCCCAGAAGATGCTCTGAAACGAATAAATGATTTTAATAGTGGAAGAAGTAATAATCGCAAAAATAACGGCAATAAACGAGTTGAACAAGGAACTGACTGGAGCAAAGTCAATCAAGAAAATGAAGTAAACGATGACGATTCAATTGCATTAATTGAAGAAGCAAATGAACGCTTAAGAAAATTACATGAAGCCAATCAAACAGGAGATAACTCATGAAAAATCTAGGTGACGAATTAAAAAATCAAATGGCTCAAAGAAATTGGCAAGCACAATATCAAGAATTAATTGGTGATGCAATTAATGATAGTGAAGTGAAGGCCTTCTTGAGTGAGCATGCCGAAGAGATAAAAGATGAGAACTTGAATCGTAGTGCCGCTCGAATTTATGAGTTCGTTGAAGAAAAGAAAAAAATTCAAAATGGACATGATTCATTTGCTAAAGGATATATTCCACATCTAACAATTAATCATGAGACGGTTGATGTGGTTTATGAACCAAGTAAGCAAAAATTGGCCAATGAAGCCGTTAGTCAATTTAAGCAAAACTTCAAATTGATTGATTTGCCAGCAGATATCAGAGAAGCAAGTTTAGCCGATTATCCTAATCGCGATACTAAAGGGCGTGCTAAGGCATATGCCGCTGCTAATAAATTTCTCGAGAGTTATCTTGCTAAAAAAGAATTTGCACCAGGACTTTATTTATCAGGTAATTTTGGAGTTGGTAAAACCTATTTATTAGGAGCTATTGCTAACGAATTAGCTCAACAAAATGTCGGAGTTACCATGGTTCATTTCCCATCATTTGCAGTTGATATGAAATCTTCAATTGGCGATAATTCAGTCCTAGATAAGATTGAACGCTTAAAGAAAGTTCCGGTCTTGATGATTGATGATATTGGAGCTGATTCGGTATCTGTTTGGATTCGTGATGAAGTTCTAGGAGTTATTTTGCAATATCGTATGCAAGAAAAACTCACAACTTTCTTCACATCAAACTTCTCAATGAGTGATTTAGAGAAGCATTTGGCAATTTCCAAGAATAATGAAGAACCAATCAAGGCCCAACGAATCATGCAACGAATTCAATTCTTGAGTCGTGAAGTAGTTGTGGCTGGGGACAATCAAAGATTGAAGAATCAAGTTGAGTATTGATTTTTTGAATAGTACTGTTATTATATAAAACAAGAAAAGATAACAAATGATTTACACGCAGGGAGAGCAGGCATAACTGAAAGCCACTCATTAAGAATTATTTCACCACTTTTCTATAAAATTGAATAATTGGTTTAAGACCGATATCATTTTAGAGATGAAACAATCTGATTGTTTTAAAGTGGGTGGAACCGCGTAGTAAATACGTCCCTTGAGTATATGACTCAAGGGATTTTTTGTTGCAAAAATTGGAGGTATGCCAGATGGCAGATTTGGAATTAATTTTTCCTGATAATTCAAAAAGGGAATTCGATAAAGGAACAACAGTAAAACAAGTAGCGGATTCAATTAGTACTTCACTTGGTAAAAAAGCCGTTGCGGGAAGACTAAATGGAGTATTGATTGATGTTAATCGTCCTATTAATCAAAGTGGAAATATTGAAATTATGACGGATAGTGATGAAGATGCACTTGAAGTTCTTCGCAATACATCTGCCTTTCTATTTGGGTACGCAGTTAAGAAATTATTCCCTGAGGCTAGTTTAGGAGAGCATAGTTCAAATGATGACGGCTTCTTCTATGATACTGATAAAGAAGGAACACAAATTTCAGTTGATGAATTACCTAAGATTGCTGATGAAATTAATCGTTTGATTAAACAAAATGCTCCTATCGAACGTGAATTAATGGATAAGAGTGAACTCGAAAAGATTTACCAAGATGATCAATATAAGATGTTACAACTTAAGTCATTAGATGCAGTTCAAATTCCTGTGTTCAAAATGAATGATTATGTGGATTTTGGCTTCAATGCTATTCTTCCAAAAGCAAGTAATGTCAAATTCTTCAAACTTCTCTCAGTAGCTGGAGCTTACTGGCAAGGTAAATCAAGTAACCCAATGCTTCAAAGAATTTATGGAACTGCTTTTTATAAACAAGATGCTCTTGAGGCAGACCTGAAACGTCGTGAAGAAATTAAAGAGCGAGACCACAGAACCTTAGGACGTGATCTTGACTTATTCTTTGTTGATCCCGATGTTGGTGCAGGATTGCCTTACTGGATGCCAAATGGTGCCACAGTTCGCCGAGTTTTGGAAAGATATATTATTGATAAAGAAGTTGCTTGGGGATATGAACATGTTTATACACCTGTTTTGATGAACCTCAATGCTTACAAAACTTCAGGTCACTGGCAACATTATCGTGAAGATATGTTTCCACCAATGGACATGGGCGACGGCGAAATGCTTGAACTTCGTCCAATGAACTGTCCTTCACATATTCAAATTTATAAACATCACATTCGTTCTTATCGTGAATTACCGGTTAGAATTGCTGAATTGGGTATGCAGCACCGTTATGAAAAATCCGGTGCTTTGTCAGGTCTACAACGTGTTCGTGAAATGACTTTGAATGACGGACATACATTCCTAGCTTTAGATCAAGTTGAAGATGAATTTAAACGTACACTTCAATTAATGATGGAAGTGTATCGTGATTTTGATATCAACGATTATACATTCCGTTTAAGTTATCGTGATCCTAAAAACACTGACAAGTACTTTGATGACAACGAAATGTGGGATACATCTCAAGGTATGCTTAAGAAAGCTATGGATGATCTTGGACTTCAATACTATGAAGCAGAAGGTGAAGCAGCATTCTATGGTCCTAAGTTAGATGTTCAAACTAAGACTGCTTTAGGTAATGAGGAAACACTTTCAACAATTCAATTAGACTTTATGCAACCAGAACAATTTGGTTTGAGTTATGTTGGAGCTGATGGTGAAGAACATCGTCCAGTGATGGTTCATCGTGGAATTGTTTCAACAATGGAAAGATTCATTGCTTACTTGATAGAAATGTACAAAGGAGCATTCCCAACTTGGCTAGCTCCAACACAAGTAACAATTATTCCAGTTAAAGAAGAACTTCATTTAGATTATGCTGAAGAACTTAGAAAAGAAATGGCAAAATCTGGGATTAGAGTTAAGATTGATGACCGTAATGAAAAGATGGGTTACAAGATTAGAGAAGCTCAAACAAACAAAATTCCATATACAGTCGTAGTTGGTGACGAAGAAGTTAATAGTGCCCAAGTTGCCGTTCGTAAATACGGTGAGGAAGAGACTAATTCAATGGACCGTTCAATGTTCATTGATAGCATCTTATCTGATATTGAAAATTATAGTCGCGAATCCTAAGAAATTCTTGACAAGTAAACTAGTTTATTGTTTAATATAAACATTGAGATTAAGTAGAAACGCCCGTTTCTCGCCTAAGTCATTGACCTCTAGGTTTATAACAAGTTGTTATATTAACGTGGGTGTTTTTACGCCCACGTTTTTTGTTGGGTTTTTTCTAAATCACTCGGAGGTGAGTAACAATAGCAAAAGATTTGATGGTTAACGATAATATTCGTGCCCGTGAATTAAGACTGATTTCTGCAACAGGAGATCAATTGGGTGTTAAGACAAAAGCAGAAGCATTAGAACTAGCAGAAAAATCCAATTTGGACGTCGTTCTTGTTTCACCAAATGCCAAACCACCGGTTGCTCGTATCATGGACTACGGTAAATACCGTTTCGAAATGCAGAAAAAAGACCGTGAGGCACGAAAGAAACAAAAGATTGTCAACGTCAAAGAAGTTCGTGTTAGTCCTACTATTGGACAGAACGATTTCGACTTCAAATTGAAGAACGCCGTTAAATTCTTAGAGAAGGGCGACAAAGTTAAAGTATCAATCAGATTCAAAGGTCGTGCTATTACCCATAAAGAAATTGGTAAAGAAGTACTTGACCGGATGGCTGAAGCAACTAAAGATATTGCAACTGTCACTACTAAACCTAAGATGGACGGAAGAAGTATGTTCTTGATGCTCGATCCGATCAAAAAAAATTAGATTCAAAATGAAATTATTGGAGGTCATTTTTTATGCCTAAGCAAAAAACACACCGTGCTTCAGCAAAACGTTTCAAGAAAACAGCAAATGGTGGTCTTAAAAGAAGCCACGCATTTACAAGTCACCGTTTCCACGGAAAGACAGTTAAGCAACGTCGTCAACTAAGAAAATCAGCAATGGTTTCAAGTAGCGATATGAAACGTATCAAACAAATGTTGACACAAATGAAATAATACAAAAACGAAAAATTCTTAGATTTATAATAAAGAAACAATAAGGAGGGAATTACTATGCCCCGTGTTAAAGGTGGAACAGTAACTCGTAAACGTCGTAAAAAGACATTAAAATTAGCTAAAGGATACCGCGGTTCAAAACATATTCAATTTAAAGCAGCTCATACTCAAATTATGAACTCTTACCGTTATGCATTCCGTGATCGTCGTCAAAGAAAACGTGACTTCCGTAAATTATGGATTGCTCGTATTAACGCTGCAGCTCGTATGAATGACATCAGTTACAGCAAATTAATGCATGGATTAAAACTAGCAGGTGTTGATATTAACCGTAAGATGCTAGCTGACCTTGCATACACAGATGAAACAGCATTTGCAAGTTTAGTAGAAACTGCAAAAAAAGCTTTGGCTTAGTCATCAAATGTTAAACGTAATTTGGAATGCCAAATTACGTTTTTTTATTACTTATGTTATGAGGGCAATTATGGCAATTTTTAAACCAACTTATATGATTAACAATACGTTCGAATTGAATCCAGAGAAATTAAAGTTGATGGGGATCACGCATATTTTAAGCGATTTAGATAATACTTTAATACCCTGGGACTCACCTGATATTACTCCTGAGCTAAAGAGATGGGTCAGTGAACTTGAGAAATATCATATTGAGTTAGTTATTGTATCTAATAATAACTACACTCGTGTTCATAAGGCAGTAGCTTCACTTAATGTGAAGATTATTGCTCGTGCTAAAAAACCACTACCTTTTGCAATCAGAAACTTTGTGAGCATGTCTAGTGTCTCAAAGAATCGCGTGCTATTCTTAGGTGATCAGTTAATGACTGATATTATTGCTGGTAATTTAGCAGGAGTTAAGACAGTTCTGGTAAAACCACTAACTGATACTGATATGAAGAAAACTCGTGTGAATAGATTTTTCGAACGTCCTATTTTAAAATTAATACAATCAATTTACAAAACGACTTGGAAGGACAAAATCTAATTGACTAACAATCAAGATTTATACTGCATCGGCTGCGGTGCAAAGCTCCAAACAACTGATAAGACCAAAGCTGGTTATTTACCAGAGAATACTTTGAACAAATACTTGGAATCAAAAGAAGAAGAACTATATTGTCAAAGATGTTTCCGTTTGAGAAATTACAACGACATTATGGATGTTCAAATGGATGATTCCGAGTTTTTGAGTATTCTAAATAAAATCAGTGATGAAGATGCTTTAGTAGTTAATTTAATCGATATTTTTGATTACAATGGCTCAGTTATTCCTGGAATTCATCGCTTTATTGGAAATAACAAAATGATTTTGGTAGCTAATAAAGAAGACTTGTTACCTAAGTCGGTTAAACGAGATAAGCTAAAACGTTGGTTCCATCAACAAGCTGAAAAAGACGGATTAAACCCCGTAGCAGAGATTTTAATTTCTGCTAAGAAGAATACTAATGTTGATGAATTATTAGCTCTAATCAATCAATATCGTGGAAATAAAGACGTTTATATCGTCGGAACTACCAACGTTGGGAAATCGACACTAGTAAATTCCATTATTTCAATGAGTTCCAAAATTAAGAATCTGGTGACGACTTCACGTTTTCCAGGTACAACCTTAGATCGAATTGAAATTCCTTTAGATGACGGAGCAATGTTAATTGATACTCCTGGAATTATTCACAGTTATCAATTAGCTCATTTCTTGAATGAAAAAGAGCTAAAGGAAGTTACTCCAAATTCTGAAATCAAACCAAAAGTTTATCAATTAAGAGGGTTACAAACATTATTTATTGCCGGACTTTTCCGAATTGATTTCGTACAAGATGTAAAAACTAATGCGATTATTTATGCCGATAACAATCTGCTGATTCATCGGACAAAACTTGAAAATGCTGATGATTTCTATCATAAACATTTAGGTGATATCCTGACTCCACCTTATGACAAAGATAGTTTACCAGCGATGCAGATGTTTAAGTTTACTACTAAAGAAAAATCCGACATTGTTATTTCCGGTCTTGGTTGGGTAACATTACCGGCCAATGTGACGATTAAAGCATATGCACCTAAAGGTGTCGAAGTTACAATTAGAAAGGCAATCGTTTAATGAATTTTAAAACAAAACAAAGAAAATTTTTGATGAGCAAAGCGCAAACTATGAAACCAATTATGCAAATTGGTAAAATGGGATTGACCGAAACTGCTCTAGAACAATTAGTTCAGTTAATTGATAAAAGAGAGTTAATTAAGATAAGTCTTTTACAAAATACTGAAGTAACTGGTGATGAAATCACTGAAATTTTAAGAGATTTTGATCCAGCAATCAAAGTTGTTCAAGTAATTGGTAGTAAGGTGATTTTGTATAAAAAAGCTCCTAAAGAAAGTAATCGGAAGATATCAGTGGAGCTAGATAGTTTGAGATAAGAGGTTTTATCGATGTCCAAAATTATTACTGATGAACAAATTCAAGTTAAAGAATTGAAGAATGATTCAAAAAAACGAGTTGGAATTCTTGGTGGTACTTTTAATCCAATCCATATCGCTCATTTAGTGATGGCTCAACAAGTTTTGGATCAATTATCATTAGATGAAATTTGGTTCATGCCGGATAATATTCCACCTCATGTCGACAAAAAAGATGCCATCGCACCCATGCATCGAGTGGAAATGATTCGCTTAGCGATTGAAGATAATCCTAGGTTTCAGCTGGATTTAACGGAGATTAACCGTGGTGGTGTCAGTTATACTTATGAAACGATGAAACTGTTGAAAGAAGCTAATCAAAACACCGATTTTTATTTTATAATTGGTGGTGACATGGTGGAATACCTACCAACTTGGAACAAAATTGACGAATTAGTTAAGCTAGTGGATTTTGTGGGAGTTTGTCGCCCGGGGTATGAAAAAGATACACCTTATCCAGTTATCTGGGTGAACTCACCAGTCATGAATATTAGTTCAACTGACATTCGGAAGCGACTTACTTCAGGACACACTGTGAAGTATTTAGTTCCTGCAGAAGTTGAAGACTATATTAAAAAAGAAGGATTATACACTGATGGACAAGTATGATAGTTTAGCTAGTTATGATCGAGATTTCTTTATTGAGCAACTGCAAAAGAATCTGGATGAGAAGCGTTTCAATCACTGTTTGCGAGTTGAAGCAAAGGCAGTTCAATTGGCAGAGCTATTTGTAGCTGATGTGAGTCGTGCTAGTATTGCCGGATTACTTCATGACTATTGCAAGCAAATGCCAGATGCTAAATTTATTGAAACAATTAAGCAAAAACATCTAAATCCAGAACTTGTCGAATATGGTAACGGAATTTGGCATGGAATTGTCGGTGCCGAAATAATTGCGGATGAATTAAATATTCATGATGAAATAATTTTAAATGCCATTCGTAAACATACAGTCGCTGATCCGTACATGACTGATATTGATAAAATTGTTTTTATTGCTGACTTTATTGAAGATGCTCGTGATTTTCCTGAAGTAGATGAGGCTAGAAAACTAGCGAGAACATCTCTGGATAATGCTATGGCATTTGAAATCAAGCATACTTTAGAATATCTAATTACAAATAAGAAAAAGATCTATCCTAAGATTTTGGACAGTTATAATCAATGGGTAGTGGAGGATAATTAATTGAATTCAAACGAATTAACTGAAATCATCGTCAAAGCAGCCGATGACAAACATGCTAACAATATTAAAGTTCTAGATATTTCAGAACTTTCGATTGTGGCGGATTATTTTGTCATTATGGATGCTTCATCAACTCGTCAAGTTGGTGCGATTGTAGATGAAATTCAAGATAAAATTGAAGAAAATGGTGGTTCCGTTGGACACATCGAAGGTAAAAAAGATTCTAGCTGGATTCTAATGGACGTCAATGACGTAATCGTTCATGTTTTCTTGAACGAAGAACGTGACTTTTATAACTTAGAAAAACTCTGGGCTGATGCCAAAGAAGTTGATACAGCTAAGTGGATTGAAGCCTAATGATTTACGCAAAATTTGCCGAAATATATAATGAGTTGATGGATGATTCTTTGTATGAAAAATGGTCGAACTATGTTCAACAAAGAAGTCAAAAATCGACTTTATTAGAATTAGCCTGTGGCACTGGTGATTTGGCAATTTTATTAAAGAAAGCCGGCTATGAAGTGACGGCCACGGACTTATCAATTGAAATGCTCGAAATTGCCGCTAAAAAAATCGAAGCAAATAATGAGTACTTCGAGTTAGCTCAGTTAAATATGTTAGATTTATCACCAATGGGAACTTTCGATACAATTACTTGTTTCGATGATTCAATCTGTTATTTAAGTGATAAAAAACAGCTTCAATTGGCTTTTAATCAGGCATATGAACATTTAACTGATAATGGGAAATACTTGTTTGATGCTCATTCGTTATATCAGATGGACGAAGTATTTCCTGGTTACATGTATAACTTCAAGAATGAAAATTCTGCATTTATGTGGAGTAGTTATGAAGGTGAAGTTCCACATAGTATTGAACATGATTTAACTTTCTTTGATTGGAATGAAGACAAACAGGCTTATGATGTTAGTGAAGAACTCCATAAAGAAAGAACATATGAATTAGAAGTTTATCTAAAATGCTTAAAAAAAGCTGGGTTTAAGGATGTCAAAGTAACCAGTGATTTTGGTAATGA
The DNA here is from genome assembly GCF_030504545.1 of Lactobacillus sp. YT155. Lineage (GTDB taxonomy): Bacteria > Bacillota > Bacilli > Lactobacillales > Lactobacillaceae > BQUT01. The sequence goes on along the minus strand of NZ_JAUKWP010000004.1, from coordinate 139,601 downwards.
AGAAGTTAATGAATCAAGTACTCGTTGGTTCTTTGAGTGTAGTAAGTAAAGGATAAAACATGAAAATTTGTGGGATAGTTGCGGAGTTTAATCCATTACATAATGGTCACAAATATTTAATTGATCAGGTTAAAGAGCAATTGCAACCTGATTTTTTGATTGTCGTCATGTCGGGAAACTTTGTTCAACGAGGTGAATTTGCTAGCTTTGATAAGTGGGATCGAACTCAAGTAGCGCTAGAAATGGGCGTTGACTTGATTGTTGAACTACCATTTCAATATGCAGTAGCTTCAGCAGATATTTTTGCTCAAGGGGCAATTGAAATCTTGAATTCATTAGGCTGTACAGATTTAGTATTCGGTACAGAAGATCCAGATTTTGATTATGAACAAGCAGCTAATGAAATTTTGAAACATGAAGCTAGTGGCAATTTTGGTGATTACTCGCAATCTTATGCTAATCAAATTAATGACTTTTACACACAATTGGGAATAAAAGTAACCAACCCTAATCAAATGTTAGGGCTGAATTATGTTTTACAAATTAAAAAACATAACTTTGCGATCACGCCAACTGCTATTAAGCGAGTAGAAGTGGCACATGATGCTAAACAAGTAAGCAATAATTTTGCTAGTGCAAGTCAATTACGAATGAAGCTGGCAAACAATGAGTCGATAGAACAATTTGTACCTGAAATAAGTGGTAATTACATTCAAAGTGATTATTTCAAGTTACTCAAGTATCAAATAACTGCTAGCTCTCTTGAAGAACTAGCAGAGATTTATCAGATGAATGAAGGACTTGAGAATAAAATTAAACAAGAGATTTCGAATACTGATAGTCAAGAAGAATTACTAGAAAAAATTAAATCTAAACGTTATACCTATGCTAGATTGCGAAGATTGTTGTTGTATATCGTTTTGAATGTGAAGAAGTCAGACGTAAGAATTGCTAAGAATTTCATTCATATTCTCGGATTCAATCAACACGGACAGAAATGGTTGAACCAGATTAATCATGATTCACAATTGCCGATTATTACTAAAGTCGGTAAGAATGATGGTTTGAAAAATGGTATTATGGCATTGCAAATAAAAGTTGATGAAATTTATAGCTTATTTTCAAAGACAGATCAAAATTTTAAAAGAAAGCCAGAAATAAAATAAACATGCTTACATGGAAATTAGATGAATTACAAAAATTTAAAAATCGTCCCCTTGAAATCAATGAGACACTTGATTTAAAAGATCAGTTACAAAAAAGAGATGACCGTGTTTTAGATGCAAAACCAACAACGCTAAAAGGTCACTTATTCTTCGATAAGGGTCTTTGGTATACAGATTTTGATATTGAAACAACTATCACGGTTCCTTCAACAAGAAGTCTTGAACCAGTTGATATCAAAATTAAGGAACATGTGACTGAGGCCTATCCAGAAGATCCAACCGCTGAATTAGAAATTGACGATCAAGAAATTATTATGGAGCTTGAAGAAGAAGGTATTAACTTGGAACAAGCTACTGCCGATAATGTTCTACTTTCAATTCCTGAGCGAGTATTAACTGATGAAGAAAAAGAGTCTGACAGTATGCCCGAGGGTCAAGATTGGCAAGTTATTTCTGAAGACGAGTATATTGAAGAAGTAGAAAAACCAAAACCAAATCCTGAATTTGCTAAGTTAAAAGGTTTATTTAAAGAAGACAAAGATTAACAAATAATCGTTGTTTTTGGTATCATTATCATATTGATTAAATGGAGGCGTTATTTAGAATGAACAAACCACAAATTGGTGTAATTGGTATGGCTGTTATGGGTAAAAACCTAGCCTTAAATATTGAAAGTCGCGGCTATACAGTTGCGATATATAACCGTACAGCCTCAAAGACAGAGACTGTTGTTAAAGAACACAGTGAAAAGAAATTAGTTCCTAGTTACAAGATTGAGGATTTTGTTGAATCACTCGAAAAACCTCGTCGTATTATTATGATGGTTCAAGCTGGTAAAGGTACTGATGCTGTTATCAATGAATTATTGCCACTTCTAGACAAGGGTGATGTTTTAATTGATGGTGGAAATACCTTCTTTGAAGACACTATTAGAAGAAATGCTGAATTGGACAAGTCAGGAATTAACTTCATTGGTATGGGAGTTTCTGGTGGTGAATTAGGTGCCTTGCATGGTCCTTCAATGATGCCAGGTGGACAAAAAGAAGCTTACGATTTGGTGGCGCCAATTCTTGAACAGATGTCAGCTAAAGCTGAAGACGGTAAACCATGTGTAACTTATATCGGACCTAATGGTGCTGGTCACTATGTCAAAATGGTTCATAACGGTATTGAATACGGCGATATGCAATTAATTGCCGAAAGTTATTCCTTACTGGCTGAAGTTTTTGATGGTGATTTAGACCAAATCTCAGACATCTTTACTGAATGGAATGATGGCGAACTTTCAAGTTACTTAGTAGAAATTACCGCTGATATTCTTAAACGTCGTGATGATGAAGGTAGCGATGATTATATCGTTAACAAGATTTTGGACAAGGCTGGTAATAAAGGAACTGGTAAATGGAGTTCACAAAGTGCTCTTGAACTAGGAGTTCCACAATCACTAATTACAGAAGCTGTCTACGCTCGTTATATTTCAACTTATAAAGATCAACGTGTGGCAGCAAGTAAGATTTTGCCTAAGCCAGCTGCTCACAGTAATGACTTTGACAAAAATGAATTCGTTGAAAAAATTCGTGAAGCGCTCTACTTCAGTAAAATTATGAGTTATGCTCAAGGATTTGCTCAAATGGATGCGGCTTCGAAGAATTATGATTGGAACCTTGAATTTGGTAAGATTGCTTCAATTTGGCGTGAAGGATGTATAATTCGTGCTCAATTCTTACAAAAGATTACCGATGCATATGACAAGAAACCAGATTTAGATAATCTATTATTAGATAACTACTTCATTGATATTTGTAAGAAATATCAAGATTCAGTTAGGGATGTAATTGCTTATGCTGTTAAAGCTGGTGTGCCTGTTCCTGGATTTATGGCTGCTGTATCATACTACGATTCATATCGTAGTGAAGTTTTACCAGCTAACTTAATCCAAGCACAACGTGATTATTTCGGTGCTCATACCTATGAGAGAACTGATAAAGAAGGAATTTATCACTATACATGGTATGAAGAACAATAATTATTATTAAAGAACGAGTAAAATCGTTCTTTTTTTATGCTATATTTTAAGTACCTTTGGGGAGGAATGAAGATGCACGAAGAAATATATACTTTAAAAAGAGATAATGGTGGGATTAAATGGCTGAATAGTGTAGGGCTAGTGGTAACCTGTGCTGCACTTTTAGGATTTGGATATTATATGACTAGAGGAAATCCAATTCTATCCTATACAGTTGTTGGAATGGCCGGCATGGCGATAATAATTGGTAATATTGCATTATTTACCGGGAACTCTGGTAAAACTGGAAAAACAATTATGAAGCTAAATAGTGCCGAGTTAGAATACTATCCTTTACCGGATGAAAGTGTTGTTTATAAACTAGCACTGAACGAAATTAAAGACATCCATGTATTATGGTGGGGTAATGGAACAAATAAAGTTACGATAAATTTTGCTAAAATACCTGAAAAATCAAATCGTATCGAAGATGGAGTGTCTGTACAACTATCAAAACCAGTAATTGAGTTTGAAAGATTAGATGTCAGTCACAAAGACTTTCACGAGTTCTTTAGTGAAGTAAACAAAGTAACCGATTTTCAAGTGGTAGTTGATAAAAGATAAAATAAAAAAAGCAGGATATTTTCCTGCTTTTTTTTTATGCCCAATCACCATTTCTAAATACTGGTTCGGCTTGACCATCTTTAGTTATTCCGTCAATATTCATTTGGCTAGAACCAATCATGAAATCGACATGAGTTTTACTACGATTCAATCCTGCTTTAGCAAGTTCATCTTCAGACATTTGCGTACCGCCTTCAATTGAAAAGGCATAGGCTGAGCCTAAAGCTAAGTGATTCGAGGCATTTTCGTCAAATAATGTGTTATAAAATACTAAGCCTGATTGTGATATTGGTGAAGGATCAGGGACTAGAGCAACTTCACCTAGACTTTTGGCACCTTCATCAGTTTTTAGAATTGTTTGTAGAACATCATTTCCTTGTGAAGCTGTACCTTCAACAACTTTTCCATCTTTGAAGGTTAATTTGATATCCAAGATAGTAACACCAGCATGACTTAATGGTTTCGTTGAAATCACATAGCCATTAATGTTTGCTGAATTAGCAGCGGTGAAAACTTCTTCAGTTGGCATATTAGGCATGAATGGGCGACCATCTGAACTCATATTGTAACCACCAAGCCAGACATGATTTTCGGGTAAGCCAATTGTTAAATCAGTTCCTGAAGCTGTGTAATGCAATTCTTTGTATTGAGTTTTGTTTAATAGATCAGCTCTTTCTTGAAGATTTTTTGCATGAATTTCCCATGCTTTAATAGGGTCTTCTTGGTCGACACGAGTGGTTTTGAAAATTTCTTCCCAGAGTTTTTGAGTTGCAGTATCTGCATCATCATTTGGAAAGACCAACTTAGCCCAAGCGGGACTAGCTGCAGCAACCACAATCCAACTGTTCTTACTTGCTTGAGTTGCCTGACGAACTGCGTTCATAGCAACGTTGCCAGCTTCTTGATAAGTAGAGATACGTTTGTGATCAATTCCGTTGAGATTATCTGGATCACTGGAGATAACAGAAATCATTTTTGCATTCTTATCAAGCCAATATTGGAATTGAGCTTTTCGATGAGGAGGGAAATCTTTTAGACGATCGAATTCCTCATGTTCTAAGTTCAAACGTGTTACTAGATCATCGTTATAAGCAATATCCACTTCAGCTGCTCCTAAATCGTAACAAGCAGCTACCAGACAACGTGTCAGTTCGACTTGATCAGCTGCTACTCTTAGTGCAACAGTGTCACCGGGTTGAACATTAATACCGACCTTAGCTATTAAAGCGGCATATTTTTCTAGTTGTTTTAGTAATTCCATAAGCAAAACCTCCAAAATAGTTATTCTATTGATAATATCATAAAAAAATAAGGAAGTCGGATTGATTTCTTCTAATATTTATATATTATATCTAATTTAATACATATATTAATGGTATATATTATTAATATAAAAAATTGGAAAATATTAGAAATATCTTTAAAAATTATGTTACTATAAAGATACATAAATAATGTAATTAATTTATATTTACTTATGTGTTAGAGGGAGGAATAAGAATATGAAGTACAAAAAACTAGCTATATTAGCAAGTTCTTTTTTGCTTGCGGGACAATTGGCTATGTCAGTTGCTCCAGTAATTGCACAGTCGGATAATTCAATTACACCTACGGCATTTCCCACAGGAAACTTCCAAGGTGATTTTACAATTGACGCACAAAGTAAAACTGTAAGTGCAGGACAAACTGCCAATTTCAGTTTGTATTTGAAGTCAACAGGTGCCAATACTAAATTGACAAATGTTGATTTGGAAATTCAGTTACCTGACAATCCTTATGTGACCTTGAGTCAAGCTACTAAGGATTTGAAGATTTCAGGTGTTGAACCAAAATATGATGCTACTAAGAAGGTATTAAAATATCACTTCGATGAATTAGTAGCTGGTCAAGTTAACAAGACTGTTCTGAAGTTAACCACAGTTAACGGTGGATTTAATAACGGTTCTGAACTAACGATTAAAGGTAAGTTAACCGCTGATAGTACTAATGGAAAGATTGAAGCGACAACTGGGGACGTAGTCACAGTTAATTCAACTAAGAACCTTTCATTAGTTAACAAAGTAAAATCAATTTACAATAACGATCCAGGTACAGTTGGATATCATACTAATCCAGCTATTGGTGATACAATTCTTTGGAATGCCAGTGTAGGTGCTCCTAAGAAAGTTGAAGGATCAGTTTTCTTAAAACCAGGTTCAGATATTAAAGTAACTTATGTTCTTGATAGTAAGTTAGAGTATATTTCAATGGAAAATGAAACATTACCACAGCCAACACTTTCTAGTGATAAACATACTTTGACATGGACACTAAAAGCACCATCAATTGCCGAACAAATGGCTAATCCATCATTTATGGAACAAAACTTAAGTATGAAGTTATTTGTTACCAATGATAAGACAAATGTTTTCAAAGATGCTATCAATACTCTCAGCATAACTGCTGAGTTTAATGATGGTACAACGATGACTCCAGAGGCACTTGATGGAAAGATTACCATTTCACAATCTAATCCAGATACCTTGCCACCTCTTGTTAGTGGTGGTGGTTATACTTCGCCTCACTATGGACCGATTGATGACAATGGTTCTACCGGTGGAACTTCAGAGTTTCCAGATATTTCGGTAACTGATGAAGCTACTTTAGGCTTTGCGTTCTTGCCTGGATCACTTTGGAATACTAGTGCATGGTTTGATTTCCAAGCCTATACAGTTCACTACAAGATTGATCCAAATTTGAACATTAAGAGTTTTTATACTGGGAAATTTGTTTATCATCCAAGTTCAACTGTTGGTAGTAAAAATACACCGTTGAAGAATCAGCCTCACTATTCATTTAACGTTAGATATGATGAAGATGAAGACGATGCACCTAGTACTTATGTGAGTGGTAAAGGCAACTCAGATCCTGTCACTGGCGAGTCAGTTAGTTATGCTGATGCACATAAAAATAATTGGCATACTTTAATAGCTGATGTTCCGCAAGGGACTTGGCTTTCAGCTAAGGACCTTAATATTCCAGCTGGTAAGCATGTTAAAGAAGTTATGCTTCATTTTCATCCTGCTAAAGGAACTGCCATTAAGGCATATGATGGAACTACACATATTGCTACTGGAGATGAGGGTGGTCTAACCGACTACTACGAATCTGATACAATTGGTGATTTTGGGCAAGGAAAAGAAAGTCAAGGTGACTACGGTTATATCAATAACTGGGCACCTGCTGGAATTTCAGCCAACACTGTTTTGCACTTCAATATGAGCGTTAAGAAAGGCTACATTGGAACTGTTCAAAACAGCATGTACATGAATAATCGTGGGGCTGCCGATGATAATTATATTTATTCGGTTGGTAGTGAATATGATTGGAATAACAGTTACCCAGTATGGGCAGCTAGATCCGGTCCTCAAAAAGCTGAAATTGTAAAACCTAGTGAAGGTACTAACCGAGTTCTGACAACGGGTGTTCAATTTGATAACTTAACTGTTCTACCAGATGGTACTAAGAATCTGATTGAAGGTAAGAACACTGTTACAGCATCAATCACTAATACCGCAACATCTAAACAAAGTGCTCCAAGTCCTCTAGTAAGTTATGTATTACTTCCTAAGGGAGTTGAATACACTGGTAACGTTGCTGGAAGTACTGAAACAGAATTAGTTTCTCAAAACTATAAGTCAACAGGTAGAAGTTTGGTTAAGGTAAGTCATAGATATAACTCTGATTATGGACTTTCACCAAACACTTCTATTTCGACTAAGTTCAATGTAAATGTTACTAAGTCTGCTGTAGCCAGCCCACAAATTAACATTTACAGTTTTGTGAATACTGAAGGATTTGATGTACCTAAGATTGAGGGTAGTCCTGTAATTACCGATACTGTTAAGGAAAAAGACACTGATAACATGAACGGTAAAGGAACTGACAAACCAATGTTCACTTCCGGAAGAGATTATCACTTTGATAAATCAAGTTCGTTAGCTGTCAGCACATCTGTTGATGGCGTGACTAATGGCGGAGCTAAAAAAGCTCCTGGGCAAAAAGCTGCTTATTCAATTTCAATGAAGAACACTTCTGATGAAGATCTTCAGGATTTGATTTTGATGGATACTTTGCCAAATGTTGGTGACTTATCAATCACCACCAATGAAGCACGTGGCTCACAATTCAATATGACTTTGGATGGACCAATCACATTATCAGCAGATTGGAAAGACAAAGTGAATGTTACTTACTCAACCAGCAACAATCCTAAAAAAGCTGGTATCTTAGACAAGAATACAGTCTATCCATCATCTGCTCAAAAATTAGCTGATGCACCAGGTGCTGAAGATGCAACTTGGGTAGATGCTAAAGATGTGAAAGATTGGTCAACAATTAAGTCATTCAAGATTGAATTGAAAGATAACAGTACTTGGGTAAGTGGTTCGAAGATGAAGATTGACTTTAAACTAAAAGTTCCTGCAAAAATTGAAACGGCTGAAAAGAAACAAGCTCAAGCTGCTTCAACTGATCCAGCCAAACCAATACCTGCTGCTGAAAGTAGTACTGCTGGGTTAGTGGCAAGTAACTCATTTGCAATTGCTGCAAACTCTTCACAAGTTATTGAACCATATAAACAAACTGTTACCACAAAAGATCCAACGGCACCAGCTGACCCAGAACCAATTAAACCAACTGCTCCAAAAGAAAAAGTTGAAACTAAGACAGTTAAGAAATCATTGCCAAGAACTGGCGAAGATATTCGAAATGCAACAATTCTAACTGTTGTAGGTTTGATTATTCTAGCTGCAATCATCTACTTTGTAGTTAAGAATAGAAAAAACAAAAAGAACTAGTTTAAAAAGCCTTCTGTGAGAAGGCTTTTTTTATATGCCCATAAGTAACACTTGCACGAATAATTGACAGGCTATATAATGTGAATTGTTAATTATATTATGTAGTTAATAAATAAGGGGTCCAGGGAAAAATATAAGTTCGTATAGTGTTAAAAGGGGAAATAATATGAAAATAAAGAAGTTTGTTTATGCTGGCGGCGTGGTATTGCTGTTGGGGCAAGCGCTTATTCAAGCGGCACCAATATCTGCTATTGCCAATCATGATGCAATTGTGACAGATTTCCCAACAGGAAATTTCCAGGGAGATTTTTCAATTGATGCACAAAATACTTCGGTTAGTGCTGGTCAAACAGCTAATTTCAATATTTATTTGAAAGCTACCGGAGCTAATACAAGACTAAGTAATGTAGATTTAAAAGTTCAATTACCAAAACAAGAGTACGTTTCATTTAATCAATCATTAGATGCATTGAAAATAAATGAAGTTGCACCAAAATATGACTCAGACAAAGGTCTTTTAACTTGGCATTTCGATAAGTTAGAAGCAGGTCAAGTTAATAAGGCAGTTCTCCGTCTTACAACGGTTAACGGTGGTTTTGCTGAAGAGACTCCAATTAAAATATCTGGTGAAATGACCGCAGATAGTACTAAAGGACCTGTTGATGTAAAAACTGACGGAAGTACTGTAATTAAAGGATCAAAGAGTCTTTCAACCGTTAATAGATTCAAATCAATTTATGATAACGATGAAGGATCAGATACTTATCATAATAACCCTGCAATTGACGACAACATTCTTTGGAATGTGACAGTTGGTGCTCCTAAAAAAGTTGATGGTTCAATTTTCTTGAAGCCAGGATCAAAGATCAAGGTTACTTATAAAATTGATCCAATGTTAGAGTATGTCGACATGGCAAATTCTGATGCTCCTAAACCAACAGTTGATGGAAATACTTTGACTTGGGAACTAACTGCTCCTTCAATTCCAGAACAAATTACTAATGAAGGAAGTTTCTTCACTAGTGACTTAAGTATGAAAATCCATGTAAAAAATGATGTTGCTAGTGTCTTCAAGACAGCAACTAATACATTGTCTGTCGAAGCAACATTTAATGATGGGCAAACATTTGCTCCAGATCCAATCGATGGGAAAATAACAATTTCTCAATCAGATCCTAGTTCATTACCACCCGATGTAAATGGTGGTGGATTCACTGGACCACATTATGGACCAATAGACGGTAACGGAAATGCTCTTCTTAAATCAGGAGAATTTCCTGATATATCTGTTGATGATGAAGCTACCTTAGGATTTGCATTCTTACCAACTTCACTTTGGGCCAACAGTCCATCCACAGATTTTATGGCTTATAGTATTCATTACAAAATTGACCCTAATTTGAATATTAAAAAATTCTTCACTGGTGATTTTGCATATTTTCCAAATCCTAGTGTGGGAAGCAAAAATACTCCATTGAAAAATGCAGTTCACTACTCAATTAGTGTTCGTTACGATGAAGATGCTGATGATACACCAGTTACATATTCTAATGAAAAAGCATCTCCTATCAATCCAAATACTGGAGAAACTGTTCCTTATAAAGAAGCCCATAAGAATAATTGGCATTTATTAATTGCTGATGCGCCTAAAGCTACTTGGTTAACAGCAGATCAATTAGGAATTCCGGCCGGCAAACATGTAAAAGAAGTATTGCTTCATTTCCATTATGCTAAAGGAACTGTTCTAAAAGATTTATGGGATAAAGATAAAACACATACTGTTTCTGGAGACGAAAATGGTGTGGGCGACTTTTATGAAAACAATGTCGATGGTGATGTTGGTCAAGGTCGTGTTGACAATCCTGATGGCGCATATCAAGATAATCAAGTTCCGGCTGGTATATTTGCTAGTCAAGTATTGCAATTTAATATGACACCTAAAAAAGGATATGTTGGTCACGTTGAAAACAGCATGTACTATACTTTCCGAGGAGTTAATATTGATAAAGAATCCAATGAATATGTAGCTTGGAATGGTAGTGAATATGATTGGCATAATGTTGGAAATGGAAAAACGTTCTCTCCAAAATCAGGTCCTCAAGGTGCTGAAATTATCAAACCTGTTGAAGGTGTTGATCGTCGTCTAAAAACTGGTGTTCAATTTGATCAACTAGCTACTTTGCCTGATGGCTCAAAGACCTTGACCGAAGGTCCTAACACAGTAACTGCAGCTATTCAAAATACTAAAGAATCAAAAAATGATGTTACTGGTCCACTAGTTAGTTATGTCTTGCTTCCAAAAGGTGTTACATTTACAGGTAATATTGACGGATACAAGATTGCTGAGGAAGTAACTGATAATTATAAAGGTACTGGTCAAACATTAGTTAAGATTACTTATTCAGATGAGTACTTGACTGTTGACCAAACTTCAAATGCAACTTTCAATGTCAATGTATCAGCTAAGACATCTAGTGATCCAGAAATCATGGTTTATAGTTTTGTACCAACTGATAAATATAAAGTTCCTGATATTCAAGGAACACCAACTATCACTGATACTCAAAAAGATGTTGATAAAGATAACATCAACGGTGGTGGAACAGATAAACCAATGTTCTACTCTGGTCGTGATTATCACTTTGACAAATCTAGTGTCTTATCTGTAACTAATACTATTGATGGTAAGAATAAAATTGTTGAAAAATCAGCTGGTAGTGTTGCTAAATACGAATTGCTATTGAAGAATACTTCTGAAGATGCCTTGAATAACATGGTATTGATGGACACTCTTCCTAACGTAAATGACTTAGCAATTACTACTAACGAAAACCGTGATTCACAATTTAATATGACTTTGACAGGTCCAATCAGTCTATCTAAGAGTTGGAATGACAAAGTTAACGTCTTGTATTCAACAAGTAATAATCCTAAAAAAGCTGGCATTTTGGACAAAGATACAGTTTATCCATCATCAGCTCAAAAATTAGCTGACGCACCTGGTGCTGAAGATGCTAAATGGATGAGTGCTAGTGAAGTTAAAGACTGGTCATCAATCAAGTCATTCAAACTTGAGTTAAAAGCTGGTCAAACTTGGGTAAGTGGGGCTGATATGAAGATTGGTTTTAACATGAAAGTTCCTGAAACTGCTAAGACAGGAACACTTGCTCATAATTCATTTGCTTTTGCTGCAAATGATTCACAAGTAATCGAACCATATAAACAAACTGTTAAAGTTGTTGATAAAAATACGCCAACTGATCCTGGTACTCCAAATAAACCAGGAACTGGTGATTCATCAAATAATTCATCAAGCAAGTCAACAACTACAAAATCCAATTCGAAGAAGTCACTTCCAAGAACTGGTGAAAACATTAGAAATGCAAGCATCTTAACAATAGTAGGATTAATTCTTTTAGGATTGATTGGTTACTTTGTTGTTAAGGCAAGAAGAAATAAAAAAGAAGACTAGGTAAGAAAAGCTTTCATAATTTGAAAGCTTTTTTTGCGCCCAAAATAGTATTACGAGTGGACAGTCTACTGAGTTATTAATAATGCGTGAATGTGGAGGAAAGTTATGAATAAGATTAAAACGCTTTTTGCCATCCTGATTATTACTTTAAGCACTTTTTTACAATCAGGTATTGCAATTGCTAATGCTAATACCAAAGCAGAAGAGATTTTAAGTAGTAAACCTGTTCTTGGTAATAGTGACACTGTTGATGTGAAACCTGGGGACACTAAAGCAGTGTTTGAGAACTTAACCATTAAACCTAATGTTTCCATTTCTGAAGGTGTATATTCAATTATTGATTTACCAAAAGCTTACTATGATAAACCAACTGCTAATGATTTAACTACTGATGCCCAAGTCGCTAAATCAGAAATTGGCGAAACAGATACTACATATCAAATTAAATATTGGTATCAAGGATTGAAGTCAGGAACTGAGTTAAGTATTCCTTTCAAGGTTCATGTTCGAAAAGATGTCAAACCGCAAACAATTCTTAAATCCATTATCGACAAAACTTACGATAAAGATGGAACAATCTTGAGTAATGGTGGTAGTTTGGACTTACGATATAAACCAATTATGCCAACACCATCTATCCAAGATTTCGAGGAAGATATCTCCAAAGATGATGTTGACAGTGACAAGAAATTAAACAAAGACTACACAATTAAGAATGCTTGGTATGGTTCTCCAGATGGCCGTAAAAGCTTTGTATGGTTTGGTTTTTCAACATCTAGTAATTGGAAAACTATTATCGATGTTAGAGATTATGAAGTGAAGATAAAATTGGAAGCTGGTTTCAAGTTTGATGAATCAGCTAATGATGGTTCATGGACTTTTGATGATGCAACTCATACAGCTACATATTTGAACAAACCAGATGCTAACGGAGTTCATAGTTTTGAATCAATGAATATCCCATTGATTGCTGAAAAAGGTGTAACTACTGATGTTAAGCATGCAATTGACATTTCTTACAATCCAGTTGGTCAACCAGATGAGGTCTTTGATTCTGGTTCGGGAAGTATTTTATTACACCCAGACGAACAATTAATCCATGGATTAGGGAAGAACTTCTTCACTGTTAAAGCTGAACGTGACAATAGATATTGGACCGATAATTGGTTTTTGCCAGCAACTAAGATTAGACTTTTAGATAAAATTTACCCGGCTAATCCCGACGGTCAAGAAATTGATCCCATTAAAGTAATTAAAACCAAAGTAACTTCAATTGTTGATGAGCCACAACCTGATGTAGAGGCTTCAGCTGATTATGAAGGAACAACAAATAATGACGAAATGTTAAAAGGTTATGGACAAGTCTATGACCGAATTGCCTTCATCAATGATGAGATCTCAAGGAATGCATATCAACAAATGATTGTCGATATGGGGTTAAATGAAAATACTTTCACTGTCACTTATGAAGACGATACAACCGAAGTTAAACAAAACGTAGATTTAAGATACAACGTTACTTTCAACAAGGATTTAAAAGGTGTCAAAAAAATTGAGCTAAAATTTACTAATCCTGCTGTATTTAATTCCGATGATAAAAGTGCCTTCTTTTATCTTCAAATAACTGGTGATTCAACCAATAATAGTGTTAGTATCACAGACAAAATGCGTAATGAACAAATTCAACCTGAGGAATTGATAGATTATTATTTTAGAAACAAAGCTACAATTTCTTATGATGATGGTGACCCAGATCGAATGACTTATGAAGAAACACCAGGAGTTAACCTTTATAAGGTTCTTCCTCATATTACGGCTAAGAATCTAACTTATAGCGAAGGACAATTATTATCTGGTGGAACTATCAATGCCACCACGAATTTCGATGTGTACAATGCGCAAATGTTGAAAGATCCTAACTTGAAGAATGCTAAAGTGGCTTTCTTGTTCAACCCAGGAGTTAAACTAGATGATTCAAAAATGGATCAAGTTAAGAACCTTAAGAATTTACAAGTAATTAACAATTATAAGAACTCTGGAAAAACTGCGATTATTGGTGATATTACTAATGATCAAATTTCATCATCTAAGAAAAATGCCAAACCAGTTGACCAAGATGATGGGAATTTCTTAACCACAACATTAAGCTATACCATTCCTATTACTGCTACCAAGGCGTTGGACCGTGGCAAGGTTAATGGCGAAGCATTCTTAATCTTAGATAATGACAAATCGACTTATGACTATACTCAAGTTGATCAACAAGGATATAAAGTGCCAAATAAAAAAACTGCCACCAATTATGGTTTGTATGATGACACCGATTATGTAGATGGGTATGTTCATACAGCCGGAACTTTTGACTATGAACCAGCTGCTCGTTTGACAGTTATTAAGATGGTTTCAAAAGAAAACGAAGACAATTGGGTAGAAGACACTGGTAAAGTTGCCAGTGCACCTGGTGAAGCCTATAAGTACAAATTAAAGATTGCTAACTACAGTCTTCACAGTGACTTTAATCAACTAGATTCTGTTGATGTTTTACCAACTAAAGATGATCATATGATTACTGAGGATAAAGAGCGTGGCTCACAATTTCCTATGCAATTATCTGGACCAGTAACTGATATTCCAGATAATGTAAAAGTATATTATTCTACTGATACCCCTAAAGATAGTATTGATTCTGATTTAGATTCCAACTGGGTCGATGCTAGTCAAGTTAGTGATTGGTCAAAAGTGACGATGATTCGCATTAAAGGTGACGACTCATTTGTTTTACAACAAGGTAAGAGCATTACCATGACTGCACATGCTGTGACACCAGAAGGTGTTGATTACAGTAAAGATATGATTTCTGGAAACACTTTTGCTGCCAAGGCAACTGATGAGAACGGAAGTATTCAAGCTCCTGTTGAATCAGATACCGCACTTATTGGAACAACAGGAGAAGATCCAGTAATTCCCGATAAACAAGGAAGTATCAAAGTTATTAAACAAGATGAACTAGATTCATCTAAACTGCTAGCAAATGCAGAATTCAAGTTAACTAGTGCCGATAATAAGGAATACACCGGAACTACTGATAGTAACGGAGAAATTAATTTTAGTAATTTACCAGTTGGCGAATATAAGTTAGTTGAAACTAAAGCGCCAACAGGATACAAGTTAGATACTGCTGAATACACCGTTACCGTAGAGGATGGTCAAACCACAACTCAAATTGTGAAAGACCAACAAGAAGTTACGCAAGAATTTGGTGGTTTAGAAATTAAAAAGGTTGATGATACTAATGCAACCATGTTCTTACCAGATGCAGGCTTCAAATTAACTTCAGCCGATAATCAAGAATATACCGGTGTCACTGATGCAACAGGAACTTTGAAATTTGATAGTTTACCAGTCGGTGAATATACACTTGAAGAAATTAGCGCTCCTGCTGGATATGAACTTAATTCTGAAAAATATACGATTACTGTTTCTAAAGACACGGTAACCACTCAAACTGTCACTGACAAAAAAGTTGTTGTACCGGAACAAAAAGGAACTTTCAAAATTGAAAAAGTTGATGCTGATAATCATAGTTTGAAATTAGCCGATGCCGAATTTACTTTGAAAGATCAAGATGGAAAAACTGTTCAATCAGATAAAACCGATAGTAATGGTCAACTGCTCTTTGAAAATGTTGATTTTGGAACTTATCAACTAGTAGAAACTAAAGCGCCAACTGGTTATGAGATAGCTAAAGAGCAAACAATTACGATTAGTAGCGATGACGAAAGTCCTAAACTAATTACGGTTGAAGACCATAAAAAAGACATTCCTGAACAAACTGGTAGTGTCAAAATTATTAAAGTTGATAGTCAAACACATCAAAAATTAGCCAATGCAGAATTTGAATTGACTGACGTGAACGGCAAGACCTATCAACTAATAACAACTAATAATGGTGAAGTGATAGCTAATAATTTGCCAGTTGGAGAGGTTACTATTAAAGAAACCAAAGCACCAACAGGTTACAAAATTAATACTCAAACATACAAAACAAGTGTGACTGCTAATAAGACGAGTGAAATCACTGTTCAAGATTTAAAAGATGAAAACAATAGTGGCAATAATGGTAATGAAGGAAATAATAATTCTAATTCTAACCATGATAAAGGACAGAGCACTGTGCCCGGTGGTGTAACTAAAAAAGCTACTAAACATAAACATCTTCCTCAAACAGGTGAAAATCTTATTGAAGAAATACTTGTAAGTATGCTAGGTTTGATGACTATTACCACTGCATTTTACTTTTCATTCTATAAAAGAATTAGTAAAGATATCTGATTATTAAAAAGCTTTCAATTTTGAAAGCTTTTTTTAATGGAATAGGACAATTGCACTATCGTGTGATAAAATAATTTTTGAGATACAAACCTTGAAGTATCAGTCTTATAGATTCAAAATAAATTATTCGTTAATGAGGAAATCCGTATGGCAAAAATTTTAATAATTGAAGACGAAAAAAATATGGCTCGTTTCGTGGAATTGGAGTTACAACATGAGAACTATGAGACTCATGTTGAATTCGATGGACGTGCTGGGCTCAATGCCGCTCTTGATGGTGATTACGATGCCATCTTATTAGACTTGATGTTACCAGAACTAAACGGAATCGAAGTATGCCGTCGTGTTCGCCAAGAAAAAGACACGCCAATTATCATGATGACTGCCCGTGATTCAATTATTGATCGAGTATCAGGACTAGATCATGGGGCTGATGACTATATAGTGAAGCCATTTGCGATTGAAGAACTATTAGCAAGATTACGTGCATTATTAAGACGAATTGACTTAGATGACGAAAAGAAACTTAATTCGGATCAAATCCTTACTTACAAAGATTTAGAAATTGAAAAAGATACTCGAACTGTAAGACGTGGTGGTGAAATTATTGAATTAACTAAGCGTGAGTTTGAGTTATTGAAGACTTTGATGGAAAATCAGGGAACTGTCTTGAATCGTCAAACATTACTTGATGATGTTTGGGGTGAAGAAGGTAATGAAGAGACTAATGTAATCGACGTTTATATCAAATATGTTAGAAACAAAATTGATAAGCCCGGTGAAATTAGCTACATTCAAACAGTTCGCGGAAGTGGATACGTGATGAAATAATGGATGAGAAGGAAACAAAAAAAAGACCGCGAATTTCTTTAAGATTTAAGTGGACTTTTTTTATTACAATCGTAGTTTTTTTTATGTATGTTATTTTTGCCGTGACTAATTTTTACTTTGTCAGTCATACGATGATGAAGAATGAACAGGTGACGGTAAAAAATGCTGTCGATGCTACGATAAGTCGGTTTGAAGAATATAATCAACCTCTGAATAAAGAAACCGTCAAAAACCGTATCCTAGTAGATACTAAGAATAGCTATAAAGATACCTTGGTGGATCAACTCAAGAGAAATGACCTACAAATTGTCATTGCTGACGTTAATAATAAGCAGCTTTATGAAACTAAGAATTACAATATCCCCATTGAAAAAACTTCCGAGCTAACTATTAAAGAACAGCATAAAAATAATCGGTTGAAAGGCCTAGTTGGTACTGCACCAATTAAGTCAAAACAAACAGGCAAAATTATTGGATATGTGTCAATTTATAACAACATCCATATCTATCATGAAACAATTAATAGTCTGTTGAGTAAGTTATTACCAAATGCGTTCTTTGTGTTAGTAGCAAGTATTTTTGCGGGATATGTTCTAGTTGGTCTTGTGCTTAGAAGAATTAGAATGATTTCAAAAACTATTAAGTCAATTAATGAGTCGCCAGAATCAGAAGTTCGTATTCCAAAGCAAAAACAAAATGACGAACTAAGTGATGTTGCCGAGCAATTCAACTCAATGCTTGATCGTTTACAACAATATACCAATCAACAAAAAGAATTTGTTCAAGATGTGTCACATGAGTTGAGGACACCAGTTGCTGTGCTAGAAGGGCATTTACAACTCTTGAATCGCTGGGGTAAAGATGATCCAGAAGTGCTAGAGGAGTCCTTACAATCTTCCTTACAAGAAGTCAGTCGAATGAAGCATATGATTCAAGAAATGCTAGATTTAACTAGACTTGAACAAGATGAGAATAAATATGCAGACGAAGTTACAGATGCTAAACCAATCATCTTACAAATATATAATGATTTTAAAACTCTTCATCCTGACTTCAAAATAACTCTGGATTATGATGTTCGTGAAGATGCGCAGGTAAAGATTTATCGCAGTCATCTAGAACAAATAATTATTATCTTGATGGATAATGCTACCAAGTATTCTGATGATAAAAAAGAAATCTATATGTCAGTTTCTCGAAGTGAAAATTATCTTGAAATTGCCGTTCAAGACTTCGGAGTGGGAATTTCGACTGAGAACCAAGAAAAGATTTTCAATCGGTTCTATCGTGCTGATAAGGACCGTTCACGAGCAAGTGGAGGTACTGGATTGGGATTGCCAATTGCTAAACAACTGGTTAAGAACTACAAAGGCTTTATGTACGTTGAAAGTATTGTCGGTTCTGGCTCAGTCTTTAAAATTGAATTACCAATCGTAACAAAAAAAGATTAGTCAATTGACTAATCTTTTTTATTTTGTTGAACATTTCTATTTTTATTACGAGCATGTTGACTAGCTTTTGATCCGCCAGTTGTCTTAACCGCACCATCAGCAGTTGTTGTAGTGGTAGTACGTGAACCACTAATAATTGCATTGATAGATTCTTCGGTAACAACTTCTTTAACCGGATTCTCGGCCAAGTTTTTATCAATTGTTTTTCTAACTTTTGGTGTAACAATGTAGTTAACAATTAGTTGTTGAATCAAAATGATGATACCACCAACCAAGAAATATAATCCCAAGGCTGCTGATGAAACCATCGAAATGAAGAAGGTGATTACCGGGTTCATAAACAACATTGTTTGCTGTTGTTTTCTTTGTTCAACAGGAATCATTTGAGCAGCCAAGTAACTTTGAGCAACATAGAACAAAGTAGCTATGATAGCAATTATAATACTTGATTTACCTAATGGAATGCTGAAGAAAGTAGCACTACCGATTTCTTGTGAATATTGTACTGCTTGGTAAATTCCCATCATAAATGGCATCTGGATAAGTAATGGTAAACAACCAATTCCACCGACTAGACTCATGTTATTTTCTTTGTAAACTTGCATCATTAATTGACTAATTTGTTGCTTAACAGCTGGGTCAGTCACTTCATTTTGCTTGTCTTGGATTAGCTTAAGTTGAGGCTGAATAGCTTTCATTTTCTCTTGTTGAGTTGTTGCTTTGTATGATTGATTCAAACTCAAAGGTAACAAAATCAAACGTACAACAAAAGAAATAATAATAATTCCCAACGCGAAACCATTGTTTCCACCGATAGTTTGAGCCGTCCATTCAATTAATCGTTGAATAGGGCGACCAATATATTGGAAAACAAATGCATATGGGCCACCGGAAGGTGGTTTTATTACACCATTCGAATTTGCACCGGTTTGTGCACAAGCAGATACTGCCACGGCAACCAGTAATAACATGGCAATTAATGCCAAAATTCTTTTATAATTTTTCTTATTCAAAACGTTTTTTCCTCTCAATGCATAAATAAAACATTAACAAGGAATAATATACGTTAAACTGGCGGTCACTTCAACCAATCACCGAAAAATTAGTGAAGTTTTTTAATTCTTCATTTTCAGTAATTTCTAAATGTTTAACCTTAGCGAAGGCAGAAGGACCTTGTTTGATTTTTTTGATGAACTCATCAATAACATCATCAGGACCTTGGGCTTCGATTGAAACAGTTCCATCGATATTATTTTTTACTGTACCGACGACATCCATATCATCAGCAACCATTTTGGTTGAGAAACGAAATCCCACACCTTGAACTAATCCGGAAGCAATTAAAGAAACGTTTTTAGTCATATATTTAACCTCCCAAGTGTTGTATGCTGTTTGTATAAATTTAAAATAAGATATTGAGGCCTAAGATGCAACAAATAACGTCCAAGAAAAACGATATTATAAAAGAAACAAAAAAGTTACAAACTAAGAAATATCGAAAAAAGAATCAAGAATACTTAATTGAAGGACTTCACTTGATTGATGAAGCATTGAAATATAACGTTGAAATCGTCAATGTTTTCGCTACCGATAAGTATCGTGATCATCGAATTGTAAAGAAATATTTTGACCAGACTTATGAAATAACTGAAGAAATTGCCGAAGAAATTTCTGACACGAAAACTCCTCAAGGAATTTTTGCCATTGCGAAAATTGATGAGTCTAATTCAGAAATTGACTTTAAAGGACGTTGGTTGTTATTAGATAATGTTCAAGACCCAGGAAATGTCGGCACAATTATTAGAACTGCTGATGCAGCAGGGTTTAGTGGTATTTTAATTGGTGACAATACGGCTGATATCTATCAAGGGAAAGTTCAGCGTTCTATGCAAGGGAGTCAGTTTCATATCAAAATTCAAACAGGGGATAGTCACTACCTAATAGAAGAATTCTTAGACCATTCAGTTCCAGTTTGGGCGAGTGAAGTGAATAAGAGTGCGAAACCAATTACTGATTTAACATCTCCAGAAGATGTCCTAATTATCATGGGTAATGAAGCTAATGGATTAAATAAAGAAATCTTAAACTTAGCAACTGAACAAGTGTACATCCCGATATTAGGGCAAGCAGAGTCATTAAATGTAGCAATTGCAGCTGCAGTTTTGATGTATCAAGTAACTTTGAATTCATAATTATTGCAAATCGAAATAAACCTGTTAGAATTCAAGAGAAGTCGTCTTTATAATGAGGAAGCTATTAAATGAATAAACATAATGATTGGCATAAAGATCAACAATATATTGCGTTGGTCGCTGATTTATTAATTAAACCAGAAGTTTCAAAACTTGAGAACATCACGCAACATATTAACTCTAATCGATTAGAACATTCGATTATGGTTTCGTATAAGAGTTATAAAATTGGTAAAAAATTACATTTAGATTATCGAGCAATGGCCAGAGCTGGGTTGCTACACGATATGTTTTATTATGATTGGCGAACTACGAAATTTTCTGATGGTTCTCATGCCTATGTGCATCCTCGAATTGCATTAAAGAATGCTCGAGAGATTACTAAGCTTTCTAAAAAAGAAGAAGATATAATTGTTAAGCATATGTGGGGAGCAACAATTGCTCCACCAAGATATGTCGAAAGCGCGATTGTTTCTTTTGTTGATGATCAATGTGCAATTGTCGAGGCAGCATCGCCTTACTTTAAACAAAAGTATCAAAACATGAAATTGAAACTGAAATTTAACTAAGAGAATTGACCAAATACTCATTTTAGAGTATCTTAATAGTCATATTAGGCAATGAAAAAGAAGTAGTAGTCTATTAATTCAATTGCAGAGAAGGACGGTTGCTGAGAAGTCCTAGTTGATGTTAGACGAATTCGCTTTGGAGCTATACGATTGTCACCGTAGTGACTGATAAGTGCGTACAGATTACTGTGCGAATTTGGGTGGTACCGCGAATCCTCGTCCCGATTTTGGGTGAGGATTTTTTTGTTGTCAAAATTTACTTAATTATTAATTGGAGGGTCACATGTCATTAAAAGATGATCTAGAAAAATTAAAAGAAGAAGGGTTAAAGAATATTGCTGAGTCTGATGAACCGTCAGAACTAAATGATATTCGAGTGCGCTTATTGGGAAAGAAGAGCCCAATTACCGATGCCTTACGGCAAATGAAAGATTTACCTGCTGAAGAACGTCCTAAGGTGGGTTCTTTTGCTAACCAAATCAAAGAAGAAATAGCCAATGCTATTGCTGAGCAACAGGCTGAATTTGAAAAAATGATGATTGAAGCTAAGCTTAAGTCCGAAACAATTGATGTTACTTTGCCTAGTCACAAGACTAAAAAAACTGGAACCATGCACGTCTTACATCAGATAATTGCTGATATTGAAGAATTGTTTATTGGTTTGGGTTATCAAGTAATTAACGGTTCAGAAGTTGAAGAAGATAAGTATAATTTTGAGAAGATGAACATTCCTAAGGATCATCCTGCTCGTGATATGCAAGATACTTTTTATATTGATGACGAATTATTATTAAGAACTCATACTTCACCTCAACAAGCTCGTACAATGGAAGAACATGATTTTTCTAAAGGACCATTGAAGATGATTAGTCCGGGGAAAGTTTATCGCCGTGATACCGATGATGCGACTCATTCACATCAATTCCATCAAATTGAAGGATTGGTCGTCGACAAAAATATTACTATGTCCGATTTAAAGGGAACACTAGAAATTTTGGTTCGCCATGTTTTTGGTGCGGAAAGAAAAATCAGATTCCGTCCTAGTTATTTCCCATTCACCGAGCCTTCCGTTGAAGTAGACATTACTTGTTTTGCTTGTGGTGGTACCGGCTGCAAGATTTGTAAGGGAACTGGCTGGATTGAAGTATTGGGTGCTGGACTAGTTCATCCTAATGTCTTAAAGAACTCTGGTGTTAATCCTGAAGTTTATTCTGGATTCGCTTTTGGTATTGGACCAGATCGTTTGGCAATGCTCAAATACGGTGTTGAAGACATTCGAAACTTCTATTTGAATGATGTTAGATTCATCGAACAATTTAAAGGAGAAGAAGCATAAATGAAAATATCACTTAATTGGTTAAAAGACTATTTAACACTTAACGATTCACCGCTAGAAATTGCCAATCGTGTTTCTTTAACTGGGATTGAAGTTGCCGATGTGGAAGTTGCCAGTGATGGACTAAAGAAGATTGTCGTTGGACATATCAATGAAATTACCAACCATCCTGACTCTGACCATTTAAAAGTTTGCAAAGTCGATGTAGGCGAGAATGAAGATTATCAAATCGTCTGTGGTGCACCCAATGTTGCCGTAGGACAAGATGTTATTGTTGCTCTACCAAATTCACGAATTGCTAATAATGAAAAAATTAAAAAAGGTAAGCTTCGTGGTGTCGAATCTATGGGAATGATCTGTTCACTTCAAGAAATTGGTTTTTCTGACAGTGTTGTTCCTGCGGATTACAAAGATGGAATTTATGTGTTTGAAGAAGAAGTTATTCCTGGTAAAGAAGTCTATGAATATCTTGGTATGGATGATGCCATCTTAGATTTTGATATTACACCTAATCGAGCTGATACGTTGGGCATGAATGGAACTGCTTATGAAATGGGTGCTATTTATGACCAGAAGATAACTATTCCTACACCTAAAGTTTCTGAAACTGATGAGTTGAGTAGTGAATCAATCAAAGTTACTGTTGATGAAAATACTTTGACACGTCAGTATCGTTTACGCGTAATTAAGAATGTTCACGTTGGCAAGAGTCCAATGTGGGTGCAAATTCGTTTGTGGAATGCAGGAATTCGTCCGATTAATAATATTGTCGATATTACAAACTACGTATTACTAGAATATGGACAACCAATTCATGCCTTTGACATGGACAAAATTGCTGGAAAAAATATTCATGTCCGTAATGCTTATGCCGATGAAAAGATTGTGGCTCTTGACCAACAAGAATATCAACTAAATGAAAATGATGTTGTGATTGCTGATGAAGAAAAAGCAATTGGAATTGCTGGTGTCATGGGTGGTCAAAGTAGTGAAGTAGATGAGAATACAAAAAATATTGTCATTGAATCAGCTGTCTTTGACGAAACTAGAATTAGAAAAACCGCTCAACATTTAAACCTCCGTTCAGAAGCTTCAATTCGTTTCGAAAAAGGAATTGATAACTCAGCTACTGCAAACGCATTGGATCGTGTTGCTGAATTAGTGACTGAACTTGCAGATGGACAAGCGCTAAGTGGTCAAGTTGTGGGAACTGAATTACCAGTGAATGATATCGTTATAGATATTACAACTGACAAAATAAATCGTGCTTTGGGATTGGACATTTCAATTGATGATGTTCTCGAAATTTTTGAACGTCTCCAATTTAAAACCAGTGTGAAACATGATGTCCTTGAAATACTTGAACATTTACAAGATAAGGACAATAAGAAAAAAGATGTTATTTCTGTTGAAGTTCCACCAAGAAGATGGGATATTTCAATTCCAGCGGATTTGATTGAAGAAGTAATTCGTCTTTATGGTTATGATAATTTAGAAGGAACTTTACCGGTTGGCCGTCAAACAATTGGTACTCGTGATGAAAAAGAGAGATTTGGTAATAAAGCCAATGAAGAAATGCTTGCTAATGGATTCGATGAAGTAATTTCATATTCAATGGTTGACCAAGATTCAGTTAATGATTTCCAAATGACTGCTGGCAAAATCACAAAGGTTGCCTGGCCAATGACTAACGACCACGAAATGCTCAGAACCAATATTATTGGTGGTTTGTTAACAACAGTTAAGTATAATCTTGCTCGTAAGCAAAAGGACTTGGCATTATTTGAACAAGGTCGAGTTTTCTTGAGTAATGACAGTAAACGACCAGAAGAAAAGAATTATCTTGCCGCTGTTTTAACGGGGCAAGTTGGTGATAAAGACTGGCATCACGAAGAGAGGGATGTTGATTTCTTTGATATCAAAGCGGCACTAGAAAATGTATTGCAACGATTAAATAAAGATGTTGAATATACACTTGAAGCCACTGATGAATTTGAGAATGTACATCCAGGCCAAAGTGCTAAAATATTGGTTGGAAGCAAAACTGTTGGGATGATTGGAAAGATTCATCCATACTATCAACAACAAAACAGTTTGAATGACACATTTGTTTTCCAAATAGATTTAGATGAAATCTATGCACTTGCTGGTAAAGAGAATGTCTACGAACCAATTTCGAAGTATCCAACTATCAGCCGTGATATTGCCATGCTAGTAAGAACAGAAACTTCTAGTCAAGATATCATCGACATAATTAAAGAGAAGTCAGGCAAATATTTAACTGATATTAAATTATTTGATGTTTATCAAAGTAAGACCATTGAATTAGGATTCAAGTCAATGGCTTATCATCTAACTTTCCAAAATAAAGAAGATACTTTAACTGATGATCAGATCAATAGTGATTTTGATAAGATTATTAAAAATTTACAAGAAAAGATTGACGTTGAAATTAGATAATGATTAACTATTCTAATTAGTACGACTATCCATTAATCCCGGAGGATTATCTTGACAGATCAAAAGAGACCTAAAAAAGAAGCTAATAAAATTGTTCGTGGTGTAATTATTGCCGTAGTTGCCTTGTTAATCATCATCGGTTTTCTCGGATATAACTACGTTAATTCATCCTTACAACCCTTAAATAAAGATGCCAAAACTAATATTGTTGTAAAAGTTCCGATGGGTTCTTCCAATAGTGAGATCGGGGCTCAACTTCAAAAGAATAAAGTCATTAAGAGTGCAACTGTTTTTAATTATTATGTCAAAGCACATAATTACTCAGGTTTTAAAGCTGGATATTACAGTTTCAAAGCTTCAATGACATTAGATCAGATAATTTCAATGCTTCAAAAAGGTGGTAGCTCTGAATCAATTACCGGTAAGCGTGTAGTTGTTAAAGAAGGTGTTACCATTGACCAGATTGGTGATAGTATTGAAAAAAATACCAAGTTTTCGAAAGCTAAGTTCCTTGAGTTAATGAAAGATAAGAACTATATCAAAGAACTTGCAGCTAAATATCCACAATTATTGAGCTCATCAGTAGCAAGTAAAGATGTTAGATATAACTTAGAAGGATATCTTTTCCCAGCGACTTATGACGTAACTAAAAAGATGACACTTAAGAGTCTAGTTAATTCAATGGTTGCTAAATCTAACCAAGAATTAACACCTTACTATGAAGAAATTAAGAAGAATGGTTTAACCGTTCAACAAGCCTTAACGCTATCTTCTTTAATTGAGCGTGAAGGTGTGACTCAAAAAGATCGTCAAAAGATTTCCGGTGTCTTCTTCAATCGTATTGATGCGAAAATGCCACTTCAATCGGATATTTCGGTAATGTATGCTTTGAATACTCACAAAAAGAGTTTAACTAATAAGGATACATCAGTTGATTCACCATATAATTTATATGTGAATGCTGGATATGGACCAGGACCTTTCAATAATCCTAGTGTTTCATCATTGAAAGCCGTCTTACATCCAACTCAACGAGATAAAGACTATCTGTATTTTGTGGCTAATTTAAAAACTGGTAAAGTTTACTATTCAAAAACTTATTCACAACACTTAAAAACTAATGCATCTCTAGGCCAATAATAAAAGGAGAGATTATTTACTATGGCACATAAAAGTTTTCAAATGACTGCTGAAGGTAAGTTACAACTAGAAAAAGAGCTTGAAGATTTGAAGCTTGTAAAAAGACCTGAAGTAATTAACCGTATTAAAATTGCAAGAGGATTCGGTGACTTATCTGAGAACTCAGAATATTCATCTGCTAAAGATGAACAGAGCACCCTTGAATCAAAAATTGCCGAAATTACTGAGCAACTACAATATGCTGAAGTGATTGATGCTTCAAACATTGATTCTGATGAAGTCTCGGTTGGTAAGAAAGTTACTATTGCTGAAAAAGGTGAAGATCCTGAAGAATATGTAATTGTTGGCTCAGCTGAATCAGATCCATTATCAGGTAAAATCAGTAACGATTCACCAATTGCCAAGGCATTATTAGGCAAAAAAGTTGGTGATGAAGTTGAAATTCAAACTCCCGGTGGATCGTTCAAAGTAACTATTCAATCCGTGGAAGTTGCATAAAGTACTCGCTTGAGTACTTTTTTGTGTATTTTAAGGCAAAATCATTTATTATAATTTAAGAGAGGGTGGAAAAATATAATGAAAATTAATATTTCTGATAAAGCACTTGATTGGTTTGTAAATGAAGTTGGATTAAACGAAGGTGATGGCATCCATTTCTTCGGTAAGGTTTATGGAAAAACTAATGTTCACGAAGGTTTTTCAATCGGAATGGAAGTTAAAAAGCCGGATGAGCCTGAATACGAATTAACTTTAAGAAATATCACTTTTTTTGTTGAACATGGCGATATTTGGTTCTTTTCAGGGTATAATCTAAATATTGATTATGACCCAGAGTTAGATGGTCCGAAGTATACATTTATTGAGGAATAACGAGGAATTTTGTTTTGAAGATTTTTAGACGCCGAAAAAACACACATAAAAAAACAAGTTCAATCTTATCTTTTAGATTGAATCTTTTGTTTTTTATTATCTTTGTATTGTTTGCTGTATTGATTGCTCAATTAGCATATTTACAGATTGTTTATGGTGGAAAATTCCAAGCTGAAGTTGATCGTACTGATCAATCGGTGGTTAAAGCCCCAGTTCCTCGTGGACTTATTTATGACTCTAAGGGGCGAGTGATTGTCTCTAACAAAGCCGAAAATGCGGTTACATATACAAAGAGTTCAGATGTTAATCCTAAGCAAATGTACAATGTGGCTAATGATTTGAGTAAGATGATTACCGTTGATACAGCTGATTTAACACCGAGACAAGAGGCAGATTATTACTTAACAAATACTAAAAACTATCAAAAAATCTACAAAAAACTTCCTCGCAATCAAAAAATGAGCGGCAAAGAACAACTTGAAAATAGTGTTGTTTATGACAATATGGTAAAAGCTGTTCAGAAAAAAGGAATTGAATTAACTCCACAGCAAAAAAACTCTGCCATGATTTTTAGTAAGATGAGTAGTTCATATCAACTTTCAACTACACTTATCAAAAATTCAGGGCTTTCAACAAATGAGATTGCCAAAGTTAGTGAACATTTATCACAACTGCCTGGTGTAGGTCTAGGAACTGACTGGAATAGAAGTTATCCAGAAGGTGAAGATATTAAAGACATTGTTGGTAATGTTTCAACTGAGAAACAAGGACTTCCTCAAGATCAAATTACTGAGTTGCTCGCTAAGGGATATTCTCGTAATGATCGTGTTGGAACTAGTTATTTAGAGAAGAGTTACGAGTCAATTCTTTCTGGTTCAAAGAGAGAAACTCAAGTTGAAGTTAATTCGAAAAACAGTGTCACCGATTCTAAGGAAGTCTATAAAGGATCAGCTGGTGACAACATCAATTTAACAATTGATTCTAAATTCCAACAAGCAGTGGAAAAGATTCTCAAGAATACTTATGCATCTGCTCAAGCATCAGGGTATACACAATATTCTGACGGGGCATATGTAGTAGCAATGAATCCTAAGACCGGTGAAATTCTAGCAATGGCCGGAATTAACCGTAATACACAAACTGGTGAAACCAATAGTGATGCGTTAGGTGTTATAAATAGAACATTTGTTGTTGGATCAGCAGTTAAGTCGGCAACGGTTCTTGGCGCTTTGATGGATGGAGTTATTACACCATCAAATAACTACTTACCTGATGAACCGGTATATCTACCAGCAACACCAGTTAAGAAATCTATCTATCCAATTGGAACTTTTTCGGGAATGAATGCTGCCCAAGCGTTGGAAGTTTCATCAAATAACTACATGATGAAATTGGCAATGTTAGAAGGCCACGCTAAATATGTTCCTAATAAATATATTTCGATGAATCCAGACATCTTTACTAAGATGAGAGGATACTTTAACCAGTTTGGATTAGGTGTGAAAACCGGAATTGATTTGCCGGGTGAAGCATCTGGAATTGAAGGTCCTACATTGAATGACGATGGAGCTGTAAAAGTTGGTAGTGCACTTGACTTGGCTTACGGTAACTACGACGCTTATACACCAATTCAAGTTGTTCAATATATGGCAACTATTGCTAATGGTGGTTATCGTGTTCAACCTCATATTGTTAAGTCTATTTCTTCAAACGTAGATGGAAAACAAAAAACTATTTATTCAGCTACACCTAAGGTACTTAATAAAGTTGGATCAACAACTGATGAAATAGGTGTTGTTAAACAAGGAATGTATCAAGTAACCCACGGTAGTGGAGCTTGGACAACTGCTAGTTCTCTTAAGGGCTTAAACCCATCGGTCTCAGGTAAAACAGGTACTGCGGAATCATTCTTCTATGATCCTAAGAATCCTGATAATACTAATCCACCATCAACTTTAACTTCTAGTTTTGTTGGTTATGCACCTTCAGATGATCCAGAGATAGTTATTAATGTTGTTTTCCCTAACTTAACTAATGATAAGGGACACTTTAATACAATTGCTGCTAAACAAATTTTTGAAGAGTATTTCAAAGAAAATGAGATGAAGTAAAAACGTAATTTCGACTGGTAAATCTAGTTAAAACATGATATATTTGAATAGTTGATTTTAGAAAGTCATGAAAGGAAAGATATAAAATGCGCGTACATATTACAATGGAATGTACAGAATGTCATGAACGTACATACCTATCAAACAAAAGCAAAAGAAACAATCCAGATAGACTTGAATTGAAAAAATATTGTCCTCGTGAGAGAAAAGCTACTTTACATCGCGAAACAAAATAATTAAATTAAACAGCGGGATAGATTCCTGTTGTTTTTTTTTAGGCTAATGGTGAAAAATGGATAAAAAAACATTTCGAAAAAAACAAATTCAACAATTAGATGAATTTTCAAAAACAGAAAAATTTCAAGAAGAATGTGATAATATATATCACAACTTGTTTAGTAATGAATCATTTAAAAAGGCAAGTTCAATCGCTGTTACTTGGAGTGTTGGCTTTGAAATCAACACCCAACCTATAATTGATGAAATTGTTCAAAAGGGAAAGAAAGTTTTTCTTCCTAAAATTGATTTAGAAATTAAGCAAATGCATTTTTACCAATATACTGATGTTGAGGAGTTGGAAGAAACTAGTTTTAACATCTTGCAGCCTAAAGGGACGACTCAACGTAATGACAATGTTGATTTGATAATTGTTCCAGGATTGGCATTTTCTAAGGCTGATAACTATCGCTTAGGTTTTGGCGGTGGTTTCTATGATCGATTTTTAGAAAAAAGTAAGAGTCCAACTATCAGTTTAGCAACTTCAAAACATCTTTATGACAAAGCTCAATGGGATATTGATTCTTTTGATATTTCGATAAAGCAAATAATTACAAGTGAAATGGAATAAAAAATGATTATTAATAAAAGAGCACCTTATATCACATATGCATTACTAACAATTCAGATTGTTGTCTTTTTATTAGAGACAATTATGGGTGGAAGCACTAACGTTGCTACCTTAGTCTTCTTTGGGGCAAAGGATAGCTATGCTATTGCTAATCTCGGTGAGTGGTGGCGCCTAATTACGCCGATGTTTGTCCATATTGGTTTCACTCATATCTTAATTAATTCCTTGATTCTTTATTATGCAGGTTCACAGTTAGAAGAAGCACTGGGTCATGTTAGATTCACTGTATTGTATTTCGTATCCGGAATTGTTGGAAATTTAACCAGTTTTGGTTTAGGGAATCCTAATACAATTTCTGCTGGAGCAAGTACCGCATTGTTTGGAATGTTTGCAGCTTATGGAGCTCTTGCATATACCAACCGTTCAAATATGTATATGAATGCTTTGGGACGTCAATTTGCAGTGTTAATTGGAATTAATTTGCTCCTTGATTTGTTCCTGGGTGGTGTAGATATTTGGGGTCATGTTGGCGGTGCCATCGGTGGATTCTTAATAATGATTGCCATGTCAAAAAAAATCTCAGAAAAGAATGATTTTTTGTTAAGAATTGGCTCAAGTTTGTTATTATTAGTAGTGGTAGTGTTTCTTTATACATACGGAATAGAAAGCATAGTACGGTAAAATGAAAACACTTTATGATGTACAACAATTATTAAAACGATACGGGACTTATGTTCACGTCGGTAGAAGGATTTGGGACATTGAGTTAATGTCGATTGAACTGAAAAAAATGTATGATCAACAAATTCTTTCTAAAGAAGACTACATAGAGGCCCAACTCGTCTTAAAAAAAGAACATCACTATGAAGAACAACAGGAGCGTAAGCACAATGATAAATGATAAAAAATTAATTGGTGTTGATCTTGGTGGTACAACAATTAAATTTGCAATTTTGAATCAAGATGGTGAAATTCAACAAAAATGGAGCCAAGAAACTAACGTTTTAGATGAAGGTAGCCATATAATCCCAGATATTATTGAGTCAATTAATCATCACTTGGATCTTTATCAAATGAAACCAGAAGATTTTTCTGGAATCGGGATGGGAACACCTGGCGGTGTTAATCGTGAAGATGGATCTGTCAGCGGTGCTTTCAACTTGAACTGGGATGAAGATAAGAAAGTTTATCCTGTTCGTGACATTACTGAAGGAACAAAAATTCAAACATTCGTTGAAAATGATGCCAATGTTGCCGCTTTAGGTGAACGTTGGAAGGGTGCCGGTGAAAATGCTGATGATGTAGTTTTTGTTACTCTAGGAACTGGTGTTGGCGGCGGAATTGTAACCAATGGTAAATTAGTTGTTGGAACTGCTGGTGGTGCTGGTGAAATCGGTCACGTAACTGTAGATCCTCATGGCTATAACTGTAATTGTGGTAAGGTAGGTTGTCTTGAAACAATTACCTCAGCTACTGGAATTGTACGAGTTGCCAGAGATATGGCTGAAGAATATTCAGGAGATTCTCAATTAAAGGCTAAATTAGATGATGGTGACGATATTTCAGCTAAAGATGTTTATGACTTAGCTAAAGAAAATGATTCTCTAGCACTCAAAGTCGTTGATCGTGTATCCATGTATCTTGGATTAGCACTTGGTAATATGGCTAATACATTAAATCCAGAATATATTGTTATTGGTGGTGGAGTATCAGCTGCTGGTGAATTCCTACTAGACAAAGTTAATAATTACTTCATTGAATATACTTTCCCATTGGTTAGAGAAACAACAAAATTAAAATTAGCAACTCTTGGTAATGGTGCCGGTGTTATTGGAGCTGCTTCATTAGTAAACGATAAGGGTGAATAGTTATGATGAATTTTATTTATGCTTTAGATGCTGTACTGGTTGCATTCCTATTATATTGGGGAGCTAAGTGGTTATATTATCGCTATAAAGCTAAACAACTTAATGGAGCAATGGAGCCAGAAGATTTTGAGAGCACTATGAGAAAGGCTCAATTGATAGATATTCGTGAAAAAGATGAGTATGACTCCAAACATATTTTAGGTGCTCGTAATTTACCTTATTCACAAATGAAAATGTATGCCGGTGAACTAAGAAAAGATTTGCCAGTCTATGTATACGGTCGTACAGTCAATAGCAGTATTGGTGCTGTGAACAAATTAAGAAAATATGGTTTTCAAGATATCCACTGGTTGAAACAAGATTTCAAAGATTGGAAGGGTAAAACCAAAAAAACTACGAAGTTATAAAATAAAAAAGACTTGGATTTATCCAAGTCTTTTTTTACAATCTATTTAGATATTAGCTTTGATGTGAATGAAGAGATTTTCTGTTAGCACGAAGACGATTTTCTTCAATACGTTCTAGTTCTTTTTCTTCAGGTTCAATGACAGTTTTCTTAAAAGTTGTAAGTGCACCAGCTAGAACACCGACTGTTGCAGCAGCGCCAACGAAAACTCCTTTAGCAAATGAGTGTTTCTTCATAATGGAACCTCCTAATTGATATAATGAAAGTTTAACATTTTCCAAAACTATTTGAAACGGTAAAGCAATGAAAAAAAATAAAGTAATCGTGATTCTTGGTCCAACCGCTATTGGTAAGAGTGATTTAGGGATTAAACTGGCTCTTAAATACAATGGTGAAATTATTTCTGGTGACTCCATGCAAGTTTATAAAGGACTAGATATTGGAACTGCAAAAATTTCTAAACAAGAGCAAGAATTAGTCAAACACTATTTAATTGATATCTGTGAAGTAACTGAATCGTATTCGGTCAAAAACTTCCAAGCTCAAGCCAATGATTTAATCGAGCAAATTAGCGCCAGTGACCATCTCCCTATTGTAGTAGGTGGAACTGGTTTCTATTTGAACGCCTTGATAAAAGGAATGCATCTCGGCGGAGATGATGGAATAAGTGAGACTGCTTTAAGAGCAGAATTGGAACAAAAGAATACTTCTGAACTATACGAGCTGTTAAAAGAAAATGACCCACAGAGTGCAGCAACAATCGATGCTAAAAATAAACGACGTTTAATTCGGGCGATTGAAGTTAATCAGTTAACCAATCAAACCTTCTCTAATCAAGTTGATCAACCTAATGAGAATAATGAATTTCTATTAATTGGTCTAACTGATGACCGCGAAAAAGTCTATCAAAGAATCAATTCTCGTGTGGATGCAATGTTTGAACAGGGATTGGAAGCAGAAGCAAAAATGCTATTCAATAAAAAAGAGCAAGTACCTCAAGCACAGATGGGAATCGGGTATAAGGAACTCTTTGGTTATTTTGAAGAGGAATATCCACTGGAAGAAGCCGAGAGATTAATTAAACGAAACACCCGTAGATTTGCCAAAAGACAAATGACATACTTTAATAATCAAATGTCAGTTGATTGGTTCGATATAAGAGCAAGTAATTATTTAGAAAAAATTGAAAAAAAAGTAAATTTATTTTTAGAAAAGTGAGTCACTGAAACCCTTTATCTTGTGGGGTTTTTCACAATCTTTTCTCTTAATTAAACATATTCCTTATAAACATTATTTGATTTTATTGTAGAAAATAAATAATAATTACTGTATGCTATAAATAAGCATTTATTACTCATTTATAGAAGAGGGAGTTTATTTATGGGAAAGAAGAGAAGCTTTTTTACTCGAGCGGTGATATCAATCGCTGCATTTGTTATGGTTTTTGGATCAAGTGGGGTTTCTTCAGCTGTCGAAAATTTAAATGCTGTTGAAGAAAATACAACTATTCAAAAGAACGATAAGAATAGTAAAGAGAAAAAGAAAAATAGTTCCAAAGAGGAAGCTGAAAAGAAAGCAAATAATCAAATAACAAATATAAAACCAGCTGCCTATACTGATGGTGACTATAAGGTTGCCTCTGCTCCTAGTTATAATGCGTCATGGCCATATAATAATATTATAGGACGCAATGTTGACATGATTAAAAACGGTAGTAATGCCGGTTATATAAACAATACAATTAATGGTGGATTTACCTTTGTAACTGGAGTAGACAAATTTTTTACTGGATACGGTGTCAACGGTGATAATTCTGGTGCAGCTAACGTTATTGTTTATAATGATGTATTAAATTTCGGTTCAGATACAGATACTGTCGTACCTTTAGATTCAAGTAAGGTTTATTTGAAAAATATTAATGTCCCTTTGCTAGGAAATGCAACTAAGGTGACAGTTTATGGTAAAAGCAGTACTACTGGAGCTTGGAAACAAGTTTATTCAGGTACTGCTGGAAAGAGCATTGATTTAACGGAGACTGATGCCGTTGTATATACAAAAGTTGTTTATGAGAATGTTACAGATGCTGCATCCGTAAACATTCGTTCTAACTATAACTTTACTGCATCATTTTTAAACACAATTAACGGAGAACCTCAGAATACTTATCCTCATACGGTTAGTTTCACGCCCGGGCTTGCAGTTCAAAATGCTGCTAATAATGATTGGGCATGGAAATATAACGGTTCAACTTATCAGATTCCAGACTCAAACTATCCGGAAGTTAAAAGATATAACCAAATTGGTGCGGCTTATTCTGTTCAACAATCAATCGATACGAAAGATAATCGTGTAGTTGATGGTACCGAAGTATTGCGTGGTGTAGCTCACTTTAGAATTATGAACTGGTTGAGTCTTAAGAATGAACCAGGGCACAATCCCAATCCAGTTAAATTTACAAAGAAAAAGGATTCACCAAGTAATAAGGATCGTTACGAAACAACCGCTGTAAGTAATCTTTGGTCACCAGGTGGATATCAAAATTTACCTATAAACGAGTTGACTTATGTCTTATTCTTACCTACAGATATTTTTCTTGGTGATTTGAAGGTTGGAGACGCTATTGGTACTCATAACCCTTATGGAACTTTTAATGTCAAGAGCATTAATAAAGAAATGGTTACTATTAATAGTGAATCTCGCCAAAAAGTAACAATTGGAATAAGTATTAATAATATGGAATATATGTATGGACCAAATAACTTTACTTCCAATATTCCTTTGTATACTGAAAACGTTGATAAGTTTACTTCATATACTGAAGATATTAAACTTACTTATCCAACAAGATTGGTTGTTGGTGGCTATGATCAATTAGCAAGAGATAATATCAATAATACTGGTTATTGGTATAAAGATGCCGCTGACGGGAACACTCCTGACTCATCAAAGCTTGTTAATAATGGAAAAAACGATTGGGTATTCGGAGCCGACGCAGTCATGGTTTTCCCAAGAGCTGTTAAAGTAACCTATGATGCAAACGGAGGAACAGGTTCAGTTACCGATGACAAAATTTATCCAAAAACTCAAGACGTAACAGTTAAGAGTAATTCACCACTCAGTCGTCCTGGATATACCTTCACTGGTTGGAAAGATGCTGCTACTGGCGATATTTATCAACCAAATAATGTTTTTGAAATCACTGCAGATACAACTCTAGTTGCACAATGGGAAAGAGCAGCCGGAGCACCAGTTACCGTCAATTATGTTGACGAAGCTGGTAACAAGATTGCTACTTCAGACACATTGAACGGTAAGATTGATGATCCTTATTCAACATCAGCAAAAACAGTTACTGGTTGGGTACTTAAGACAACTCCAGCAAATGCTACAGGTAAATTCACAAGTACTGCTCAAACAGTAACTTACGTATACACTAGAGCAGCAGGAGCACCAGTTACTGTTAACTATGTTGATGAAGATGGTAATAAGTTGACAACTTCCGATGTATTGAACGGTAAGATTGACGATCCATATTCAACTTCACCAAAAACAATTACTAACTGGGAAGTGAAAACAACACCTGCCAATGCCAAAGGTAAATTTACAGATACTGCTCAAACAGTAACTTATGTATATACTAAAAAAGCAGGAGCACCAGTTACTGTTAACTACGTTGACGAAGCTGGTAACAAGATTGCTACCTCAGAAACATTGAATGGTAAAATTGACGACCCATATACTAGTTCAGCTAAAACAATTGCTAACTGGGTGCTTAAGACAACACCTGCTAATGCAACAGGTAAGTTTACAACTACAGCTCAAACAGTTACTTATGTTTATACAAGAGCAGCCGGAGCACCAGTTACCGTTAACTACGTTGACGAAGCTGGTAATAAGTTAGCAACTTCAGACGTATTGAATGGTAAGATTGATGATCCTTACTCAACCTCAGCCAAAACAATCGCTGACTGGGAATTAAAAACAACCCCAGCTAACGCTACAGGTAAGTTCACAACTACAGCTCAAACAGTAACTTATGTCTATACTAAGAAAGCTGGCGCACCAATTACCGTAAGATTTGTTGACGAAGCTGGCAATGAACTGGCAACTTCTAATACATTGAATGGTAAAATTGGTGATGCTTATAGCACAATTGCTAAAGACATTACTGACTGGACTTTAATTACTACACCGGCAAATGCTAGTGGAACATTTACATATAGTCCTCAAACAGTAACTTACGTATATCGTAAAAATGACGGTGCTGCAATAACAGTTAAGTATGTTGATGAAGAAGGAAATGAATTAGCTACTTCAGAAACATTGAATGGTAAGATTCATGATCCATATACAACAGTAGCTAAAGATATCACTGACTGGACATTGACAGCTACACCAGCTAACGCTACAGGAACATTCACATACAGTCCTCAAATGGTAGTTTACGTTTACATGAAAAACGACGGTGCACCTGTTAATGTTAAATATGTTGACGAAGAAGGAAATGAATTAGCTGATTCAGAAACATTGAATGGTAAGATTCATGATCCATACACAACAACAGCCAAAGATATTACTGACTGGACATTAATTGCCACACCTGACAACGCTGATGGTAAATTTACATATGATGAACAAACAGTTACTTATGTATACCGTAAGAATGATGGTGCAGCAGTTACTGTTAAGTACGTAGATGAAAAAGGAAAAGAATTAGCTACTTCAGATGTTTTGAATGGTAAAATTCATGATCCATATACAACTACTGCTAAGAAGATTTCAGGTTGGAATCTAAAAGAAGTACTAACGAGTTCAGCTGAATCATCAGACAAAGCAGATAAGAAAGAAAAATTTGCTACTGTATCAAAAGATGAAGCTGTTAAGAAAGAAAAACAACTCGCAACGGTAAAAGATTCAACTTCTGGAGTCTTCACATATGATCCACAAACTGTTACATATGTATATTCTCAAGAAGCTAAGGCAGTTGTAACTAAACCAACACCTAAGAAGGTAGATCCTAAGAAATTGCCAAGAACTGGTGATAATACACAAAACAATGTACTATCAATTTTAGGATTAATTAGTTTAGTTGGAATCGCAGTTTACATGAATTCTAAAAAGAGAAAAGCTTAAAAAAAGAGCCTAATTAAGAAAAGATGAGAGTCTTATCTTGATAGGGCTTTTTTATTTGTCATAAAGTGAAATATTTTTGAATAAATCACGAAAAGTCGTTGACAGTTAGGGCATTTAAATACTACAATAATTTAGTACCATTTTTGAGTTGTCACGGTGGCTCAGTTGGATAGAGCAACGGTCTTCTAAACCGTAGGTCGTGAGTTCGAATCTCACCCGTGACATTGAATGGTAAACAAAAAGCTACTAACGTTAATAAAAACGTTGGTGGCTTTTTTATTTTGTGATTTTGTGAGTGTCTATTTAATAGCGTAAATGTTATCTATGATAAAATGGCAACATTATATATAAAGGAATAGTGAAATGTTATTTGTTAAAATTTTAATTGCTATTACCGCAGTATTGCACCTAGGAATAATGTATTTAGAAATGTTTTCCGCTCCTGAGAAGCAAGCTGAAAGTTTCGGCATGCCCTTGAAATTCGTACAGCAAGAAAATGCTCAGATTGTATTGAAAAATATGGGAATTTACAACAGAAGCTTAGGACTGTTAATCTTAGCTAGTTTGGTATTAGTGCCAGCCAGTGCACTTGTAATGGTATTAAGCTTAGAATTGATTTTTATCATTATAGTAGGTATTTATGGTGGGGCAACAGTTACAAAAAGAATTTATTTCATTCAAGCTTTGCCAGCGGCAGTCGCATTGGCGGTTCTTTATATTTTTTCTTAGGAAATTATTGTACGAAAATGAGCACTCAACGGAATAATTTGAAGTGACTCCATATCTTTGTTAGCATATTAATAGTGTAAAACTTTGATGAATGTCAAAGTTTTTTTGTTTTTAAGGAGGATTTAATGACAGTAAAGGTAAAAGTAACAGATCTTACCAAGATTTTTGGTCGTAGAAGTTCTCGTGCCAAAGAACTATTAAAAAAAGGCAAAAATAAATCAGAAATTTTGAAGGAAACCGGTGCTACCATTGGGGTAGATCGTGCTAACTTTGAAATCGAAGATGGCGAAATTTTCGTTATCATGGGACTTTCTGGTTCAGGTAAATCAACGGTGTTAAGAATGATTAACCGTTTGATTGAACCAACTAGTGGAAAAGTTGAGATCGATGGTCAAGACTTGATGAAAGTTGATAAGAAGGAACTGCTTGATATTCGTCGTAAGAAGATGAGTATGGTATTTCAAAACTTCGGACTCTTTCCCAATCGAACAGTTTTAGAAAACACTGAATATGGATTAGAAATTCAAGGTGTCGATAAAGAAACTCGTAAACAAAAAGCAATCGAAGCTTTGAAAGAAGTTGGGCTAGAAGGATACTATGATCAATATCCTGACCAATTATCTGGTGGTATGCAACAGCGTGTTGGCTTAGCCCGTGCTCTAGCAAATGATTCACAGATTTTATTAATGGATGAGGCCTTTTCAGCCTTAGACCCATTAATTAGATCAGATATGCAAGACCAACTCTTGGATTTGCAAGAAAGACTGCACAAGACAATTATTTTCATTAGTCATGACTTAAATGAGGCTTTGAAAATTGGTGATCATATCATGATTATGAAAGACGCTAAAGTCATTCAAATTGGTACACCAGAAGATATTTTGACCAAACCTGCTGATGATTATGTTGAAAAATTCATTGAAAGTGTTGACCGTACGAAGGTCCTAACTGCTGAAAATGTTATGATTCGACCAACGACCATCAATATTCAAAAAGATGGTCCAAGATTAGCTCTAAAACGCATGCGTGAAGATGAAGTTTCCATGGTTTATGTGATTGATAATCAACATAAGCTAGTCGGTGCTCTTGACGTAATGGACGTTGCTAAATTAGTTAAAGAGGGTAGTCGTGATCTTGCAAGTATCGTTAGCAAAGACCACATCCCTACAACATCCCCAGATACACCACTACAAGATTTGATGGAAGAAATTTCACAAACCCCAATTCCTTACGCGGTTATTGATGATGATGGTCGTCTAAAAGGAATAATTATCCGTGGTTCTGTTCTAGGAGCTTTAACAGGAAATGAGGTGAGTGAATTTGCTTAATATTATCGGTTTACAAGCAATTCCGTTAGCAAAATGGATTGATTCATTAGTTAATGAATTGACCAAATTTACAGAATTTTTTAATGTGATTTCTAATTTTATTGGTGGAATAATTAATGGATTCCAGTGGTTCTTTGATTTAATACCTTTCTGGTTATTTATCATTATTATTATTGCTTTAACTGCTTTTGCTAATAAAAAGAAACAAAATTATGCACTATTGGTATTTGAATTACTAGGTTTATTATTAATCGTTAACTTAGGTTTCTGGCGTGATATGACACAAACTTTAACCTTAGTTCTAACTTCAACGCTAATTTCGCTTATCATTGGAATTCCTGTGGGAATTTGGATGGGTAAGAGTGACACTGCTGAATTGATTTTTAAACCAATTCTTGATTTCATGCAGACGATGCCAGCCTTTGTTTACTTGATTCCAGCGGTAGCATTCTTTGGAATCGGAATGGTCCCTGGTGTTGTAGCTTCAGTTATTTTTGCGATGCCACCAACAGTTAGAATGACTAACTTGGGTATTCGTCAAGTTCCTACCGAATTAATAGAAGCTGCTGAGTCATACGGTTCAACCAAGTGGCAAGAATTGTTTAAAGTCCAATTACCACTTGCTAAGTCAACAATGATGGCTGGTGTTAATCAGAGTATGATGTTATCACTATCAATGGTAGTTATTGCTTCAATGATTGGTGCAATGGGCTTAGGAACTAGAGTTTACTTTGCTGTAGGTAGAAACGATGCTGGTAATGGATTCGCTGCCGGAATAGCAATTGTTATTCTTGCAATTATTCTGGATCGATTGACTCAAGCATTAACGAAGCAGAAGAAATAGGGGGTTAATATGAAGAAGAAAATTATTTCAGTTATTTCATTAATTCTTGCTTCTTTCATCTTAATTTCTTGTTCTGCAAGTTTACCTAAGTATGATTCGAAAAAACCAGTTGGAAAACAAATCAACTATACGATTACTGGAATTGATGCGGGAGCTGGAATTATGGCTGCTACGCAATCCGCAATTAAAGATTATGGTCTTCAAAAAGATAATTGGCAATTACAGACAAGTTCAACAGCTGCAATGACTAGTACCTTGCAAAAAGCCATTAAGGATAAGCGGCCAATCGTCGTAACTGGATGGCAACCACACTGGATGTTTACCAAGTTTCCTATTAAATTCTTAAAAGATCCTAAGAATTCATTTGGTAAAGCCGAGAGCATTCATACAATTGTTCGTGTAGGACTGAAAAAAGATGAGCCAAGTGCTTATCAAGTCTTAGACAGATTTCATTGGACCAAAGAACAAATGTCTGATGTGATGTTGCAGGTAAATAATGGCGCTGAACCAAAAACTGCTGCTAAGAATTGGATTAAGAAGAATCAAAAACAAGTTGATGAGTGGACCAAAGATGTTCCTCATGTTAAAAATAGAAAATTGAAAATGACTTATGTTGCTTGGGATTCAGAAATTGCTTCAACTAATGTTGTGGCTGAAGTTCTTGATTCAATTGGATATGATGTCACAATTCAAGCAATGGAAATCCAACCTATGTGGTCTTCAATTTCTACGAATGCAGCTGATGCCCAAGTATGTGCTTGGTTACCTAAGACATCAGGAGTTTTTTATAAAGATTTCAAAGGTAAATTTGTTGATTTAGGTGAAAACCTTAAAGGAGCAAAAGTTGGTTTAGCTGTTCCTAAATATATGAAAGATATCAACAGTGTCGAAGACCTTAAAAATCACTAATAATCCGTTTAACTATTGACTATCCGTTATTTTTCTGGTAAATTTTACTAGTTGTAATCTACAACCGCACATATTGGGTCTTAAAGCATAGTCACCCACATGGCGAGTCTTAGAAGGAGGTACATTTATATGTACGCAATTATCAAAACTGGCGGCAAACAATATAAGGTTGAAGAAAAACAAGCAATCTATGTTGAAAAGCTTGACGTTGAAGAAGGTAAGAAAGTTACTTTTGACGAAGTTATCATGGTCGTTGATGGTAAAAAAACTACCGTTGGAACACCTTTTGTTAAAGGTATGACTGTTTCTGGTAAAGTTGAAAAACAAGGTAAGGAACGTAAAGTTGTAACTTACAAGTACAAACCTAAGAAGCATTCACATACTAAAAAAGGTCACCGTCAACCATATACAAAAGTTATGATTGAAAGCATCAAGAAAGCTAAATAAATGATTAAAGCAAGTTTTAAACGAGACAGTCAAAATCGAATTACTGATTTTATCTTAACTGGACATGCCGATTACGGCGAAGATGATGAATTAGACATTGTTTGTTCAGCTGTTTCCGTGATTTCTATTGGAACTAACAATAGTATTGAAAAACTTGTTGGTGTCGAACCAAAAGTTAAACTTGATGAAAAAAATGGTGGCTACTTAGAACTTCATGTTGATTATGATAATTCTGAAACCATCAATCATGACGTCGCATTACTTTTGGAGAACTTTAATTTAATATATAAAAGTATAGTTGAACAATATCCTGTCTTTGTACAGTATGTTGACTAACGGAGGTAATTATTATGATTCTTAAAATGGACTTACAATTCTTCTCTCACCATAAAGGTGGAGGATCAACATCAAACGGACGTGACTCAGCTGGTCGTAGACTAGGTGCTAAGATTGCTGATGGTCAACGTGCTAACGCTGGATCAATCATTTTCAGACAACGTGGAACAAAAATCCATCCTGGTACAAATGTTGGTATCGGTGGTGATGACACATTGTTTGCATTAAAAGAAGGCGTTGTTAAATTCGAACGTCTTGGCAAGAACAAAAAACAAGTTTCAGTATATTAATTTAAAAAGCTATCAACTCAGTTGATAGCTTTTTTTGTGCTTTTTTCACACATAATTATATATTGTGATAATAATTTACTTCTTATGTTTGATATAATGGTGAATATATACGAAAAATATAAGAACAGGAATTTATGATGAAGAAACAAGTGGGAGTTATAGGAATATTAGTCGGGATCCTATTAATTGGAATAGCAATCTTCTTTGGAGCTGCATGGGTTATGTATAGTGGTATGCAAACTCAAGGAATTTGGAGCATAGTTTTATTAGTTATTTTCTCCATAGTCTTGTATAAAGTCAGAAGCACAAAAGATCCAACAGCTACGACAGTGATTGCATTTTTTGCGGCATTTATGGGAATGGCGATGGACACATGGGGTAACTTTATTTATAACAAACCACTGGAGTGGATTTATAGTTCACAGGGTCAGTTGGTTATTGGTAAAGATATCTCAAACTACGCTCCAGGTCATTATGCTAGTAGCTATTCCATTAACTTAATTACCAAGGGCGGGGAAATTGAACCCGTATCGAGTTTTATTTTATATGGTTATCGATTTATTCAATATCTAATTCTATTTTTGATAATTGGTTATGCAATGAGATGGTTATTAAAAGATAAAAATGTTGTTCCATATAAGGTTACTGAAGTAAGATCTGAAATTTTAACCGTTACTCAGAAAAAAGAAGTAATTCAACTTCTCAAAGAAAACAACAAGGTAAAAGCAGTGAAAGTTGTAATGGATAATTCAAAAGTCTCAATGAAAACTGCTAAGGATTATGTTGATTGGTTGGAGAAAGAAAATGTTGACCGTTCGCATCGA
The DNA here is from genome assembly GCF_030504545.1 of Lactobacillus sp. YT155. Taxonomy (GTDB): domain Bacteria; phylum Bacillota; class Bacilli; order Lactobacillales; family Lactobacillaceae; genus BQUT01. Next base: position 96,243 of record NZ_JAUKWP010000004.1, on the reverse strand, counting down.
ACTGGTAGACCACTATAAATTGCCGGTTTTACTTTAATTAAAAAATAGAAAATAATACCTTGGTTGTTGAAACTGAATTCAACGGCGAAGGTTTTTGTTTGTTCAAAGATAAAGTACCAAGAAGCTTGATTTTATAGGTGGATAATTGCTATTATTAGTAAGATAAATTAGCGAGGAGAAATACTAATGTCTATTTCAGTAAATGATTTTAAAAATGGTTTAACAATCGATATCGATGGTGAATTATGGCGCGTGGTCGAATTCCAACACGTTAAGCCTGGTAAGGGTAGTGCGTTTGTTAGATCTAAATTAAAGAATTTGCGTACAGGTGCCTTGCAAGAACAAACTTTCCGTTCAACTGCAAAAGTTGAAAAAGCTCAAATTGATAATAAGAAAATGCAATATCTATATGCTGATGGTGATAATCACGTCTTCATGGATACTGAAACTTATGAACAACTTGAACTCGACGGAAAACAAATTCAAGAAGAACTTAAGTATTTGAAAGAAAATATGATGGTTAATGTGATTATGCATGGTGGAGAAACTCTTGGGGTTGAACTTCCTAATACCGTTGATTTAGCTGTTACTGAAACAGAAGCTACTATTAAAGGGAATACCCAATCAGGTGGCTCAAAACCAGCAACTATGGAAACAGGATTGGTTGTTCAAGTACCATTCTTTGTTAATAGTGGTGATGTATTGACTATTAATACTCAGGACGGATCATATATTTCAAGAGCAAACTAATCATTTGCAGTGAAGGAGATTTTAGATATGTCTGATTCAAAATATATTTCAATTCAACAAAAAAATAATAATGTCAGTGGTGACGTAAAAGTTTCACCTAAAGTCTTGGAAACAATTCTGGGAATTGCTGCTAAAGAAGTTGATGGAGTTTATGATATGAGAGATTCATTATCATCAACTTTAAACTCAATTTTTGGCATGGATAACCATGGTAAAGGTGTCACAATCAAAGAAACTGATGATGGATTAGTTGCGGACATTTTTGTCTACTTTGACTATGGGGTTTCAGTTCCTAAGGTTTCAATCAAACTTCAAAAAGCATTTAAAGAACAATTATCTTTTATGACTGATTTGAAACTAACTGATGTTAATGTTCATGTAGTGGGATTAATTGCCAAGAAGGCTAATGGGAAAATAGAAGGAATTAAAATTTCTGAATAAAAAGGAAGAATATTGTGGAAATAAATCGTCATGAGATTAGAGAGTTAGCGCTACAAGTTTTATATTCAATGGATTCTAATGAATTATCGGAACAAGAAGCCATCGAAAACGCCTTAAGATACAAATTTTCTATTGACGATGAAGATTCAGTTGAGATTCCCGATTATTTAGAATTTCTTGTAAATGGTGTTAGACAAAGTAAAACAGGATTGGATGAGAAAATTTCAACAAAATTAGGCAAGAAATGGTCAATTGATCGCCTGCCGGTGATTAATTTAGATATTTTACGCTTAGGATTGTTTGAAATCTTATATAGCAATGAAGTACCGCAAAAAGTTGGTATCAATGAAGCTATTGAATTAGCTCATCAATATAGTGATGACGATGCCGCTGGCTTTATTAATGCTGTTTTATCCAATTTTATTGATGATTAAAAAACGCCGGTCATAGTGAACCGGCTTTTTATATTTGGAGGCGTACTTATGGATAATATTCTTGATGGAAAAGCAACTGCAAGTTATTTCGACGAGGAAATGCTCACTAGAATTGCGAAATTAAAAGAAAAAGATATAACTCCAGGCTTGGCAGTAATCATGGTTGGCGACAACAGTGCCAGTGAGATATATGTAAGAAACAAGAAACGCCGTGCCGAGAAGTTAGGATTTAACTTCGAAGAAATTCTTTTGCTTGATTCAATCAGTGAAAGTGAGCTATTAAGTGAAATTGACAAACTAAACAATCGTGATGATATAGATGGTTTTATTGTACAGTTACCACTTCCTAAGCATATCAATGAAGACACGATTGTTAATGCAGTCAATCCAGCTAAAGACGTAGATGGTTTTGCTCCATATAATGTAGGAAAATTATATATGAATGACCCACAACAAGTTCCAGCTACCGCTAAAGGAATTATGTTGTTACTAGAAAAATATAAGATTGATGTTGATGGCAAAAATGTTGTGATTGTGGGTCGTAGTAATATTGTTGGTCGTCCTGTGGCTTCATTAATGCTCAATGCACACGCTACAGTGACAATTACTCACTCTCATACCAAGAACTTATCAGAAGTTACTAGACAAGCTGATATTTTGATTGTCGCAATCGGTAGAAGTGAATTCATTACTGCCGACTTTGTTAAAGATGGGGCAGTAGTAGTTGATGTTGGAATGAATCGTGTTGATGGTAAGTTGACTGGGGATGTTAAGTTTGACGAAGTTAGTCCTAAAGCATCACTTATAACACCAGTTCCTGGTGGTGTCGGCCCAATGACAATTACCGGATTAATGTATCAAACTATACAAATTGCAGAAAGAAGAGCTAATGCAAAGGGATAAATACTTAACAGTAACGGCTTTAAGTCAATATATCAAAAGAAAATTTGATGTTGATCCTTATCTAGGTAGGGTTTATTTAGTCGGCGAAATTTCTAATTTTCGTATGCGTCCCAATGCTCATCAGTATTTTTCGCTCAAAGATGATAACAGTAAAATTTCAGCAATTATGTTCAAAAGTGCTTTTTCTAAATTAAAATTTGCACCTCAAGAAGGAATGAAAGTACTGATAACTGGTCGAATTTCTGTTTACGAACCCAGTGGTACTTATCAGATTTATGTTGAAGGTATGGAACCAGATGGTATTGGTTCACTTTATCAAGCATATGAACAATTGAAAGAAAAATTGCAACTTGAAGGAGTATTTGATCTTCCAAAACAACCGATTTCTCAGTTCCCAAAACGGATTGCTGTGATTACTAGTGAATCGGGTGCGGTAATTAGAGATATTATTACGACAACAATGCGAAGATTCCCAATCGTGCAACTAGTCTTATATCCAGCTACTGTTCAAGGAGACAAGGCTGCTGATGATATTGTTCGTCAAATTAGACGAGTCAATGAGGATGGTAATTTTGATACTTTAATCATCGGTCGTGGTGGTGGTTCAATTGAAGACTTATGGCCATTCAATGAAGAACGAGTTGCCAGAGCTATTGTTGAAAGCGACATCCCCGTAATTTCTTCTGTCGGTCATGAAACCGATACGACAATTGCCGATTTGGTGGCTGATGTTCGAGCTGCTACACCAACTGCAGCCGCAGAACTAGCAACTCCTGAACTAGATCAATTATTATTAAAAATAAGTGAACTAAGAAATCGGTTATATACAAATCAGAAACGACAAATTAGATTACTTTTAGAACAAGTATCTAACATTAAGCAACGACCAATCATGAGAAATCCTCAACGATTGTATGATGTTTATCTGCAAAAGTTAGACCAATTAAAAAACGGTTTAATGGTAAATTATCGACAAATTTTGCGTAATTTCAATAATGAGTTGGTTTTTACAAAACAAAGATTAATTCACAGTAGTCCACGAATATTAGTAAATCAACAACAAATCGAATTACAAACTTTAACTGATAAGTTACAAGTAAACTTTAAGACTGAGATAGTGAAGAAGCAAAATCAATTTCAAAATAACATTGATAAGCTTGATAGTTTAAGTCCATTGAAGACTTTAAGCCGTGGCTATTCAGTGGTAAGTAAAGATAATCAAGTAATTAATCAAAGTAAAGATTTTCGTAAAGAAGATGCAATAACTATTCAAGTTACTGATGGAAAAATAGAAGCGACTGTTAATGAGGTAAAAGAAGATGGCAAATAAAACTTTTGAAGACAATATGAAAGAATTAGAAACAATCGTTTCTGACTTAGAACAAGGTGACGTAGCCTTGGAAGAAGCAATGAAGAAGTTTCAAAAGGGTGTTGAATTAAGCAATACACTTGAAAAGACTCTTAAAGATGCAGAGAAGACAATTACCAAGGTGATGACTGACGATAATCAAGAAAAGAATCTTGATGAAACTACATTAGATGTGGAGTAAGTAATTGAATAACTTTCAAGACTTTCAACATGAGCATGCTGAGAAACTAATTTTGACAGCAGATAATTTAATTGATCAAAAAGTTAACAATCGAGAATTGGCTGAGTCGATGCGCTACTCATTTGATGCTGGTGGTAAAAGAATCAGACCAATACTGTTTTTAGCAACCTTGCAAACTTTTGGAGTCAATCAATTAAGCAATTATTATGATGTTGCTGCTAGTTTAGAATTGATTCATACGTACTCATTGATTCATGATGACCTACCAGAAATGGACAATGATGACTTAAGAAGAGGAAAACCTACCAATCACAAAGTCTATGGAACAGGGTCAGCCGTTTTAGCCGGTGATGCTTTATTGACGATGGCATTCGAATTTATCAGCAATAATGAAGTCATTACCGCACAGCAAAAAATTGAATTAGTAAAAATCTTGAGTACTAAAGCAGGAGCCAACGGAATGATTTCTGGTCAATGGCTTGATATCAACAATACTGGACACGTGCTAGATCAAAGCCAGTTAGAAAAGCTTCATAAGCAAAAGACTGGCGATTTGTTACTGGCTAGTTTGGAAATGGCACTTGCTTTAGTAGAGGCTTCTGATCGCGACTATGCGGAGATTTCGCAATTTGGGAAGAAAATTGGTTTAGCATTTCAAGTTAAGGATGATATTCTAGATGTAACTTCGACTACTGAGCAATTAGGCAAAAAAGCTCAAAAAGATAGTGTAGAAGGTAAGAATACTTATCCAAGTCTCTTAGGACTTGAAGGTGCCAAGAAATATTTACAAGAATTACGAGATTCTGCTCAAGATAACTTGGATAGACTCAGTGTTTCAAGTGATTTACTAACTGATTTTTTAAAATACTTTGATTTAGGTGAATAAATTGGCAAAACAAAGAGTTGATGTTCTATTAGTTGAACAAGGCTTGTTCACATCTAGAGAGCAAGCAAAACGATCAATCATGGCTGGTGAGGTCTATAATCAAGATAATTTACGTCTCGATAAGCCTGGTGAAAAAATTGATGAAGAGACACTATTGCATTTAAAGGGTGAACCAATGAAATATGTTGGTCGCGGTGCTTTTAAATTAGAGAAAGCCTTACAATCCTTTGAAATTGATTTAAATGATAAAATTTGTTTAGATATTGGTTCGTCTACAGGTGGATTTACTGATGTTGCACTGCAAAATGGAGCTAAACAAGTTTATGCTTTAGATGTTGGTACCAATCAATTAGCTTGGAAATTACGAAGTGATAATCGAGTTGTTGTAATGGAACAAGTTAACTTTCGTTACAGCAAGCCAGCAGACTTCAATCAAGGATTACCTGAGTTTGCCATGACAGATGTCTCGTTTATTTCATTAGAGTTAATTCTTGGTCCGATGTATGAAATTATAGTTCCAGAATCTCACGCTGTTTGTTTGATTAAACCACAGTTCGAGGCCGGGAAAGAAAACGTTGGTAAAAAAGGAATTGTTCGTGACCGCAAGATTCATGAACAAGTGATACAAAAAGTAATTGATTTTGCACTAACAACAGGATTCAATGTTTTAGGATTAGATTATTCACCGATTAAAGGTGGTGAGGGAAATATCGAGTTCTTATTACACATCCAAAAACCTAAGGAAGAAGGAACAAATAGTATTTCTTCTCAATTGTCGATTGAAGATGTTCTTAACAATGCGTATTCCGAGTTAAATAAATAGAGGTTACTATGTTAAAAGAATTATTAATTAAGGATTTTGCGATTATTAATGAAGTTAATATTCAATTTCAAGACAAAATGACAGCTATGACCGGTGAAACTGGTGCCGGGAAGTCAATTATTATTGATGCACTGGGCTTGTTGACTGGTGGACGCGGTTCCAGTGAATTTATCCGTACTGGTGCCGAAAAGGCTGTTATTCAAGGTTTATTTGATATTTCTAAAAACAAAGATACCCAAGCAATTTTAAAGGAACAGGATATTGATTTTTCTGATGAAATGCTGGTTTTAAAGCGTGATTTCTCTGCTAATGGACGAAATGTCTGTCGTGCTAATGGTGAATTGATAAGTCTAGCAGTACTAGCTGAGATTGGTCAAACGCTAGTCGATATTCATGGACAAAATCAAAGCCAAAGTTTACTTCAAGAAGAAAACCATCTCACAATTCTAGATAAGTTTGCTGGAAGTGAATTAGAACAGCTTAAGAGTAAATACTTCTCAGTTTTTCAAGAGTATAAGTCTGCTCAACAAAAACTAAGAAATATCCAAAAAAACGCCCAAGAGTTAGCTCAAAGAAGAGACATGCTAACTTTTCAAATTTCTGAAATAACCGAAGCTCAGTTACTTCCTAACGAAGAAAGCGAACTCGAAGAGCAACGTGATCAATTAGCTAATTATGAGAAAATCTCTTCAGCTCTTCGTGATGCCTATGACCAATTATCAGGGAATATTGTTGATAATACTGGTGGCGTTATGGAAGAACTAAATTCAATTGCCGATTATGATGCCGACTTCAAACAAGTTGGCGATACGGTGACAGAATCGTATTACAATCTGCAAGATAGTATGAGTACAATTTCGCAATTATTGGATGGCTTAGATTATAATCCCCAGAGATTGGATGAAATTGAGAAAAGACTTCAATTATTTCAAAATCTTGAAAAGAAATATGGACCAACTATCAATGATGTAATTGAATTTGGTGAGAAAGCTCAAGCTGAGTTAGATGATATCTTAGATGAAAACTCAAGTCCTGAAATATTAGAAGAAGAAATTGAACAATTAACTACAAAGTTAACCGGTTTAGCAAAGCAAATTCATACAGAACGTCAAACAATAGCTACAAACTTATCCCGTCAAATTAAAGAACAATTAAATGACTTGTATATGGAAAAAACCGAATTTCGGGTGAATTTTGAAGTTGCTGACGATTTTATTGAAACCGGAAAAGACTTGGTTAATTTTGAGTTAAAGACTAATCCTGGTGAAGACTTCAAATCTTTAGCAAAAATTGCTTCAGGTGGTGAGCTCTCAAGAATAATGTTGGCTTTAGAAGTTATTACTTCACAAGCCTTGAATATTTCGACAATTGTTTTTGATGAAATTGATACAGGCGTAAGTGGTCGGGTTGCCCAAGCTATTGCCAACAAAATTTATTTAATTGCACAAAAGATCCAGGTACTTTGCATTACGCACTTACCACAAGTAGCAGCAATGAGTAATGTTCAATTGTACATTAAAAAAACAGCAACCACGGATTCAACCACGACTGCTGTTGCTAATTTAAATGATGAACAAAGAATTGATGTCATTGCTCAAATGTTATCAGGAACGAAGGTTACTGATCTGACAATTAATAATGCTAAAGAGTTGTTAGACTTAGCACATCAAAAGCAAAACGAATTAATCAGCTAGTTTAACAAATTTAACATCATCATTTTTTAAGATACGGAAGATATTTCCGTCAGTATTAAAGATGTAGGTTTGATCATCTTTTTTGGAAACAAGAGTTCCATTAAGTTCAATATCATTTTTGAAAGTAATTTCTAAATCATATTTGAATTGATAGCCTTGATTTAAAAATTCATTGATTTGGTTAAGTGGCATTTGTTGTTCGTCAGATTCGTGACGATGACCAAAGTTTAAATCAAAAGTTGAATAGAGAAGATTCATTGTTTCATTAGTAATAGTTTCTTTTAGGTTGTTTAGACTAGTTGTTTTTAATTCCATCATAAGTTCCTCCGAACATTTGTTTGTATTTATAGTATACGAACAAACGTTCTCATATGCAAGTGGATTTAGATTTTCTTAATATCTTTTTGCTTTATAAAGTAAAAAAACCTTGAAATATCTAAGCTTTTAGCCCAAAATGTATTTATTATATTTTAAAGAGTAGGTTGAATATGTCTAAAGGAATGTTAATTGTTCTATCCGGACCTTCTGGCGTTGGTAAGGGAACGGTTAGAAAAGCTATGGTAAAAAAATCACGAATAAAGTTTGATTATTCAGTCTCAATGACAACTCGCAAAATGCGTCCTCGTGAACGTGAAGGAATTGATTATTACTTCCGTACTAAAGAAGAGTTTGAAGCAGAGATAAAAAATGGTGGCATGCTAGAATATGCTAAATATGTCGACAATTACTATGGAACTCCTTTAAAATATGTTCAACAAAAACTTGATAGTGGTCGTGACGTATTACTTGAAATCGAAGTTAACGGTGCTATGCAAGTTAGAGAAAAAATGCCTGATGGCGTTTTTATCTTTTTAACTCCACCAGACTTAGGAAGTTTAAAAAAGAGAATTTCTCATCGCGGAACTGAAGATGATGAAACTATTAACAAAAGAATTGAAAAAGCTAGACAAGAAATCGAATTGATGTCACACTATGATTACGCTGTAGTTAATGATGAAATTCCTCGTGCAGTCAGAAAAATCGAAAACATTATTCGAAGCGAACATTTAAAAGTATCACGTGTATTTGATAGTTATAAGAAAGTAATAGGTGAAAAGAAATGATTATAGATCCTTCAATTGATAAATTATTAGACAGAGTTGATTCTCGATATTCACTTGCAGTCTTAGCTGCTAAAAGAGCTCATGAACTTGAAAACGGTGATGTTGAAATGATGAGTACTTATCAATCACCACGAGTAATTGGTCAATCCTTAGAAGAAATTGCAGATGGAAAGATTGAAATTGATCCTAAGTCAATTATGCTTGAAAAAGATGCTGAGAAAATGGATATACAGGAATTAGAACAAGATAAATAGCTTTTGCAATCCTTCACTGTGTTAGTGGAGGTTTTTTTAATAGTAGGTGAGTAAATGATTGCCAAGATAATTGTAGATATTTCAACAATGCAAACAAACAAAACCTTTGACTACGAAATTCCCGAAGAATTAAAGGATGTTGTCTCTAAAGGAGTTCGAGTTGAAGTTCCTTTTGGACGTAGAAAAATTCAAGGCTTTGTTGATTCTGTTGTTGAACAAACTGACTTTTCTGGAAAATTAAAACCAATTTCTAATCTAATTGATGTTGAACCAGTTTTAAATGATGAGATGCTAGAACTTTCTAAGTGGATAGCTGATCAAACTTATTCGTTTAGAATTTCTAGTTTAAAAACCATGTTGCCAAATGTTATGCGAGCAAAATATCATCAAATCGCGATTGTAAAAGATGAAATGCTCAATCAAGATGGCTTATTTGTTGATGGTCAAGTTGAAGTCACTGACAAATTATCTAATGATGAACTTTTAAAAATTAAACGATATAAAACTCAAGGCAAAATAGAAATAGTTTACTCTGTCGAGAACAGAGCTAAAAAAAAGACGGTTGTTGCGGTTAAGAATTCTCATTCTGTGGACGAACTTATTCAATTAAAAGAAAATAATCGCAAGAAAAAAGCTCAAGTTAAAGTAATTGATTATTTCATTAGTAATCCTAAAAATATCATTGCAATCACAGAGCTTGCTAAACTAATTAATGTATCAACAAGTGCTATTAATGCTACTGTTGAAGCAAAAATATTTGAAAAACTACAATTAGAAACATACCGTAGTCCGCAAAATAATTATGCCGAACAAGAACAAAAAGATTACGAATTAACAAGTGAGCAAACTAAAGCTATTAATCAAATCACTGACAAAATTAAGACTAGTCAGTCAGAGACTTTTCTTATCGAGGGAGTAACTGGTTCAGGTAAGACAGAGGTTTATCTAAATACCATTCAAAATGCTTTGGATGAAGGTAAAACTGCCTTGATGTTAGTACCAGAAATTTCATTAACTCCACAAATGGTCAGTCGAGTTTCGCAAAGATTTCAAAGTAAAGTTGCTGTTTTACATAGTGGTTTATCTAATGGCGAAAAATATGATGAATGGCGACGAATTGAACGTGGTGAGGCACAAGTTGTCGTGGGTGCACGAAGTGCCATTTTCGCACCATTAGACGATTTAGGCATAATTATTATTGATGAGGAACATGAGTCTAGTTATAAACAAGATGAAAACCCACGTTATCACGCTCGAGATGTGGCTATTTGGCGAGGAAAATATAACCATTGCCCAGTTGTTCTTGGAAGTGCAACACCAAGCTTGGAATCACGAGCACGAGCTCAAAAGAATGTTTATCAGTTAATTAAGATGCCTAAGAGAGTTAATGATAATCCATTACCACCAGTAGATATTATTGATATGCGTGACTTGAATAATGCTGCTAAGACTGGTGATTTTAGTGAATCACTGATTAATGCACTTGATACGACGATTAAGAATGATGAACAGGCTGTTTTGCTATTAAATAAACGTGGCTATTCAGCGTTTCTTATGTGTCGAGAATGTGGCTTTGTTTTCAAATGTCCAAATTGTGATGTTTCACTTACCGTTCATAAAGACCACAATATTTTGAAATGCCATTATTGTGGCTTTGAGAGTCAAATGCCAACCAGTTGTCCAAATTGTCAAAGTGACAAATTGCGTTCACATGGAACAGGAACCCAAAAAATTCAGGAGCAATTAAGTGAAATCTTTCCTGATGCTGGAATTTTAAGGATGGATGTCGATACCACTTCTAGAAAAGGTGCTCATAGCAAAATATTAAATCAATTTGCTCAAAAGAAAGCTCAAATCCTATTAGGTACGCAAATGATTGCCAAAGGATTGGATTTTCCTGATGTGACTTTAGTTGGAGTTATTAATGCCGATACGACATTAGCTATTTCAGATTTTCGTGCCAGCGAAAGAACTTTTCAATTGTTGACCCAAGTTAGTGGTCGAGCCGGTCGAGCTGATAAAAGTGGACGAGTTATTATTCAAACTTATAATCCTGAACATTATGCTATTCAATTAGCAGCAAAACATGATTACGAAGATTTTTATCAACATGAAATGTTTATTAGACACCGTAGCGATTACCCGCCATTTTATTACGCTACTCAAATCACCATAAGTCATCAATATGAAAATAAGGCACTAAAAAAAGCCTTTGAAATCAAGAACTTTTTTGATCAACAATTTAATGATGAAGTGATTATTTTAGGACCAACACCTGCAATGATTGCTCGAGTTAAGAACAAGTATTATTATCAAATTATGCTTAAATACAAGAATCAGCAAATTGTTCATGAGGTATTAACACAATTACTGATAGAAACTCAAAAAGACATCAATGATGGTTTCAAAATTTCCATTGATAGTGATCCACAATAGATATGAGGTGAAACAATGACAAAAATAATTTTCATGGGAACTCCAGAATTTTCCGCGACAGTCTTAAAGGGACTCTTAGCCAACAACTATGAAGTGATTGCTGCAGTTACACAACCAGATAAACCAGTTGGTCGTAAAAAAGAACTAGTAGCGACTCCGGTAAAAAAAGTCGCTTTAGAAAATAATATCCCGGTTTACCAACCAGAAAAACTTTCTGGAAGTGAAGAAATAGCTAAGTTAATTAATTTATCAGCAGATTTATTGATTACCGCTGCATATGGACAATTTTTACCAGTCAGTTTGCTTGAATCAGTCACAAGTGCAATCAATGTTCATGGTTCATTGTTGCCCAAATATCGTGGTGGTGCACCAATTCAAAGAGCAATTATGAATGGTGATCAACAAACCGGAATCACTATTATGTATATGGTTAAAGCCATGGATGCAGGTGATATGATTGCCAAAACTTCAGTTGACATCTTACCAACCGATACTGGTGATTCGATGTTTGAAAAACTAGCAGTTTTCGGCCGTGACTTATTACTCGAGACTTTGCCAAGTATTATTAATCAAACCAATAATCGTGAGGCTCAAGATGAGAGTCAAGCAACTATTTCACCTAATATTGCTAAAGAAGAAGAACAACTAGATATTAACGACTCAGCAATTAATCTAGTGAACAAAATTCGTGCCTTAAATTCTAATCCCGGAGCATGGATGAATATTTCTGGCAACCACACAAAAATCTGGTTAGCTCAAGTCGTTGAGGATAGCAGTAATGAACCTGCTGGAGTAGTGATTGAGCGTACTAAGAAGAAATTAGTTATTAAAGCTGGTGAAAATGCGATTTCTCTGCAACAGTTGCAACCTGCAGGTAAGAAAACAATGGATATCAATTCTTTCTTAAATGGAGTAGGTCGAGACATTAAGGTAGGTCAAAATATCGTTGAATAAAACAGTCAGAAGTGTAGCACTTGAAGTTATTGAAAAAGTGCTTTCTCAAGAGTCATATTCAAATATTGAATTAAATCGAGCCATCAATAATAGTGGCTTGAATCACAAAGATATTGGATTATTAACTAATCTAGTTTACGGAGTTCTACAGCATAAGCTGACCCTTGATTTTTATTTACAAGATTACTTAAAAGGTAAAAAAGTCGATAATTGGGTTAACTATCTTTTGTTGATGTCGGTTTATCAAATAGAATATTTAGATAAAATTCCTGATCATGCCGTAATCTACGAATCGGTTGAAATTGCGAAATCAAGAGGGAATCGTGGTATTAGCGGATTTGTAAACGGAGTATTGCGAAACTATCAACGTAAGGGTCATAAAGAAATCACCATTATTAAGGACGAAACGAATCGCCTAAGTGTCCAATACAGTGTTCCAGTCTGGATTGTTCAGAAGTTAACTGAACAATTGGGAAAAGAAAAATGTTTAAGTATCCTGAAGTCATTAAATCACCCTTCACATTTATCATTACGTGTTAATACTAATTTGATTACAGTTGAAGAATTAAAGAGTCGTTTTGATGAACTTGAAATTGAAGTTCAGCCAAGTCAAATTTCTCCATATGGGTTAGTTACTAATGACAGTCGAGTGATTAGCCTGCCAGAATTTGATCAAGGGATGTACACGATTCAAGATGAAAGTTCGATGTTGGTAGCACCAGCATTACAAGTACAAAAAGATTCCCAAGTATTAGATGCTTGTGCCGCACCCGGTGGTAAGACAACTCATATAGCTAGTTTTTTGGATGAAAGTCTCGGTGGTTCTATCACAGCCTTGGATATTTATGATCACAAATTGAAATTAATTGAAGACAACGCTAGAAGACTTCAGGTGGATTCAGTAGTGAATGTTAAAAGTCTGGATGCAACACAAGTGGCAACTCTCAATCAAGAATTCGATCGAGTTTTAGTTGATGCTCCATGTTCTGGTCTGGGATTATTACGTAGAAAACCAGAAATGAGATATTTTAAAAAACCAAGCGACATTGATGATTTAACAAAAATTCAGTCAAAAATATTAAATGCCGCCGCAGAGGTTTTGAAGGTTCAAGGAATTTTGGTCTATAGTACTTGCACAATTACAAATGAAGAAAATCAACAAGTAGTTGATAATTTTATAAGTACTCACGAAAACTACGAACAAATCAAGGTATTAAACGATTTAGGCAAATCTGATGATAAAATGGTAAAATTATACCCAGATGAGTTTCAAACTGATGGATTCTTCATCAGTGCATTTAAACGTATCAAATAAAGAGGAATATTATGAAAACTGCTTTTTTGAGTGACATTGGTCGTAAGCGAACGTCAAATCAAGATTATGTGAATACATTTACTAATCAAAGAGACATAACTTTGGCCATCGTTGCCGATGGAATGGGTGGTCATAAAGGAGGCGACGTTGCCTCTGACATGGCCGTATCACATATTGGTCACGATTTTGAAAAAACTGATTTGGGCGATTTATCCACGATTAAAGAATGGATTACTTCCGAATTAGAAAAAGAAAACAGTCGAATTATCGAAGCTTCACAACAATTTAGCGATCTCAATGGAATGGGAACGACAATGGTTAGTGCAATTATTATTGACAATCAAGTTCTGGTTTCTAACGTAGGTGATAGTAGATGCTATCTTCTTCGTGATGGAGAGTTAAAACAACTAAGTTTTGATCATTCCTTAGTTAATGAATTGGTACGTTCAGGTGAACTAACCAAAGAAGAAGCTCGCAATCATCCACAAAAAAACATTATTACGCAGACTTTAGGGGTTAATAGTAATGTGAAATCAGAATCAAATATTTTTGATTTGGCTGAGGATGATGTTTTATTACTCTGTTCAGATGGCTTGACTAATATGGTTTCAGAAGACATGATAAAAGAAATTTTATTAGAAAATGTCACTTTAAAAGAACAATGTAAAAAATTAATTCAAAAAGCAAACAACGCTGGTGGCTTAGATAATATTACCGCCTTGATAATCAAAAACAATGTGAGTGAGGATAAGTAGATGATGCAAGTAGGACATTTAGTTGCAGGAAGATATAAAATTCTAAGTATTATTGGCGAAGGTGGGATGGCCAATGTTTATTTAGCTGAAGATACCATCTTACATCGTGAAGTTGCTGTTAAAGCCTTACGCATGGACCTTCGTGATGATAAATCAGTTCAAGAGAGATTCAAACGTGAGGCAGTTGCTACTAGTGAACTTTCTCATCCTAATATTGTGAATGTTTTAGATGTAGGAATCGACCAAGGAACCCAGTTTATGGTCATTGAATACATCAACGGAACTAATTTAAAAACTTATATTAGAGATCATTTTCCAATTCCATATCAACAAGTTATTGATATGATGGAACAAATATTAGCTGCCGTGCAATGTGCCCACGAACACAACATTGTTCATCGTGACTTAAAACCCGAAAACGTTATGGTTGATCAATATGGTCGAGTAAAAGTTTCTGACTTTGGAATTGCTTTAGCATTAAGTGAACAATCAATAACTCAAACCAATACCACATTAGGTTCGGTTTACTACATGTCACCAGAACAAACTCGTGGTAAAAAAGCTACTACACGTTCTGATATCTATTCATTGGGAATTATTCTCTATGAAATGTTAACTAAGAAAGTGCCTTTTACTGGAGACACTTCTGTAGCAATTGCAATGAAGCATTTTAAAGATCCAATGCCTTCAGCACGTGAAATTGATCCAAGAATTCCACAAGCGTTAGAAAACGTCATTTTTAAAGCAACTGCTAAAGATCCTGATCAAAGATATCAATCAGCTCAAGAAATGGCTGAAGACCTTAAGACAACATTACTTTCTACTAGAGCCAATGAACCAAAATTTGTTCCAGTTGCTCCTGCTCAAATGGCAGAAACGAAAGTTATGGAACCAATTAACGATGAACCAATCCCTGGAAGAAACAACAAGAAGAAAAAGAAAAAATGGTGGACTAAAAAACGTGCTATCATCGCCGGTGTTATTGCGTTATTAATTCTTCTAGTTGGTGGTGGAATCTGGATGACATCAAATCATAATGTTGATGTTCCAGATGTTGCTAACTTAACTCAAAATCAAGCCGAAGATATTTTAGAAAGCAAGGGACTCGAAAAAGGAACTGTTACTAGGGTCCACAGTGATGAAGTTAAGAAGGGCCACGTTATTAAAACTAATCCTGATATTGGAAGTCAAGTTAAGAAGGGTACTTCTATTAATTTGGTAATTAGTTCAGGTCAAAAGAAATTTGAAATAATTGACTATACTAATAAGAAATACTCATCAACTGCTAAGAAATTACGCAAAAAAGGCTTTGAAGTTAAGAAAACCTCCGTTCAATCAAGTACCATTCCAAAGGGATATATCGTTTCACAGAGTGTTCCAGAAGGTGAAAAAGTTTATCCTAATAAGACAACTATCGAATTCGAAGTAAGTAGTGGTTCAAATGCAGTAACTGTTAAAGATCTTACTGGATATTCATTAAAAGGTGCCCAAGATTACGCTGCCGATAATGGTTTTAATATCAATTCAACCGAAGAGTTTTCAGATGATGTGGCTAAAGGACTTGTTATTCGACAAAGTCCTCCAGCTGGAAGCCGCTTGAACAAGGGAAGTACAATTACAGTTGTTATTTCAAAAGGAAAAGATGATTCCATAACAGTTGATAATTTGGTTGGAAAATCATTGAATGAAGCCGGGAAATTTGCTGATGATAATAATTTGAAATTTAGCTATACGGAAGAGTACTCTGACACTATTACAGCGGGATTAGTCATTAGACAGACTCCAGCAGCTGGTTCTAAAATAAGTAAAGATGGTACTTTTAGCGTAGTCATTTCTAAAGGTAAGAGACCATAAAGAAAGCAAACAGGTAATTAGATGCCTACAGGTAAAATAATTCGTTCTATCAGTGGATTCTATGACATTCTAAGCGACGAGCAAGTCTATCGGACTAGAGCTCGGGGGAATTTTCGAAAGAACAAAATTAAGCCAATTGTTGGTGATAATGTCGAATTTGACGAAAATCCAGGACAATTGGGATATTTAACAAAGGTGCTCGCAAGAAAAAACTCTTTGATTCGACCACCAATTGCTAATGTTGACCAAGCTATTGTGGTTACTTCGGTTGTAGAACCAGAGTTTTCTGCCATTTTACTAGATAAAATCTTGTTAAACTTGGAACAGAATTCAATTAAACCAATCATTTATTTATCAAAAGAAGATATTGCCAATCAAAAACTAGAGCGAGTAGTTGATATCATTAAAGAATACGAAAAAGTTTATCCAGTTATTTATGGATCCGATGAAGATTTAGTCCAGTTTGAGCAAATTTTCAAAGATCAAGTTACTGTTTTTACTGGGCAGACTGGGGCAGGTAAATCGACACTTCTAAACAAGATTAATCCTGATTTAGACCTAGAAACAGCTCAGATTTCGACTACTTTGAACCGTGGTAAACATACAACTCGCCAAGTTAGTTTGTTTACTTTTTCTGGTGGCTTAATTGCTGATACTCCAGGATTTTCTGCCATTGATCTTCGAGATATAAAATTAGATGAATTACAGTTCTTATATCCTGAATTCGTGAAGTATCAAGATGAATGTAAGTATCGCAGTTGTACCCATATTAATGAGCCCAATTGTGCGGTTAAGCAGGCATTAGAAGAAGGCAATATTTCAATTATTCGATACAACGATTATTTAACGATTAGAAAAGAACTTGAAAAAATAAAACCTAACTATAATAAAAAGGAGCGTTAATTATGAAAATTGCACCGTCAATCTTAAGCGCAGATTTAATGAATATGCAAAGGGATGTCGAAAACATCACAAAAGCTGGAGCAGATTTAATTCATGTTGATATTATGGACGGACATTTTGTGCCTAATATCACATTTGGTTTCGGGATTATTTCAGCTTTGAAAAAAGTGACTGATCTTAAATTAGATGTTCATTTAATGATTGATCATCCTGACTCACTAATTGAAGATGTTGTTAAGCAAGGCGCAGATATGATTTTGATTCATCAAGAAGCTACGCCACACATTTACGGTGTGATTCAAACAATCCAAAAACTCGGGTCTAAAGCTGGAGTAGTTATTAATCCTGGAACTTCAGTTGAAACAATTAAGCCAATTTTATCTTTAGTAGATCAAGTCTTGGTTATGACTGTTAATCCTGGTTTTGGCGGTCAAGAATTCTTACCAGAAATGACTGAAAAAATTAAAGAGTTAGATCAACTTAGAAAAGAAAACTCTGAGTATACTTTTGAAATTGAAGTTGATGGTGGAGTAAATCAATCAACAATCAAATTATGTAAAGATGCTGGTGCAGATATATTTGTTGCGGGGTCATACGTATTTGCTGGAGATGTAAGTCAAAGAATCGAATCGCTTAGAGTGGATTAATATGAAAGTTGTAAATATCTTATTAGGTGGACCCAAGCAACAATATCCGAGTGAATTATTGAATCAGCCACAAGCTATTAAAGGAGATTGGGTTGCTGCCGATCATGGAACAATTTATTTATTAAAAAATGGCATTGTTCCTAAGTTTAGTGTTGGTGATTTTGATTCAAGTAGCGATAGTGAATTAAACTCGGTTGAAAAAGAAGTGGCACAAATAATCAAAGTGCCGGCTGAAAAAGATTTTACCGATTCACAACTAGCATTAAAGACAGTAATGAAGAACTTCCAATATGATGAAATTCATGTTTATGGCGCTACAGGAGGTCGAATTGATCATTTACTGGTTAATTTGTTCTTAGGTTTAGAAGAAGACTTCAATGCGATTATCGAGCAAGTTAAAATTATCGACATTGATAATTACATTGAATTCTTCAATCCGGGACAACATTTGGTCACAAAAAAAAGCCAAATGAAATATATTGGCTTTGTGAATTTTGGACCTGTGAAGCAGCTCAACTTACTTGATAGTAAATATCAGTTGGAAGATTTTACCAGTGAAAAATCAATTAGTTGGGCTAGCAATGAATTTGTTAACGAAACTATTAATTTTAGTTTTGAAGCAGGATTTATTGCGGCAATTCAAAGTAAAGACTAAACAAAAAAAGACTAGCAATTGCTAGTCTTTTTTATACGCGTGTAACTTTACCAGATTTAAGTGCACGAGCTGAAACCCATACACGTTTTGGCTTACCATCAACTAAGATACGAACTTTTTGCAAATTTGGCTTCCAAGAACGTCTTGATGAGTTCAAAGCGTGGGAACGCTTGTTACCAAATGTAGTCTTGCGACCTGTGATATAATCTTTTGCCATGGGACAAACCTCCTTTGGCTACATGTTTTCTTTTATAAATTCACTTAAATAATTTATCATACGAAAACACTTTTTACAAGCCTGTAAAGGAAAAATACTTTAAATAATAAAATGATCGATTATTCTATGAACAATTTGATCATTAATCTATCCTTTAATTGAAAAAAGAGTGTAAAATGTATGTAAGTTAAGAAAACTATGGTAAAATTTTCTGTGAATTAACTTTTACTCTATTAGTAAAGGAGACGCTTATGTCAGTTACTATTAATACCAAATATGGAAAAATAGATGTTTCAAATGAGGTTATTGCAACCATTGTTGGTGGTGCTGCAACCGATATTTTTGGTGTCGTGGGCATGGCTAGCAAAAATCAAATTAGAGACGGTGTCAACGAAATCTTGCGTCGCGAAAACTATTCAAAAGGTGTAGTCGTTAAACAAGACCACGGAAAAATCAATGTGGATGTTAACATTGTGGTTGGCTACGGAGTTAAAATCTCTGAAGTTGCTAGAAACGTTAAAGATAAAGTGAAATATAATCTAGAAACAATGCTAGGAATGAAAGCAGAAGAAGTAAATGTGATCGTTCAAAGCGTTAAAGTTATCGAAGAAGTAAAATAAAAACCTTTCTTAATTAAATTAGGGGGCTAATCTCTTGAGTCTGAATGTTATTACTAAAAAAGAATTTTCCGATATGATTCGTGTTGCATCACGAAGATTGGAAGATAATGCTAAATTTGTCAATTCCTTAAATGTTTTCCCGGTTCCAGATGGAGACACCGGAACTAACATGAATTTGACTTTCCAAAGTGGTTTTAAATCAGTTAATGAATCCGATGCCGATACTGTTGGCGACTTAGCACAAGCACTTGCTAAAGGACTGTTAATGGGTGCACGTGGTAATTCTGGTGTTATTACTTCACAAATTTTTAGAGGATTTGCTAAAAGTTTAGAAGGTAAAGATACAATTGATGCCAAAGAATTAGCTACGGCTTTTTCTGATGGAGTTAAATCATCTTACAAAGCAGTTATGAAACCTGTTGAAGGTACAATTTTAACTGTTGCTAGAGTGGCTGCAGAGTACGGTGAAAAAGCAGTTAAAAATAGTGATGATATTGAAGAACTTGTTAGTGCTGTAATTGAAGGAGCAAAGGTTGCTCTTGCGCAAACACCTGAATTACTTCCAGTTCTAAAAGAAGTAGGGGTAGTAGATTCTGGTGGACAAGGTCTAGTATTTATTTACGAAGGATTCTTAGAAGGTTTGACCGGAGTTGCTGTTGAAAGTAAACTCTATCAACCAGATGTCCAAGAAATGAATGAAATGGCTAATGCTACTCATCATCAATCTGTCCAAGGACACTTTTCAACTGGTGATATCGTAAACGGTTATTGTACTGAAATTATGATTAACTTGGGACAGAATGCTACTTCTAAAGATAAATTCGATTATGAAGAATTCCGTCAAAAGATTGATGATCTAGGTGATTCATCATTGGTTGTTGCTGATGATGAAGTGGTTAAGGTGCATGTTCATACGCAAACACCTGAAAAAGTCTTTAGCTATGGTCATCGTTATGGTGATTTAGCAAAAATTAAAATTGATAATATGCGAATTCAACATGAAACAATTGTTGATGGTGATAGTCTAACTGAGGAAACATCTACTGTAACCGCAAGTCAAGAATTAAGTGATTATGGAGTTGTAGCTATTGCTTCTGGTGACGGATTAAAAGAATTATTTGAAAGCCTAGGTGTTACTCACGTAATTAGTGGTGGGCAAACAATGAATCCTTCAACTAACGATATTGTTGAGGCAATTGAAAAAGCCAACGCTAAACAAGTTATTGTCTTGCCAAATAACGGTAATATCATAATGGCCGCTAACCAAGCTGCTGAGTTAGTCGATATTCCAGTAGCGGTTATTCCTACTAAGACGATTGCCCAAGGAATGACAACCTTATTGTCATATAATCCAGAGGCAGACTTAGAAGAGAATAAAGAAAACATGGAAGAAGCTATCGAAACGGTTACCAGTGGTCAAATCACTAATGCTATTCGTGATACTGAGATTGACGGTTTGAAGATTGTTAAAGGTCATTTCATGGGAATTGTTGACGGCAAGATTGTGACTGAAGACAAAGACCTGGAAAAGGCTGCTTTACTTATGGTTGACCAAATGGTTGATGAGGAAAGCGAAATCGTCACAATTTTAATTGGTGAAGATGGTAATGAAGAACAAGCTGATTCAATAGCTCAGAACATTGAAGAAAAATATCCTGATGTGGAAACAGAAATTCATCAAGGTGATCAGCCTGTATATCCATATTTAATTGCTGTAGAATAATAACTGACCTTGGTCAGTTATTTTTATTTAGAGGTAACTATGAAATCATTAAATGATAATGTAGCGGTTTTAAAAGGAGTCGGCACCAGAAAAGTCGAAGTTCTGCAAACATTGGGAATTTCGACTATTTATGATTTACTCTATTATTTCCCGTTTCGTTATGAAGACTTAATGGTTAAATCCTTAGATGATATTGTTGATCAAGAAAAGACAGTTCTTGAAGGAACCGTGGCAAGTGATCCGGTAGTCAGTCGTTTTGGTTACAAAAAGAATCGTTTGAATGTACGACTACTAGTTGAAAATGAGTCGGTTATGGTGACTTTCTTTAATCAACCATGGTTAAAAGATAAGTTTATTACGGGAGAAGATTGTCAAATCTATGGTAAATGGGACCAAAATCGTCGTTCATTAACTGGAATGAAAGTTCTTAATTTGAAGGATAATTCTGGTGATGTTGATTCAGTTTATTCTGTTAATAAAAATATTCGCCAATCAACATTAAAAGCTTTAATTAAACAAGCTTATGATGAATATCAAGATGAAATTCATGATTTCTTACCTCAGTCATTGATTGCTAAATACAAGTTAGTGGCAGAGAAGCAACTAGTGAAGGGAATGCACTTTCCTGATTCTGTAGAAGAGACGGACAATGCTCGTAGAACAGCAATTTTTCGTGAGTTTTTCTTGTTTGAATGTGGAATGCAAAATATTAAGCATCAAGATGAACTGTCAAAGTCTGGTGTAAGAATAAAATATGATCAAAAAGTTCTGACTGAATTCATTAATTCTCTAGAATTTAAATTAACTGATGACCAACAAAAAGTATTAGCTGAAATTCTAAAAAATATGAATAATGATACTCATATGAATCGGTTACTACAAGGGGACGTTGGTAGTGGTAAGACTATCGTGGCAACGATAGCGCTTTTTGCGGCTGTTACAGGCGGATATCAAGCGGCACTCATGGTGCCAACCGAAATTTTGGCTCAGCAACATTTCGACAAGATTAGTGCTATGCTGGCTCCTTATCAAGTAAGTGTGGATTTATTAGTGGGATCACTTACTGCTAAACAGCGACAAGATAAACTAGCCAGAATAGAATCTGGTAAGACTAATATAATTATTGGAACCCATTCTTTAATTCAAAAAGATGTTAAGTATAAAAATTTAGGATTTGCGGTAATTGATGAACAGCACCGATTTGGTGTGGATCAAAGAAAAGAACTGCGTCTAAAGGGTGAAAATCCGGATATTTTAGCCATGACAGCTACACCAATTCCAAGAACATTGGCGATTACAACTTATGGCGATATGTCATTGTCGATAATTAAAGAGTTGCCAAAAGGACGTTTACCAGTTGAAACTTACTGGCTTCGTTCCAATAAAATGGATCAGTTATATGATTTTGTGGCTCGTCAATTAAATGACAATGGACAAGTATTTGCGGTCACACCACTAATTTCTGAATCAGAGAAAATTGATTTACAAAATGCAGAAGCTATTTATGAAAACTTTGTTCAAGTGTTCGGGGCTAAGTATCAGGTGGCATTACTGCATGGACAAATGAATACTTCACAAAAAGATGAAATCATGCAAGAGTTCAAAGAAAAGAAAATTGACATTCTGGTTTCAACGACTGTAATTGAAGTGGGTGTAGATATTCCTAATGCCAATGTAATGGTGATTTTTGATGCTAATCGCTTTGGACTATCTCAATTACATCAACTTAGAGGACGTGTTGGACGAGGTAATAAGCAATCATATTGTATCTTGATTGCCGACCCTAAAAATGAAACGGCTATTCAACGAATGAGAATAATGACTCAATCAAATGACGGTTTTGTCTTAGCTCAAAAAGACTTGGAGTTACGTGGACAGGGAGATTTATTAGGAAATCAACAATCAGGGCTGCCTAATTTCAAAGTAGGGAATCCGGTAACTGACTTCAATATTTTGCAAGCTGCCCAGCTAGAAGCTCAGACAATTTTTGAAAGTGACCCTAATTTGAACAATAATGAAAATAAAATGATAAAATTATATCTAAAGCAGAAAATGGAATCTGCAGGTAATTTCGATTAAGGTAGGAATAATAATGAAAATAGCAGTTGATGCAATGGGTGGTGACAATGCTCCTCAGGTTGTTATTGAGGGAGTTGAACGAGCACGTGATGAGTATAGTGATTTAGAATTTGTACTCTATGGAAAAATCGATGAAATAAAAAAGTGCCTTCAAAATGACAAAAATATTACTTTAGTTCAAGCAGACGAAGAGATTCTAGGTACTGATGAACCAGTTAAAGCCGTTCGTAAGAAGAAAAATTCATCTATGGTGATGGCTGCTCAATCAGTAAAAGATGGTGAAAATGATGCCATGTTCTCATTAGGAAATACTGGCGCACTACTAGCGTCAGGAATTTTTGTTGTGGGTCGAATTAAAAAAGTTGAACGCCCAGCATTAATGACCACTTTACCTGTGACTAATTCAGATAAAGGTGTTTTATATTTGGATGCTGGGGCTAATGCCGAAGCTAAAGTCAGCTACATGGAGCAATGGGCTTTAATGAGTAATTTCTATGCTAAAGAAATTAAAGGAATTAAAAATCCACGAATTGCTCTATTAAATAATGGTGAGGAATTTGATAAGGGAGATGATCTTCATAAAGAAACTTATCAACGTCTCTCAGAACTGAAAGAGATTAACTTCATTGGAAACATTGAATCTGATAAATTATTAACTGGAATGGCCGATATAGTCGTAACCGATGGTTTTACTGGAAATGCTGCTCTCAAGGCGCTCGAAGGAACTACGAAGACAATTCTGTCACTACTAAAACATTCATTAACTGAAAGTGGAATTGTTACTAAGTTAGGTGCTGCAATTGTCTCGCCTGCTTTGAACTCGATGAAAGGAACATTTGATGTCTCTAAGTCAGGTGGAGCCGTATTATTAGGTCTTAAAGCACCAGTGGTTAAAGCTCACGGTTCTGCTGATAAGCGTGCTGTTTATTACACTATTGGACAAATTCGTGACATGGTTAACAAAAAAATAATCGATCAGGTAATTGATTATTATCAGAAATAAGCAAGTATGCTATTATGTTAATTATTAATTAGGAAAAGGTGAAATTATGTCTGAAGAAGAAATTATGAATAAAATTACCGATTTGGTAGCTGATCGTTTCGAAATCGATAAAAGCCAAATTAATAAAGATACTAATTTTAAAGAAGATTTAGATGCTGATTCAATCGATTTAGTAGAGTTTTCACTTGAACTAGAGGATGAATTCGGACGTGAAATTTCTGATGAAGATGCCGAAACAATCCAAACAGTTGGACAAGCTGTTGATTACATCAAAAATCATCAATAAAAAGAGTCTTCGAGACTCTTTTTTGTTTGAGAAATTCTTTATAAATAACTAAAAAAAGGTATAATATAAATGTTTGAGAGGAGTTACTACTGAATGATCGATTCAAAATTCACCAGTGAACTACATAGTAAATATAATATTGAATTTAAAAATTATAGTTTGTTAGAGACTGCTATGACTCATTCTTCATATGCAAATGAGCATCAAGAATTGAATCTTGATGATTATGAACGTTTGGAGTTTTTAGGCGATGCAGTTTTGGAATTGACTATTTCGGAATATCTATTCAAGCAATTTCCTAATATTCCTGAAGGTAATTTAACTAGACTAAGATCAAACATTGTTTGTACTGCAAGTTTTTCAAAATTTGCCCGTGAAATTGGTATTGATCAATATATTCAACTTGGAAAAGGTGAAGAGAAACAAGGTGCTAGAAATCGTGACACCTTATTAGAAGATGTCTTTGAAGCATTCAATGGTGCCTTATATCTAGACCAAGGACTGGATAAAGTGATTGATCTTTTAAACAAAGTTGTCTTTCCTAAAATTCAAGCTGGTGCGTTTTCTGATCAAAGTGATAACAAGACTTTATTACAAGAGCAACTCCAAAAAGATGGTGCGGTATCAATTGAATATCGAGTTCTCTCTGAAACGGGACATGATCATCGTAAAGAGTTCTCGGTAGGCCTAGTTGTCAATGGACAAATGCTTGCCCAAGGAACTGGGACTAACAAAAAGAATGCTGAAGAAAGTGCTGCAAAAACTGCACTAGAGCATTTAAAACAGAAATAAAAGCAAGATGAGGAGAATTTGATGCCGTTAAAGTCACTGACATTAAATGGATTTAAATCCTTTGCCGACAAAACAAAAATTGAATTCACTTCTGGTATTACGGGGATTGTCGGACCTAATGGAAGTGGAAAAAGTAACATTACCGAGGCAATTCGTTGGGTAATGGGGGAACAGTCAGCCAAGAACCTTCGTGGGGATAAAATGGTTGACGTTATTTTTGCTGGAAGTTCGACTCGTCCAGCCATGAATCGTGCTGAAGTAATCTTTGAATTTGATAACTCTCGTGACGACTTGAAGAGTGATTTTGATAGTGTAATTGTTAAACGACGTCTATTTAGAGATGGAACGTCAGAATTCTTTATCAATAACAAGAGTTGCCGTCTAAAAGATATTACTGAACTATTTTTGGATTCTGGTTTAGGCCGTGAATCATTTTCAATTATTTCTCAAGGCCGTGTCGAATCAATCTTTAACAGTAAGCCAGTTGAGCGACGTTCAATTATTGAAGAATCGGCTGGAGTTGCATTATATAAACAAAAGAAACATGAAGCTGAATTGAAACTATCTGACACTGATGACAATTTACACCGGGTGTCAGATATTTTGCATGAATTATCTGCTCAGGTTGAGCCGCTGAAGGAACAAGCAAGTATTGCTCATGATTATTTGAATCAAAAAGAACAGTACGATGCTATCTATAAACAAATTTTAGCAATTGAAATTGCGGAATATAACGAACAACGAAAAGAATATAGTCAAAAATCAAGTCAAATTAAAGCAACATTAAGTAAGATTGAAGCTGATGTTAAGACATCTGACGAAGCGGTTCGCCAAAATCGTCAACAGATTTCGGCTTTATCTGAAGAACTTGATGAAAGTAATCAACAATTACTTGAAAAAAGTCGTCAACTAGAAATCTTAAATGGTCAAAAGGCTGTTACGGAAGAACGAAATGATTTTAACAATCAGAACCGCCAACAATTACAAGACCAAATAGCTGAATTAACCGAGCAGACTCAAAGAATGGAAGCAGAAATTGCTGTCGCTACTAAAGAGTCAGATGAAGCTCAAGTAGAAGTTGATAAATTAACACAAAAACTCACTGAAATAACTGATTCACAAACTAAAACACCCGATGTTATCAAGCAAGAAATTGAAGAACTTCGTGGTGACTATTTGAATGCTCTTCAAGAGCAAACAACCAACAGTAACAACATTAACTTTTTGTCTTCTCAAAAAGCTCGTTTAGAAAAAGTTATTGCTCAAGGTAATTTAGACCTTGATAAATTGACTGAACAACAAGCTAAGAAGCAAGAAGAGATCAGTGCCTTTGAAGCTAAAATTAATGATTTTAAGACTGATAATGAATCTAAGCTTAATCAGTTCAATGAACTAAAAAATAATGCTGAAGCTGCTGAGAAACAGTTAAAAGAAGTCCAAGAAAGTTACATGGATGAGTTGGCAAAAATCCAACAAGCAACGGCGAAAAAGAAAGCTCTAGAAGAATTAAATAATGACCATGCTGGATTCTTCCTAGGGGTTAAATCAGTTCTCAATAATAAGGGTAAACTAGCTGGAATAATCGGTGCGGTAGCTGAATTAATTACCGTTCCCAAGAATTTACAAACAGCTATTGAAGTGGCTGCAGGAAGCCAATTACAGTCTATTGTTACTGAAGATGAAAATGCTGCCAAAAATGCCATTTCTTATTTGAGAAAGGGTAATTTAGGAAGAGCAACATTCTTACCAAAGAATGTTATGAAATCACGGAAAATCAATAATAACGTCAGTGGCAATGGGTATTTAGGGATTGCTTCTGATTTAATTGAATTTGACACTTCTGTAAAGAACATTGCTGAAAATATTTTTGGTAATTTATTAATTGTCGATAATTTAGACAATGCCGTTAGAATTGCCAAAAGTACTAAACATCAATATCGAATCGTGACACTAAAGGGTGATATTCTTAGTCCTGGTGGTTCATTAACTGGTGGACAAGTTAAGCAAAATGGCAATGGATTACTAAGCCGAAATCAGGAAATTGAAGAACTAACTGGTACAATTGATAAACTTAAGTTGAATGCCGATCAACTGCAGTCACAAGTTAATCAAATACAAGAACAGCTTGAAACTAGCCAACAAGAACTTGATAATCAACAATCTGAAATTCAACAAATCGACAATCAGAACTTTGAATTGAAACAACAACTGACTAAGTTAAACGATGAGTTGGAACGTTTGAATCAAGATATTAGTTCCAGCCAATTTACGATTAAAACTAATAATCAAGAACTAACTGAGATTGAAGAAAATTTGGCTAAAAATGATGATGAGAAGAATGATTTAGAAGCGAAAATTTCTGATATTAAAGAACAGACAAATCTAAAAAATGATTTATTAGCCAATTACAGTCAAGAACAAGAAGTTCTTGGACAAAGAGTTCAAACCTATCAAACCCAAATAGCTGTTGCTAATAATAGTTTGGAAAATAAAGCTGGACTCTTAAGACGCCAAAAAGCTGACTATAAGAAGACAGAACAGAGTTTAGAACAAGTTAAAAAACAATTAGCAGCACTTGAAGAAGAACAGACGCAGTTGTTAACTTCTGGAACAAGCAATGAGGAGCAATTCTCAGAACTTTCACAAGAAGTCAACGATCTTAAAGAAAAAATTTCTGAATTACAAGATACTCGTACTAAGTTAGAAACAGAATCAGAAGAACTTTCCCAAGCTGCAAGTCGTAACTTCCAATTACAAAAAAATGCTTCTGAAGAACAAGAAGACACTGCAATTGCGCTTACAAAAACCAATAATGCGATTGATAGTCGTCTCGAAATTCTTAGTCAAGAATATAAGATGACCTTCGAAGAAGCTTATGCACAGATTCAAGAGGAAGAAACAGATGTTGCTGAATTAAAAAAATCGGCTAAGCTTCTTGAAATGGGTATTTCTGAATTGGGCGAAGTAAATACTTCTTCAATCGCTGAATATGATAAAGTTAAAGATAGATATGAGTTCTTGAATCAACAAGAAGCCGATTTGTTAAGTGCTCGTGAACAACTTAAAAATACCATGAGTGAAATGGATGATGAAGTTTCTAAACGATTCAAAGAAACCTTTGATGAAGTTGCTGCTTCGTTTGAAGTGATTTTCCCTGAAATGTTTGCTGGAGGTCGAGCCAAGTTAGTTTTGACTGACCCAGAGAACTTATTAGAAACCGGAATTGAAATTATTGCTCAACCACCTGGAAAGAAATTCCAAAGATTGAGTCTATTGTCTGGTGGAGAAAGAGCGCTTACGGCAATTACATTATTGTTTGCTATTATCAAAGTAAAACCAGTACCATTTTGTATTTTGGATGAGGTTGAAGCTGCACTTGATGATGCTAATGTTTATCGATTTGCTAAGTACTTGAATAAGTACGATGATAATACTCAATTTATTGTTATTACTCACCGTAAAGGTACGATGATGAACGTTAATCGTTTATATGGAGTTTCGATGGAAGAACTCGGTGTTTCCAAAATGGTTTCCGTAGAAGTTAAAGAAAATGACTAGGTGATAATATGGGTTTATTTGATCAAATAAAAAAAGCCATCGTTGGTGACAGCGATAAGAAAGAAACAACTGAAGAAAAACAAATTGAAGAAATAGAAGCTACTCAAGAAGAACCAGAACTTGAGAAATCTTCTGAAGCATCAGTGATCGAAGAACAGGTAGAGACTGTTGAAGAAACAGAGGAAGATATTTCGGATGCTGAAGAAGAAACTGAAGACACAGAAGAATTAGATTTAACTGAACCTGATACTGAAAAGTATGATGAAGGACTTGAGAAATCTCGCTCTAACTTCAGTAGTAAAATCAATAAGTTCTTAGCTGGTTTTCGCTCAGTTGATGAATCATTCTTCGATGATTTGGAAGAGGTTTTAATTGAGGCTGATGTTGGCTTTGAAACAGCTATGCGTATTTCAGAAGAATTACGCGAAGAAGTTAAATTTCAAAATGCTAAGTCAAAAGAAGAAGTATCAAATGTCATTGTCAAAAAATTAGTTGATATTTATGAAGAAAACGATACTGATAACAGTTTGAACTTCTCAGAGACTGACGAGCCTACAGTTATTTTGTTCGTTGGAGTTAACGGTGCTGGGAAAACTACTACTATTGGTAAATTAGCTCATCGTTTTGAACAAGAAGGTAAAAAAGTTTTACTTGCCGCTGGCGATACTTTTAGAGCTGGTGCAATTGAACAATTACAAGAATGGGGTAGAAGAATCAATGTCCCGGTAGTTGCCTCAAGTGCTCAAACTGATCCTGCTTCGGTGGCTTTTGACGCCGTAAAAAAAGCTAAGGAAGAAGATTTTGATATTCTTCTAGTTGATACTGCAGGACGTTTGCAGAACAAAGAAGGATTAATGCGTGAGTTAGAAAAAATTAAACGTGTGATTACTCGTGAATTACCAGATGCTCCTCAAGAAGTTCTCTTGGTATTAGACGGAACAACTGGACAAAATGCAATTAGCCAAGCTCGTCAATTTAATGAAACTACCAATGTTACCGGAATTGTTTTAACTAAATTAGACGGCTCGTCTCAAGGTGGTATAATCTTTGCTATCAAGAATGAGTTGCATATTCCGGTTAAGTTAGTCGGTTTGGGTGAACAAATGGATGACCTACGTGACTTCGATTCAGAAAAATTTGTTTACGGTATGTTTAAAGACTTAATTTCGGAGAATAATTGATGGAATTAGAAAAGAATAAACAAATGAATATTTTGTTTAACTTTTACGGTGAACTACTGACTGATAAACAACATGAATATATGTCGTTATATTATGTGGAAGATTTATCGCTGGGAGAAATTGCTGAACAATTTAATGTGAGTCGCCAGGCAGTTTATGATAACCTTAAAAGAAGTGAAG
Organism: Lactobacillus sp. YT155; assembly: GCF_030504545.1. Taxonomy (GTDB): domain Bacteria; phylum Bacillota; class Bacilli; order Lactobacillales; family Lactobacillaceae; genus BQUT01. Next base: position 66,247 of record NZ_JAUKWP010000004.1, on the reverse strand, counting down.
AGATTCTTGATTCCTATGAGAAGAAACTAAAAATTGTTGCTAACTCACAATCAGGAAGTGAACTATCTGCTCAACTTCTTGACTATGCACAACAGAATTATGCAAGTGACTTAAAGTTAATCAGAATGATTGAAGATTTAAACAATTTATCAAATCGATAATTAGTGAGGAATACTATGGCTTTTGAAGGATTAAGTGACAGATTACAAAAAACATTTGCCAGACTTCGTGGAAAAGGAAAAATAAGCGAAACTGACGTAAAAGAGATGATGAGAGAAGTTCGCCTAGCTTTATTAGAAGCCGACGTTAACTTTGATGTTGTCAAAAAATTTGTTAAAACAGTTAGTGAACGGGCTGTTGGTAGCGAAGTATTAGAGAGTTTAACTCCATCACAACAAGTTATCAAAATAGTTAATGAAGAATTGACTAAAGTCATGGGGGATGTCGCTAGTCCACTTAACAAGTCAGAGCATATTCCGACAATCATCATGATGGTTGGTTTACAAGGTGCTGGTAAGACTACTACAGCTGGTAAGTTGGCTAAATATCTCCAAAAAGAAAACAATGCTCGACCAATGTTTATTGCTGCTGACGTCTACCGTCCGGCTGCGATTGAACAATTAAAAACCGTCGGTCAACAAGTAGATGCTCCTGTTTATGATGAAGGAGTCGATGTCGATCCAGTTGAAATTGTTACTAATGGATTGAAACAAGCACACGAAAACAAAAATGATTATGTAATTATTGATACCGCTGGTCGTCTAGAAATCGATCAAACTTTGATGGATGAGCTTAAGAACATCAAAAAAATTGCTCAGCCTAATGAAATTCTCTTCGTGGCTGATTCAATGACCGGTCAAGTGGCAGCTAAGGTTGCTGAGGGATTCAATGAACAGTTGGGAATTACCGGTGTAATTTTGACTAAATTGGATGGTGACACCCGTGGTGGTGCTGCTTTATCAATTCGAGAAGTTACTGGTGAACCAATTAAGTTTATCGGACAAGGGGAAAAACTTGATCAGTTAGAAGTCTTCCATCCTGATCGTATGGCCAGCCGAATTCTTGGTATGGGTGACATGATGAGCTTGATTGAAAAAGCTCAAACTGATTATGATGAGCAACAAGCTCAAAAAATGGCGCAAAAAATTCAAGAGAATTCCTTTGATTTCAATGACTTTATTGATCAAATGGATCAAGTTTCAAAAATGGGACCTCTTGATGAAATCATGAAAATGATTCCAGGAATGGCTAATAATCCAGCCATGGCAAATGTTAATATCGACGAAAAAGATATTTCTCATCTTAAGGCCATTGTGTACTCAATGACACCTGAAGAACGTGTTAACCCCGATTTATTAAATCCTTCACGCCGAAGAAGAATTTCTGCCGGTTCAGGACGTAATGTTCAAGAAGTTAATCGCATGATCAAACAATTCAAACAAAGTCGTGAAATGATGCAACAAATGAACAAAGGGAACATGTCTGGTATGGAGCAAATGTTTGGTAATGGTATCTCCGGTAAGATGGGTAAAATGGCTATGAACCAAATGGTTAAACGTACAAAGAAGAATAAAAAGAAACGCATGAAAAAAGTTAAACGATTTAAATCTTAACTGTAAAGAAAAAAACCTTTACACAGAGAAAAAAATTAGTTATACTTTCTTTTGTTAAGATTTTAGGAGGACAATTATGGCTGTAAAAATTAGAATGAAAAGAATGGGTAGTAAGTTAAAACCTTTTTATCGTGTAGTTGTTGCTGATTCACGTGCACCACGTGATGGACGCTTCATCGAAGAAGTAGGTTACTACAACCCACTAAAAGAAAACGAACTTAAATTAAACGAAGAAGTTATTATGGACTGGCTAAAAAAAGGTGCTCAACCTTCAGATACTGTTCGTAACTTACTTCAAAAACAAGGTGTTATGAAGAAGTTCCACGAATACAAGATGTCAAAATAATTAATTTAGAAAGGATCTGATAAAACCTTGGTTTTATGTTGGTCCTTTTTTATTTAGCTAGTAAAGTAGGTCAAGATGACAGAGCAAAAAGAATTATTCAATGTTGGTAAAATTGTTAATACTCATGGAATAAAAGGCGAAGTGAAAGTAGCTTCTATCACTGATTTTCCTGAACAACGTTACCAAAAAAATAACGTTTTATACTTGGAAGATGCATCTCATCCATTAACAATTGAATCTGTTCGTGTGCATAAAGGAATGTACATGTTGAAGTTTGCCGAAGTTAAAGATATGACTGAAGCCGAACTATTAAAGAATAAAGTCTTAAAGACTACTCATGAAGATGATGAGTTGTCAGATAACGAGTTCTATTATCACGATATTATTGGTTTAGTTGTAAATGACAAGTCTCTAGGTGAAATAGGAACGATAACTGAGATTATGTCACCGGGAGCAAACGATGTTTGGGTTGTTAAGTCAAAACAATATGGTGAAGTTTTGATTCCATATATTCCTTCAGTTGTATTGAAGGTTGATTTGAAGAAGTCAGTCGTCGAAGTAGAAATTCCAGAAGGGTTAATTGATTAATGAATATTGATATTTTAACTATTTTTCCTAAAATGTTTACGGCTTTAGATGAATCTCTAATTGGTAAAGCTCAAGAAAAAGATTTGGTAAATATTAATACGGTGGATTTTCGTGACTTCGCTGATAACAAGCACAACACAGTTGATGACACGCCTTATGGTGGTGGAGCCGGTATGTTGTTGCAAGCCCAACCAATATTAGATGCTTATCGTGATATTGATCAAAAACATTCAGGTGAAAAAAGGGTAGTTCTTTTGGATCCTGCTGGAAAAACTTTTAATCAAGAAATGGCCCAAGATTTCGCTAAAGCTGAAAACTTGGTCTTCATTTGTGGACATTATGAAGGCTATGACGAGCGAGTTAAGACAATCGTGACTGATGAAGTCTCAATGGGTGACTACGTAGTTACAGGCGGTGAATTAGCTGCTATGATGATGATTGATGCAACATTGAGATTTGTGCCTGGAGTGTTAGGTAACGATGTTTCTGCCTACGATGATTCATTTGGTAATGGTTTGTTAGAATATCCACAATATACCAGACCGGCTGACTATCAAGGAATGAAAGTTCCTGAAGTCTTAATGAGTGGTAACCATGAACTAATTCGTCAGTGGCGTTTGTATGAATCACTCAAAAAAACGTATCAACGTCGTCCTGACTTGCTTGAAAACCGAGAGTTTAGTGATGAAGAAGTCAGGATGTTAAATGAAATTAAGCAAGAATTATCGTAAAGACCTCTTTACAAATAGATGGTAATAAGATATTATTTTATAAGTGTTTGAAGACACAGATTAACGATATTCCGCTGGAATCAACCTTAGGTTTTAAGAGTGTCGATTTAGGAGAAGCATTATGAACAAGTTAATTCAAGATATTACTAAGGAGCAATTGCGTTCTGATATTCCTGATTTCAGACCTGGTGATACTGTTAGAGTTCACGCTAAGGTTGTTGAAGGAACTAGAGAACGTGTTCAATTATTCGAAGGTGTCGTACTTAAAAGACGTGGTTCTGGTGTAAGTGCAACTTATACTGTACGTAAAATGAGTAGTGGTGTTGGTGTTGAAAGAACATTCCCATTACACACACCTCGTGTTGAAAAGGTTGAAGTTATTAGACAAGGTCGCGTACGTAGAGCTAAACTATTGTACTTACGTGAACGTCATGGTAAATCAGCTAGAATCGCTGAAAAAACTAGAAACTAAAAAAACCAGCCAATTGGCTGGTTTTTATTTTTAATAAATATCATTTCTAAAGAGTCCAACGACTTTTCCAAGAATGGAAACATTGTCGAAAATCAAAGGATCTAAGTCATCATTTTCAGGTTGTAATCTGATATATCCGTCTTCTTTGTAGAATCTCTTGCAAGTTGCTTCATTCTCTTCAGTCATAGCAATGACGATTTCACCATTTGAAGCGTAATCTTGTTTTCTAACGATAACTTGATCACCATCCAATATTCCGGCATTAATCATACTTTCACCACGAATGGTAAGCATGAATAATGGACGACCATCGTTATTAGAAATATTAGGTGGGATAGGGAAATAGTCAGTTGCTTCTTCAACTGCTAAAATAGGTTCACCAGCGGTAACAACACCAAGTAGTGGCATTTCATTACTTGTTTCACCGATTGCTTCTAAACCAGAACTAGTGATTTCAATTGCACGTGGTTTGGCAGGGTCACGGAAGATAAAACCTTTCTTTTCTAGTCGTGATAAGTGACCATGAACTGTTGAAGTTGAAGACAAATCAACCGTATCACAAATCTCACGAACTGTTGGTGGATAGCCACGCTTGTTTACATAATCGTTAATACATTGTAAAATTTCTAATTGTTTAGACTTAGACGGAGTCGTCATAATTACACCTCGTTTTTAAATATACTATAATAATAACAGAACATACGTTTCGAATCAAACTAATGTTCGTATGAATTTGAAAGGAATCACTATGTCAGATAATGAAAAATTAACCGCTCGAATTAACGAGTTAGCAAAAAAAGCTAAAGAAAGTGAACTAACACTTGAAGAAGAGCAAGAAAGAAAAGAGTTAAGACAAGAATTTTTGAAGAACTTCCGTGCTAGTTTCAAATCTCAAGTTGAGATGATGCAAGTTTTTGATAAAGAAGGAAATGAAGTTACACCAGAAAAAGTAAAAAAAGTTCAACGTGAAAAAGGGTTGCGTGACGATTAATATCTTTATTTTTCACTGATAATTGTGTACAATTTAAATATTGAGAAAAAGGAGTTAGGCAAATGAATTTCATTACAGTAATAGTTGCTTTAGTCGCATTACTTATTGGATTAGTTGCAGGATTTTTCATTGCTCGTTGGTACATGAAAAAATATTTCCAAGACAATCCACCTATTAATGCCGATATGATGAGACAAATGATGACACAGATGGGTCAAAAACCTTCACAAAAGAAGTTGAACCAAATGATGACCATGATGAAACAACAACAAAAAAAATAAGACTGCTTAGCAGTCTTTTTATTTTGGAATATATTTGTAACTAGGATCAATTGAATTATCGATTGCTTGCCAGCTATCTTTCATCTGCTGATCAATCTTAGCAGTTAGCTCATCGTTCATTTTTTCTTTTTTATCAACTGAAAAAGGCTCGCCAATTCCAATAGTGATTTTTTGCCTTTTTAGTAAACCCTTGAATGTGTCTGGTCCTTGATAGACCATAGGGACTAATGGTTTTTGCGATAATTTAGCAATTAAGACCGCTCCACCTTTAAGGTCATCTGAATGACGGGTACCTGAAGGAAACATAATTAAGGATAAGTTTTCTTTTTTTAAGAAATTGATGGGCTTCTTAACAGCAGAAGGACCGGGATTAGCACGATCAACTGGAAATGCATGAGCGTGAATCAAAATATATCTGAGCACGGGATATTTGAATAATTCTTGTTTAGCCATAAAAGAAGTTTCTTGAGGACTCATTGCTAAAGCAAAGAAGATTGGTTCCCACCAGTTTCTGTGTGGTGCGACAATGATATAAGTTCCCTCAGGAAGATTTTCTTTACCAGTGACGTGCCAATTTCCATTTAAAAGAAAAACAACGCCACGGGCAATTACTCGAATAAATTTATAAAACATATTACTCACCTAACTTATTAATGTATATTATATTATATAGCACAAAACCATTTAATAGGAGTATTAAACTGTGGATGAACAAATTACCTACGATATGATTTCTAACAGTGGTGTTACCATTATACAAAATAAAGCTCTATATTCCTTTAATTTAGATACAATTTTATTAACAAATTTTGCTGAGTATGAAAAAAGTCAACAAATTGTGGATCTTTGTGCTGGTGATGGTGCGATTGGATTAACGGTAAGTGCGTATACAGATGCTCATATTTACTTATTAGAAATTCAAAAGGAATTAACCGATTTAGCCGAACAATCAATTGAGTACAATCGTAAACAAATTCAAGTTACTAATATTAATGATGATTTGAAGAATTCTTTACAACACATCGAACACGACACAATTGATACTGTAATTTGCAATCCGCCATATTTCAAAGTTGAAGAAATGACTAAGATGAAAAATAACGACGTCTTGGCCAAAGCCCGTCATGAGATTAATGCAAATTTAAGTGACATCTTCAAAACTTGTCGAGGATTATTGAAACAGAACTCAAAATTGTACATGGTTTATCGACCTAATCGCTTAGCAGAATTTATACAAACTGCCGATGAATATAACTTTAAGTTGAATAAGTTACGATTTGTTCATTCTCATTATGGCGATGATGCTAATTTGTTTTTAGCTGAGCTAATTAAAACACCAAAAAAAGGTGGACTGACAGTTTTACCAGATTTAGTTATTTATAAGAATGAAACTGATTATACTGATGAAGCAGAAGAGATAATATATGGGAAAAACTAGTTACTTTGTTTATATCTTGCAATGTAAAGACAAGACCTTTTATATTGGGACGACTAATGATGTTCAAAAAAGATTAGAAGCTCATAATAGTGGTAAAGGTGCTAAATATACGAAGATTAGACGGCCTGTAGAATTGTTATATTTTGAAGATGTAGAGACAAAATCAAACGCATTGAAAAGAGAGCGAGAATTAAAAAAATATTCCCGTACAAAAAAAGAGCAATTTCTTGAAGAAAAACATGTTAAATGGCGTAAATAAAGCTTGATTATTCAAGTTTTTTTTTCTATAATAAATGTTTGTATTAATAAAACACACACTTCGCACTTTTATCCATGGTGCATGAAAATGTTTGGATAGAAATTAAGCGAAAGTGGAGGATAAAACCGGAGGAAAATTATGACAGTTATTTCAATGAAACAACTTCTTGAAGCTGGTGTACATTTTGGTCACCAAACAAGACGTTGGAACCCTAAGATGGCACCATTCATCTTTACAGAAAGAAATGGTATCTATATCATCGATCTTCAAAAGACCGTTCATATGATTGATGATGCTTACAACTACATTAAGGCAGTTGCAAGTGACAACGGAATCTTCTTATTCGTAGGTACTAAGAAACAAGCTCAAGACGCTGTTGCTGAAGAAGCTACGCGTGCTGGACAATATTACATTAACCACCGTTGGTTAGGTGGAACTCTTACAAACTGGAATACTATTCAAAGTCGTATCAAACGTTTGAAAGAAATCAAAGCAATGGCAGAAGATGGAACTTTTGATCGTCTACCTAAAAAAGAAGTATCACTATTAACAAAACAACAAGAAAAATTAGAAAAATTCTTGGGTGGTATCGAAGATATGCCTAGAATTCCTGATGTCTTATTCATCGTTGATCCACATAAAGAAAATATCGCTGTTCAAGAAGCTAAGAAATTAAATATTCCTATCGTTGCAATGGTTGATACTAACTCAGATCCTGATGACATTGATGTTATCATCCCTTCAAATGATGATGCTATTCGTGCCGTGAAATTAATCGCTGCTAAGATGGCTGATGCAATTATTGAAGGTCGTCAAGGTGAAGACCAAGTTGCTGCTGAAGAACAAACTGAAGAATCAGTTGAAGAAGCTGCAAGCGAATCAGTAGAAACATCAGAAGAATAATACTAAATTAAATACCGTCTTTGAGAATCTTGAAGATGGTTTTTCTATCAAAAAATAAAATTTGGAGGCAAAAAAATGGCTAATATTACAGCTGCTCAAGTAAAAGAATTACGTGAAAAGACTGGCGTTGGTATGATGGACGCCAAAAAAGCCCTAGTTTCAACTGATGGCGATATGGAAAAAGCTATCGATGAACTTCGTGAAAAAGGTATGGCAAAGGCTGCTAAGAAGAGTGGACGTATTGCTGCTGAAGGTTTAGCACATATTGAAATCAGTGGTAATACTGCTGCTATTATCGAAGTTAACTCTGAAACAGACTTTGTTGCATCAAACGACAAATTCCAAAAATTAGTTAAGGATATTGCTGTTGAAGTTGCAAAAGACCAACCTGCGGACATGGATGCAGCTTTGAAATTACCATTAGGTGATAGCACAATTGATGATGCTGTTAAGAGTTTAACTGCTGTAATTGGAGAAAAAATCAGTTTCAGAAGATTTACTCTAGTTAACAAGACAGACTCACAAAACTTTGGTAGTTATTTGCATAATGCCGGAGCAATTGCTGTTGTTGCAGTAGTTGAAGGTGCTGATGAAGAGACTGCTAAAGACGTTGCTATGCACGTTGCAGCTATCAATCCACAATATGTAACACGTGATGACGTTCCTGCTGATGTTTTGGATCGTGAACGTAAAGTTGTTACAGAAGAAACAAAGAATGAAGGAAAACCTGAAAATATCATTCCTAAGATTGTTGAAGGAAGAATTAACAAGTTCCTTTCAGAAATCAGTTTGGCTGATCAAGAATTTGTCAAAGATTCAGATAAGACAGTTGCTCAATATGTTGAATCTAAAGGTGGAAAACTAGTTTCATTCGTACGTTTTGAAGTTGGTGAAGGAATTGAAAAAGCCGAAAATAACTTTGTTGATGAAGTTATGGGACAAATCAAATAATAATTTCTAAAATTAAAAGCGGAGACCGCTTTTTTTTTATGAGTATTATTCAATAATCAAGTGGTAATTATGGTAAAATATTCTTTAATAAAACAATAGGAGTTTTTTCTAAATGACAACTAATATTAAGTACAAACGAGTAATTTTAAAAATATCAGGTGAAGCATTAGCAGGGGACCAAGGATTCGGAATTTATCCTCCAGTAATCGCTTCAATAGCTAATCAAATAAAAGAAATCCATGATATGGGTGTCGAAGTGGCTGTTGTCTGCGGTGGTGGAAATATCTGGCGTGGTAAGACTGGCGCTGAACTTGGTATGGAAAGAGCTCAAGCTGATTATATGGGAATGATGGCTACTGTTATGAACGCTTTGTCACTTCAAGATGCCTTAGAGCATGCTGGAGTTCCTACAAGAGTTCAAACATCTGTTGAAATGAGGCAAATTGCTGAACCTTACATCAGAAGAAAAGCTATTAGACATTTAGAAAAAGGTCGTGTAGTAATCTTTGCTGGTGGAACAGGAAATCCATACTTCTCAACTGATACAACAGCTGTTTTACGTGCTGCAGAAATTGATGCAGATGTAATCTTAATGGCTAAGAATGACGTTGATGGAGTTTACTCAGCTGATCCTAAGTCTGACCCACAAGCTGTGAAGTATGAAGAATTAACTCACTTAGATATCATCAATAAACAACTTGGTGTTATGGATACAACGGCCAGTTCACTATCAATGGATAACAACATTACCTTAGTTGTCTTTAACATGAATGAACCAGAAAACATCAAAAAAGTTATCGAAGGTGAATCTATCGGTACAACAATCAAAGGAGAACTTAACTAATGGCAAATCCTGCAATTGATGAAGCAAAAACAAAAATGAAAAAGTCACAAGAATCTTTCCAAAGTCAATTAGGAAATATTCGTGCGGGAAAAGCGAATGCGTCAATTTTGAACCCGGTGACAGTTGAATATTATGGTGCGCAAGTGCCAATCAATCAAGTGGCTTCAGTGTCTATTCCTGAACCACGTGTTTTATTGATTTCACCATTTGATGAATCAGCTCTTGATGAAATTGAAAGAGCACTTAACATGTCTGACTTAGGATTAACTCCTGCAAATGACGGAAACAATATTCGTTTAGTAATTCCGCAATTAACAACTGAAAGTCGCCATGAATTAGCAAAAAAAGTTGGTCAAGAAGCCGAAAGTACTAAGATTGCTATTCGTAACATCAGACGTGATGCAATGGACAACTTAAAGAAACAAGAAAAAAATGGCGACATTTCTGAAGATGAATTACATACTCTAGAAAAAGATATCCAAAAAGTTACTGATGATGCAGTTAAAGGTGTTGATGCTATTTCTGCTGAAAAAGAAAAAGAAATTACCGAAGGATAAGCTACTTAATCTATATAGGGAGTAATTTTTATGGTGGATACTTTTGATGATAGTGATTATCAGCTATCAATGGATAACATTCCCAAACATATTGCCATCATCATGGATGGTAACGGTAGATGGGCCAAAAAACGCGGTCTTCAGCGAATTGCTGGACATAAGGAAGGCATGAATAACGTCAAAACCATTGCTATTACAGCCAGTGATTTTGGCGTTAAAGTTTTGACACTTTATGCTTTTTCAACCGAGAATTGGGGTCGACCAACTTCAGAAGTCAATTTTTTGATGAGACTTCCAATTGATTTCTTTAGTGTTTTTATGCCTGATTTGATGAAAAATAATATTAAAGTGATCGCTACAGGGTTAATTGAAAAAATTCCTAAGAATACCCGTCAAATCATTCAAAGAGCTATGGATGATACTAAAGACAATACAGGAATGATATTGAACTTTGCTTTTAACTATGGTGGACGTGCCGATATTTTGGAGGCTACTAAAGCATTAGCTCAAAAAGTAAAAGATAATGAATTTTCAGTAGACGCAATTGATGAAAAGATATTTGAAGATAATTTACTTACTAATGTTCTGGGAGAATTAGCTGATCCAGATTTGTTAATCCGCACTAGTGGAGAAACTCGAATTTCTAATTTCATGCTCTGGCAACTTGCTTATACCGAAATGGTCTTTAATGACAATCTGTGGCCAGATTATTCGAGTGAAGACTTGGAACATGATATTATTAAATATCAAAATCGTGATCGTAGATTTGGAAAATTGAATTAACTTGGAGATTTTTGAATATGAGAACAAGAATTATTACCGCAGTGGTTGCACTAGCAATATTTGTTCCAATTTTAATAATGGGTGGCTTGTGGATTGATTTTGCAGCTGCTGCATTGGCTTACGTCGGAATATCAGAAATTTATATTATGCGTAAAAGAATCATTGTTTCGTTTGATTTCTTTTTAACCACTCTTGGGGTTATGGCGTTAACAGTGCCATTGACCTTCTACCATGGTTGGTTGCCTGACACTTTTTCAAGATTAGACATTTTGTACATTTTTGCTGTACTACTTCTATTGTGGACAGTCTTTAGTAAAAACAAATTCAATTTTGAAGATGCTGGTGTATCAATTATTTCAATGGCTTATATTGGTACTGGATTCCATTACTTAGCTGCAATTCGTAATGTTCATGGAACCGACATGTATGGTTTCAAATTACTAATGTTGGCATTGTTGATTGTCTGGATCACGGACAGTGGGGCTTACTTCGTTGGTCGTGCCCTGGGAAAACATAAACTCTTCCCATATATAAGTCCGAATAAGACCTGGGAAGGTTCAATTGGTGGAACTATTATTGCGGTAGTTGTTGCCGTTATTTACGCACAATATTTCTTACCAAGTCTAAGTATGATTGAAGTTTTACCAATCGCTATTGTTTGTTCAATTGCCGGTCAATTAGGTGACTTAGTAGAATCCGCCTATAAGAGATACTATCGTGTAAAAGATTCTGGAAAAATTCTTCCAGGACATGGTGGAATTCTCGATCGTTTTGATAGTATGTTAATTGTTTTACCACTCTTCCATTTATTCGGATTAGTTTAAAAAGAGGTTGATATGTCAGCAATAATAACTTTTATTATCGTTTTTGGGGTAATTGTCACCGTTCACGAATTTGGACATTTTTATATGGCTAAACGATCCGGAATTTTGGTTCGTGAGTTTGCTATTGGAATGGGTCCAAAATTAGTTAATTTTAAGAAGAACGGAACCACCTATACACTCAGACTGTTACCACTTGGTGGTTATGTTCGTATGGCTGGAACTCAAGACGATGACGACGAGATCAAGCCCGGAACTCCTGCAAGTATTGCCATTAATGACCAGAATGTTGTTGAGAGAATTAACATCTCAAAGAAAAATCCCTACGTCAATGACTTGCCGGTTCAAATTGTTAAAGCTGATTTAGTAGACAAGCTAGAAATTGTTGTTTACGAAAATGGTGACGAGTCGCAGGAGAAAACTTACCACGTTGACCATGATGCAACAATTGTTGAAGAAGATGGTACTGAAGTATTGATTGCTCCTCGTGATGTTCAATTTCAATCAGCTAGCTTACTTAATCGGATTCTAACTAACTTTGCTGGTCCGTTTAATAATATGATCTTGTCAATTGTGGCTTACTTATTAGTCGCTTTCATGTTAGGTGGAATTCCTGAAGCGCATACTGATACTAATCAAGTTAATATTGCACCAGATTCAGCGATTCAAAAAGCTGGTGTTAAGCAAAATGATCGTATTTTAGAAGTGAATGGGAAGAAAACTTCAACCTATAATCAGGTTCAAAAAGCGGTTGCTAGTAACAAGAAAAAACAAGTTGAACTAGTAGTTAAACATAAAGATAATGTACGTCAAATTAAAGTAACACCACAAAAACAAAAGAATAGTGATAAGAAACTAATTGGTATTTCTCCCAAAACAACTGTTGATAGAAGTTTTGGTGCTAAACTCAAATACGGCTTTACTCAACCATTTGTGATTGTAGCAACCATTATTGGAATTTTAGGAAACATGTTTACCACCGGTTTTGATCTTAATCAATTTGGAGGTCCTGTGGCGATTTACTCACTGACTTCACAGGTCTCAACACAAGGGATAATCAGCATTATTAGCTTCATTGGAATGCTTTCGATTAACCTTGGCTTCATGAATTTGCTACCGATTCCGGCCTTAGATGGAGGTAAGTTATTACTTAACTTTGTCGAAGGAATTCGTGGTAAGCCAATTTCTGAAGAAAAAGAAGGAATTGTTAATCTAATTGGTGTTGCCATTCTGGTCACACTGATGATTGCTGTTACTTGGAACGATATTCAAAGATTTTTCATTCATTAAAAATAAGAAGGTATATTTATGCAACAATCAAAACTTTTTATCCCAACGTCAAAAGAAGTTCCCGCTGATGCGGAAGCTTTAAGTCATCAAATGATGCTTAGAGCCGGTTATATTAAACAGATTTCTGCCGGTGCCTATGCATATTTGCCGTTGGCTTATAAAGTCGTACAAAACATTGAAAAGATTGTCCAAGAAGAAATGGAAAAGATTAATGCTGTACAGATGGTTGTACCAGCAATTATTCCTGCTGAGCTTTGGAAAGAGTCAGGACGTTTCGACAGTTATGGACAAACTTTATTCAAAGTAAATGACCGTCATGATCGCGAGTTCATTCTTGGTCCAACTCATGAAGAAACAATGACCTTTATTGTACGTGATTTATTGAATAGTTATAAGAAGTTACCAGTAACCTTGTATCAAATTCAAGATAAGTTTAGAGACGAAGACCGTCCTCGTTATGGATTACTTCGTGGTCGTGAATTTATCATGAAAGATGCTTACTCATTCACTTCTAATCAAGAACAATTAGATGAGTCATTTAACGACATGGAGAGAGCTTATCGTAATATTTTTGATCGCTGTGGCTTAGATTATCGTGTAATTCTTGGTGATGCTGGGGCAATGGGTGGTAGTGATTCAAAAGAATTTTCTGCTCCTGCTGCTATTGGCGAAGATACAATTGTTTATACTGAGAATGGTGATTATGCAGCTAACTTAGAAATGGCCGCTAGCCATTTTTCAAAGAATGAAGCTGCTGAAGTTCAAGAATTAGAAGAAGTTGCAACTCCCGATGTGAAGTCAATTAGTGAAGTGGCAAACTTCTTAAATCTGCAACCAAAACAGGTTATTAAAGCAATGGCCTTTATTGCGGATGATGAACCAGTTATGGTCTTGATTCGTGGTGACTATGAAGTTAATGATGTTAAATTGAAGAACTTCTTGGATGCTTCTGAATTAATTGAAGCTACTGACGAAGAAATTGTTGCTAAATTCAATTCAACACCTGGATTTATTGGTCCTAAGGATACTGATGTGAAAGTAATTGCTGACTTAACTGTACAAGGTCTCATTAATGGTGTCATTGGTGCTAATAAAAAAGATACTCACTACATTAATGCTAACCTTGACCGTGATTATCAAGTTGAAGAATTTGTAGATGTCAGGGTTGTTAAAGAAGGTGAAACTGACCTTGATGGCTCAGAACAATTACAATTCACTAAAGGAATTGAAATAGGCCACATCTTCAAGTTGGGAACTAAATATTCCAAGAGCTTGAACGCTAATTTTTTAGATGAAAATGGTCGTCAACAGCCATTAATTATGGGTTGTTATGGAATTGGAATTAGCCGTTTACTCTCAGCAATTTGTGAGCAAAACGCTGATGAAAATGGTCTAGTCTGGAACAAGGCCTTGGCACCATATAATGTTCACGTAGTGCCTGTAAACACTAAAGATGAGACTCAAGTTCAATTAGCTAATGAATTGACCAATGAACTTGAAGATAAGCAATTGTCCGTCTTGATTGATGATCGTGCCGAACGTGCAGGAGTTAAGTTCGCTGAATCAGAATTAATTGGTTTGCCAATTCGTGTTACAGTTGGAAAAAAAGCCGGCGAAGGAATTGTTGAAATCAAAATTCGTAAGACAAATGAAGTAATTGAAGTAAACAAAGAAGAGGCAGCTAATAAAATCCAAGAGCTATTTGAGAATCTTAATTAGCGGATTTTACTAGCCCTTTTTTATAGGTTGGAGTGTAATATGACTGACAAAAGTGAATTGTTTCAAATTCTCTTGAAACAAATAAAAATTGAAGAGGCAATTAAAGCTAATTCCGCGTTTGATAATGGGGTAATTAGTTCTATTGATGTACATGAAGTTAGTCAATCTTGGACTATTAACTTTGAGTTTAACAATGTTTTACCTTATGTAGATTTTCAGATGTTGAATGAAGCTCTAACTGAGTCATTCGAAGACATTGTTGAAGTCGATTTTAATATTGCTACCCGTAATCCAGTTCTTACTCAAAAAGATATTTCTGATTATTGGAAATATGTTCTCACTCATTTAAGTGTGAAGTCACCACTATTATATGAATTGCAAAGCTATGATGGACCCAAGTTCGAGAATGATCAATATTTCTTGAGCGTTCAAAATGAAGTCATTAAAGATGCTTTAAAAAATGGTCTATTGTCTGAAATTCAGAATAAATACAGTGAATTAGGATTTCCTGATTTTACAATTCTTGTAAGTGTAGATGAAACTAGAACTCAGGAAAAAATTGAGGAATTAAGATCAAAAAATAATCAAGTTGAAGAACAACTACAAAAGAAACTTGCCGAAACTCAAAAGAAATCAAATGATAAACCAAGTACAAAGAACTTTGCTATTGGAAAGACAATTTCGGACAAAGCACCAGTTATGCAGATGGCAGATATTGTTGAAGAAGAATCTTCTGTGGTTGTGCAAGGGTATATTTTTGATGTTGATATTCGCAAGTTAAAAACTGGTCGCCAACTATTAATTGTTAAGTTAACTGATTACACATCTTCGTTCACTGCTAAGAAGTTTTCTCGAAATGGTGATGATGAGAAGATGTTCGAGCAGATTAGTAAGGGTAAATGGGCCAAAATTCGTGGTAGTGTTCAAGAAGATACTTATTCACGTGAATTGGCAATTAACGCCTTTGATATTAACCTGGTTAATCATGTCGAACGACAAGATACTGCTGAAGAAAAACGTGTAGAATTACATTTTCACACTAATATGAGTCAGATGGATGCTATTGCTAGTTCGGAAGATATCGTCAAAAGAGCAGCTGATTGGGGTCACTCAGCAGTGGCAGTTACCGATCATGCAACTGCTCAGTCATTTCCGTTTGCCTATAATGCAGGGAAGAAGAATGACGTCAAAATCATTTATGGTGTGGAAGTAAACTTAGTCGATGAAGGTAATCCTATTGCCTATAATCTTCGCGATGAAGTTTTAAAAGATACCGAATATGTAATCTTCGATACCGAAACAACCGGTCTTTCTGCGGTTTATGACACCATTATTGAAATTGGTGCTGTCAAAATGAAAGATGGCCAAGTAATGGCTCGGTTTGACAAGTTCATTAATCCTGGACATGAGTTATCGGAAACAATTGTTAATTTGACTAATATCACTGATGATATGTTAAAAGATGCTGATGATGAAGCTACGGTAATTAAAGAGTTTATGGATTTTGTCGGTGACGATGTCTTGGTTGGGCATAATGTTTCCTTTGATATGGGTTTCATGAATGCAACCCTTAGACGTGCTGGACTCAATGAATTAAGTATGCCGGTTATTGATACACTTGAAATCTCGCGAACGATTCATCCTGAGTACGGGAATCATCGTCTTGATACTTTGTCAAAGAGATATGACATCAAGTTGGAACACCACCATCGGGCTGATTCTGATGCTGAAGCAACTGGTTATGTAATGTACAAAATGTTAGATGAACTGGAAGAAAAATTCAGTTTAACTAACGTTTCACAATTAAATGACCATGTAGGTAATGAGGAATCTTACAAACAAGCTCGTCCAACCCACGCTATGTTATTGGCAAAAACTCAGGATGGTTTGAAGAATCTCTTCAAGGTTGTTTCAACTTCAATGGTTGATTACTTCTATCGTGTGCCACGAGTTCCTAGAAGGGTCTTAGATAAGTATCGTGAAGGTATTTTAGTAGGATCTGCTTGTGCGTCAGGCGAAGTCTTTGTATCAATGATGCAAAAGGGTTATGAAGATGCTCTAAAAAAAGCTCAATACTATGATTATATTGAGGTACTTCCTAAGAGTATGTATGAACCATTAATTGCTTCTGAAATGGTAGCTGATGAAGCTGCCTTAGAAGAAATTATGAATAACCTAGTAAAATTAGGTGATGAATTAGGCAAACCTGTGGTTGCTACTGGTGATGCTCACTACCTTGACTCAAAAGATAGCATCTATCGTGATATTGTTATTCACGCAGTTAAGAGTAATCCATTAATACGTCAAAAATTACCAGATGCTCATTTTAGAACGACTGACGAAATGCTTGAAGAATTTTCCTTTATGGGAGAAGACTTGGCACATAAATTAGTTGTTACCAACTCGAATTTAATTGCTGATGAAATTGCTGATGTTTCTCCGGTTAAGCATGAATTATATACACCTAACATGCCAGGTGCTGAAGACCAGATTAAGGAATTAACCTTGAATAAGGCTCATGAACTATATGGTGAGGAATTACCAGAATTAGTTCAAGAACGTGTTGATAAAGAACTTAGAAGTATTATTGGTAATGGATTCTCAGTAATTTACTTAATTTCTCAAAAATTAGTTGCGAAAAGTAATAAAGATGGATACTTAGTAGGTTCTCGTGGATCCGTTGGATCAAGTTTTGTGGCTACTATGACCGGAATTACTGAAGTTAATCCCTTGCCACCTCATTACAGATGTCCTAAGTGTCACTATTCAGAATTCTTCACAAAAGGTGAATATGGGTCTGGATATGACTTGCCAGCTAAGAAATGTCCTAACTGTGATACAGACTTGGATGCCGATGGACAAGATATTCCGTTCGAAACTTTCCTTGGATTCAAAGGGGATAAGGTTCCGGATATTGATTTGAACTTCTCTGGTGATTATCAACCAGTAGCTCATAACTATACAAAAGTATTATTTGGTGAGGATCACGTTTTCCGTGCGGGAACAATCGGAACTATTGCTGATCGAACTGCTTTTGGGTATGTAAAGAACTACGAAGAAGTTACCGATCAAAAATTCCGTTCAACCGAGATGGAACGTTTAGCGATGGGTGCAACTGGGGTCAAGAGAACCACTGGACAGCATCCGGCTGGAATTATTGTAGTTCCAGAGAACATGGATATTTACGATTTCACACCAATTCAATATCCAGCAGATGACCGAACAGCTTCATGGAAAACAACACATTTTGATTTCCATTCAATCCACGATAATATTTTGAAACTGGATATCCTTGGACATGATGATCCAACGATGATTCGTATGTTGCAAGATTTATCTGGAATAGATCCATTAACTATTCCTACTAACGATGCGGAAGTAATGAAACTATTCTCAGGAACAGAATCATTAGGAGTGACACCAGAACAAATTCAATCTAATGTTGGAACGCTAGGAGTACCAGAGTTTGGTACGAGATTTGTTAGAGGGATGTTGGAACAAACTCATCCATCCACTTATAATGAATTACTCCAAATTTCTGGACTTTCACACGGTACTGATGTGTGGCTTGGTAATGCCGAAGAGTTGATTAAAAACGGTATTACAACCTTGAAGAACGTTATTGGATGTCGTGACAATATCATGACTGACTTGATTCATTGGGAAATGAGTTCTCAAAGTGCGTTTGAAATTATGGAGAACGTTCGTAAAGGAAAAGGTATTCCTGAACATCTTCAAGAAGAAATGCGTGCTAATGAAAAAGTTCCTGATTGGTATATTGATTCTTGTTTGAAGATTAAGTATATGTTCCCGAGAGCTCATGCGACCGCTTATGTCTTGATGGCTTTACGAATTGCTTACTTCAAAGTACATCATCCACTTTATTATTACTGTGCCTACTTTAGTGTGCGTGCTGATGACTTTGACCTTGTTGCAATGTCAAAAGGTAAGAGTGCAGTGAAGAATGCTATGAGTGAAATCAATCAAAAAGGAATGGAAGCTTCTAAAACCGAAAAAGATTTGTTAACTGTGTTAGAGATTGCCAATGAATGTCTAGAGCGTGGTTACGAAATCAAGATGGTTGATATTAACGAATCAGAAGCTTTTGACTTCAAGATTATTGACGACCATACATTATTAGCACCATTTAGAGCAGTTCCTGGTTTGGGAGAAAACGTTGCTAAGCAAATTGTTGCTGCACGTGAAGAAAAACCATTCTTGTCAAAAGAAGATCTTTCTAACCGTGGAAAAGTATCAAAGAAATTGATTGAATATTTAACAGTAAATAATGTTATTTCTGATTTGCCTGATGAAAATCAATTATCGTTATTTTAATTGCAATCTACAGGGATTTACTGTATACTAATATTTAGTTTATAGGATTTACGAACGAGTGAGCAGAAATGCTCGCTCTTTTTATTGAAGAATTTTATAGCATGTTTATTTTGGAGGTTTGACTTGGAAGATGTAACACAAACAATTGAAAAAATGTTACTACCAATTCTTGATGCAGAAGGCTTTGACCTTGTTGATATCGAGTTTGTAAATGAAAGTAACAATTGGTATCTTCGCGTTTTCATTGATAAAGAAGGCGGAATTGATATTGATGAATGTGCCTTAGTAAGTGAGAAATTAAGTGAAAAATTGGATGAAGTTGATCCAATTGAACAAGCATATTTCTTAGAGGTGTCATCACCAGGTGCTGAACGGCCTTTAAAAACTGATCAGGATTTAGAAAAAGCCTTAGGCGAATTCATTCATGTTTCACTTTATAAAAAAATTGAAGGTACCAAGATCTATGAAGGCCATCTAGTTAAAGTGACTAAGGATGGGTTGGAATTAGACTATAAGGTTAAAAACATTAACAAACACATTACTCTACCAAGAGAAGTTATTGCTTCTACTAGATTAGCAATTGAATTTTAGGAAGGACACAAAAAATGAGTAAAGAAATGATTGATGCGTTAGATACGCTTGAAAAAGAAAAGGGTATTGCTAAAAGTACAGTTATCGAGGCGCTTGAAGCTGCTTTGAGTGCTGCTTATAAACGTAATTATGGTCAAGCAGAAAATGTAATCGTCGAATTTGATGATAAAAAAGGTAACATTCATGTTTATGCCGAAAAAGAAATCGTCGAAGAAGTTGCTGATGAAAGATTGGAAGTTTCTTTAGAAGATGCTTTAGAAATTAACAAAGGCTACGAATTAGGCGATCATATCAAATTTGAAGTTACTCCTAAGGACTTCGGACGAATTGCTGCTCAAACTGCTAAACAAGTAATTATGCAACGTGTTCGTGAAGCCGAGAGAAGCAACATTTATGATGAGTATTCACAATATGAAGGCGAAATCATGCAAGGGGTTGTGCAACGTGTTGATAACAAGTTCGTTTATGTGAACTTT
Organism: Lactobacillus sp. YT155; assembly: GCF_030504545.1. GTDB lineage: Bacteria > Bacillota > Bacilli > Lactobacillales > Lactobacillaceae > BQUT01. The sequence goes on along the minus strand of NZ_JAUKWP010000004.1, from coordinate 46,258 downwards.
GGTCGTATTGAATCAGTAATGGGAAAATCCGATCAAATGCCTAACGAAACCTATAATCCTCAAGATAGAATTAAGGTTTATGTAACTAAGGTAGAAAACACAACCAAAGGCCCACAAGTATTTGTTTCGAGAACCGATCCAGGTTTGGTTAAGAGATTGTTTGAACAAGAAGTCCCAGAAATTTTTGATGGAACCGTTCAAATCGTGTCAATCGCCAGAGAAGCAGGTGACCGTACTAAGATTGCTGTTAAGACTGATAACGAAAACATTGATCCGGTTGGAACTTGTGTCGGACCTAAAGGCTCACGTGTGCAAGCAGTTGTCGATAATCTTAGTGGTGAAAACATTGATATTGTTAAATGGGAAGAAGATCCTACTGATTACATCGCTAATGCACTTAACCCTGCTGAAGTTATCGCGGTGCAATTCGATGAAGATGATGATAAGAAGTGTTTAGTAATCGTTCCTGATTATCACTTATCACTAGCAATTGGAAAACGAGGACAAAATGCTCGTTTAGCTGCAAAATTAACAAGTTATCGAATTGATATCAAACCTGAATCAGAAGTTGAATTCGTTTCTGATGAAGAATTTGATGAAGAAGCAGACGAATAATAACTAAACTTTTTAGGTGGTGATGACAATGGTTAAGCAAAGAAAGATTCCAATGAGAAAAGACTTGCTAACTAACGAAATGTTTCCCAAAAAAGAAATGGTTCGCATTGTTAAGAACAAAGAAGGCGAAGTATCAATCGATCCTACAGGCAAAAAGCCTGGTCGTGGAGCTTATGTTGGTTTAAACTTAGAAGCTGTAAAGAAAGCCAAAGACAAGAAAGTGATTGAGAGAGTCTTTGAAACAGAGCTTGATAGTAGTTTCTATGATGAGCTAATTGATTATGTTGAACATCAAGCAGCGAGAATGGAATTATTTGGAGATATTGGTAAAAAACATTGAACAAACAAAAAATCATTAACTTTTTAGGAATTGCTACAAAAGCCTCTAAGATCATTACTGGTACCGAATTAGTAGGTAACGCTGTTGCCGGTGGCAAGGCTAAGTTAGTCCTAGTTTCGTTAGATATTAGCGAACGGTCTTTAAAAGACATCGTTAACAAAACTGATTATTACCAAGTTCCAATGTATCAAGTTTTAACTGATGAAGAAATCATGTTAGCTACAGGGAAGAATCGTAAATTAATTGCAATTACGGATGTTGGAATAGCAAAGAAATTCAAAGAATTAATTAATTAAGGAGTGTGAATGTATATGGCTAAAAAAAGAATTTATACGATCGCAAAAGAACTAGACGTTGACAACAAAGTGGTTGTTGATGCCGCTGAAAAATTAGGCGTTGATATCAAGAACCACATGTCTTCTGTTGATGAAAATGACGAAGCAAAGATTAAATCTGCTTTGTCAAAGAAAGAAGCACCAGCAAAAACAGAAAAACCAGTTAAGAAAGAAGCTTCAGATGCTAAAAAAGAAGCTCCTAAGAAGACTGAAGCTACTTCTGAGGCCAAAAAAGAAACCAAAGCTGATGATGATAAACCTAAGAAAACAAAGATTAAGGTTACTGCCATCAGACGTCCAGAAGCTAACAAGAAAAGAGTGGGTACCCAAAACAATCGCGGTAACAATAACAACCACTCCAATAACCGCAATAATTCGGACAACAACCGTTCAAATAATAACAGTCGTCCTAATAACAACAACAATCGCTTTAATAATAATCAAAGAACTAATACTTCAGCTCCACAACCAAGAACTGGTGGTGTAGGAGCTAAGCATTTAGCTGCTTTTAAAGAACACAAGGAACAGACTGTACATTCACAAGCTAACAATCAAACTAGTAAACCAAGAAACAATAATCACACTGCTAAACCAACTTCCAAAAAACCTGAAGAAAAGAAAGTTTCCACTCCAATTCCTTCAGCACCAATTCCTGTAGAAGAAAAGAAAAATAACAATAACAACCGTGAAGTAAAACGTGATTTCAACAAGAAGAACTTAGGTAATCCATTCGGTTCAAGAAAGAAGAAGAAGAACAAGAAGAGACAACAAACTCAAAATGTTGTTAAGAAGGAAATGCCACAAAGAAAAGAACGTCCACTTCCAGAAACACTTAACTATACCGTTGGTATGAATGCTCAAGATCTAGGAAAGATTTTGCATCGTGAGCCATCAGAAATCGTTAAGAAACTCTTTATGTTAGGGATTATGGTTAACCAAAACCAATCTCTTGATAAAGATACAATTGAATTGATTGCTGAAGATTACGGTATTCAATCAGAAGAGAAAATTGAAGAAGATATCGCTAACATTGATACATACTTTGATGCTGAAGATATCAATCAAGATGCTCTTGAATCACGTCCTCCAGTTGTTACAATCATGGGACACGTTGATCATGGTAAGACAACTCTATTGGATAACTTACGTAAATCACACGTTACTGAAGGTGAAGCCGGTGGTATTACTCAACATATTGGTGCTTACCAAGTTAAATTAAATGATCGTTTAATTACCTTCTTGGATACTCCAGGACATGCTGCATTTAGTAACATGCGTGCTCGCGGAGCCGACGTAACTGACATTGTTATCCTAGTTGTTGCTGCTGATGACGGAGTTATGCCTCAAACAATTGAAGCTATTAATCATGCTAAAGCTGCTGGTGATCCAATTATCGTTGCTGTTAACAAGATTGATAAACCAGGAGCAAATCCACAACACGTTATTGAACAATTGATGGAATATGAATTAATTCCTGAAAGTTATGGTGGAGAAACAATTTTTGTTAATATCTCTGCTAAAGAAGGTACTGGTGTTGATGAATTGCTAGAAATGGTACTTCTAGAAGCTGATGTGCTTGAACTTACAGCTGATCCAACACACCGTGCTATTGGTACAGTAATTGAAGCTCGTCTTGATAAAGGACGTGGACCAATTGCTTCACTATTAGTACAACAAGGAACACTTAAGACTGGAGATCCAATCGTTGTTGGTAATACCTTCGGTCGTGTTAGAACGATGACTAATGATCGTGGACGTACTGTTAAAGCCGCTGGACCATCAATGCCAGTTGAAATCACTGGTCTAAATGATGTGCCAGAAGCAGCTGATCGTTTCGCAGAGTTTGAAGATGAGAAGACTGCTCGTGCAGCTGGTGAAGAACGTGCTAAGCGTGCCTTGGTCGAAGAAAGAAAACGTACCAACACTGTTACATTGGACAACTTGTTCGATACCATGAAAGAAGGAGAACTTAAGAACGTTGACGTTATTATCAAAGCCGATGTTCAAGGTTCAGTTGAAGCTCTTGCTGGTAGTTTGAAGAAGATTGAAGTTGAAGGCGTCCGTGTTAATATCATTCATCAAGCTGTTGGTGCAATTAACGAAAGTGATATTACTTTAGCATCAGCAAGTAATGCGATAATTATTGGATTCAATGTTCGTCCAACACCACAAGCTAAGATTGAAGCAGAAGAAGAAAATGTCGACATTCGTTTACACCGTGTTATCTATAACGCCATTGACGAAATCGAATTAGCTATGAAGGGTATGCTTGAACCAGTTTACGAAGAAAAAGTTACTGGTACACTTACTGTTCGTGAAACTTACCATGTTTCAAAAGTTGGTACAATTGCTGGATGTATCGTTGACAATGGTTCAATTACCAGAGATTCGGGTGTTCGCTTGATTCGTGATGGAATTGTTATCTATGAAGGAAAACTTGCATCATTGAAACGCTTTAAAGATGATGTTAAAGAAGTTACTTCAGGATTCGAATGTGGTATCACTATTGAAAACTACAACGACATCAAGATTGATGATCAAGTTGAAGCCTTTGTAATGGAAGAAGTTTCTGTTAAATAAGGAGATAATATATGGTCAAACATCGAATCGGTCGAGTTGAACAAGAGATTCAAAAAGAAGTTAATGACATAATTCTCAAACGAGTTCGTGATCCACGAGTTCAAGATGTGACAATCACTGGAGTTCAAATGACTGGTGATTTACAAAATGCAACCATCTTTTTCAGTATCTTATCAGATAAAGCCAGCGAAGCTCAGAAAGCTCAAGAGGGCTTGGATAATGCTACTGGATTGATTAGACGGGAATTAAGTCAAAGATTAACTATGTTCAAAACTCCCGAACTAAAATTCAAGCAAGACGATTCAATCCGTTATGGAGAAAGAATTGATGAATTGATTCGTCAAATGCACGAAAAAGAGAATAAATAATAAAAAGACTACTATTTCAATTATGAAGTAGTAGTCTTTTTTTATACGCAACTATATACTGGGTCAACTATCATTGTATCCGCTTTATTTAGAGGTTATAATGCAACCGAGAGGATGTTGTTATTAGGGGAAAGTATTGATTGAAAATATGCAAACTATTACACTATACGTAAGTTGGCCAAATCCTCTCAAAAAATTGGGAAGTCGCTGTGATATTCTATATCATGGCGATTTTTTTATTCTTGATACTTCTCATAAGATATATTTTTGAAATGTTAGTGTTTATTTAAACGAAAAAAGTAGCGATTACTCGCTACTTTTTTATTATTTGTAATATGAATAAACTTTACCATGTGTTTTCTTTAGAAGTAATTTGGAAATGAAAGGAGATAGAAGACTATCAATTCCTAATACTTTTCCACATCCATCAAGTAATATCAATGAAGCTGGGATAAGCCAAAACAAATAGCCAAATCCGGAAGCTGTCCAGATGATAGAAAGAACAAACAAGATAATTCCACTGAGACTTGTAAGAGTACCGGTAAAAATTGTAATTCCTAATATTAATGCAATAAAACTAAAAGAAATTGAGGTACTAGTTGCAAGGTAAATTAAGTAACCACCAATTAATAGTCGTAACGGCAATGACCATAAAGCATTACCGTGAGTGTCAGTTAATTTTCCAAAAACTGTTCGTTCGTTTTGAGCATCAAAGAATTCGTGTTCAAGGTATTTGAATAAGTAATAAAAAGATGATAACTGAAGGAAAGTTTTGATATTGATCATATGCTTTAATAAAGTTGCCATAAATCCTGACAAATGAATGTTATTAAAAATATTGGCTACCGCATATTTAGAACCAATGCTGACCATAAAGCCTTGATAATTTGGGCTGAACTCGTGTTGCTTAGAATTATTGATTTGGGCTATTACATTTGCGGCTGCAGTTTCTGCACTTTCTTCTGCCGCTTGAACAATTTGTGGTTCGCCTTTACCATCATTGTTAGCACTATAAAGGTTAACATCTCCGATTGCATATAGAAAATCAGAGTCATTAATTTGCATGTACTTATTAACAATTATTCTATCTGCCTTGCCTTGCTCAAATCCCAGCATATTTGCGTCAGAGTTTGCTTTTACTCCTGCAGTCCAGATTAGAGTACTAGTTGGTAACTTACTTCCGTCTTTTAAGTCGATATAGTCTTTATGAACACCTATAACGCCCGTGTTTTTCATGACATTAATATTTTGTTTCTCCATATATCTTTCAGCTTTTATAGCATCTTTAGGGTCCAACATATTCATTATAGTAGGTGCCATTTCAATGAGATTAAGCTTTATTTCATCGGGATCAATCTTGTTTTCTTTTGCTAGAATATGCTTCCATTCAGCAAATTCTCCAATTGTCTCAGTTCCTGTGAAACCTGAGCCAACCACTGAAATCGTAAGGAGAGATTCTCTTTTCTTTGAATCTTGCTCAATTGCACCTTTACGTATAGTAGAAATGATATGCTCTTTAATTTCAATTGCTTGTTCCCATGAACCAAGAGTGAAACCAAATTCTTTTACACCTGGTGTATTAAAGTCATTTGGTTCTGAGCCAATACCAATAATTAAATAGTCGAAATTATATGAGTCATGTTCCCCAATAACTAACTTATTAGACTGATCTACTTTAATTATTTTATCGGTGATTAAGTGTACATTTTTTTGTTTGGAAAAAAGTCTCTGTAGGTCGTACTGAATTGCATCCTCTGGAACTCTGTTGGCAGCTACCTCGTGCAATTCTGTAAGATAAGTAAAGTAAGAATGTTTATCTATCAAAGTTATCTGGACGTCAGAATTTCTTTTAAATTTTCTGGCTAATTTTTTTGCGGTGAAGATACCGGCAAAACCGGCACCAACAATTAGTATATTTTTTTTCTTCATTGTGCATTCCCCTTTGTTAAAAAAATTTCAAACAGTTAGATTATAACGCTTTCAATTGTAAAAATAAAATTATATTTTATCATGCAATTCTTTCTACAAAGGGTTTACAATGCATTCCGGAGTGCTATAATCGACATTGTGAAATAAATATAAAAAGGGGTGCACTATGGACATAATTATTTTACTTATCATGACGTATTTATTCTATTTATTGGCAATAAAGCACGACACATCAAAGAAGATATTCGTACTTTTTAGTGTCGTTCTTGTACTAGTTATTATATTGTTTAAACTACATGCCACAAGTACATTACCAATAAGCTTATAGGAGAAAGGGGAGAATATAAATGCAAAGCACAGCAGAGAATAAAAAATGGGGTAATCTAGGATTTGGATTGGCAATTCTTTTTGTCGTTGGATATTCATTAATGCTAATTGGTTCTGTTGGAACACAATTAGCAATTCACGATTTACCTTGTCCACTATGCGTATTACAACGTTTGTCAATGGCAATGACATCAATAGGACCAATGTACATAATTATACAAACTTTGAACGGTAAAATTGATACTGAAAAATTTGCAACTGGTTATGGATTGTCACTAATCTTTTCAATTTTTGGAATGGTAGCTTGTGTTAGACAATTACTTTTGCACATTGCTCCTAATGACCCAGGATTCGGACCAGCTGTTTTAGGAATTCATTTTTATACATGGTCACTAGTTACATTTATTGTAGTAATTGCATTTTGTGGAGTTAATTTAGCATTTGCTAAGTACTTAACACCTACTAAAGATGCATCAATGCAGAAGTTAGGTGATCTTGCCTTAAAATTAATGTTTTTCATGGTTGTACTAATGTTTGTGTTAATGATCTTCCAAGAAGGATTCAACTTTAAACTTCCTGACGATCCAACACATTATCAACTATTCGATTTATTTAAATAAAAGATGAGAAAATTCTCATCTTTTTTATTTGCATTCGACTCATTAGGAGATATATATGAACTTGAAAATTTTTTTAGAATTGGTAGAAGCCAAAACTAAGTTGGCTAGTATTCTTCCTTTCTTTGTAGGTACTTTCTTTACTTTTGCTTACTTCAATCAATTTGATTTACTAAACTCGGTACTTTTCTTTTTTTCAATGTTAGTTTTTGATATGACAACCACTGCAATCAATAACCTAATGGATTATTTAAAAGCAAAAGACAATAATTATAAATTTAAAGTAAATCTAATTGGTAGAGAAAAAGTCAGTGTGTCCTTGGTGAAAGGAATAATTATTTCAATGTTACTATTTTCAACAATTGTTGGAATAGTTTTGGTTAGGCTCTCGAATTTATCATTATTATACTTAGGGGTTTTATGCTTTATAATTGGAATTTTTTATACATATGGTCCTTTGCCTTTATCTAGGCTTCCATTAGGAGAAGCTTTTTCGGGGATAACTCTAGGATTGGGAATTCCTTTGATTACAGTAATTGTTAATACTCACGAGAATGTATTTCTTGCGTCCGGTAAAGACTGGTTGGCAATTATTCTGGTATGTGTCACTCCAGTTGCCACCATAGCCAATATAATGCTTGCGAATAACTTATCAGATATAGATCAAGATATAAAAAATGAACGAAGGACTTTACCAATTTTGGTTGGGAAGAAATTGTGCATTAAACTGTATCAATTTTTAGCCTATGCTGGATATTTGGCAATTATACTATTGTTAATTTTTAAAATAGCAGAATGGCCTATATTGTTGGGATTTTTATCACTAGTTCCAGTAGTGAAAAATGTGACGATATTCTCAGCTAAACAGAGTAAAGCAAAAACATTTCCAACGTCTATTCAAAATTTGGTATTTGAAAATATATCTTTAGTAATAGCAATTGGAGCTTGGATAATATTGAAATAGAATTAAATATGAGTATTGATAGCGCTTACTTTAAGTGATAACGTAATATGTGAACTAAATAACAAATTGGAGGAATAAAGCATGGCAAAAGTATTAATCATCAAGGCTCACCCTGAGATGGAGAAACAATCGAATTCGATGGCAATGGTAGAGAATTTCAAACAAATCTATCAACAAGGTCATCCAGATGATGAAATCATTGAACACAATGTCTCAGATGGGTTGGATTATCCTTTAAATAGTACGGCTATTTCCATCTATAATAAGAGTATGGCACAACAGGAACTAACACCTGAGGAAAAGACTTTCCAAGAAGGGAGACAGAAGTTAGTTGACGAATTTATGAACGCCGACAAATATGTTTTTGCAAATCCAATGTACAATTTATTTATTCCAGCAGAAATGAAAACATATTTCGATATTGTTATGCAGGTTCCATATACGTTCCACTATACTGAAAATGGTCCAGAAGGATTGCTTGAGAATAAAAAAGCTCTCCATATTCAAGCAACTGGTGGCGTTTATCATGGCGGACCAGTTGATCTCAGCCACTTAGATGTTGGTAATCAATATGTCAAAACAATTCTAGGTATCATGGGAGTGACCGACGTACAATCCGTATTTGCCGGAGGTATGGATTACGATCCTGAACACGCCGATGATATTATGGCAGAAGCAATGGAAAGAATTGCTAAAGTAGCAGAGGAATTTTAATAGCGGGTAACCGCTATTTTTTTGTTATAATAATAGCTATGAATGGAATAATACCTTTAAACAAAGACCTCGGTATGACAAGTGCCGATTGTGTATATAAACTTCGAAAAATACTTCATGAAAGAAAAATTGGTCACACAGGAACACTTGATCCACAAGTTGATGGGGTGTTGCCAATTTGCATTGGACAAGCTACTAAGTTAGTCAATTTGCTGACTAATTCTGGTAAAGAATATCACGGTGAAATCACTCTAGGTTTTTCAACCACGACTGAAGACCGCGAAGGTGACATTGTTGAGCGAGTTAAGTTAGAGCAGACAACTGATGAACAAGAAATTGACAAAATCCTTGAGCAGTTTCAAGGAGAAATTAAACAAATTCCACCAATGTATTCTGCTGTTAAGGTTAATGGGAAAAAGCTGTATGAATATGCTCGAGCTGGAATTGAAGTTGAGCGTCCTGAAAGAATAGTTACAATTAAGAAATTTCAACGAACTTCACCAGTTCAATTTAACGCCGAGAATAATACCGTTAGTTTTGGTTTTGCGGTTGAATGTTCTAAGGGAACTTATGTTAGAACTTTGGCCGTTCAAGTTGGTGAATTACTAGGAATACCGTCACATATGTCACAACTAACACGAGTGAAGAGTGCTGGTATAACTCTTGATCAGACTCTTACTTTAGACGAAATTACCGAGCTTCAAGAACAAGGAAAAACTGACTTTTTGATTTCAATTGATGAGGTACTAAAAGACTTTCCTAGAGTAGATCTAACTGACGAGCAATGGAAAATTGTTCAAAATGGTGGTTTTTTACCGTTAAAAAATAATCAAAAACAAGTCGTTCTGGCATATAATGGGAAAGTTAAAGCAATTTATGAATTAAACCAATTCAATAAATACCAACCGGAAACGATGTTATTAAATAACAATTGAGAGACAAGATGAAAACAATAAATTTAGAATATCCTTTTGATAAAAACAAAATTCCTAATGAACCAATCGCTTTGGCATTGGGTTTTTTTGATGGTGTTCACTTAGGACATCAGGCAGTAGTTAAGACTGCTAAACAGGTTGCTGACAAAGACAATCTTAAGCTTGCTGTGATGACTTTTAATCAATCACCCAGTACAGTCTTTGGCAGTGAGTCTGAAGACAGTTTTCGGTATCTATCAACACTGACTAGAAAAGAAGAATTATTCAGTGACTTGGGAGTCGATTATTTGTACGTGGTTAAGTTTACCGACTCTTTAATTAAGTTAAATGGGCAAGAATTCGTGGATAATTGCATTATTTCCTTGCATGCTCAAGCTGTAATTGCAGGCTTTGATTATACCTATGGTCCTAAGGAAACGGCCAATATGACGACGTTAGTAGACTATGCTAAAGGTCGTTTCAGCATTACTTCAGTTGATGAGATTTTTTACAATCAAGGTAAGTTAGGCACAACATCGATTAAAGCTGCTTTGAGTAATGGTGAAATAACTAATGCTAATGAGCAATTAGGATATAACTATCAGAATACCGGAACGGTAATTCATGGGCTCAAAAGAGGGCGAGAGTTAGGCTTCCCAACTGCTAATCTTGATGTTGATAAGAAAGAGTACCTTCCAGCTGACGGCGTATATATTACCGAAATTCTAATTGATGATATTTGGTATCCATCAATGACATCGGTTGGTTTTAATATTACCTTTGATGATGTTATGGAACTTTCTATCGAAACCTATATATTGAACTTTAACCAAGATATTTATGGAAAAGAAGTTAAATTGAAGTGGGATAAATTCTTGCGTCCAGAGATAAAATTTGCGGGAATTGATGCACTAATTGAACAATTAAAACAAGATGAAAAAGACACTGAAAACTACTTTGAAAAAACCGTCTAAAAAGTAGTTTATTACTTGACACCTAGTGAAGAGATTGGTATATTTTACATTGTTAGCACTTGTGGTATAAGAGTGCTAAAGGAGGTGTTGAGATGCTGACCGACAGGCAAAATTTGATTTTAAAAGAGATTTTTAGAATCTTTACAGAAACAAGCCAACCAGTTGGTTCCAAGACTTTAATGGAAACACTGCCTATTAAAGTAAGCTCAGCAACGATTAGAAATGAAATGGCGGTTTTAGAAGAAAAAGGATTAATTGATAAAACTCATTTATCGTCTGGACGTGTTCCTTCGGTAGAGGGTTATCGTTATTATCTTGATAATCTAGTTCAGCCAACCAAAGTTTCTAATCAAACATCGAAAGTAATCGAACAGAATTTTGATCATCACTATCATCAGATTGATGACATTATTCAGCAATCCGCTAAGATATTGTCTGATTTAACGAGTTATACGGCAATCACATTATTGCCGGAGAATCGTTCTACATACTTAACTGGATTTCGAATAGTTCCAATTACTAATCGCCAGTTCATGGCTGTTCTAGTCACTAATCAAGGAACAGTTCAAAGCCAAGTCTATACAATTTCGGCTGATGTTAGTGCGGAAGTAATTGAAAAAATCGTCAATATTATGAATGATGAATTAGTTGGATTGCCGCTAGATGTCGTGATTCAGAAGTTGCATACGGATATTCCGATTATCTTGTCGAAATACCTGCACTCAGCTAATGGATTCCTAGAATTGTTTGATGAAGTATTTCAAAAAGCAGCAAGAAACAAATTTTTTGTTGATGGTCAATTGAACTTGTTAAATTATGCTGATAAAGATGATATGCAGCAGATTCAAAGTTTATATTCGACGATTGAACAAAATGATGATTTACTTGCACTTTTGGATAATGAGTTAGATAGTTCAAAGATTAATGTTAGATTGGGTCCAGAAATAGGTAATGATGCTTTCAAGAACTACAGTATAATTACCGCACGATATGATACCGGAAATCATGGTGAAGGCTTAATAGCACTGTTAGGACCGACAAGTATGCCATACTCAAAAATGATTGGTTTGTTAGGACTATTCCGTGAGGAATTAGCGAATAAACTAATTGAATACTACAAAGATCTTAATGATGACTAGGAGGATTCACTTGAATAAAAAAATGGATTCATCGCAATTTCCTTCTGAAGAAGATATGCCTGAAAAAGAAACAGTCTTGAAAAAAGAAGCAAAAAAAGATGATAAAAAGCCAGAAGAAGTAAAAAATACTTCTCAAGAAACTGACGAGAATCAAGCACAGATTGAGGAATTAACTCAACAAAGAGATGATTTTGAAGATAAGTACTTGCGTTCTCAAGCAGAAATTCAAAATATGCGACAAAGATACGAAAAGCAAGAACAACAATTACTCAAATATGATGGCCAAAAATTAGCTAAGGAAATTCTGCCAGCTATTGATAATATTGAACGAGCATTGGCTGTCGAAGTTGATGATGAAAAAGGTCAACAATTGAAGAAGGGGATTGAAATAACCCTTGCAAGTCTACAAGAAGCTTTGAAAGACAATAATGTCACTGAAATTGAAGCTCTAGGACAAACATTTGATCCTAATATTCATCAGGCCATTCAAACCGTTCCAGCTGATGACGATCATCCAGTTGATACTGTTACTGCAGTACTCCAAAAAGGATATATGTTAAAAGATCGTGTTCTACGACCATCAATGGTAGTTGTTGCTAATTAAAAACAAATAACAAGGAGATAATATTTATGTCAAAAATTATTGGTATTGACTTAGGTACAACTAATTCCGCTGTTGCGGTTATGGAAGGTGGCAAACCTAAGATTATTACAAACCCTGAAGGTGGAAGAACTACTCCTTCAGTAGTAGCTTTTAAAGATGGCGAAATTCAAGTTGGTGAAGTTGCCAAAAGACAAGCAATCACAAACCCTGATACTGTTTCATCAATTAAGAGACATATCGGTGAGGCTGGTTACAAAGTTTCTGTGGCTGGTAAAGAATACACACCACAAGAAATTTCAGCTATGATCCTACAACACATCAAGAAATTCTCAGAAGATTATCTTGGTGAAGAAGTAACAGAAGCTGTTATTACCGTTCCTGCTTACTTTAATGACTCACAAAGACAAGCTACTAAAGATGCTGGTAAAATTGCCGGTCTTGATGTAAAACGTATCATTAACGAACCAACTGCTTCTTCATTGGCATATGGTTTGGACAAAGATGAACAAGATGAAAAAGTCTTAGTATATGACCTTGGTGGTGGTACTTTTGACGTTTCTATTCTTGAATTAGGTGACGGTGTCTTTGAAGTATTGTCAACTAATGGTGATACTGCACTTGGTGGTGATGACTTCGATAATGCCATCATGGATTGGTTAGTAGCACAATTCAAGGCTGCTAACGGTGTTGATTTGGCCCAAGACAAGATGGCTATGCAACGTCTAAAAGATGCTGCTGAAAAAGCTAAGAAAGATTTATCAGGTGTTACTCAAACACAAATCAGCTTGCCATTTATTTCTCAAAGTGACGCAGGACCTCTTCACTTAGAGGAGACTTTAACTCGTGCTAAGTTTGAAGAATTAACTGACAGTTTGGTTCAAAAGACTAAGATTCCTGTTGAAAATGCTCTAAAAGATGCTGGATTGAGTAATTCAGATATCGACAAAGTTATTTTAAATGGTGGTTCAACACGTATTCCTGCTGTTCAAGAAGCTGTTAAGAAGTGGACTGGCAAGGAACCTGATCACTCAATTAACCCTGATGAAGCTGTTGCTTTAGGTGCCGCAGTTCAAGCTGGTGTTATCACTGGTGATGTTAAAGACGTTGTTTTACTTGACGTTACACCATTGTCATTAGGTATTGAAACAATGGGTGGAGTCTTCACAAAACTTATTGATAGAAATACCACAATTCCTACAAGCAAATCACAAGTATTCTCAACTGCTGCTGACAATCAACCAGCTGTAGATATTCATGTTCTTCAAGGTGAACGTCCAATGGCTGCTGATGACAAGACTTTAGGAAGATTCCAATTGACAGATATTCCTGCTGCACCTCGTGGAATTCCTCAAATCGAAGTTAAATTTGATATTGATAAGAACGGTATCGTTAATGTATCTGCTAAAGATATGGGTACTGGTAAATCACAAAATATCACTATCAAGAGTTCTTCAGGTCTTTCAGATGAAGAAATCGAAAAGATGAAGAATGAAGCTAAAGAAAACGAAGAAGCAGATAACAAACGTAAAGAAGAAGTTGATTTAAGAAATGATGTAGATCAATTACTATTTACTACTGATAAGACTCTTGAAGAAATTAAAGGCAAGGTTTCAGATGATGAAATCAAGAAAGCCCAAGATGCAAAAGATGCATTGAAGAAAGCTCAAGAAGACAATAATCTTGAAGAAATGAAAACAAAACGTGATGATTTAAACAAGATTATTCAAGATTTATCTGTTAAGTTATATCAAGAAGCACAAAACGCTCAACCAAATGGTGAAGCTGGTGCAACCGATCAAAAGACTGATGATAAATCTGGCGATGACAAGACTGTCGATGCAGATTTTGAAGAGGTTGATCCTGACGACAAAAAATAACAGGAAGGAAGTTTCTTAATGAATCCATATGACGTTTTAGGTGTTTCTCAAGATGCCAGTGATGCTGAAATAAAAAAAGCCTATCGTAGTCTTTCTAAAAAGTATCATCCTGATTTGAATAAGGAACCCGGAGCTGATGAGAAATTCAAGGAAGTTAATGAAGCTTTTGAAATATTAAAAGATCCTCAAAAACGTCAGAGATATGACCAATACGGAACTACTGATGACAATGCCTATAGCAATGGTGCTGGCGGCTTCGGTGGATTCGATCAATCATTTGGTGGCGGTGGATTTGAAGATATTTTCAGTTCTTTCTTCGGTGGTGGAGCTCGTCAAACTGACCCAACTGCACCAACTCAAGGAAATGATTTACAATACCGAATGGATCTTACTTTTGAAGAAGCTATTTTTGGTAAAGAAACAACCATTTCCTATAATCGTCAAGAACAATGTGCTACTTGTAATGGTAGTGCTGCTAAACCTGGAACTTCTCCAGAGACTTGTAGCAAGTGTCATGGGGCAGGTCGTATCCAAGTTGAACGTCAAACTCCATTTGGTAACATGAGAACTACTGAAACATGTGATGTATGTAATGGAACTGGTAAGGAAATCAAAGAGAAATGTCCTACTTGTGGTGGCGATGGTCATACAGTTGAACGACATTCTGTTAAAGTTAAAGTACCTGCTGGAATTGAAGATGGACAACAAATCCGTCTAGAAGGACAAGGCGAATCCGGTACGAATAATGGACCTTACGGTGATTTATATATTGTCTTCCATGTTTCACCAAGTAAAGAATTCTCACGTCGTGGTTCAACAGTTTATTCTGATCGCTCAATTAGTTTCCCTCAAGCAGCATTAGGAGACGAAATTAAGGTTAAAACTGTCCACGGTGATGTTAAATTAAAAATTCCTAGTGGAACTCAAACCGGAACAACCTTTAAGTTGAAAGGTAAGGGTTCACCTAAGCTTAATAGCAGTGGCACTGGTGATCATTTGGTAACAGTGCATGTGATTACACCTAAGAAATTAACCGAAGACCAGAAGAAGGCATTACATGATTATGCTGATGCTGGTGGTGATAAGATTACCGAACAAGACAGTGGTAATTTCTTTGATAAAATGCGAGATGCTTTTAAATAAACATTAGACACTCCATAGGAGTGTCTTTTTTGGTATAATCTAAAGAGGTTTAAAGGAGTTTAGTGAATGAACATTGATGAAATGAAAGAACGTCAAAAAAGAATTCGTAATTTTTCAATCGTGGCTCATATCGATCATGGTAAGTCGACGATTGCCGATCGAATTCTTGAATTGACAGATACAGTTGCCGAACGTGACATGAAGGATCAAATCTTGGATGATATGGATCTTGAACGTGAACGTGGGATAACTATCAAACTAAATGCTGTGGAATTGCACTATCAAGCAAAAGATGGACAGACTTACATCTTTCACTTAATTGATACACCAGGGCATGTTGATTTCACATATGAAGTTTCAAGAAGTTTAGCAGCCTGTGAGGGTGCTTTATTAGTTGTGGATGCAGCTCAAGGTGTAGAAGCACAAACTCTTGCCAACACGTATTTAGCGATCGACAATGATTTAGAAATTCTACCTGTCATAAATAAAATTGACTTACCTAGTGCTGAACCAGAAAAAGTAAAGGCAGAAATCGAAGATATGATTGGAATTGATGCCAGTGAAGCAGTTGAAGTAAGTGCCAAAAAAGGAATTGGAATTCCAGAATTACTAGAAAGAATTGTTAGTGATATTCCTGCTCCAGAAGATGATATTGAAGCTCCTTTAAAAGCTTTAATTTTTGATTCAGTATATGACAGTTATCGTGGTGTAGTTTTAAGTGTGCGTGTTAAAGAGGGTATGGTTAAAGCTGGCGATACTATCGAGATTATGAGTAATCAAAAGAAATTTGAAGTAACCGAAGTAGGGGTAATGTCACCTAAGGCAGTGGCTAAAGATTATTTAATGGCGGGTGATGTTGGTTACATTACCGCAAGTATTAAGTCAGTAAAAGAAACTCGAGTTGGTGATACAGTTACACTCGCAAACAATCCAACCGCCGAACAATTTGAAGGATACCGTCAGATTCAACCGATGGTATATTCAGGTATGTATCCTGTTGATAATGCAAAATATGAAGATCTTCGTGAAGCATTGGAGAAATTGCAATTAAATGATGCTGCTTTAGAATTCGAGCCTGAATCATCACAAGCCTTAGGTTTTGGGTTCCGTTGTGGATTCTTAGGACTCTTACACATGGACGTGGTTCAGGAACGACTTGAACGTGAATTTAATTTAGATTTAATCATGACTGCACCTTCAGTTAATTATCATGTTAAGACTACCGATGGAAATACTCTCGTAATTGACAACCCATCTGAAATGCCTGACTCTTCAGAAATTTCTGCTATTGAGGAACCGTTTGTAAAAGCTGAAATAATGGTACCAGAAGAGTATGTTGGGGCAGTGATGGAACTATCGCAAAAGAAACGTGGATCTTTTATTACCATGGACTATTTAGATAAATATCGCGTAAATGTGGTCTACAAATTACCTTTATCCGAAATTATCTTTAATTTCTTTGATGACTTGAAATCAAGTACAAAGGGATATGCATCACTTGATTACAAAATTGAAGGTTATGAGGTTAGTGATTTAGTTAAAATGGATATCTTGTTGAATGCTGACAAGGTTGATGCTTTGAGTTTTATTGTTCATAAAGATTTTGCCTACGACCGTGGTCGTGAAATTACCGCTAAATTAAAGACAATTATTCCTCGACAAAACTTTGAAATTCCAATTCAAGCTGCAATTGGAACTAAGATTGTAGCGCGTGCTACTGTCAAAGCATACCGTAAAGATGTTACTGCTAAAATTCATACTGGTGACCCTGATCGAAGAGCAAAACTGTTAGATAAACAAAAACGTGGAAAGAAACGAATGAAGTCAGTTGGACGAGTTGAAGTTCCGCAAGAAGCATTTATGTCTGTTTTAAAAATGCATGAAGAGAATTAAAAAAGCCCTATCGGGCTTTTTTATTTTGGATAAATACAAGTGAATTCTTCACACAAAAGGGGAAGGGATTCATCGAATTCTAAATTGTAGTCTGCTAGAGCTTCTTGGAAATATCGAACGTGAACATCTCGCCAATAGTCAAATGAGCGATCTCCTTCACCTTCCATATAGGCGTGTTTATCAGTAATGTTTGAAAATTTTTCAACATAAACTTTAGTGTTTTCGATGATACAGAGCGGTTGATTTGAACTATCAGTAACTAAGGTTATCGTTCCCACTTCCGGCGCTGCTTCGTTATCTATTTCGTATAGAGGGTAGGCACTACAAGTTGCAGTTTTGATATGGGACTTTATTAGATTGCCTAATTTTGTGGCGTCATCTTTTGTTCCAAAGTAATCAACAACGTAAGTGGAATTGCGATATTGGGAATTCTCATTAATAAAATCATCCCAAAATTTTTCTATTGAATTCATAAGTAACTCCTTTAAAGGAATATAACAAAAAAAGGACTTAGGGGAAAGTCCTTTTTAATTCTTATCGTATATTCGTGCCCAGATGTCACCTTCACATCCAGGGGTACTACATTCAGGTATTGGTTGGCCTTTTTTCAAAAATATATCTTCCTTACAAGTAAGACATTCAAACGTTCCACCTTTACCAGGTTGGTCTCCTGTTCTAAACATATTCCTGCCTCCATCCTCACGAAAATTATATTCAGTTACTAAATTACTAAATATATTATACAACGAAAATTATAAAATAACGCCATAATTATAATATTTTTTTCAACAAATTATAAAATAATTTATAGAAGACTTTTATCGTTGATAAAGATTTTACTTTTGTTATTATGGAATATAGTTCGGGTAAACACAGTTGAAGAAGGACAACTTTAATAAACCTTGGGTTAGGTCGAGGGGATTCTAAATGTGAGGGAGATTTAGAGAAATGCAGAATTCATCAAAATATTATGACGAAACGTCATTTACACGTGTGTTTAGTTGGCATTGGTACAAAGACCAAATGTCTGGCTGGACCACAGCAAGTTATATTTTATTAACCATTGGTATTTTGTTCCAATTATATATTGGAGTTATCAATGGATTGGTACAAGGACATGGCATTGATGCTTTAGCAATAACTTCAACCGTTGCCGGTATTATCGGTTTCAGTTGTACAGTTTCTATCACCAATGGTCGTCCTATTAATGGTATTCTAGGCTTTGTTTCAGCAGTTATGTTGATTTACGTAGCTCTAGTTACCAAGAATTTTTCTGATATTATTATGCAAGGTGCATATATTATCTTATTGGATATTCCAATTTTGCTTCAAAAGAAATGGTCAAATCATGAACCTCGTAAAATGACAGGGACAGACATTTGGCAAACAGCACTAATTTTCTTAGTATTTTTAGCAGCAACTTATATCTTAGATACAGTTATCTTAGATAGTCCACAAGCTTTACTAGATGCTATTAGTGCAACTATCGGATTAACAGGTGCTATTTTAACTGTTAGAAGATTCAGATCAAGTTATTACTTCTGGACAGCACAAGGAATCATGAGTGTGGCTCTCTGGATCCAAACAGCGATGAATGGTCATCCAGTATGGGTGCTTATGATTACTTACATGCTATATCTAGCAAACGATGTGGTTGCCTTTACTGATAGTAAATGGTTCCGCAAAAACAGATAATATTTTATTCCCGAACAATAAAATAAGTCGAAAAAGCATATTTCATCTGAAATATGTTTTTTTATTTTGTATAATAGACGAGTTAGAGGTAATTATGAAAACAAAAAGTTTGGTTCAATCTGCCATTGTGGCAGCACTATATATTGCAGTTTCACTAATTTCAATCCCTTTCGGACTGGCTTATGGTCCAATTCAATTTCGAATTGGTGAAATGTTCAATCATTTTGCGATATTTGATAAAAAGTATATTCTTTCTTTGACCATTGGATGTCTGATTGTTAATTTCTTTTCACCAACCGGAGTTATAGACATGGTTTTTGGTACTTTAGGAACACTTTTAATGACTTCTATCAGTTATTTTGTGGGAAGATATATTAAATCAGTTAAAATGAAATTGGTGATTTCAACAATCATTTGTACTGTATCAATGTGGACAGTAGCTCTGGAATTACATATTGTGTCTAAAATACCATTTTGGATGACATATCTAACTGTAGCTATTGGTGAGTTGGTAACATTAATAATTGGCGCAATAATTATTTATTTAATTAGTAAAAGAATTGATATTGAAAGGATGTTAAAATAATGAATTTTGAAGAAGCCTTAAAAGAAATGAAAAATGGGAAAAAAATCACCCGTGATGGTTGGCAGTCTGGTGAGGTAGGGATTTTTATAGTTAATAATTCTCAATATCAAGGTGATGATATTGGAGAATACATTTTGATTGAAACCAACGAACAACCTAAATATTACATGTTCCAACCAACATCTTGTGATGTTCTTGCAGATGATTGGAGAATTGTTAAGTAATGGATTTGAATTTAGAACAAAAAAAGGTACTTGTAACTGGAGTTGCTAGTGGAATTGGATACGAACAAGCAAAGCTGTTTCTAGAAAATGGTGCCAGTGTAATTGGGATTGATAAGGATGAATGCGATCTTCAAAATCAAAATTTTTCTTTCTATCAAACTGACGTTACTAATGTCGATGCTCTAAAGCAAGTTTTGAATGAAATTACTACCATTGATATTGTTTGTAACACTGCTGGAATTTTGGATGCATATCATTCGATAAGTCAAACTTCTTTTGAAGAATGGAATCAAGTTATTAACACTAACCTGACCAGTCAATTTGTAATTGCAAAAGAGTTATTGCCTTTGATGATTAAACAACAATCTGGTGTTTTTATTAATATGGCATCAATTGCTGGAAAAATTGCTGGCGGTGGTGGAGCTGCCTACACAGCTTCTAAACATGCTGTGATTGGTTTTACGAAACAATTGAACTTCGACTATGCTAAAAATGGAATTAGAGCTAATTGTATTGCACCTGGCGCAGTGATGACTAACATGAACAGTTCTGATTTTAATAATGGAGGTGAGATTGCTGAAATGGTTAAGCAATCTACGCCAGCACAAAGATACGCTACGGCTAAAGAAATTGCTGAATTAACACTATTCTTAGCTAGTGATAAGGCTCAATATATTTATGGTGAAACAATTACTATTGATGGTGGTTGGTCAATTGATAAGATAATATAATCTGAGTAGGTTATATTTTAGTTAAAAGTATGGTAAAGTGAATGAAGCTATAAAAGCCAACAGCAATTGCTGCTGGCTTTTATTTTGAACAATAGTTAAAGTGAGGAATTTTCATGATAACAGTTAATGATATGAGTTTGACAATTGGCGGTAAGAAGCTCTATGAAGACGTCAATTTGAAATTCACTACTGGTAATTGCTATGGAATTATTGGAGCAAATGGTGCCGGTAAATCTACCTTTTTAAAAATGCTTGAAGGAGAAATTTCGCCAACTTCAGGTACAATTTCAATTGATAAAAATGAACGTATTTCTAGTTTAAATCAAGACCATTATGCCTTTGAAGATTTTGAAGTACTCGATACTGTCATTCAAGGACATCAGGAATTGCACGAAGTAATGCAGGAAAAAGATGCGCTTTATGCTAAACCGGATTTTGGTGACGAAGATGGGGTTAAGGCTGCAGAACTTGAGGGACGTTTTGCTGAATTAGATGGATGGAATGCTGAAGTTGAGGCTACCCAATTACTTCAAGAATTAGGGATTGATGAAAGTTTACATCATGTCAAAATGAGCGAGCTAACAGAAGGTCAAAAGATTAAAGTCTTACTTGGACAAGCTTTATTTGGAAAACCCGATATTTTATTACTTGATGAGCCGACTAATGGATTGGATATGCAATCAGAAATTTGGCTAGAGAATTTCTTAGCTGATTTTCCTAATATCGTGATTGTCGTATCTCATGACCGTCATTTCTTAAATCAAGTATGTACAACTATGTGTGATGTCGACTTTGGTAAAATCACTTTATTTGTTGGAAATTACGACTTCTGGTTGGAATCAAGCCAATTAGCTGCTAAATTACAAGCTAATCAAAATGCCAAAAAAGAAGAACAAATTAAAGAATTACAAGATTTTATTGCAAGATTTTCAGCTAATGCTTCAAAATCCAAGCAAGCTACTTCTCGTAAGAAACAATTAGAAAAAATCACCCTAGATGATATCAAGCCATCTTCAAGAAAATATCCTTATATCAAATTCAACTTTGAACGTGAACTTGGTAATGACTTGTTAAGAGTCGAAAATGTTTCTAAAACAATTGATGGAGTGAAGGTTTTAGATAATATTAGTTTTACTGTCAAGCC
This sequence comes from Lactobacillus sp. YT155, assembly GCF_030504545.1. GTDB lineage: Bacteria > Bacillota > Bacilli > Lactobacillales > Lactobacillaceae > BQUT01. Next base: position 24,545 of record NZ_JAUKWP010000004.1, on the reverse strand, counting down.
TGATGAAAAGGCAGTTATTACTTCTCGTAGTGATTTAGCTTCAACTACTTTAATGCAAATAATTGCCGGAGAAGTGCAACCTGATAGTGGAACAGTCACTTGGGGTGTTACTAGTACTCAATCTTATTTACCAAAGGATACAAACTCAGCATTTGAAAATGATCAATTAACAATTTTAGATTGGTTACGACAATTCGCTAGCAAGGAAGAAGACGACAATACTTTCTTGAGAGGATTCTTAGGAAAAATGCTATTCTCAGGCGATGATGTTGAAAAACAAATTAAAGTTCTCTCTGGTGGAGAAAAGGTTCGTTGTATTCTTTCAAAAATCATGTTACAAAAATCCAATACGTTAATTCTAGATGATCCAACTAATCATCTGGACTTAGAGTCAATTACTTCATTAAATGAAGGATTAATTGATTTTAAAGGGGCAGTTGTTTTCACTTCTCATGACCACCAATTTATTCAAACTGTTGCTAATCATGTGATTGAAGTTTCTGCTAAAGGGGTTGTCGAAAGAGCTGATACCAACTTCGATGAATTTTTAAACCACCCCGAATTACAGCAACAAGTTCAAGCACTATACTAAAAAACGTCTAGAAATAGGCGTTTTTATTTTTATCTTTAAATATACCTTGACACACACAGTAGTGTGTTATAAATTATACTTGTAATCAACGGGAGGTCGACATGAAATCAATATCAAAAGATATTATCCGTGGAAATACGGAGATGATTATATTAAGCATATTGAATCAAGGTGATAGCTATGGCTATCAAGTTTCCAAGACTGTTCAAGAGTTGACGGATGGACAATATGAGCTTAATGAAGCGACATTATATACTGTGTTTCGTCGCTTAGAAAAAAATGACGCAATTCAAAGCTATTGGGGTGACGAGAGTCTTGGATCGCGTAGAAAGTACTACAAAATTACTCAAAAAGGTATCGAGCAACTTGATGCTAACTTAATCGAATGGGATTATGCAAAAAAAATAATTGACCAAATTATTAAAGGGAGACTTTAAATATGAATGCAATCGAAACGAAAATCAGAACTAGAATTGATAAAATGTTTGTTAATTACACACCTTCAGATGATTTAACTGAACTAAAGGAAGAATTGATTGCTGATTTAACCGAAATAGCTATTGATAAGCAAAACGAAGGCTTAGAAGAAGCTGAAGCAATTGACGAATCATTTAAAAGATTGGGTGATATGGATGAGCTTATGGAAGAATTCCAAAAGGTCACCCAAGATGAAAAAGAAGAAAAAACTCACGACGTTGATGATAGCATTGTAAAAATTGGTAAATTTGCGATCAAAGACGACAAAATAACTTATGGTGACAAAGTAATCGCTGATGAGGACAAAGTTGATTTAGGCAGTTTTCTAAAGATTGAAAATGGTAGTGTTGATATGGGCGATGGATTCTTCCGTGTTGACGACGACGGTGTTTCCTTAGGGAGAGATAATACTGGCAACATTTTTACCAATATGGATTTGGTAAATTCTGCAAAATTTGATCTCGAAAAAATTGACGACTTGGTAATCAACTACAGCAATGACCCGGTTTATATTCGTCAGTCCGCAACTGATGAATTAATAATTAATGAATATATGAGTCGCGACAATCCACGTTATTACTTGAGATCTACAGAAATTGGCGACAATCAACTTTATATTAAACAAGGTGATCGTCCAATCATGTGGTATGTGAAAACTAAGATTGAAATTAGAATTCCTGCTAACTACGCTCACAAGTTTTCATTAATGAACAAAAATGGCCATGTCTGGATTGATAATCTTAATTCAAAATCCGAATTGTCCATCACTGCAAGTAATGGTGCAACAAAGATTGAAAATGCTGAAATTGATAAATTAAATGTTTTCTGCGCTAATGGAAGCATGAAACTCAATCGAGTAGCAACCAAAGAAGCTAAGTTAATTTCTAACAACGGCGCAATTGTTGTTGATAGAATAAAAGGTGACTTAGAAGTTCGTTCAAAAAATGGTTCAATGAAAATCAGTAACATTACTGGAAGTGGTGAGTTCAAAAATAATAATGGCTCAATCAAATTAGATTTTGAAGAAGTCTTAGGGAATATCACTACTTCAAGTAATAATGGCTCAACAAAAGTTTCCGTGCCTAAAGATTTGGAAGCAGAATTTGTTTTACAAAGTAAAATAGGTGGTGTTTCTAACAAGATGGATTTTGTTAACTATAAATATCAAAGCCGTAGTTTCACACAAGGGTTCCTTAATAATGCAACTGATCCAAAATATACAATTAATTGTAAGAGCAATCATGGCTCGATTAAATTGCAATAAAAAAAACCTCTCGATTGAGAGGCTTTTTTATTTATCTTCATAACCGTTTGGATGGGTTGTTTCCCAATTCCAAGCATCTTCAATAATTTTTGAAATACTATCATATTGAGGTTGCCAATTTAATACTGTTTTTGCTTTGGTACTATCAGCAATCAAGGTGCTAGGATCGCCAGGACGGCGATCACCGATTTCTAAAGGTACATCTTTGCCGGTAACTTCTTTAACTGCTTCGACAATTTCTAGATTAGAGAAACCAGTAGAAGAGCCAAGATTAAAGTTATTACTTTCGTTTCCTGATTGAAGATATTCAAATGCTAATCGATGAGCTTCAGCTAGATCCATTACATGAACATAATCACGAACGTTGGTGCCGTCTTTGGTATCATAGTCGTCACCGAAAATAGTTAATTTGTCACGCTGTCCACGAGCGACCTCTAGGACAATCGGGATTAAATGAGTCTCAGGATGGTGATCTTCACCAATTTCACCAGTTGGCTTTGCACCACCAACATTGAAATATCTCAAAGCGACAAATTTAATGCCATAAGCCAAGTCAGCCCAGTGCATCATTTTTTCCATAGCTAGTTTGGTTTCACCATACGGATTAGTAGGAATTTGTTCATCAGTTTCGGTAATTGGAATATGTTTAGCTTCTCCGAAGGTAGCGGCAGTTGATGAGAAGACAATTTTATCAACATTATTTTCATGCATAACTTCTAATAGCACGTTCATTCCATAGACATTATTATCATAGTATTTTAAAGGTGACTTCATAGATTCTGGAACAATAGAGAAGGCGGCAAAATGAATTACACCATCTATGTTCTCTGATTGGAAGACATTATTTAAGAATTCGCGGTCTCGTAAATCACCTTCATAAAATTTTGCTTTTTGATTAATTGCTTTTTGATGACCGGTTGAAAGATTATCGACCACGACAACCTCATAATTGTTATCAATCAACCAATCAACTGTATGTGAGCCAATGTATCCAGCACCACCAACTACAAGAATAGACATATAAATTACCTCCTAAATATGTCTTAAATCGTATACTTAAACTTAAGTTTTGACAACATTTGAGATACAATTTTGTTAATTTCGTAAGAATTGTGGTAAATTGATACTTGAAATTCGACGGGGGATTTAAAAGATATGAAGAAATTTTTTACTAATCTATTTATAGTACTTTTGGTACTTGTAGGTTTAGCACTTGTTTTTAATAAACAAATTGAACATTTCATTATTGATAAAATGAGTGAAAATAAAGTTGAAAATTTATCCAGAGCGGATGTTTTGAAGAATCAGACAGCGTCGGCTGAATTTGATTTCTCAAAAGTGGGTTCTTTAGGACCTGGTGAAATCTACAACGGAATGATTGGTGATGCGCACGTCATTGGAAAAATGGCTGTACCAAGTGTGAAAGTTGCCTTGCCAATTTCTAAAGGCTTAAGCGATGCTGCCTTGTCTTCTGGTGGTGGAACTATGAAGAAAGACGAGGTTATGGGTGAAGGTAATTATGCGATCGCTGGTCACTATTTGACTCATAAAGCCTATAAGAAAAATAGTAGTCAAGAAATTGACTGGACACCTTTATTTTCTAATTTACCATCAGCGCCAATTGGTGAAAAAATATATTTAACCGATATGAGTAAGGTCTATGTTTACAAGATTTATTCTAAGAAGGTTATTGCACCAACCGAAACCCAAGTAATTGATGATGTTCCAGGTAAGAAGATGGTTACGTTAATCACTTGTGCCGACTCTGGTACTAATCGTTGGTCAATTCAAGGAAATTTAGTTTCTGTAGAAAAAGCAACGAAGAAGAATTTGAAGGTCTTCAGTAAGACTAAGACAGTTGTAAAGAAAAAAGACGCTAAAAACGATAGTGATTCCATTGGATTAGCTATCTATATGCATGTAAAGATGCCAGATTAATCTGGTTTCTTTTTTTTGTTTTGAAAAGGTATAATAAGTTCTATGAATAAAACAAATTGGCAACTCCGTAAAGAACTTAATAGTGAACAAGAAAAACAGCTGAGTGAAGAGGTCAACCTACCACTTATAACTACACAATTACTGGTAAGTCGTGGCTTTGACACTCAGGAATCAATAACTGATTTTTTAGATACATCAATAACTAAAATTGATAATCCCTTTAAGTTAAATGACATGCAGATAGCTGTCGAAAGAATTGAACAAGCGTTAGATAATGATGAAAAAATTATTATTTATGGTGATTATGATAGTGATGGGTTAACTAGTACTTCGATTTTGAAAGAAGCGATTGAAATCATTGGTGGAAACGTCGATACCTATATACCTGATAGATTTCAAGATGGCTATGGGCCCAATATTGATGTCTACAAAAGATTAATCGAACAAGGGTACCAATTAATTATTACGGTTGATAATGGCGTTAGTGGGTTTGAAGCAGTTCAATATGCTAAAGAACAAGGCGTTGATGTAGTTATAACTGATCATCATACTTTGCCAGAAGAATTACCTCCGGCGGTTGGGATTGTTCATCCTCGAATTATTGGTCACGAGTATACTTGTCAAAACCTTTCAGGAGCTGGTGTAGCATTTAAAGTTGCCAGTGCATTGTTACAAGAAACCCCAATTGATTTAATGGATTTGGCGGCTATTGGCTCCATCTCTGATGTAGTGGAATTACAAGGAGAAAATCGGGCAATTGTTGCTAATGGACTCAAACAAATTCAAACTGGAAGCCGATTAGGATTGAACGCTTTGTTTTCAGTTGCAAAACTAGACATCAAAAACGTTGATGAAGAGATAATTGGTTTTCAAATTGCTCCTCGATTAAATGCGCTAGGTAGAATTGAAAATGCCAACATCGGAGTCGACTTGTTGACCGCTAGTGATTCTGAGATTGCTAAACAAATTGCTTCAAAAATTGATGAAACTAATAAGTTACGTCGTCAATACTCTGACGAAGTTTACTTAAATGCTCAAGCTCAATTAGAGGATAAAAATGAAGGCTTTCAGATTTTATACGGCGAAGATTGGTATGAAGGGGTTTTAGGCATTGCCGCTGGTAAAATTGCTGATGAGACCAACAAACCAACAATAGTCTTAACTCGAGATGGAGATGTCTATAAGGGCTCAGGAAGAGCTCCTGCTAACTTCAATCTATATGATGCTTTAGACAAGTATCGTGAGTTCTTTACTAGTTTTGGTGGACATGCTCAAGCTTGTGGAGTTTCCATAAAAGCCGATCAAATCGAAAATTTCGTTCGTGAAATCCAAAAAGAATTAAGTATACAAAATTTTGACAGTGATGAACCAAAGAAAAGGTTGTATGACCTTGAAGTTTCGGTAAAAGATTTGAGTTTTTCAATGATGAACGATATCAAAATTTTAGCACCATTTGGTGAAGGCAACCCTAAGCCAATTTTCAAATCTAGTGAAATTGAAATTGTTAATGAAAAAAATATTGGTAGTGACAAGAGCCATTTAAAAGGTAAGTTAAAACAAAACAATAGTACTGTTGATTTTATCGCATTCAGCTTTTCAAAGAACTTTGATTTAATCAAAGATATTCCGCTTTATAATGCATATTATCAAGTTGGTGACAATGAGTGGATGGGTAAGAAGAGTCTGCAATTGATGATTTGTGATATTCAAGGGGACCGATTAAGCACTAAGTATGTTGATTGGCGTGATAGTCAAATTGATATCAGTGAAGTAGACGCTAGTATTGCGATTATCTTTTTCAATAAAACATATTTCGACTTATTCAATCAAAAAAATAGTGTGCAAAAAGCTTACATGTGGAATAACCCACAAGTGGCGGAGTTAACGGAAGTACTAGTTTTTGACCGCCCTCATGATATTAATAATTTTAAGCAGTTTATTAAACAACAAAATGCTGAAAAAATTTATCTTTTATTTTATTCGCGATTGAAATATACCTATCAGTTACAACCAAATCAAAAAGAACTTCATGATACTTTGAAATACTTCTTAACTCATTCAGAAATTAAAGAAGAAGATTATTCGGTTATTGCAAAATATCTTAATATTGATTTAAACAACCTAAAATTCTATATTAATGTGTTTTTTGAGCTTGGTTTTGTTAAAATTGAAAATGGAGTTGTCATTAATCAACCAATAGACAAAAACAAAAAACTGGAATCTTCAGTTTTTTACCAAAAACGATTGAAGCGTAATGAAGTAGGAAACTTGTTAGTAAATGTAAGTTATCAAGAACTACTAAATTGGCTTAATCAACAATAATTGGAGTAAAGAATGGATTATAAAAAATATATAGCTGATGTTCCGGATTTTCCAGAACCAGGGGTTTTGTTTCGTGATATTTCACCATTAATGCTTGACGGCGAAGCTTACCATTGTGCTACTGACGACATTGCAGAATATGCAAAAAGTCGTGGAGCCGAAGTGATTTGTGGACCGGAAGCTCGTGGATTCATCGTTGGATGTCCAGTAGCGAATAAATTGAATATTGGCTTTGCACCAGCTAGAAAAAAAGGCAAATTACCTAGAGAAACAGTAAGTGTTACTTATGATTTGGAATATGGACAAGGGTCACTTTATATGCAAAAAGATGCGGTAAAGCCGGGACAAAAAGTCTTAGTAGTTGATGATTTAATGGCTACCGGTGGAACCTTAAAAGCGACAATCGACTTGGTTGAAAAACTCGGTGGAATTGTTGTGGGAACGGCTTTTATCATTGAATTAACCGACTTAAACGGTCGCGACAAAATTAAAGACTATGATATGTTCACTTTAACTCAATACTAGTATTGAGTTTTAATTATGGAGAGTTGGCAGAGTGGTAATGCAGCGGACTCGAAATCCGCCGAACCGGTTAATACCGGCGCGCAGGTTCAAATCCTGTACTCTCCTTAACTTCAAATCAAATAAAGGCACTCTGTTACTTATTCGAGTAAGAGGGTGCTTTTATTATTTATCGAAATTAGATTATAATAATTGCTTTTTGTATTATTTTCTGGTTAAAATATTTATTAAACAAAAATACGGGGACAGAGCTTATGAGTAGAAGTACAAAGCGTTCTATTTACATTTTAATATTTGGAAACTTTCTTGTTTGCTTGGCAATCGGATTAGTTATTCCAGTTACACCATTTATTAAAAACACCTATGGATATACAACCACACAAATGGGACTCATGAGTTCCTTATTTGCTTTTGCTCAATTTATTGCATCACCAATTGTGGGACGTATTTCGGATAAAATTGGTCGTAAACCCGTGATGGTGACCGGTTTAGCCTTATTCATGGTTTCTGAAATTATTTTTGCTTTAGCTAATCATTTATTCTGGTTCGACGTATCTCGAATTATCGGTGGACTTTCGGCGGCTATGTTTGTTCCAACCTCAATGGCCATGGCAGCTGACCTAACGAATTCATTGCAACGTGCAAAAGTAATTGGCTGGATTTCAGCTGCGTTTAGTGGGGGATTGATCTTGGGTCCTGGAATTGGTGGAATGTTGGCAAGTATTACTTATAAAACACCATTTTGGGTAGCAGCTTCTTTAGGACTAGCAAGTACAATTTTTACATTAATTTTCTTACCTAATGTGGTTCCTAAGAAAGATGATGAAGAAGAGTATGCTAGTCACAAGAAAGCAAAGATTAGCTCTATTCTGACATTCCCGATGGTTATCTTATTCTTTATGATTTTAGTTTCAGCATTCGGACTACAAGGATTTGAAAGCATTTATAGTATTTATGTAAATCAAGTATTCAAATTTACATTAAATACGATTGCCTTGGTCTTGACATTAAATGGAATAATCTCATTATTCTTACAGGTTATCTTATTTGATCGACTGGTAAGAAAAATTGGTGAGGTGAATTTGATTGCTGTTTGCTTCCTGTTATCCGCTCTTTGTGTAGGATGGATTACGATAGCACAAACTCAAATTGAGGTCATTGTTGCGACCTTAGTTATCTTCTCAGCTTTTGACTTATTAAGACCCGCAATAACCACGCTCTTAACCAAGTTTGGTAAGACTAATCAGGGATTAATCAATGGATTAAATATGTCGTTGACCAGTGTTGGTAATGTTATTGGGCCAATCATGTCAGGTATGTTAATGGATATGAATACACATTATCCATACCAGATAGCTGCGATTATCCTATTAATATCATTCTTGATTACACTTTTTGTCAGAAAAGTTATTCACACAGAGGAATTGGCAAATTAAAAAAGACACCTTTCGGTGTCTTTTTATTCTTCTTTGACGGCAAAATCTCCAAATTCAGCTTTGACTGATTTTGCTAAATCACGAGGATTAATAATGATTGAATGACCAATTTTTCCGGCAGAAACAGTAATTGTTTGTTGTTTTAGAGCTGTATTATCAATATAAATTGGGTAATTGTGAAGAGATCTAATTCCAACTGGCGAATTGGCACCATGCTCAAAACCACTAGTTTTAACTAAGTCTTTCAACGGAACCATTCCAATTTTTTTATTTCCCGATAGTTTGGCTAATTTCTTATAGCTAAGGTGCATATCTAACGGTACGACACCAACTACTGGACCAGTTTTATTGCCAATTGTAACTAGAGTTTTATAAATGTTGTGACGGTCTTTTTCATCTTCATTATCAAGTTCAAACGTTACTGACTCGTATTTAATATTTTGTTTGTCGAGAATTTTCTCAACTAAAGTTTTTTGAATTTTATTCTTTGACATAGTCCACCTTTTTCTAAGAGTAATGATAGCAAAAATATTTCTATTTTTAAAATTGAAGATTCTATGAATTTTAAATAATCAACATTGAATTATGCAGATCATCATGTAAAATATATATTACGAGAAACATAATATTGTAGTATTGGAGATGATTACATGTCTAAGCACCTCGATTCAGATATTACAAATGAAGTTATTGATTTCACCAATCGCTTCATGTTTTATGATTTGATTTTCAATGAATACATTGAATTAGCAACGAAAGTCCACGAAGGTAAGAACTTCGTAGTTGATAACTTGCACTTACTAAGTCGTAGTTATCGCAAGAATGTCCAACTTTTTGCCAATGAATCAATTGAAATGGTAAAGGGAATGGAAGAAACTGTTGATACTAGTTTAACAACTAGAATCAATCAACGGTTGAATCATTACATCAAGGCGTTAAATAAGGTTTTCACCTTTATGGATTTAGAAGAAAATGATTATCATGACCAGGTGAAAGTTGCCAACGATTTAAGGGCCGCCAAAAAAGATCTTTATTTATCGTTACAAACAGCATTTTAGATTTAATTTTAGAAAGACGGTATTCCGTCTTTTTTTATTTTGAAAACTTTAGTAATCTATTGTATATGAGGTATTGCCATGAAGTGGACAAAGTTAACAATTAAGGTTGCTAAAAATGATTTTCTGGAAGTCGCCAGTACAGTTCTGATTAATAATCAGGCCCAAGGTGTTGAAATAGATGATACGAAGAATTTAACAGTTTCAAGTTATTTCTCACCAGAAATAGTTACCGAAGAATATATAAAAACAATTCATTCAGAAATGCTTGATTATCGTCTGTCAGGTGTAAATATCAGCGCCGATGATTTTATTATCACACAAGAACTAATTGATGATGAGTCTTGGAAGAACGAATGGAAGAAATACTATCATCCGACAAGAATTAGTCGTTATCTAGTTATTCTACCTAAGTGGGAAAGTGATTACATACCAAAGAAGGACGAAAATGTTATTTTAATGGATCCCGGTGAGTCTTTTGGAACTGGAACTCATCCAACGACATTCTCATGTCTACAGGCCTTAGAAATGGTGATTAATGATCAAGAAAGCATGTTTGATGTTGGAACTGGATCGGGCATTCTCTCGATTGCTGCTCGTAAAATGGGGATTAAGAGAATCAAAGCATACGATAATGATCAGATTGCTGTTGATGCCTCAATTGACAATTTGCAATTAAATGATGATTGTCGTGATATCGAAGTTAAGAAAAATTCATTATTAAGTGGAATTACCGAAAAAGTTGATATAATAGTAGCTAATATTCTAACTGAGATTTTATTGGATTTTATTCCAGTAATGTCAAAGAATCTTAATCCCAACGGAACGGTCGTTCTTTCGGGTATCTTGAATGAACAAGAAGAATTGATTACCAATGAGTTAGGTAAAATTGGATTTTCAGTAATTAGCATCATTAAAAAAGATAGTTGGTCTACTTTTATTACCAAAAAAACAGAAAGTGATGAAGTCTAATGCAGCAATATTTCGTTGAAGAAGTAATTGATAGTAATGCTTCAATCTTTATTCTTCATGATTCTCAATTACGACATCATTTAATCAAAGTCTTGCGGATGCATGAGAATGAACAATGTTTGCTTGTTGATCAAGCAGCCAATACTTTTTTAGCTACATTAAAGTCAACTGATGAAGAAATAACTTTTGAAATTTCTTTGAAAGAAGATGTTATTGATGTTGAATTTCCAGTTGAATCGGTGATTGCTTGTTCACTTTCAAAAAAAGATAAATTAGAATGGATTGCGCAAAAAAGTACCGAATTAGGTGCAAAGAGAATTTTGTTTTTTAATTCCAAGTATTCAGTAAAAAAATGGGATTCAAAAATAGCTACTAAGAAGATTAGTAGGATCCAAGAAATAGTCAAAAATGCGGCACAACAATCTCATCGACAAATGATTCCTCAAGTTGAATACTTGGAATCGCTGCCAGAGCTTATTAAAAAAACTGCTGATTATTCAGTGAAGTTAGTTGCTTATGAAGAAGTCGCTAAAGCTGGTCAACCAAGTAACTTAGCTAGTGCAATTAATCAAGTTGCAACTAATCAGAAAGTTGTTTGTTTATTTGGACCAGAGGGTGGATTTGATAAGTTTGAAATTGAATTATTAAATGAAAACGGCTTTCTAAGTGTTGGTTTAGGACCTAGAATTTTGAGAGCTGAAACAGCACCACTATATTTTCTTAGTACACTTTCGTACAAATTTGATTTAATGTAGGAGCATAGATTTGAAAGATAAAATTGTTGAAATAAGTAAAAAACCAGCCTTCAAGTTGTTATTATTATCAATTTGCTGGATTATGATTATAATTCCTTTATTAAGTACTTTTCATTTATTAAACAAAACCTTTCGAGTAAGTTTGGTATTCTTAGTAATTAATAATCTGCTAGCAATGTACATTGGACGTTACATTAAGTTGCATAATTTAAATTCATATCTAATGTTTATTTTTCCAGCTGTCTTTATGATTCAAGTAATTGCTCGATATGGTAGATATGGTTATCTATACGGTATTATTTATTTGTTAGTATCATTTTTGGCATATATTATGACAAAAAAATAGAAAAGAGGTGAGAGTATGGCTCAAGAAAAAATATATAGTCCGGAAGAAGTGTTAGATCTTTGTCGGAAATATATGAATCAAGAACATGTTGATTTTGTTAATAAGGCTTATGAAGCTGCTAAATATGTTCACAATGATCAAAAGAGAAATTCCGGTGAGCCATACATTGTTCATCCAACTCAAGTTGCTGCAATTTTAGCTGAATTGATGATGGATCCCGATACCGTAGCTGCCGGGTATTTACATGATGTTGTTGAAGATACTAAATTGACTTTAGGCGATATTCACGAACTCTTCGGTGAAGATGTCGCTACGATTGTTGACGGGGTAACCAAACTTTCTAAATTCAAATATAAATCACATCAAGAATTACTAGCTGAAAATCATCGTAAGATGCTCTTAGCCATGTCTAAAGACTTACGGGTAATTATGGTTAAGTTAGCCGATAGATTGCATAATATGCGCACTTTGAAGCATCTACGTCCGGATAAACAACGCCGAATTGCTAACGAAACCCTGGAAATCTATGCACCACTAGCCGATCGTTTAGGTATCAGCAAAATTAAGTGGGAACTAGAAGATTTGTCGCTTCATTATTTGAATCCTCAGCAATATTACCGAATTGTTCATTTGATGAAGTCCAAACGTGAACAAAGAATCAGTGACATTGAAGAAGCGATTACTGAAATAAAAAAATCTTTAGTTGATTTAGATATTAGATACGATATCTACGGACGTCCAAAACATATTTATTCAATCTATAAAAAAATGCACGACAAACATAAGCAGTTTTCGGAACTGTATGACTTGTCGGCTATTCGAATTATCGTCGATTCCGTTAAAGATTGTTATGCTGTTTTAGGTGAGATTCATACCAAATGGAAACCAATGCCGGGACGATTCAAAGATTATATTGCTATGCCCAAAGCTAACGGCTATCAATCATTGCACACGACTGTTATTGGACCAAGTGGTAAGCCCTTGGAAGTACAGATAAGAACCGAACAAATGCACGAAGTTGCTGAATACGGTATTGCTGCTCATTGGGCTTATAAAGAAGGGATGACTAACGGAATTGATCTTGATAAAGACGATCAAAAGATTGATGTCTTTCGTGAAATTCTTGAAATTCAAAACGAATCGCAAGACGCAACCGACTTTATGAATAACGTTAAGGGTGATATCTTTAGTGATCGCGTTTATGTATTTACACCTGAAGGTGAAGTATTGGAATTGCCAAAAGGATCAATCACTTTAGATTTTGCCTTTCAAGTTCATACCGAAGTAGGAAGTCACTCCGTTGGTGCAAAGGTGAACGGCAAAATTGTCCCACTTAACTACCAACTAAAAAATGGTGATATTGTCGAAATGATGACTTCATCTACTGCCAAACCTAATCGTGATTGGCTCAATCTGGTTCATACTTCAAAAGCTAAGAACAAAATTCGAAGAGCCATTAAGGACCAAGAAAAATCAGAAAATGAACAACTCGGTCGCGAAATGGTGGAAAAACTTCTTGAAGAACGTGGATTTGTTCCTAAAAACATTCTCGTTAAAGAAAATGTTGCTAAAGTCGTTAAGAAATACGATTTCAAAGACGAAAGAGAACTCTTTAGTGCGGTTGGCTACGGTAAGCCTTCAACAGAAAGTGTTGTCAATAAGTTAACTTTTGATGAAGTCGCTGCACAAAAAGCCCATGAAAAAAGTGAATTAGAGACCAAAATTCTTAATGGGGGAATCGAGAATAATAATGTCGATTCGGTTCACAGCAAAATTTCTAAAGATGATGAGGCTGTTAACGTTGACGATTCAGAAAACCTCTTAATTAGATTGGCAAAATGCTGTAATCCAATTCCTGGTGATGGAATTGTAGGCTACATCACCAAAGGTCGTGGAGTGACCATTCATCGTGACGACTGTCCTAATATTTTAGATCCCGAAGCACAAAAGCGTTTGATAGATGTTAGTTGGAATGATGTTGCTAAAGACAATCGCTATGTTTCTGAGATTGAAGTATATGGCTACAATCGCAATGGTTTGTTAAATGATGTTCTTCAAATCTTGAATTCCAATACTAATACTTTAAATAATGTTTCTGGGAAAATTGATAATGATAAAACAGCACATATCAGTGTTAGTATCGGAGTTAAAACTCTCGAACATTTAAATGGAATTTTGGATAAATTACGTAGTATTCAAGATGTTTACGAAGTTAAAAGAAAGATGTAAAACCATGAAATTAGTAATCCAAAGAGTCACATCAGCTCAAGTAAACGTTGATAATGAAACTGTCGGTTCAATTAGCCAAGGGCTTTGTGTTTTTGTCGGAATTAAAGAGGGCGACTCTTTAATGACAGTAAAGAAAATGGCAAAAAAAGTTGCTAAGTTAAGAATTTTTAGTGACACTGAGGGAAAGATGAATCTCTCGGTTAATGACGTTGATGGCGAAATTTTGTCGGTATCACAGTTCACTTTGTACGGCGCTACTAAAAAAGGGAATCGTCCTAGTTTCATTGAGGCCGCTGCTCCTGAAGTGGCTAATGATTTATATGAGGCGTTTAATTCGCAACTTAGAAGTGAAGGCTTAACAGTTGCTACTGGTAAATTCCAAACCGACATGAAGGTTTCAATTGAAAATGATGGGCCGGTAACAATCGTTATGGAGATGACAGAGTGATTTTTAAAAAAGCAAGATTAGTAAAAAAATATATTATATTTTCTGTGTAAAATAAAAAGAACTTCATTCATTTGAAGTTCTTTTTTATTTGAAATAATTTATCAGTCCGTTGTAGATTCCATCGACAACTTTAGCACGATATTTTTTAGAACGAATTTGTTTTAAATCGTCACTTGAATTAATGTATCCCAGTTCCAAAAGAACAGAAGGGCGATCATTTTCTCTCAAGACATAGTAGTCACCAAAGTCAGTTCCACGATTTTCTAATGGCAAATCTTTTAGTGATGAACTAATGCTTGTTGCCAGTTTGTTATCTCTTTCTTTGTCGTAGTAATAAGTTGTTAAACCAGAAGCACTATTTTTGGAGTCGCTAGAGTCAAAGTGAATACTGATGAAAGCATCTGCTTTCTTTTTATTTGACATACGAGCTCTTGGACCTAAAGCAACATTTTTATTTGAGTTACGAGTAAGAATTACGTTGGCACCTGCTTGTTCGAGCTTGGTCTTTAAGGCATTAATAAACTTAGTAGTATAAGTTGATTCATGATATTTGCCGTTACTTGATTCAGCACCGACATCTTTTCCACCATGACCAGGGTCAAGGACAATTGTTGAACCGGCAAGTCGAGTTGCCTTTATCTTAACTGGAGTGGTTCGATCAGAGATGGTAACCAGCCAACTAGCAACCCAACCGGTCGTGCCGCCTTTAGTTTTAACTTTATACCAATCTCCTTGTTGACTTAAGAAGGTCATTTTCTCATCAGCAGGAAGAATAGTTAGAACATCACCAGATGTACTAGCAGTTCCACGCAACTTAGTATCGCCAGAAATAGTTGTGACAACTTTGATATTATCTTCTTTAAGTTTGTGACCGGTGTTATTTCTCGAATTAGGATTTGTATTGTGATGCTTATTCAGTGCTTCAGCTTGTTTACCAGTGGTTTTAACATTGGCATTCAAAACCCAACCAACACTTTGTCCATAGATTATTTGATTCCAGCCTTCTTCTTGGTAAACAATGTTTACTTTTTTACCCGACTGAAGTTGCCCTAAAACTTTACTGGTATCGTCATCAGTGGCATAAACATTAGCGCCACTTTCGGTAATGATTCCATAGTGATTGGTATTGGAGGAGATTTCATTATCTTTAATTAACCAGCTGGCAACCCAACCAACTTTGTCGCCTGAAAGTCGGACCTGCCACCAAGATTTCTTCTTGTCAACTACAGTAAGTTTGTCGCCTTTTTTTGCCTTAGCAAAAGAATTATAGGAGAGACCAGGGCCAACTCGAATATTAACAACTTCTGATTTAACAGTAACAGTTGAGAGTTTTGCCAAAGAGACAGTTGTAGTGGCTGAAATAATTAACAAAACCGCTATTAATAAGAAGACCCCATATTTAGCTAAGAAGATTAATATCGGGTGAGTATTTTTTTTCATTTTGAATACCACCTAAAGAGTTATACATATAAGATTATAATATATTTGTATTAACTTGTATTGCTCAATTCAAAATTAATTATTAGCTCCATCAATACTTGACAAATAAAGGAAAAATAAGTAGTTTATTACCATAAGGTCGATGAAGGAAAAAGATATATCAGATTAATTAGAGAGATAACGGTCGCTGCAAGTTATCATTGATAGAAAAGACATTCCTGAGATCAATCGTTTGGCAGGCGTTAACTGTAGCACACACTAAGGTGGTACCGTGTAGATATTTATACACCCTTATTCTATATCAGAATAGGGGTGTTTTTTGTTGGAGGAAAAAAATGCGTTATCAAAAACCAAAAGGAACCGCAGATATTTTGCCAGAGGAATCATTAATTTGGCAATTCATTGAAAAGACAGCTCAAGAAGTCTTTTCAACTTACCGTTTTTCAGAAATCAGAACCCCAATTTTTGAACAATACGAGTTATTTCAAAGAAGCTCTGGTGAGACTTCAGATATTGTCTCAAAAGAAATGTATGATTTCGTTGATAAAGGCGATCGTAAGATGGCGTTACGTCCAGAAGGGACAGCGGGAGTAGTTAGGGCTTACGTTGAAAATAAATTATTTGCTCCTGAGTACGTCAAACCTTACAAAGTTTGGTACAAAGGTCCGATGTTTAGATATGAACGACCTCAATCAGGGAGACAACGACAATTTCATCAAATAGGTGTGGAGGCTTTTGGTTCGAATAGTCCGGAGCTAGATGCTGATGTAATTGCTATGGCGATTAACTTTTTGGCAAAATTTGAAATTACTAATTACAAATTAGCTATTAACTCTCTTGGCGATAAACAAACCAGAGAAGCATATCATCAAGCTCTAGTTGATTACCTTACACCTTTTGAAGACAGCTTAAGCGATGATTCAAAAAGAAGATTACACGAGAATCCACTACGTATTCTTGACAGTAAAGATCCTGATGATCAAAAAATCGTTGCCGGTGCTCCGTCCATACTTGATTACTTAACTGATGATTCTAAGGAACATTTTGATCGAGTTATTAAGTCTCTAGATGACTTGAATATCAACTATGAAATAGATTCAAATATGGTTCGTGGTTTAGATTATTATAACCACACAATATTTGAAGTTATGGTTAGTGATCCAGCATTTGGTAATAAGGAAACAACAGTTATTGCCGGTGGAAGATATAACGGATTAGTTGAAGAACTAGGCGGACCCGAAACTCCAGGATTTGGTTTTGGGATGGGAATTGAACGTCTGATTCTGCTAATTAATCAACAAATTAAAGAAGAAATTGCTGATGACGGTCTAGATGTATTTGTAACAACAATAGGACAATCAGCAAGTGAGAAGTCACTAGTGATTCTTAATCAACTACGTCAAGCTGGATTAAAGGCCGACCGTGACTACTTGGATAAGAAAGTTAAAGGTCAATTCAAAATGGCTGACAACCTACAAGCTAAATTCGTCGTAACAATCGGCGAAGATGAATTAGTGAATCAACAAGTTCAACTAAAGAATATGGCAACTGGCGAGCAAATGCATGTTTCATTTGATGAGTTAGTAAGCAAAGTTCTGGAATTAAAAAGAGGGTAATAAAAATGGAAATGAGAACTGATTATTGTGGTAATATCACCACAACTTATGTAGACCAAAATGTGACCTTGGTTGGCTGGGTCCAGAAAAGAAGAAGCCTTGGAAATCTGATTTTTGTTAGCTTGCGAGATAAAAAAGGTATCGTGCAAGTTGTTTTCAGTAGTGAATTCGGTGAAGAAGCTTTGAAAGTGGCTAATGACATGCGCTCAGAATACGTCATTCAAGTTGAAGGAAAAGTTGTCAAAAGACAAGAAAATGCCATCAATTCAGATATGAAAACTGGCGAAGTTGAAGTTGAAGCTAGTAAGGTAACTATTCTTAACAAATCAAAAGTTCCTCCATTTGAAATTAAAGATGACATTGAAGTTTCTGAAGAAACAAAACTAAAATACCGTTATTTAGACTTACGTCGTCCTAGTATGGCTCATGGAATCGAGGTTCGTTCAAAAGTTAAACAATCGGTTAATCAATATCTATACGACAATGAATTTGTGGATATCGAAACACCTAATCTAACTAAGTCAACACCAGAAGGTGCTAGAGATTATTTAGTACCTTCAAGAGTTTACCCAGGTTCATTTTATGCATTGCCACAATCCCCACAATTGTTTAAGCAATTGTTAATGGTAGGTGGTTTTGACCGTTACTTCCAAATTGCACATTGCTTTAGGGATGAAGATTTACGTGGTGATCGTCAACCAGAATTTACACAAATTGATATTGAAACTAGTTTTATGACAGCAGATGAAATCCAAGAAATGACTGAAGGATTAATTAAGAAGGTTATGAAGGATGTCTTAAATGTTGAAGTAAAAACTCCATTTCCTAAGTTAACTTGGGATGAATCCATGGCTCGTTACGGAACTGATAAACCAGATGTTCGTTTTGGTATGGAACTTCAAGATTTATCTGATTTGTTCAAGGATAGTGAGTTCAAAGTCTTTAGTGGTGCTATCGCAAATGATGGCCAAGTGAAGGCAATTGTTGTCAAAAATGCGGCAGATAAGTATTCAAGAAAAGATATTGAAAACCAACAAGAATATATCAAACGTTACCATGCTAAAGGACTTGCTTGGTTAAAAGTTACTGATGGACAATTAACAGGACCTGTTTCTAAATTCATTACTGAACAAAGTGATGAATTGATGACAACTCTTGAATTAACTGACAATGACTTAGTATTATTTGTGGCCGATTCTAAAAAAGTAGTGGCTGATTCACTTGGATATTTACGTAATCACTTTGCTAAAGATTTACATCTTTATAATGAGAATGATTTCGCCTATACCTGGGTGGTTAACTGGCCACTATTTGAATATGACGAAGGGCTAGAAAGATTTGTTTCTGCTCATCATCCATTCACCATGCCTAATGTAGAAGATGTTCATTTCTTAGATGAGGACCCAACAAAAGCGTATGCACAAAGTTATGATATTGTTTTGAACGGCTTTGAACTGGGTGGTGGCTCAATTCGTATTCATGATCGTGAAGTTCAAGAAAAAATGCTTAAGGCATTAGGATTTAGTAAAGAAAGTGCTCAAGAACAATTCGGCTTCCTACTAGATTCACTCGACTACGGATGTCCTCCACTAGGTGGAATTGCTTTGGGATTAGATAGATTCGTTATGTTACTAACTCAAAAAGACAATATTCGTGATGTCATTGCCTTTCCTAAGAACTCCAACGCTACTGAACCAATGACAGAAGCACCAGCACCAGTCGATGAGAAACAATTATCGGAACTTGGTATTAAAACACAAAAATAAGCTAAATTTAGTGACACTTCCTTTTGCATATGTATACTATTAGTAAATGCAATAAAGGAAGTGCTTTTATATGGCAAAAAATAAAGAAGAATTGAAGAAAAAACTCACTGAAGAGCAATATGATGTAACGCAAAATTCTGCTACAGAAATGCCTTTTTCAGGTGAATATGATGATTTTTATCAAGAAGGAATCTACGTTGACATTGTAGATGGTACACCGCTATTCAGTTCAAAAGATAAATATGATGCGGGTTGTGGTTGGCCATCATTTTCTAAGCCAATTGAAAAATTAGTTGAAAAAGAAGACAACTCTTTAGCAAGGCAAAGAACCGAAGTACGTAGTAAAAATGCCGATTCACATTTAGGACATGTTTTTGAAGATGGACCAGAAGCAGAAGGTGGATTAAGATATTGCATTAATTCAGCGGCTTTGAAATTCATTCCAGTTGATAAATTGGATGAAAACAATTTAGGTGAATATAAGCGTTTATTTTCATAAAAAAATCGTTTGGTATTTTTGATTTATGTTAAGATGTTTTTATTAAAAGAAATCATCCGAGGTACGAGGTTCTAATGGAAGAAATTGATCGAATAATGCGCCGGCATCAAACTGTTTCAAAGTTATCGGTAGCAGTGATATACGCAATTTGTGTTTCAATTGCGGTTAACTTGTTTTGGAATGCTGGACATACCTACGGTTCAGGAATAACAGGTTTTGCTCAAATATCAACGACTTTTTCTGAAAAATTCTTACCATTCACTTTACCAACATCGGTAATGATTTTTGTATTGAATGCGCCTTTGTTCATTATTTCATATCGAAAAATTGGAAAGAAGTTTACCTTTTTCACCGCGGTAGCAGTTATTGCTTCATCAATCATGTTGGCTTCTATCAAGCCAATTGTTATCACTCATGATCCATTAATCTGCGCAATTTTTGGTGCAGCGATTAATGGATTTGGAACTGGGTTTGCCTTGAAGAATGGTCTTTCAACTGGTGGATTAGACATCATTGGAATCATTTTGATGCAAAAAACCGGTAAGAGTGTTGGAACTATCAATATTTACTTTAATATTGCCATTGTTATGGCAGCCGGACTTTTATACGGTTGGCCAAATGCTTTGTACTCAGCTGTTGGTATCTTTGTTAACGGTCGTGTAATTGACATGATTTATACGAAGAATCAAAAACTTCAAGTGATGATTGTTACCTCTGAACCGGATGCAGTTATTGACGAAATTCAAAATACCATGCGTCGTGGTATTACGGTGTTGCACGGTGCAGAAGGGGCTTATCGTCATGAGGACAAAACCATTTTATTTACCGTAATTGCCCGTTATGAAATGGAATTACTTAAGGCTTCAATGAAAAAGTCTGATCCCTATGCTTTTGTAAGTATTACAGATTCGGTGAAAATTCTTGGTAATTTTTATCAATCAACGATTTATTAGTGAGGAGAAATTATGCTTAAAATTGGTTCACACGTTGGAATGAAATCACCTGACATGCTCGCTGGTTCCGCTAAAGAAGCACATAGTTACGATGCTAATGCGATGATGATTTTTACTGGAGCGCCTCAAAATACTAAACGTAAAGATGTTTCAGAAATGAATATTCCGGAAGGTGAGAAACTAATCTCTGAATATGGGATAAATGATGTGATTGGTCATGCTCCATATATTGTCAACTTAGGTAACACAACCAAACCAGAGAGTTTTGGGTTTGGTGTGGACTTTATGGCTCAAGAAATTAAACGTTGCGATGCCTTGGGGATACAAGCTCTTAGTTTTCATCCTGGAGCCCATGTAGGGGCTGGCCCTGAAGCCGCGCTAAATCAAATTGCCAAAGGCTTGAATGAAGTTTTAACTGCAGACCAAAATGTGAAAATTGCGATTGAAACTATGGCTGGCAAAGGAACAGAAGTTGGAATTACTTTTGAGCAACTAGCAACAATTCTTGACCAAATTAAGTTAACTGATAAAGTTGCTATCACTTTTGACACCTGTCATACCAGTGATGCTGGTTACAATATCAAAGATGATTTCGATGGAGTCTTGAATGAATTTGATCATATTATCGGAATTGACAGAATTGCATCAATTCATTTGAATGATTCAAAAAATCCGCAAGGTTCTCACAAAGATCGCCACGAAAATATTGGTTTTGGTGAAATTGGCTTTGAAACACTAAACTATGTTGCGCATCATCCTCAATTAGAAGAGGTTCCTAAGATTATGGAAACTCCATATGTAAAAAAAGATGATCAGGACAAAGTTGGTGTAGCACCTTATAAAGCAGAAATTGCGATGATTAGAGCTCAGAAATTCGATCCAGACATGAAAGAAAAATTGCTAAAAAAATAAGCTACTAAATTAGTAGCTTATTTTTTTGCACTGAAATGTCCTAAGTTAAGTTTTTCCATGATAATCGAAGCAGTCTCTTCAATCGAACGATCAGCAGTATTGATAACTAGACAGCCAAGTTTATCATAAAGTTTTTCGGAGTAGTCTAGTTCTTCTTTGAGCTCCGATTCGTCTGAATAGACAGTATCAGGATTGAGTCCATAAGCAATCATTCTTTGACGACGAATTTTCTTTAAGACATTCAAATCTGTGGTTAAGCCAACGATTCGTTTTGGATCAACGTCCCAGAGTTCTTCAGGTATTTGGGCCTTAGGAACTAAGGGGAGATTAGCAACTTTGATATTGCTATTGGCAAGAAATAATGAAAGTGGAGTCTTAGAAGTTCTTGAAACACCTAATAGAACCACGTCAGCTTCTTTAAATCCAGCCGGATGTTGGCCATCATCATTTAATAGCGCAAATTCAACAGCAGAAATCATGTCGAAGTAGCCACTATCTAACTGGTGAACGGCACCAATTTTATGACTAGGGGACAACTTAGTATTCTTTTCAATTACTGACAAAATAGGACTCATGATGTCATAAGCACAAATGCCATTGGTGTTACAAAAATCAACTACATATTGAGCATCTTTTGGAGAAACAATTGTAAAAAATAGAATTGCGTTATCTTTGTTCTCATTTACTTTATTCAAAACAGCGGCTACTTTATCAGAATTATTAATGAAAGGGTAGCGTTGATAGTTAACCTCTAGGTCATCAAATTCTGATAGTGCAGCTTTTGCAACATTAAATGCGGTGTCTCCTGCAGAGTCGGAAACAATGTAAACATCTCTTTTTGTTTTCATCTAATTCACCTCATAATCAAATTTTAACATTTTATTATTGTTAATATAAAAAAACTTTTGACGTGAGAACTCTTTTTGGTATAATGTTTTAGGTAAGCGTGAGACGGTTACTAATGCTATAAGTCGAAAGGAGTGATATCATGGCAAAGACTGTTGTTCGCGAGAACGAATCGCTAGATGACGCTCTTAGACGCTTTAAGCGTTCTGTTTCTAAAGCAGGTACACTTCAAGAGTTCCGTAAAAGAGAGTATTACGAAAAACCAAGTGTTAAACGTAAATTAAAATCTGAAGCTGCACGTAAACGCAACAAGAAAAAACGTCGTGGCTAGTATAAAAAACTAAAGCTGATGCTTTAGTTTTTTTGTTTGTCTAAAACTAGTTAAATGGTCTATTTATAAGTGGTGATTGACACAGTACAATAATACTTATAAAATTAATAAGTAAAGTATATATACTATATTAGAGAGTTCGGGGAAGAACCTATGAAAAGAAGAAGTTCTATTTTACTTATTACTGTTACAGTTTTAGGGCTTATAGCGCCATCAGTTAGCACTTTTGCTATCGATGAATCAGCTTCTACAAGTAATACTGAAACAAACGATTCGAAAGTAGTTTCTGATGATCAAACAACTTCAGATGTTGATTCAAAAGAAAAGACTGTAACATCTGAAAAGAAAACAAAGGATGTTGTTACACCTAAGGTCACTGCGACTGGTCAAGTAACGGTTAACACTCCTCAAGAGTTGACTGATGCTGTCTCGCAAGCAACTACTGATACGACAATTTCCTTGTCAGCAAGTTTTCCAACTACGATTACTGCTACTAATTTTGTCACGATTAACACTGCAGGTATCAATATAACCATTGATGGTGGAAACAAACAAATCAATATGGCTAACCCCAATAATAAGGGTGCCTTTATTGAATTAACTAACAATACTAATAGTTCATTCACATTGAAGAACTTTAATTTTGTAAACGGCGACACTAGTTTACTCAATAGTACAGCTCTTAGAGTGCTTTCAAACCAAGGAACAATTAATGTTGATAACTCTAGCTTCAAAGATCTTACTATGGGAAATGGCGATGGTGGAGCTCTATATATTGCAGGTAATACAAACATTACTAATTGTTCATTCACAAACAATAATATTACCGGTGTAGGACATGCCGGTGGTGCTATTGGTAGTCGCAATTACAATGGTAATTTAACCGTTTCAAATTCTAGTTTTACTGGAAATGAAACAATCTTTAAGGGTGCACCAGGACAGGGTGGCGCATTATTTATTGCCGAACCAACTGCTAATTCAACATTTAACTTTAAAAATAACTACTTTGCTAACAACCAAGCTTCGGTTGATGTTCCTGATGGTGCCGGAGCCAAAATGGCTGACGGTGGAGCCGTTACTTTATTTAATGTAGTAAGTGGTAACCAAGTCAATTTTACCGGCAATACGTTTAGTAAAAATGTTGCCGGTGATGATGGTGGAGCACTATTGATTCAAACTAATTCCACAATAACTGACGGTATTTCATTTAATAATAATACCTTTGTTGATAATCGCGCATATGGTAAAAGCCTTTCAACTAATAACGGAGGAGCTATCCAAATTTATGCCAATGGCGCTAGATCTGATAGTAGAACTTCATTAATTAATTACACTAACAATACTTTTGTCGGTAATGTTGCTAGTTACTATGGTGGTGCTGTTGGAAGTCACGGCTATTGGCTAAACAAATCTGCTGGAGCTTACAAGGGCAATTTATTTGTTAATAACACTTCAAAAATGGCAACCAAGAACAATATCGCTGACATGGCTGGAGTTACCGGTTCTGGTGATTTAGGAAACAACATCGGTTATGATAATGGAACGGCTAACACAGTCGATCCTGTGACTGTCTTTGGACAATTCGCACCTGCATTAGTTCCTAACTATTCAGGAATTAAAGCTGGAACATCAAAAGATGCGCAAGTAATTCCAACAATTCCTGTTGTACCAGCTAAAGATGCTGACAACAAGATTACTGGTGTTTTAACTTCAGTTAGTGACCACAGATCATTTGGTAGAGCATTACCATCAGATATTGGTGCTACAGAAAACAAATGGGTTAAATATGACAGTAATGGTGGTACTTTTGAATTAGGAGCAGATTT
>NZ_JAUKWP010000003.1 GCF_030504545.1 Lactobacillus sp. YT155 | reverse complement strand
AGACAACTTTCGCTGAAGTATCAGATACAGTGACAGGAACCTTTACAAACGATCCACAAAACGTGAAATTCGTTTATACAAAAGTTCCTACACCACCAGTAGATCCAACAGAACCAACCAAGCCAACAAAACCAGTTACTAAGACAATTGTGAATACAATCGTTAAGAAAGTATTACCAAAGACTGGTGAAAACAATGCCTTGAACATGGCACTATTAGCTAGTGGAGTAATCTTATTATCAAGTGTAGTTGGTTATACAATCTACAAGAACAAGAAAAAAGTAAACTAATCAAAAAAGCCTTTATTTAATTAAAGGCTTTTTTATTTGCTGAAACAATCAGTTTAGTAACTAGAATAAGTCAATAGTGTGGTAAAATTTTAATAAATAAAATTTTGGAGGCGTCTTTTGACAGAAGATTCGACAAAAAAAGATTTTCATTTATCCGATCAGCAAGTTGAAGTGAGTTTGTTTGGAGTAAACGACAGTAATTTAACGCTTTTGGAAGAAGGATTAAACGTTAACATCAGTGCCTTTGGTAACAAGCTAACAATTAGCGGTACAAATGAAGATGTTGATCAAACTATTTCCATAATTAAAAAGCTTATTAGTATAACTAAAAAAGGCATTAAAATTGGTCAAGCAGACATTGTTAGTGCCATTCAAATGTCACAACAAGAAACTCTGGATTATTTTGAAGATTTATATAAAGAAGAATTAATTCGTGATGCAAAAGGAAAATCAGTCCGAGTTAAGAGTTTTGGACAACGTCAATATGTGAAGTCCATTAAGAAAAATGACATTACTTTTGGAATTGGACCAGCGGGAACTGGAAAAACTTATCTTGCAGTGGTTATGGCAGTCGCTGCTTTGAAAAAAGGACTGGTTCAAAGGTTAATTTTGACTAGGCCAGCGGTTGAAGCAGGAGAGAACTTAGGTTTCTTGCCAGGGGACTTAAAAGAAAAAGTTGATCCTTACTTGAGGCCAATTTATGATGCATTATATGCCATTATGGGAGCTGATCATGTGAGCCGTTTAATGGAACGTGAAGTAATTGAAATTGCACCACTAGCATATATGCGTGGAAGAACCTTAGATGAAGCCTTTGTTATTTTAGATGAGGCGCAAAACACCACACCTGAACAAATGAAAATGTTTTTAACTCGTCTAGGTTTTGGGTCAAAAATGATTGTCAACGGTGATATTTCACAAATTGATTTACCTCATAATGCTAAGAGTGGATTAGTTCAAGCCCAAAACATTTTACAAGATTTACCGCATATTGATTTTGTTAACTTCACTTCGGCGGATGTTGTTCGTCATCCAGTTGTTGCGGAAATTATTGATGCTTATGAAAAAAATAATCGGGAGTAATTATGGAATTAAATCTTTATACCAACGATCAAATTGATCAAGAGCGTGCTGATTGGGTGAAAAAAATAGTTCAATTCACAATTGATGAACTTAATCTAACAAAAGAAATTGAGTTATCCATTCATTTTGTAGATATTGCTGAAATTCATTCAATTAATAAAAAATATCGTGACACCGATCGTCCAACAGACGTAATTAGTTTTGCGATTGAAGATGGTGATGAAACAGTCTTTGAACAATTCGATGACATTATTGAAGAAGACGTTGGTGATTTGTTCATTTGTCTTGAAGTCGTTGCTGACCACGCAAAAGAATATGGTCATTCCTTAGATCGCGAACTAGGATATACAATTGTTCATGGAATTTTGCATTTAAATGGTTATGATCATATTGAAAAAGACGATGAAGAAACAATGATTGGTTTACAAGAAAAAATACTGACAAAATTTGGACTGGAGAAATAAAAATGGCAATGACTGAAGAAGAAAAATTAATGTATGATGAAGCAAAAAAGGCTTTTGATCAAGCATATGTACCTTATTCAAAATTTCATGTTGGTGCAGCAGTTAAAACCAAAGATGGAAAAATCTTCAATGGCTGTAACGTCGAAAATTCATCATATGGATTAACCAACTGTGCTGAACGTACAGCAATGTTCAAGGCTGTTTCTGAGGGATATACAGAGTTTACCAGTATTCTAGTGATTGGTGACACTGTCGGTGGTTGCAAGCCTTGTGGAGCCTGCAGACAAGTAATGACAGAGTTTATTAAGAAAGATGCTCCTGTTTATCTAACTAACACTAAAGGTGAAATTGAAAGATATACGATGGAACAAATCTTGCCTTATTCATTTTCTAAAGAGGACTTGTAATGGAAAACAAAGAATTTCACTCCGGATTTGTGGCCATTGTTGGACGCCCAAATGTCGGAAAATCAACCTTTATGAATCGAGTTTTGCAACAAAGAATTGCTATTACATCTGACAAAGCCCAAACAACTAGAAAC
Organism: Lactobacillus sp. YT155; assembly: GCF_030504545.1. Lineage (GTDB taxonomy): Bacteria > Bacillota > Bacilli > Lactobacillales > Lactobacillaceae > BQUT01. The sequence continues at coordinate 242,513 of NZ_JAUKWP010000003.1, read as the reverse complement.
AAAATTTCTGGTGTTTTTACTGACGACGATAAGCAAATTGTCTTTTTGGATACGCCCGGAATTCATAAGCCTAAGAATAAGCTTGATGACTACATGGATCAGGCGGCAATTTCTACGTTCAAAGAAGTAGATTTGATTTTGTTCATGACTGAAGCAGGTCAGAAATTAGGACCTGGTGATAAATTTATTTTGGAACAACTTAAAGAAGTTAAAAAACCTACTTTTTTGATTTTAAACAAGATTGATTTAATACATCCAGATGAAATAATGTCACAAATTGAAGAATACTCAATGATTTTAAACTTTGATCAAGTTTTTCCAATTTCAGCTACGATGGGTAATAATGTAGATGAATTGCTAGAAAAAATCGGTCAACAGCTTGAAGTTGGCCCAATGTATTATCCTAAGGACCAAGTTACCGACCATCCAGAGTACTTCATTGTTGCCGAACTTATTCGTGAAAACATACTTCATTCTACACATGATGAAATTCCGCATTCTGTTGCGGTAGTGGTTGAAAGAATGAATCAGCGTGTTAACAACAAGTTACAAGTTGAAGCAACTATTTACTTGGAACGTGACAGTCAAAAAGGAATTGTAATTGGTCAAAAAGGAAGTATGTTAAAGCATATTGGAATTGGTGCTCGTCGGCAAATTGAAGACTTATTGAATGAAAAAATCAATTTGAAACTGTGGGTCAAAGTTAAAAAGAATTGGCGTGATGATCCTAATTTCTTAAATTCGGCGGGATATTCGGTTAAGGATTTTAATTAATGACACTTTTAAAAAATCAAACATTCACTGGCCTCATTATCAAAGTCAGTAGATATAAAGAAAATGATGCTTTGGTTTATATGATAACCAAAGAGTTTTCTCTGAAAACTTTTTATGTACGTGGATTTGGAAAAGCAAATTCGAAGATTACTGGTTCTCTGATGCCATATACATATGGCGAATATCTTGGATCAATTAATGATGATGGCTTCTCTTATGTCACAAGCGCTAACTATGTTTCAGAGTTTAATAATATTTCTTTAGATATCACCAAAAATGCCTATGCTGCATTTATTGTTGACTTATTTTCTCGTGCCTTTGAACAAAGCGAGTCAGTGAGTGACGAGTGGTTTGATTTTTTAATAAAAGCATTATTACTTATAGATGATGGACGAGATCCACAAATCATCAGCAATATTGTGCAAATTAATCTTTTGAAAGTTTTTGGTGTGAATCCGAATTTTAAAAATTGTGTAGTTGGCGGTGAAACAGAAGGAGAGTTTGATTTCTCAATCGTTCTTGGTGGAATTATTTGTAGTCACCATTATTCAAAGGATCCCAATCGGGTACATGCCGGTCAAAGAGTAATTTATTATTTACGACTTTTCTCAGGAATAAAACTTGAAAATATTAAAAAAATTGATGTTAAACAAACGACTAAAAACCAAATCCAGCATATTATTGATTTAATTTATGATGATAATATTGGAATAAGTCTAAAAAGTAAAAAATTTATTAATCAATTGAATGAAATGCTATGAAGATTGCTGATGCAGCAATCTTTATTTTGTTTATTACGCTTATTATTACCTCTGTTTATTTCTTTTTGTCTTTTATTTGTATCTCGACTTTGATATTATTTATATGTATTTATATAAAATATAGAGGATGGATATGAAAATGAGAAAGAAGAGCATAATTTCGGTTATTGCCGTAATGGTATTATCAGTTATTTTGGTAGCATGTGGATCAAAAACTGGTAAAACAACAAGTGAAAAAGATCTTGCAAAACAAGATGCAACAGCTACATTGAACTATTTCTATAAAGGAAAATCAGCTGGTTTTAAGGATGTTTCAGGAAAAGATGCTAGTGAGTTTACAGATGATTTACTTTCATCTTTATACGATAAAAAAATGAAAGAAGCTAAAGATGACGGAATATCAACTAAAGTTGATGAAGTTGATTTAGACTTATCACCAGTTTTGAAAAAATGGGTGAAATTAAGACTTGAAAACATGCGCCAAATTGACAAGTACAAAATTACTAGTGTAAAAACTAAAGGAAAAACAGCAACAATCAAATTTACAATTGATCCATTAGCTGACACCCAAGGTGCTAATAATTTAACCAACTTGAAAGCACATATTCTTCAAGATACAGAATTAGCTCTTATGGCTGGCTCATCAACTGATCCAACAGTTAAGTCAGGAATGTACATAATTAATTTTGAATTGTACAACGAACTTTATGGTGATCATGCTATGAAATACCCACAATATGGTAAAGACAAGACAATTACCATGACAATGACCAAAAAAGGTGATCATTACACAATTACTAAAGATACTATTTATGATTTAATCAAAGATTCTAGTGTTGGTGAATACTCAACTGGTAAGGATAAAAAAGCTAACGACAAAGCAATTGATAGAGTATTAAAAGCTGTTGATTACGATAACGAACAATCAAAAGATGATAAATAGTTAGAAGACGACGTAGTCGTCTTTTTTTGTTTGACACAACAGCTTAAAAACAGTATCATTATCACGTTATTAAAAGCGATCGTGTGGTAGTGAAAGTCACGAATATGTAAATGGTGAATTTTATAAATAAATATCTAAAAGAGCTAATCGAATTCGATTAGAACTAGGGTGGAACCGCGATAGATCGTCCCTGGCAGATTATTTCTGCTTGGGATTTTTTATTTTTTTTGAGAAGGGTGTATTTATGACTGAAAAACTAGATGTTCAAAATATGATTTTGACCTTACAAAAATTTTGGAGTGAAAAAGGTTGTATGCTAATGGAAGCTTACGACACAGAAAAAGGTGCTGGAACTATGAGTCCTTATACTTTTTTACGTGCTATTGGACCAGAGCCTTGGAATGCTGCATACGTAGAACCTTCCAGACGTCCGGCTGATGGACGATATGGTGATAATCCTAACCGTTTGTATCAACATCACCAATTTCAAGTTGTTATGAAGCCTTCACCTAAAGAAGTCCAAGAATACTATTTGGACTCTTTAAGAGCTTTAGGAATTGAACCACTTGAACATGATATTCGTTTTGTTGAAGACAACTGGGAGAATCCTTCTATGGGTTGTGCCGGTGTTGGCTGGGAAGTTTGGCTTGATGGAATGGAAGTTACTCAGTTTACTTACTTCCAACAAGTGGGAGGACTTCAATGTGATCCCGTAACTAGTGAAATTACTTATGGCGTTGAAAGATTAGCATCATATATTCAAGATGTTGATTCGGTCTATGACCTCGATTGGGGTAATGGTGTTAAATATGGCGACATTTTTAAAGAACCAGAATATGAACATTCCAAATATTCATTTGAAGAAAGTAACCAAGAAATGTTATTGAGTTTCTTTGATCAATATGAAAAAGAAGCTAACCGTTTGATGGAAATAGGCCTTGTTCATCCCGCATATGATTACATTTTGAAATGTAGCCACACTTTCAACTTATTAGATGCCAGAGGAGCTGTTTCAGTTACTCAAAGAGCAGGTTATTTATCAAGAATTAGAAAAATGGCTCATAGAGTTGCTCAAGCTTTTGTAGATGAACGCGAAAAACTAGGTTTCCCACTTTTAAAGGAAAATACTAAAGAAGGAGTTGAAAATTAAGATGACAAAAACATTTTTATTGGAACTTGGTCTGGAAGAAATGCCAGCTCATGTTGTAACTCCAAGTATCAATCAATTTGAAAAACGTGTCACTGATTTTTTGACTGAGAACCGCTTAACCTTCGGTGAAGTCAAGAAATTCTCTACACCGAGAAGACTAGCACTTATTATTAATGATTTAAGTGATAAACAAGATGACATTGATGAAACAATGAAGGGACCTGCTAAGCGTATTGCACTTGACTCTGATGGTAATTGGACAAAGGCTGCTATTGGTTTTGCTAAAGGGCAAGGTCAAAACCCTGAGGATATTTTCTTCCAAGAATTAAAGGGTGAAGAATATGCTTATATTCAAAAACACGAAATTGGTCAAACCAGTGAGACTATTCTCCAAGATATTAATCAGCCCCTAGAAGAAATGACTTTTCCTACTAGAATGCACTGGGGCTCACAAAGATTCGAATATATCAGACCAATTCACTGGCTAGTTGCTATGCTTGAAGATAAAGTGATTGACACTCAAATTTTAAATATTAAAGCCAACAATGTTACCAAAGGACATCGATTCTTAGGCCATGATGAGGTAGTAATTAAAGATGTTAATTCATATGTTGAAGCATTGAATAGTGACTTTGTTATTGCTGATGCCAATCGTAGAAAAGCTGTTATTAAGCAGCAAATTGAAGCCATTGCGACTGAAAATGATTGGCTGGTAGATATTGACGAAGACTTATTAGAAGAAGTCAATAATTTGGTTGAATATCCAACGGCGTTCTTTGGTAATTTTGATAAGAAGTATTTAGATATTCCTGATGAAGTTTTAATCACTTCAATGAAAGATAATCAACGTTATTTCTACGCAAGAACTCAAGATAAGAAGCTAGCACCAGTTTTTATTAGTGTTAGAAACGGAAATGATGATTACCTAGAAAATGTGATTAGTGGTAATGAGAAAGTCTTAACCGCTCGTTTGGAAGATGCACAATTCTTTTATGAAGAGGATCAAAAACACTCGATTGATTTCTATATTGATAAATTAAAGAATGTTTCTTTCCATCAAAAAATCGGCTCAATGTATGAAAAGATGCAAAGCACTGGAGTTGTAGCTGAATTATTAGCAAAACACTTAGACTTATCAGCTGAAGAAATGGAAGCGCTCAAGAGAGCTAGTGAAATTTCTAAGTTTGATCTAGTTACCAATATGGTTGATGAATTTCCTGAATTACAAGGAATTATGGGTGAGAAATATGCTCAGTTAATGGGTGAAAACGAACTTGTTTCAAAGGCTATCTCACAACATTACATGCCAACCACAGCTGAAGGTGACCTTCCAGAATCAAATGTTGGTGCTGTTCTTGCGGTTGCGGATAAATTAGATTCAATCATGTCATTTTTTGCTGTTGACATTATTCCAAATGGGTCTAATGATCCTTTCGGACTTCGTCGTCAAGCATATGGTATTGTTCGAATCATGCAAGCTAGAAATTGGGAGATTTCTTTGGATCAACTTCAAGACGAAATTATTTCTAATTCTGAAGTTGGAGCACAATTAACACAGCATAAAGAAGAAGTTACTGATTTTATTATTGAAAGACTTCGTCAATATTTCAAAAATGAGCAAATGGATCACGACATAGTTGAGACCACGTTATTATCATCAACGAAGACACCAACAATCATTGCTGAGATTGCTGAATTGTTAAAAAACAAACGTGAAGAAAAAGGATTTAAAGAGACGATTGAATCACTTTCTAGAATTCATAAAATCACATTGAAAAACCATGTTGAAGCTCCAATTGCTGAGATTGATACTAGTTTATTTGAAAATGATAGTGAGAATAATTTATATGATGCAGTCAAAGAACTTGATACTCATATAAATGAGAAGTCGATTGTTGAAATATTTAATGAGCTTCAATCATTATCTCCAATGATTGATCATTATTTCGAAGACAACATGATTTTAGATAAAAATGAGGCAGTTAGAAGTAATCGCTTAATACTTTTGAATATTATTGATAAAATAAGTTTAATGCTTGGTGATTTAAGTCAATTAGTAATAAAGTAAATTATTAGAGGAGGACGTTATGGCAGTGAGAATTCCTGAAGAATTCATTCAAGAAGTTCGTGACCACACTGACATTGTCGATGTAGTCAGTAATTACGTGCAGCTTAAAAAATCTGGAAAAAACTTATTTGGCTATTGTCCTTTTCATGAAGAAAGAACTGCTTCTTTTTCAGTTGCCGAAGATAAACAAATTTTTCACTGCTTTAGTTGTGGTCGAGGTGGAAATGTCTTTTCATTTATTATGGAAATAGATCATTTAACTTTTCCCGAAGCTGTTTTAAAGGTAGCTGACTTAAGTAGTATTAGTATTCCTGATAATTTAAAAACTAATAATAATAACGACTTAGGAAATAGTACACAGTTTAATGAATTACAAAGTCTTTATGAGCAAGCTCAAACTTTTTATCAACATGTACTATTAAGAACGACAACTGGTGAGACTGCACTGAAGTATCTTCAAGAACGACAACTGAGTGAAGACACTATTGAAACCTATAAAATAGGATTTGCACCCGATGGAAATAATCTGTTGCTATCCTTCTTCAAAGAAAAAAATATTTCCGAAGATTTACTTAGAAAATCTGGACTATTCTCTGAAAACGATACTGGAGAATTATTTGATCGTTTTAGGGGAAGAATAATGTTTCCCATCCGCGATCAGAACGGCAGAGTGATTGCCTTTTCGGGAAGAATATTAGAAAAAAATCCGGATGTTGCCAAGTATTTAAACAGTCCTGAAACCTTATTATTTAATAAGAGTAAAGTTCTATTTAACTATGATTTAACAAAAAGAAATGTCCGAGAACAAAAGCAAGTTGTTTTGTTTGAAGGATTTATGGATGTTATTAGTGCCGCTCAGGCTGGTGTAACTACTGGTGTGGCTTCAATGGGGACAAGTTTAACCGAAGCTCAAATCTATATGATTAATCGAATTACCGGTAAATTACTGATTTGTTACGACGGAGATGATGCGGGACAAGATGCAACTCATCGTTCAATTACGTTGCTTAAAGACAAGAAACTTGATTTAGGTGTTGTTGTTTTACCAGACAAGATGGACCCTGATGAATATATTAAAGCTAAGGGTTCTGAAGCATTTCAAAAAATTGTCTTTCAAGGAAGTCAAACACCGATTGCTTTTGAATTGAATCGCCTGAGTCGAAGCTTTAATTTAAACAATGATCGAGAAAAATTAGAATTTTTGGACCAAGCTTTAAGACAACTTGCTAATATCAATTCAGCAGTTGAAGTGGAACTATATCTAAAAAAACTTTCTGATCAACTATCAATCAGTATGGAATCTCTTCAAAAACAGTTTGCAACGGTTAAAAGAGAAGAAAGAATTAAAAATCCTCCGGCAGACTTTGGCTCAACAAAGACAACCCAAGATTTTGGACAGACTACTGCTGAACCAAAAAAAATAAACCCAAAACTTGAAATTGCACAGCAAAATTTGTTATATTTATCGTTACGTTCTGAAGATGTGTATAATAAGGTGATTAATCGGAAAAATTTTGCATTTATCGATGATAAATATAATAAAATATTAGGGTCATGGGCAGAACTTGCAAATTCCGATTCAACAATTGCTGAATTTATAGATCATCTTTCTGAAGATTTAAAACCAATTGTTAGTCAGTTAGAAATAAAAGAATTTCCAGAAGACTTTACTGATGAGGAAGTGGATGATTACATTGCGGTTATCGAGAATAGTTCGGTAGTTGATGACTACGAACAGGTCAAACAGCAACTAAATGAAGCTGCTGCTAACAAAGATGAAGAAAAAGTCTTAGAATTGACCAATAGATTGATTGAACTGAAGAAGAACTTATTAAATCACAAAGACTCTATGTAGGAGGATTTTTGTATGGCTGAAAAGAAAAAGAGTGTTATTAAATCAAGTAAGGAACTTGAAACAGCAACAAAAAATCTAATCAAAGATTACAAATCAAAAAAAGAAATTAACGAAGATGATCTAGTTGAAAAACTTGTTAAGCCATTCGCTCTTAAAGATGACTCAATTGATGAATTAATTGAACGTTTAGAAGATGAAGGAATTGGTGTCGTTGATGAAAACGGTGAACCAAGTAAACTTAGTCTTCTAAAAGAAAATGAAATTGATAAAACCGAATTAAATAACTTATCAGCACCAACTGGAGTTAAAATTAATGATCCGGTTAGAATGTATTTAAAAGAAATTGGTCGTGTGCCGCTTTTAAATGCTCAAGAAGAGGTTGATTTAGCTCTTAAAATTGAACAAGGTGATGAAGTAGCTAAGCAAAAACTTGCCGAAGCCAACTTGCGTCTGGTTGTTTCAATTGCTAAACGCTATGTAGGACGTGGAATGCAGTTCCTTGACTTAATCCAAGAAGGTAACATGGGATTAATGAAGGCTGTTGAAAAGTTTGATTACCGCAAGGGATTCAAATTCTCAACTTATGCTACATGGTGGATTAGACAAGCTATAACTCGTGCTATTGCTGATCAAGCCAGAACTATTCGTATTCCAGTTCATATGGTTGAAACGATTAATAAACTAATCAGAATCCAACGTCAACTACTTCAAGATCTTGGTCGTGAACCAACACCTGAAGAAATTGGTGCTGAGATGGATTTGCCAACAACCAAAGTCCGTGAAATCTTGAAAATTGCTCAAGAACCAGTTTCACTTGAAACTCCTATCGGTGAAGAGAATGATTCACACCTAGGTGACTTTATCGAAGATATTGATGCAACTAGTCCAGAAGACCACGCATCATACGAACTTCTAAAAGAGCAATTAGAGGATGTTTTAGACACTTTAACTGACCGTGAGGAAAATGTACTTAGATTACGTTTCGGACTCGATGACGGCCGTACAAGAACGTTAGAAGAGGTTGGTAAGGTATTTGGCGTTACTCGTGAAAGAATTCGTCAGATTGAAGCGAAAGCTTTAAGAAAACTTCGTCATCCTTCAAGATCAAAACAATTAAAAGATTTTATGGAATAAAAGGGCCAATTGGCTCTTTTTTTTATGTTATTATTTTTATATCAGAAAAAAAGTAGGTAATGGTTTGACTAAAATTCACTCAAAAAGATTAAAAACAATAGCTAATTTTGTAAAAAAAGATGAGCGCATTGTCGATGTGGGTTCTGATCACGCATATCTACCAATTTATTTAGCTGAACGTGGCATTATTGAATTTGCAATCGCTGGTGAAGTGAGTAAGGGTCCACTTGAAAGATCTTTTGGGAATATCTCTCGTCATCGTTTAAATCAGACAATTGACGCCCGACTTGGTGATGGCTTAGATGTTGTTTTGAAAGAGGATAAAATTGACACTGCAATTATCGCGGGAATGGGTGGAATTTTAATTACTGAGATTCTACAAAGATTCTATCAACGAGATGAATTCACAATTTCAAAATTAATTTTGCAACCTAACATTGGGGAGCCAGCAGTACGTCAATGGTTAAGTGATCATAATTATCAAATTGTTGCTGAAGAAATTCTTGAAGAAGACGGTCATATTTACGAAATTATCTTTGGTGAACTTGTCGAAAGTGTCCCTGAATATCAAAGAGCTGACTTTTTATTAGGCCCTGAGTTAAGAAAAAATAAAAATGATGCTTTTTTAAAAAAATGGTGTCATAAACTCGATAAGTTCAGAAGCACTTATACCAGTGTAAAAAAATCGAAGCATCCGAATAATGAAAAATTGAATGAGTTAATCGAAGATATTCAGATTCTGGAAGGAGTGTTAGGCAAATGACTAAGGTTCAAGAAATAGTTGATGAAATTGAAAAGTTTGCACCATTAGATTTAAGAATCGACGACGATCCAACTGGATTTCAATTAGGAAATCGCCATCAAGAAGTCAAGAAAGTTATGACGACTCTGGATGTCCGTCCCAATGTAGTTGCCGAAGCCATTGAAAATAATGTTGATTTAATTATTGCTCATCATCCCGTTATCTTCAGGCCAATTAAGAATCTTAATGTGGATGATCCACAAAACAAAATGTATTATGATTTAATTCAAAACAACATCACTGTCTATGCTGCTCATACTAACTTAGATAGAGTTAACGGAGGGATGAATGATTGGCTAGCTAATGCTCTGGCATTAAAAAACATTATTCATCCTCAAGAATTATCACTTGGTGTGATTGGTGAAGTAGACTCAACAACGTTAGATGAATTTTCGAAAAAAGTTAAAAATGTGTTTTCTCTTCCTGGCCTACGATTTATTCGCCCATATCAGGAACGTCCTGTTCATAAAGTTGCTATAATCGGTGGAGATGGTGGATCTTTTTATCCGGAAATTCTGCAGTGTGATGTTGATACTTTCATTACTGGTGATATTTATTATCATACTGCCCATGATTTTCAAGCACTTAATCTCAATGCAATTGACCCCGGTCATCATATCGAAGCAATTTTTATTCAAAAAATGGCTGAGCAATTGGATAGTTGGTCCGAGAAAAATGATTGGAAGATTGATATAATTCAATCAACAGCAAATACTGAACCATACACTTTTAACTAATGGGAGATTATTATGACAAAATATGACACATTATTACCAAGATTTTTGAAATATGTAAAGACAAATACAAGATCTGATGCGAATTCAACCAGTATTCCATCAACTGATCGCCAAATTAAGTTTTTAGAAATACTTAAACAAGAAATTGAATTAATTGGCTTATCAGAAGTTAAGATTAATCCCAATAACTATTACTTAACTGCTAAAATTCCTTCAAACATTGATAAAGATGTGCCAACAATTGGCTTCATCTCACATGTTGATACAGCAGATTTCAATTCAGAAAACGTTAACCCACAAGTCATTGAAAATTATGACGGAAAGAGTGTTATTAAACTTGACTCAGAAGGGAAATATACCCTTGATCCTCAAGAATTTGACACTCTAGAAAAATATGCTGGAAATACTTTAATAACTACCGATGGAACTACCTTATTGGGTGCTGATGATAAAGCTGGTGTCGCAGAAATCATGACCTTTGCGGAAAACTTAATTAATCATCCAGAAATTAAACATGGTGATATCAAAATTGCTTTTGGACCTGATGAAGAAATTGGGACTGGTGCTGATCACTTCGATGTTGATGACTTCAATACTAAGTATGCGTACACCGTTGATGGCGGAGCATTAGGTGGTTTAGAATTTGAGACTTTTAATGCTGCTTCATTAAAAGTTGAAATAACTGGTAAAAATGTCCACCCAGGCACTGCTAAAGGAATTATGATTAACTCATTACAACTAGGGATCGATTTTCAAAATCAATTACCACAAAAAGAAGTACCTGAATTAACTTCGGGTAAAGAAGGATTTTTCCATCTACTAAGTTTCGAAGGAACTGTTGATAGCTCAAAAATGGAATACATTATTCGTGACTTCACCAGAGAAGGATTGGAAAGTCGCAAAAAGTTAGCTCAGGAAATAGCCGATAAGATAAATGAGCGTTATCCTGATGCCATCAAAGTTATCCTAAAAGACGAATACTACAACATGTTTGAAGTAATTCAAAAAGACATGAATGTAGTTACTTTGGCAGAAAATGCTATGAAGGAATTGGAAATTGAAATCAAGGAAGAACCAATTCGTGGTGGTACGGATGGTTCGAAGATTTCATTCTTAGGAATTCCAACACCTAATCTTTTTGCAGGTGGTGAAAATATGCACGGTCGTTTCGAATATGTATCACTTCAAACAATGGAATCGGCTGTTGATGTTTTAATAAAAATGGTTGAAATTAACGCAAAGTAAAGGGGAGAAAAGATGCCAATAGTTCATATTGATTTAGTAGAAGGTAGAAGTGACGACCAACTAAAGAAAATGGTTCAAGATGTCACTAATGCAATTAGTCAAGACGTGGATGTTCCTAAAGAGCGAATCCATATCATTATCAACGAAATGAAAAAGAATAATTATTCCGTTGGTGGAATATTAAAAAGTGAAGAATAAAAAAAGCATCCCATAACGGGGTGCTTTTTTTATCTATGCATTCGAATGAAATCTAATATTCTTTTTTCTTCATCAGGTGTAGCAAGGCTGCTATTATTCTTTAATGTGTGCAATCTTTCAACTGATAAATGTATTTCAAAAGCTAATTGAGTATCATTTGAATTTGTTTTCTTTTGGTATTCAATAATTTCATGTGATAAATCCATAATATCAGCTCCTTTATTCTATCTTAACATACTGTAATCAACTAAAATGTTTTTAAGGCATTAAGTGGCCAGTATCTTAATTTAACAACACCAATCAAACTGTCTTTTTTAATGAATCCAATCATTCGACTGTCCTTAGAGACATTTCGATGATCTCCCATTACGAAGTAGTAACCCTTGGGAACTTTCCCAGTTTTCTTAACTTCGGTTAAGAGTTCTTGATCATCGCGATAAATTGAAGAGTAGTAGGACCCATCGGCAAGTGTTTTTAGAGAAAAGTTATTTGTATAAGTGTAACCTTGCTTATGCCGGGCGTCTTTATATTTATTATTTAAATATGGTTCAGCGACTTTTTTTCCATTCACATACAAAACATCATTGATTGATTGAACAGTATCACCAGGCAATCCAATTACTCGCTTAATGTATTGGGCATTTTTTTGATCAGGAGCGTTGAAAATGACAATATCATTTCGAGTGGCACTTTTTTGACGAGTTGCAATTATTCGATCTTTGTTTTCAAAAGTTGGTTGCATTGATGGTCCTAAGACTTGGTCGTTAGCAATTAAAAAGGTTTTTATTCCCCAGACGGCGACTAGTGCAACTAATACACCAATAATTGTGGTAACCCAAAAATGAAGTGGGGTTTCTTCTTTCTTTTCTTTTCGAGCTTTTTTTTCGTTGGACATGACGTGACTCCTATAAATTAATATTTCTAATTATAACATTTAAAGAAATTATGCGTATAATATTACTATCAAAACATAAAGGAAATTTATATGATTAATTTTGATCAATATTTAACTGATCTTTTAGAACTGGCAAAACCTTTTTCAAAATCTTCAATCGTTAGTTCTAGAATCAACTTAATTACCAACTTCGATCAGCAGTTGAAAAAGCAAAAAATTCCTACACAAAACTTAACAAAACTGGTTTTTTCTGAATCAGAGATAATTTCTTTAGCGGAAATAAACTTTGATCTTAAAAGAATTGAAGATTTAGATTATTATTTAAGCTATTTTCGCCAATACTTACAGGAAAAATATGGATATTGGGCGACTATTACGGAACCATTCTTAAAATCGCTAACTCAAAATTTTTCGTTTGAAACTTCTTTAGAACTGATGGCTGGCAATGGCTATATTTCCAAATATTTACATGACCAAGGTATCACGGCTTATGCAACTGATTCAATGGCTTGGTCCAAAGAAAGTGAAACTGGAAAAAAAGAGTTAATACCAATTGAAAAACTAGATGCACTTGCTGCATTTGAGAAGTACTATGACAAGGTTGACGTAATTTTTCTCGCGTGGAGCCCAGACTTTGATGAAATAGATTATCAAATTTTAGAAAAGTATCGTAAAATAAAACAATCGAAACCAAAGTTTTTTATTATTGGTGAGCAAAATGGAGCAACCAATAGTAAGAAATTTTGGAATTCAGTAAATATCATTGATTCATTATGTGTCTCTGAAGTAAATAAAAACTATTCTAATTATGATATTATTGAGGATCAGTTATATTTGATTGACTAGGAGAAGATTTTGAAAAGAAAAATCACACTAACATTTTTTATCGCACTTTTGTTAATCTGTGCGGGAGTATTTTTTTCTAAGCATGATACAGTTAAATATAAGAGTGTTTTGAATCGTAATGGAGTATCTGAAGAAGCAATCATTCTTAAGACTTCGTCTAAGGACACCCTAATTGATGGATTAAATCAGCTTGCTAAACACCCAGAGCTGAGTTTTAGATTGCATTTTATTAGTAAAAAGAATCCCAATTTCTCTTATTTCTATAGTCAAAATGAAAACCTCAAATTACCAATTACTTCGGGAAGAAACTTCTCACAAATGGACTTTCAAGGAGTAACTCCCTTTGTAATTGCTGGAAATAACGTGAAGAATATCTATAAACCACAAGAACAGGCCTATTATCAATTGAATGGCAGCTATTTGCCGGTTATTGGAACCCTAGAGGCAGATGCCAACAGCAAGATAAACAACCATATCTTTGTCTCAATTTCTCCTAATTTTCCAACAACTGCTTACAAAGAAAAAATAAAAGATTATAAAATAATTTTAGATGGCGTGTATCAAAACAAACGAGCATTAACTAGAACTGTTAAAACAGCTTTTAGTTCCAAAAAGACTGTTAGTTCAGCCAATAAAATCAATAACGTTAAACAAAAACTCATTGAAAAAAATAGTGTCTTATTCTTACTTTTACTACTTGTCACGGTAATTATTGCTATTTTGAACTTCAATCTGCTTGTTCCAATGAAATATTTAATTAATCACTCAGAACTAGAAGGAGACTTAAGAAAAGATTTTCAAGTAGGAATTGTTTTTCAATACATTCTTTATAATTTAATCTCTTTCGGGGCTTCATATGCCTTCATTCGTCGCTTTATTGTCATTATTAATCTGGGGCAGTTCTCGGCATTTTTCGCAATTAACATTGCTATTTCAATTGGACTTGCAGGATATATCTTCTTTGCCAAAAAAAGGAGAACAGTTAAACAATGACCTTAAATTTACCAACTGACTTTCAGAACAAATATCAAGAACTACTTGGTGACAGATACGAAACATTTCAGGAAGCTCTGAATCAAAGTGCTGTCGAAGGTTTTCGCCTAAATCCTTTGAAAGAAAACTTTCAAGATGTGAAAAATGATTTATCTCAAAAAATTGAATACAGTGACTTTAGCTATTTTGGAAAAATTAACGGTAATAGTCTCGAACATCTAAGCGGTTATTTATATAGTCAAGATCCAAGTGCAATGTATGTTGGTGAGGTGTTGAATCCACAACCAGGAGAACGAGTTCTTGATCTTTGTGCTGCACCAGGAAGCAAGACAACGTATTTAGCCTCTAAAATGCAAAATAAGGGACTTTTAGTGGCAAATGAGATAAATACTAGTCGAGCTAAGATTCTTTCTTATAACGTCGAAAGAATGGGAATTACAAATACAGTAGTTTTAAACAATCGCCCTGATCAGTTGCTCAAAGATTTTAGTGGCTATTTTGACAAAATTGTCGTTGATGCTCCTTGTTCTGGAGAGGGATTATTTAGAAAAGATCCTGACGCAATAGATTATTGGTCGTTAGATTATGTCGAACAATGCGCAAATCGCCAAAGAGAAATTCTTAAGACTGCTTTTGAATTATTGAAACCGGGTGGAACGATAGTTTATTCAACTTGTACTTTTGCTCCTGAAGAAGATGAAAAAAACGCCATGTGGTTTGCAGATAACTTCGACTTGAGGATTCAAGATATAAAAAAGTATTTTGGAATGGAAGGCGGCAGACCTGATTGGTGTGACAATGATCAACGTGCTACTAAATTCCTAAGAATGTTTCCTGATCAATTTGCCGGAGAAGGGCATTTTATTAGTAAATTCGTAAAATCTGGAGAACTCAAAAATTCACAAGAATCTACTGCAGTAACTTCTAAAGATGATATTCAACTGTTCAATGATTTTTCAAGAGATAATTTGAAGACTAGTTTTTCAAATTTAAAAAGAAATAACGATCATTTAGAAGCAACGGTTATAGCGACAAGTCAGATTGACAAAAAAGTAAAAATTTTGAGAAATGGTCTTAGATTAGGAACTTTTAAGAAGAATCGGTTTGAGCCCGATCATGCGCTAATTTTGGCAATACGAAAAAATGACTTAACAACCGTGATTGAGCTAACCGAAGAGCAATACAAGAAGTATCTACACGGTGAAACGGTAATTGTCAAAACCGACGCTAAAAACTCGTGGATTGGAGTTTCATATCAATCCAAACTCTTTTCTTGGGGTAAGTTAGTCAATCAAACCATTAAAAACTTTTATCCGAAAGGATTAAGACAATAAAAAAGTTGGAATTAATATTCCAACTTTTTTCTTTGTTCTAAATAATTCTCTAGTTCACTGCTCAAAACTATTGGTTGTTCACGTAATTCTTTAATATTTCTAGCACCAATTGCACAAGAAGCAATTTTGATGTTGTTTAACCATTTTTTCATATAGGTAAGAGCTTGTTCGTGATCACCTTGATAAACTTGATGCAAAATAAAACCTGAAATTCCAACGTAACTCGCACCTAATCGCAGTGCTTTTAAAACGTCAAGTGGAGTTCTAATTCCTCCAGAAGCGAATATGGTTACTTCTGAATTAATTAACTGACTTTCGAGTAATGATTCTGCAGTAGAAATTTTCAATTCATCAAGAAAATCGGTATCAACTTCATGGTTTCTAGCATTTTCAATTTGAACGAAGTCAGTTCCACCAGCACCTGAAATATCAATGTACTTCACACCGATTTTAGTAAGTTTTGCAATTGTTTCTTGGCTCATGCCAAAGCCAACTTCTTTAACAATAACAGGGACTGATACCTGATTAACGATGTTTTTAATATTTTCTAACCAATAAAAATCACGATCACCTTCAGCCATTGCTAATTCTTGAGTAACATTTAAATGGATTTGCAATGCATCGGCGGCAATCATTTCAATAATTTTTTGAGCTTGTTGAGGGGTGTATTTAGCAGAAATATTCGCAATCACAATTCCATCAGGATTAGTTTCTCTCACAATGGTATAGCTATCTTTAACTTCAGGATATTTTAAGGCAGCACTCATTGAACCAACAGCCATTGGGAGATGCAAATCACGAGCTAGTTTTGCTAGACGTTCATTGATTTTCTTCGATTGTTCAGAGCCACCAGTCATAGCATTGATATAAATGGGGTAGTCTATCGTCTTATCAAAGAAAGTAGTTTGATAGTTCACCTCAGATAGCGAAATTTCAGGAAGTGAATTATTAATAAAACGGATTTGTTCTAATCCATTTTTAGCTTCATCAGAATAGAATTTTTCTGCTAGAAAAAGGTGCTCATTTTTTCTTTGCAGTTGTTCAGGTTGTTTGGGCATATTAACTCCAATCAGTTATCTTCAGATCTAACAAGGTAATATTATTGGTTTTCCATTCATTTGTTATTTGTTGAATTTTTGAATCATCATTTTCAACGATTGCAATTCCACAATCACCACCGCCGGCACCAGAAATCTTAGCAGCTGCTCCGTACTTGATGGCAATATCACATAATTGAGTTAGAGTAGGAGTCTCAATAGTTACATTGGTAAAAGTTGACAATTCATTTAATAAACGGCGGTTATTAATGACTTCATCTTGAATTACTTTTAGATTATTATTAATAAATCCTTGTTTCATATGATTAATGCATTGCTTACTTTCAGTTAAGAAATTGCTATATAGTTCTTTTTGCTGTGATTTTGAATAGGCAATCTGTTCTACCAAAATTGAAGTAGAAGCAGGGCTACCAGTCCAGCCAATTAGTAGGCGAGAAGTTGTTGGTAGATTAAGTTTTTCAATCACTAAATTAGGCCAAGGCTCATGAATAATTTTGTTTAGTTCTTCACTATGAAGTGCTTCGAGAATCCAGTTTTTATCTGGGGAAATGTAATAAATAATTCCGCCGTATGTACTTGAAGCGATATCACCAAGTGAGCCATTTCCTTGAACCTTGAGATGGGCTATAGCTGAAATTTTGAAAATAATACTATTATCAACCTCTAGTCCATAATACTTGCAAAGTGCACGAACTGTAGCGACTGTAACGGCTGCAGATGAACCAAGGCCGTATTTTTTACCTTCGTCAGAATCAAGTTCACTTTCTACATCGATGTCATAGAAATTTAATTCTTTACCTAATTGTTTAGCATAGGTTTCAACACAATTAATTGCTGAAATAATGAACTCTAATTGACTATCACGTACATCAATTTGAAATTTGTCGTTTTCACGAGTCCAGTGAATTAATGTATCAGTGAAACGATTAGAATTAAGAGTTCCTTCGTTTTTTGTTTGAGTGAGACTTACTGTTACAAATTTATTTAAGGAAGCAATAATAGCAGGGTAGCCTTTTTCAACGACGGCATATTCACCGGCTAAATAAAGTTTTCCTGAAGCTTTAGCAGTTATCAAAATATAAAACCTTCCATGCGATTATTTAAAAGTAATACTTGGTCCTGGTTGAGTAATAATAACTTTTATTACCTCATCAAGATTATCGGAAATTTTTTGTTTGATTAGTGGAGCATCTTTTTTTGAACAGATGATTTTAACATTTGGTCCAGCATCAATTGTGTAATAAGCAAGAATTCCTTTTTTTCGTAATTCTTGAACATAATTTATAATTTTGATTGTTGCCGGTTCAAAGTAGGTAAAAGGTGGGTTAGCACTAAGCGTCAGTGCGTGCATTTCCATTGCATTATGTTCAGCAATTTCACCAATTTTTGATAAATCATTGACTGCAATTGCTTGCTTGATATCGGTGAGATCTTGCTTAACGATATCGGGCCATAATTTATAAAATGGGGAAGTTTGCTTAGTTAAAATCATACCACTTGTTGAAGAAATACTTTTTTTATCACTATTTATAATAACAGAAACAACACTAATATCACTTTCACTGGCGGTTGAGAGTTGTTCAGAATAAGAACTTTGGTTGTCTGTTCCGGCATGCCACTGGACAAAACCGCCAAAGATTGAACGACTAGCCGATCCTGAACCTACACGAGCAAGGCGACTAAGTTCCGTCAAGTCCGTATCTAATTTAACCGCTTTGCTTAGAGCACCACTCAATGCGGCAAAAGCTGAGGCAGAAGAGGCAAGTCCAGCCGAGTTAGGAACATGGTTTTGGGATTCAATTTTAAAATGTTCATTAATTCCGTATTGTTTTCGAAAATAGTCTAGAAATTTGAAAACTCTTTGTGATTTTTCTGGAGTTTGAAGCTGATTATCTAAAATAAAAATATCTTCTTTTTCAGAGTTAACAATAGCAGTGGTTTGAGTGAAAAACTCATCTAATGTTAATGAGAGACTATCGGTATATGGTAGACGTAATTCTTCATTTGCTTTACCCCAATATTTGATTAATGCAATATTGGTATGAGCAATTGCAGTAGCTTGATTCATATTCGACCCCTAATTATAAGTATTTAATGGTTGAATCCAAGTTTTCGTGACACCTTTGGTTTCCAGTATTTCGGAAAGCAATTGTGCCTGTGGAAGTGTCTTGGTAATGGCAATAACGCAACCACCACGACCACCGCCAGTTAATTTTGTTCCTAAACTTCCATTATTGTTGGCAATTTTAACTAGATGATCAATTTCAGGAGAGGAAACAGTGAGCTTCATTAGAATTTGTTGGGCTTGATTAAAAATTATTCCTAATTGATCTAAGTCATTGATTGCTAGAGCTTGACTGGTCTGATTAGTTAATTGACCTAATTGTTCCAGGTAAGTTTCAAAGGATGAGTCGTTCTCAACCAAATCTCTAACATCCTTAACGGCTTCGCCAGTTTTTCCTTGAATACCGGTATCGGCAATTACGAAATAGCCGGTGATATTCATATCGATATTTTTTGGCATTTGATTTTTTTCGAATTGTAGAGGTGAGTTAGCAACTACTGACACCGCATCAACACCACTTGGTTGACCATGAATAATTTTTTCCGAGATATTTATTTCTTGAATCAACTCTTCGTGAGTTAATCTTTTTTGGAAAAATTGATAGAAGCAGCGAATAATTGCTGCCGATGTTGCTGCTGAAGAACCTAAACCACGTTCAATTGGAACTTCACTTTCGATGCGTAGATTGTAATGCGAGTTGTTTAAATTTAATTTTTTATCTAAACTAAAAATTAATTCTTTGATTCCAGTTAATTCTTCAGGTAAATCTTGAATATTTCCTGAGAAAAATCTTGATTCAATTGTTGAAAATTCTTCATCAGTTATCTGCATTCTTGCAATAACTGGAATGTTTTTGATAGGAATGGTGATGGCAGGGTATCCGTAGACAACTGAATGCTCGCCAATGATAATTATTTTTGCATGACTTGCGCCAATACCACTCATAATGTTTTATCCTCACTTTAAAGGTATAATTAAATCAGTTTAAAGTATAAAAAATAACTGGTCATCAACTATTATTATACACAAGCAATATTAATTAAGTTAGTGTTTAATTACACAAGGGAGTGTAAGTATGTCTTTGAACTTTATATTAGGAAAGAGTCAAAAAGATCACGAAAAACAAATTGTGGATCAATTTTTAACTGATTATCAAGAAAATCCTGATGATCAATATTTTTTTATTGTTCCTAATCATATAAAATTCGAATCAGAGATTAAGATTATAAAGCAATTCAGGGATAAATTCAAAAAAGGTAAAGATTATGTTGCGACTAGCAACTTACAGATCTTTTCTTTATCACGTTTAGCGTGGTATTTTCTTCGTAATATCAACGCTTTAATACGTCCTAGTCTAACCACTACCAAGAAATCGATGATTGTTAAAAATATTCTATTACAACACATAGATGAACTCTCGATTTTTAAAGGAGAGGTCAGAACCAATGGTTTTATCAATGAATTAACAAGTCAATTCGACGAATTCATTGAAGGCAATATTCAGCCTGAGGATTTAGAAAACTTCATTAATAATTCAGAATCCAATTTTGAAAAACAAAAGTTTACGGAATTAAAATTAATTTATGCTGATTACTATCAACTAAATAATCAAGAATACCTCAGTAACGAATATTTAAATGACCAACTAATCAATCTATTCAATAATAAGGATTTTTTAAAAAACACCCATTTTTATTTCTATGGTTTCTCAAGTTTTAAAAACAATGAATTTGCCTTAATAAAATCCATTATGTTACAAAGCGAAACTAATATTAGTCTGGAACTAGATCAACCGTACATCCAATTGCCAGAACCAACGGATTTTTATTACCGTCCTTCACGTACATATGAGAATTTATACAAATTTGCACGTGAGAATAATATTCCTGTAAACAATAACTATGCTCAGGTGGATAGAGTTGCAAATGATTTGAGGAAGATAGAAGACTTTTGGATTGCCTCAAATTCACTCGCTAAAACTATTTCTAACGATTCTCTAGAGAACAAGAATACCTTACAAATATGGCAATGTTCTGATATTCATGTTGAAATTAAGTCAGTAGCCACATATATTCGCCAACTAGTCGCTACTCAAGAATACCGCTACAAAGACTTCTTGATTTTGACTCGTAATCTTTCAAGCTATCAAGCCTTTATTAATCCCATGTTTGAAGAATTAGAAGTACCCATCTTTCTTGATATTCAAAAAAACATGTCCAAGCATCCTTTAAAGCTCTTGATTGATTACATATTTGCATTCGCAAAAGGAAACTTGAATCATGAGACAATTTTTCAACTATTAAAACTTAATTTAGTGACACCAACTGATATTTCAACAAATGAATACAGTGATTTCATTGACCTTGCCGAGAACTATTCATTAGCACATGGCTTATTGAAATATCAATGGCTAGAGGGGCAAGATTTTTCACCTGATGTTGATTTAAAGAATTTAAAAGAACCCGACCAACAAAAAATTATTAATGATTTTGCCAAAATTAATAATGTAAAACACTTTGTTAAAAGTCTCTATGAACAACTACAAGCTGTTTTGGAAACTGCACCGGCAAAAGAAGTAGTTGAACGACTTTATAATTTCTTGATTGACAATCAAGTTTTTGAAAACTTAAAGACCTGGCAACAAATCAGTCTCGATGCAGGAAACATTGAAGATGCTAATAAACCTGAACAAGTGGTTTTAGCCTTAAATAATGTTCTTGATGAATTTGTAGAAGTGTTTGGTGAACAGACTTTTGACAGTCAAGACTTCTTAAAAGTTCTAGATAGTGGCTTTTTGAATTCTCAATATACGCAGATTCCATCGACACTTGATGCCGTTAACATTTCTGAACTTGGTATGGTGCAAATGAATGACCGCAAGATAACTATTATCTTGGGAAGTACATCAGATCAAATGCCTAAATCGACTACCAATGATTCCTTACTTAGCGATGAAGAAAAAGAAAAATTTGCTCCGTTATTAAAGTCAGGAAGTAACTTCTCGGATTCTGTTGAAATCATAAATAATGATGAGCCATATTTACATAATGCATCGTTTATTAGTTCAAGTACTAGAACAATCTTTACTTACCCAGTTATTGCTGATGATGCTCAAGCACAAATTTCACCATATCTTCAAAGACTCAAGGATCATTTTGAAATCGAGGAACGGGTAGTTACCAATAATCCGGATGTTTCAAATCAACACGCTTTGGAATATGTAGGATCAAGTAAATCAACTTTGAATTATTTAATTAGATTAAATCGTCAATTAAAAGATTATCAAGGAACATTGACGCCTAATTGGCAATCAATTCAGAATATAGTTCTGCAGAGCAACGAAGATGAAAAACTCTTTAATCAAGCACTGAATTATAAAAATATTCCTCAGAATCTTTCTAAGCAAACAGTTGCCGACTTATATGGCAATACATTAAATGCTTCAATTTCACAACTGCAAACATTCTATATGAATGAATACGAGTATTTCTTGACCTATGGTCTGAGATTAAGACAACGTGATGAGTTTGAATTAACTCCAGCAAATATGGGAAGTTTCTTCCATGATTGTTTAGACAAATTCGTCTCATATATCAACGAACACAAGCTTGATTTGTCACAATTTGATAAACAGCAAGTTGATGAGTTAACCAATGAAATAGTTCAAAAAAACCTCGAGCAACCAGCAAATCAATTATTCAATTCGAGTCCTCAAATGAAATACGTTGCTCAACAAATGAAGAACATTCTGCTTGGTTTGACCGATTCAATTCAAAAGCAGGGAAGTCAACTAAATTTCAGTCCACGTCAAAGTGAATTAACTTTTGGTTCCTTAAAAAATCAAAAAGAAATTTCTTCAATTGCTTATCAGACCGGTGATAAGAAAATTAATGTTCGTGGAAAAATTGACCGTTTAGACAATTTTTCCAAAAATAACACTCTACAAATTATTGACTATAAATCCTCTGCAAAGAGCTTTGACTATAGTCTGTTTAATGCTGGAATTCAGTTGCAGTTGACGACTTATATGCAAGCTATTTTAAATAACTATCCTGAAGCTAATTTGGCTGGAGCTTTTTATTCGAAAATTTATTCACCAAGAAATAATGCTACTTATTTGGGAAATAAGAACTATAAAGATTATCGCTTAAAAGGATTAATCATTAATAACGAAAAAAACCAAGAATTGTTGACTGCAGACGGTTTGGACGAGAAAAATAGCTCTGATATTTATAATTTAAGATTAAAAAAAGACGGTACAATATCGTCTACCGAGCAAATTAATGAGTCTGAATTAAAAGAGTTACTTAAGTACAACAAGGAATTAATCATCCAAGCAGGCGAGAAGATTCTTTCTGGTGAAATTAATCTGAATCCATATCGTAAAAATGATCAGCAGACAGCTCTACAAAATACTAATTACAAATCCATTTTTGAATTTGATGCTATGCTCCCAGAAAACAATTACCGTGAAATAAAGAGTATTACCAAAAAAGAACTATTAAATCAATTAACTGCAAAGGAGGAAGATAAGAATGTTTAAACCAACGCCAGCACAAAAACAAGCTATTGAAGATAAAGACTTAGACATCTTAGTTTCTGCCGCCGCAGGATCTGGTAAAACCAGAGTTTTGGTTGAACGTGTTATTAAGAAAATTCTTTCAGGTCAAAGTATTGATAATCTGTTGATTGTTACTTTTACAAAATTAGCAGCTAAGGAAATGAAAGATCGTGTTATTTCCGAATTGCGAAATCAAATCAATCAAGCTCAGGACACTCAAGTTAAAGTCCATTTACAGCAGCAATTAGCGAAAATTCCTTCAGCAAACATCAGTACACTGCACTCGTTTTGTTCGGAAGTAATTAAGAAGTTCTATTATTTAATTGATTTAGACCCTAGTTTTAGATTAATGACTGACGATGTAGAACAAGAATTAATCAAAGAACAAGCCTGGGGAAATGTTAGAGATAAATATTATGAAGCTGATGATAAAGAATTCATCAAGTTGACACGCAATTTCTCTAACGATCGTGACGATACTGGTCTCCAAGAACTTGTATTTCAGTTGTATAATTTTGCTATTACCAATCCTAATAGCAACGACTGGCTTGATAAGTTAACCAATAAATATGAATTAGATACTGATAGTTTTGAAACTTCAAGTTTTTATACAACAGAATATAAAAATTATATTTTAGAGCAGGTGAGAAATCAGACTCTTCAAATTAAAAAGGCTTTGAAGCTGGCACAAGATGATGAGGATGAAAATCTTATTCTTCAGTTAGAAGTGGTTGGAAAAGACTTAGAGCAATTCATCAGTCAATTCAATACGTATTCTTATAATGATTTAGGGGACTTTTTAGTTAATTATTCAATGCCTCGAGCAAAAAGCACCAAAGCAGAAGAAAAAGGGGCTTTATTTGATGCAGTTTGCTCAATTAGAGATGATGTTAAATCTGCTCTGAAAAAGATTCCAGAAAATGTCTTAATTACTCAAAATTCCAATTTAACAAGGATTATTCAAGATTCACATGAATTAGTAAGTAAATTAGTTCAAATTGAAAAAGAATTTATGCTTGAATTTCATCAATTGAAACTTGCTAATAACGCAATTGATTTCAATGATTTAGAGCATTTTACAATGGATATTTTTAATGCCATCGAAAATGATGTTCTCGTGGCACGAGATTTTTACCAAGAAAAATTCTCTGAAATCATGATTGATGAATATCAAGATGTAAACCCAATGCAAGAACAGATTGCTCAGATGCTAAATGCCACTAATAATAATTATTTTATGGTAGGAGATATCAAGCAGTCTATTTATGGATTCCGTCAAGCAGCTCCACAGTTATTTGCCGGTAAATATCAAAGGTTCAACCAACCCAGTCCCGATAATGAACTAATTTTACTGTCGGATAACTTTCGATCATCAAAAACAGTTACTGAATTTGTAAATCATATTTTTGAAGTAATTATGGACAATGAAATTGGTGGAATTGAATATAATCAAGAAGCCAAACTAAAGTATGGAGCTTCTTTCGATTCAGAAGTTGACACTCAAGCAGAAATAAACATTATTGACCTTAACGAAGATAGTGATGATGCCGAAGCTGAGATGAGTAAACGCTCGGCTCAAATTAGTTTTATCAGTCAAAAGATTCAAATGCTAGTAAGAGAAAACTTTCAAGTTTTTGATACTAAATCTCAGGAATATCACTCAATAAAATACAGTGATATTGCAATTTTAAGTCGTAATAAAAACAATAATACCGACTTAGTTTCCGAATTCTCTAAACAAAACATTCCAGTCTTAGTCACTGATTCACAAAATTACTTTCAAACCATGGAAATTCAAGTCATGGTTGAACTATTGAAACTAATTGATAATCCTCAACAAGACATAGCTTTGGTTGCGGTTTTAAGATCACCAATTGTACAAATTAATGAAGATGAATTAGCACGGATTAGAATTAATCAACGCTCATTTAATTTCTATACAGCAGTTAAGCAGTATGTGGAAATGTCGAATGACGAATTATCCTTGAAACTAGAAGACTTTTTAAACTTACTCGACGAGTTGCGTTTTAAGGCCAATCAAATTTCTATTGCGGAATTAATTTGGTACATTTATCAAGAAACTGGCTTTTTAGATTTTGTTTCTGGAATGCCAGGAGGTAAGCAACGTGCTGCCAATCTGCATGCCTTATATCATCGGGCAGACGAGTTTGAGCAGATGGATTTTCAAGGGCTTTATCGCTTTATAAATTTTGTTGAGCGTATAGAAAAAAAAGACAAAGATTTGTCACAACCAAATAGTATTGAATCTGATGAAGATGCGGTTAATGTGATGACTATTCACGGAAGTAAAGGGCTTGAATTTCCGGTAGTATTCCTTTTAGATGCTAACAAGAAATTTAACCAACAAGATGTCATTTCGGCTAACATTATTGATACTCAATTAGGATTAGGTATCAAGTATTTGGATGAAGAAAATCATTTAGTTTATTCAACTCCCCAAAGAAGTTTGATTACTACTGGAAAGAGAGTTTCGCTACTTGCCGAAGAATTTCGACTCTTGTATGTTGCTCTAACTCGTGCACAACAAAAATTAGTTATTGTCGGTACTTCAAACAATCTTGAAAAAGATTTCGCTGGTTGGGAAGGCACAGATGTTACTGATGGAAAAATCGATTTATTTACTAGACTTAACTTCCAATCCTATCAAGATATTATTATGAGTAGCTTGTTAAGTGACACATCAGTAGATGTTAGTGATGGAAACTTTGAAATTGCAAAGCTTAACATAAAAGTTAATATTGTTAATCCATCAGAAATTAATGTTAATGTCGTTAATACAAATTCTACAGAATCAATTTCTCAATCAACAGAGGGAGAATATGATGATAAGTTCTTATCAACAGTAAAACAAATTCTTAATCTGGAATATCCTTACCAAGAATCAACAAAAACTACGGCATATCAATCCGTTTCAGAAATTAAGTTCTTGTTTGCTGATCCTGATGAAAATGAGTTACCTAAGTCAGATTTAATTTCTGCCGGCAAATACATTCAAGCAGATTTTAATAAGCCCAAATTTTTAACTGGTGGAACATCCATAAGCGCAGCCGAAGTCGGTAGCGCGACTCATTTAGTCTTACAAAAACTAGATTTGAAAGAAGAAATTACCGCAGATAATATTAATCAATTAATCAAAAACTTGGTAGATAATAGCATTTTAATAAAAGAAGTTGCCCAAAGAATTGACGTTACTTCAATTGTTGAATTCTACCAGTCTGAGCTTGGAAAAGAAGTGCTATCAAATAGAACTACCGCTCAACGAGAGTATCCTTTTTCAATGGTTATTCCAGCAAACGAATTATTTAGTCAAGTAAGTGATGACGATAGTGTGCTAATTCATGGTATTATTGATGGAATGATAGAAACAGATGAAGGATTTATCATTTTTGATTACAAAACTGATCATGTTTCTGAAGAGACACTTCCAGAAGCTGTGCAAAAATATAGTGGTCAATTAAAATTGTATGCGGCTGCGGTTGAAAATATTAAAAACCGACCAGTTATTGGAAAATACTTGTATTTCTTAAAACTCAATAAAGCCGTAAAAATATAGGTGAGAATGGTTTAAATGAATATAACCAGAAAATTTGCCGTCGTTGATCTTGAAACAACGGGAACTAATAAAGATGAAGACAGAATAATACAATTTGGTTGCACTTTAATTGATGATGGAAAAATTGGTGAATCAATTTCAATTCTAATCAATCCAGAGCAACCAATTAATAAAAGAATTACTGAATTAACCGGTATTTCAAACGAAATGGTAGCAGATGCACCGAAGTTTGAAGAAGTAGCTTCAAAGATTTATCAATGTTTGAAGGGGAGAACTTTCGTTGCTCATAACGTTAACTTTGATTACCCGTTTATTAAAGACGCATTAAATTCAATTAAATCATTAGATTTTGATGCTCCAGCTGTTGACACCGTTGAACTTTCACAAATTCTGTTACCACAATTAAGTAGTTATAAACTTCAAGATATATCTGAATATCTAAATATTAGTCATGACCATCCACACCGTGCCGACGATGATGCTTTAGTGACTGCGAAACTGCTATTAATTCTGATTCAGCGCATTGAAATGTTACCTTTAACAACTTTGAGAAACATTTGTGAAATTTCTGAATCTACTATTCGCCAAACTAGTTTGTTATTCAAAAATATTTATCAGAGTAGGGAACAGCATGCTGAAATACTTTCTGATTACCTATATGAAAAACACGGGTTAATCCTGAGAAAAAAACAAATCGAAGTTTCTTCAAATCAAACTAAAAAAAGACATTTTCCTAACAGTGAATCAGAAAAAAGATCTGCTTTTCTTGGCACACTAGACTTTCGTCAACAACAAGCTCAACTCATGAATGATATTAATCATATTTTGAATCATTCTAAGAAACAGAAATGGTCACTACTGGAAGCTCCAACTGGAATTGGAAAAACTATTGGCTATTTATATCCTTTAACTTTTAAAATCTCATTGGATAAGAAGGTTGTGGTTGCCACAACAACGACGGTTTTGCAAAATCAAATTCAAGATGAGGCGATTCCGCTTCTAAACCGGTTGAGTGACTATAGTTTTAATGTTCAAATAATTAAAAGTAGCTATAACTATTTAGACTTAGACCGTTTCTATAATGCTCTGTATCAAAATTTACACGGCCATAAAAATACATCTATCCTAAAAATGAAAATTCTGGTGTGGTTAACTATGACGACAACAGGTGATATGGATGAATTAAGACTAAGTAATCGGAAAAATCCGTTTTTAGCCTTGATTTCTCATCGTGGCGAAGACAAGACAAACACCAACTTCAGTGAAGATGATTTTTGGAAATTTAACTTAGATAAAGCCAGAAATGCTGAAATATTGATTACCAATCAAGCATATTTTTCAAAAAACTTAGATTCTAAGATTTGGAGTAATGCTGAATATTTGGTAATCGATGAAGCTCATCATTTTGCGCAAAATTTACGTAGTAATAATTCTCCTGAAATGAATATTGCCACAATTTCAAATGAAGTTAAGAAGATTTCTGATACTTTTTATCAAAACAGGACTGACTTAAAGTCTACGTTCAATGATGATTATTTATTAAACTGGGGACGCGAAAATCTCAGTGAATTAGAAAGCCTATTTCAAAATTATCAACAGTCTAGTGAAGCTATTAATAGCTATGTTTATGACAATTATTTTAAAGAAAAAAGCTCCATTAATAATCAACCTTATAGTAGTGAACAATTCCTTAACCAGGACTTGAAAGAACAAAATAAATTGGTTGATTTATTGTCCAACATAAAGGACAACTTAAGTGACATTATTATTAAAGTTGACGAATTAGTGGGTGCATATTTTGCACAGGAAAACTTTTCTGGGGTCAAAATTTCAAGTATCGTAATGAATTTGAGTATGTACAACAATAACTTACGTAATCAAGTTTTTAATACTTCGGACTTAATCACCAAAATTACTAGCAGTGAAATTTCAGGAATTGGACTACAAGTTAATAATGGGTCACCATTGCACAACTGCATTATTAGTTGGTACAAGCTTGATACCAATACTGAGTTACAGCAGATAAACTCTGCTTTTAAAAAGATTTTGCTAGTCAGTGGCGCTATCGACAACAATGATAATTTTTCTTTCTTTATTAATGATTTGCAACTCAAATCAAAATATATTGATCAAAGACATATTTATCAAAATGATTTTGATATTAAACAAAATGCCAAGATTTATATTCCTAATGATACTCAAGATATCAAGAGTATGAATGACGATGCGTATAGTGGTTACTTAAGTGAAATGCTCGAAAAGTTCTTAATTGATAATGACCACCAAGCTTTGGTTCTATTTAATTCACTACAAACAATGCAAAGTGTTTATCAAAAACTAAGTACCTCGACTTTAAATGATCAAAAAGAAATTCTCGCTCAAGGAATCAATGGAAATAACGAAAAAATTAAAAAGAGATTTTCTAATAGTAAAAATTCAGTTTTATTGGGATCCAATTCTTTTTGGGAAGGGGTGGATTTTCCTAAGAAAATTCTCGAAATTGTAATTATTACCCGGTTACCATTTGATTCACCTGATCAAAACGAAACCATGATTAGAAGCAAATATTTAACTAGTTTGAATATCAACGCTTTTAGTGCCGATGCTTTACCACGTGCTAGTTTAAAACTTAAACAGGGTTTTGGGCGACTAATCCGAACTAAAAATGATCGAGGAGTAATGATTATTCTGGATGACCGAATTATTAAGACTAAGTATGGAAAAAATATGTTGGCAGAATTCCCGGAAGAGATAATAGATAAACAACTATCGTCACAAGAAATAAAGAAAAATCTAGAAGAATTTTTAGAGTAGTTTTTGGTATAATATTACTAGCTATTAATTTGAGGTGTTTATATGCGAAGATCGGTAAAATTGTGGATTATCATTGGAACTGTAGTGATTGTGCTAATTTCAGCATTTTGGTATTTTTCAATTGCTATGGAACCATACACAAGTGCAAAGGAACAAGCAAATAGAATTGCTTTAAAATCTGAAAACATAAAAAATCCTGACTACTTCTCAAGTTTTACAGGAAAGAAGGATTACTATACTGTAGGCGGAACTAATAACAAAAACGAATATAAGTATGTCGTAATCAATGCAAAATCAGGTAAGATTAAAACACTCAATTCTAATGAGTTTTCAAGAAACTATATCTTGAAGCAAGTTAACAAGAAATATAATCCCAAGAAAATCTATCATATTAACCTCGGATTAGTGAAAAATAAGCCTACATGGGAAGTTTCATATCTTGGTAAGAATAATCTAACTAATTATGTAACTTTCAATTACCATACAGGTGAAATAATTCAAGAAATCAATAACATTTAATTAAGGAGCTTTTTATGGCAAGTATTATTAACATTATGGATGCAAAAGACCATGTCGATGAGGAAGTAAAAATAGGGGCATGGCTAACCGATAAGCGTTCATCAGGAAAAATATCTTTTCTTCAATTACGTGATGGAACAGCATTTTTTCAAGGTGTAGTTGTAAAAAACAATGTTTCAGAAGAAATATTTGAATTAGCAAAATCACTTAAACAAGAATCTAGTTTTTGGGTAACTGGAACAATTCATCAAGACGACCGTTCACATTTCGGTTACGAAATCGAAGTGTCAGATATTGAGTTAGTCGGCGAAAGCGAAGACTTTCCTATTAGCCCTAAAGAACACGGGATTGAATTCTTACTAGATCATCGTCATTTATGGTTACGTTCTAGACGTCCATATGCAATTATGCGTATCAGAAATCAAATGATTAGTGCTACTTATGAGTTCTTCAACAAAGAAGGATTTATTAAGATGGACCCACCAATTCTTACTGGAAGTGCACCTGAAGGAACAACTGAGCTATTCCATATCGAGTATTTTGATCACGATGCTTATTTATCACAAAGTGGTCAGCTTTATGCTGAAGCTGGTGCAATGGCATTTGGCAAGGTATTTACTTTTGGACCAACATTCCGTGCTGAAAAATCTAAAACTAGACGTCACTTAACCGAGTTTTGGATGATAGAGCCAGAAATGGCGTTTTTAGAGCAAGATCAAAGTTTAGAAATTCAAGAAAAATATATCGCTTATCTGGTTCAAAGTGTTATTGATAATTGCCAATATGAATTAAAACTTTTGGATCGTGATATCGAACAACTAAAGAAATATACTCAATTACCATTCCCAAGAATTTCTTACGATGAAGCAATTGAAATGTTGCAAAAAAATGGAGTAGACATTAAGTGGGGCGACGACTTCGGTGCACCCGATGAACAATATATTTCTGAACAATTTGAACAACCAGTATTTATTTTAAACTATCCAAAATCAATAAAACCTTTCTATATGAAACCACATCCAACACGTGATGATGTTTATCTATGTGCTGACCTTCTTGCACCAGAAGGCTATGGTGAAATAATTGGTGGTAGTGAACGTGAAACTGATTATGACGCACTAGAGAAACGTATTAAGGATTCTGGCTTAGATGTTTCTGAATACGAATGGTATTTAGATCTAAGAAAATACGGGTCAGTTCCTCACTCAGGATTTGGTCTTGGCTTAGAACGTGCAGTTACTTGGATTTGTAAACTTGATCACTTGAGAGAAGCAATTCCATTCCCAAGAATGATCAACCGCTTAAAACCATAAATAATAATTTAAAAGATTGGCAATTTAGTCCAATCTTTTTTGAGGTAAAAATATGTCAGAAGACTTCTTTAAACGTTTTTTAACTGATGGTACTACAGTTATTAGTAATACTATTCTAAAACATCTTAGACAGCTTAATATGACCGCTGACGAATATTTAGTATATTCGGAATTATTAATGTTCCAACAACAAGGAAATACTTTTCCATCTGCAACTGAACTGGCAGAGGTTATTTCAATCGATTCAAATACGGTTATGATGTTGATTCAATCCATGATTCAAAAAGATTTTTTAGAAATAAAAACAACTATCAATAATAATCACCGTCAAGAGGATAGTTATGATTTAACGCCCATTTATAATATCTTGGACATAATTCAACAAGATCAAAATATTGAACAGCAGCAACAAACAAAATTAGATCAAACTACTAATCTATTTAAAATGTTTGAAATAGAACTTGGCCGTGCATTATCACCAATTGAACAAGAAACGATTCATTCTTGGATTAATGAAGACGGTTATGAAGTGGAACTAATTCAATTGGCACTTAAAGAAGCAGTACTCAATCAAATATATTCATTAAAATACATCGATCGCATTTTAATTAACTGGGAAAAGCAGAACATTAAAACTGCTCAGCAATTAGAAGACTACAAAAAAAGGAATGAATTTTAATGTTAAAA
Source organism: Lactobacillus sp. YT155 (assembly GCF_030504545.1). Lineage (GTDB taxonomy): Bacteria > Bacillota > Bacilli > Lactobacillales > Lactobacillaceae > BQUT01. Next base: position 210,187 of record NZ_JAUKWP010000003.1, on the reverse strand, counting down.
AATCAAGATATCGTCTGGGCAATTCATCAAATGATGGATGAAATTGGTCCAGTAGGACCTTCACTTGATTCACGAACAGATTTTCAATATTTAATTTCTGTCATGTTGAGCGCTCAAGCAACCGATGTTTCCGTTAATAAGGTTACGCCTAAATTATTTGCTAAGTATCCAGATGCTCAAGCTTTTACCAAAGCAGATGTCTTAGATATTGAAGAAATCATAAAGAGTGTGGGGTTGTTTCATAATAAAGCAAAAAATATAAAAAAATGCGCCATAGAAGTTGTGCAAAATTTTGATGGTCAAGTTCCACAAAATCGTGAAGATTTAATGACTTTACCCGGTGTCGGTCGTAAAACAGCCAATGTCGTGTTAAGTGACCGTTTCGATGTGCCAGCATTTGCTGTCGACACTCATGTGTCAGCAATCTCTAAACGCCTGCATTTCGTTAAAAAATCAGCTACTCCAATTGAGATAGAAAATAAAATTACTGCAGTTTTAGATGAGGCGGAGTGGACCAAAGCTCATCATACAATGATTGAGTTCGGTCGTAAATACTCGATGAAACTTCCAAAAGAAAAGGAAGTTTGTCAATTAATCATTGAATGCGATAAATTGAATAAAAAATAGACATGCACTTGCATGTCTATTTTTTTAATTTCCGGGATTATTATTTCCATTATTATTATTGTTATTGTTGTTATTATTTTGATTGTTGTCTTGGCCATCACCACCAGAATTATCAGTCGTAGTACTTTCGGTAGTGGTTGTTGTTTCTTCTTCAACATCTTCGTCTTTATTTGGTACTACCTCAGAATTATCTTCAGCAGGAGCTTGATACACTGGCTCAGTTCCGGTGAAGTATAATTCACCACCAACTTTAGTCAAATCACCAGGTTGTTCCCAGTCGCTGCTTTCTTTGTCCTGACTTAAGTAACTCATCAAGTACTTGTAAATAGACTGATCAATTGTTTGCTGACTATAAGGAAGACCTTGCTGAGAAGGTTTATCATAACCAGTCCAGGTACTAATTACATAATCTTTCGTGTAACCATTGAACCAAGCATCACGAGCTAAGCCACTCAAGCTAGGATTGTTCTGTAATTCTTCTTTAGAATAATTAGTAGTACCGGTTTTTCCGGCGTGATAAATTCCTGAAACGTAAGCTTTAGAGCCCATTCCAGAAGGTCTAACAACACCTTTTAGAATATCGGTAATCATATAAGCGGTTGAAGATTTCATTACTTTTTTAGCTGGAGATGAATAGCTATGAGTAGTTCCATCGGACAATTCGATTTTCTTAACGTAGTAAGGTTTACGGTAATATCCACCGTTGGCAAATGCACTATAGGCACCGGCATTTTGAAGAGTAGAGGTGTCATAACCAATTCCGGCAGACAGTCCATCTTTATACGACACATCAATACCTAATTTTCTGGCAAAAGTAATTGCTTTTGAAAAACCAACTTCATTTAGAGTTCTAACAGCAGGAATGTTACGGGATGTTGCCAAAGCAGTTCTAACTGAAATTGTACCCTTATAGGTATTATCCCAGTTGTTCAAGGGAATATTTGTCCCAGGATAAGTATACGGCGTATCACGAACAGTTTGAGCTGTTGACCATTTCAAATATTCAAAAGCTGGGCCGTAATCCAAAATAGGTTTCATGGTCGAACCATTACTTCTGGAGGTTTGGACAGCTCGATTGTATCCTAATTGAACGTTTCCTAATTTACGACCACCAATCATCGCTACAATTTGTCCAGTTTTTGGATTAACAACCGTTGAAGCAACTTGTAATTGGTCGTTAGGGAAGTAAACTGAGTTATTAGTATTTACAATATCGTAAAGTTTCTTTTGGGCACCATAATCCATGTTGGTAGTGATTTTTAAATTGTCGCGATATGGATCGTAGCCTTTTTTCTTAACTTCTTTAATAGCTTCTTTTAGATAAGGGTCAGAGACCAAACGTTTTTCATCAGAGCCGGCTTGATTACTCTTAGCCACTAATCCAGTATCAATCGGTGTTTTAATAGCCTCAGTCATATCGTGCTTAGTAATTTTTTTATTGTCATACATTGCTCGTAAAACATTGTCACGACGATTCTTGGCTGCTTGAGGATGTAAATATGGATCATACGTACTTGGTGATTGAGGCATTCCTGCAATCAAAGCTAATTGAGGTAAAGTTAATTCGTTTAAGCTTTTACCAAAATAGTATTTCGAAGCAGTCTTGACCCCGTAAACACCGTTTGAAAGGTAGACTTTGTTCATATAAAACTCAAGAATCTGTTTTTTAGAAAACTTCTGCTCAACTTGAACTGCCAACCAGATTTCTTGCATTTTTCTTTTGATGGTTTGATCAGACTTATTCGTTGAGAAAACAGAGAGCTTAACTAGCTGTTGAGTTAGAGTACTTCCACCACCTTGAATACTATTAGATGTAACATTATCAAAGGCGGTAGTTACAATTCTAATCGGATCAATTCCCAATGGTTCGTTGTAGAAACGATGATCTTCAATTGAAATTACGGCATCTTGAAGTTTTTGAGGTACTTTATTAATAGAGACGTAATCGCGTTCTTCATTTCCCAGAGTGAATAGGGGCTTATTATTGCTAGAATAAAAAGTTGAAGATCCTGCTTGTTGCAAAATTTGTTGATTAATTTTAGGGGCTTTTAAACCATAGTAGGTAAATATAGAGGCAAAAGCTATGAACAATCCCAAAAGGGTAATTAATCCCCATTTAATAAAAGGTTTGAGATTCTTCTTTTTTGAGGCACGTCGTTGAACACGTGTGTTTTCTGTCATGGTATATTTATCTCCTTATGAAGTACTCATCATTTTATCACATGCCGATAAATATGGAAGAGTAGGGTTAAAGCTAGGTTCTATTGAATAAGCATTTTCAACAATAAGTTGATGTGACAAAGATTTCTTACCGTCTTTAGTGTTTTGCAAATCCCAATGTTTAATCAAGACTGAAGCAGGAAGTACGTAATATTCATTTAAAGTAACAAATCGAATTATCACAAAGCATATTCCACCCAGCTTTAAACACTTTCTTAGATGCTCAATTTGATGCTCGTGAAAGTTAGTGAAAGGAAACATTGTTTTGTGTCGCGTTTCTTTGGCTTCAAAATCAATATATTTTCCTCTGTAAATTCCATTGTAGTCAGTTGTCGAAGGTTGTCTAAAGTAAGCTTCTCTAATGACAGCCTTGCTTCGCTTAGGGTAATCAACTTTAACAATTTGTAATGGAATTGGCTTTTTATAGATAACTGCAATATCATGAGTTCTATAATAAATATTACTTTGGTTAATTTCTTGTTCCAAAGTCATCCCACGATCGCCAAAAATAGTTTCTTTATTACTAGTGCTGTTATTCAAACGATCTGAAGAATTTTCATTATTATAGGAACTTCCATCAGGATATTTTATACTCATAGAATTCTCCTTAATTCAAAAATTATACCATTTTTTTACTAATAAAATATATTAAAAGAAGGCATAGATAATGATTAGTAGATTATGGGTGACCGGCTATCGGTCATTCGAACTCGGTATTTTTAATAACAACGACAAAAAAGTCGAAGTCATCAAAGATATTCTAGAAAATCGCATAAAACAATATACAGAAAACGGATTAGAATGGGTTTTATCGGGGGTACAATTAGGCGTCGAACAATTTAGTGTTGATGCAACGTCAAAATTGAAGGCCGATGAATATGCGATTAAACACGCAATAATGTTGCCTTTTAAAGATTTTGGGAGTAATTGGAACGAAAATAATGTTAGTCAACTAAACAATTCTTTGAACAAAGCCGACTATTATAACTTCGTCAGTTCGCAAACCTATCAAAATCCTAGTCAATTAAAGAACTGGCAACAGTTCATGTTGGAACATACTGATGGCATGTTGATTCTTTATGATCCTGAGCAGGAACAAAAAGGTAAGCCAGAATATGATTATCAGGCTGCTTTGGCATACTCAGAAAATCATGACTATCCGGTTGAAACCATTACTTTTGAAGATTTAGACGAATTTTATCGAGAAATGTCTGATAATAATTAAGTTATTCTTAAAATATCCATCAGATTTCTAGTTCGATTTTATAATTAAATTGGTCTTTGCTATAATTAGCTACATAAGCGAAACGAGAGGTTACAACCATGAATATTAATACTAATCTACAACCAAACGACATTTTAAACAAAGAATTTCATACCAAAAAACTAAACGGATACAATCCTGATGAAGTTGATGGTTATTTAGATAACATTATCCAAGACTACGATGCAATGTTTAAATACATTCAACAATTAGAAGAAGAAAATGCTCAATTGAAACAAAACAGTAGTGTTTCTCAAGCTCAACCAGTTGAGACACCATCAACTCCAAGTTTTGATGATACTGCATATTCACAACCAGTAGTTTCTGAACCAGTGCAACCTCAACCAGCTCCAACAGTTGATAATTCATATGCACCGGTAGATGATACTTATCCTACAACTACTAACTATGACATTTTGCGTCGTTTATCTAATTTGGAAAGAAAAGTTTTCGGCGAAGAAAAGAACAATACTACTGCTGCAAGTGATTTTTACTCAAATGACAATTAATTTAATTTGCTTTCAAGTGGAAGCTAAGAGTATAATCCTTAATGGTTTAAATACTACTGAGTAAAATTCGAGTAATCGCGGTGTACTTTTATACACTGAGGAAAGTCCATGCCCGCACAAGCTGAGATGCTTGTAGTGTTCGTGCTTGGCCCAATAAGCCAAGGTACTCTCGAGTAACGGCAACGAAAACGCTAAGGCGTAAGCTATGTGTTAGTAGTTTGAAAGTGCCACAGAAACGCGTGTTCACTAGAAATGGTGAAATTGGAACGGGTAAACCCCACGAGCGAGCAACCCAAACTTTGGTAGGGGCGCTTCACAACGGTAAATGAATCTAGTGTGAAGGCAGTTATGCAGATAGATGATTACTGATTGTATTAGAAATAACCTGGTTTAATACATGAACAGAACATGGCTTATAGAATTTTACTCTCAGGTTATGGCGAAGTTTAATTACTTCGCTTTTTTTATTAAGATATACAAACTCAAACAGTTAAGAGGATGAAATAAATGATATACAACTTATTAGCAACCATGGCTAGTGGTTTCGAATCACTAACTGCTAAAGAACTACAAAATTTAGGTTATGAAACCCAAACAGAAAACGGCCGGGTTTTATTTTCTGGAACTCAAGAAGATATTGTTAACTCGAACTTATGGTTACGCACTGCCGATCGAATTAAAATAATTGTCGCTGACTTCAAAGCTACCTCGTTTGAAGAGTTATTTGACAAAATCAATGAAATTGCCTGGGACGAATATTTACCTATGAATGCTAGTTTTCCGGTTAATGCCCGTTCGGTGAAATCAAAACTGTTCTCAACTCGTGATATTCAAGCAATTTCTAAAAAATCCATTGTAAATAAACTTTCTGACATTTATCACCGTCGTGGAATCTTGCCAGAATCGGGAAGTACCTATGCAATTGAAGTTCGGATTGTAAAAGACAACGTGGAGATAACACTTGATACAACTGGCGAAAGTCTTTTCAAGCGTGGTTATCGGATTGAACATGGTGGCGCACCTTTAAAAGAAAACTTCGCTGCCGCTTTGGTTATGTTGACTAATTGGCATGCCGATATGCCTTTTTATGATCCAACCACTGGTTCAGGAACAATTCCTATTGAAGCAGCACTAATTGCTAAGAATATTGCTCCTGGATTAAATCGAAAATTTGCTTTTGAAGAATTTGACTGGTTTGATGATTCACTTTTATCATCAGCAAAAGAGACAGCAAAAAAACAGATAAAAGATATTAATTTGAACATTTTCGCTTCTGATATTGATCAGAATATGATTGATGTAGCAAAATTAAATGCCAATAATGCTGGTGTTCTGCATGACATAACCTTTAAGCAAATTGCATTGAAAGACTTGAAAATTGAAGAGTCTAATGGTGTACTAATATCTAATCCACCTTACGGTGTACGTATGAAAGACACAGAAGAGGTTCATCAACTATATAAACAAATGGGTGATGTATTTGAGAAATTAGATCATTGGAGCAAATATTACCTAACTAGTGATTTAGATTTTCAAGGTTTTTACGGAAAACAAGCTACAAAACGTAGAAAACTTTATAACGGTGCCATTAGAACTGATTATTTCCAATATTGGGCATAAAAAAAGACGATACTTTACATAAAGTGTCGTCTTTTTAAGTCGGCAAGAATTACTCCAACACCAACTAATACTAAAACTACTGAAAAAATCCAGGACCATGATTTATCGGCAATAGGTAAGAACATATTCATTCCGTAGAAACCTGAGATAATCGTGGGAATTGATAGAATCAAAGAATAAATTGTCAAAATTTTCATCGTGGCATTAGTTTGGTTATTTAATAAGTTATTGAAGGAGTTTGATAGCTTATCAGTAACATCCCCAAGCAATTCAACCATTTTTTGAATTTGTTCAAATTCGATAGTCGCATTATTGATATTTTCTATATCTTGTTTGGAAATCTTTGTCTTCATTTCGGAGCTTTTGGCGTAGAGTTGTGATTCCTTGGCTACTAAATAGTCACCATTAACGGCGGTCAAGATATATGAAATTTCTTCTTGAATCACTGATAATTCAAGAATTTCTTTATCACTAATTTTGTTTTTTGCAATTCTTCTTTGAATAGAAGCGCGCTTATCAGAAATTTCTTCAATGCGATCAATAAAGTCTTCCGAAAGTATGTCAACTACCGAAAAGAATACTCCCCAGACACTTAATTTCGAAAGGTCATTATTCTTCATTTCGTTGAAGTATTGTTCAGTATACAAGGTTTTATCAGTCGTAAATAAAATAATTCGATTAGTTGAGATTAAAAAGGTGATTGGGAGAACAATTTTATTGATATGACTACTACTAGAGACAACTTGAAAAACCACTAACCATGAATCAAGACTCTCAATATACTCAATTCTGGGACGTTCTTTCATATCAGTGGCATATTCAATAACTTCAGGAGTTACTTTGTAATCTTGAGTCAACTTATCAGTGTCCGCTTCAGATAGTTCATTAACTGAAACTAGTTCAATTTTTTCATTCAATTTATAATCCATTATCATAATTCTTTACCTCACAAGCTAAAGAATATCACAAAAAAAGGACTGCTTAGCAGTCCTTTTGTTTATGGGGTCATTAATTTTAATATTTCAGCTGAATCAATTCCCTTAAAGTATTCATCTAAGTTGAATTGATCAAGAACTTTCTTGATATCAGCAGTATCAAATTTAGTATCTTTCAACGCTTCACTAATTTCACTTGCATCTTGGGAACCGAAGAAATCACCATAGATTTTAGCTTCTTGAATCAAACCATTTTCGATATTGAAACGAACGTCGATTGTTCCCATATCAAAATGCTTTCTTTGGTTAACTGTGAATTTAGGAGATTTTCCGTAAACCCAATCCCAATTCTTGTAGTATTTATCTTCTAATTCGGTAATGTGCTTTTGATCTTCAGGAGTAATGATATACTCATTATCTTTGATTTCTTCAAGAGAATCTTTACCAAAGAGCTTCAATAATAAAATATTTCTGAACTCTTCAATGGTTAGATTTTGATACTCAGGTAGTAGATGAGACTTCAAGTTTGTCACCCGTGAACGAATAGACTTGATTCCTTTTGATTGAATCTTATCAGCATTAACTTTTAGTGCATCGGTTAGGACATCTAAGTCTACGTCGTAAGACAAAGTTCCATGGGAGAATGTTTTACCATTCTTGGTATACATAGCATTTCCAGAGAATTTCTTACCATCAACCAAAATATCGTTACGCCCAGAAACTTCAGCAGATTCAGCACCCATTTTTTTCAAAGCATCAACAATAGGTTGTACAAAGGACTTAAAGTCTCCAAAGTTATTGTCATCTGAATTGACTACGAAACTGAAGCATAGATTACCTAAGTCTTGATAAACCGCGCCACCGCCAGAAAATCTTCTTGTAACGACGATGTTATTCTTTTCAACATACTCATGATTAATTTCTTCAAGTGTGTTTTGATTACGGCCAACGATGATACATGGCCCTTCAATGTAGAAGAGTACCAATGGTTCGTTGAACTCTTTGTTGTTCATTAAATATTGTTCAGTAGCTAAATTCTCTCTAATATCGCGTGATTTCATCAAAACGTATTTCACAATAAAGCCTCCAAATAATTTAATTTTTGTATCCACTTTATATATTAAGGATATCAAGGCAAAAAAGCTATAACTTTAGATTTTATTATTAATTTTTCACGTTTCATTGTACAATTATCATATTGTTAACTTAAATCTTGGAGGGCGAAAATGAAATTCAAATATCAACCTGGAGGCGAAAAGGGGATCATTACTTGGTCTTTAATTCTCGTCTGCTTCCTCTTAGGGATAATTTTACAATTGGAAATTTTTAAATTAAATATAATTGCACCAATCGTTAGCATCGCAACGGTAGTATTTGCTCTTTATTTGATTGGTAAGTCACAAATAATTCTCAAGAGGGATTCTCTTATTATCAAGAGTCCCTTTAAAAAATCCAATCGAAAAATTCAGTTTTCAGAATTGAGTAAAGTTGAATTTGGAAAATACTATTTTGTTTTGTATTTCAAATCACTTCAATACTTTCCAATTAGAATTATTGCGTCACCAAAAATAATTAGTAAATTGCCAACCAAAATAAAACTATAAAGTGAGGTTTTATCAATGAAATCAGATATAGAAATTGCACAAGCAGTTGAAAAATCATCAATGAAAAAAATCACTGAAATTGCTGAAACAGTCGGCTTATCCGGTGACGATATTGAACAATATGGTGAATATAAAGCCAAGATAAAATTCTCTACAATCTCAAAATTAAAACAACAGTCAAATGGAAAGCTGATTCTAGTAACTTCGATTAATCCAACCCCAGCCGGAGAAGGTAAGTCAACGGTATTAATTGGATTAGCTGATGGCTTAAGAAAAATTGGTGAAAAATCAATTGTGGCTTTAAGAGAACCTTCGTTAGGACCTGTCATGGGTATGAAAGGTGGCGCTACTGGCGGCGGACAAGCTCAAGTTATTCCAATGGAAGATATCAATCTGCATTTCACTGGTGATATTCATGCTTTAACTAGTGCTAATAATACTTTGGCTGCTTTGATTGATAATCACTTACAACAAGGTAATGAGTTAAATATCGACCCCAGAACAATTACTTGGCATCGTAGTTTAGACATTAACGATCGTGCTCTAAGAAATATCGTAATTGGATTAGGTGGCAAGACTTCTTCAATTCCACGTGAAGATCACTTTGATATTACCGTTGCTTCCGAATTAATGGCTATCTTATGTCTTGCAACAGACATCAATGACCTCAAATCACGAATTGGCAATATCTTGATTGGCTTCACTTATCAAGCACAGCCAATTTATGTGAAAGATTTGAAAATTGAAGGTGCTATCAGTACTTTACTAAAAGATGCACTGAAACCTAACTTAGTACAAACATTAGAAAAAACACCTGCATTAATCCACGGTGGACCATTTGCAAATATTGCCCATGGATGTAATAGTATTTTAGCAACTAATACAGCATTAAAACTAGGTGACTATGTGGTGACAGAAGCTGGTTTTGGAGCTGACTTAGGAGCAGAAAAGTTCTTAGATATTGTCACACCTAATCTCGATAAGAAACCTGATACAATCGTTATTGTCGCTACAATAAAAGCTTTGAAATATAATGGCGGTTCAACTTTAGACGAGCTAAAAGATGAAAATCTTGCAACTCTTGAAAAAGGCTTTGCTAACTTACAAAAGCACATTGAAAACATGCTACTTTACAAAGTACCAGTAGTTGTAGCAATCAACAAATTCGCAACGGACTCACCAAACGAATTAAATCTCTTAAAAGAACTTTGTCAAAAACAAAGTGTTCAAGTAGAAATAAGTGATGTCCATGAACAAGGTGGAAATGGAGCAATTGACTTAGCCGAAACAGTTGTTAAAGCAACTCAAGAACCAAATAATTACACTCGCTTATATAATGATAAAAGTTCTATTATCGATAAAATCACCACCATCGCTACCAAAATTTATGGTGCAAAAGATGTCGAACTTTCCACTCAAGCTCAAACTCAATTAAAGACAATAGAAAAGAACAACTGGGGTAACTTACCAATTTGTATTGCCAAAACTCAGTATTCATTGAGTGATGATCCTAAGTTGTTGGGTCGTCCCAGCAACTTCACACTCCACGTAAGTTCAATTTCAGTTCGACTAGGGAGTCAATTCATTGTTGTGCAAACTGGAAAAGTTTTGACTATGCCTGGTTTGCCTAAAAAACCCGCCGCATTAAATATTGATATTAATAACGACGGAGTAATCGAAGGAATTTTTTAAATGACAATCATTTTCTTTTTAATTGCAATTTTATTAGTAGTTGCAGATCAAGTTTTAAAAGCATTTGTTCGTGGAAACATTGATTTTGGGAGCATTCATACTTTTATCCCCGGTGTCCTATCAATAACTAACATCGACAATACGGGGGGAGCGTGGAGTATCTTATCCGGTAATATGATTTTCTTTTATTTGGTAACAATCATAGCCGTAATTATTTTGTTAACTCTTATTTTCAAAGCCAAAAAGAATGCTTTATTTTACCGCAGTGGCTTAATTCTCTTACTTGCGGGAACCATTGGAAATGCCATCGACAGATTCACTAATCAAGCAGTAACTGATATGTTCCATGTAGATTTTATGTACTTTGCGATTTTTAATTTAGCCGACGTCTACATTACGTTTGGAGTAATTATTATTATCATTCACTTACTATTTTTTGAAAAGGGTGATAGCTAATGACTGAAACTCATCAACTAGAAGTTAAAGCAGATTTCAATAATACTCGATTAGACAAATATCTAACTGATCAACTTGAAATAAGCCGTTCTCAAATTAAGACTTTAATAGAAACTGATTGCGTCTTAATAAATCAAGAAGTTGCCAGTAAATCAGGAACTAAGGTTAAAACTGGTGACATAGTTTCAATTAACATCCCTGAAGTGCAAGCAATTACTGCTGAACCCGAAAAGATGGATTTGGATATTGTCTATGAAGATGACGACGTCTTAGTTGTCAACAAACCTCAGGGTCTAGTAGTTCATCCCTCGGCCGGTCATCCTAATCACACTTTGGTGAATGGATTGATGTACCACACTAATCTAGCACCTGATAAAGAATTATTAAGACCCGGAATTGTCCATCGAATTGATAAAGATACCTCTGGACTACTAATGGTAGCCAAGAACGACCAGGCTCGGGAATCGTTAATGCAACAATTGAAGGACAAATCAAATACTCGTGAGTATTTAGCAATTGTCCATGGAAACTTTTCGGAAGGTTCGGGAAAAATTGATGCGCCAATCGGACGTTCTAAAAAAGATCGCAAAAAACAAGCGGTTGTTGAAGACGGAAAACATGCTGTAACGCATTTTAAAGTTTTGGAACAGTTTACCGACTATTCGTATCTATCTCTACAACTAGAAACTGGTCGAACTCATCAAATCCGTGTTCATTTAAAATATATCGGTCATCCAGTTGCCGGAGATCCTACATATGGACCTAAAAAAACTTTATCAGGAAAAGGACAATTTCTTCATGCCTATCGGTTAGGATTTGTTCATCCTCGAACTCGAGAATATATGGAATTTACAGCTGATCCGCCAGAGAATTTTAGGCTAACATTAGACACATTGCGAAATAGAAGGTAAAATAACAAGAAGTTAATATAAGACTTTTAAGTGAGCCCTGTGAGGCTAAAAAGTTTACACAGCCACTCACAGTTGAGTGGCTTTTTTTGGAGGAAGTAATGGCAAAAGAAATTATTGATGGAATAACAATGCAACGTGCTTTGACACGTATCACTTACGAAATCATCGAAAGAAATAAGGGCATAGATAACTTGGTCTTAGTTGGAATTAAGACTCGTGGTGTCTTTATTGCTCATCGAATCGAATCTCGACTAAAACAATTAGAAGGCATTACTGTTCCGGTTGCTGAATTAGATATTACCGCTTTTAGAGACGACCAAGAAACAAATCAAGAAAAGTCTGCCTTAGATATTGATTTGACAGACAAAAACGTTATTTTAGTGGATGATGTTTTATATACAGGTCGTACTATCAGAGCGGCTATGGATGCCATTATTTATTCAGGTCGTCCAAAGAAAATTTCCTTAGCAGTTTTGGTTGATCGTGGACATCGTGAATTACCAATTCGTGCTGACTTTGTTGGTAAAAACATTCCCACATCTCGAAAAGAAAAAATCAATGTCTCCATGAGCGAGATTGATGGTGAAGATAAGATTGAAATAGATTAGAGGAATTATGAAGAGATACTTAGTATTAGAAGATGGTTTCACTCTCGAAGGTGACTCATTAGGTGCACCAACGATTGCCGCCGGACAACTAGTAATTTCTAATAACTTATATGGCTTAGAACAAACTATTACAGATGCTACTTATAACGGACAAATAATTGCCATGACGGCACCAGCAATTGGTGCTTCGGGAATTGATCCTAATGAATACGAAGCAATTAACCCGACATGTAAGGGAATTATCTTTAATTCAGTGGCTTTAACTAGCGATAATGAGCATAATCAATCCCTAGATGACTTTTTAGTAAGTAAGGATATTCCCGCAATTACTAATATTGACGTTCGGGCTTTGGCTTTGCATATTCAAGAATTTGGTCAATTAAAGGCCAGTATTTCGGACACTGATGATGAACATGCCATTGATCAGATTAAGGCTTTGGTTATTCAGCGAGACTTGGTAAAGCAAGTTTCAACCAGACAACCATATCCTAATCCAAACTCGGGTAAGAAGATTGTCATTATTGATTTAGGAATGAAGTACTCAATTCTTAGACAATTATCATATCGTGACTGTAATTCAATTGTCGTTCCTTATAACTACTCAGTTAAAGAAATTGAAGAATTAAATCCAGATGGCATCATTATTTCTAATGGACCTGGAGACCCCGTCAATTTGGGCGATACCATTGAGACTGTCCAAGAACTTCAAGATAAATTCCCCATCTTTGGAATTGGATTAGGTCATTTAGTTATTGCACTAGCTAATAACTGTCAAACTATCAAAATGACTCTAGGTCATCATTCAACTTCTTATCCTGTAAAAGAAATTGCCAGTGGCAAAATTGAATATACGAACCACAATCACATCTATGCTATTAGTGATCGTGGAATTAAGGATGCTCATTTTATCGTTACTCATATTTGCCCAACTGATGGAACTATTGAAGGTATTAGACATATGTACAAACCGACGATTTCCGTGCAATTTGATCCTGAAGCTGCACCTGGTGCTCAAGATATGACTTACTTATTCGATGAATTCCTAGATATGATTAGCTCTTACGAACGCATTTAAAGAAGGTATTAATTTGAAAAAAAATATTCAAAATATTTTAATTCTCGGTTCAATCAATAGCCCGACAAATGTTGACTTAACTAATGTCATCTATCGAACTTGCCGTACTTTAAATAATCTAAAATTTAAAGTTACTTTGTTGATGGAAAATCCAATTTCTATCCTTACAAAATCTGAGGCTATTACTAATTTAGTTATTAGTAAGGTTACTAGTGATACGGTTAAACAAGTCATTGAAGATTACAAAATTGACGCTATTATTCCTACATTAGGCGACCGCAATGCCATGAGTATTATCGCTTCTAACGGTATTCCTAAAGGGGTAGAGGTCTTAGGAACTAATCAACTAGCTTCTTTAGCAACTATTAATCGTGATGCTTTGAGTAAACACCTAGAATATAATCATTTACCCGTAATCAATTACATTAGTACTAAAAATGAAAATGATGTTTACGATTTCGTACGTAAGAATGAATTTCCAGTTATTGTTAGACGTAGGTTCAAGAATCGTATGTCATCAGGTTGGACGATTATTGAGAACTTGTATGACTTAAATAACTTTATTGAACATGATCCTGATTTTAAAGATGCTGTTGAAATTGAAAAAAGTGTTCATGGTCAACATGAATTTTCGATTACCACTTTACGTGACAGTGCTAATAACGTGAATGTAGTGGGGTCAATCGAAGATATTCAACCTATCGGCATTCATCATTTGGATTCGTTACTAGTCACTCCAACTTTGACTTTAACAAATAGCCAAATTCAAGAGCTCAGAAGTGCTGCCATCCGTGTTGCTAAAGCGTTCAACATTGTTGGTGTTTGTACCACACATTTTGCCTTGAATGCTGAAAAATCAAATGAGTTTTATATCACCGAAATCATTCCTAGAATCAGTGAAGAAACTAAGTTTCTAGAAACAGCTTATAATTATCCAATTTCCGAAATTGCGGCACAATTAAATATTGGTAAACACATTGATAAACTACAAAATTCACGTGGTGAGAAAATCAATGCTGCTTATGAGCCAAATATTGAGTTTTTAACAATGCGTGTGCCAACTTGGGATAACATTCAAGAAGTACTGGTAAATCCTAAAAAAACCTCTAGTGGTGCCTTTTTAATTAGAGGAACAACAATTGAAGAGGTCTTAAAAAAAGGTCCGTTAAACGCCAAAATTTCGCAAACGAATGCATTAAATTCAAGCGGATTGAAGAATCTCAATGATGATGAGCTATTTGAAAAAATAGTTCATCCGACAAATCGTCAATTAGCAGTTTTAAAAACTGCCTTAAATAGGGGCTTTGATATTCCTTATTTATCTAAAATCACGAAAATACATCCAGTTTACTTAGCTACTTTAAAGAAACTATCTAAGATAAAAATTAAACTGGTTCAAAACAAAGGTGATTTGGAAATTCTGCGAACGGCCATCATCAGTGGCTTTTCAATTGATGAAATTTCGACTTTATGGGAAATCAATTCTGAACAATTAAAAGAATTACTGGTTCAATCAAAAATTGATTTTCAACTTAAAGATGCAACTTTCATCACTAATACTGATAAGAGCTTAGAGTTCATCGTTTCACCTGGTAAATTCAATGAATTCAGTTATAACGACTCAAAAGAGACGATTGCGATAAAATCTAGTCCTGAGATGTCCTTATATGAACAAGTGCGTAATAACTACATTATCAGTCGAATTGCTCAGGTAAGTCATAAAAATGGCTTTAATGCAATTTTATTCGATAAGACAACACGAGAAACTGTTAATATCGATGATAATAAGATTGCTCGAGTAGTTGATTCATTTGATGAAATTGAAAAATATAATCTCTTTCCAAAAGATATTTTTAAACACACTATCAATTTAAATAATGATTTTCGTGATAAAAATGGACTACTGGATGAGGGAGAGACAAAGATTTTTGAAGATGATGGTGTCAAAAACACTGATGAATATGAGTACTGTGTACTTAAAGATGGTGAGAAATGGGTGATGAGTTCCTACGTCAAAACCAGTTCTTCGGAAGATAGTTACCAAGCTACGGCTAACTTTAAGCGTTCATTGAAACTTAAAAAGGTTATCAATACTTTTTTAAATAAGAATTTAACCGAAGAACAGAAGAAGTTTGCCAAACTCTTTAACTTCACAATTTGTTTCATCAATAATGAAATTAAAATCAAAAAAGTATCAATTGGTTTTAGCGAAAATATTGTGGCTCATGATATTGTTAGTTCATTCGATTTAATCGACACTTATATTAAGTTGGTTATTGGAATTGGCTTCAAAGAAATGGGACTAAAAATTAATCAATTTGGTTTTGTCTCAGAAAAAAAGAACAAAGAGATTCTTTTAAAGAATAACTCATTTGTCCTTACTATCTAAATAATTTTGTTTTAACTGCTCAACAAGCTGTGAATCCGGTGTTACTACTAAGGTTTTCTGACCTTCGTAGATGACAAAACCTGGTTTTGCGCCGTTGGGCTTTTTTAGTTTTTTAACTGGTACATAATCAACATTTACATTACTTGAATTCTTTGCCTTTGAATAAAAAGCGGCGATATTAGCGGCTTCCAGAAGAGTTGTTTCACTTGGATTATTATCAGAAATAATAACATGAGAACCAGGAATGTTTTTAACGTGTAACCAAATAAAATCTTTTTTAGCAATTTTTAAACTTAATTGGTCATTTTGAACGTTATTTTGCCCAACCGTTATTAAATCGCCGGTTGAACTTAGATATTTATTTCCAACTTCTTTAGTAGACTGCTTTTTCTTCTTAGTTTGACTCTTCTTGCTAAGATAGCCACCAGCTATTAACTCGTCTTTTATTTCCAACAAATTATCTAATTGCGATTCACCAATTTGATACAAAACAGATTCTAAGTAATCAATTTCTTCTTGAGTTTGAGTCAATTGCTCATCAATATGGGCAATTGATTTTTTTAGTTTCTGATAGGTTTTAAAATACTTCTGTGCATTCTCTGAAGCAGTTAAACGAACATCCAGAGGAATTTCAATTTGTTCATTATTGTAATAATTGGTTAATTCTACCTTGTTAGCATTAGGTTTAACTTCATGCATGAATGTTGTCAATAACTCACCATAAAGGCGATATTGATCCATTTTTTCAGTCTTAGCTAGATCTTTTTTTAGATGTTTAATCTTGGCATAGTCTTTTTTTAAGACACCATTTACTACAGCAAGTAAATTCTGGCCATTAGATTTCACGCGGTCAGTCTGAGCTCTATCTTGATAGAATTTATCTAGCATTTCTGACAAAGAAGGGTAATGATCAGCATCTTCAGAAGCACTCAAATACTTAATTGGATAAAATTTTTGTTTTTGATCATTTTTAACAATATTAGGGTAAGGCTTTTGATTAATCTCTTTGAAAAATTCACGAAAAGCAACTCTTTTAATCTCACTATGATCAAGTCGATAGTTCAACTCATTTTCAGTATCTTTGTCAATTCCTTCAAAGTTACCACGAATGTCTTGTAAATCAGTATCCGAAAAGTCTTCAAAAGGATTCTTTTTACCGGTTGTTGGTGGGAAAACATACTCTTGTCCTGGCATTAGAATCCGATAACGATTCAAAGAACTTGGAACGTGTTTAATTAAATCAACAATTAAGTTATCTTGATCCACTAAAACAACGTTACTGTATCTTCCCATGATTTCCATAATTAGCTTAAAACTAATTGAATAGCCAAGTTCATCTTTTGTTTCAAGAGTAAGAACAACAATACGGTCATTATTGATTTGCTTTATTTCACTGATGATAGCTCCATCAATTTTTTTTCGTAATGACATAACAAAATTAGCTGGTTTGTCAGGATTAGCAAATCTAATATTAGTAGTTTGAATTCTAGAATAGAGTGGATTAGCTGACAGTAGAAGAGGATAGTTAGTACGATTACTTCTAACAGTTAACACTAGCTCGTTTTTAAATGGTTGTTGAATCTTAGAAATTCTTCCACCAATTAAATTATGTTGTAACTCAGCCACCATGGCGTGAGTAAAAGTACCGTCAAAGGACATTTAGTTCACCTCAAATTTCTTATCTCATTTATTCTAACAGATTTTTTATGATATAATTCTATTATGTAATTTTTGCAACACATTCAATTTATTAATAGATAACAGTGGTGATTTTATGAAAATAGCAGTAGTAACCGATAGTACTTGTTACTTACCTAAAGAACAAGTCGAAAAATACAATATTACCGTTGTACCGATGCCTGTAATGATTGACGGTAAAGAGTACCATGAAGATGAAGATATAACTACAGAAGAGTTTTATGACAAATTAAGAACTCTTGACGAGCTACCAACGACATCTCAACCACCAATTGGTCAAATGGTTGAGTTATATACCAAACTTGGTGACGAAGGCTTTGATACAATTATTTCTATCCATTTAGCTAGTACAATTTCTGGATATGTTGGTTCTTTATCAACAGCCGCAGAAATGGTTACCAACACAAAAGTCATTCCTTATGACTCACAAATAACCGTTATTCTAATGGGTAACTTAGTACTTCAAGCCGCTCGAATGGCTCAAGATGGTAAAGATGTTGATGAAATCTTAGCAAGTCTTGACCAAATGCGTGCAACTATGAACGAAGTTTTAATCGTAAATGATTTGAAGAACTTGGTCAAAGGTGGCCGTCTCTCAAACGCTTCAGCAGTGATTGGTAGTGTATTAAATATAAAGCCATTATTAACATTCGATAATCAAACTCACGAAATTGTTGCTTATGACAAAGTAAGATCTATTAAAAAGGCTTATGCAGCCGCAATTAAGACTTTTGAAGAAGATCAAAGTAAAGTTGATTTTGATTATAAATTAATTGTCATTCATGCTAACGATCCTGAAGAAGCTGAAAACTGGGCAAGTGACTTGCGTAAGAAATTTCCTGATCTAACAGTCGAAATTAGTTATTTCGGACCAGTTATTGGAACACACCTAGGTGAGAAAGCCATTGCTCTTGCTTGGATAAAAGATATTGATAAATAAAAAGAATTAGCAAATTGCTAATTCTTTTTTCTTTGCATATAAAAGTAAATTGGTACGCCAACTAAAGTGATAACTAATCCAATTGCCGTAATTTGAAACTGTGTAATCAAGGTTGTTATTAGAATAAACAGACCACCTAGAATTGCTACTGCCGGAATTATTGGATATCCTGGCACTTTATAAGGACGTTCAACCTCCGCATCAGTTCTACGAAGTTTAATAACGGCAACAAAAGCAAGCGTATAGAACAACCAAATAACGAAGGTTAGCATATTAGTAATCGCATCAAATTGCCCTGATAGCATCATAATACCGGCAATTACTAATTGAACAAGACCAGCAAAGAAAGGAACACCCGCATCGTTTAATTTTTTAAAGCGAGAACTAAATGGCAATTCATCTCTTTGACCCATGTAATAAGGAATTCTCATTCCGGTCATCACATAACCGTTAACACCACCAAATACGGAAATTAGAATTCCAATCGTAATAATTTTTCCACCAATATCTCCAAAAATAACTTTCGCTACGTCAGCGGCGACATTCATATTACCAGCAATATCTGAAACTGGTAAAATCCAGTAGGAAACAGCATTAAATAGCAAATAAATAACCATTATTAACCCGATACCAGCAGATATAGCAATTGGCAAATCACGTTTGGGATTTTTCATCTCGCCAGCAATGTTACCAACATGAATCCAACCATCATAAGCAAACATGATAGCAAGTAACCCTTGACCTAGAGAAGTCCAGAAAGGGTGATCCGCAGTGGTCGAGATAGGGAAGAAACTGATTGTTCCACTACCTTGATGGAAAAATCCTAAAATAATTATTGCTACCAAGGGAATTAATTTAAAGACTAAAGCCACTGTTGTAACTCGACCAGCCACCTTAATACTAATAAAGTTAACTCCGAATACTAAACAGGCACACAAGAAAGCAATAGGAATAATTGCTGAAATATTAAGATCAAATAGATTAGCAACTTGTGTTCCAAAAGCAATTGACATAGCTGCTACATTAGCCGGAAAATAAACAATTGCTTGAGCCCATCCTGCTAGAAACCCCCAAAATTTTCCGTAGGAGTGACTGATATATCTTGTTAATCCACCAGTTTTTGGAAACATGGCAGCTAATTCAATTACTGTAAGTCCGGCGCAAATAGTTATTAATCCTGCCAGAAACCAAGCAAACATTGCTAAGCTCGCAGAACCTGTATATTGCGTTACTGCCGAAGTTTTAAAGAAAACCCCGGTTCCAATAACGGTACCGACAACTGTAGAGAAGGCTGCCGTAAAACCAATTGATTTCTTTAATCCCTTTTTACTGTTCTTCATATATTATTTCACCCTTAACTAATTTATTCGTAAAACTATCTCAATTAGTATAAAGCAATAGGCGATTGGTCGCTATAAAACTAATGATAACTTTTATTTTTTTTAACTTATTTCTTGTCATTTGGGTTAGAAAGATATACACTTCAAGTATAACTTAGAACGATTCCTAATTAGTCGTTTTTTAAACGAGTGATGTTTCGCTTTCTAACATTAATTTTGAGCTTAATCAATTAATGAAATGCTATTACACCGGGATTCTACAATTAAATCAAATAAATTTGTTAGAACACTGGCGAAATCACGCTTAAATTATTGCCAATATATTATTTATTAGTATGAGGACAAGAATATGGAAAATAAAGACTTAACATTGGTAGTTAATACCTTAAAAGAACATGGTTATAAACTCACTAGTCCAAGAAAACAGATAGTTGAATACATGATCAGCACACACAGTCATCCCACAGCTGAAATGATTCATCGAGAAGTTAAAAACTTACCAGTTTCTACTATATATAACACGTTAGAGATATTAATCAAATTACATCTAGTTATTGAAATTGATAATAAGAATGACGATAAGACGCATTATGATTACTTTGGAACACCACATTACCATGTAGTATGTACGAACTGCGGTAAGATTGTCGATGCTGAGCAGTTTGATTTCTCTAAATTACCAGAATCAGCTGAAAAAGAAACTGGTTATCAAGTAACTGGTGTTAGCATTGAAGTTTTTGGATTATGTCCAGATTGTCAAAAACTTAAAGACAAATAAGAATCAATTTAAACTCACAACTCTGCAGTGAGTTTTTTTATTTGTTCTAACTTGATGACTGATAATGAGATTAAGAAATAGAAGAGAGATATGATAATATTGCCATCTAATTTTATAATTAGTTCTAAGGTTACATAATATATATTATACGAAGTTACATTGATTAATAGAAAAACTTAGTCTCATATTTTCCTATTATCAAAAACGATCCAACTAATTAAAAATGTTAAACAAGCCATTACTAATCCACTTCCAATAATAACTATAATAAACAATCGTAAAGTAATTGGTGATTCAATAAATGAAGTTGCCAAAGCAAATAATATTAGAACAATCACTAAAAAATAAGTCAGTAGTCTATAAGTTATTTTTGCAGCTTCTAGACCGACTACTTTTTCTCGTTCATCCTGAGCACTTAATTCACCATCTTTTTCAGTGTATCCATCTTTTATACCGAATTTCTTTGCGTAAAAAAATCTTCCAGTTGAAAACACGATTGCACATAAAATAAGTAGGAACCACATAACGCCAAAATTTAGTTGGCTGTCATGGCTAGTAAATTTAGATGTTAATACTGTTTGACAGGATGCAATAGTAAGAATAATAGACAAAATTATATTTCCAACTTGTTCAAAAACTACTTTTCTCATGATTAAACCTCTTTTTCTAAGCTAAAAACTTCCGTAATATCTACTGATAATGCTTCAGCGATTCGAAAAGCTAATAAAAGTGAAGGCGTATAATTTTCTTTTTCCAAGGAAACTATTGTTTTACGAGATACCCCTACTAAACTAGCTAATTTTTCTTGGGTTAATTTTTTTTCTTTACGAAATTGTTGTACCTTATTCAAAATGACCATAATTAATCCCTTCGAAATGAGTAGTTGACTTCTCATTTGATTTTATTCTATATTTTATAAGAAGAGAAGTCAACTACTCATTAAGTCTCTAAAAAAAACATACAAGATAAAACTTGTATGCTTTTAATTCTAAAATATCACAAATTTGCGAATTACTTTAATTAATAACTATTTAGTTTTCTTTTTAGCACCAGGCTTAAGTAATTCGCCAATAACTGGAACATCACCAAGATTATTGACTTCATCTTTTGATAAAACAATGGTATTAGCGTCTGAATTTGCTAATTCAGTAAAGGCATTAATTGATTGGTTGCGGAAGTATTTGTCATCAGCACCTGCCAAACCTTCTTGAACTTTATCAATTCGATATTTTTCAGCATCAGCACGGGTCTTAGTTGCGTCGGCTTCAGCTTTAGCAGTAGCCATTAAAGCATCATTTTTAGCTTTAGTAGTTAATTCAATTGAACGAGCTTCACCCTCGGCTTTGGCGATGGCAGCTACACGTTCACGATCAGCTGTTAGTTGTTTATCCATTGCTGCTTGGATTGAAGCAGATGGAGTTAATTCATCAATATTGATACGATCTACATTAACACCATATGTATTAGTCAAATCACCAATTGCTAAAGATAATTCTTGGTTAATTTTTGCTGTTGAGCCTAGGGCGTCATTTAATTCCATTCGACCAATAATATCACGTAAGTGACCACGTACAAGCTGTGACATTGATTCGACTGAGTCAGTATTCTCATAAGTGTACTTAACAGCGTCAGTTACATGGTAGTTCAAGGTAACGCTAGCTGAAACATCGGCATTATCTTTAGTAATAATTGAATAGTTCGGTAATGACAATGGTGACATTGCTAAACTAACTTTACGAACTTTTTGAATTAAAGGAATATAAAAATGCATTCCTGGATTGACACTACGTTTATACTTTCCAAGAGTTTCTACTAGTCCTTGATTATTTTGCTTAACAATTGTTATTCCTACAGGCATTTAAACGTTCTCCTCTTTCTTAATCGTAATAACATTTCCATTAGTTTTGACAATTCTAAAAAAATCATCATCTTTAATAGCTTTATTGGTCTTATTATCATCCATTTCATAGCGATAATAAATTCCAAAAATCTCAATTAAGTTCTTATTTGCAATAATATTTGAACCTTTAATTAGCTGCCCAATGATATTACGATTCTCAAAAGTCATTGATTCTTCGCTTAATTTAAGTTCAATTACACTAGTGATATACTTATTGATACTCATGTTCTTGTGCTCGGCAATCTGTGATACTTGATCATACATATTGTCATCTAGTCTTAATAGAAATTTCTTCAATGTTATCCTCCTGATAATTATTATGTTATCAAAGTGATATCACTTTAGCAATATGAAAAATCTTAGTGAAAAATTGAATTGTGATGTAAACTAGAATATACATATCTTATAGAAAGGAATCTAAGTATGGATAATTATGAACTTTTGAGTGCTTCTTTAGCTAAATTAGAACATATCTTAAGTGATATGGCTCATTTAAACTTTAAAGCACATACTTATATTTCTTTAGCAATTGATGACAGCCAAACACGTCAACTTTATACCAAAAATAAACGCTTGAAGATGCGTTTAAACTACTTAAAAATTGCCAAGAAAAAACAGCTTAATCTAATCATTGAAAATCTTACCGAAGATAAATATCTCTTTGATAAAATCCAATTAATTAGAAAAAACGACGTCATAAGCACTACAAATACAAGTAAATCACTTGCTTCTAACAAAATCACTTTGAAGCAAATGTTGCTTGATATTCAGCAAGAAAAAACTCAAGAGAGCCTATTATTAGTTCGTCAATGTCTGGCCTACCTTTTGAAAAAGGACTTACTTACTACCTACCCTAACACCTCAAGTGAGGATCTATTTGCTAGTAAAGATTTCAAGATGGACTTGATGGAACTTAACTATCTCTTCGTTTTCTTTACTACCGCTGAGCTTCAAGATTATGTCAGTTTTTTGATTTATAAATATACTGACGAAGTCGTCAAAGAAATCAAATTCTATGATGCTAGAGACATTCTTTTAGACTCACAAAATGTAGGATTCTCTGCGGTCGCTTATTATTTCAAATTCAAAGAGCAACCTCAGTGTTTCATTTCATATAAAGGTACTGAAGGTGAACTTGAAGACCCTCGAGTAAAATCCTTAGCAAAAAGATTTAATAATTATATCTCAGAAAGTTACAAGGATTGGGCCTACAACATTGATGCGATGCTCTTTGGCGACACTGACAACGATGACCAGCTAACCCTTGCTCGGGAATTTGCTCAATTCGTCATCAAAAATGTTAAGACCATGGATCAAGATACAACAATTTACGCATTAGGGCACTCATTAGGTGGCCACTTTGTCCAAACAATCCAACTATTAGATCATGCTTTTGACTACGGCTACACCCTTAATTCGGCACCAATTCAATTGAAGCAAATCAAAAAAAATAAGCCAGAACTATTCACTGAAGATACCTGGAATAAATTGTTCTCACTTACTTATTACAATACTCAAGAAATTACTACTGACTTGCTAATTCGTAATTCATTAAATGAAGACTTCAATGAAATTCAAAATGAATGGTTTAGAAATGACTTAACTCGGATATATTACGCGTTCCCTTATACTTTCTATATTGGAACGTCTAAATATCTCAACACCAATAACTGGTACTACCCTTTCAAATCAAATATTACCACTTACTTAACTGAGGAAGACATTCAAACTTACATGAGTTTCTTCGGTGGGTTAATTAAGCATTTGAAGAAAGCTAATCCTAATTCGGCTCGTCAAATCATTCAAAGTATTACCACCTATTCATTTAAAACCTTCAAAGATTTATACAAGTACGTAAACTCAGATAAAGCTAAGAAGATCTTCAATGACTTTGCTACCTATCTCTACGATGCGAAAATCTTTATTGATAAACCGGCAGTAGTTAAAGATAATCTAAAACGAGAACTCTCAAAGCCAAAGTTTGCTTTACAAATAATTCAGTATGAATGGCCATTTGTTAAAAGCTTGAACAATGAAATGGTTGAAACAGTAATTTACTTCCATACCATCGAAGGCGCGCGTTATTTCAAATAAAAAAAAGACGAATAATGTATTCGCCTTTTTTTTATTAAAAGTTTTCGTTTAATTGAGGTACAACCTGTTTCTTACGGGATACAACGCCTGGTAAGAAAGCAATATTGTTTTCAATTTTTGTATTAAAGGTCTTTTCAAAGGTAGCAATTGATTCATCATCACCTATGATAATAGCCTTAGTGTCACTTGTTAGAATATTAGTAATCAATAAGATGAACAAGTTCTCATTCTCACTGGTCATTTCTTCTTTAATAGCTGCTTCAAATTCACTTTGTCTTTCCAAAGTTTCTTCAATATCAACTGTATTAACTTGGTCAATTCTAACTTTATGACCGTTCATGTCAAAAGTTTTAGCATCAATTTCTACTAATTCTTTAGCTGATTTACTTGCTAAATTAGTTCCTGCTTTTAGCATTTCCAAACCATATGATTCAAAATCGATTCCGGCAGTTTTAGCAAGACTTTCAAGTGCTGCTTTATCTTCATTAGTAGTTGTTGGTGACTTCAACAATAATGTGTCAGAAATGATAGCTGACATCATTAAACCAGCGATTTCAGCTGGAATTTCAATCTTTTCTTGATTAAATAACTTCCAAATAATCGTGCTGGTACATCCAAGTGGTTCTGCATGATAGACCAATGGATTAGCAGTTTCGAAGTTAGCAATTCTATGATGATCAACAACATGTGTTACTTCGACATCTTTAATGTTATCAACACTTTGTTGGGCTTCATTGTGATCCACTAACATAACTGCATCTGTATCAGCGGTTTCAATAATTCGAGGAAATTCACAATTAAATTTGTCAAAAACAAATTTAGTTTCTTCGTTAGGTTCTCCCAAAGCAACTGCTTCAGTGTCAAAACCTTGTTGATTCATGAAATATGAATAAGAAATTGCTGCAACAACAGCATCTGTATCGGGATTTTTATGTCCAAAAACTAATTCTTTAGTCAAGGTGCTTCCTCCAATTTTTATTTGAAATTTTGATGATTAAAGTGGCTTAATGTCTTTTAATCTTGTTAAATAATCTTTTTCTTTAATGTATTCGTCCCAAATATCAAAGAAGTTCTTGATACGTGGAATTCTTTCTTTATCAGTTCTGTAAACAAAAGCCATTTCTGTTGAAATGTTTGGCTCAAATTTTGATTGATACCCGTTAATTTTTTCTTCATTAACCGCAACAAAACTTGTTGGCAATGCTGTGTATGCATCATTGTCATTAGCAAATTTCAAAATTTGGTATGGTGATGAGAATCTTGCAACAGCTTGAGGAATATCAAGTAATTCATTAGTATATGAAGTCTTAATTAATTCGTTCAAGTAGTAGCTTTGTACGTAGCCAACCCACTTGTGGTCAACATCAACTGTATCCTTAAGCTTAACTTTCTTCTTGCCAGCAAAATCTTCATTAGAATGGATGAATACCATATCATCATCCATGATTTTCTTAATCTTATATGGTTTCCAGTTTTTAATGTTTTCATCAGGTAAGTACATGATAGCAACATCAATTTTGTTATTTTCAAGTCTTTCCCAGATATCACGTCTTGTTAATAGATAAACATCAACTTGTACTTCTGGTACTTGATTGAAATGATGTTCTACAAATTGTTCAATTACTGCACCTTCCATAGAAGCTAAAACACCAATTGAAATTTTTCCGCTTGTAGCAGTTGTAGAATGTTGAATCTCATTCTTAGCTGTATTAATCATTTGGAAAATATCAGTTGTTGCTTTTAGTAATGAATTACCAGCATCAGTAAGTTGAATTTTCTTCCCTACTGAATAGAATAATGGGGTTCCTAACACACGTTCAATTTTTTTGATTTGTTGTGTCAAAGCTGGTTGTGTAATACCTAATAATTGAGCAGTTCTGGTATAACTAAGATTCTTTGTTAACTCCACAAAATAAACTAAAGCCTTAGATTTAAAAATATCAGATGTTGTTCCTTTTTCCTTTGTCATTATATATCCTCCTAAAATTTACAAATCAACCTTTCCCCCAAAAGCGTCAATTTGTTTAACGATAACTTTATTATAACAATTACTTTTTGCAAAAAAAAATTAGTTTTATTTATTTTTTTTTAATATACTAACAAATTAACTTATTTATGAACTACTTTCATTCGAAGAGGTAATCCATCGCTTTCAGTGTCTAAGATGAAGGTTCCGTTTGAATAACGATCAACACTCGAATGCTCAGACACATTGATTTCAATAAGATTGTTTTTATCAGTCGTGATTTCTAGCATAGCATTAGTATCGACTAATTCAATCAATTGAACTCTGTGTGGATTAGATTTTAGCTCACGCAATGTTACCACACCCCTTCTGGCTCTGGAGGTTATTGGAATTTCGCGAAGTTTCATTTGTTTATATGATCCACGTTGTGTCACAAGTGCAATCAGATTTTCATTATCAATTGTATCACTTAAAACGAAATTGACAATTATATCGTCTTCCTTCAATGACACAAATTTAACACCAGCAGCTTTGGCTCCAACAATCGGAACTTCTTCAAGATCAAATGCTAAGGCATAAGAATTTCTTGTGAAAGCATACACAGTTTGTCCAGTTTGCTCAAAATTCACATAATAAGCGTGAATTAACTTAGAATCGCTACTATGCATTTTCATTGCTGTAATTGTTTTGGTTTTATAAGTTCTTCCAGGTTCAAGATCCTTAAATAATACCTGTTTAATGTAGCTATCATTTGTTCCAAAGACAAAGCTTCCCTTTTCATCCAAGGAATTAAAGGCAAAGACATTGATGATTTTCTCATCACTTTCAAGTCCAACTTCTTGTGATAAGTGAGTTCCAGTATCTTTCCAACGAACATCGTCAATTTCATGAACAGGACGATAAATTAAATTACCTCTATTTGTAAAGACAAACAAATGATCCAGGGTATCAACTTCGGCATCAAAGACTGCGAAATCTTCGTCTTTTAAGCCATTGTCATCATCACCCGAAGCAGTATATGAACGAATGCTACTCCGTTTGATATAACCGTCATTACTTACCAACACACGTACATTTTCGTGTGGAATAATGGCAGCTTTATCAATTTGAATGTTTTCCACTTCTTCTTCAATCTTAGTTAGACGGTCGTTACCATAAACATCACGAATTGATTCCAATTCTTTTTTGATAACGTCCATTAAAGTAGCTTTGTTATTCAAAATTTTGGTTAGTTTTTTAATTTGCTTATTTAATTCAGCATCTTCTTTTTCTAATTCGGTAACATCAGTATTAGTCAAACGATAAAGTTGTAAAGAAACGATTGCTTCAGCTTGTTCTTCAGTAAAATCAAACTTCTTCACCAAGTTTTCTTTAGCATTACTCTTATTTTCACTAGCACGGATGGTCTTAATAACGTCATCAAGAATTGATAAAGCTTTGATAAGACCTTGAACGATGTGAAGACGTTTATTGGCTTTATCTAAGTCAAAGTTCGAACGCCTGATAATCACTTCTTCTTGGTGAGCAATATAGGCTTTTAGAATACGAATTAGTCCAACTTGCTTAGGTGCCATATTATCAATGGCAACCATGTTGAAGTTGTAAGAAATTTGTAAGTCGGTGTTTTTGAATAAGTAATTTAGAATTCCTTGACCATCAGCATCTTTTTTTAATTCGATGACAACTGAAAGTCCATTTCGGTCAGATTCATCACGAACTTCCGCGATTCCTTCGACTTTTTTCAAGACTCTTAATTCATCAATTTTCTTTACTAGAACGGCTTTATTAACTTCATATGGAATCTCACTAACTTCAATCTGGCTCTTATGTCCACGTAAAGGAACAATCTGAGTTTTTGAACGTAAGACTACTTTTCCACGTCCTGTTTCATAGGCAGACTTTATACCATCAATTCCTTGTAAAATTCCCCCAGTTGGGAAATCCGGACCCTTGATAATAGTCATCAATTTAGCAAGATCGGCTTCTGGGTCATCGATTAAAGCAATTGTGCCATCGATAACTTCTTTCAAGTTATGTGGAGGAATTTCCGTTGCATATCCCGCAGAAATACCAGTCGCACCATTTACAAGCAAATTAGGAAATTTAGCTGGTAATACGGTTGGCTCATTAGCAGTATCATCGAAATTTAAAACCATATCAACAGTGTCTTTGTTGATATCTTTCAATAATTCCCCGGAAATTTTGCTAAGTCGAGCCTCGGTATAACGCATTGCAGCTGGAGGATCACCATCCATCGAACCATTATTACCGTGCATTTCAATTAGTGGCTCGCGTAATTTCCAATTTTGACTCAAGCGAACCATCGCTTCATAAATGGAACTATCACCGTGAGGATGGAAATTACCCATAACATTACCAACTGATTTAGCAGACTTTCTAAAGCCCTTGTCATAGGTATTTCCGTCTAGATTCATGGCGTACAAAATACGACGTTGCACGGGTTTTAGACCGTCACGAATGTCAGGTAATGCACGTTCTTGAATAATGTATTTGGAGTATCTACCGAAGCGATCTCCCATAATATCTTCAAGTGATAACTCTTGAATTCTTTGTTTTTTATTTGTTTTTTCCAAAATAATTACTCACTTTATATGTCTAAATCTAATGAAGTCTGTGTAGTTTGTTTCAATAAATCATCGACAACTTCGTCATTTTTTTGAATATCATCATCGTCAGAATTTGTGGTATCTAAGATACTACCATCTTCTTCCAGACTGAAACGGACGTTTCCTTCAATCCATTTTCTTCTTGGTTCAACTTTGTCACCCATCAACGTGGTGACACGGCGTTCAGCTAATGCAGCATCTTCAATTACAACTTTGATTAAAGTACGATTCTCAGGATCCATAGTTGTTTCCCAGAGTTGATCAGCATTCATTTCACCAAGACCTTTGAATCTTTGCAATGAATAACCCTTACCCATCTCTTTAATTCCTTGAGCAAGTTCATCATCTGTCCAAGCATACTCAATCTTCGCCTTAGCTCCGGTTCCTTTTTGGAGTTTGTAAAGAGGTGATAAAGCAATATAAACTTTTCCAGCCTCAATTAAAGGACGCATATATCTGTAGAAGAATGTTAGTAGCAGCGTTTGAATATGAGCTCCGTCGGTATCCGCATCGGTCATAATAATGACTTTGTCATAGTTACTATCTTCAATATTAAACTCAGGTCCAACACCAGCACCAATTGTATAAATCATAGTGTTTATTTCTTCGTTTTTGAAAATATCTTCTAACTTGGCTTTTTGAGTATTTAATACCTTACCACGTAGCGGCAAGATTGCTTGGAATTTACGATCTCTACCTTGTTTAGCAGAGCCACCAGCAGAATCACCCTCGACTAGATATAACTCATTTTTCGCAGCATTTTTTGATTGAGCTGGAGTCAATTTACCAGAGAGTAAACCATCGTTTTTCTTTTTCTTTTTATCATTTCTGGTACTTTCACGAGCTTTGCGAGCTGCTTCTCGTGCTTCACGAGCCTTGATAGCTTTTTTAACCAGTGTCTGAGCAAATTCACCATTCTCCATCAAGAAGAAACTCATTTGTTCATAGACTAAATTATCAACAGCACTTCTAGCTTGAGGAGTACCAAGTTTTCCCTTAGTTTGACCTTCAAATTGAAGTAGTTCTTCAGGAATTCTTACTGAAATAACAGCACTGATACCTTCTCTAACATCAGTACCTTCAAGATTCTTACTGTTTTCTTTCAACAATCCAACTTTTTTAGCATAGTCATTGAAGGCTTTGGTTAAACCAGACTTCATACCAGCTTCATGAGTACCGCCGTCAACAGTTCGAACGTTGTTAACAAATGAAATAATGTTCTCTGAATAACCATCATTGTATTGGGCAGCAAATTCTATTTCCATACCTTGATTATCGCCATCGAAATAGATTACTTGCCCTAAGACGTCTTTTCCTTCATTAAGATACTTAACAAATGATTGAATTCCGTCCTCAAATAAGAATTCGTCTTCGCGTTCCTTACCAGGACGCTTATCAGAAAATGTAAATTTAACGCCCTTTAATAGAAAAGCGGACTCACGAATTCTTTCTGCTAAAACTTCATAATTGAATTTAGTAGTAGAAAAAATTGAATCATCAGGCATAAAACTAATCGTTGTCCCGTTTGACTCTTTAGTTGTTCCGGTTTTTTCAAGTGTTCCTACTGGATGTCCGCCATTTTCAAAACGTTCTTCAAAAACTTCCCCATCACGAACAACTCTTACCGTCATCCATTTGGATAAAGCATTAACTACTGATGACCCAACCCCGTGTAATCCACCGGAAGTTTTATAGTTATTTTCTGAGAATTTACCACCAGCATGAAGCACTGTCAAAATAACTTCAATTGTTGGTTTTCCTGAAGCGTGCATTCCTGTTGGCATTCCACGACCGTGGTCACGAACAGTGATACTACTGTCTTCATTAATTGATAAATTAATCTCTTTACCAAATCCAGATAGAGCTTCATCAACTGCGTTATCAACAATCTCATAAACTAAATGGTGTAATCCTCTGGCATCGGTAGATCCAATGTACATACCAGGTCTTTTTCTAACTGCGTCCAATCCTTCAAGAATCTGAATGGACGAATCATCATAAGATGATTTTGCTTTAGCCATAATAAATAATTCCTTCTTTTTAAAATCTTTCAAAAATTACGCAATTTATTCTATAATGAATAGCATACTTACAAATCAAATTAAGTAAATAAATAAATTGACGGTGAAAATCTTGAATTTCTTAAATATATCAATAAGTATAATTTTATCATATCTTATTGGCTCATTCCCATCAGCCTATGTAATTGGCAAAATTTTCTACAAAAAAGATGTCTTACAATTAGGCAGTAAAAATGTTGGTACAACAAATGCTTACCGTGTTCTTGGACCTACTGCAGCAATTATCACAATGATTATTGATATCTTGAAAGGAACACTTGGTTCTTTTATGCCAGTCTTTTTTGGAATTAACAATCGTCATCTAATGCTACTGGTTGGTTTTGCCGCAGTCATTGGTCACTGCTTCTCTATCTTTATTCATTTTAAAGGTGGAAAAGCTGTTGCCACCAGTGCCGGAATTCTTCTAGCATACAGTCCAGAACTATTCTTATGGGCATTTGCCACTTTCATTATTCTAGTACTTTTAACCAGCACCGTCAGCATTTCAAGTCTCACAGCCTTAACTATTTTATCATTGGTTAGTTTTTTGTACCATGACCCAATTTTCTCAGCTGTGGCTGTGGTTGTAACTATTTTTATTTTTATTAGACATATTCCAAACATCAAGCGTTTAGTCAAAGGAAATGAAAATACACTTAATTTCGGATTAGTTCATTACTTAAAAAATAAAAAGAAATAACTCAATATTTCAATTTTCTATGTAGGACATCACGTTCGAATTCTTTTTTCAGTTCCGGATCAACTACTCTAGAGTCTTTTAAGAAATTAGCTTCTTCAGTTCCAGCTTCTAGGGCTCGTTGATAATACCACTTTTTCCATCTTAAGAAATCTAAATTATCTTCAAGCTCAGCAATTTTTTCTTCTAATTGTTGCTCATGATCGGTTAAAAAGTCTAATCTTTGTTCCAGTGATGAATCACCTTGAACACATAAATTCATAAAATCGGCTATCTCTTTAACAGGAATGGCCGATTTTTTCATACAATCAATAACTTCCAAAAATCCTAAATCAACTTCATTAAAAGTTCTTCGAGATGCTGTATCACGTTGAACAAACGGCAGCAGTCCTTCTTTTTCATAATATCTAATTGTGGATGGTGTCATCGCTGTTTTTTTGGCAACTTCACCGATTGAATAATTACTCATACTTTCTCCTTGACTTAAAGTTAAGTTTAACTGTTATTATACAGATAATTTAAAAAAAGGAGCAAAAATAATGCAAAAAGGTTTAGTTGTAATTACAGGTGCAAGTTCGGGATTTGGTGCGGAAATCGCCAAATTATTTAATAAAGATGGTTATCCAATGTTGTTATTAGGACGACGTGTTGAAAAAATAAAAGAACTTCCCTTGAACTTTGAAAATGTCATGGTGGAAAAAGTTGATGTCACAGATTTTAATTCCTTTGAGTCAGCAATTAGAAAAGCTGAAGACAAGTTTGGTAAGACCGACTTATTAGTAAACAATGCCGGACTTATGTTATTAGGAAATGTCATTACTCAAGACCCTAATGAATGGCAAACAATGTTGAATACAAACGTCATGGGTGTTCTAAACGGAACTAAGATTGTCTTAGATGGTATGAAGTCTAGAAAACACGGAACTATTATTAATATGTCCTCTATTGCTGGATTCAAGGCTTTTGCCGACCATGCAGCCTATGTAGCTTCTAAATTTGGTGTCCATGGACTAAGTGAAACAATCCGTACCGAAGTATCAAGTAGTAATGTCCGCGTTTCACTTGTTGCTCCCGGCGCTGCCGAAACAGAGTTACTTACTCATGTCACAGACAAAAATGCCTTGTCTGACTATAATTCTTGGAAAGAATCCATGGGTGGAATTACCTTGAATCCAGTTCATGTTGCTGAATCAGTCAAGTTCATCTATGACATGCCACAAGAAGTTAATATTAGAGAAATTGATATTGCTACCACAGCCCAAGAATCATAATAAAAAGAGCCCTGAGGGCTCTTTTTTTATTTATCAAAAGTTATTGTGTAATTTGCATTAAACTCATCATCTTGTTTACTTAAATGTTTAATGGCAAATTTCTCTTCGAACTTTCCACTAGCATCAATGGTATCGGCAGTTCCCCACCAAGGTTCAATACAGACAAAGTTACCTTCAGTTGGATAACTTGACCATAAACCAACAAATTCCGCATTGTCTGAGGAAACACTAATTCCATAGTTTGTTTTATCACTTTTAATACTAATTGTATTTGATCCTTCTAATTCAAAAATTAAAGCATCATCTTTGAATAATTCATGGTTAATTGGGTACTTAGACGTATTCGTCTTAAAATGGTTCTTAGGGTCAATATTTGAACTAATCAAAGGTATTTGATAACGAATTTCATCTGGTGACAGTTCCAAATAGTAATCTTCATACTTAGTTTCACCTGTTAATGGCACAGTGAAACCAGGATGTGCACCAACTGAGAAGTATAATTCTTGATTTTTAGGATTAATTACTTGGTAATTAACTAATATTGAACGCTGTTGCAAAGTGTAATTAATATAGAATTCAAATTCAAATGGATACTTTCTAATTGAATCTGCATCACTTTTTAGAAGTAAAGAAACAAAATTATTATCTTGAACGGAAACTTCAAATTTCTTATCACGGGCAAAACCGTGTTGAGTCATTGAATAGTCTTGTCCATCATAACTGAACTGGTCGTCTTTTAACTTACCGACAAAGGGGAATAAAACTGGAGCATGTCTTTTCCAAACTTCTGGATCAGCTTGCCACATGTATTCAGTATCAGTTGCAATGTCTTTAACACTGACAATTTCTGCTCCATCAAGGTTAATTGTTGCCTTTAATTCTTCGTTCTCTAATACTACAGTATCCATTATTTTCTCCTATAAAATATATTTTGAAAGATCTTTATCAGCCACAATTTCCCCAACTTGTTCATCCACATATTTTTGCGTGATAGTAATCTCACCCATTTGCATATCTGGTGCTTCGTAAAGAATTTCTTCCAATAGTTTTTCTAAGACGGTGTGAAGACGACGAGCACCAATATTTTCATTTTCACGGTTTAAACTAAAGGAAATCTTAGCAATCTCCTCAATAGCTTCTTTGGTGAAAGTTAATTTAATGCCGTCAGTTTTAATTAATGCCATATATTGTTTAACGAGGGCATTATTTGGAACAGTTAAAATATTGACAAAATCTTCTTCACTTAATTCTTCAAGTTCGACACGAATTGGAAAACGTCCCTGAAGTTCAGCTATTAAGTCACTTGGTTTACTTTCAGAAAAAGCACCAGAAGCAACAAACAAAATATGATCAGTATTGACTGGACCGTACTTAGTATTAACTTGTGAACCCTCAACAATTGGTAGAATATCTCTTTGAACACCTTCACGAGATACTTCGCCACTATTCTTTTTGTTCCCAGCGGCAATTTTATCAAACTCATCAATGAAAATAATTCCCTTGTTTTGAACTAAATCAATGGCGTTTTGATAAATCTTGTCGTGGTTAACGATTTTGTTAGATTCTTCAGTGATTAATAGCTCTCTAGCTTCCTTAACAGGCAGAGTCCGAGTAACTTTCTTTTTAGGCATGATATTACTTAACATCGAGCTCATATCCACACCCATAGTTCCCATGGTGTCATTCATAGGGCCGACTTTGGAAGACTCTTCCAATTGAATTGTTACTTCATGGTCATCAAGTAAACCTTTTTTTAATTGTTCACTAACAGTGATTCTTTTATCTTCAATTTCTGGAGTTACTTCTTCTTCAGGTTCGTTATTTTCACCCATCTGACCGCTAGACAAGTTATTTAACATACTCATCATATCGGCCATATTGTTCTGACGAACTTCTTTTTTAATTCCAGGTGCCAAAATTTTCACTAGTTTCTTATCCGCTTGTTGTGTTGCTTCCGAGCGAACTAGCTTGAATTCTTCACTTTCTTGCATCTGCACAGCCACATCAGTTAAATCACGAATCATTGATTCAACATCACGCCCAACATATCCAACTTCGGTAAACTTAGTTGCCTCAACCTTAATAAAAGGAGCTTTGACGATTTTTGCTAAACGACGAGCAATTTCTGTCTTACCAACACCAGTTGGCCCAATCATCATCAGATTCTTAGGCGTAATATCTTGTTGTTGACTAACTGGTAATTCAGTCCGACGATAACGGTTATATAGAGCAACCGCTACGGCTTTTTTGGCCTCTTTTTGACCAATAATATATTCATCTAATTCTGAAACAATCTGTTTGGGGGTTTTTTGTTCGTTCATTTATTCCACCTTTATTAAAATTTGTCTGTAATAATATTTTGATTTGTATAAACGTCAATCCCTGAAGCAACTTCAATTGCTTCTTTAGCAATTTCTTCAGCTGACATTTCTGTATGTCTAATCATAGCAGTGGCGGCTGCTTGAGCAAAATTGCCACCTGAACCAATGGCAATAACATCTTCATCTGGTTCAATCACTTCACCATTTCCAGAAATCAATAAGATATTGTCTTTATCCATTGCAATTAATAGTGCCTCAAGTTTTTGTAAAGTAGGATCTTTACGCCAATCTTGAGCTAATTCTACTGCTGCTCTTTTGAGATTTCCGGAATAGCTTTTTAATTTTTCTTCAAGCCATTCTTGAAGTGTAAAGGCATCAGCAACGCCACCGGCAAAACCAATAATTACTTGGTCATCATAAATTCTTCTGACCTTTTGAGCTGAACCTTTCATAATGAATTTTTCGCTCATCGTAACTTGTCCATCACCGGCAATTGCGGTCTTATTATTCTTTTTAACTGCACAAATTGTAGTCATTTAATTCTCTCCTATTTTTAAGATCTTGGAAAAAAGTTTCGGTAATCCTTTTGCAGATGTTCCATGGTTACATGCGTATAGATCTGAGTTGTCGATAAACTACTGTGCCCCAGCAATTCTTGAACAGTTCGTAAATCGGCCCCATTATCTAGCATGTGAGTTGCAAAAGAATGTCTCAACATATGAGGATGAATATCGGCTGTCAAACTAGTTTTTTTAATTAGCTGATCAAGCACATATTCAATTCCTCGGGAACTCAACTGCGTTCCCTTATTGTTGATAAGTAAGAAATTACTACTTTTTTCGCTTTTTTCAACTAAAAACCCTCTACCATTTTGTA
This sequence comes from Lactobacillus sp. YT155, assembly GCF_030504545.1. GTDB lineage: Bacteria > Bacillota > Bacilli > Lactobacillales > Lactobacillaceae > BQUT01. Next base: position 173,709 of record NZ_JAUKWP010000003.1, on the reverse strand, counting down.
AATACTTAATAATTGCTTTTTTTGCGTATTCACCAAACGGAACGTAACGGTCTTTATTCCCTTTACCATGGACCAGAATGACGTTCATATCTAAGTCAATTTGTTCGATTGTTAAGTTAGATAATTCGCTAACACGCATTCCCGTTCCATAGAGTAATTCCAGAATGACAGAATTTCTTAATGTCAAAGGATCCTCTCCTTCAACTGCTTTGAATAAAATATCGATTTCTTTTTGATAAAAAAATCGTGGTAATTTTCGTCCTTTTCGTTTTAGTTGGACTAAATCAAAAGGATCACTAGTTATTTGATTATTTCGTTGTAGATACTTAAACAGCGATCTAAGTGACGAGATTCGTCTTTGAACAGTGTCAATTGAATAATTTTTTTGATCCATATATTCCAAGTAATCATCAATTTCAATATTTGACACGTCTTTTAATTCTTGAATGTTTCCGTTATTTTTTAAAAACTCAACGAAAATATTTATGTCTTCTTGGTAGGCTTTAATTGTTTCTGGCGAATAATTACGATCCGCCGCCAAGTAAGTTAAAAATTCGGCAATCATATTTTGCAAAATAAAAAACCTCCGATTACTTGTTAGATTACCACAAGTATCAAGAGGTTTCATGGATTATTAAATATTTTTATTTTTGAACTGTTTCTTCATAGTCACCATTTGGACAAATAACTTGGCGGCCACCTTTAACTTTCTTTTCAACTAGATAATGACCATCTTTTGGACAATCACGACCAACTGGTTTGTTCCAATCTACGAAATCACAATCTGGATAACGAGAACAACCATAGAAAATTCGGTTACGTTTTGATTTTCTTTCAATGACTTGTCCTTCTTTACACTTAGGACAAATTACACCTATTTCCTTAGTAATTGCCATTGTGTTACGACAATCTGGGAAACGACTACATGCATAGAATTTACCAAAACGTCCCATTTTGATAACCATAGGAGCACCACAGATATCACAATCGATACCAGCTGGCTCATCTTTGATTTGAACTTTTTCAATTTCTTTTTCAGCTACAGTTAATTCTTTTGCAAATGGTTTGTAATACTCATCAACAACTTGAACCCAGTTTTCATCACCAACCTCAATTTCATCTAACTGATCTTCTAATTTAGCTGTAAATTCAATATTTACGATGTCTGGAAAGTATTTCTCAATCAAACCATCAACGATTTCACCCATTTCAGTTGGCTCGAAACTCTTACCATTCAATTTTACATAATATCTTCTTTGAATAGTATCAATAGTTGGAGCATATGTTGAAGGACGACCAACACCGTTTTCTTCTAACGCCTTAACTAGTGAAGCTTCAGAATAACGTGCTGGTGGTTGAGTGAAATGTTGTTCTGGATTAGTTGAATCCAATTTAACAGTATCATTTGTCTTCAAATCGGGAAGCTTCTTGTTTTTATCATCGTCTTCTGCATTTGATTTGTAAACTTTTTGATATCCAGCAAATTTCAATTGTGCTCCGTTAGCTTTGAATGTCACACCATTTTGTTCAATTGTTGCAGTAACTGTATCAAATACTGCCGGTGTCATTTGACTAGCAACGAAACGTGACCAAATCAAGTTATATAGTCGATATTGATCACGACTTAGATATTCTTTAACTGCTTCTGGTGTTCTAAACACTGATGAAGGACGGATAGCTTCGTGAGCGTCTTGTGCCCCTTCTTGATTCTTAACTTTTTTTACTTTGTGTGATGAATATTTTTCACCATATTCATCAACGATGAAATTAGCAGCATCAGCTTTAGCTACTGAAGAAATACGCTTGGAATCAGTACGCATATAGGTAATTAAACCAACTGTTCCTTCACCCTTGCCTAACTTAATTCCTTCATATAGTTGTTGTGCCAACATCATTGTCTTACGAGTCTTGAAGTTGAGTTTACGGTTAGCTTCTTGTTGTAGAGAACTGGTGGTAAAAGGATCAGCAGCTGAACGTCGACGTTCTTTCTTTTGAACATCAGTGACAAGAAAATCTTTTTTCTTATCAATCTTCTTGAGAACTGATTGGACAGTTGCATTATCTTCTAATGGAAGTTTCTTACCATTTTCACCATAGAATTTAGCATCGAACGCTGATTTGTTATGTTTGAACTTAGCATCGATAGTCCAGTATTCTTCAGGAACAAAGGCTTTGATTTCTTTTTCGCGGTCAATTACTAGTTTCAAAGCAATCGATTGAACACGTCCGGCACTAAGTCCTTTTTTGACTTTTTGCCACAAGATAGGACTAATTGAATAACCAACTAGTCGATCCAAGACACGTCTTGCTTGTTGTGCATCAACTAAGTTCATGTCAATATCACGTGGTTCTTTGAAAGCTTCTTTAACAGTATCTTTAGTAATTTCGTTAAAGACTACACGATTTTTACCTTTAGGATCTAATTCTAAAAGATGCGAAACATGCCAAGCAATTGCTTCTCCTTCACGATCCGGATCGGCTGCCAGAAAGACTTTCTTGGCTTTTTTAGCTTCTTTTTTTAGATCTTTAATAACCGGACCCTTACCGCGAATAGAAATATATTTAGGTTCGTAGTTATGCTCAATATCAACACCCATCTGACTTTTTGGCAAGTCACGTACATGTCCGATACTAGCGATAACGTGATAATTTCGTCCTAGATATTTTTCAATTGTTTTGGCTTTTGCTGGAGACTCTACAATAACAAGATTTTTTGCTGGCACAATTTTCCTCTTTCATCTTTTGAATTTCAAACTTTAGCCATAATAAAATAGGAAAATAACTTTTGTCAAACTTTTAATTAAGAAATCGTAAATTAAAATAATAAAATATTCGCTCCATCTCTAATTAATTCGTTTGTTCCAACCGACAATGCTGACCCTACTTCACCAGGCAGTGCGTAGACATTCCGGTTGTTTTCGAGTGCCAAACTTGCAGTAATAAGTGAGCCACTTTTTTTCTTGGCTTCAGTCACAATTAAACTTTCTGACAAACCAGCAATAATTCTATTTCTCTGTATAAAATTATATGGTTTTGTGATGTGATTAGGTGGATATTCACTGATAACAAGTCCCGACTCAATTATTTGATGTTTTAAATTAAAATTATTTTTCGGATAACAATCGTCAATTCCCGTTCCCATAACAGCAATTGTTCCTAATCCATACTTCAATGCACTAACGTGACCCATTGAATCAACACCATTTGCCATTCCACTGACGATAACTTTGTCAGTACTTAAATGCAGACAAATTGTTTCAATCGCAACTCTACTATAGTTAGTACCAATCCTAGCGCCGACAATACCAATTCCCGTTTGATTAAGCAATTCAATTTTCCCTTCATAGAATAGTACTGCTGGTGGATTATAGATTTCACTTAATTTATCAGGATATAAATCATCTAAGAAACTTATTGCGTGGATATTTAATTGATCAAAATTTAAGTAATTAGAATGATTGATTATTTTCCAGAACTTTCCTGGAAAAATTCTTTGTAATTTATCCTCCGTTAAGTCATCTATTTTTATTAATCGCAATAATTCATGATTAGTCAAAACTTCTGTCGCTGCTATTCTTATTATCAAATTATTCAAAATAAAAAACCTCCACGTATTAATTACGTAAAGGCTTATAAAATATCCTTAATTGGGGCAAAAGTTTTTCGATGAATTGGGCAAGCACCCATTTCTCTCAATCCTTCTAAATGATTCTTCGTTCCATAACCCACATTGTGACTAAAATCATAACCAGGATATACTTGATCGTATGTTTTCATTAAATCATCTCGAATTTCTTTAGCAACAATACTTGCAGCAGCTATCGAAACACTATTAGCATCGCCCTTGATTATTTTTTGTTGAGCGATATCAACTGGAACGGTCATTGCATCAACTAATAAATATGTAGGTTTGAGATTCAAACTTTCGACTGCTTGTTTCATCACCAATTCGGTTGCATGATAGATGTTTTCTTTATCAATCAATTCTGCAGAACCAACGCCAATAGAAATATCCAGAGCTTGCTCACAAATATCCTGAAATAATTTGCGTCTTTTTTTGTCTGATAATTGTTTGGAATCATTTACTTCATATAAAGTATTATTGTTTGGCAAAACAACCGCCGCACATACTACTGGACCTGCTAAAGGTCCTCGCCCAACTTCGTCTACTCCTGCTACAATTTGTTGCTGCTGCCACAGAGGTTTTTCATATTTCATTCGTTCTTGAAAAGCCTGTCGCAGTTCTTCTTGCTTAAGGAGTTTTTTTCGATACTTGTTTAACGCATTTTGAACGCCTTTACGTTTATCTTGTTGAAACTGGGCTAGTTGGTCATCAGAAACATCTAAAGTGCTTAAAATGTCTTGAATTTCTTTAATTGACTGCATCATCGACCTCTTCTATTTGATCCAGTGTATATTTTCCTAAAACACCTTTTCTGATATCTTGCATCAATTTTTCAGACATTCGATCAAAATCATCTTTGAATCCCATTTTTTTGGTTAAGAATAACAACAAATCAGGATTATCTAATTCTAAACCTGAATCACTTACTTGATAAGCTTTCTTAAGCTTTTCTGAATAATGTTTCTTGAAGTAATCTAAAGCAAATAAAGCCACATCATCAGCATGGAAAATACTATCTTTAATTGCTCCTGTTAGGGCAAGTTTCAATCCAACAGCTTGATCATCGATTTTAGGCCACAAAATTCCTGGAGTATCAATAATATCAATATCATAATTAGTTTTAATCCAGTTTTGATTCTTCGTCACACCTGGCTTGTTACCTGTCACAGCAATATTCTTACCGGCAAATCGATTCAAAATAGTAGATTTTCCTACATTAGGAATCCCAATACACATAGCCTTAATGCGGTAGTTTTTCACTCCAGCTTTTTTGTATTTATCAATTTTTGCTTGAACTTCTTTTTTAATATTGTTAATTAAACTATTCATATTATTAGCATGCTTTGAATCAACAATATAAGTACTAATATCTTGCTTTTGAAAATACTCTTGCCATTTCTTTGACATCTTCTCATCAGCTAAATCAGCCTTGTTCAAAATAACGACACGTTTTTTATTATTAATAATTGAATCTAACATCGGATTTCTCGATGAATAAGGAAGTCTAGCATCAACAATTTCAATGACAACATCAACCAGCTTCAAGCGTTCTTGAACTTGATTTTTAGCCTTATTCATATGTCCTGGGAACCATTGTAATGCCATAATTATCTCCTTATTTTAGATTTAATGCTTTTTGATAAACAACGTCTTTATCGCGAAGAATATCTGCCAAGTTGTAATATAAAGTTTCCTTGGTTTTTTCTGTCAATTTACCATCTGCAGTTAGATTATTCTTTTGTTGATAGGTCTTCAAAGCTGCTTCTGTTTTTCCGTCAAAGTAACCATCTTCATTCACATCAGAGCCAAGGCGTTTCAAGATTTTTTGTGTGGCTTCAATATCATCACTTCGATCACCTAATTTATAGGTTTTCTCGTCCTTGAAAGTAAGTGATGCCAAACTATCTTCCTTAACAGAGATTGTTGGTTTAATTCCTTTTAGATGAATCCAATGGTCCTTTGGTGTTAACCATTTGGATGAAGTAAACTTCATTTCTGAATTTGCATCTACTGGAACAACTGATTGAACAATTCCCTTACCAAAGGTCTTGGAACCAATTATCTGACTACCGATATTTTCATTCAAAGCGGCAGTGAATATTTCAGCGGCACTAGCAGTATTTCCATCAACTAAGAGTGAAACTTCTTTGTGGAATTTGTAACCACCATTGTCTGATGATTTTGCTTTATAGCTGACTTTCTTACCTGAACGTTCTTGTGTGGAAACAATTGTATCCCCATTTTTCAAGAAGATACTTGAAGCCAAAATGGCTTGGTCCAACTCTCCTCCTGGATTTGAACGTAAATCAATTATTACCCGACTTACCTTTTTCTTATTCAATTCTTGAAGAGCATTCTTCAAATCCTTAGCAGTGTGGTCAGTGAATTCAGTAATTTGAATATAACCGACATCTTTCTTGCTTGGATCAACGTGGTAGTTAATTGAAGTTACTGCAAGTTTCTTACGAACAATGGTCTTATCAAATTCTTGCGTTCCTCGTTTAATAGTGATTGTAACCTTAGTATTTTCTTGGCCCTTGACCATGTCAGTTACTTTATTAATAGTCATATTCTTGGTTGATTTACCGTCGACTTTATAAATCACATCACCAATTTTTAGACCAGCCTTTTGTGCTGGTGAGTCAGCAACAACGGAATCAATTGTTACTTGATTCTGTTTCAAAGCTACCACAACACCAATTCCTGAGACATTTCCAGAAATACTGTTGTTAAATGATTCCATTTGACTGGCATCAATGTATTGAGTATATGGATCATCTAATGAGGCAAGCATTCCATTGATTGCGCCATCCATGAGCTTTTCGCGATCAACTTTCTTATAATATCCCTGATTGATATTATTGTAGACCGTGTTGAATCTCTGAAAATCAGCTGACTTGCTTGAACTATTGCTAACGTTAACTGTACGCCAGACAAAAATTCCCGTAGCCGAACAGAATCCCACTACAAAGGCACTTATAATTGATACAACTAAAACTATCGTATTAAATCTTTTTTTCATAATTTAAAATCCTATCTGGTATTTTTTTCCAAATACATTCGATATACTTCATCAAAAACATCCATACTTGGCAAGTACGATCCATTTAATTCTAGATAATTTGAAATTTCTGCATATTCCTCAGCTTGCTTCGGAAAGGTTAAATCGTAAAAAGCTGAATTCGCAAAATGTGAAATCTCATCTTTGCCATCTGGATTTCTTAATGTCATCAAATACTGATAAAAGCTTCTAATCATTTTTTGATTGCCCTTTTAAACACTTCTATTTTTATTGAATCATTTTTTAAATCAATTTTTTTTGCTTTGAAAGAAAAACCAGTTTTTGATTGAAATTTAGTAATTTGTAAATCAAAGACTTTTTTCTTGCTGTCTAATTGTACCCAACTTGGCAAATGATATTCCTTGCCAATATAATCCATTACAAACTTCATCGGTACATCCAAACTACCAATTTTCAATTGTTTAGCAGTTAACAGTACGTCGCCATTTTTTTCCATCTTTGGTAGCATCTTCAATTTGAAGCCGACTTTTGACCCTAAGAAGGCGACATTACCCTTAATATTAACGTACTTCTTATCAACTGTTACTTGATATTTAATATCGTCATTTTCCAATAACTCATTCAAGTAATTTCGGGAAAGATTATTAACTTGATCTCGTCTCAAGGATACCGTAAACACTGAATCTTTAGCATTTAATTGGGTAGTATTTTCTTGAATTGAGACCGGACGCATAATCGTATAACCAAACCAAGCTAAGGTTATAACTACAACTGTCAGTAGTGTAATAAAACTAATTTTCCACCAATTCCTGTTCTTCATAGAAACTCCTATTTTTCTAGCCAATCCTCACGGGATTTCATCATTTGCTTATACAACTCATCCGTCATTAACTGATATCCTTTGTTATTAGGATGAAAATAATCATCAGTTGACAGATATGGATTTTGAGCTTCACCATCTTTATTCTTAATTGTTTTCTTGGGATTAGAAAGCAGCTTATCAACATTTACAAAATGAACATTATAGTTCTCGCTGACGGTTTGTTTCGAGAAACTATTCCAATTCTTCACAGCTGTATTCATGTATTTTACTTCTTTTATCGAGATACCGAAAGGATTATAAATACTGTAGAGATAGATTGGTGATTTACTATTATAACGACGAATATTGACAATCAAATCATTCAAGTTATCTTCAAACGTATCGGTTCCAGAGCTGACATCTTTTTTTGATAATGCTAATCCCTTAGCCTTTAAAATATGCATAAGGTCATTACCACCAACTGTTAACGTAATTACATCAGCATCTTTCAAACTTTTTTGAAGTTTCGGATCCTTAGTAACTCGCTTATTAATTTGCAGACTAGTCTCTCCAGCAATACCGAAATTCTCAGTTTTGACCTTGGTGTCATAATTTTTTTGAATTTTTTCTTTGATTAAATTTACATATCCACCCTTTTTGGTGGTATCTCCAACACCTTCAGTAAGTGAATCTCCGACAGCGACAAGCTTTATCTCGGATTTCAAATTATCGTCAATTGATTGCTTGGGCGTTTGTTTTTGATTTAAATAAAATCCCCCCAGGACTGCTAAAACTATTACTACTAAAGTAATAATTCCAATTGTTCTTTTCATCATAGACTCCTCATTCCAATTAAAAAAAGTAGATGTCTATCTCCATCTACTTTACTTGCTAATAAAAGATTATGGCAAAAGCACCAACACCAGTATGGGTGGAGATTATTGGGCTTGTAGTTCTAATTTCTACTGGTACATTGGGTACAACTTGGGCAATTTTTTCTTTAATTTCTGCACAATATTGTTTAGCGTCACAATCTGAAATTCCTACAAAAGAAATTTCCTTGTCTTCTTTAATTTTTTCGATAATTGCATCTACATAGCGGTCAAGAGTTTTCTTACCACGGCCACGTTTTACAACTGACAATTTGCCATCAGCAACTTCTAGAGCCAAATTAATGTTCAAAACTGTTGAAATTGTAGCGGCAAATCTTCCTAGACGACCACCTTTTAAAATGTTTTCAACGGTTGAAACACCAAGACCTAAGAAGGTCTTATTTCTAACTTTTTTGATTTCAGTCAAAATATCTTCAACACTAGCACCGGCAGCAGCTAACTCAGCAGCCTTTAGAACTTGAAAACTCAAGCCCCAATCTGTGAATTCACTATCGATTACTTCAACATCACCGTCTACCATATCTGCGGCTTGACGAGCGGCATTAACAGTTCCTGAAATACCTTCTAACATGTGAATTGAAATAATCTCAACATCATCGTCTTCTTTTAAGATTTGTTCATAAATCTCTGTGAACTTACCCAAAGAAGGTTGCGAAGTTGTTGGTAAATCCTTGGATGACTTCATTTTCTCAATAAATTCATCACGCGTTAAATCCACACCATCAATATATTCTTTTCCATCAATTACAATATCAAGCGGAACAATAGTGATGTTATTTTGTTTAATTTCATCATTGCTTAATTGAGCTGATGAGTCAGTTACGATACGTACCTTAGCCATATGACTAAACTCAACTTTCTTTAATAATAGATAATAATAAGTATATCAATAAAACGAGATATTTTCACTCTCTAACCTTTATTTACGGTCATAAACTTCAAATGTATGTGGCCAGAGATTCTTCTCATCTACCTTACCTTCTTCGCTTGAAACAAGCTTGAAGTTTTCCCATGGTAAATCAATCATCAAGACATCACCTGAAAATTCATGATGAATCTTGGTCACATAAAGTCGATCAACTAAGTCCTTAAAAAGTTCAAAAATTTGAGCTCCACCAATTACACAATAATTCTTTTGCGTATCCATTTGTATGTCACTAATCGCATTAACAACCGTCACTCCTGGGTAGGAAAAATTCTTGTTTCGTGTAATCACAATATTTTCGCGGTTTGGTAAAGGCCCATTTGGAAAACTTTCGAAGGTTTTTCGTCCCATAATGATAGGATTACCCGTTGTAACTTCTTTAAAACGTTTCATATCATCTGGTAATTTCCAAGGCAAAGTATCATCCTTGCCAATTACTCGGTTTTCGTCTTCTGCCCATACAAAACTAATCATAACTTTCTCCTTTAAACCGCCACTGGTGCTTTGATTGGCTTATCAGGGTTGTAATCAACAACTTTGATATCATCGACATCTAAATCAAAAATACTCTTATTATCAGCAGTAATTTCTAATTTCGGACCAGCTTTAGGGGTGCGGGCCAATTGTTCTTTAGTTTGCTCCATGTGATTACTGTAAATATGTGCATCACCAATCGTATGAACAAATTCACCAACATCGAGACCAACTTCTCTAGCAATCAAATGAGTTAATAAAGCATAACTAGCTATATTAAATGGGATTCCTAAGAAGACATCACCACTTCTTTGATACAACTGACATGACAATTTGCCATCATTAACATAAAACTGGAACATGGTATGACAAGGTGGCAAAGCCATGCTAGGAACATCTTCTGGGTTCCAAGCACTTACCATTAATCTTCTGGAATCGGGAGTTTCTTTAATTTGTTCAATTACATTGGCAATTTGATCAATGAACCCACCATCACGCTTCAACCAGTGACGCCATTGGCTTCCATAGACATTCCCAAGATCTCCCCATTTCTTAGCAAAGTCATCGTCTTCAACAATATTTTTACAAAAGAGATCTTTTTGTTCCTTGTATTGTTGATTAAAATCTTCATCAACTAATGAACGGCGTCCAAAATCCGTCATGTCAGGTCCTGTGTAGGCATCACTTTCTACATACTTCTTAAATGCCCATTCATCCCAAATATGATTGTTATGTTGTAATAAGTACTGAATGTTAGTATCCCCGTGCAAGAACCATAAAAGTTCACTTTTAATTAGTCCAAACGGAATTTTTTTAGTAGTTAATAATGGAAATGATTCTTGTAAGTCAAAGTGCATTTGATATCCAAAAATACTTCTGGTACCTGTACCAGTACGGTCAGTTTTATCATGACCGTTTTCTAAAATATACTTAGCTAATTCAAGGTACTTGTCTTCATTCATAACTATTCTCCCAATTCGCTTAATTCTTCCCAACGATTCATTAATTCTTCTGATTCTTGTTTCTTTTCTTCTAATTCAGATTGATATTCCATTAATTTTTGGTAATCAACCGTTTCATCTAATAATAACTCATTTAACTGATTAATTCTCTCATCAATTTTGTCAATTTTTGGTTCAATTTCTTTCAATTCAATTTCTTGAGCATAGGTCAATTTTTGTTTCTTCTTCGGCTCCGGTTTCTGCTCAGTAGTTTTTCGTTCCTTAACAGTATCGTGCGTCTGATTTTGCTCATCTTCTAAATAATTTGAATAAGTATCAAAATACTGGCTGATTTCACCTTTGCCCTTAAAAATCAATAATTTCTGAGCAATCTTGTCTAAGAAATAACGATCATGGGCTACAGCAATCACTGTTCCAGAAAAATGCAACAAATAATCTTCTAAAATGGTTAAAGTTTTAATGTCTAAATTATTTGTTGGCTCATCTAATAACAAAACATTAGGCTGTCTAATCAGAATTGCTAATAAGAACAACCGTCTCTTTTCTCCACCAGAAAGTTCTCGAATAAATGCTCCCTGCAAGCGATTATCAAATTGAAAAGTTTCTAAAAGTGTCGTTGCCGTTAATTTTGATCCATCCTCGGCTTCAACATTTTGACCAATTGATTCAAGATAGGAAATTACACGAACATCTGGATCCATATCTTCACTGTATTGCGTATAGAAGCCAATTTTAACCGTCTGTCCCACTTCTAGAATTCCCGAGTCAAGTGGAAGTCTTTGCGATAAAACGTTCAGAAATGAGGTTTTACCTGCTCCATTAACGCCGACAATTCCAATTCTTTCTTTTTTGTTTATTAAGTAAGAAAAATTATCTAAAATAATGTTTCCGTCAATTGCCAAGTTAGCATTTTTCAATTCGAAAACATCTTTTCCCAGACGTTTTTTAGCAATATTTATCTCAATATCACTGCTTTCTTGTGGTTGATCTTTCAAGTCTTCACTTAAGTCTTTAAATCGAGCTTGTCTAGCATTCTGCTTGGTTCCTCGTGCTCTAACACCCGCCTTCATCCACTCTAATTCTTGCTTGTAGAGTTTTTGTTTATGCTTTAAAGTTGCAGCTTGAATCTCTTCGTTTTTATTTTTTTGTTGAAGATATTTCTCGTAGTTTCCGGAATATTCACTAATTTTTTCAAATTCTATTTCAAAGATGCGATTAGCTACAGTATTTAAGAAATAACGATCATGAGTTACGAAAATCACGGCATTTTTAAGTCTTTGTAAATATGTTTCTAGCCATTTAATTGCCTGATAATCCAAGTGATTAGTTGGCTCATCCAGAATTAGTAAATCAGCTTCTGACATTAATGCCTGGGCTAAAGCGACCCTTCTTTTTTGACCGCCAGAAAGATGTTTAATTTGTTTATCAAATTCGGTAATTGCTAGTTTGGTCAAAATGGTTTTGACATCAGTTTCAATTTGCCAACCATTTTCTGAGCTCATTTTTTCTTGGAGTTGAAATAATCTGGTCTTATTTTTCTCGTTTTCTGGGTCTTTATTATAGACCTCAAGTTGTCTTTCGTAGTCGCTGACTAGTTTGAAGATTGCATTGTCACCTGACAAAACCGCATCAAGAATGGTTTTTTCTTCATCTAAATTTGGTTGTTGACGTAGATAAGTAATCTTATAGTCTTTGGGAGTATCAATCGAGCCACTCGATAGTTCACTATTATCTACTAGACAATTCAACAATGAGCTTTTCCCCGAACCATTCATACCGACTAAACCAATTTTATCCCCTTCATTGATAAGAAAGTTAACATCTTTGAAGAGTGTTCTTTCACCAACATTTTTTGCTAAATCATTCGCTATAAAAGTTTTCAAACTATTACTCCAACTGTGTTTAATATGTCCATTATACAAGTTTTAGAGCATTAAAAAAAGCCGACTCACGTCAGCTTTTTTCTTAAAGACTATCACGATATTTATCAACAACACTAGCTTGTGCATCGATAACAATATATAAATTACCATTCTTCTTAGAAACAGCACTTGTTTGATAAATGTTGTCTAAGCCTTCTGAATCTTTAGCTTTGTATGGGAAGTAGATTTGTTTTGAATCTCCTTCATCATCAAAGATTAAATCACATTTTTCAATATCTTGATAACTGATAACACGATCGAACATACCAGCAGCAGTTGTGGCTGTGATGTTGTCAGTATCTTTTAGATAATCGGCTTCTTTCAAAACTTCGATTTTGAAACTCTTGCAAGGATTAATTTCTTGCATTTTTCCACCGTTGATTCGTCCATAACTAGTTGTTACACGGGCCAACCAAATATCATCCATTTCTTTGTGGTTAACAGTCCAAGTGTCACCATTTCTAAAATAAAATTTTATTTCTTTAAATACACGTGTTGTGTCCATACAGCAAAAGCTCCTTTTTTTGAAATTGCTTACAAAATTATCTTAGCACACTTCATAATTTTTTCTACAATATTTGATTAATTCACTTTTTTCATTTTCCAATTTACCATAAACCACTTGTTTTTCGATATCTAATAAAATCTTTCCAAGCTTTGGCCCTGGTGCTATTTTTAATTCTTTCAAGAGGATATCACCATTAATTGCTAGGTCTTTTTTATTGGTTATCGGTAACGTAGCATAGATTTGTTTAATCTGAGAAGTATCTATTTCGATTTTTCTTACATCACAAACATTGACTAAGTCAGCAAAATATTTTTCGCCAATTTGATAGAAATCCCAAACATCGTAATTCGAATTCTCAATATCGACAGTTAAAAAGTTAATCTTTTGAACATCATCTTTGATTTGATTAGATTCTTTCCAAATAGTTAAGAATCTTCTTGTATCTTTGATGTTCAATAACTGACAGACTAATGCCCATAAGGAACGAGCTGAAGTAATTCGAGTGTTTTTTAGTGACAACATCTTTTCTAAATTTTGTGATTGATTAGAAAATTCTGGACAATTTAAAGCTAGTCCTGTCTTTAAAAACTGTTCAAATCCACGTTGCCAGTTCTTTCCCAATAACATCTTAGTAAATTCAGTGTTAATTCGTTCAATCGATATTTTTTTTAATAGTTCTGCATTCTCACGGATAGCAGTTAAGGTATTAGTTTCTATTTCAAAATCTAACTGGCTTTGAAATCTAACGGCTCTCATCATCCGTAAAGCATCTTCGGTGAAGCGATCTTGAGCCCTACCAACGGCACGAATAACGTGATTGTCTAAGTCGGCAAGTCCTTCATATTCATCAATAATTTCACCATCTGGAGCAATAGCCAAAGCATTTATTGTGAAGTCTCGGCGTTGTAGATCTTCTTTTAGAGACCTGACAAAGGTTACTTTATCCGGACGACGATAGTCTTGATAACCACTCTCAGTTCGAAAAGTCGTCAATTCATAACTAGTTCCATGGTCCATCACCGTGACAGTTCCATGTTGAATTCCCGTATCAATTGTTTGTGGAAAAATTTTCTTTATTTCTTCTGGATAAGCACTAGTTGCGATATCAACATCATGAACTGGCAAGTTCAATAGATAATCACGCACACTACCGCCAACAAAATAAGCCTTAAATCCTGCATCTTGCAATGAATTTAAGATATGCAAAGAACTTTCAAAAATTTCTGGCCATTTTGTGATTCTCATAATGCTCCTTAATTATCAAATAGTGTCTTCATATATTCATCATCTGGATTTAACTTCAAATATCTCTGTAGAGCATCTTTGGCAGTCTTTAAGTCGCCAAAGTCACGTAAAATTAATACTAAATCTCTTAAGAAATCTGCGTTGTCTTGTAAGTCGTTATACGCAAGTAAAATATTGTCTCTGGCTGCACTAATTTCATCAAGTTCACTATATGCCTTGGCCAAATTCCAGAAAAGATATGGATCATCGTCCTCATTTTTTTGAACTTTTTTAATTAAACTAATAACTTGATCATAATCACCGATACTTTGATAGTAATCAGTAATTTCTTTAACCAGCTCGTTAGATTCCTCTACCCGATTAATGCCTTTTTTAGCCAATTCGATTGCTTCAGCTAAATGCTTCGTCTTCTTGGCAGCTTTTAACAAGACTTTGTATAACTCATAGTTATATTCGTCAAAATTGATTCCGTTCATCGCAGTTCGATAAGCTTCTTCATATTGCTCTTGTTCATATAACACATTGGCTAACAAACTGTATGCCGGAATATAATCATGATTTAGTTCAATCAATTCATCTAAGTTTTGTTGAGCTTTTTTTAATTCATGAGTTTGGTAATAAAGAGTTGCTTTTTTAAACAAGATATCTTCATTAATCATTAATTGATTAATCTTCTCGTAGACTTCAATCGCCTCTTCAAATTTTCCATTGCCGGCTAGTGCATCACCAATACGTTCATGAATTGAGATACCAGAAAACTCTTCTTGTTTATCATCTAATAAGACTTCATAGAAACTAATTGCCTTTTCAAAATTAGCTTGCGCAAAGTACAATTCAGCTAAAGCAAATTTAATAACTTCTTCATCTGGAAATAGTTTCAAGGCTTCCAAAAGTTTCTGCTCACTAACTTCATATAATCCCATGGCTTGATAGACATCAGCTGAGGTTATCAACGCTTGTCCATAAGCATAAGAGTCAGGCTTCACTTCTGCTAAATAATTAATTGCCAAATCCATTTGATCGTCAGAAACCGCAATTTCTGCCAATCGAGTTCTTAACTCGTCAGCATCTGGATTTTTGGTTAATAAATCTTCAAAAATTTCTCTAGCTTGAATTGATTGTCCCATCTCAAGCAAATTATCAGCTAAGTTAAATAACGTATCATCATCGTCATATTCTTGTGCTTTTTTAATTAACTCGTCGGTTTTATCTAAATTACCTTTATAAAATTCATCTAATGCTTCTTGTGAATAGCTCATATTTTCAAATTTCCTCTTTGATTGACAGTAAACCCATTATAACAAAAAAAAGACAATCAACTAAGTTGATTGTCTAGTAAATAATCATTCTAATTATTTAACAGCGTCTTTCAAAGCTTTACCAGGTTTGAATGCTGGAACTTTTGATGCAGGAATCTTAATTTCTGCACCAGTTTGTGGGTTACGACCCTTACGAGCTGCACGTTGACGTACTTCAAAGTTACCAAAGCCAATTAATTGTACTTTTTCACCTTTAGCAAGTTTTTCTTGGATTGCACCAAATACTGCATCTACTGCAGCTGTAGCATCTTTTTTAGTGATACCTGTCTTTGTTGCAACACTATCGATAAGTTCTGCTTTGTTAGCCATAATCTAAAACCTCCAGAATATTATATTGTTTCGAACAATATGCATTTATTTTTCGAACAATGACAATGGCATATCATCATCCCAAAGACTAAATTACCATATTGATTGTTATTAGGACAAGCCTAAAGTTGTTTTTTTGATGTTTTTTTTGATAAAAATCATTTTATTGAATTTTTTTTTTCTATTTTCTCATCCTAGCAATGATCTTTATCGGCGTACCAGTAAAGTCAAAGGTTTCTCTCAATTGATTTATCAAGAATCTTTCGTAGGAAAAATGCAATAATTGTGGATCATTTACAAAGACAACAAACGTTGGCGGAGCGATTGCCACCTGTGTCATATAGTAAATACGTAGCCTTTTTCCATTAATGATTGGTGTCGGTGCAATTGAAGTAGCTTGTAGCAAGATATCGTTAAGTAAGGATGATTGTACCCTCATCTGACGATTCTCATGTACTTGTTGCACAACTTCAGGAATTTTGCTCAAACGTTGATTCTTAGTAGCGGATGTAAAAATAATTGGAGCATATGAAAGATATTGAAATTCTTCTTTAATTTTATTTTCGAAGTCTTTCATTGTCTTATCAGTCTTAGTCAATAAATCCCATTTATTAACTAAGATAATTACTCCACGTCCAGCATCATGAGCATAGCCAGCAACATGCTTATCTTGTTCACGAATACCTTCATCAGCATTTAAAACCACACAGACAACATCAGAACGGTCAATTGCACTTAAAGCACGCAGAACCGAATACTTCTCAGTATTCTCATAGACTTTCCCCTTTTTACGGATTCCGGCTGTATCAATCATGGTAAATTCTTGGTCAATGTCTTCGTCATAAAACTTAGTATCAATTGAATCTCTTGTTGTTCCTTCGACATTAGACACAATTACTCGATTCTCACCTAAGATGGCATTCACTAATGAAGATTTACCTACATTAGGGCGTCCAATAAAACTAAATTTGATTGAATCATCAACAATTTCTTCCGCATCAGCAGGAAATTCTTTAACAATATTATCAAGAAGATCACCAATACCAGTTCCTTGTACTCCTGACACTGGATTTGGCTCACCAAAACCAAGAGAATAAAAGTCGTAAATATCTTGTCTTTGTTCCGGATTATCGGCTTTATTAACGGCTAGAACGACCGGTTTGTTGGTCTTGTATAAAATCTTCGCAACATCTTCGTCTTCTTTGGTAATTCCTGTTCGACTATCAGCAATAAATACAATGATATCTGCCTCTTCCATTGCAATTTCAGCTTGTTGCTTAATCATTTCAGACATTTTTTCTCCAGTGATTTCAATTCCACCGGTATCAATCAGTCTGAATTCTTTTCCCAACCAATGGGCACGCGAATAAATTCGATCACGTGTTACTCCAGGAGTATCTTCGACAATCGATAGTCGTTCATTTATTATTCGATTAAAAATTGTTGATTTCCCAACATTGGGGCGTCCAACTAACGCAACTACAGGCACTACCATATAAATTATCCTTTTTTAACTGCAAAAAAGCTGGTTCCCCAGCTCTTTTCAATTACTCTTTATTGTCTTCTTCGTCGTTCTTAACGACATCTGCCATATTGAAACCGTGGCTTTCTTCAGGAAGTTCAAAATCTGTTTCTTCTTGAATTTCTTCCTTATTAGGATTTTCAGTTAATTGTTTAATTGAAAGTCCAATACGTTTTTTATCAACATCAATGCTGATAACTTTAACTTCGACATCTTGGCCAGCTTCAAGAACATCAGCTGGAACCTTGATATGATCCCATGAAATTTCTGAAACATGAACTAATCCTTCGACATTTGGAAGAATTTCTACGAAAGCACCGAAGTCAGTCAATTTCTTAACTTTTCCAGTAACCGTTTGACCAACGCTTAGATCGGTCTTAACTTTGTCCCATGGTCCTGGTTGTAATGCTTTAATTGATAATGAAAGTTTGTCTTTTTCTTTATCAAGACTTAGCACTTTAACTTTAACTTCTTGGCCAACTTTCAAAACATCAGATGGTTTGTCGATATGGTCGTATGAAATCTCAGAAATATGAACAAGTCCGTCAACTCCACCAACATCAACAAAGGCACCAAAGTTAGTTAATCTTCTAACTGTTCCATCAATTTCATCACCGGGTAAAATCTTACTGAAGATTTCTTCTCTGGCTGCATTTCTTTCTTCTTCTTCAATAATTCTATGGTTTAGAACTAATCTGTTCTTAGATTTATCGACTTCAGAAATTTCTACCATAAATGTTTGACCAACATATTGATCTAAGTCTTTTACAAAACTAGTAGAAATTAAAGATGCAGGAATGAAACCACGAATTCCTTTAACATCGGCTAATAGTCCATTCTTAACTGTCTGAATAACTGACACGTTAAAACGAGCCTTATTATCAAAGTCACTTTGTAAATCTTCCCAAACTTTTTGAGCTTCAATACGTTTCTTAGATAATAAGAAACTACCATTTTCTTTATTAGGATTTAATCTTGAAACAACAACTAATTCAATTTTATCTCCACGAGTTAGTTCGTCTCTCAAGTCAACATTCTTATCATTAGAATATTCTTTGGCAGTTAAAACTCCTTCAACTCCTGCTCCATCGATTCCAATAATTGCTTCTTTGTCATCAATAGCTAGGATTTCTCCAGTTATTTTATCCCCAATACCCACATTACCAATACTGTCTAATGCAGATAATAGTTCTTGATTCATTTCATCACTTGAAGAATTCGTCATAATTCACACCTCTTTTGCATTCTATATTAATACTAATGGAAAAAACTTCTAAAAACTAGTATTTTAATTATTTTTTATTATATTTATAACTCTTAGCACTACTTCGTCGATTGAAAGTCCTGTTGTATCAAGTTCAATCGCGTCATCAGCTTTTTTTAATGGTGATATCAAACGATGGGAGTCTTTGTAGTCACGTTCAGCAATTTCGGTTTCTAATTTTTCTAAAGAAACAGAAACTCCTTTTGCCTCATATTCTTTGAAACGACGAACTGCCCGTTCATGAACACTGGCAATCATAAATATTTTGACATCAGCATTAGGCAATACCGTCGTTCCAATATCACGCCCATCCATAACGACACTTTTTTCGGATGCTATTTGTTGTTGCTGTTTAACTAAGTCTTCACGAACTTGTTTCAAAGCTGAAACTTCAGAAACATTATTAGTAATATCTACACTTCTAATCTGTTCGCTGACATCTTCATCATTCAAAAAGACTTTTTGTCCGTCAGTTTCATTTTTAAAATTGATTTGATACTTCTTCATCAACTCAATGATCTGTTTCTCATCTCCGTAGGCAACACCATTTTTCTTGGCCATCAAAGTTACCGCACGATACATGGCTCCAGTATCACAGTAGATAAAATTAAGTTGTTTTGCGACTAACTTCGCAATAGTACTTTTACCTGCCGAAGCAGGTCCATCAATTGCAATTTGCATAACTATCAGAACTCCTAAATTAATCAAAATAAAAAGAACGAAAAAACTTTCGCTCTTTATTCTACATTATTTTACTCTTAAACGCATTCCTGGTTGTAAAACAGTTCCAGGTGCTAATCCATTAATTGCATATAATTGATCAGTTGTTAGATTGTGATTATAAGCAATTCTAAATGGGTTGTCACCGTTTTTAACGGTGTAATATGTATCAGCAGCTTGAGTGTTAGCTGCTGTACTTTGTTGTTGAGTATTACTTTCTTGCTGTTGATTTGCTTGTGATTCGTTGTTAGCATCAGCGGCAGCTTTTTCTTCATCAGCTTTTTTCTTAGCAGCTGCTTCTTCTTCAGCCTTCTTCTTATCTGCTTCTTTTTTCTTATCAGCAGATTTCTTCTTTGATGAACTATCAGACTTAGAAGATTTTTTGGCAACTTTTGAAGTATTAGGCTGTGAGTTAGCCTTTGAATCAGAAATCCAATTAAATACCGGAATAAACATCAAGATAACTAGGACGGCGAACAAGGCCATAACTAAAGTTTTTACTCCACGTTTCTTTTGCTTCTTAGCAACACGTGAAGTTGGTTGTTGTTCCTGTTCCTCATTAGTAACTGTAGGCTCAGGAGTAACTTCAGTATCGAATTGTTTGTCCCATGGATGATAACCATTTGTTTTGGTATCTATTTTGGTATCGTATTTAGTATTTATTTTTTCTAAATCCTCTGGTGATACAGATCCATTCAGACCTGAAACTGAATCAGGTAATTTATTCTTTAAATCAGAATCATTTTTATCGCTCACGGCATGATCCTCCTTATCTTATCTTGATAATCCTATCATACAGATATTAAGAAAGTATTAAATAGTTTTAAAGAATTTTCTTAAAAACTTTGTCGTTTCAAAAAGTCAGCTAACCGTTGATATACAACCCATGTAACTGCTGTAACTAAGAACCCTTTGATTAAGTTAAAGGGTATCACAATTGTCAAAATATATTGTGATAATGGCATATTGATGTTCATTCCTGCCAAGTTCATATAGATTGGCATTAAGAAGAAATAATTCACTAAAGCACTGACAACAGTTAAAGAAATAATACTTATAATTGCTTTGATAATTTTGCGATTACTTTTAATCAAAACAATCGGCAACATAATTGCCAAACTACCTAAGAAGCCAGAAAAATTACCAACTAAACCGATAACTCCACTTCCTTTAATCAACCAATTAGCAATTGAACGAATGAAAGCAATCAACGTTCCACCAATTGGTCCAAAAGAAATTCCGCCCACAATCGTGATAACATCACTAAAATCAACTTTCAAAAATGGTGCTGTAGGCAAAACTGGAAACTCAAAAAACATCACGATGGTTGCTAAAGCAGACAAAACTGCGATTGTCACCATCTTCTTGGTGCTGAAAAACTTAGTACTCATAATAATTACCAACTTTCCGTTGGTTTTCCAATAAAAAAACTGTTTTTTAGCATACGCAAAAAAACAGGTCTCTCAACTTGTTTTCTTCCATCTAGACTTTAACTATCGGCTTCGGAGTTTCACCGAATCAACCATTTCTGGGTCGCGGGCTGTCACCGCCGGTCGGGAATTTCACCCTGCCCTGAAAACCAACTATTATAAATTTTTTGTATTTTTAAGAAGTAAATTTACTTCCGTATTACTTAAATCACGATACTCTCCAGAATTTAATCCGTCAAGAGTTAAGAAGTCATATTTTTCTCGAGAAAGTTTATCAACTTTTGCTCCAATGGCATCAAACATATCTTTAACCTGATGATTGTGCCCTTCATGGATAGTTACTCTAACGATAGCCTTATTTTTAAGCCGATCTTCTGAGAGAACTTTTACCCTTGCAGGAGCGGCTTTATACTTCTTCAACTTAATTCCTTTTTCAAGTTTTGCAATATCTTCTTTTTTAGGAATAGCGTTTATTTTCGCAATATAGGTCTTATTTACTTTGTACCGTGGATGCATCATTTTGTTAGCAAAATCGCCATCGTTAGTTAGAATCAATAATCCAGAAGTATCATAATCTAGACGTCCAACTGGATATAGTCGCTCGTTGATGTCTTTGATATAGTCAGTAACAACTGAACGATCTTTTTCATCCTTAACCGATGAAATAACTCCACGGGGTTTATAGAATAAGAGATATCTCTTTTCTTGTTGATGAATTAGTTTCCCATCAACTTTTATTTTGTCACCACCGGAAACCTTGAACCCTAATTCTTTAACCACTTCACCGTTTACTTCCACAGATCCTTGTTGAATTAGTTCTTCAGATTTTCTTCTGGAGGCAACTCCAGCATTGGCCATTACTTTTTGAAGACGTTCTTGTTTAGTCATTTGCTTCCTCATTTTCTAATTCTTGGAATTTACCATAAAACAAATCTAAGTTGCCATCTCGATCCAAGTCAGTATCTTCAAATTCACTTATATCAGGTAATTCTTTTAAGTCTTTAAGACCAAAATAGTCTAAGAATTGATCCGTTGTAACATAAAGAATTGGTTTTCCAGGAACATCTTTACGTCCTTGTTCTTTAACTAATTGACGAACCATCAAAGTCTGTAAAGTCCCTGAACTCTGTACTCCACGAACTTCGTCGATTTCAACACGAGTGATGGGTTGCTTATAGGCGACTATTGACAGAATTTCTAGAGCCGCTTGACTCAAGGTCGTTGATAGCCCGCTTTTAAAGTAACGATTCAATAATGGTCCGTATTCTGGCTTAGTGACTAATTTATAAGTGTCTTCAAATTGGTTGATAGTAAGTCCACTATTTTCATCTTCATCCAGAATGTTTTTAAGAGCTTCCATTGACTGTCTAGTAGCAGACGTTGAAATTTCTAAGAGCTCGGCAATAATACCAATCTCTAAACCTTGGTCGCCACTCGTATATAAAAGTGCCATTAATTCAGCTTGATACTGCATCGGAATCTCCCTTCCAAATAATTAGTAAATCATCATTGATTGTTGGTTGTTCACAACTAACTTGATGGCTTTTCATTAATTCTAAGGTAGCCATAAAAGTTGTCACGACTTCATCAATTGAATGCTGATTATTCAATAGTTCTCGGAATTTACTACTCTTTTGAACTTTATTTCTCAATTTATCAAGAATACTTATTTGAGCCTCTTCAATCGAAAGAGTTTCATTTTGAACTGTTTCAATAACCGGCTCACGATATTTTTGTCGCTTCAAAATATCTGCCATTGTCAAAGCTAAGTCAGAAACTAAAACCGAATCTGGTTGTAAGAACGGTTTAATATCATGGTCAGGAACACTAATTTCTTTAGCAAATGACAAGCGACGTCCGGTTTCTCTTTCACCAAAATACTCACTAGCTTTTTTGAAGGTTTGGTATGCCAACAATTGAGCTACCAAATCATCACGTGGATCACTGTCATCTAGTTGATCTTCTTCGTCATAAGAATTCTTTGGCAACAATAGTTTACTCTTGATAGACATTAAAGTTGAAGCCATAACTAAATAATCCCCTGCAATATCAAGCTGCAAAGTCTTCATACTATTTAAAAAATTAATATACTGACTGGTAATTTCTGCGATTGGAATATCGTAAATATCAATCTTAGATTCTTTGATTAAATGTAACAACAAATCCAAAGGCCCTTCAAAATCAGTCAGAACAATTTTTAGTTCTTCCATTATTGTTTCGTTCCTTGTATCTTCTTATCACGTTTCCAATTATTTACCATACTAGATAATTCACGTGAAGCCAAGATGTGTTTATCACTATGTAAGTTCTCAATGTCCTCAAAAATATGATGAATATTCTTCCCAGTTCGATAAGCTGGATTCAAACAAATATATCGAATATAAACAAAGTCTTCGCCGGTATTAACTGCTGTGATACCAACGAAATCGGTATCGTTTTGACGACGATATAAATACAACTGATGATTTTTAGTTTGAAATAATTCTAGTTCTTTATTTAAAAAATCAACATCTTTCAAATCCTTACGATATGACAAAAATCCCATCGCAATTTTTTTATATTCATCAATATACGGTACCAGCATAATTCTCTCCTAAGATCTGGGATGTGATTTATTATACACGTCTCTCAATCTTTGTTTAGTTATATGTGTATAAATTTGGGTAGTAGAAATATCGGAATGGCCTAATAGCTCTTGTACTACTCGCAAATCAGCTCCATTTTCCAACAAATGCGTGGCAAAAGAATGACGTAATGTATGAGGAGTAATATCTTTTTTGATTCCAATCTGAAGAATATATTTCTTTATCATTTTCCAAATTGATTGCCGAGTTAATCTCTTTCCCCGAAAATTCAAAAATACTGCCCGATTCGAGCCATATTTTTCAACCTGCAAATCGCGTACTTCTTCGAAATACTTATTAATCCATTTAACGGCTGTATCGCCAATTGGAATTAATCGCTCTTTGTCACCTTTTCCCAACGTTTTGATTAATCCTAAATCCAAATGTAAATCATCTAAATTCAAATTAATTAATTCAGAAACTCGAAGTCCAGTGGCATACATCGTTTCTAAAATTGCTCGATCTCGTATTCCTAGAGCCTGACTAGTATCTGGCGCTTCTAGTAAACGATCAATTTCTTGCATTGACAATGCAGCTGGTAGGTGAATTCCTTTTTTAGGTGAATCCATATCAACCATTGGATCAGTTTGAATCAAATGATTTCTCATTAACCATTGGTAGAATTTTCTCAATGAAGAAAACATTCTCAAAATCGAATTCTCGGCTTTATTAGTCTTCAACTGGGTGAAAAATTCTAGAATTTGGTTTCTTTGTTGCGGAAAATCTTTGATTTTCTTTGATTCTAAATAGTCTACAAATTCAACAATATCTTGTTGATAAGAAGTAATTGTATTTCTGGATAAACCACGATCAAGGCGTAAATAGCGTGAATAGTCATTAATAATATCTAACATTTTTGCTCGATCCATAACTATTCACTCCCATCTAATCTTTCTTAATTAATTCCGTATAACCATCAACTTGCTTAATATATTTATTCTTCAATAGATTTCCAATAGCACGCTTGAAACTGGCCTTACTAATTCCAAAATAATTCATGATATCTTCTGGACTACTCTTATCTGTGTAAGGAATTTTGTTATCCTTGGCATGTTTTAAAATCTGCAAAATCATTTGGGCATCTTCACTGATTTCTTCATAGGCAAAAGGCTTAAAAGATACATTGTAGCGATAGTGACTTGTCCCGATTGTTCTTCCTTTAACCCTTTGGCCAATTCTCAAAGCGCCAGTTGCTTCATTAGGATGAATGAAGCCTAGATAGTAGTCGTCAGTTAATAAGAAACTACCAGAAAGGCGATTGGCAATAATTTGGCCTTCGACAAAACGATTCTTGTCGTTTTCTGGAGCAGTTCTAACTAACTGGTCAACAAGGTCAATATCAGCAAGTTTTCCCCACATTCGTTCTTTATTGTCATTAACAATCTTCAATAACAAAACATCGCCTTTTTTAGGCCATTCATCTTTTTCCAAAGGTAAATCATCTAAAGAAACCACGATATCTTTGTCAGGTAAACCAATATCAACAAATACTCCTAAGTCTCTTCTTGAGTCAACAACTGTCCCTTTGCCATATTTACCAATCTGAGCATCAGGAACTACTGTGGTAATAACATTTTTGTGACTCATATTTTCATAGATAAACCCAGTTACTTGGTCATCAATGTGATATTCATTTTTTAATTCTGATTTGTTTAATTCAAACGTCGTTCCATTTAAACTTACAAAGTATTTTTCATCGTTTTCATCAGAAATATTTCCTGTTTGAATCGAACCGTATTCTATTTCACTCATTATGCACCTATTTTATTCCTACTGTACTTAGTAAAGATACTATTATATATGTCATGCCGCCTGCAATTACTGGACCGGCAGCAACTCCCTTAAATAAAACTACCCCAACTATTGTACCAAATATCAAGGCAACAGTAATCTCTGGTTGACCAAAAAGTAAATTAATTCCATGTCGTGACAAAATTGCTACCAAAATTCCACAAATAACTGCTACTACCCCAACTGGAGTCTTCAAAGCATTTAAAAGGTCCGAAAAATTTACCTCTCCAGTCGCAATTGGAATCAAAATTGTTAATGAAATTATCGTGATACCAATATTCATTCCTTGTTTAGTTAAGAAATCAAAAATTGCTGTTGAGTTCGGAACTAGTTTAATTAATAAAACCAAGACTGAGGCTATCATTAATGGTTGATTCTTTGCTAAAACAGAAATCACAAAAATTCCTAATAAAAACAACCAACTTTCCATGCGTAATTCTCCTTTAAAAAAAGCTGAGAAAATATTCTCAGCTTTTTAAATTAATCTATTTATTTATTATAACATCTTCTTAAAGAGTACTTGAAGCACCATGGTATACAGATCCACGACGAGCATCAACAGTAATTGTATCACCGTCTTTAACAGCTGTAGTAGCACCTTCAGCACCAACAACAACAGGTAGACCCATAGCAATTCCTACTACAGCAGCGTGTGAAGTTAATCCACCAGCTTCAACAACTAGAGCTGAAGCTTTTTCAATTGCTGGTAAGAAGTCTTTATCAGTATTCTTAACAATCAAGATGTCACCTTTGTTAACTCTTTGAACAGCTTCCTTTGCTGATTCAGCTACGACAGCTTTACCAACAACAGCTTCATCACCGACACCTTGTCCACTTACTAATTGTGAACCGATACGGATAATTCTCATCACGTTAGTTGTTCCACTTTCACCAACTGGAACACCAGCAACAACGATGATCAAATCACCTTCTGAAGCAAATCCAGCTTCTTGAGCTTGGCTAGCAGCTAAATCAAACATGTCATCTGTATTAGCTGGTCTTTCAGCAACAACTGGATAAACACCCCAGTTAACTGTCAAACTACGTTGAGTTTTTTCATCAAAAGTAACAGCTAAGATATCTGTACTTGGACGATACTTAGAAATCATCCTTGCTGTATATCCAGAGTTTGTAGCAGTAACGATTGCCTTTACTTTTAATTCTTCTGCTGATCTAACAACTGATTCACCGATTGATTCAGTGATGTTTGAGCCTTTATATTCTTCAAATCTTTGTAATGCAAGAGTGTTAGTTCCCTCTTCCATTTGTTCTTGAGTTCTTTGGTCGATACGAGCCATTGTAGCAACAGCTTCTACAGGATAATCACCGTTAGCACTTTCACCTGAAAGCATTGTAGCATCAGTACCATCCATAACAGCGTTAGCAACGTCAGTTACTTCAGCACGTGTAGGACGTGGGTTATCTTGCATTGAATCTAACATTTGTGTAGCTGTAATAACAGGTTTTCCAAGAGAGTTACATTTCTTAATCAAAGCTTTTTGAACGAAAGGAACATTTTCAAATGGAATTTCCACACCCATGTCACCACGAGCAATCATTAAACCATCAGAAACTTTTAGAATATCGTCAATGTTGTCGATACCTTCTTGTGATTCAATCTTAGGGAAAATTTGAATGTTTGTAGCATTCTTTTCTTCAAGAATTTCACGAATATCCAAAACGTCTTTAGCTTTTCTAACAAATGATGCAGCGATGAAGTTAACACCTTGATCACAACCGAAGCGAATATCATCAGCGTCTTTTTCAGTGATACCTGGTAAGCGAATTTCAACACCAGGAGCGTTAACACCTTTTTTAGATCCAATCATTCCACTGTTCATAACTTCTGTAACTAATTCTTTGTTAGCTTCGTCTTTTTCGGTGATCTTCAAACCAACTTCACCATCATCGATTAAAACAGTTCCACCAACATGAGTATCATCAAACAATCCAGGGTATGTAACAGCGATTTTATCTTCGTTACCTTTAACTGAAGTATCCATAGAAATACGAAGTGTACTTCCTTTTTTAGCTTCAAACTTACCAGCTTCTTGGTCAGTTGTACGGATTTCAGCACCTTTTGTATCAAGCATCAAACCAACTGTTTTACCAGTGATTTTTTCAGCTTCGCGAACATTAGCAATTCTACCAGCATGTTCTTCATGGTCACCATGTGAGAAATTGAAACGGAAAACATTAGCTCCTGATTCAATTAATTTAACTACGATGTCAACAGTATTACTTGCAGGTCCTAATGTACTAACAATTTTTGTTCTTTTCATGAATTAATTCTCCCTAATCTAATATTTAAAATTATCGACTCATTGATTCATTGAGATCAAACAATGACATATCTGGTTTGTGTTTACCATCAAAGAGATCAAGCATATTGTGGTAAGTCAATTGGTTGTCCAAAATTCCTACGGCAATACCACCTTTACCTTCAAGAAGTAAATCAACCGCATAAGCACCCATCTTTGATGCTAAAACACGATCTCTAGCAGTTGGTGAACCACCACGTTGTACATGTCCTAAAACAGTACTTCTAACTGAGAAATCACCATGTTCTGATAGTTTCTCAGCAAATTCGTCGGCGTGCATAACACCTTCGGCTAAAACAACAATGATATGCTTCTTGCCTTTTTCACGAGCAAGTTTGATTTTTTCTGCGATTGCTTTGATATCAAATTGATGTTCAGGAACAACAATCTGTTCAACACCACCAGCAACACCAGACCAAAGAGCAATATCACCTGCTCCACGTCCCATAACTTCTACAACGAAAGTTCTAGCATGTGAAGTAGCAGTATCACGAATCTTATCAATGGCTTCAACAACTGTTGAAACAGCTGTATCAAATCCAATTGTAAAATCTGTATAAGGAATATCATTATCAATTGTTCCTGGTAGTCCAACGGCGTTAAAACCATGTTCAGTTAAACGTAGAGCACCGTGATAAGAACCATCACCACCAATAACAACTAAAGCTTCAATTCCAAATTTCTTTAATTGTTCGATTCCTTTAAGTTGCCCTTCTTTTTGAGCAAACTCAGGATAACGAGCTGAGTACAAGAAAGTACCACCTCTAGAAATACGATCAGATACAGTTTGTTCAGTCATTGGGAAGATATCCCCAGCAACTAATCCAGCATAACCATAGTTAATTCCGTATACTTCTAGTCCTTTGTCAATTGCATGTCTTGTCACAGCACGAATAGCTGCGTTCATACCAGGTGCATCGCCACCACTAGTTAAAATACCAATTCGCTTCATTTTCACTCTCCTGTTATATATCTAAATAACATCCTTTAAGAGAATACCATTTTTCCAATTTTTATTGTAGCGTTGAAAACGCTTTATAGTAAAATAATTCACATTTTTTTGTTAATAATATTTTTTACGCCATATTTTTTGACCAAAATTGCTTTTAACTCATCAGAAAAGTTCACTCCAAATTGATCATTATACAAAACTTTTTCATCCGTTTTAGGATAGAAAACCAAGACACTTTGTTCACCTTTGAACTTACTCAATATTTTAGTAAGCTCTTCTCTTTGTTCCTGGTTATCTAACTCTTCAGGAACTCTAATGTACAATGCATCCTTCAAATCATTTTCTTTTTCGGTTGGAATGAAAATTTCATCTGCTACAAAACTGAAATTATTCTTACGATCTCTGGATAATTTCCCTTTAATACCAATTATCTGATCTTCTTTTAACAAACCTTCGTAACGGCGATAGGCTTCTGGAAAGACCGTGATTGATAATTCACCAGTCTCATCTTCACCATCGACAAACGCCATTTGGTCACCTTTTTTTGTACGAATCTTCTTAATTCGTTTTGGATAAAGAAGAATTGCAACATTGATGTTTTCCTTCAATTGATTAATAAAGGTAAAAGTTGCATCACGATATCTTTCTGCCGGATGTCCTGAAACATAGGTTCCAAGATACTCAATTTCCTGGTTCAATTTTTCAGTGTCTGTGAAATCTTCAACAATGTTTTTCTTTGGTGCTAGAATATCAAACAATGAAACATTATTACCAGCAAGTTGAATACTTTCAATCAAATCTTGAGCATCCATTAGTAATGCTCGCTTGTTATCTGAAACAAAATTAAAGGCACCACTCAAGATTAAAGGCTTAATATTGTCTTCTTTAACAAAGTTGCTATCAATTCTCTGCAAGAAGTTTACGAGATTAGTAAACTTACCATCTTTTCTAACTTCTAAAATATGCTTAGCAAAATCTCTTCTAATACCTTTGATACATGACAATCCAAAACGAATCGACTTATTAGTACTTTCAAAAAGATAACCTGATTCATTAATGTCTGGTGGCAGAATCTGATTCTTTTTGATTTTGGCATCTTGGATGTAAGAACGTATCTTATTATCACTATGAATATTTGAATTCAACAACGCAGTGTAAAATGCTGCTGAGAAATGAACTTTAATATAGGCCAACCAAACCGCAATCTTACTATAAGCAACCGCATGTGATTTATTGAATCCGTAATTAGCGAATTTCTCAATATAATCGTAAACCACAATCGCGGTCTTTTCTGGATGTCCCTTGGCAATTGCTCCAGTAATGAATTTGCCCCTCATGGCATCAATTTCATCTTTATGTTTCTTTGCCATGGCTCGTCGCAAACTATCAGCTTCGGCCAATGTAAAACCAGCTAACTTAGAAGCAACCTGCATAACTTGCTCTTGGTAAACCAAAATTCCATACGTAGGTTTCAAAATATCAACTAATGAGTCATCCGGATAAGTAACCGGCTCTTCACCATTTTTTCTAGCGGCAAAACTATCAATGTTTTGCATTGGACCTGGTCGATACAAAGCATTAGTAGCAACCACGTCATTAAAACTATCGGGATGAATTTTTCTTAATACATTCCGAATTCCACTCGATTCAAACTGAAAAACTCCATCGGTGTCCCCAGCTTGAAATAATTCTAGTGTCTTCGCATCATTCAAATTAATCTTTTCAAATAGAAGTTTCTTCCCTACTTGTTTAGAAACATTTTGGGCCGCATTACCAAGGATGGTTAGATTTCTTAGACCCAGAAAATCCATTTTCAAGAGTCCCATGTCTTCAACATTATCTTTAGTTTGTTGAGTTAAGGCGATGTTATTGGAACCCATTCTTAGAGCAACCGTATTAGTCAAATCATCATTACTCAACACAATTCCCGCTGCATGAGTAGAAAAATGACGTGGCAATCCTTCTAATTGCAAGGCGGTTTCAAATAACAATTGATTCAATAAGTCTTTCTTTACTATTTCTTGTAAAGGTTTCGACTCTTGATAAGACGTCCGCAGGTCAATTTTTAATACGTTAGGAATCGTATTCGACCATTTAGACATTTCCATCTGACTTTGATCAAAAACCCGTCCGACATCTCTAATTGCCATCTTAGAAGCTAATGTTCCAAAGGTAATGATTTGTGCCATATGTTCAGAACCATACTTCTTTTGCATATAAAGCACCATCTCATCACGCCTAATATCGGGAATATCAATATCAATATCTGGCATAGAAACACGTTCAGGGTTTAAAAAACGTTCAAAGAGTAAATCATATTCAATTGGGTCAACATCAGTGATTCGTAAAGCATACGCAATTAATGACCCAGCGGCTGAGCCTCGCCCAGGACCAGTAATAATATTATTTTCATGAGCATACTTGATAACATCCCAAACAATTAAGAAGTAATCAGCAAAACCCATTTTTTCAATAACACTTAGTTCATAAAGAGCTCGTTTTTGGTATTCCTGAGGTACGTTGTTTTTAAACTTATACTTCAATCCAGCAACAACTAATTGCTTCAAATAGGTAACTGAATCAACTCCTTCAGGTGTTGAAAATTCAGGTAATTGTGTACGGTTAAATTCGATTTCTACATTACAATTATCAGCTATTTTTTGAGTATTACTTTTGGTGTTAGCTAAATTCAATTCATCATAGACTTGGTTTTGTACAACAGAATCACGTAAATAGAATTGTCCTTCTTTTTGTGACTCTTCAAGAGGGTTTTCCATGACATCACCAGCATCAATGGCATGCAATACTTCTGTAGCAAATGCCTGATTACTGTTCAGATACTCAATATTCTCTACAAAAGCTGTAGGAATATTAAATTGATTACTGATTTGTAACTGTTCCTTAACCCGATTTTTTAACGTTCCATTAGTACAAATTCCAATGAATAAACTACTCTCATCTACCAGTGTACTTAATTTATCAAAATAATCTTTTTTGTGGCTTTCATCTAATTGATAGATTTCATTATGATCGGCTGTGGTAATGACAAATAAATCACTTAGATAGTTTTGAAGGTCAGTAAATGATATTGGTGACTCACTCATTAGAATAGTTGAAGAAATTTTCAAAAGGTTTTGATAACCAGCATGATTCTTGGCTAGTAGAACATGACGACTCAAGTCGTCCTTATTGATTATTCCTAGAGTTTCAATTGTTAAACCAATAATTGGCTTTATTTCTTGTTTCTTTGCGTATTTAAAAAAGTCGATGCTGCCATAAAGATTGTTCATATCAGTCAAAGCAATCGACGTGTAACCTCTTTTTTTAGCTTCATCAACTAGTTCATTTATTTTTGTGGGACTCTTTAACAAACTATAGCTAGAAAAAACTTGTAATTGTGTTTGCATAAAGAGACCTCCTTTTTCTCATAAGTAAATTATATCAAAGTTGAAAAAAACTAACAGGATTCTTGATTTAATTTTTTAAACTGTGATAAACTACTGTAGAAATCGAAAGGCAGATGAAGAAAATGAAATATTTAGCAGTATTATTTTGGGCAGTAGTTCTTGGTCAAGTTGCTGGATTTATTGGTTCAGCACTTACACATGCACAATACGATCCTATTGTAACTTTAATCGTGAGTGTTATTTTTGGAGTGATTATTAGTCTCGTGCCCGCTATTCTCGCTAATTCTTCACCAAAACATGAAAATAAATAAACAAAAACCTAATTCAAACGAATTAGGTTTTTTTATTTACTCTTTATATTTTTCAATAAATTCATCAATTGAGATTCCACCATTGAAATCCATGAGATTCTGATTAATTCTTTCATCATCAAAATTCCACCATTTAATCTTCAACAATTCTTTTATTTGAGATTCTGAAAAACGGTATTTAACTATTCGTGCCGGATTACCAGCTGCAATCGCATAAGGTGGGACATCTTTAGTCACAATACTTCCTGTTCCAATAACTGCCCCATCACCAATTGTTACACCACCAATAATGGTCACATTTTCACCAATCCAAACATCTGAACCGATAGTCGTTTTTGGCAAATAGACATGATCGAGATGAGGATCACCACCATAATTTTTCCAAGTATCATCCCAAGTAGTCGACATGAAATTATAAATGGATATCTGAGTCATATCATGATTTCTTGCAACCATTGAAACATTCGGTCCAATTGAGACAAAATTTCCAATCTCAATTGTATCAGGCACTTCATCGTAAGCAGTCATTAAAAATCTGATATTACCGTAAGTGTGCTTGCCAACTTTTTGAAAAGGCATGTCTGTCACTGAACGAGAATTCGTTGAAACAAAATCCACTGGTTGTTGGACTAAATAATGTTTAACCTCAGACGAGTACAACTTAAATAAACCCTTCCACTCTTGGGGATCAGTTTGAGTCAGAGTGAATACATGAGTAAGTTTCTGATCGATATTGAATATTAATAATTCATCATTATCATTTAATTCCCAAAAAACTTCATTGTTATTATGATAGCCACTGATTCGACCATCTTCCCAAAATCTCATTTCTTGACTGTATTCATTACCATTAATCTGTCCAAAACGGTATAAACTATGGATTATTTCTTGATATAATTTTTCATTCATATTTGGCCTCAGTTAAGATAACTTGTTATATTTAATAAGAATTTCTCGTGCTTGTTGATAATTAGAATTATCATAAAGATTCCGTTCATAATAACTAGTAATCAATTCAGGAAAATCATAATTGGCAATATCACTTGAATGTTGCTTATCTAACTCAATAATCCAGCGATCAAGTCCTAAGTTGATTTCTTCAAGACTCATGCTTGTTTCTTGGAAAGTTGGATTTTCATGAAGCTGTGTAATAACTTCAAAAGTAGCCCGTTTCAAACCTTCACCAGAACGGATAATATTACCTACTTGTTGAAGATTATCTAACTTCTGTGCATATTCTTCTTCACTAATATTATTAACCAATTCTTCCAACTGTGTTAGATCGTCAAGCACCCAACCAATATCATTTTTAACAACGTAATCAGCAAAGCCCATTTTTGACCAGACAATTGGTGGTAACTCCGCAGCAACATACATAGAAAACTTGAACGGTCCGTTAACACGTTGGTAGGTTCCTACACCACCTTTGACAATTGGATACTCAATTGAATCCCAAACCAGCCCAAATGAGCCTTTCAAGCTCATCAATAACGCATCAGGATCGAAACTCCCCATTAACTTAACATTCTCGCGATTTTGAACTTGGTTATTTTCGTAGTCTGCTTTTCCATACACATTAAATTGCAAGCTAGTTGTCTTCTTGACTATTTCATTGAGTGATGGATTCTTATCAAAACTCCCTGCAAAAACAATTTCGTTGGTCAATTCTCTTCTATCAGGAATCATCGGCGTGACATATCCATAAGGTCCTGCCACAGCAATTGGACCGTTAAATTCAAGGTCATGTTGAATAAGTTCTTTAATATTGGCAGTAGGTACAATCAAGCCATCATACTTATTAATATAGTTCTTGGCTAAATCATATTCATGAGGCATTCTCCACATTGAATCATTGCCACTATCTTCACCAAAATTATCAATATTATGTCTGAAAAATTCAATATCATGAACGTATCCAACTACTTTTGCCCCAAAGAAATTTGCCTTATTGAAAAATTTTTCATTATAAACAGGTGAATTATGTAAGTGAGGATACAACTGAACTATTGTATCTCCTTTTTTAACTGCACTCATAATCCCATCAAAACGAGCATTTAAAGAATCAGTAGGTTCATCATCCCAATCATACTCAAATAAAGGCATTGCTCGAGCATTTATTTCATCAAAATATTGATAAGCATCTTGCCTTGATTTTCCGATTGCTCCATATTTTCGATACGGTGTATTGCGTTGTGAACTGACAATCTTCGTATACCAAATAGTCATTTGAATTTTCTCCTAAAAATTTATGCTTCAAGTTTTCCCATTTCTATCAAGATTTCTTTTGCTCGGACATAATTTGGTTCATCAAGATATAGATTCTGACGGAAATAGTTTAAGAATTCATCCGAAAGATAGACATCCTTCAAGCCCTCAAGTTCTTTTTCGTACATATCAATAATCCATTTATCTATTCCCAAATCAGGTGCAGGATTCTTATCATCTGTTGCCACTTCATACAAAGCTTTTTCATTAAGCATTGAAACCACCTCAAAAATTGACTTTTTGAGCTGCATTCCTGAACGAATCATTGCCCCAATTACTTCAAGACTGTTGAGCTTCTCTTCATAATCTTCTTCAGTAATACTTAAAACCAAATCCTGTAATTGAGTTAAGTCATCTATAATCCAACCGATATTATTTTCAACAACATAATCAGCCAATCCGATTTTTGACCAGACAATTAGTGGAATCTCGGCAGCAATATACATCGAGAACTTGTGAGGTGTATTTAAGATTTCATATAATCCCTTACCGCCAATAACGTCAGGATAATCCAATGAATCCCACACCAATCCATACGAGCCTTCAAGAGCCATTATTAATGCATCAGGGTCATATTTTCCTTTGATATCAGCATTAGGATGTTCATCAAGATAGACTCTGACTCCATTTTCGCCTTCATTTTCTCCCACAGAACCACCGTAAATATTGAAATTAATTTCAGGTGAATTATCCATTAGTGAATTAAGGCTTCGGTTTTTTTCAAAACTTCCCGCAAAAACCACAGTATTGGATTTCTGACAACGATCAGGAATCATTGGTGTATCGAATCCATGCGGACCTGAGATAGCAATTGGACCAGCATATCCAATATCGTGGCGTAATTGAACAGCCATATTCTCTGTTGGACAAATCAAAGCATCGAATTCTCTTAACGTAATATACGCTAAATAATAGCTATATGCTGGATTTACTTCTTCATTCTTCCAATCATAAAAATCACCACGATATAAATTTATATCATGAATATATCCAACAACTGTTGCACCAAATGTATGTGCCCTGTTGAAGAAATAATCTAGATACTTTGGTGAATTCGTCCCATTAGGATATGTCTGAATAATGACGTCACCCTTCTTAACACCAGCTAGAATTCCATCCATTCTGGCACTGATTGATTCATCTGGCTCATCATCCCAATCATAAGCATACATAGGAATTGGTCTGGCACCTATTTGCTTAAGAAATTTGTGGGCATCTTGTCGTGCTTTACCAGCCGCACCATAGTTTCTAAATGGCACATTTCGATCTGCGCTGACTACTTCTCCATACCAAATATTCATTTTCAATCCCTCTTATCTAATCAATTTTTAGAATCAGAAATAATCAAACTATCGAATTCAATTATTTTTGCACCTTTATTAATTAACTCCACTCGGTAGTTATAAGCATCGTCAGGATAAACAAACTTATCATTACTGTGTTTGATTGCTTTCATTCCCACCCGCTTATCGAATCGATCTAAAAATGTTACCATCACAAAAAAGTTATTTTCTGGAATACTGGTAGCATTTATTTGAATACTATATTCCGAATTTCTCTTCAATAGTGGTAAGACTAATGTCGTTCGTGTTGTTTGAAACGGTAGACTTGAATCCCAACCAACAATAACTGATCCCGGAGACATGAGGTCATTTTCGAAGCTAACTGTTTCATCGTGATTGTATTTGATCTTCGATCCATAATAGAAGAAAAAACCAGAAGTTTGTTCCCACTTAAGTTTGAAATTCATTCTAGTTCACCCTTCTTCCATAGTCTTTTCGTAAAATCCGCTTGTATTGAGAATAGAACCAATCAACGATTGCCTCGGAATTATCATTATGGCGTCCCAAGATACCTTTACTGATGACATTACTATTTGACTTCGATAGTACTTCAAGTAAGTCATGATAGGCTGTCCCGTCATAATCATCATTTTTCATGTAAGCAATATCGAATTCGGTATTTGAAAAATCAGCTTCCTTGAATGGTTGCCAAAAACGTTCGTTTAATCGATTACTACTAGCTTCCGACAAATCTCCCTCTAACAAATTCTGCATATCAAGCACGGAAACAAAATCCATTATTGGTCGCTCAATTCTTTGAGTTTTAACGATATTACCGATACTAGCTAGAGGCTTCCCAATCACAACATATTTTGGTTGAAGATTAATTGCATAATACATTGCACCAAAGGTACCCATTGATAATCCAGACAAAATTAACTGTTCATTGGTGAAACCAAGTTGATCCAAAGTATCTTGAATTGCCTGAGTAATTTGTTGCTCTAGGGATTCACTTCCCAGATAGAAGGAACCACCTTGCATTCTTTGATCGGCAATCAACAGAAATGGTGTGCCTAATCCTTTCATCATGAAATAACCCTCGAAGCCCTCAGCTCCTTTAAAACCAGAAAAATAAACGGTTAACGGTGGCTTTAAATTGCCGGGATTATATAAATAAAACAACTCATCTTTATTTTTGGGATCTACTACCTTTTTGCCACCTAACAGAAATTCGCCATAGCCATGGCGATTCATTCGATAATGTAGTGGACCAAGTTTTAGAACTCCTTGGCCTTTTACTACGAGTGAAACCGAAATGTATGACTCATTATCTTTGCCGTCAACAGTAATTCCTTTATTAATTTCATCTTCAGAAAAACTCAAAGTTTCAGAAATGACATTACTTCCGGAATAGTATTTCTCAAGAATCATAGAAATCTCAATTCCTTCATCGTGTTCATATTGTAGAACTAGACTCAAGTTCTTCACATCCAGCGAAACATTATATTCCCAATTAATCACTGGTTTATCTTCGAATTGAGAAAAATCACCAACTAGTTCAAGAAAAGCTTCACCATCTTGTTTGACAGTTCCAGTAAACTCTGAACTAACATTAATGTTATAGCTACCCAGATAGGCACCGAATTGTCCGGTGAAGAAATCTCTGGCAATTGTTTCGATAACCCATGTTTTATCATCCAAATTCCAAATTTGCGGCAACTTCAAATCTAGAACTTTTTGGTCAATTTTTTCAACCTGCTGCTTATCAATAACTAATGAATAAGCATCGATTGCTGGCTCAAGTCTTCTGAACAAATCATCTGGAATTTCATCAGAAAAAATAGTGACATTAGCTGGTTGCTTCTTAATTAGCTTAATCTCTGAATCGGTAAATTTATTCAAATCTAAGAATTGCCACTTGAGACTCGCAAAACTATCCAAGTTACTAATCTCAGGTTGCCAGTCTTGTTGACCTATCTGCAAAACGTTTATCTTTGTGTCCGTTGCCATGACCTTATTCTCCTGTTATTTCCAACAAATAATTCTTTAACGCTTCACCTGAATACTTCAATATTTTCTGTGCTGAATAAGCCCGTGCTTCTTGCCAATACTTCAATTGGTCTAAGTAGTGCCTTAATTCTTTTTTTAAATCGGAAATGTCTGAAATCACAACACCATTTTTATTCAGTTCAACATATTCGGTCTCTACTCGATTAATTTGAGGAATTCCCGTACTAATCGCTGCAATCTGCGTAAATAAATCCGGTGTCTCTGCCAAATCAACAATAATTCGTGCTTTATTCAAACTTTTCATTAATTCGTGATCAGTATCAATGGTTTCGAAAGTGATACCATTCATTACTTCAGTAAAAAGAATTACTCTTGGATCTTTTTTGAGTGCAAATCTCTTATCAACAGGATTCTCACTCTTTTCAGCTTCATTTATTAAATTTAGTAATTCCAACATATTAGGAGCAATTTTATTAACAATCTTGTCCACCATGGTTTTTAATTCTTGTTCATCTTCTTGATTTCCACGAATAGTTAAATTAATCTGGCGGTCTTCTTTTTCATCACCCGTTTTTTTCATACTCTTGAAGATGTATTGCAAAATCTCATTAATTACGTCATAAGTATCGGTTGAATTGAGGTTTCTCGTATCAAGAAAAATAATCTCTTCCTTCATTTCTTGACTGATTCCAAAGTCAAACCTTGTATCATAGGGACTGATTTTGAAGATTGAATTAGATTCAGAAACTAATTCACTTAAATGTTCAAAGTTCTTATCGGAATCAACAATACTGGCGTTAATTTGAGGCAAAACTTCACTCAGATTTTCTTTATTTTCATTATTAAAAGCTAGCCGATTATTGAAAAAAGATGCAGTTATTCTTGACTTGAAAGCAGAGTTCTTCAAGTATTCAAGGTTAAACTCATTCATAGCAAGCACGACCGAATTATCTAGCGGAGTTTGTTTTAACTTATAATCCAATAATTCAAATTCGATTTCTTTGATATTGTTATATTCTAGTTTTGATAACAACTTGTTGTTAATCGGATTAACCTTAACTGAGTTATCTGCGGCTTGTTCTTGTATCACCCAATCTCCAAACACGTCAAAGTAACTTGTATAAAGTTTTGTTCCATTTTGGTAAATTTCACGAGACGAAATAAACCCTCGATCATCATAAATATCGACATATTGAATTTCTTCTTCATCGTTTCGATAAGTGACACTCGAAATTGGTCCAGCATCGGCAATTCTAATCTCGGTAATTGTCTTGCCGTTTCGTCGAGCCAATATTTCAAAAGGAGAACTAATGAAATAAAGATCGTCTTCAAGAAAAACATCCTTTAGTTCAACTCTTTTCTGTTCAAAATCAGTTGCCTGTTGTAAGACGTCAAAGGCATTCCAATAATTGCTCTCAAGAATTTCATAACGATGTAAGAAATATCTCAAGGACGGCATGTAATTACTTATCAACAGTTGATAAGGGTCATCACTATGCATAAAAGCTTTTATTTGACTGATTAAATCATCTGCGGAAACTTCTTGGATACTGTTCTCATTCCAAGCCGGAATAAAAGTAATCATTAGCTGCCTCTCTTATCTTTTATTTTTACAAAATCACTATAAATTCCTCGTCGATATAGAGAAGAAAATTGAATCAGTACTTGTTGAATTAAGATAAGCCACATGCTCCACATCGTAATAATAAACGTCCATTGTTGAATCGGTTG
The DNA here is from genome assembly GCF_030504545.1 of Lactobacillus sp. YT155. GTDB lineage: Bacteria > Bacillota > Bacilli > Lactobacillales > Lactobacillaceae > BQUT01. The sequence continues at coordinate 134,072 of NZ_JAUKWP010000003.1, read as the reverse complement.
ATAGGCAATTCCTATTAACAGTGGTAATCCCATAACTGCTGCACTATAAAGTGCTCCCACAAATGCCAATCTTAACAACTTATCAGACAAGTATTTCTCAGTATTCTTCCCGGGATAGACATTAGGAAAATAATCGCCACTTTTTTTCATATTCTCGGCTGCTTGTTCGGTATCAACATTGACGTAAGCAAAGGCAAAACTTAAAAGAATAACCATAACAATTAAGAATGAAACTCCTACAATATTATCTTGCGATAGAGATTTATCGATTGTATTCAAGAACTTCAGCTCGGGATGATAAACCTGAATAATATTAATTATGTATTGTGGCAAAGCAATAATTGTAAATGCGTACATAAATGCCATTCCCCCCGCTGGATTAACAGGAATGGGAAAATATGACTTCGTCTCATATCGGTTGTCCAACAAGACCCTCATGACTGGTAATCTAAGTTGTCCGTTGATAAAGATTAAAGTGAAAACCGAGAAAATGATCACTCCAATAATCACACCAACTGCAATTAGAATTGTTTTGGTATCTTTGAAATTCAAAAACGTCACTTCTGTCTTGATTCTTTGAATAAATCCTCGTGACATAGCTGCCATGACAATAATTGTCGACCCACCAACTCCATAAACAAGATTCATGTTTCCTAACCAGATTAGTAATGCGACACCGGCTTCCAAAATCAACAGTAATAAGAAAAAACGCTGACTAGAGTCATTATTCATATTAGCTTGTAATATCAAACCTGCTCCTTGAATTGCCCCAAAAATCATGGCAGCAATGAATTTTGCTTGATAAGCTTGTTTAATTGTCAAATTCTGAATTCTTGGAAGCTTAATTGCTGTCAATACACGCCAAAGAATCAATGCCGACATCCAAGGACCAATCCCAATAGAAAAAAGTGACAGTCTGTCAATTGACATCCCTGCCATTTGCAAAGCAAACGAAGCGTTGGGATTCTTAGCCATTAATGCCAGCAATGGTTGAACATTCACGCCAGGAAGAGTAATGGTTGTTCCCACAATATAAATAGCCGTTATTGATAAAGTGAATAACGCTTTTTTATATGCCATTTTTTGATACATTCTTTTTAAATTCATAATTTAACTACTCTCGTTTGTGACTTATTTTGAAAGAATATTAATTATTATCAGAATAAGACTCGCCATAATTCCTGAGAAAAGTAATACCGAAGTAATAATTGCCAAGCTATTTCGCTTGGTTTTTTTGTTAATTAAATTAGTTTCTGTATGAACTTTTTCGGTTTTTTTTGCTATCTCTTCTTCAATTGGGTTTTTCTTTGTCATATCAAAATCCTTCTATATTCTGCAACGGTTGCTTGACCGATTGAATCTCTTTGTTTGGTAAGCTCTTGCTTGTAGGTCGCATAATCTCTTGAAGCAGCTTCTAGTCTGTGAATTAATAGTTCTGGTGACTCATGATTAATTACGTTGTCTTCATTAATAAATAAACGATTGTGGATGGTATTATCAAAGGCGAAAATCAGTTTATTGGAATCAAATTCTCGCCGAACGATATTTAACACTTCATTATTGTGATTAATATCTAGATAGAATGAACATTCCTCACATCTCTGATGAACATCTTCGATTGTCGTCGAAGGTTCAAGTACTACATTGTTATATCTTTCGAATGCCATTAATTTGTCTGACATTTCTGTTAAAGCTGCTACATATATCTTCCAATCAGGCAACCCATTGACTATCTCTTGAAGACGTTCAACATTATCAGAATTAGTCAGAATATATGCTGATTTACTCATATCAGTGTTCTCATTGTATTGATAAATGAATCCCAGATAGTTCAAGATATTTTGATCGTCTGTTTGATTTTGTAGTCTTACAAATTCATCTCTATCCTGAACAACAATCTTTTTGGTTATTGAACTATCACTGTCAATAATTGAGCGCATATTTCCCGGCATTTCTTGTGATTCTTCCTGCCAAAATAGTACGTGAGAAGTGCTGTTGCTATCTTGAAATTTCTCCAAGGCATCCACAATGAAGAACGGATCGGCTAGCGAATTATAATAAATAGAATTAAGGTTAAATTCTGCACACTTGAAGTAAAAAATCACAAAATCAATATATGAATCAAAGATGTAATTCTTGTCTTCATAGGTCACTTGAATCGACTTAGTAATATGATTCATCAAGATTACTTCTTGCTTCTCTAGATTAAGGAAAGTCGTTAATGTAACTTCCCCATCACTGAAGGTCTTCTTCGCAAAGAGATTTCCGTATTTATTGTAATAATCAACTTGTCGAATTCGATCCAAATCATTGAACCATTTAACCTCTTTAATAATTCGATAGTCTTCGTCACGATCGGAATAAACTATCTCAGCACGTTTTTTGTACCCTTCAAATATCTCACCACTTTGAGAACTGCCACGAATCTCCCAATAATTAGGTGTAGGTACTTCATTGAAAAACTTTGGTGGTGTTTTTTCCTGAACATCGTACATCCCAGTGAAAAAAGCAATTGGTGATGTAGCTCCATCAAATAAGAAACCATCATCATTAAGAATTACCGTTGTATTTTTTATCCCCGCAGCTTCCAAAGAATTCTTCAAATCAGATGATTTCGCGTCATATTTATCAAATAAGTTAATCATTGACTTGCTCCTTTTCTAATTGAATCCATTTCTCTTGAACTCTTTGCGTAAGATAATCTTTTGCAATTTCATAAGAATGCTGTCGCATTTGTTCCATTTTTTCATCATCAGACATCATCTTGACTATGGCATCTGCTAAATCTTGAATGTTTTGCGGGGTGTCATTTTTGTAGTATTCAAGTAAATAACCATTCTCACCATCATCAATAAATGTTTGATTACCGTACTTAACATCTAAGCCAATCAAAGGTAGACCTGAACCAACAGCTTCCAGTAAAGTTAGTCCAAAACCTTCACTTGTTGATCCCGAAATATAACCATCGTATTCGCAATATATATCGGTTAAATCCCGGTGTCCCATGACTCTGATATAACTACCGGCATTAGCTGCTTCAATCATTTGTTGTAATTTCATCATCTGTGAACCAAGTCCATAGATATCCAGACTAAGGTCATTAATTTGTTCATGTGCTTTAATAACAGCTTCGACTAACCAATCAACATGTTTTTCGCCTGCCAAACGTGAAGCAGTTATTAATGAGTGCTTCTGGCGGTTATTTCCAACCGTTAATTTATCAATACTTCCAACCGGAATTGCATAAATTTTGATATTACCTTTGTGATATTTAACAAATTGCTCTTCGATAAGTTGTTTTTGTAATTCTGTTGCTGTAATGAAGAAGTCGATACTATCTGCATTTTCAAATTGGTATTCATAAAAATTATTCCAAAGGATATGATCTTCAGTGGTAATTGGCTCATTGAAATGTTCTGCGTGTACCACTACGCCAACTTTAACTCGTGTATAGTCCTTGGTTTTAATAATTGACGGTCCATTGTCAGTTGAACGATCCATAATCAAAATGTCATTCTCATTCATTCCTAATGATCTTAAAAAGTACTCTGACAATGCTTCTTTGGAGTAAATTGTCCGATCTTCAAAAATATACAAACTCTGTTCACCATTTAATAGTTCATCATAGGCAACCGAACCATTCTCGTTAAAGAAACGACGTTGATAGAGATTATCGCTATTTTCATTAGGCTTATAGTACTCAGAGAATGTTTTAACGTAGGTATAGTTATCCTTTTGAATTAAATCACCATTTACATAGGTATGAACCAGATGAACAGCATCTGGGCCGCAGTGGGTATCATGAAAAGCTTTAATAACTGTTTTATTGTTGTCAAAGCTATAGTATTTCCCATAACCTTCATCTTTTATTTCTTCAGGTTCGGTTCCAAAGGTTGCTTCTAAATCACTATATGTAAAGGTAGTTGGACTAATTTTGACATCAGTAAAGAACTGATACATCCAAATGATTTCCTCATCATCAAAACCAATGTTCTTGGTCATTGGTTCGAGATTTTCATCAAATAAATCAGTGAAAATAAACTTTGCCTTTTGCTTATTTTTCTTAAAAATATTACTTCGATATGCTTGAGCATATTCAACACCACTACTTGCCCAACCAATACCAATATTAAGATTATAAATTGTCATATTATCATCCCTTTAGTGTTCTAATAGTATTCGTTCTTCAACCTCAAGTAATAGTTTCTTAGTAAAGAAGCCCTCTCTAACTAACTGTGAGATATTCTTCACGTTTTGTACCAACACCTCATATTCTGGTTCAGTTGCCTCGGTTACAATTTTTGCAACTTCATCAAGAGATTCAGCAACATAACCAATTCCATATTTTTTTACAAAGTTTTCTTTATTCAATCCCTTGTTAACAATAATTGGAATTCCAGCTGCTAAATAAGTACTAAACTTAAATGAAGCATTCATAGTTGAGTATTCTCTTTCGGCTTGATTTTCAATGTCTTCACTCCAGACAAGGCCAAATCCGCCTCTATTAAGTTCATGTAATAGTAATTCATCTTCCAAGTAGCCTTTCACATTCATGTGATTTGTACTTTCAACTGTTTCCTCATTGGGTCCTGTTGGTCGACAATAGACATTCAAAGGGATGTCTTTGTTCCAAGTTATTGAAAACGGAAACCGAATGAAATTACCAACAAAATTAATTTCTTTCAGGAAATAAGGTTTTGAATAATCATCGGTCTTGGTTAAGTGATCCCAGATTCCTTGAACTACGTAAGGAACTTTTAGGCCTTCTGCTATTAATTTATTACCCATTTTTTCCGAAGGAACAATTACTAATTCAGCCTTGTTATATGCTTCAACAAAACGAGGCATCAAATAATAATTGTTCTCAAACATTAAAGGAATTAAATCTTGAATAAAAACAACCAAATGTATTTCTCGTTTTAATACCTGGTCAATGAAGGCTTCTTCAAACTCAAATTGGTTCCAAGTTGGGGTTTGTAGAATAAGTAAATCGTCTCTTTCTACTCGAGCTAGGATTGCATCAATTCGCTTACTCAATTCAGTTTCACTATCATCAGCTGTCCCATATGTTGGAACAGCTAATTCGATATAGCCTTGTTCTAGAGCACTTTTAGTAACCATTTGTTGGGCATTCTTGGCAGTACTGAAATAACTGTGTCCATACAAATTAGTAATAAATTTTTTCATAGTTCCCCCTTTAATGTTTCAAAAGTAAGTATTCTTCAATTTCAACTAAGAGTTTCCTAGTAAAGAATCCATCTTGAACTAACCAAGATACCTGGCTGACGTTTAGAACTAACTGCTCATACTCAGTTTCCGAGATATTTTTTACGTAATTAACCGCATCATCCAAAGTTTTTGCGACATAACCAATTTGATTCTTCTCAACAAATGCTTGTTTACCCAGTCCTTCATTAACAATAAGCGGTATTCCGGCCGCCAGATAGGCACTGAATTTAAACGAAACATTCATAGTGGAATATTCACGTTCGGCTTGGTTTTCAATATCTTCACTCCAAACAAGTCCAAAACCACCCTTATTCAATTCGTGAAGTAGTAAATCATCACGCATAAATCCCTTCATCTTGCGAACTTCAGTGTCCAAAATAATTCCGTCATTTCCAACTGGATCACTAAAAATATCCAGTTGAATCTCTTTATCCCACTCATTAACAAACGGAAAACGATTAATATTACCAGCAAAATTCAGACGACGTTCAAATTCTGGCTTACCTAGTTGAACTAACGGAGTCAAATGATCCCAGATTCCTTGAATGATATAAGGTGTCGTTAGCCCTTCAGATACTAATTTTTGCGCCATCTTTTCAGTAGGAACTATTACCAATTGAGCCCTATTATAGGCCGCTAGATAGCGTTCCATCAGATAATAATTGTTCTCGAACATTAAGGGCACGAAGTCATGAATAAAAACAACTAGCTTATCCACACGTTCACTAAGTCGAGTTAAAAAGACTTCATCAAAGGCTATTCCGTTCCAGGTTGGCATCTGAGCCACTACCAAATTTTCAGGCCATAAGGGAGTCAAAATACCGTCGACTCTTTTTTCGATTTCAATGTCAGTATCATCAGCTGTTCGAAATGAAGGGATGGCTAACTCCCGATATCCTTCTTTTTTACCAATATCTGAAACTAGATGTTGTGCATTCATAGCTGTACTGTTGACGTCATGTCCGTACAGATTAGTAATATATTTTTCCATGGTTTTTGAATTTATTAATAGTCTAAGGAAAAGTAACTATTAACTCTCCTTTATGAATTTCAAACAGACTCAATGCAACATTTTTTAAGATATTTCTTTGACAAATATCTCGATATAATTCATACGATTGCCGTGCTTCATTTTCATACTCTAAAACTGGATCACGTTGGGCTGAAGCTCTTTGTGCAACAACCATTCGTAATTGATTTAAGGAATCTACTTGACCACTCCAACAATCATCAATTGCTTTTAACATAGCTATTTTTATATATTCAATAAAAGCTTCTTCATCATCTAATTCACTCTTACGATTTTGTAAATTCTCACCTAATAATTTCATTAGAAATTCAATTGCTTGTTTCGAAGTGAACATTTCCGGCTGATTCTCAAACATATTTTCCTTGAAGTTATAATCAACTCTGTCAAAAATATAGCGTTTCAATTCAGCTCGAGAAATTTGCTGCTTAGTTTGAAAATTTTCATTGATAGTATCTTTAGCAATCGAAATAAAAATTCTTTCTAATTTACTTACTTCATTGATTTTCAAAATTGTACTGCGAATTTCATCGATAAATCCTTTTTGCAATCGTTGAACTTCATCGTATTGTAAATTGTTAAAACGAGCGGAATAACTATTGTCTTCAGATTTTGATTGAGCATTCGAAAATTCTCGGTTAATTTTAAATGAACGAATTTTATCTGTTTTGTTCTTATGTCGATCATAGTATTTTTGAATGTTTTCTTGGACATTCGCTTTGATTACATCATCTTCTAATGATTCATAAGTATAGGTATCCCCTGGTAGCCCTTGTCGGCCACTTCTTCCTTTTGCTTGAAGCTCAATTCTTAAGCTCGACATTAATTCACCAATCACTACTGCCAAGCCACCTAATTCAACTGCTTCAGAATCGACAACAATGTCTGTCCCTCGACCAGCCATAGCCGTTGCCACGGTTAACGAACCTTTTCGCCCGGCTTCTTTAATTATCATTGCTTCTTTAGCACTATTCTTGGCATTCAAGACATTATGAGGAATTCCTAAGTTCAGTAAATGCATTGAATATAATTCCGAAATATCAACCGAACCAGTGATTAGTAACACCGGCCGTCCAACTTTATGTAACTCAAGAACTTTCTTTAACGAAGCTTCCATCTTGGCATCAAAAGTCACATAGCGTTCGGGTTTATAATCTTTTCGAATATCTTTTTTATGAGTCTTTATTTTTTTAACGGTCATGTTGTAAGTTTCGATAAACTCACTCTTATTAGTATTGGCAGTTCCCGTCATTCCGGAAAGTTTTTTAAAACTTCTGAATAAATTCTGATAAGTAACCGATGATATCGTCTGAGTTTCTGCTGTAATAGGAAGATTCTCAAAAGCTTCAACAGCCTGCTGGAGGCCAGCTTGAAGATTCATTCCTTTCATAATACGACCGTTCTTGTAATCAAGAAGTTTAATCTCATTGCCATCTACTATATAGTCACGATCTTTTTTAAGAACAAAATTCGCCTTTAGAGCTAAGACAATATGTTGAAATAATTCAAAGTGCTCTATATTCATTATTTCAGGAACTGAGAAATAATCTTTTGCATTTTCAATTCCACGCTCAGTTAGCCAGACACTGCGCTTCTCTTCGTCATATTCGTAATCGATATCTTCTTCTAATGTAAGAACAAACGAATTACAGATAATGAAATAGTTAGATTGAATCGTTGGTGCTCCTGAAATTAACAGTGGTGTTTGTGCTTGATCTAAAAGAATTGAGTCAACTTCATCCAAAATCGCGTAATTCAATTCGCAAAGAAATTGTCCTTTTTCGTTTGCTGCTAGTCCATCAATTAAGAAATCAAAGCCTAAGGCTGAATTTGAAGTGTAGATAATGTCGGCTTCATAGACTTTCTTTTTAACTTCACTATGGAGAAATTCTTCATCATTATCAGCTACTCCATCAGAAACTGTCAGTCCTAACCATTCAAACAATTTATGGTTTTTTAAGTAGTCACGATGAGCTAAATACTCATTAGTCGTAACGAGAAATACTCCGTTTGTCCTAAGAGCTCGTAGGAATAAGGGCATGGTCGCCACCAGAGTTTTTCCTTCACCGGTTTTTAATTCAGCAATATCACCGTAATAGATCGTGATGGCTCCTAGAACTTGTTCATCATTTGGAAATAATCCAATAATTCGCTTGTCGGCTTCTCGGACCAGAGCAAAAGCTGTAGCAAGAATTTGATTCTCATCTTCGTTGTTAGCGAGCATTCCACGAATAATAGCAACTTGAGCTTGTAACTCTGAATCAGTCATTTTTGCCATTATTGGAGCTAGTTTATTAATTCGTTTTAGAATCTTTTTGTGACCCATTAAAATATTCTCCCCCTTTCTTGTTGACAATACACAAAAAATCCATACAAGATGTTTCAAATCAAATATGGATTTTAAGGTTAATCTGTAGAAACCTATTCGTTGGATTCGTCCTTCTTACGTTTGCGACGATATGCTGCAGCAGCTGCGGTTAGTCCAAGTAGACCAATTCCAACTGATTGCGCTGCAGTATTATCATCTGATCCTGTTTGTGGAAGACGAGTTTCGGAACGATGTTCAACCACAGGATCTGCTACTGTTGATTCGATTGGAGCTTCAGACTGTAGTCTTTCTCTCGAAGCAGATTCAGATTCGGATTTAGCTTTTGATGCTGATTCGGATTCAGATTTGGCTTTTGATACCGACTCTGATTCAGATTTGGCTTTTGATACCGACTCTGATTCAGATTTAGTTTTAGATGCAGATTCGGACTCTGATTTCGTCTTAGATGCGGATTCTGATTCTGACTTCGTCTTAGATGCTGACTCTGACTCGGACTTAGTTTTTGATGCCGATTCGGATTCTGATTTTGCCTTAGATGCTGATTCAGATTCGGACTTAGTTTTAGATGTAGATTCGGATTCTGACTTCATTTTAGAAGTTGATTCTGATTCAGATTTAGTCTTAGATGCTGACTCTGATTCTGATTTGGCTTTAGAAGCGGACTCAGATTCGGACTTAGTCTTAGAAGCTGACTCGGACTCTGATTTTGTCTTAGATGCTGATTCAGATTCGGACTTAGCTTTTGATGCCGACTCAGATTCTGATTTAGCTTTTGATGCGGATTCAGATTCTGACTTCATCTTAGAAGCTGACTCTGATTCTGATTTAGCTTTTGATGCAGATTCGGATTCTGATTTAGTCTTAGATGAGGACTCGGATTCTGACTTCGCCTTAGATGCCGATTCTGATTCAGATTGTCCCATGTTAGATGCTGACTCTGATTCTGATTTAGCTTTTGATGCAGATTCTGATTCTGATTTAGCTTTTGAGGCTGACTCTGATTCTGATTTGGCTTTAGATGCAGATTCGGATTCTGACTTAGTCTTAGATGCAGACTCGGATTCTGATTTTGTCTTAGATGCAGACTCGGATTCTGATTTTGTCTTAGATGCAGACTCGGATTCTGATTTTGTCTTAGAAGCTGATTCCGATTCTGACTTCATCTTAGAAGCTGATTCCGATTCGGACTTAGCTTTGGATGCAGACTCAGATTCTGATTTGGCTTTAGATGCAGATTCCGATTCGGACTTAGTCTTAGATGCCGATTCTGATTCTGACTTAGTCTTAGAAGCTGATTCGGACTCTGATTTAGTCTTAGATGCTGATTCGGATTCTGATTTAGTATTAGATGCTGACTCGGATTCTGACTTAGTCTTAGAAGCTGATTCGGACTCTGATTTAGTCTTAGATGCTGACTCTGATTCAGATTTGGCTTTTGATGCCGACTCAGAGTCTGATTTAGTTTTAGATGCAGATTCGGACTCTGACAAAGCTTTAGATGCTGACTCGGATTCTGACTTAGTCTTAGAAGCGGACTCGGACTCTGATTTTGTCTTGGATGCAGATTCGGATTCTGACTTAGCCTTAGAAGCCGATTCTGATTCAGATTTCGTCTTAGATGCAGATTCGGATTCTGACTTAGCTTTAGATGCTGACTCGGATTCTGACTTCGTCTTAGAAGCTGATTCGGATTCTGATTTAGTTTTGGATGCTGATTCAGATTCAGATTTATCTTTCGAAGCTGATTCCGATTCTGACTTAGCTTTGGATGCTGACTCGGATTCTGACTTCGTCTTAGAAGCTGATTCGGATTCTGATTTAGTTTTGGATGCTGATTCAGATTCAGATTTATCTTTCGAAGCTGATTCCGATTCTGACTTAGCTTTGGATGCTGACTCGGATTCTGACTTCGTCTTAGAAGCTGATTCGGATTCTGATTTAGTTTTGGATGCTGATTCAGATTCAGATTTATCTTTCGAAGCTGATTCCGATTCTGACTTAGCTTTGGATGCTGACTCGGATTCTGACTTCGTCTTAGAAGCTGATTCGGATTCTGATTTAGTTTTGGATGCTGATTCAGATTCAGATTTATCTTTCGAAGCTGATTCCGATTCTGACTTAGCTTTGGATGCTGACTCGGATTCTGACTTCGTCTTAGAAGCTGATTCGGATTCTGATTTAGTTTTGGATGCTGATTCAGATTCAGATTTATCTTTCGAAGCTGATTCCGATTCTGACTTAGCTTTGGATGCTGACTCGGATTCTGACTTCGTCTTAGAAGCTGATTCGGATTCTGATTTAGTTTTGGATGCTGATTCAGATTCAGATTTATCTTTCGAAGCTGATTCCGATTCTGACTTAGCTTTGGATGCTGACTCGGATTCTGACTTCGTCTTAGAAGCTGATTCGGATTCTGATTTAGTTTTGGATGCTGATTCAGATTCAGATTTATCTTTCGAAGCTGATTCCGATTCTGACTTAGCTTTGGATGCTGACTCGGATTCTGACTTCGTCTTAGAAGCTGATTCGGATTCTGATTTTGTCTTAGATGCAGACTCGGATTCTGATTTGGCTTTAGAAACTGACTCTGACTCTGATTGTCCCATGTTAGATGCAGATTCTGACTCTGATTTGGCTTTAGATGCAGATTCAGATTCTGACTTAGCCTTAGATGCCGATTCTGACTCGGACTTAGCTTTGGATGCAGACTCAGATTCTGATTTAGTTTTAGATGCAGATTGGGACTCTGACTTAGTCTTAGAAGCCGATTCTGTCTCGGACTTAGCTTTGGATGCAGACTCAGATTCTGATTTAGATTTTGAAGCTGACTCGGACTCTGATTTAGTCTTAGATGCTGACTCTGATTCAGATTTGGCTTTTTATGCCGACTAAGATTCTGATTTAGTTTTAGTTGCAGATTCGGACTCTGACTTAGTCTTAGAAGCCGATTCTGACTCGGACTTAGCTTTGGATGCAGACTCAGATTCTGATTTAGTTTTTGAAGCTGACTCGGACTCTGATTTAGTCTTAGATGCTGACTCTGATTCAGATTTGGCTTTTGATGCCGACTCAGATTCTGATTTAGTTTTAGATGCAGATTCGGACTCTGACTTAGTCTTAGAAGCTGATTCTGACTCGGACTTAGCTTTGGATGCAGAATCAGATTCTGATTTAGCTTTTGATGCTGATTCAGATTCTGATTTAGTTTTTGAAGCAGACTCTGATTCTGATTTTAGTTTTGATGACGACTCAGACTCTGACTTAGCCTGGGATGCTGATTCAGATTCTGATTTTGCTTTTGATGCTGATTCAGATTCTGATTTAGTTTTTGAAGCAGACTCTGATTCTGATTTTAGTTTTGATGACGACTCAGACTCTGACTTAGCCTGGGATGCTGATTCAGATTCTGATTTAGTTTTTGAAGCAGACTCTGATTCTGATTTTAGTTTTGATGACGACACAGACTCTGACTTAGCCTTGGATGCAGATTCAGAGTCTGATTTTGCTTTTGATGCGGAGTCTGATTCGGACTTAGCTTTTGATGCAGATTCCGCTTCAGATTTCGTCTTAGATGCGGACTCGGATTCTGATTGTAGTTTTGATGACGACTCAGACTCTGACTTAGCCTTGGATGCAGATTCAGATTCTGATTTTGCTTTTGATGCGGATTCTGATTCGGACTTAGCTTTTGAGGCAGAGTCCGATTCAGATTTCGTCTTAGATGAGGACTCTGAATCTGAGTTTAGTTTTGATGACGACTCAGACTCTGACTTAGCCTTGGAAGCAGACTCGGACTCTGATTTTGTCTTAGATGCGGATTCTGATTCGGACTTAGCTTTTGAGGCAGATTCCGATTCAGATTTCGTCTTAGATGCGGACTCGGATTCTGATTTTAGTTTTGATGACGACTCAGACTCTGACTTAGCTTTTGATGCAGAGTCCGATTCAGATTTCGTCTTAGATGCAGACTCGGATTCTGATTTTAGATTTGATGACGACTCAGACTCTGACTTAGCCTTGGAAGCAGACTCGGACTCTGATTTTGTCTTAGATGCGGATTCTGATTCGGACTTATCTTTTGATGCAGAATCCGATTCAGATTTCGTCTTAGATGCGGACTCGGAGTCTGATTTTAGTTTTGATGACGACTCAGACTCTGACTTAGCCTTGGAAGCAGACTCGGACTCTGATTTTGTCTTGGATGCGGATTCTGATTCGGACTTAGCTTTTGATGCAGATTCCGATTCAGATTTCGTCTTAGATGCGGACTCGGATTCTGATTTTAGATTTGATGACGACTCAGACTCGGACTTAGCCTTGGAAGCAGACTCGGACTCTGATATTGTCTTGGATGCGGATTCTGATTCGGACTAAGCTTTTGATGCAGATTCCGATTCAGATTTCGTCTTAGATGTGGACTCAGACTCTGACTTAACTATTGATAAAGAAGTAGATTCGGATTCAGAAGCAATCTTAGACATAGACTCGGATTCTGATTTTAATTTTGATGACGACTCAGACTCGGACTTAGCTTTAGATGCTGACTCTGATTCTGATTTTATCTTCGATGAAGACTCTGATTCTGATTTTGTTTTAGATGCAGATTCGGATTCGGATTTAGCTTTTGAAGCAGATTCCGACTCTGATTTAGCTTTAGAAGCAGATTCTGATTCCGACTTAATTCTTGAAGTTGACTCTGATTCTGATTTTGTCTTAGATGCAGACTCGGATTCTGATTTTTCCTTAGATGCTGACTCAGACTCTGACTTCAATTTTGAAGTCGATGCTGATTCAGAGGCAGATTCTGAGCTACTTAATGAACTAATAAAGGTATTCCATCTTGCCGTTGTTCCACTCATTTTAGGATTCAACTCACCATCGCTAGTGAGTTCTCCATTGATTAACGCTGCAACATATCCAAGACCATCTCGATATGCTGGGTTGTGTGAATTTATATGTTCATATAAAGCTATCAGTTGCTCTTTACTTAGATAAACATAAACTTCTTCTCCCGCCACAGCAGTTATTGGTTCGATGTATTCCTTAACGGTTGAATAATCAGCACCTAGGGCCTTATCGAAATATGCAAATCCAAAAGAGATATCTACAGTAACAGTCGTTTTGACATAAATATAAACATCTCCAGATTGTGTAATGGCAAGATCCATATTTCCAATTGTATTGTGTTTGGCATCATAAATACTACCTAACGCTGTAGTAGGATTGACGTATCCAAACTTAACGTCTCCACCGGGTGTTCCAACACTGGCGTAGTTACCACCAGAACCACCTATATCAATTCGTGTTGGATTAATCCCAATAGTCTGTTCTTTTTTCATGGTCTCTGAAGCCTGATCATTTCCATTTATGGAAGTTGAATTATTTTGACTTCCCTTCAGAGAAATAGCGACACTGTCTTTTTGTGCTAAAGCATTCGCATTAACTTTTTTCTCATTTGCAGGTTGTTTAGCAGCGTCAACTTTATTATCGACCTGACTAATAGCCCCAAGACCAAGTCCTGCAGCTAACCCTGATAGTAATTTCCAATTTTTGCCAATGCCATCCCCTGTTTCATTATCATAAACCTTTTGATATTGTGCATCATTTGATTCTTGGTTTACTTTGACATTAGCTTCATCTTTTTTAGAAAAAATAATAAATTTGCACTTGGTAATTCCAGCAATTACCCACTTTTTGCCGGCCTTGTACATTTTGAAGCGTGTAACCTCTTCGGTCAAACCTCTTTTTTTATTTTTCATAATATTCTGTACTCCCATTGTCGGTTCATAAGTTCATAATAAGTATTTTTATAATAATACAATATTTTTAATAAAATATTAATACTAATAATCATACAGAGATATAATTAATAGACTTGGACAACTATAAACTTAGTAAATTAAAGGTTTTCACAGAATGTTACATTTGTGTTACAAATGTTTTTTTTACTAAAAAATGACAAAAAAATAACCGCCTATCGGCGGTTATGAATAATTATGCTTCTTTGTTTTCTGAAACTACTTGGCTACCCTTGTAAAATCCTTTTGGTGATACATGGTGACTCACACGGTATTCACCGGTAGTTGCATCAAATTGTACATTTGGTGTATTTAGTTTGATATGTCCACGACGTTGACGTTTCTTTTGTTTTGATGTCTTTCTTGCTGGAACAGCCATATTTAAAACTCCTTTTTAAAATCTCTTTTGTTTAACTAACTCTTACAATAATACTATCACATTGCTCAACTATCAAGGAAAATTTACTTATTTTCGCTAGAAGTTTTGCTTTTTTTATTCTCTTTAGAAATTTGTTTCTTATTGTCGTCGTTTTTATTCTGAACTGAAAATAAATATGCAACAACAACTCCTAAAATAAAAGTTACCGTTATTAAAATAATTAATGGTACTTGTATCTTAGTAATCAATAAGTTAACAGTTACGGCTTCAGTGTTAATTACCGAAAAGATAACTACTAATAATACTAAGAAAATCGAAACAAAGAACTTGGTTTGACGCTTATTCATCTTATCCATTTATTTCAAACTCCCAATTCTGGAATTCAAATAATCCCCTACTCTTGGCATTACTTTATATAGAACACTGGCAGCAGCCATAATTCTTGGGCGATTCAATTCACGTTTGTTTTGTCCAAAAGTATCAACGATCTCAGTTGCCAAGTCTTCTGGTTCTAAGAAAATCATTCCTGAAATTGGAAGTTTTCTCAAGTTGTTAATGTAATTACCCTCTGGATCAGCAATATTGAAGAATTCTGTATTAACTGGTCCCGGATTAATAGTAGTTACATTAATATTAAACGGACGTAATTCCAGTCTTAGACTATCTGAAAAAGCAATTACTGCGGCTTTAGTAGCAGAATAGCCTGCAGATTTAGCCGTAGGAATTTTCCCTGCCATGGAACCAATGTTTAAGATATGACCATAACTTTGTTCAATCATTCGGGCAGCAACGACTCTAGTCATATACATCGTTCCAAGAACATTGACGATGAACATCTCTTGAACGCTGTCAAAGTCAGCATTTACAAAGTCACTGTCGAATTTTCCAAAGCCAGCAGCGTTTAATAAGTAATCAATTCGACCAAAGTCATCATAGATTTTGCCCACAACTTCATCAATTTCGTCGGTGTTTCCAACATCAAGTGGATAAATTGTCGCCGAATCAGGATTAATTTGATCACAAAAATCCTTTACTTCATTGAGTTTATCAACACTACGTGCCATCAAGATAACTCTTGCTCCACGTTTTGCTGCTTCAATAGCAACTTGGCGTCCAATTCCTGACGATGCACCAGTAATAGCTACGACATCATTCGTTAAGTTATTCATCTTTTCACTCCTTTTTTAACGGAATTTCATAATTATAAAAATCTCTAACTACTTTTGTATTTTCAAAAACTTCACGTGCCTCATTCTGCAATTCAATTGCATTCTTACCTGCATAACGAGCTGAGATATGAGTTAACAATAGTTTATCAACTTGTGCTTTTTTTGCAACTTCGGCCGCTTGCATACAGGTTGAATGATAATAATTCTTAGCCAACTTAGCCTCTGACTTGGAAAAAGTACTTTCATGAACTAGCACATCGGCATTTCGAGCAACTTCGATGCTCTTTTCAATATAGCGAGTATCACTGATAATTGCTACTGTACGACCTTTTTTGGCAGGTCCAATGAAGTCTGCTCCATTAATTACTCGACCATCATCTAATGTTACTTCTTCACCATTTTTGATTTTTCCATAGACTGGACCACTTGGAATTTTTAATTCTTTTAGTTTTTCAACTTGTAGTTCTCCAGCATGATCTTTTTCTTCGATTCGAAAAGCAAAACAATCAATGCGATGTTCCATTAGATAAGAAGTCACCTTGAAAGTCTTATCATCAATTAATATTGCACCATCTTTTAGTTCAACATAGTTAATCTTGTAGCTTAAATGACTCTCGGAAATTTTTAAAGTTGTTTTGACAAACTGTTCCACACCTTTAGGACCATAAATTGTTACTGGGTCATTGCCACCTTGATTAGAACGTGACGACAAAAAGCCTGGCAATCCAAAAAGATGATCACCATGCAGATGTGAAATAAAAATTCGATTAATTTTTCGAGGACGGATGTTAGTACGTAGAATTTGATGTTGGGTAGCTTCACCGACATCAAACAGCCACACTTCATTTCTTTCATCTAATAACTTCAAAGCCACACTAGTAACATTGCGACTCTTTGAAGGAACACCCGCACCTGTTCCTAAAAATTCTAAATCCATGTTAATTGTCCATTCTATACAAATTCAAATGAGAAGTCGTCAATGATTACTGTATCACCGGATTGTACCCCAGCTTCACGTAATGCATCTTCAATTCCTAATGACTTAAGTTGTCTTGCAAAGCGCATGATTCCATCTTGATGATCTAGATTACTCATCTTAAATAACTTCTCGACCTTTTCTCCTGAAATCACAAAACCATCTTCAGTCTTTTCAATTTCAAAGGCAGGTTTTTCTTCTTCAAAGTTATACTCTTTAACTTCTTCGGTTGTTTCAATCTCTGGTTCTACATACTCATCAAGAACTTGACCAGCATGACGTAATAACTCAGTCACACCTTTTTGTTGAACACTTGAAATTGGATAAACATCTTCATCACTTAAGTTCAATTCTTCTTTAAATTCAGTCAATAGTTCATCAGAACCTGGCATGTCCATCTTGGTTGGGACAATAATTTCCGGTTTTTGTAAAATCTTCTCATCATAACTAGCTAATTCTTCACGAATTTTATGATAATCATCGATTGGATCACGTCCACTTGAAGGATCCATTTCTACTAAATGTAAGATTACTTTAGTTCTCTCAACGTGACGTAGGAATTGAATTCCTAAACCGACACCATTAGAAGCTCCTTCAATCAAACCAGGTAGGTCAGCCATAACAAAGTCCTGACCATTATCAAGTTGAACCATTCCTAAGTTAGGAGCTAAAGTTGTAAAATGATAAGCCGCAATTTTAGGACGAGCTGAAGTAGCAACTGATAATAGAGTAGATTTCCCAACCGAAGGGAATCCAACTAGACCGACATCAGCAATTACTTTCAGCTCAAGTTTTAGGTTTACTTCTTGTCCTGGTTCACCGTTTTCAGCAACTTCTGGAGCTCGATTACGTGAATTGGCAAAATGAATATTTCCTCGTCCACCTTTTCCACCTCTAGCAACTACCAAGTGCTGATTCTTCTCGGTTAAATCTCCAATAACTTTACCAGTATCTTCATTATATACAGTTGTACCAGCTGGAACTTTAATCACTAGATCATCTGCTCCACGACCGTACATTTGCTTATTCATACCATTTTGACCGGACTGTGCTTTGAAATTATGCTTAAAACGAAAGTCCATCAATGTACGCAAACCTTCGTCAACAACAAGAACTACGCTTCCACCGTTTCCACCATTACCACCTGATGGTCCGCCTAGTGGAACATATTTTTCATGACGAAAGGCTACTGATCCGTTTCCACCACTACCAGCTTTTACGGAAATTTTTACATTATCTACAAACATTTATGTCTCCTCAATTAAAACTCACTGGAAGCATTTTACCACAGTTATCGGCAAATTCCTAAGCTTGAAGTCGACTCTACAAAATATTTTCTGCCTATATTTGAATGTTTTTGAACGTTTTTAAATGTTTATGGTTGTTTTTGAAGAATAAATAAGTTACCATATCTTTCGAGGTGATGAAAATGCTTACAGAAGAACGTTACAATTACATTTTAAATCAGCTAAAAACAAACGGAATTGTGAAGATTCAAGAGCTTATGAAAGACATGAATACTTCCGAGTCCACACTAAGACGTGACCTGCAAGAATTAGAAAATCAACATCTTCTTCAACGAATTCACGGTGGTGCTAAGAAGTTATCTACGGTTAATGAAGAAACCACTATCAAACATCGTTCCACAATTAATCAATCACAAAAGATTTCGATTGCCAAACGTGCTGTTGAATATGTTCATGATGGTGATGTAATTTTCTTAGATTCAGGTACTTCTACTAAAGAAATTGTTCCTTTCTTAACAAACTTCAACAATTTATTAGTGGTTACCAACAGTATCGACAACGCCGAAATTTTGGCAGATTTTCAAATCAAAACTTACCTACCCGGTGGAGTTTTGAAGAACTCAACCAAAGCACTTGTCGGCGCTGCTCTTATTCAGAATCTGGAACACTATAGTTTTGACACGGCTTTTCTAGGAACCAATGGTTTTGATCTCAAAGCTGGTTATACAACTCCCGACCCCGAAGAAGCAGCGGTTAAGAATTTAGCGATTACTCACAGTAAACAAGCATTTGTGCTAGCTGATGAAACCAAATGTAACGAAATTGCCTTCTGTCAATTTGCCAAAATGCAAGAAGCAACTTTAATCACGAATCATTTAAGCGAAGAACTCGCTAAACAAACTCAACTAAATATCTTGGAGGTTAAAGAATGATTTATACAGTTACAGCCAACCCTTCAATTGACTACATTGTTCAAATTGATCAATTAACAGTTGGCGAAATTAATCGTTCAAATTATGATGCTAAATTACCGGGTGGTAAAGGTATCAATGTTACCCGAATTCTAAATGAGCTAGGTTCGGCATCCACCGCTCTTGGTTTTGTAGGAAATGCAACTGGAGTGATGTTCGAGAAATTACTGGAAGCTCACCAGGTACAAACAGATTTTGTTCATGTACATGATGACACAAGAATTAATGTCAAAGTTAAGGCCAGCGATAATGAAACAGAAATCAATGGTACTGGTCCAGAAATTTCTAAACTAGAACAAGATCAATTATTAGATCAAATTCGTCATCTAAATTTCACCGATACCGTAATAGTATCGGGAAGCTTGGCTAAGAATCTCAGTCCTGATTATTACTTGGAAATTGCTAAAATTGCCAATCAACAAAATGCCGAATTTGTGATCGATACAACTGGACAAGCTCTACTTGATACCTTGCAGTACCAGCCTTTTGTTATCAAACCAAATCACCATGAATTAACGGAATTATTCGATGTCACTTTGAACAACGAACAAGATATCATCACCTACGCTAAGAAATTGATTGATTTAGGGGCTAAGAATGTTTTGGTTTCTATGGCTGGTGATGGTGCAATCTTGGTAACACCAGATAAGAATTACCGCTGTAATGCACCTAAAGGCACAGTCATCAATTCAGTTGGTGCTGGAGATTCAATGATAGCTGGTTTTGTAGGAACTTACATGCAAACCAATGATATTATTAAAAGCTTCCAAACCGGTGCTGCCTGTGGAAGTGCCACGGCTTTCAGTGAGGACTTGGCCACAAAAGAAAAAATTGACGAAGTTTATCAACAGATAACTGTTAGTGAAATATAAGGAGAAAGATTATGGAGTTAAATGAATTATTACTAAAAGATGCCATGATTTTGGATTTACAAGCAACAACTAAAGAAGCAGCAATTGATGAAATGATCGACAAGCTCGCTGAAGTTGATGTAATTAATGATAAGAAGTTATATAAGAAAGATATCTTAGCTCGTGAGGCAGAAACCAGTACCGGTATTGGTGATGGAATTGCTATGCCTCATGCTCATGATAAAGCAGTTAATCGTGCTACAGTTCTTTTTGCTAAAAGCAAACAAGGCGTTGATTTCGATGCGTTAGACAATCAACCAGTTAACCTGTTCTTCATGATTGCTGCTCCAGAAGGTGCAGACACAGTTCATTTGCAAGCTCTAGCTCAACTATCCACCCTCTTGGTTAATCCAGAATTAATTAAGAAGTTAAAAGCTGCTCGTTCAACAAACGGTGTATTGAAACTCTTCAAAGAAGCTCAAGCAGCAAAAGTTGCTGAAGAACAACAATCAGAGCAACAAGTTACCGATGACTCTAAGCCTTTCCTAGTTGCTGTTTCAGCTTGTCCTAATGGAATTGCCCACACATATATGGCTGAAGAAAACTTGAAAAAAGCCGCTGATAAGTTGGGTGTCAATATCAAAGTTGAAACCAACGGCTCCGAAGGAATTAAACACAAACTTACTAAAGATGAGATTGAAAAAGCTGATGGAGTTATTATCACAGCTGATAAAAAAGTTGCCATGGACAGATTTGACGGTAAGAAATTACAAAATCGTCCAGTAATTGACGGAATTAATAACGCTGAAGAATTAATTCGAAACGCGCTTGATGGTAAAGGAAATGTCTACCATGCTACTGGTAACGATACCGAAGCGGATGACGATCAAAAATCATTTGGTTCAAGAATCTATGCCGACTTAATGAATGGCATCTCCAATATGTTACCTTTCGTTGTCGGTGGTGGTATCTTAATGGCTATCTCCTTCTTACTTGAAAGTTCACTCGGAGACAAGTCCCAAGCATTTCTATTCTTCAATAACTTAGGAAACTATGCTTTCCAATTCTTAATTCCAGTTCTGGCAGCATATATTGCTGAAGCAATTGGTGACAAACCTGCTCTAATGCCTGGTTTTGTTGGTGGATTTATGGCCTCACAAGCAAGTGCTAGTTTCATTGCTTCAAAAAGTCCTGCTGGCTTCATCGGTGGACTCTTCGCCGGATTCATTGCCGGTGTGGTAGTCAACTGGTTAAAACGTGTCTTCAAGAACTTACCTAAGAACCTTGAAGGTCTTAAACCAATGTTGATTTACCCTATTCTTGGATTATTAATTGTTGGTGCAATCATGTACTTCGCAATTGATCCAGTCTTTGCCGTTGTTAACCATGCAATTACCGACTTCCTAGAAAATATGGGAACTGGTAACGCCGTTATCTTAGGAGCATTACTTGCCGGAATGATGGCTCTTGATATGGGTGGCCCATTCAACAAGGCTGCTTATACATTTGCTATCGGAGCTTTCACAACTACTCATGATGGTGCTTTGATGGCTGCAGTAATGGTTGGTGGTATGATTCCACCACTAGCAATCGCCATTGCTACTACCTTCTGGAAAAACAAATTTACCGACCAAGAAAGACAAGCTGGTTTCAGTAACTACATTCTAGGAGCTGCTTTCATCACCGAAGGAGCTATCCCATTTGCTGCTGGTGATCCATTACGTGTCATCGTATCAAGTGTGATTGGTTCGGCAATCGGTGGTGGATTAACTCAATTATGGAAAGTTAATATTCCTGCACCACACGGAGGAATATTCGTTAGTCCCTTAGCAAATAGCCCACTCTTCTACTTACTATCAGTAGTGATTGGTGCAATCATTGCCGGAATTATTTACGGTATATGGAAACCAAAGAAAGCTTAATTTTAGTGCACAAAAAAAGCATCCATTAAGGATGCTTTTTATTTATTTTGAAGTTTCAATAAATCTAAGTAGATATTGATTAATTCCAATTAATACAGCAGCTTCTACTATTGGTACTAACATTGCTAACCAGATATTATCCAAATTATTGATATCAACAAAATTTGAAATGTAGATTAAGATAATGATTGTAATTATATAGATAACAACCTTTACCCATCTTGATCTTCCAAATGGAAGTACATCGGCAACAATTTGCCCTAAGAAAACACCACAATTTACTAACAATGTCATAACTATAAATGCAAACAATATTAGTACAAACGAAACGGCAATGTTTTCGTAATCTGCAAAGCTGAAATCAATTCTTGTTTTAACAAAGTCTAAAAGTGATTGTGCTTGAATACTACCTTTGATAATAATCAAAGCTGAGGCTGTCCCAATAATTATTTGAACTATAAAGACATAAATCATATTAAGAAAAGTTGCGAAAATACTGCTTAAGTATAATTTCATCTCCGAAATCGGAATCATTCGGAAACGATTAAAGAAAAATTGCCTAATTGTCAAAATGGCTAATGCAATCGGATAAACAAAGAAGAAAATTCCTAACCATAGGGCAAAACTTCCACCTAATCCAATCCAAATCTTATTTATATCTAAACTTCCTGATGTAAATAATTGAATAATAAATGTTATTAAGGTAATTCCTAATTCTAAAAGTAACAATAGATTCATTACTTTGAATCGTTCTTTGAACATAATTTTGAATGCTTGCATTATTTAATCTCCTTTTGATAAAGATTTTCGAAGTACTCTTCTAGTGAGAGATTTTGACTTCTGATGTCTTCGGTTGCTTCGTGTTTAATAATTGTATTATCTTTAATTACCACGATTTCATCGAGAATCTCTGAGATTTCAGAGATATGATGACTACTGATGATTAAACTTGAATTCTCATCAATCCATGATAATAAACTCTTGATAATTTGCTTCCGCGCCATTGAATCCACTCCGCTGAATGGTTCATCAAGCAAGTATAATGAAGTCTCACGGCTTAGGCATAAGGCAATAACTAATTTTTCACGCATACCTTTAGATAGACTTCCTAGCTTAGAATTCAAACTGATGTCTAAGAAGTTAATTAACTCTAAGAACTTCGACATCGAGAAATCTGGATATACTTTGCAGTAAAATTTCCTGATATTATCTACTTTTGTTGAATTGCTAAACGATGCTAAATCATCTGAGAAACTAACCTTGCTTTTAATCTTATCAACGGCTGTTTCTCCTGCTACTGTAATATCACCTCGATAATTCTTATTTAGTTGGGTGATAATTCTCATCAAAGTAGTTTTACCTGATCCGTTGATTCCTACTAGTCCTACCAAGTGTCCACTACCAAGCGTTAAATTAGTATTTTCTAGAATCACATGATGATTCTTTTTGTATGTGATGTCGTTTACTTTTAATAAATCTGTCATAGTTATTCCTTTCTACCCTTCAAAAATTCAGTTACTGCATCAACAATTTCTGACTTTGATAAGCCCATGTTAGACAACTTGTCATACATTTCATTGATGATGTTATTAACTAATTCTTGTTTAATTTTCAAAATCACCTTTAAATCGTCAGCGACAAAATTCCCACGACCTCGTTGCGTAATCAAAATTCCTTCATCTACCAGTTCATTCAATGACTTCTGTACTGTATTGATATTAACTCCTAAATCAAGGGAAAGCTCACGAACCGAGGGAATCTTCTCACCGATCTTATATTCTTCAGAAATGATGCGATTGTTGATCACCTCTTCAATCTGAAGATAGATTGGCGTGTTATCTTTGAATTCCATATCGCACCTCCTTGGTGTACTATTATACTAATACACTCATACAAATAATGCAACATCTTTTTTACATTAGTTCAAAAAAACCCAATTTACCGCACAAAAAAAGCATTCAACAAGGAATGCTTTTAATTAATTATTCAGTTCTTAAAGCAATTGCAGCATCTTTCTTAGCGGCCATTCTGGCTGGAATATGTCCACCTAGAATAGTTAAGACAGTGCTGACAATTATCAAAATAACACCATGCATTGGATTCAATTGTGAAACCCCACTCAATCCTGTCATACTTTCGAGTACGACATTAATTGGGAATGTACATAGCCAAGCCACGATAATACCAAAAATACCTGACCCTGCTCCAAGAATTGCTGTTTCAGCATCAAATACTCGAGTAATATCTTTCTTACGAGCACCAAGAGCTTTGAGTACCCCAATTTCTTTAGTTCTCTCAATAACTGAAGTATAAGTAATAATTGAAATCATTATCATTGAAGTTACTAGTGAGATACCAGCGAATGCAACTAGAACATAAGTAATCGCATCCATCATTCCACCAGTTAGCTTAGAAACACTTCCCGCCATATCAGTATAGATAATTTGGTCTGACTTCTTCTTACCCTTGTTATATTTGTCTAAGTAATCTAATACGCGATCTTTTTTCTTAAAGTTACTTGGATAAATTTGAATAGTATTTGGTGTCTTCTCACCACCCAACATGGTTAACATTTGAGTTCTAGTTGTGTTATCCATGGTGGCACCAGTCATTACGTTTTGTGAGCTAGCACTTTGAGCTTTGACAATCGCTGAATCTTTGTTAGTTTCGTAGACTTCTTTAGTAAGTTGGTCACTATAAGCAAGTCCGTTTGCTAATAATCCATCACTATTCTTTGATTTAACTCGTAAAATTCCCACTATTTTTAGTGTCTTAGTATCTTTGGCATTCGACATCTTTTCATAGTCATTGCTTGGAATATAGTTACCAGTTGGTAATGCTTGGTAAAAGTCATTATTTGTTACTAACTTGAAATCTTTACCAATTAACTGTTTGTAATCAAATTTTTGATTAGCTTTAGCGGTAATTCCCAGGTTTTTAAGTGCTGAAAGATTAATTTTATTATCACGATCAGCAATTAATACTACCTCAGTCGACTTAGTTGGGTAGCTTCCTGACAACACCTTGTAGTTTTCTTTCAAGAAACTCTGTTTTCCGTCACGATCGATTGGATATACGGAACCACCAACACCGGTCATTGATGACATCATCGCTTGTGCATCAATTGTCTTGGCATCTGGGTCAGCATTACTAAACTTAACTGTATTCCACTTATTGTCTTTTTTTGCAATCAAATTCATCCCGGTACTATAAGTAACAGCAATATTCTTAGCGTCCTTTTTAGGAAGCTTGTTGACATAATCAAGGTACTTATCATCAATCTTATTTACATGTTGAGATTTTTCCATTTGGCTGAGGTCAGCGGTCACATATTTATGTTTAGAAAAATCAGTATTTTGTGTAGTTTCAGACATTGCACTGGTTGTATCCGAAGCAACTGACCCAATTGTGATTGGCATCGAAGCCATAGCATCACTTTGAGTTTGATCAATTTGTTTTTGGAAACCATTTGATAGCGCCAAAACAACTCCGATACTGATAATACCAATCGATGAAGCTAAAACAGTCAAGAAGGTACGGCCTTTTTTGGTCATAATGTTCTTAAATGAAAGTTTCAATGCAGTCCAGTAACTCATCTTGGTATGTTTGAGTTTAAAATCAGTTGCTGTGTCATGTCCATCATATGGATTTGAGTCATCCTGAATCTTACCATCAGCAAAATTGATAATTCTGTTAGCATACTTATGAGCTAAGTCAGGATTATGAGTAACCATGATAACCAAGCGTTCATTGGATAACTCTTCAATTAATTGCATGATTTCATCTGAAGTTTCTGAGTCTAAAGCTCCAGTTGGTTCATCAGCTAACAAAATTTCGGGGTCATTAGCAATTGCGCGAGCAATCGCCACACGTTGCATCTGACCACCAGATAATTGGTTAGGCTGTTTGTGCATATGTTCCTTTAATCCCACTCGAATTAAAGCATCACTAGCTCTTTGTTTCTTTTCTTCTGAACTAACACCAGAAAGTGTCATTCCCATCTCAACGTTATCTAGAATCGATAAATGACCAATAATGTTGTAAGACTGGAAGATAAAACCGATTGAGTTGTTACGATAAGCATCCCAATCCGAATCCTTAAAATCATCGGTTGATTTACCTTCAATGACTAAGTCACCCGAATCATAGCGATCCAAACCACCAATCATATTTAATAAAGTGGTCTTCCCTGAACCTGAGGGACCTAAAATGGCCACAAATTCTTTCTTTCGAAATGATACCGATACATCATCTAATGCTTTGGTAGTTGTTCCACCAACGGTATAATACTTTTTCAAGTTCTTTAATTCGAGCATTCTTTTACTTCCTTTTCTGAATTGATATGCCTATTATAAATAATAGTTATCATTTGTCAACTATTAACAAAAATAAAATATATGCTATAATATCTCTTACAGAATACTTATTGAGGTGATCATATGAATAAAAATAATTACCCTGAGCATTTCGAGTTACTTCCTGAGAATCTTCGTGCTACCGCACTTCTCTTTGGTACATTAGCTCAAACCGTGATTAAATATTTCAATAGCGAAGAAATTTCTCTCACGCCTTTGAACTTCATTATAGTCTCTAATTCGTTTATGTCACCAGGTATTTCTATGTCCGACTTAGCAACAAGAATTGGTATCTCCAAACCCCAATTAAGTCGCAGTGTTAGCAAATTAGAAGAAATGAATTTAGTTGAACGTCGCCATAATCAAGAAAACCGACGAATTGTTAATGTCTATCCGATTGAATCAGGAACTAACTTGGTGCACGAACAATTTGAAAACGTCGTGGAAAAACTCGATAACACCTTGAGTAGCCTGCCGATTGAAGATCGTCAGCGACTTAATTCATTAATGACTGAATCATTAGAAATTCTTTCGAAAGCTGGAATTGTTCCGGAAATAAAAAAAGACTCCAATACTAAATCTTAGTATCGAGTCTTTTTTTATTTACCAACCTTGATGATTCCAAATACGACCATCTAGTTCGGCTTGCTTTTGCTCTAAGCGAGTAGCCAACTCATCAGTAACTTTAGCAAGTTCATGATAGAACGCTCTGTTTTCGTAGGCATTCGCTTCGGTTTCTAACTTCAAAGCAGTTTCTTTAATCCATTGAATATCTTCCATTATCCTTCACCATCATCTTCACGCATAACTTGCACTTGCCAACTGAGGTTTTCTAGTTCTACTTTTTTTGCTGCTAATGATTCAGCCAACAAAGTTTGTTCTTGTTGATTTAGTTCTTCAATGAACCACTGTAATTTATCATCAAAAGTGAACTTCTTTAACATTAAGTATTGTTGATACTCAACTACCAAACCTTGCTTTTGCTCATTAGTATAGTATTCAAACTGATAAATCATCAATGGTACTAAGTAGTTCATTCCCAACTTATTAGCCATCATTTCAAATGGACGCAACATTTCTGATATCGTAAATGCTTCACCATTACCAGCTTGGAATTGTTTTTGAGCAATTCCCGTTGATACCACTAACCCAAGTTCTTTATTGGCCAAGGGAGTTTCACCAGCAAATACGAAATCACCGTCAAACACTTCATCAACCCACTTCTTAAACAAAGCTGGCATTGAGTACCAATACAACGGAAATTGAAAAATAATCCGTTGATAGTCGAGTAATAATTGTCTTTCTTCATCTACTTTGAAATCCGCACTGAGTTCATGCCAAGCAACCTCATCACTTTGAGGAAAACTAGCTTTTAAGAAATTCTGCGTTCCAGATTCATCAATTTGTGGATGACTGACAATAACTAAGGTCTTCATACTTATTTCCTCTTATTAGTAGTTGTTGATAACGATAATTTAATGGTTTGGGCCACATCTTTAGAAACACCTAAGGACATTAAGTCCTCAACTGAAGTTTCTTTGATTTTCTTAACTGAACCAAACTTCTTCAAGAGTTTGGTTCTCGTCTTCGGTCCCACACCCTTGATACTTTCCAGTTGTGATGACAAAGCATTCTTACTTCTAGTTTGACGATGGAAAGTAATCGCAAAACGGTGGACTTCATCTTGAATTCTTTGTAATAGATAGAACCCTTGGCTCTTAACTTCTAAGTCAATTGTCCTACCTTCTTCACCATAGATTAAATGAGAAGTACTATGCTTATCATTTTTAACCATCCCAGCAACAGGGATCTTGACACCTAATTCGTTTTCTAAGACATCCATTGCCGCACGCAACTCAATAATTCCACCATCCATTAGGATTAAGTCAGGTAGTGGTTTTTCTTCTTTAATCAAACGTGAGTAACGACGATAAATAACTTCTCGAGTATTGGCCGCTTCATCTGATCCTTGTTGATGTTCAACCTCACCTTTGATTTTATATTTCCGATAGTCGGTTTTATAAGGATGACCGTCTTTAAAGACCACCATAGCTGAAACTGGATTAGTTCCCTGCGTATGCGAGTGGTCAAACGCTTCAATAATATGTCCGTAAGGTAGGCCCAATGCTGAAAAAATTTCTTCTTGAGCACCAAAGGTTTTACGATTATCTAATTCCATCAACCGGAACTTCTCTTCAAGCACCAACTTAGAGTTCTCGTAAGCCATATCAAGTAGTGACCTTTTCTGTCCTCGTTGTGGGGTTCTAAAAGGGACTCCCAGAATGTCAGCCATCACACTGGTATCAATACTCTTAGGCACCAGTACTTCTTTAGGTAAAACATTATTCTTTCGATTATAGAATTGAAGAATAAACGTCTGCATTTCTTCTTCAGCAGTATTAATACAAGGAAAGACTCGTTTTTCACGTTTCATTAATCGAGCTTGTCGAATAAAGAATACCTGAATTGAAATCCAACCTTTTTCCACATAATAATTGAAGATATCACGTGGTGTATTGTCATTAGAAATAATTTTTTGTTTCTCAACGGTAGTCTCAATGTAATGAATTTGATCACGGATTTCGGCTGCCCGCTCAAATTGAAGATTCTTAGAAGCTTCTTGCATTTGATTATTTAACTCACGCTTAACTTCACCTACATTACCATTCAAGAAACTAGTAATCTTGGAAATCTGTTCAGCATATACTTCCTCAGGAACTTCTTTGAAACAAGCTCCCAGACATTGTCCCAAATGATAGTACAAACAAGGTCTCTTCATATGACCCTGGCATCTTCTCAGTGGATAAACTTTTTGTAAGAAATGTAACGTTTCTTCAGCAGCATAAACATTAGGATATGGTCCAAAATAATAGGCACCATCTTTTTTTATCTGGCCGGTAATCATCATCATTGGATCACGTTCTTTAGTAATCTTAATGTATGGATACCCAGTACCTTTTTTCAATTTAATATTATAGTAAGGTTGATGTTTTTGAATTAAGGTAATTTCAAGAAGAAAAGCTTCTTTATCACTTTCAGTAATAATCGTTTCAAAGTCGACTATTTCCGAAACTAATCGCGCGGTTTTCCCCTCATGAGCGCTCTTGAAATAAGAACGAACCCGATTTTTTAAATTCTTAGCTTTACCAACGTAAATAATCTTGGCGTTAATATCTTTCATCAGATAACAACCAGGACGAGCTGGCAATAATGCTAATTTTTGTTCAATATGTTCACTTGCCATTCGATACTCCCCAGTCTTTTATACATCTCTTCATTCTAATATATTTTACTATAGATTCAAGAATTGCGATTTGAAATAATATTTAGTATGATTATCTCACAAAGAGAGGTTAACAAATATGGCATTAACAGTAAAAAGAGAAAACGATTTTGGTGACTTATTTGATAAATATGCTTCATTACCCGATGATGTGAAAAAAAACGTCGATCGTGTCAAGAACACCGAAAAGAAAATTGAAGATAATAAAAAATCTGAAGACAAATAAAAAAGCCTTACTCAATCGAGTAAGGTTTTTTATTTAATTTTTAACTAAACTCATCCAGATAACCGAAGCAATAATCAGTAGTCCGCCACAAACAAAACTTATCGTGAGTGGAATTTCAAAGAACGGAATTGAGAAAAGAAAGACAAAAATTGGATTTAGCGACCTGATAATATTGGCATTACGAAATGACGTAAATTTGAGACCTTCATAAAATAGATACAATCCTAGAAAGCCGCCAAAGAATGCTACAGCTAAGATATACAATGTACCATAATTTAATAAATTCATTTTCTCTTGATTACTGCCTATCAAAATGAGAAACAACAAGATAGCTGACATTATCTGATTATAGAAAAGCAGAATTTTTGAATCTAAGGTTCCGACAATTTTCTTGGCTAACATATTCGTTAACGCAAAAAAGAATGTATATGAAATTGCTGTTATTACACCGAGCAGACTATTAATATTGCCATTGAGGTCTGTAACGAGAATGGTTCCTAAAATCGTCAGAATAATAGGAACTAAGTCATATTTGTTGATTCGTTCATGTAGCACAACTACTGATAATAAAATAGCGAAAACAATATAAAATCTTCCAAATAAACCGACACTTACCGGATCTAAAAACGAAACACTCAAGTATTGCAGGACAATACCTAATGTATTTGTAATTCCAAGAATCCACAACTTCTTATCTTTAAAGAGTAATGGAACGTTTTTCTTAGTTATCTTTATAGCTATGTACGTGATAACTGTTGAAAACAAGGCGTTCAGGAAACTAGCTTGAAGTGGCGATAAAACGCTCAACGAAAACTTATTTAAAACTGGATTAACAGCCATAATAGCAACCGACAAAACATTTAAAATTATTCCTTTTTTAGTATCCATAATCTCCCCTTTTTACATAAAATTTTGGAAATAAAAAAACCTTACTTCTGCTAAGTAAGGTTTTTTTAGAATTTAAAGTTTAACTTGTTAATGTTTTTGATATATACCGCATATTCAACTAAAACTAACAAGCTAGCGCCGATAAGTAACATCATAATGTCACCCTCCTGTTTGTATTAGATTGGATACTATTTCTCTTTCCAAAGCCTAATCTAACACCATAAATATACATTAGCAAATTAACTTTTATCTAATTTATACCCTTGAATAACAGGCATTTCTAACGCAATTTTCGACTTTTATTAGATTTATTAGTTTATTCTATAAAATCATTTATATATGCTTCAATTTGTTCTAGATATAATTCTTTCTGATTGTCTGAAATCCAAGAAATTTCAAAGGAGTTTTTAGCTAATTGAACCACCTGTTCAGAGGTTAATCCGTTATTATCAATTAATTCCATAAAGTTATCGACTACATAGCCACCAAAATATGCTGGGTCATCTGAATTAACCGTCATCTTAACCCCTTTATTCAACAATTCAATTAATTCTTTCCCTTTGTTATCACTAATTCCATTATTCTTGGTTACTAGTGAATTAGATAATGGACACGAGGTTAACCCGATATTTTTTTGGACTACAAAGTCAACTAAATCAGGATCTTCAAGAATATTGGTTCCGTGATCCAAACGTTGCACCCCAATAACTTCCAAAGCTTCTCGAATGTGGTCAATTGAATGAACTTGGTCAACGTCAGCATGCATCGTTAAATTGAATCCGTATGATGCAGCAGTATGAAATTCCTGAGCAAATTTCATTGGAGGATTGTGATGTTCATCTGAGTCTAAACCAACTCCATTAATCAAATCAGCAAATGGTAATGCTTCCTCTAATGTTTGACGAGCTGATTCAGAAGTTAAATCACGTAAGAAACACATAATTAAACTTGCATCGACACCGAATGCTCGAGCATCTTGAACTGCCGAACTAAGTCCCATAATTACCGTTTCAAAACTAATTCCTCGTGCAGTATGGGCTTGTGGGTCAAAGAAGATTTCAGTATGTTTAATTCCATTTTGATGAGCCTTTTTTAGATATGCCATTGCTAATTCATAAAAGTCCGATTCATCTTGTAAGACTTCCATAGCTGGATAATAAACATTTAAGAATGATACCAGGTCATTAAATTCTAAACTCTTTTTAACATCTTCAATGGTTGATTGACCGATATCGATGTTATTTTTTTTCGCCAATTTCAATTTAAGTTCGGGTTCTAAAGTTCCTTCAATGTGCAAATGTAACTCAGCTTTTGGTAATCCAGTAACAAATTCTCTTGTGGGTTTAGTTGGTAGCATATAATTTCTCCTTTATTAACTTTAAAATTATCTTATCGAATTTTGTTCGCTTTTACAAGAAATAAGACATATTAAATTTGTTTTAATTTATATATTTCATCAATTCACGAACTTAATTAAAAATAATTCTTGAAATGTTCATAATTTTCTGCAATTATAATACTACAAAAGGGAGGATATTATGAAAACTACTACAGAATCTGGTTTTTCAAATAACGTGGACAATTTTTTTGAAATTTCAAAAAATAATTCCACTATCAAAACAGAGGTGACTGCTGGTATTACCACTTTTGCTTCAATGGCTTATATTTTGTTCGTTAATCCGACAATCTTGGGCCAAGCTGGAATGGATAAAGGCGCTGTCTTCACGGCAACTATCATTTCATCCATTATCGGTTGTTTCTTAATGGCATTTTATGCGAACTACCCCATTGCAATCGCTCCAGGTATGGGTGATAATGCATTCTTTACCTTCTCAGTTGTGCTAGTTATGGGTATTCCTTGGCAAACAGCGATGGCCGGGGTGTTAATTGCTTCGATATTATTCTTACTTATTTCGGTCTTCAAAATTCGTGAAATTGTAATTGATGCGATTCCTAATGATTTGAAATTGGCCATGGCCGCAGGAATCGGAATTTTTGTAGCTTTTGTTGGATTACAAGGTGGCGGTTTGATTGTTAGCGACAAATCTTCACTTGTTGCCATGGGACCTTTGACCGTTCCTTCTACTTGGTTAACAATTATTGGTCTATTCATTATTGGTTTCTTGATGGCTAAAAAAGTTCCCGGAGCAATTTTTCTAGGAATGATCTTGACAACAATCTTAGGATTAATCACTAAGATAATTCCACTACCATCAAAAATAATTTCTTTTGCTCCAAGTATGGATAACACCTTTGCTGTCAGCATTCGTCATTTAGGTGATATTAGTTCGCCCCAATTGTGGTCGGTGGTGCTAATTTTCTTATTAGTCGCATTCTTTGATACTGCCGGAACCTTAATTGGTTTAGCTCAACAAGCTGGCTTTATTAAAAACAACAAAATGCCTCGCATTGGTAAAGCCTTGATGGCTGATTCAGTTTCTATGGTAAGTGGTGCTATTTTGGGAACCACTCCTACTGCCGCTTACGTAGAATCTTCTACCGGAATTGCGGTTGGTGGTAAAACTGGACTTACATCGTTCGTAACTGGATTATTATTCTTTGTTTCTCTTATCTTTTCACCATTACTAGAAATCATTACTTCTCAAGTTACCGCTCCAATTCTGATTATCGTTGGTGTATTAATGGCCTCATCTCTTAAAGACATTCATTGGGAAAAATTTGAAATTGCTTTACCAGCATTTTTGACCGTTATCTGTATGCCTTTAACTTATAACATTTCCTACGGAATTGCCTTTGGCTTCATCATTTATCCATTAACAATGATCGCTTCAGGAAAAGCTAAAAAAGTTAGTCCGGTCATGTATGGATTATTCTTTGTCTTTGTTTTATTACTTTATGTAATTAACGTTTTACCAAAATAAAAGGAGAACTAATATAATATGGATCTACAAAACTTCAAGAATTTAATCGACGCTGCTGGTGCAAAAATTCCAGCTGATTTAGTTATCAAAAACGGTCAATTAGTCAACGTCATGACTAAAGAAATCTACCCCACTCAAGTGGCTATCTATCAAAACAAAATTGTTGCTGTTGACGAAGATGTGTCCGACTATATCGACGACAACACTAAAATTTTTGATGCTCAGAATAAATATATCCTCCCTGGTTTCATTGATGGTCACATTCATGTCGAATGCAGCAAATTAAGTATGACTAGCTTTTCAAACGCCGTAATTCCTCATGGAACTACCAGTATCGTTTCTGGATTAGATGAATATATCTCAGTAGTTGGTACTGATGGTTTAGAAGAAATCTTTGCGGAAAATGACAATCTCCCACTCAAAACTTTCTGGGGTTCACCATATAAGACTCCCTACACAATGCCTAAATCAACGGTTGCCTTTAACATAGATTCATCTATTCAAGCCCAAACCTTAACTAACGAAAATTGTTATGGTGTATGGGAATTAGTTAGAGAAGCAGTCATGACTCAAGACGAAG
Source organism: Lactobacillus sp. YT155 (assembly GCF_030504545.1). GTDB lineage: Bacteria > Bacillota > Bacilli > Lactobacillales > Lactobacillaceae > BQUT01. Next base: position 99,960 of record NZ_JAUKWP010000003.1, on the reverse strand, counting down.
ATACTCTAAAGACTCTTCTTGAAGCACAAAAGAATCATCAACCAATTTTCGGTTGTTCTCCTATGGCTCAAGGTGTTGCTCTTAACCAATATCTAGCTAGTGGTGTTCGCTTAGACCACGAAAGTTACGATCATAAGGAAATGCTTGAAAAAGTTCGTAAAGGGCTGTACGTAATTATCCGTGAATCTTCAGTTACTCATTTTCTTGAAGAAAACATTAAAACTATCACCGAAGATTGTCCTGAAGCAGCACGTTTCGTCAGTTTTTGTTCTGACGACGTTACCGCCAGCGACTTGCTAACTAAAGGGCACATCGATCACATCGTTAGACTTGCTATCAAACATGGTGTTGATCCAATTACTGCTATTCAAATGGCAACTATCAACAGTGCTCAAGCTTATCAAATCGAAAGCCAAGTTGGTTCAGTTAGTCCGGGTAGAGATGCAGATATATTATTAGTAGATGACTTAAACGAATTATCAATTACCGATGTGTTTGCTAAAGGAACTCATCAAGCAACTAATTACGAAATGGATCAAGCAAACGTTGCTCCTACTCGTTCACAAAACCTTGCCGGTAGTATTCAAGCCGAATTAACTACGGCTAAAGATTTTGAATATACAGTAGATATTGATGATGGAACTGCTCAAGTAACAGCAATCAAGAGTGTTGGTCCGTTCGTTCGTCACAAACAAGAAATGAACGCAATGGTTAAAAATCATATCGTACAACCTAATTCAGAAAATGATTTGGCAATGGTGGCTGTTTTAGAAAGATATGGCAAGAACGGCAATAAAGCTCTCGCCTTTGCTACCGGTTGGGGTCTTAAAAAAGGAGCCATGGCTTCTTCTTCTGCAGCCGATGACAACAACATTATTGCTCTTGGAACCAATTCAGCCGATATGTCATTAGCAGTTAATACTCTAATTGAAAATGGCGGCGGACAAGTCATCGTCGTTGACGGTAAAATAATTAATCTACTAAGACTTCCAGTTGCTGGGATAACTTCAGATGAGTCTCCACAAAAAATTGCCGAATACGAACAAGACTTCTTTGATAGTGAAAAAGAATTAGGGAGTAATCTTCCCGATCCCATGTTTTATATGTCCTTTCTTTCGGTTACCGCAATCCCTGATATTGCAATTACTGATGTCGGACTTACCGATTGTATTGAATTAAAAATCTTAGATCCAATTATTTCCACCAAAAAAGACTAGCAATTTGCTAGTCTTTTTATTTAGTCATCTTCTCCAACCAAATTGGCAAAATTCCTACTAAATCATTATAAGTTCTTTCAAAATTTTCATCGTACCAAGGATCTTTAATTGAATATGGCTTTTCTAATACCGAAGTCGCTAAATATATCTTTGCTTCAGTTTCAGAATCCGGAGCCATTTGTTTTAAATCAATAATATTTTGTTCGTCCATACCCAGAATATAATCGTACTCTTTATAGTCATTCTCAGTTATCTGTTGAGCAGTATGATTTATAGTTGGAACCTTCTTTTCTTTCAGCTTTTGGATAGCTAAAGGATGGGGAGAATTGCCAATTTCATACGTTGAAGTCGCCTTCGAATTAACTTTAATCTCATTTTCAAGATTTTTATTGTTTACTAAATCTTTCATCATCATTTCTGCCATCGGAGAGCGACATATGTTCCCTAAGCAGACAAATAGGATTGATTTCATTTTCTTCACCTCACGTTATAATTATAGATAATTTAATATTTCCTACTCATAATTCGAATTAATTTAAAAAGTTTTTAATTATTTTACGAAAATCCCTTGCATTAAAATTCGCTAATGGATATAATTAGAGAGTAAATACTTGAGGTCCCCCTTTTTCCTCAATATTTATAACATAATATAATACTCAGTGTTCCCCTTTTAACACTTGATTGATATTATATATTTTCCCCTAAATGAAAAGCTAGTAGCGGTTACGCTACTAGCTTTTTTTGTGTGAAAATTAAATTATTACTTATTATCTAATTTTTTATATAAATCAACAACTTCACCAGCTAAATCTCTGAATGTGATGGCATTCATCATATGATCCTGAGCGTGAACCATCAATAATGAAACTTCTGTATGTTCACCTTGTGCTTCTTTAGTTAACATATCAGTTTGAGCATTATGAGCTTCTGAAAGCGCCTTATCTGATTCTTTTAGTTTTTCATCAGCTAAGTCAAAGTCACCTTTCTTAGCTGCTTTGATAGCTTCAAATGCCATGCTTTTAGCATTTCCACCATTTACAATTAAGCCCATTGCTGCTTCTAAGTTATTATCGTTTTCCATGTAATACACCTCAACCTTTTATTTCAGAGATTTAGTATTTGCTAAAACCCTTACATTATTATCATACCATAGTAATATTCATTTTTTTAATTTCATTTCTCGAAGACTTCCGCACATATAAATCAAATATTTTTTTACATATCTTGCTTTATTCATTCGTCATCACTTTAAATAATTGACTTGGTAAATATTAAGAAAATATGAAGGATTTCAAGAGTTATCCACAGGGTGAACTAGTTTACTTTTGCAAGGAAGTAATTTTTCTTTCCTCGACGAATAACAATGAATTTCCCGTCAAATGAGTCACTTGGATTGATTGTTGTTTGAACATCCCTTACCTTCTCACCGTTAATGGAAATAGCACCGTTAGTCACATCTTCACGAGCTTGACGTTTAGAAGAGTCAACCTTAGCTTCAATTAACAACTCAACAATATTAATTGGCTCACTACTAATTTCAGCAGATGGTACCGAGTTGAAGGCTTGTTGAACTTCATCTACAGAAAGTGCTTTAATCTCACCTGAGAATAATACTTCGGTGATCTTTTCGGCTGATTTTAGTCCTTCTTCACCATGAACAAACTTAGTTACTTCAGCGGCTAATTTATGATGTGCTTCACGTTTTTCTGGTGCGGCTGCGAGTTTTTGTTCGTATTCACCAATCTCTTCTTGTGTCATGAAGGTAAATAACTTCATGTACTTGATAACATCGCGGTCGTCTTGATTTAACCAAAATTGATAGAATTCATATGGTGAAGTTTTTTCTGGATCTAACCAAACAGCACCACCAGCCGTCTTACCAAACTTAGTTCCGTCAGCTTTTAATAATAATGGAATTGTTAGTCCGTAAACTTCAGTGTCTTGCCCTTCAATTCGGTGAATCATATCGATTCCGGCAGTGATATTACCCCACTGGTCGCCACCACCGACTTGTAATTGAATATCATGATTCTTGTGTAGTTGGTAGTAATCAACGGATTGCAAAATTTGGTAAGTGAATTCGGTGAAAGAAATTCCCGATTCCAAACGACTAGCTACGACATCCTTAGCTAACATAGTATTAATATTGAACAATTTACCGTAATCACGAAGAAAATCTAATAGTGAAATTTTTGAAAGCCAATCGTAGTTATTAACCATTGAGATATTTTCACTAGCAAAAATTTTCTTAGCTTGGGCTGATAAAGCATCCACATTATGTTGAACTTGTTCCATTGTTTGTAATTGGCGTTCAGTCTTACGTCCTGATGGATCACCGATACTACCTGTTCCCCCACCAATTACGATATATGGATGATGTCCCATTAATTCAAAACGTTTCATCATCATAAATGGTAATAAGTGACCAATATGCATGCTATCACCAGTTGGATCAACTCCACAGTAGAGTGAGATTGATTTTGATGAAACTAATTTTTCCAATCCTTCTTCATCGGTTTGTTGATTAATAGCTCCACGCCATTTCAATTCTTCAATAATATTCATAATATTCCCTTTCTGTACAAAAAAAGTCCCTGTTATAAACAGGGACGATTTTATCGCGGTACCACCCAGATTCAGGCACATAGTACCTGCACTCTTGTTATTTAATTTTAGTATTTCAATAATTAACCTGCATAGCTCACACCAACCGCTATTTCTCTGAACACTGAGTTAATCATCTACTTGCTTACAGAAAAATACTAACGAATAAAGAAGTGGTTGTCAATGAGAAGGATTCTATTCACTTCTTTTTTTCTGTAGAAAATTGACACCAGTTACTAGTGATAAAACACCTAATCCAGCAATTTGCAATCCAGCAGCGTAGGTTGTTTCACCAGTTTTTGGTAATTTAGTTTTCACTGAGTTGTCAGATTTATGATTACTATTGGGTTTACTGTTATCATTTGTTTTGTCAGAATTGTCATCATTATGACCTTTATCAGGTGGTGTGACACTCGATTTATCAGCTGTATAAATATATGTTACGGTTTGCTCTTCGTCAGTAAACTGTCCAACCGCATTTCCCTTCACTTCTTTAAAGGAATATCCTGTGATGTCTTTTTGTTCGGTTGTATACTTCTCACCAATATTTCCGGACTTTATTACATCATCAGCAATGCTATTGCCTGCTTCATCAACATACTTCACAGTAATATTGCCACCTTCAACTGGCTTTACTTCGTCTTTTTCGTAAACAAAAATAACATCGCTATTAGTATTAGAAAAGACCCCTTTTACGTTATCCGGAAGGAAGACAAGATGATAGCCTTCAATGTCTTTTTGAAGATTAGTAGCATCATAACTTTCACCAATATTTCCAGATATAATCTGTGTTGATGCTAGTGTTTCACCAAAAGCAGTTTGATATTTGACATTAACTTCTGAAGTTGTAGGAATTACTTCCTTGGGTTGCCAAACATAAGTATCGGCATCTGTTGCACCGTTATAATTTTGTATGAGCTCAGACGAAGTCCAAACATTCTTCCCGTCGGGACTAGATTGCGTTCCGGTACCAACGTTTTGCCATTTACCCGTATATTCATCTTCATTACCACTAATTTCATTTAAGTCTGATTCAATATCAAATTTAAATTTTTTTCCCAAAACCAAAACACGAAGTTTTCTATCAAGTGAAAATGTTCTTAGCATATCAGTTGTATTCTCAGTATTAAAACTCTCTAAGTTGAGAACTGATAATGATTCATCTCTTTCAAACATTGATTCCATACTTTGAACGTTAGTAGTATTAAACCCACTTAAATCTAGATTAACTAGTGAATCATCAAAATAAAACATTCCTGTCATACTTGTCACATTAGCAGTGTTAAGATTTTTTACATCTAAACTTTTTAGTGAACCATTATATGCAAACATATTCTTCATATTCACCACTTTTGAAGTATCAAGATTAGCCAATCCATCGATTGACTCAAGATTATGAAATGATCCAAACATCCTTTCAGCGTTCTTGTTTAAAATCAATTTACCTTCGATATTAATTCTTTTGACTAAATCTGCATTATTTTCGCCAATATCAAAAGAAATTGAAAGTGCATTAGAACCGTCAAGAGTTCCACCAGGAATGTGTAAAGTTCCACTTGAGTCTAAAGTAATTTTCAATCCTTGCCAATCAAAAGTTTGATCCTTTGTGGATTTGATTGAATTCAATTTACTATCCGTCTGTGACAATAAAGTTTGATTGTCATTATTCTTACTTGTGGCAAATACTGTTGATGCGGTCGAAGTAGTTAACAAACTCGTAGTCAGAACTGCATATGTTGCTTTCTTTAATTTATTTTTCACTTTATTCCCCTTTTAAATCCTAGCTTGTTTTCTTTTTTGAAATAACAAATGTAAGTGAAACAATAAGCATAGCTCCTATTATTGATATTGCAGTATTAATTGCAACTTCTTCTCCAGTTTTTGGTAATTTAGTTTTCGCTGAAATGCCAGATTTATGATTACCATTGGGTTTACTGTTGTCATTTGTTTTGTCAGAATTGCCATCATTATGACTCTTATCAGGTGGTGTTATACCTTCTTTATCCGCAGTATATATGTAAGTTACTGTCTGGATTTCATTAGTAAACACTCCTGTCACATTACCTTTTATTTCTTTAAGTGTGTATCCTTTGATATCTTTTTGGTAATTTGTGACGTCATACCTTTCACCAACATCTCCAGATACAGTTTGTGTAGGTGCTAGTGTTTCACCAGATGTACTTTGGTATATAACGTTAACTTTTGAAGTAACTGGAACTACTTCTTTAGGTTGCCAAACATAAGTATCAGCGTCTGTTGCACCATTGTAGTTACTCATAAATTCTTCTGAAGTCCAAACATTCTTACCATTAGGATTGATCTCAGTCCCCGTACCAATGTTTTGCCATTTGCCCGTGTATTGGTTTATATTTCCATGATTCTTCAGGTATTCTTCACCACTAAATGTAAAATTCTTGCCTAGTTTTAGAACTCGAAGATTAGGTGTATCAAGAAACATATGCTTTTTATTGGACATTTTTCCAGTATCAAAACTACTCAAATCAAGTGTTGATAAGGATTTATTATTGAGAAACATTTTTTCCGTGGATTCTACATTTGAAGTATTAAGTCCCTTTAAATTTATATTTGCAAGATTATAATCTCCAGCAAACATGTATGACATACCTAGTACGTTAGCAGTATCAAAACTACTTAAGTCTATACTTGTTAGGGATGGATTATATGCAAACATCCATGACATACTAGTTAGCTTAGAGACATTAACTCTTGAAAGTCCTTCTATTGAAACGAGTTTTGGAAAGTTACTAAAAATAGCAGGAGAATAATCGCCTTCTTCTAAAGAATTCAAATCAAGGTCGCCTTCAATAGTGATTTTTCGAACTAGACTTGCATCTTTTCCTAGAACATAAGCAATTTCTGAGTCAGAAACATCATTTGTTGGCTTACTAATTTTTCCACCTGGAATATGCAACGTTCCATTTGAATCTAAAGTGAGTTCAATTCCTAACCAATCAAAAGTTTGTTCTTTTGTAGACTTAGTTGAATTCAATTTATTATCCGCTTGTGGTACTGATACTTGATTGTCAGCGGCCAGTACTGTTGGAACAGTTGTAGTAATTAACAAGCCACCAGTCAATACCAAATAACTTATTTTTTTTAGTTTATTCTTCACTTTGTTCCCCTACATTCTAATTAGTTTTCTTTTTTGAAATAACAAAAACAATTGAAGTAATAAGCATAATACCCACTAGTGACAATGCAGCAGTCATTGCAACTTCATCACCGGTTTTTGGTAATTTAGCTTTTGCTGAATTATCTGGTTTATGGTTATTATTTGGTTTGTTGCTATTATTATTTCCATTATTATGCGGAGGTAACTCAGGTGTATTAGGATCACTTGGATCAGGGTCTGGCTCAGTAACTTTCTTATCGTAAACATTTACAGTAGTTACTTCACCATCTCTCACTATCACTTTGTGAATTGTTGAATCTAATTCGTAACCTTTTGGTGCTTTTGTTTCTTGTAGTTGATACTCACCAACTAGCAAATTAGGTACTATTAACACACCTTTATCATCTGTAACTCCTGTATACTCTTTACCTTCAGAATCAGTTAATTTAAATTCGGCCCCTGCTAATGTTTTTGTTTTATCATCCGCATCTTGCTTAATAACTTTTACAGCACCTTGTTTAATAACTTTCTTGTCATAGACATTTACAGTAGTTACTTCACCATCTTTTACTGTTACTTTATGAACTGTTGGATCTAACTCATAATCTTCTGGTGCTTTTGTTTCTTGTAGTTTATACTCACCAACCGGTAAATTAGGTATCATCAATACACCATTATCATTCGTAACTCCGGTGTATTCTTTACCTTCAGAATCAGTTAGTTTAAATTCAGCTCCGGCTAAATTTTTTGTCTTGTCATCTACGTCTTGCTTGATAATCTTTACAGCACCTTGACCCGTTGGAATAACTGGGTCTTCACCAATTGTTCTAATTGAAGCAATATTAGATTCAATTGCTGATTGCAAGGTACCATTAGTATCAATAGCACGAGTTGCAAAAGTATTATTCGATACTAAATCAGTATTGTAATCAATTCCTGCTGGTGTTTGAACATCTAATTGAAATTCAACTGCTTGGTTACGTTTTAAGGTATAATCTTCATCTGCTTTAAAACGAACCATAGTTACTTTTGACCAATCAGTAATCTCATCAGCAGTTAACCATTCTGAATTTTCAATATTAGCATCTAATCCTTGAGCTTCAGAAACAGCACTTGTTGAATAAAGAATCGTAAATTTAGCTGGAGTTTTTTCAATTGGACCAGTTAGCTTCATAGAAAATTCCGAACCACGATCACGGTATGGTAAGGTTGATTCACCATTAGTAATCATTTTGTCGTTAACATATGGCAATATCTCTACAGCATCAATATTAGTAAAGTCATTGTTCAAACTGTAGTTAGCAATTCTTAATTTGTATGAATATTGTTCCCCTGGTGCTGCTGCAACTTTACCAGTATCACTTAACCAATTGTCAGTTCCTTTTTGAGAAACTTTTTTGGTTACAGCTAGTTTGGCTGCTGGCTCATATTGGAAAGAATTTTCAACTTGGCAAAGACCGTCTGGTGAGTCTGTACCAGCATATAATCCATAGTTAGGTTTACTATCACTAGCGGTTCCAATGTAATAACCCTCGTTTTTTTGTTCATCCATATTATATGTGGACTTGTCATTGTCAAACACCAACATTGCCTTAACGTTATACGAATCACGATTTAGTGTTTCATTGGCAGTGATAGGAATTGAATAAGTTATAAAATCATCTTTAGTGATATCTCCGTTAGTAATATCACCTATTACGGCCGTATAACCAGTATTTCGATAGTTCTTAATTTCTTGAACATTCTTCATATTCTCCGTAGTTCCGTCTTTGCTGAGACTCACTCCATCAGGAAGAAGATAAACTATTTTTCCATTTTTAAGGTTCTTATCCTTTAAGACCTCTGAATTTCTTATACCAAATGTACTTTTTGCTGTGATTGTATTTCCAGCTAATAATTTATTGGAACTATATTCTAAACCAGCACCACTGACATTAGGAATATCTTTTCTAACTTGAGCAGCAGCAGTAACATCTACCTGTGATTTTTCAGGATTATCACTGACATAATCAACATGTAAGTTATCCTTGAAGTAGAAACGCTGTCCCTTCATATTTGATCTAATTTGCTTAAGCACATCTTCACTAACCGAACCTTGAAGATTTAAGCACAAATACCCACCGTCCTGTGAGGTTAAAGTTACCGGTGTATCAAAAACTAATTTAATACTTTTTACAACTTTTTTTTCTTTATTAAAATAAGTGGTTGTTGAAGATGTACTTCTGAAATTAATATCTACTAGCTCTTCTGAAGTGCCATCAATATAGTTAATTGTTAATCTATTATGGCTTAATTTTTCTTGCGTGTCTTTTGAGCCAGTCGCAGTTGGGAATAATTCAGTATAAACACCATAATCAGCATTGATAGTGTCAACTTGGTTAAAACTATCGTTATCAACCTCGATTGAATTATCCATAGTATCTTCAATTGATTTTACAGTTGAATTGATTTGGTTCTCAGGTTTTATGTTGTTTTCAGTTCCACTGGCCGGATAAAGACGCGACCATAACCCAATTCCTTTTGATGTTGGTGTGTAATTATCATAACTAGAATAATTATTGTCATTATTTGCATCTACCATAGCTTCCTTAGAAGCTTCACCTTCAACTGGAATTTCTTCAGGAACAGTAACCCCAAAATAGCCATCATCAGTCGAAAATGGATTGTTAGTATCTGTATCGTAAGCTAATGTCCCATGAATAGGATATTTTACATCAACTTTCGAGCCTTTTTTAATAATAATTGGTAATGATGCGTCTACTCCATGGTACCCTTCTTCATTAGGTTTACTTATAAGAGTAGCCGTTCTAGTAGTAGCATCATATGTCCAAGAATTTTTAACTGAGGTATCAAATTCCAGTGGTTCCGGAATTGTAACGGTAACTACAAAAGTGCCTGGATCAATAGTTCCTCCCCCAGTAGTTGTGACCTTTCCAGACATCTTATAATCATTTAGAAGTTCATCATTCTCATTAACTAAGCTACGATTAATTTTATCCATTTTTTTCGGTAAAACTAGTTTTTGCAACGTATCAGGATAAATAAGATCTAGTTTACCCCCATTACTCATGACTTCGCCATCACCAGAATAAGTCTTATCTGAAACCGGATAAACTGTTCCTGGTTTCATATTGTCTTTTAAGTGAACTATCAATGGAATACTTATCTCTGAACCCACATGTAAGTTCTTATAGGTATATTTAACTTGATAATTATTGGCATCTTCATTTAAAATTTCTGCCTTTTCAACATTATCATCTGTTCTTGTTAAATCATTTTCAGTTGGTTGTAAAAACTTATCCTTAGGTAAACTGATAATTGAATAAACAGTATCCGGTATGGTTACTTCTGGTTGAATAACCAGATTTTCAAATACCGTTTTCTGTTCTCCAGGTTTTACCTGTGAAGAATCCCCATCCTTTAAAATCACTTTACTTGAGAGAATCTCTTCTGGTACTGAGTTATTGCTTGTACTTTCGGCGACGGCAGTTCCTGCTTGTATAAAAGTACCTATTGAAAGCAATACCAGCATAAAGATTGCCTTTAATTTATTCATATTTTCCTCCTAATTAATGCGTTTCTTACTAAGTACAAAATACCCAGCAGTCATAATAATTCCAATTCCAATAAAAAATAAATATTCATTGCTAAATGCTTGCTCTCCGGTTCTTGGAAGTGCTTTTTTTATTGCTTTATTGTGCCTGCTATCATTAGGTTTTTGACTATTATTTAAATTGCTTCTCACTTCATATATATAGTAAATGTCTTGATTACTATCACTAAATAATCCTTTTTCTTTGCCGTCGATGATTGCCTTTAAATCATAGGCTTTTCCGTTCTTAATGATTTCTTTCATTGAACTACTATATTTTAATAAGTAAGAATCACCAATTTCCCCAGAAGATACTTTATCTTCTGACAATTTCTCACCATTCTTTTCTTTTAAAACAAAGTGAGCCGTAATATTGGTTCTTTGCACAGGATTACCCTTTCCAATCATCTGAACAATAGTTCCATCAAATAAATAATGTTTGTTGTTTGTAGCAATTGATTGAAAATGAAAAACTTTTTTCCTATCTGTAGTCCACTCGTACGAGTGTGTACCATCTTCATTATTTGTTTCTATATAGGTATCTTTGGGTTGATCAGTTGTCTCAATTAGTTTTTCTCCATCTAAATCGGTAATATTTGGAAAAACATATTTTTGATAGGTTTTTACATCATACTTCCTAGCAAAATGTGAGTCATTCAAATAAATATTCTGTGACTTCCCATTAACATGTTCCCGAGTTTTTTCATTTGAAAAATTAATCAATGGTGAAATGTCCAAGATATGATTATGTTGAATATTTATGAAAGTTTTATCCATTCTCTTATTGTCAAAAATTAGTTTACTTAATGGAATAACATCATAAATTTCGTTGCCTTCTAAGCCTAAATTGAATTCTGGGTATTTTTCTCCGTTTATATTTGGAGGTACTAACTTACTTAAATTTTCGACTCCATTATCTGTTATCTTGTCATAATTCAAATTAAGAGTCTTGAAAGGAACATTAGTAATTTTCTCTAATGACTCATCAGAAATTCCTTTATGCTTTCCATATATACCCATGTTCGAAGCATTCAATTCAATCCCATCTATTTCACTATTATTCCTAGCTATATCTGCTAGTGGTGACAAATCAAAAACATCAGAACCATCAATATTTATATATATCAAATTCATTTTTCTCATAAAATTGATATTATTTAATGCCCAATCATTTACGCTAGTAAATTTTTGAATGGAAGTTATCTCAGAGAATCTATCAATTTCTTCTTGACCAACTGCAACCGCATCTGTACTGTGAATTTGATCACCTAAGTCGACCGTTACAAGTCCATGTAAATACTCGACACCCTTTAAACCATAAACTCCAGCTTTTTCATTACCTTGTAAACGAAAAGTTTTAATTTCATCAAAAGCTGATTGTGGAATTACTATGTTCTTTCCTTTGTAATCACGTAAGTGCTCACTAATTATTGACCAAACCGCGCGTGAAAAATAGCCATCTTCTTGATACGAATTAGCCTCAAACTGATCATAGGTTAAAGCTGGAACTGTTGGTGTCTCCGCACTTTTACTTAAGTCTTGAGCAAGTTCTATATGTTTATCCGAACTATTTTGACTGGTTGCTGCTACAGCGGAAGAGTTACTTTTAGTCGGTAATAGTAGTAACAAAATTAAACTACTATATATAATCCCCTTTGTTTTGTTCATTTCTTCACCTCTAAGTACATTAATTCAATTACAAAAAAAGAAAGAATTAAACTTCTTTCTTAATTAGTTTCGAATTGACATCTTTAATTACTTTCGATCCTTCTTCAGTCACAAACATTTTGATTATTCGTTGATCCGAACTTTCTCCATATCTTTTTTGGATGAGATCTTTATGGTTTAAAGATTTCAAAGTTCTAGAAACTGACGATTTTGATAATGAAAGACTTTCTGCAATACTTGTTGGAGTTGCACAATCAGATCCATCAATAGTAAGTAAACAGCAATACTGCATGAAACTAATCCCTGATTTTCGTGTCACTCCTTCTAGTTTTTGCACGATACTTGAGTTAGTTGAATACCAATCAAAAACATCTTCATAACTATCAAATCTTTTTTGCATTTTAAAACCTATTTAACACTTTTCTTTTTGTTTAGAACGTAATATCCAGCTAATGAAACTAATCCAATTCCAATTAAAGTTAAGAATCCAGCATTACGAAGATTTTCGCCAGTTTGTGGCAATCTTCTTGATAGATTTTGTGTAACGTTTTTAGTTACATTATTATTTGTTTTTGGATCAGTATTCTTGCCGTTATTATTTCCATTATCACCTGGTTTTTGTCCGTTACCATTGTCATCACCATTGCCACCGTTATTATTGTCATCTGATGATTTCGTATAAACAACCTTGATTGTTCTTTCTTTATCGCCAAGTGTTACATTACCGTCTTTGTCATCAGCATCTTGGAATTCCTTAAAGGTATAACCAGAAATATTTTTCTTATCAGCTGACTTCTTATCACCGACTTTTCCAGTAATATCGTATCCATCAGAAATTTTGTTTCCAGCTTCATCGACATAGACAACATGCACTGGTGCTGCATCTTCTGCTGGTGTGCCATCATCTCTTAATGAGTAAATATAGTAAACATCTTGGTTAACATCAGTAAATGTTCCACTCTCTTTACCATCAATTGATTTCAAATCATATACTTTGCCATCTTTAGCAATTGTCTTCATTGAAGTTCCATAATCTAGTGAATATGAGTCTCCAGTTTGACCAGTAGTAATCTTGTCATCAGACAACTTCTCACCATTTTTATCATTTAAAACAAAGTGTGCTGTTACGCTGTTCTTGTCTGCTGCTGGTTTATCACCAATAGTTTGTTCAATACTTCCATCGAACTGTAAATCAGAACCGCTTGTATCACCAGCGTCAGATTGAAATTGGAAGGTCTTTTTACCTTGAGTGAACCATTCATATGAATGTGTTCCATCACTATTACTTGTTTTTCTAAAGGTATTTGTTGGCTCGTTTGTTGACTCCATAATTGTTTTTCCATCTAGTTCTGTTATTGTTGGAAATACGTATTTATGGTTGATATATTCGTCATACTTACCATTGAAATGTGGATCGTTTAGATTAATATATTGATTTCTTCCATCAACGTGATTTAGAGATGCATCAGTTGTAAAGTTAGTCAATGGTGAAATATCTAAGATGTGGTTATCTTGAACGTATACATTTATTTTGTTCATCTTCTCCTTGTCAAAGGCAATTTTGCCTAGTGGAGAGACATCATAAATATTATTTCCGTTTAAACCTAAACTAAATTCCGGATAAGTGACACCAACAAGTAATGGAGTTAAACCGCTTAAAATCTCCACTCCATTATCAGTAATATTGTCATAATTCAAATTAAGCGTTACAAAATGAATTCCTAAAATATTCTTTAGTGATGATTCATCAACACCATTACCGTCAGCGAACCCATCACCATCTTTATCAAATTGATTCAAATGGGATGCATATAATGTTGCATGTTTACTGGATTTCAATCCCGACTCAGCAAGTGGTGACAAATCGCTGACACTAGTATTGTCAATATCAACACTCGTAAGGCCGTCCATACCTTTTAAGAAATCAATGTTTTCAAGATTAACATTGCCTGAGGCAGTAAAATAACTAATTGTGGGTACTTCAGCGAAGCGGTCAAAGTCTTCTTGAGTAAGAGTATCAGTATTACCATTTCTCAAATCAACTTGTGCTAAACCGTGCAAATATTCAACACCCTTTGTTGAATCTATTCTACTTATAGTTTGATTCAACATATAAATTTTATCGAACGCAGATTGGGGAATTACATCGTTGTTATATCTATAATTACCTACATACGAAGCAACAGTCTCCCATAAACTCTTAGAGAAGTATTGTTGCGCACCATTTGCATCAGCTTCAAATTGTGCAAAAGTTAATGAAGGTGCATCCACGTTACTTTGAGAAGCAGCGTTGCTGTTTTGTTGATTTGTGCTTGTTGAAACTTTCTTATTTTGTAACTTACTCAATTCAACATGTGATGCAGAATTGTTTTCAACGGCAGCCTTAATAGAAGTACTACCTAGTGGAAGCATCATTGTTACAGCCAATGCTCCATAAGTTACTTTTTTTATATTTTTCTTCATAAAATCCCCCTTATATTGAACACCTGATTTATAACCATATATTTCCCCAAATATACTTGTTAATAATCATGTAATTACCAATACATTGGTAACAACCAAGATTGTACTGGATTATTGAAAAATAGTCAACAATATATCGGTAATTATTTTCATGATTAACAATTTACACCTTATATAAATAACTTTATCGATAAAAGAGCAAAACGCTTGCACATATTAGCTAATCTATTAGATAATTAAATTATTATTTACATCCCCGTTTATAACCGATATATCGGTAACAATCAACGATGTATTGTTAATGCTTCAGACACATTTCATTTAAAGTATTTTTAACGATATATTGTTAGGAGAGATTTTATATTGAAAAATGACGGACAATTAATTGCGGATCATTTAATTACTTTAATTAATGAGCGAAACATTACCATTAATAGGCTGGCAGTTCTTTCAGGAATAAACCAGTCCACTTTAAATGCACTGTATGATGGATCTAGCAAACGTCCAACAATAACAACAATTCGAGCTATTTGCTCCGGTTTAGGAATTTCAGTTCAAGAATTTTTTGATTTTCCACCGTATAATGAAGTAGAAAAAAATTAAAAAAAAGCAGCTACCTTTCCGGTAGCTGCTTTTTAATTCTTCTTTGTTTCAGTAAAACTATTAATAACTGCTTTTACCTTAGCAATATTGCTCTTTACTTGCTCACTGTCGTTTTTATATGCATTTATTCCTTCTACATAATTAACTACAATCAGCGAGTCATAAAAATTCCCTGTGTCTTCAACTCGATAGAAGGTATATTTCATCATCTTCTTGTCTGGAACTTTTTCAATACCCAAATGCCAAGTATGTGCACCAATTTTTGTGGTGGTGGTATTACTTAATTTATTACCATCATCTTTTATTGCTTGAGCAAGTTTTTTTCCTGACAACAACTTCCCATCGTCTAGCGGACTTTTGTCATATGCATTAAGCAAATAGACATTTAACATTGCGTCACCGTTATCTGCTCTAGGAAGTTTATATAATACTTCTTTACTTTCTTTTTGTAATTCCAACCAGTTAAATGGCAAATAAAAATTCTTATAATAAGTAACTTGCTCAAAACCTAGTCCACGTGTCTCTACAACATCATTATTGGCTGCCGCAATCTTCACTTCTTGTGACAAACTAATCTTTTGATCCATTGGTACTCTTGCTACTGCTGCTAACTGTTTCTTAAGTGGTTGAGTTTGTTCAGTATTATCAGCATGACTTGTTTCATTTTCAGCCTTTTTTTGACAACCAGCTAAGATAAAAACTAATACTCCCACAGTAATAATTTTTACTATATTTTTCATAGAAATCCCCATTCCCAATTTTTAAATCAGTTCTTACATGTGCTCTTCAATCCACTTCCAAACTTCATCTTTACCATATTTAGTCTCAGAACTAAAGATTTGAAAATCTGTTTGATCGTCAATTTCAAGAGTCTTGCGAATGATACTCTCACTCTTATTCCACTGGTTACCTTTAACCTTGTCCATCTTCGTTGCCACGATTAAGACTGGAATATTATAGTATCTGACAAATTCATACATTGAAATATCATCTTCACTTGGTTCATGACGTCCATCAACAAGAATAATAACCCCTTTTAGTGGTTTTCTAGTTGTTAGATACTCTTCAATCATCACGCCGAATTCTTCACGTTGTTTCTTCGATACTTTTGCATAACCATAACCCGGAACATCCACTAGATATAATTGATCTTCGATATTATAAAAATTAAGTGTCTGAGTCTTACCGGGTTTGCTAGAAGTTCTCGCAAACGCATTGCGGTTAATTAGAGTATTAATTAATGATGACTTACCAACATTTGAACGGCCCGCTAGAGCAATTTCTGGATAACCATCATCGGGATATTGTGCTGAACTAACTGCACTTAAATTCATAGATACATTATTTACTTTCATAGTTAACTCCTTAGTCAATTAAGTTTACCACAATAAAAAAAGCCTTTCGGCTTTTTATTTCACTTTGAAGTGATAAACTTTCTTGTAATTACCATCTATGGAGACGTTTAAGGACTTCTTAGTCAAATTGTAAACTCCACTCCATTGAGTATCAGATTTGCTCTTAAAGATACCTTTTTTACGGATTTCAGGAGTAACATGCACTGATTCTAATAAGTTCATACTATCTTTAGATGTCATGATACCTTTTTTCTCATCCAAAGTTTTTTCTAAAACTGCGTAACGATCGAATCCTTTACCCATCTTGTTCTTCTCTGGAGATAGATAGAAGTTAGTTGCGTATTGATAATTCTTAGTTGGTTGAACTAATTTCATTTTATTATTCACATACTCTACAACGACTGATTTTCCACTAGCGTCAGCAATATGGAAATGATAAGTCGAATTAGCAGATGAATGCATATCGTACTTCTTCAATAATTTCACAGCTTCGTCAACGTTCTTTGCTTTATCAAGCATCAAACGAATAGCGGTCGTAGTATTGATATCGACTTTGCTGGTTTTTTGATCAGTTGGTTTGTCATCTAACAATAAGACTCCAACACTCAATCCTTTTTCATTAACTCCATCAAGTGGAATATATGGAGCCGCTAGAGCAAGGATTCTCTTTTGATAGTTATTCATGGTTTCCTTTTTAAACCCTAGAAAGGCTAAGTTAACCATCGAAATACTCTTGTAACCCTTATCGGGATTAGTGTGAACTAACATTGATGGTGAGTAATCAAGATCAAAGTTACGTCCAAATACTTTTTGATTATCAGGTGTTCGTGCTGTAAAAGTTGCACAACCTAAATCTGGAACTTTGATATTTAGTGGCAATCCCTTCAACAATTTCTTGGAGACGAATTGAACTAGTTCAGTATCGTTACTAGCTCCTTCTTTTAAGAAATCATCAAACCCATAATCGCCTTTATAAGTCATTTCATAGAATGGATATTTATCAACTTGTTTAATATTGCTGATTGTAGAAATTTCATTTCTGAACATAAACCCAATACCAGCAACTACTATCAAGATTAATGCTAGCAAACTAAGTAACACACGTTTTAAAATTTTCATTTTGTATTTTTTCCTTCTTTCAAAGTACTGAGTATTAATTTAGCACTATTTTCACCGTAAAGCAATACCCCCTAAACTAATTGTAATAAAAAAAGACCCGCAGGTCTTTTTAAGCATTATATTTTTCTAGAGTCTTTTCAAACGGAATTAAATCTTCAGCTTGATAATTCTTAACAAATTCTGGATCATCTAATCGCAATTGTTCAACTGGTAATGGACGTGCATTTTCAATATCAACATCAATTACAATTGGTCCTTTAAGATCATCTACTTTGGCAAAAGCAGCTTTTAACTCATCAATGTTAGTTACTTTAATTCCAGTAGCTCCCATTCCCTCAGCAGCTTTAGCAAAGTCTGATTTAATCAAATCAACACCTGAATGAGGTTGTTGTTTATCATCTTGCTCAGCTTCAATGAATCCTAAGGAACCGTTATTCAAAATCACATTGATGATTGGTAAGTCATATTTAACTTGCGTAATAATATCTTGCATTACCATTGAGAATCCACCGTCACCACTGATTGACCATACTTGACGTTCTGGATACTTAACTTGATTACCAATAGCACCTGGTAAGGCATTTCCCATCGTTGCATACCACGCAGAAGTTTCGAATCCTTGTGTTGGCACCATGTTCAAGAATCTCACACCATCAATTGTTACGTTCCCAACATCGACGTTAAAAATAGCATCTTTGGTAGCATGAGCATTGATTTCTTTGAAGATTGGTTCAACACGAAGTGGCGAATTGGTATCATTTTCTTTACTTTGAACCCAATCTTTCCAATTCTGCTTATTTTCAAGACTTGCTTGATAGAATCCTGTCTTTTCACTCACAGCAGTACTTTCGTCAATCAAAGTTCTAAGAGCAACTTTAGCATCGGCTAGAATGGCAACATCAGTTGCATGACGGTGACCGAATTTACTTGGATCAATATCTATTTGGATGAACTTAGCCTTTGGATCAAAGAAGAATTGTCCGAACTCATAGTTACTACCGACAAACAAAATTAAGTCAGCAGCTTTAGCTAGATCCACACCCGGTTTAGTAGCAACACGTCCAGCTGATACCATATAAGCTGGGTCATCATCAGCAATAATACCCTTTCCTAAGGCACTAGACATGAGTGGAATACTTAATTTATCAGATAGTTCTTTCAATTCTTGACCGGCTTTTTTTGCACCTTGGCCAAAGTAAATTATTGGACGCTTGGCTTCTTTAATTAAGTCCAAGGTCTTAGTGATGTCCTCATTATTTGGTAATTGATAATTACCGACACTAAACAAGTTAGCCGTTGATTGGAATGTATCAGGAATTTGTTCCCAACCAATGCTTGTAGGAATAGTTACTACAGCAACTCCATTGTATTTATATGCTTGCTTAATAGCTTGATCAACAACGTGTGGTAATGATTCAGCGGTCATCACTGTCCGGTTGTAGACGGCCACATCTGCAAAAATTGGATTTTCATCTAACTCTTGGAAGTAGTCAGTATTCATTACTTGAGTCCCAACTTGTCCAACTAAAGCTAAAACTGGTACATTATCATGCTTGGCATCATACAATCCATTTAACAAATGTACTGCACCTGGTCCTGCAGAACCAAAAGTTGCTGCAATCTTTCCAGTAATTTTTGCTTCCCCTGAAGCTGCTAGAGCACCAACTTCTTCATGACGAACTTGGATATAACGCATGGTATCTTGACGATTATGTAAGGCGTTCATTGTCGAATCAAATGAGCCACCTGGTAGACCAAAAATGTGATCAATCCCCCAATCTTCCATAACTTTCAACATCGCATCGGATGCATTGATCATTTCTGCCATTATTAATTCCTCCTAATAATTAGTTACAAATGTAATCATAGTCTTATCTCTCAATTTTTTGAAATAATTAGCTTACAAAAAAAAGACGCGTAAGCGTCTTTAAGCAACTTTTCCATTTTTTAGGAGTAGTTCAGGTTTGGCAGTTTGTAAAACTGCTTCTTTAGTTACGATAACTTTTTTGACATCTTTGCGACTTGGAACTTCAAACATAGTATCAAGCATTGATTCTTCAACGATTGACCGTAGTCCACGTGCTCCAGTGTCACGTTCGATAGCTGTTTGAGCGATTGCTCTTAAAGCATCATCCTTGAATTCTAATAAAACATCATCAAGCGCTAATAGCTCTTGATATTGTTTTACTAGAGCATTCTTTGGTTTAGTCAAGATTTCAACTAAATCATCTTCAGTTAGTTTCTCTAGAGCAGTGATGATTGGAATACGTCCGATAAACTCAGGAATAATTCCGAATTTCATTAAGTCTTCCGGAATTACTCGTTGCATTAAACTATCATCTTCTTCAAAATCGATATCTTCTTGATTTGAGCCAAAGCCAATAGTTTTTTCACCGAGACGATTCTTAATAATCTCTTCAATGCCGTCAAAAGCTCCACCAACAATGAACAAAATGTTAGTCGTATCAATTTGAATTAGTTCTTGTTGAGGATGCTTACGTCCACCTTGAGGCGGTACTGAGGCAATGGTTCCTTCAAGTATCTTCAAGAGTGCTTGTTGAACACCTTCACCTGAAACATCACGAGTAATTGAAACATTCTCACTCTTCTTAGCAATCTTATCAATTTCATCGATGTAGACAATTCCACGTTCAGCTCTTTCAACGTCATAATCAGCGTTTTGTAAGAGTTTAAGTAGAATATTTTCAACGTCTTCACCAACATAACCTGCTTCAGTCAAAGTAGTGGCATCAGCAATAGCGAATGGCACATCAAGAATTCTTGCCAAAGTTTGTGCCAAGAATGTTTTACCTGAACCTGTTGGTCCAATCATCGCAATATTACTCTTTTGTAATTCAGTGTCTTCTTCACTAGCACTGTTCATCTTGTTAACACGTTTGTAGTGATTATAAACAGCCACTGACAAAGCACGTTTAGCAGCTGATTGACCAATTACATATTCATTTAGAATTTTGTCAATTTCAACTGGCTTAGGAATGTCTTCTAGAACATTATTAACTGTTGATTCATGAGCTAGATCTTCTTCAATGATATCTTTACATAGTTCAATACATTCATTACAAATATAAACCCCAGGACCAGCAACAATTTTCTTTACTTGGTCTTGCGTTTTTCCACAAAAAGAACATTTAATAGATCCATTTATTTCTGTTGTTTCCAATTCTTAAAACCCCCTATATCTTAGCGTAGGATAGCTTATCATCGTTTCTTTATTTCGTAAAGAATTTTGATTCAAAAAAAAGCTCCGAAGAGCTGTTTTTTATTATTTTTCAACTGCTGAATCAACGATGATATCAAGAGCTTTTTTAACTGCAATATCATGTTTTAGCATTTCGTCAGTCAATGATTGGCGAACAACTTTTTCATCCATGTTGTATTGAGCAGCTAATGACTTGATTTCGTCTTCAACTTCTTTTTTAGTTGGTTTGATTTTTTCTTCTTTAACAACTGTTTCCAATACTAAGTCAGTTTTAACACGGTTGTCTGCTTCTGATTTGAATTGGTTACGCAAATCTTCTTCAGTTGTACCTGTTAATTGGAAGTACATTTCTGGATTCATACCTTGTGATTGAATAGTATTCATGTATTGGTTCATTTGGTTATCAACTTCGGTATCAATCATTGCTTCAGGAATGTCATCGATTTTAGCATCGGCAACAGCTTTTTGTAGTGCTTCATCTTGAATTGCAGCATCTGCTTCTGATTCTTTTTGTTTCTTCAAATCAGCTTTGATCTTTTCTTTAAGCTCATCAAGTGTTTCTACGCTGTCATCAACATCTTTAGCAAATTCATCATCTAGCTTAGGAAGTTGTTTTTCTTTAACTTCATGAATTGTTGTAGCAAACTCAGCAGCTTTTCCAGCTAAGTCTTTAGCATGGTATTCTTCTGGGAATGTTACTTTAACAACTACATCTTCACCAGCTTTGTGACCAACTAATTGTTCTTCAAAACCAGGAATGAATGAATTTGAGCCTAATTCTAGTGAGTAGTTCTTAGCTGAACCACCGTCAAATTCTGTACCGTCAACAGTTCCAGTATAGTCAATAACTACTGTGTCGCCGTCTTTTGCAGGTTGATCTTCTTTAAGAACTAATTCTGCTTGTTGGTTACGTTTGTTTTCAATTTCATCATCAACAGCTTTTTTAGTTACAGTTCTCTTTTGTTTTTTAACTTCAAGATCTTTATATTTACCTAATTTAACTTCAGGTTTAACTGTTACAAGAGCTTTTAGAACCCAAGGATCAGTTTCTGATAATGATTCAACATCAATTTTAGGTTGATCAACTGGTTCGATTTTGGTTTCTTCAACCGCATTATTGTATGCTTCTGGCAAAATAGCATTTAGTGCTTCTTCATATAGTGAAGATTCACCGTACATTTTGTTAAAGATTTGACGAGGCATTTTACCCTTACGGAATCCAGGAGCATTTAAATTCTTACGAACTTTTTTAAATGCGATGTCTAGTCCTTCATTGATTTTATCTCGATCGATTTTGAATGATAATTCTCCATCTGTTTTTCCTTTTTTTGTCCACTTAGCTTTTGAAGCCATGAAAAAATCCTCCAGTTATATCTAAAATTCTGTAAATCTCATACTCGATAATTCTACATTAAATAAGCGTGGTTGTAAACATTTGGCAACTTTTTATTGGGTAAAATAAAAAAGCTAGGGACAATTGTCCTAGCTTTAATTATTAAACTTATATGTTAGTCCAAGATTTCTGTAACAGTTCCGGCACCAACAGTACGTCCACCTTCACGAACAGTGAATTTTGTACCTTTTTCGATAGCAACTGGAGCGATCAAGTCAACTTCAAAAGTAACTTGGTCACCAGGCATAACCATTTCTACCCCTGAAGGTAGTTCGATAACACCTGTAACGTCAGTTGTATGGAAATAGAATTGAGGACGGTAGTTTGAGAAGAATGGAGTATGACGTCCACCTTCTTCTTTTGTCATGATATAAACTTCAGACTTGAATTTAGTATGAGTTTGGATTGAACCAGGAGCAGCAAGAACTTGTCCACGTTCAACTTCATCACGATCAACACCACGTAGAAGTGCACCGATGTTATCACCAGCTTCACCTGAATCTAGTGTCTTACGGAACATTTCTAGTCCTGTAACTGTTGTTTTCTTAATTTCCGGTTTTAAACCGATGATTTCAACTTCATCACCAACATGAACAGTACCACGGTCAACACGTCCTGAAGCAACTGTACCACGACCAGTGATCGTAAATACGTCTTCGATAGGCATCAAGAATGGTTTGTCTGTTTCACGTTCTGGTGTTGGAACGTATTCGTCAACGATATCAAGAAGTTTTTGTACATTAGCAACTTGTTCAGCATCGCCTTCAAGAGCTTTAAGTGCTGAACCACGTACTACAGGTACATCATCACCAGGATAATCGTATTCTGATAATAATTCACGAACTTCCATCTCAACCAAGTCAACTAATTCGTCATCATCAACTAAGTCAGTCTTGTTCAAGAATACAACGATGTATTCAACACCAACTTGGCGAGCAAGTAAGATATGTTCACGAGTTTGTGGCATAGGACCATCAGTTGCAGCAACAACAAGGATGGCACCATCCATTTGTGCAGCACCAGTAATCATATTCTTAACATAGTCAGCATGTCCTGGAGCATCAATATGTGCATAGTGACGTGCTTTTGTTTCATATTCAACGTGAGCTGTATTAATTGTAATACCACGTTCTTTTTCCTCTGGAGCATTATCAATATTTGCATAGTCCATAGACTTAGCTAAGCCTTGGTCAGCCAATACTTTAGTGATAGCTGCTGTCAAAGTTGTTTTACCATGGTCAACGTGACCAATTGTCCCAATATTTACATGGGGTTTTGTTCTCTCATAATGTTCTTTTTCAGCCATTAAAAGATTCCTCCTAATTATGCTTTCGTAAGAATTCTACTGCAAAAATAAAAAGAGTCTTGCAGCTCACTCTTCAATGCTAAATTATACTACTTTTAGGTTTTTATGCAATAAAATAACCCAAAAATATACTCTTCAAATTATACGTAGAGAAACTTGAAAAGTAAATACATTTCTTGGAAAAGATTTAATTAACCACCAAAATTTTCTAATAGTTGATTAAACCGGTTAATCCAAGTAACAATTTCTTCATTTTCTCCGCTGTTTGCAACGGTTTGTCCCTCACGCATATCCAAATAAACTTCAATCCACTCATCCATATTAGTGATAATTTCACTGGTAAATGGATAAGTTAAAGATAAATATAACAAAAATTCATTCAGAATCAATCCCGACTCATAATCGTCATAGTCAGTTAATTTCTCTTGTAAAAGATTTCTGGCCTGTAAAAACTCCGGTGAAAACATTAATGTCTTTAATTTACTAGGCATAAATTCTCTGAGTTCACCATAAAAACTCATTGAATAAGTATCCTCTAATTTTAGTTTCACTAAATTCTCAATAATTTCTGTTTTAAATAACGGATGCAGATATGGATTCAACAAAATATTAGGTACAACTTCCAAATAAATTTTTATTGGCAATTGTTTCATATTTTGAATTTTATTAGCTTGAACACCTTCTTGCATCGTTACTAAAGACATTAGTTCTTTGGCTTGATTAGCTAGTTCCTCACTGTGTTCATGTTCAAAAGCATTTTCTTCTTGTTGTAAGTTTTGAGAAATTAATAGTTGATCTTCACTATCCAAAACGAATTCACTATGACTTTTAATAACTGCCAGAAACTGATGTGCCAAAAGAAATTCATGAGCCGCAATCAATAACTCAAACAAAAATTTCGTATCTTCATTTGTTTCTAAATATTTATCAAAATAAATTGAAGCTTGTTCCACTCCATCTTCAAATCGTCCTAAATGGACTAAACTATCAACGATTTTTTTATTTATTTCAAAATTATTAGAAATGATTGAGGCTTGTCCAAAATAATTGACTGCTTCAACCCAGTTGCGGTCATCATAAGCAGCATTACCCTTCTCAATTAGTTCTTCTTGTTCATTATTCATTCTTATCCAACTTTCAAATAAAAAAGCCGGCGCCGGCCTAGCCGACTATTTACGTGCACGATGACGATTTTGATTTACTTCCATAATAACAGGCAAAATCATTGGATGACGTCGCGTCTGCTCATAAAGATATTTATTCAAATCTTCACGTACATCTTGTTTTAAATTAGCCCAATCAAAGTCTTTATTCTCGAGATTATTCTCAATAGCTTTGACAATCACATCCACACTCTCGTTAAGGAGACGTTTGTTGTCACGCATATAAATGAATCCACGAGCATTAACTTTAGGACGAGCAACAATTTTTTTCTTCTTACGATCAATCGTAACAACCGCAATGAAGACACCATCTTCTGCCAACATTTGACGGTCACGTAAGACGATTGAACCAATATCCCCCACGCCGATACCATCAATCATCGTATCGCCAGCAGTTACCGCTGTGGCAAAGTGGAACTGACCATTCTCATAACTTAAGACATCCCCTTTTTGAGTCAAGAAGATATTCTTATACGAAAGTCCTGTTTCATTTGCTAACTCAGCATGTTTATCAAGTAAACGATATTCACCTTGGATTGGTACGATATTCTCTGGACGAAGTAAATTAATCATCAACTGCAAATCAGTCTTGTTAGCATGACCAGAAGGATGAAGATTTCCATCACTAACTGTTTTAACTTCTGCATCGGCTCGATAGATCATATCGCGAGTCTTAGCAACGATAGTTTCCATTGCATACGTTGGTGTCGTAGCGATGAATACCAAGTCACCCTTCATAATTTTGAAAGGTCCACGTTTGGCATTAGCCATCTTTTGTAACAGTTTGATTGGCTCACCCATTTTACCGGTTTCAATCAAAACTATTTGTTCAGGTTCATAATTTTTAAGTTCTTTTTCATTAATAAGAATTTCTTCAGGAACCTTCAAATAGCCTAATTTCATGGCAGTTCGAACAATCTTCTCAGCATCTTTACCAGCAATCGCAACTTTTCGATTCAAGGTACTTGCTGCATCGATGATTTGTTGCATTCTTTGAATGTTAGAAGCAACACTAGCCACTACAATACGACCTTTTTGATACTTGAAAGTCTCAAGAATATACTCAGCAATTTCACGTTCGTTTGAGTTTTCATAAACTGATTCAGCATTTGCGGAATCACTAAGTAACGCCAATACTTTTTCCTTACCAATGTCAGCAATACGACCGAAGTCAGTTTGATACATTGGAATAGCAGCTTGATCGAACTTAAAATCACCTGTATAAACAATTTGACCAGCACTAGTCTTCACAACAATTCCTAATGAATCAGGGATTGAATGTGTAGTCTTAAAGAATGAAACCGTCGCATTATTAAAGTCAATTGCTGTTGTCTCATCAATCTCATGAAAACCATTAAACTTACGACTGGTTTTGTCACTTTGAGTCGTGATTTTTGCCAAAGCAATAGTAAGTTTGGAACCGAAGACCGGAATGTCATGGTTAGCCACAATATATGGCAAGGCACCAATTGCATCAGCATGTCCGTGAGTTAAGAAAATTCCCACGATTTTATCAATGTTTTCTTCTATATAAGTTAAGTCAGGCACAACCACGTCAATACCCAACAGTTCATTATCAGGATACTTTAACCCCGCATCCAAAATAAATATTTCGTCGTCAACTTCGACAGCGTACATGTTTTTTCCGTTTTCACGTACTCCACCCAAGAGGACAATTTTTAAATTATCCATGTAAAAACCTCTTTATTCTTTTGTAGAAAATTTGTTGTAATATTACTTTTTGTCTATCAGACAACTTGTCTACACCTAAATAAGAGTTTATCACATTTATTATTACCAGAAAAGCAAATAAAAAAACTCGCCTAAGCGAGTTTGATTGATTAACGACGTAGTCCTAATGATTTGATTAAGTTACGGTAACGTGTAACATCTTTGTTTCTTAAGTATGCAAGTAAGTTACGACGGTGACCGATTTTCTTTAATAGACCAACATATGAATGGTGATCTTTCTTATGAACGCCTAAATGTTCGTTCAAAGCGTTAATGTCTGCTGTTAATACGGCAATTTGAACTTCTGGAGAACCAGTGTCGCCTTCTTTAACGGCATATTTTTTGATAATTTCGTTCTTTTGTTCTTTTGAAATAGCCATGCTAAATTCCACCTTTATTTTATTTACACCAGAAACTAAGTAAGCGTCGGTGTTTCAACAAACTGAGTCTCGGTATTACAAGTTAATAATTTACTCTATTTTCTATAATAAATCAAGATAAAAAAGATTATTGCAATGTGCCGTTCGTTTTTGTATAATTTAACGTATTGAGTTTAAGAGTTATCGGAGGTGAAAGATATGCCACAAATTAAGTCAGCAATGAAAAGAGTGAAGACTATCGCAAGTGCAAACTTACGTAACACTTCACAAAAGAGTGCTATGCGTTCAACTATTAAAAAGTTTGAAACTGCTGTAGCTTCTGGTAGTAAAGATGCTGAACAATTGTTTAGAGAAGCATCAAAAGCTATCGACATGGCTAAGTCAAAAGGTCTTATCAAAGCAAACAAAGCTGCTCGCGATAAATCTAGATTATCAAAACTAAACAATAAATAAAATAAACCATCAATTATTTGATGGTTTTTTATTTACGCAAATTTAGCAATGAACAAATCAAACAACATTTCTTTATTCTCTGCCCCAGTCTTCATTTGATAATCAATGTCCACAATATATTGATACATCTGTTTTAAAGTCTCTGGCGAGAATCGTTTAACTTGTTGAGCTGCCATCTTCACCCTAAATGGATGCACTTTTAATTCCGAGGCAATGCTTGATTGAGTTAAATTCTTCGCACTTAAGATGCTGATTTGAATTAATAGTCGCAATTGCGACAGAATCAACCCGTTTAGTGCAATTGGTTCTACTTTTTGAATTAACAGTTGTTGATATAAGTTTTCGGCTCCAGCAATATCTTTATCCAAAATTGCATTAACCAAATTGAAAACATTATCTTCCAATGTATCGGGAACTAACTGATCGACTGCTTTTAAGTCGATCTTTTTTGTTGTCAAAGCATAAGTATATAGCTTATCTAAATGCGACTCAATCTCAGAAAAATTAGCATTGGTTTTTTGAATTAATAAATTCATTGCATCATCATCAATTGAATAACCGGCTTGAGTAATCATTTTATTAACGTACTCGCCCACTTGATTAGCACCAATTTTTGCTGTATCTACTACTTCGACTTTTTTGTTTAATTCTTTGACAATTTTCTTTCGTGAATCAAGTTTCTCATAACTAGCAAACAAAACTAGAGTTGATGTAGGCATTGGATTATTCAAATAGTCAGCCAAAATATCAGTGTTCTGATTGATTGAAGACTCCTTACTCCCTGTCAAGAATACTGGATTGTCTGCAAAAATTAAGCGACGTTCTCCAAAAAAAGGTGTCGAAATAGCCTCATTAATCACATCTTCAAGAGGACTTTCTAAAAGATCAAAGCTAGAAAAATTCATCTCTAGTTCTTGTTCATCAAGAATTCCCTTAAAGATTTCTCTAGCCTTATCGTTCAAGCTAGTCTCATCACCTACTACGAGATAAATGGGTTTTATATCAGATTTAAGTTGTGTTTGTAATTGTTTTAGATTCATTTCATTTCCTTAAGAAGGTTTCAATATTGTAGTCATTGAACCAATAATTCCATTTAATCATACCATATTCGGAGGTCTTTAAAATCTTGACCTGCTGTTTTTCTAACGTCTCAATTGTCTCCTTATTAGGATGACCATAACGATTCTTTCTTCCTACCGAAATAAAGGCAATTTGCGGATGAATAGCCCGGATGAAGTCTGGATCCGATGCAGTTTTACTTCCATGGTGACCTACTTTTAAATAATCAATTTGAGGATGAAACTTTTTAACTACTTCTAATTCTTTATCTCGAGGAAGATCACCAGTGAACAACCAGGATTTATGGTTAATCGTCGTCTTCAATACCATCGAATCTTCGTTTTCACCAATTCCTGGCTTAAATGGTGCTAGGACTTCAAATTGAAAATTACCAAAATTCAAGACATCCCCAGCTCGAACTGTTTTCATTGCGACTTGATTTACAAAAGGCAGCAAGACCTTTTTAATCTTAGGATTATGCTCCATTCCAATTCCAAAATAAACTCTTCTGACAGGAAAATGTTCAAGTAATGGCTTCAAATCACCAATATGATCACTGTCTTGATGTGATAAAAAGACTGCATCAATATGACCAATTCCTAGACTTTTCAAATATGGAATAGTCGCTTTGTCAACATTATAATTAATGACTCGTTGATGACCAAAATGTAACTTTCCTCCTGTATCAATTAAAAAAGTTTTTCGAAGTATTGGTGTGGTAATAAGTATGCTATCTCCTTGACCGACATCAATTAAAGTTACTTGACCTGTTAAGGGAATTTTATTCATAAGAAGATTCAAACAAAATATAATCACAAACCATTGGCAACACTTCTTTTTATAACGAGAATCAGAAATATATACTAACCCACAACAGAGTAATAAAATGACTGTCAGTAACAGAAATTTACCTGTTGCTAGTTGTAAAAATTGTATTCTTGAAATTTGATGACAAATTGAATAAATAGTTCGATTAGTAAATTCCAGAATTCTATTGATTGATGGCATTGAATTTCCAAAGATTCCTACAAATATCGTACTTGGTAAAATGAAGTATTCAAAGACTGGAGCAATCAAAATATTAACTACAAAAGTTGCTAAGTTAATTTCAAAATTGTTGAAAATAATTAGTGGTAAACACAACAAATTGATAACTATTGATAATTTAAAAATACTTAGTCGATGTAGGTAAACCAGTGCAAATGACAATAAATAAGTTAACTGTCCTCCCAGTAACAACAAACATTTCGGATCAATTATTAAACCAATCAACAAGCTAATCGCAAAAATCTCGGTACTCGACTTTCGGATTTTCAGCTTTGAAAAACCTATTTTCACTAAAACTAAGATAGTTGCTCTAGTGATGCTGGTTTTTGAACCAACTAGAATGCAATATATCGGCAATAAAGCGAACAAGAAGCTTTCTAAAGTTTCTATTGTGCAAACCCTTGTCCAACTACATAACTTCCTTAAAAAACCAATTATCAGTAATAAATGCATCCCGGATAGACTAAATAAATGAATAATACCTAATTTACTAAAGTCATTCAGATAAGCTTTGGTTTGTTCGTCATTTTCTTTAGCTCCTAGCAATAAACTCAGTGCGTTAAAACGCAAAGTTGGCGGCAACTTTTGTAGTCTTTTTTCTAAGCGATATCTCAATAACGACAGCCATTCAGCAAAATTTGTGGGATTATCATATCCTTGTTTAAAAGAATTAATCTTTAATCGGCGATAAATATTTTTTGCAAAGAAATACTTTTGAAAGTTGGTTTCAGCAAAATTGGTTGGCCCTTTTATACCCTCTAATTCAAAGTCAGTCGTCTGTAAATAAGTGTTTTGAGTTGAACTCAAGTGAATTCTATTTTTGGTTTTAGGAATAATGAAACTGAATTTTTCTTGGTTACTTTGCGCTATTCCTGTGTAATAATCACCTGAATCTTGGAATTCGGATGGTTCAATTTTTAACGTCAGTTGCTGGTAGTCAGTATTTAAATGTTTCGGCATGAATTGCATTCTTATTGAGAATAACAGGACAGCACCAGTAACTATCAATAGCATTCTTGCTTGCCTCAAAAATACCAGGCGACTAAGAATCAGTCCCAGCAATATCATTAGTAAGTAATTACTAGTAAACCAGATCCCGGTAAGAAGTGCTAAGACAGTGGCTAGAACTAAATAGCGATTATTTAGAATCAAACCGTAATTTGATCTTGTAGACTTTTTAATGTCTTATCACCTATCCCGGTTACTTTGGTTAAATCTTCTACTTTTTGGAAATCACCGTTCTCATTGCGGAATTTCACAATTTGTTCTGCCTTTTTAGCACCTATTCCATTTAATTTTTGAAAATCATCTACCGAGGCTTTATTTATATTAATCTTTTCTTCACTACCAGTTTGTTCTTGATTCTCATTGGTACTAGTTGATACTGGATTATCTTTTATCTCACCAATTTTTGGAATATAAACCTGTTCTTGATCACTTAGTTTCTTTGCTTGATTAACATTTTTTCGGTCAGCATCTTTAGTTAAACCACCTGCGAGCTGTAATAAATCAAAAACCCGTGCATTTGTTTTCAACCGATAAAATCCTGGTTTATTGACTTCTCCTTGAACATCAACATAAATAGTGGCCGACGACTTCTTAGATACTTGTTTGACTGTCGTTGTAGTGTTTTCAAAGACGTCCTTCTTATCATTAGTTGCGGTGGAGCTTTTTCCAAGAATCAACATTCCTACTAAAATAACAATTAATCCACCAATAACGAGATATTCAATTTTTCGTTCTAAAAATTTCTCTTTAATTGTTTCAATCATAATCTCACCTTCCAAGTGAAATTACGAAAAAAGAATCCATTATGATAATGGATTCTTCGATAATTTTTCAATTAATTTTTTTGCAACTTCTGGGTCTACTAATTTTGAAATGTCACCGCCAAATGAAGCCACTTCTTTAATCATGCTAGAAGATACATTGCTGTATTGTGGATCAGATAGTAGAAAGACTGTTTCAATATCGTCTGCCTGCAAACGATTAATCTGTTCCACTCCTGATTCATAAATGAAGTCATTGGTATTTCGCATTGATCTCACTAATACATGAACATCTAATTCTTTTGCCAAATCAACGGTTAATTTGTTCTTGCCATCAATTACTTCAACATTCTTCAACTCTTGTACTTGATTAAGAATCAAAGCTTGTTTTTCTTCATAGCTGAATAAGTAGTGCTTAGATGTATTAGTCATAACCGCCACAATTACTTTGTCAAAGATTTGAGCAGCTCGTTTAATAATTTCTAAGTGACCATTAGTAATTGGATCAAAACTTCCTGCATATAAAGCAATTTTTTCTGACATGGAATTACTCCTTATACTTGTAAATCAAAATTTTCGTTTCACCATATGATTTTTCTTGAAGAACACTTAAACTAGCTAAATCCGACTTAGTTACTTCGTAATCAGTTTCAATAACAATTAAGCAGCCATTATTTAACAATTTGTCAGCTATCATGTT
The DNA here is from genome assembly GCF_030504545.1 of Lactobacillus sp. YT155. Taxonomy (GTDB): domain Bacteria; phylum Bacillota; class Bacilli; order Lactobacillales; family Lactobacillaceae; genus BQUT01. The sequence goes on along the minus strand of NZ_JAUKWP010000003.1, from coordinate 67,985 downwards.
TTCAACAATTTCTTCGGTAATATGCATTCGATATGGTGGATCTAAAAAAACAAGATCTAACTTAACTTCTTCAGCCTGCAGTTTCTTCAAGGCATCAGTTGCTTTTCCAGCAATGACTTCAAACTTCTCTGATATATGCGTTTTAGCAATATTTTCCTTAATGACATCAATTGCCTTGAAATCTTTATCAACCAAATAGCTCTTATTATAGCCACGAGAAACAGCTTCAATCCCCAGAGAGCCAGTTCCAGCAAACAAGTCTAAACAATTGCCACCGCTCATATAAGGATTAATGATATTAAAAATGGACTCTTTAACCTTCGCTGCGGTTGGTCGAGTATTAACACCAGGAACTGGTTTTAAATTTAACCCACCAAACTCACCTGAAACAACTCGCATAAAATACTCCTATTCACTGTATACAGTATCTTTGATTGATGAAGCACCAATACGAGCTTCGAAGTCCATATCAATTTCATCACGATAAGAAAATTCCACTTTTTTGACAAATTTCATTCGTGAAATTTTATCAACGGCTTTGTCGAGATCTTTCATGTCGACATACATAACCGCATATTTCATACGCTTAGAAATGTAATAAATATTTCCAAATTTTTTTAACTCTTTTTGGCCACGTAAGGAATACATCCAAACAATTAGACCTTTTCGAAGATTTAACATCATAATAATCACCTATTTTGTTGAGTTGCTTGATACTTCTCAGTTGCTACAACGTTTAATATAATTCCAATAGCAATGGATAGGATAATTATACTTGATCCACCATAACTGATGAATGGAAGTGTAACACCCGTTAGAGGAATTAACCCTAACAATCCACCGACATTAAGAAATGTCTGTGCAAAAATCATGGCTGCAATTCCAAAGACTAATAAAGATTGGAAAGTATCAGTTGAACGAATACCGATTTGAACACAACGGAAAATGATAATAAAAATCAAACTCAAAATTACTAGTACACCAACAAAACCTAATTCTTCACTAGTAATAGCTAAGATAAAGTCAGTATAAGGTTCTGGCAAGTAGCCACGTTTTTGAATACTGTTACCAAGTCCAACCCCAAACCAGCCTCCGTTGTTGATTGCATAAAGAGAGTTTACTAATTGCGAACCAATTCCTGACTCATACTTAAACGGATTTTGGAACGCCATGAACCGACGATATTGATAATATTTTTCTAGAAAAGCAAAGTTATTGTGAGTCAAAATATAGTAAACGATACTCATGGGAATTATCCAGATTGAGTTCATTAAAGCGATACTCTTCTTAGGAATTCCTGAAGTTGAAATCATCACGATTCCAATAAAAAATAGGATTCCAGTTCCACCAAAATCAGGTTGTAAAATTACTAAAATTAAAATGATAAATCCAATAATTAAAGGTCCCGAAAGCTCCGTCAAGATATTCCCTGGTACTAATCTTTCTTGGCGGCGATTGAAGATAAACGCAAAATAAATGATTAATGTTAATTTAGCAATCTCAAGTGGTTGCACATTGAAGAATTTTAAGGAAATCCAAGCTGACGCCCCATTAATTGCTGAACTAGGATTGATAATTTTTCTAACCAAGAGATAAAGAAGCAATCCAATCGTAATAACTAATAACACTTGAATCACTCGAGGATTCTTTAGAACTCTTATTTTTAACATGAATACCAGAACACAGAATAATAATCCAACAGTTGCAAAAACTGCTTGTTTAATAAAGTACGTGGAAGCCGAACCCCCATGAACTAAAACTGTATCAAAACTGGCTGAATACACCATTACAATTCCAATCCCCATCAGTAACAAGTAAGGAATCAAAATCCAATAGTCGAGATATTTGAACTTTGACGGCACGTTAGCACACTCCTAATTTGATAATAATAATTATAGCACCTAGCTACTTTTAAAAAAAGAACCTTCGAGAATATAAAAAAAGCCGATATTATCGACTTTTCTAATTAGTTATCTTTTTCAGCCATTTTCTTTTTCTTATCAGCTTTTTGTCTTTCACCTGTGTTAAGAATTTTCTTTCTTAAACGAACATTCTTTGGTGTTACTTCACACAATTCGTCTTCGTTCAAGAATTCAATTGATTCTTCTAGTGACATTGACTTAGGTGTCTTAATAGCAGCTGAGTGATCTTTACCTGAGGCACGAGTATTAGTTAAGTTCTTACCCTTAGTAACATTAACAGCAATATCTTGATCACGTGAACTTTGACCAACAATCATTCCTTCATATACTTCCACTTGAGCACCAAGGAACAATTGTCCACGGTCTTCAACTGATTGAAGTGAATAAGTTGTTGTAGGTCCTTGGTTAATTGAAACTAAGGCACCATTACGACGTCCTGGTTCCCAGTTCTTAACAACTGGCAAGTATGAATCAAAGGTGTGGTTCATGATTCCGTATCCACCAGTCATTGATAAGAACTCATTTGAGTAACCAATCAATCCACGAGAAGGTGCAAGGAATTGTAATCTGGTCTGACCGTTTCCGGTACTTTCCATATTCTTCATTTCACCTTTTCTTTGTGACATAGAATCAATAACTGATCCTACATATTCATCAGGTGTATCAATTTGAACATCTTCAAAAGGTTCGCAAACTTTGCCATCTACTTCTTTGTAGATAACTTCTGGACGTGATAATTGTAATTCAAATCCTTCACGACGCATTTCTTCAACTAAGATTGACAAATGCAACTCACCACGACCTGAAACCATCCAAGCACTTGGTTGATCAGTATCTTCAACTTTTAGAGAAACATCAGTGTGAAGTTGTGATTTAAGACGATCTTCGATTTGACGACCAGTAACTAAGTCACCTTCACGACCAACAAATGGAGAATCATTTGCTAAGAACATCATTTGAAGTGTTGGTTCATCGATTCTAAGAACTGGAAGTGCTTCTTGATGGTCAACTGGTGTAACAGTTTCCCCAACAAAAATATCATCCATTCCAGATAATGCAATCAAGTCACCGGCTTTAGCTTCATTGATTTCAACTTTTTGTAAACCAATGAAACCAAACATCTTGGTAACACGGAAGTTCTTCGTTGAGCCATCAAGCTTCATAACAGTAACTTGATCACCGATTTTAATTTTTCCACGGAAAACACGTCCAATACCAATACGACCAACGAAGTCATTATAATCAAGCATTGAAACTTGGAATTGTAATGGTTCATCAGAGTTATCAATTGGTGCAGGAATTGTTTTTAAAATTGTATCGAATAATGGTTGCATTGTATGTTCTTGAGTATCAATAGCAGGATCCATACTTGTAGTACCATTCATAGCTGAAGCGTAAACAACTGGGAATTCCAATTGATCATCATCTGCACCTAATTCGATAAATAATTCAAGAACTTCATCCACAACTTCTTCTGGACGAGCTCCGTCACGGTCAATTTTGTTAATCACAACGATTGGTGTTAAGTGTTGTTCGAAGGCCTTCTTCAACACAAAACGTGTTTGTGGCATTGTTCCTTCATAGGCATCAACAACCAACAAGACACCATCAACCATAGTCATGATGCGTTCAACTTCTCCACCGAAGTCAGCATGTCCTGGTGTGTCCAAGATGTTGATTTGTTTGTCTCCTACTTTAACAGCAGTGTTTTTTGAAAGAATTGTGATTCCACGTTCTTTTTCAATATCATTAGTATCCATAGCACGATCACCAATTTCAGTGTGGCTATCTAATGTATCTGATTGTTTAAGCATTTCATTAACTAATGTTGTTTTACCGTGGTCAACGTGAGCAATGATTGCAATATTTCTAATATCGTCTCTTAAATTCAAGGTTTTTCTTCCTTTCAATTTTTCCTGATTTATTTAATCTTAGGCAATAAAAAAGCTGTGATATCTATCTGGAAAATCACAGCTCAATTGGCTCTAATTCAAGATATTTAGAACCTCTTGGGTTAAATGCTTTGTTCCAATAATTACAGATTGTGATTTTAGCACATTTATGGGGCTTTCGTCAATGCTCTTCGTTTCCATTCCTAGTGACTCAGTCAAAATTTTGCCGGCAACTAAATCCCATGGTTTTAAGTGGCTTATATAAGCACTCTGGCGATTTTCTATGAGTCTAGTAAATACTATGCCGGCACTCCCGAACATTCGTAAACCACTGCTTTTTTTGATTATTTCTTGCATCTTAGGTTCACCTTGAAGTAATAATCGCGAACTAACCGTGATTAATGATTCATCAAGTCCTTGATTAGGAATAGTCATCAACTTATTCTTGCCACAAAACACTCCTAATTCTGGTCCACCGATATAAATTTTACCGGCCATAACATTCATGATTGCACCTATTACCGGTTTACCCTCATAATAAACTCCTATCATTGATGCAAAATCTTTTCGTTCTTTAACGTAATTTAAGGTGCCGTCAATTGGATCAATAAAAAAAGTTAATTTTCCTAAATCAGTGACTGTATCACCGTATCCTTCTTCACTTATGAACTGTGCAGTTGGATAAATTGATTTTAAATGATTGATGATAAATTGTTCTATCTCTCGATCCATATTGGTCACTAAATCATTCTTTCCACTTTTAGTATCAATTGATAGTTCTGTCGAAAAGCTCTTTTTTAATTTTTCGGCAACTTCTTTTAAAGTCCATTCAATTTCATTTGCTAGTTTTTCAATATTCATTTTTTCACCTAGTTTGTTTAGATTTTAGTTAAAAATCTTTTACTTTTCGTATGATAATTAAATATTTATATTAATCTTAATGGAGTTGTTATTATTTATAAATATTTTAACTTTTTTTTGCATAAAGTGGTTGACACTAACAATAATATGGTGCATTATATTGTTGTTAGTTAAACAATTTAAGTTTAGCTACATTGATATTTTTCATATCAACCGTCTTCCCCAAAGACGAACATCCCATTTTATACATTTACTCCCAAGTAAATGTGAAACCACGGACCCCAACCGTGGTTTTTTTTTACATTTTTATAACTGTTTTATCACTTTTTCTGGCCTGCTTAATGACTTGATAGATAACATATCCAGACTCTTTTTCAAACTCTTTGGACAATGAATTTTGATCCATCTTCATCGGAACAATTTTTTGAAAAGCTCGATATCCGTCTAATAGCTCTTCTCTATCAACTCCGACTTCATAGGCGGCTTCAATTAAGTTATAAAATTTAATAACGGTTGTTATTTCCTCATTCGACCATGTTTCGTCTAATGGGTATTGATAGTTCTTTTCATTTTTCATAATAATTTAAGTGTAACAAAAAAACGATGCTATGCATCGCTTTTTTTCTTGCATTTTGACTAGAATAAATTTTTAAAACGGGTGCATCTTCGGTACATCTAAAACGCGTTTGAAGTTGCAACAATTTCCGTTTAAACAAAAAAGAGAGTCGAATTTAATATTCGCTCTCTTTTTTTATTTAATACTCAATTGCTGAACGCAACTTCTCACGCTCTAGATATGTGTTGGGAATCCCATCAATGTATCTGCTGCTTCTTGGATTGGTTCTCCTAATGTTGGATGTGGATGAATTGTAAGTGAAATATCTTCAGCGTTCATTTGACTGTTAATAGCCAAACTTAATTCTGAAATCAAATCACTTGCTCCTGGTCCAACAATTTGAGCACCAATTAATGTATTAGTGTCTTTTTCTGCTACTAAGCGAACGAATCCTTCTGGTTGATCCAAAGTAACCGCACGTGCGTTACCAGCAAATGGGAATTTAGCTACACTAACTTCAATTCCTTTTTCTTTAGCTTCTGCTTGAGTCAATCCTACAGATGCTAATTCTGGATCGGTAAAGCAAACTGCTGGAATACCGATATAATCATTTTCAGTATTCTTACCTGAAATTGCACCGGCAACAGTTTTAGCTTCGAAGAATGCCTTATGAGCTAGTGCAGCTCCAGCAACGATATCACCAATTGCCCAGATGTTATCAACTGATGTACGACCTTGTTTGTCAACTTCAACTAATCCACGGTCTGTCATCTTAACATCTGTCATTTCTAGACCAAAGTCATCAGTATTTGGACGACGTCCAACTGTTACCATACAGTAATCAGCTTTAACTGATTCTTCTTTGCCGTCAACTTCATAAGTAACGGTAACGTCTTTATCAGTTTCTTTTCCTTCTTTAGCCATGGCATTAGTAATAATCTTTACACCTTTAGCTTCAAGGCTCTTCTTAACGATGTCTACCATGTCTTTTTCAAAGTTAGGAACGATTTGTCCTGAGCCTTCAAGGATTGTTACATGAGCTCCTAAATCAGCATATGCACCAGCTAATTCAGTACCAACGTATCCTCCACCGATAACAACAAATTCCTTAGGAACTTCGGTTAGATTTAATCCACCAGTTGAATCGATAATACGTTTGTTAAACTTGAATCCTTTAATTTCAATAGGACGACTGCCAGTTGCCACAATCAAATTCTTGAACTTGATTGTTTGACCACCACCATTATCCATGAATTGTTTTGGTCCTGTTGGCATAACTCTTAGTTGAGTATTGTTATCAATAAAAGCTTCACCTTGAATTAATTCAATTTTGTGCTTTTGAAGTAACATCTTAACTCCACTAGTCATACGAGCAACAACTTGTTCGTCTTTCCATTGTTGAGTCTTTTTAAAATCAATCTTGGAATCATTTGTAGGAATTCCATAAGTTGATGAGTCTCTTACTTCACGTAATCTGTGACCAGCTGTAATCAAAGCTTTTGATGGCACACAACCAACGTTCAAACATACACCACCAACAGTTTCTGATTTTTCAATCACAGTAACAGTTTGTCCTAATTCAGCAGCTCTAATGGCAGCTACATACCCTCCGGGTCCTGAACCAATAATCACTGTATCTTTTTCTACTACATTATCTGCCATCTTAAATTAGCCCTCCATTAGTAACATGTCTGGATCATGTAATAATTCTTTTAGTTTGTTTAATGCATTTTGAGCTAAGGCACCATCAATTAAACGGTGATCATAACTCAATGAAAGTTTGAGCATATTACCAACTTGAATAGCTCCATTTTCATCAACATATGGCTCTTTAGCAATCTTACCAACACCTAAAATAGCCACTTCAGGGTAGTTAATAACTGGTGTAAACCAGCCACCACCGATTGAACCAACGTTACTAATTGTAATTGATCCACCACTCATAGCGTCACCACTTAGCTTGTTGTCATAAGCAGCTTGTGAGTTTTCAGTGATTTCTTTAGCAATTTGGAACATACCTTTAGAATCAGCATTCTTGATGTTTGGAACATATAGTCCATGTTCTGTATTTGTAGCAATACCAACGTTGTAGTAGTGCTTGTAAACAACTTCTTCAGTTGTATCATCAATTGATGCGTTCAATTCTGGATATTCTTTCATTACCGCTACCAAGGCTTTAACGATATATGGTAGGAATGTAAGTTTAATATCTTTACCAGCAGCAATTTCTTTATACTTCTTACGGTTAGCCATAAGTGCTGATACTTCAACATCATCAAAACTTGTAACGTGAGGCGCAATGTCTTTACTGTTACGCATTGCTTTAGCAATAGCTTTTCTTGTAAGAGACATCTTTTCTCTTGTTTCTAGTTCTGGAGTTGCTGACTTAAATGGTGCAATTGGAGCAGCACTTGCTGTCTTAGCTGCGGGTGCAGCTTCGGTTGTTGCAGCTTGAGGTGCTGCTGAACCATCAAAGTTATCAACGTCAGTTTTAGTGATTTGACCATGTTTTCCTGATGGAGTTACTTGGCTCAAATCAACACCTTTATCACGAGCATATTGACGAACTGAAGGCATTGCCAAGTAGTTGCTATTTGCACTACCTGTTGCTTCTGCCTTAGCAGCTGGAGCAGCTTTTGCTTCTTCTTTAGGAGCTTCAGCTTTTTCAGCTGGTTTTTCTGCAGCTGCAGGTGCTTCATCTTCGCCATCATCAGCTGAACCATCATCAATTACGATTAAGGTGTCACCAATTTCAACGGTCTGGCCTTCATCTGCAACAATTTGTTTAACTGTTCCAGAAACTGGTGTAGGTAATTCTTCAACCGATTTATCGTTTTGAATTTCAACAATCGAATCGTCTTCTTTAACTGTATCGCCTTCTTTTACTAACCAACGAGCAATTTCACCTTCGGCCATACCTTCACCCAATTCGGGTAATTTAAATTTAAATGCCATTTTAAAAAGTCCTTCCTTTTAGGTTTCATTTTTTAGAAATTTAAGATTTCGCGAACCTTAGCTTCAATTTCGTCAGCTCCTGGAATCCATACTTCTTCAGCTAATGAGAAAGGATAAACAGAGTTTGGAGCTGCTACTCGTCCGATAGGTGCATCAAGATTCAAGACTGCATGCTCAGAGATTTCTGAAGCAACTGTTGCTCCAACACCGGCAATTTTTTGAGCTTCTTGAACAATCACAACACGATGTGTCTTTTCGATTGATTTGAAAATTGTATCAGTATCAATTGGTGAAACTGTTCTTAAATCGATAACTTCAACAGAAATGTTTTCTTCAGCAAGTTTTTCGGCAACTTTCTTAGCTTCATTAACTTCAGCACCATAGGCAACGACAGTTATGTCATTTCCTTCAGTAACAACGTTAGCTTTATCTAAAGGAACACTGTATTTTTCTTCAGGAATATCATCCTTCATTGAACGGTATAACTTCAAGTTTTCCATGAATAATACTGGGTCATTATTTTCAATAGAAGAAATTAACAATCCTTTAGCATCATAAGGGTTACTTGGCATAACAACACGTAGTCCTGGAGTACTTGCATAGTAGTTTTCCAAGTTATCAGCGTGCATTTCGGCAGTATGAGTTCCACCACCATAAGGAGTTCTAATTGTAATTGGTTGAATCTTAGTTCCGTCAAAACGTGAACGCATTCTAGCCATTTGAGCAACGATTGAGTCTACTGCTTCGAAACTGAATCCCATAAATTGGATTTCAGGAATTGGACGCCAGTCAGTCAATCCAAGTCCGATTGCTAAACCTAGAATTCCTGATTCTGCTAGTGGAGTATCGAAAACTCGTTCTTCACCATATTTTTCTTGAAGTCCTTGAGTTGTTCTAAAAACACCACCGTTTTTACCAACATCTTCACCAAAAACTAATGTCTTGGGATCTTCTTGTAATTTAATATCTAAAGCATTTGTAATTGCTTGAATATAAGTCATCTTTGCCATGATTAGTTAGACTCCTTTGCTTCAAATTCTTTAATTTGCTCTTGTATACTTGGAGTTGGTACTTCAAATGTACGTTTTAGCATATCAGAAACTTTTTCAGGTGCTACTTGGTCGGCTTCTTTAATAGCTTCCTTGAAAGAGTTCTTGTACTCTTCAATAAGTTTTTCTTCTTTTTCTTCTGACCAAAGTCCTTTATCAGTCAAAAGTTTTCTCATTCTAATAAGTGGGTCTACATCAAACCATGGTTTTTCTTCTTTTTCACTTCTGTAACGTTTTGGATCGTCACCAGCTGATGAATGAGCGCCGTAACGGTAAGTCAAAGTTTCAATTAAGACTGGTCCATTACCGGCAAGCATGTATTCACGAGCAGCTTTAGCTACTGCGTAGCAAGCTAAGATATCCATACCATCAACTTGCACACTAGGAATACCTGCGGCTACACCCTTTTGAGCCAAAGTTGGAGCAGCTGTTTGCTTGATACGAGGTGTAGAAATAGCGTAACCATTATTTTGAATAATGAACAATACAGGTGCTTGATAAGCTCCAGCAAAGTTCATTCCTTCATATGAATCACCCTGAGATGAACCACCATCACCTGTATAAGTGAAGGCAATTGCATCTTCTTTGTTCATCTTAAGTCCTAAACCAACACCAGCAGCTTCAACAAAAGCAGCACCAATGATGATTTGTGGCATTAATGAACGAGCTTTGAATTTATTCCCTTCAACATGCCCTCTTGACCACAAAAATGCTTCAGAAACTGTTGCACCGTGTTGGATCAATTGAGGTACATCACGATAGGCAGGAAGTAAGTAATCTTGTGCTTCCATTGCTAAAACAGTTCCCATTTCAGAAGCTTCCTCACCAGCAGTTGGGGCATAGAATCCCATTCTACCTTGACGAGAGAAGTTCATGGTTTGTTCATGTAATGCACGTTCCCAAACCATTTTTTCCATGAATTCAACAAGTTGATCATCGGAAAAACTTTCAAAAACCTCTTTATTTACAACTTCAGATTTTGAGTTTAAAACCTGAATTGGTTCTGGATTATCTGCTAATCCTTTTTTGATTGCCGCAAAATCGACAACTGTTTTTTTTGCCATTTGAATACGGTCCTTCCTTAAAAAATTCTCTTATAATAATGGGTAACATACATAAAATGTACTTACCTTTACTAGTACAAATTAACAATATTTGATAGCGTTTGCAAGCGTTAACTAGGGAGTTTTCGCCTGTTTTCAAATGTTCTTTTTTTTGGCTTAATGATTGTTGATTTATCAACGTTTATTTTGTGATACTTTTAACAATGTTTTCTATTAGAAAATCATTTTTCTAGAAAATCTATAGAAATCAGGTAACATTTGAAACATTATTTGTGAATAGTTTTCTTTTTTAAGCCAATTTCGATTCACAAAATCAGGCATCACTCACTTCTTTTACTTAAGCAAACCTCCTTTATACATATTTTGTAATCGCTTCCATATGTATGGTAGCGCTATTTAAATACTACAACAAGTGTAAATTTTAATTTGTTATTCTGTTATAATTTTTAAAAAATTGTTATCCTGCTTTTTCAATAATGATATAATCTAACATAGTATTTTTCATGGAGGTTTTATCAATGTATCTTATGGACGACATCACTAGAGATGGTAACCCTGTTCTGAGAAAAGTTGCACAGAAAGTAACCTTTCCCCTATCAAAAGAAAATAAACAATTAGCTGACGATATGATGGAATATTTAGTTAATAGCCAAGACCCTGTATTAGGTCAAAAATATGGACTCCGTGCTGGCGTCGGTCTGGCAGCCCCACAAGTTGGCGAATCTGTGGCTATGGCATCAGTTTTAGTTCCTAACTTGGAAGAACCAGATCAGATTGACTTAAAGATGACTTTAATTAATCCTGTTATTGTAAGCCAATCGGTTCAAGTAACTGCACTTGGCGAAGGCGAAGGCTGCCTATCAGTTGATGAAGATGTTGCTGGTTATGTACCTCGCGCTAATAAAATTACTATCAAATATGATGACTTTGACGGCAATAGCCAGACTTTGAAATTAAAAGGCTATCCCGCCATCGTTTGCCAACACGAAATTGATCATCTTAATGGATATCTTTTCTACGACAAAATCAATAAATCGCAACCAATGAAAATAGACGATAGCGCAATTATCATTGAATAATTACGCTCGTCTTTTTTAGATTGTGCTTTATATACTTTGCATAATAAATGTGATAAAATTCATATAACTGTTGATTCGTCAACCACTCGTGCGGATAAAATTATAAAAAACAAGGAGAATATTTTGATTTATAAAGTATTATTTCAACCAGACAAGTCTCAAACACCCCGTAGAGAGACTACCCAAACAATTTATCTAGAAGCTAACTCAAAAATCGAGGCACTAAAAAATGTTGAAGACAACACTAATTACAACATTGAATTAGTCCAAGAGTTAGATGGTGATTTTTTAGACTACGAAAAGAAAAATCCCGACTTCAAAATTACGGAGTTTTAATCGTTAATGTCATTTAAAATTAATAATAAAGAAGTTTTTGTTTTCGCCATCGGGGGCTTAGGCGAAATCGGTAAAAACATGTATGGTGTTCAATATCAAGATGAAATTATTGTTATTGATGCCGGAATTAAATTCCCTGAAGATGATCAATTAGGGATTGATTATGTCATTTCTGACTATCAATATCTAATTGACAATATCGACAAAATTAAAGGATTATTCATTACCCATGGTCACGAAGATCATATTGGTGGAATTCCTTTCTTTTTACAAAAAGTCAACGTTCCAATCTTTGCTGGTCCTTTAGCCAGCGCTTTGATTAAAGGAAAACTTGAAGAACATGGTTTAACCAAGTCAACAGAAATGCACGAACTTCAAGAAGATACAGTAATCAAATTTCCTAAAATCACAGTCGACTTTTTTAGAACTACCCACTCTATTCCTGATGCTTTAGGAATAGCTGTTCACACTCCTCAAGGTGTGATTGTAGAAACAGGTGACTTCAAGTTCGACTTGACCCCTGTTGCCGGCTTACCAGCTCCTAATTTACAGAAAATGGCTAAATTAGGCGATGAAGGTGTTCTCTTATTAATGTCAGATAGTACTAATGCTGAAGTTTATGGTTTTAGTAAATCTGAGCGTTACGTTGGTGACACTATTCATAAAATCTTTGAAACTATCAAAGGTCGTATCATTTTTGCTACCTTCGCTTCCAATATTTATCGTGTTTCTCAAGCAGTTGATGCCGCTTTACAACACGGCAGAAAAATTGCTGTTTTCGGACGTAGTATGGAATCGGCTATTACTAATGGTCGCGAATTAGGATATTTAAATATTCCTGATGAAATGCTTCTTGATGCCAATGAAATCAAGAAGTTACCACCAGAAAAAGTAATGATTCTATGTACCGGTTCTCAAGGTGAACCAATGGCTGCTTTAAGTAGAATTGCTAACGGATCTCACCGCCAGATTAATGTTCAACCAGGCGATACTGTTATTTTCTCAAGTAACCCTATTCCTGGTAACACAGCAAGTGTTAATCATGTAATTAACTTACTAGCTGAAGCTGGTGCCGAAGTTATCCATGGAAAAATTAATAATATCCATGCTTCAGGTCACGGTGGTCAATTAGAACAAGAGTTAATGCTTCGCCTAATTAAACCAAAATTCTTCATGCCAATTCACGGTGAATACCGAATGTTGAAGATTCATACTGAATTAGCACAAAGATGTGATGTTCCTGAAGAAAATTGCTTTATTATGGAAAATGGTGATGTTCTTGCCTTAACAAGTGATACCGCAAGACGTGCTGGTCACTTCCCTGCCGAAGACGTTTACGTTGATGGAAATGGAATTGGTGATATTGGCAACATCGTTATTCATGATCGCCAAATGCTTTCCGATGAAGGTCTAGTAATTGTCGTCGCTACAATCGACTACAAGAAAAAGATCGTTCTAGCTGGACCAGATATATTATCACGTGGATTTGTTTATATGCGTGAATCTGGTGAACTAATAGCTCAAGCACAAAAGCGAGTTTTCCATATTATTAAAAACTCATTGAACGATGAAAAAACAGAAGCGACTGAAGCTATTTTAAAAAGTGCAATTACTGATGGATTACAAGACATGCTCTATAAGAGTACCGAAAGAAATCCTGTCATAATTCCAATGTTAATTTCAGCATCAGTTTAAAAAAAGCCCGTTTCTAGGGCTATTTTTAATGGGGAGTAATATGAAGTACAAAAACTTACACATTATCTTAAATGAACATGCCTCAAGTGGACGTGCTAAAAAACGTGGTTTCAAATTTCTTGAGCTATTAAAGCAACGAAATATTGAATACACATACGCTGTTACCAAGAAGCCAAATGATGGTGTGCGCTTAGGTAAAGAATTTGCTGAATCTAAGCAAGCTGAATCGACTTTATTAGTTGTCATTGGTGGTGATGGCACCCTTAACGAATGCCTAAATGGTATCCGTTCTTCAAGTAACCCTACTACTCCTCTTTCTTACATTCCTTCAGGATCTGGTAATGATTTTGCTCGTGGACTCAAGGTTGAACATCAATTAAACCAAATTATTGATGGCCTAGAGAGTGACCTACCAACTACTAATGTTGATATTGGCAAGTTCATTGATAATGAAAACAACTACTCTCGTTTTTTTGTTAACAATATTGGAATTGGTTTTGACGCAGCTATTGTTGTGGCTTCTAATAAATCAGCCAGCAAGAAATTTTTCAATACAATTCATTTGGGTAAGTTAATTTATGTCTCTCAGTTAGTAAAAGTCTTTTTCCAACAAAAAGCTTTTGACCTACAAGTAGAAAGTTTTGAAAACAAAAAAGATTTTATCTTCAAAAAAGTTTTTCTAGTTACAACGACTAACCATCCTTTCTTTGGTGGCGGAATTCCAATTGTTCCTACTGCTAATCCGTTTGATCATCAACTTGATTTAATTGTTGTTGAAAAGATGAGTTTCTTAAGTATTATTGGATTATTCATTAAACTTCTAACTAACGGGAGTCATATGAATGATGATCGAGTCCATCATTTAACCTCCAATAATATGTTATTACAGACTGACCAGCCCGAATATAAACAAATGGATGGCGAAGGTTTTGAAAAAACTGCAATTAACTTAACTTTTAATGTTGATCAACATCCTTTTGTATTAATTAATAAATAAAAACTCCGATGAAATTATCATCGGAGTTTTTTTAGATTTCTTCAAAGTTATAACGATTTTCGTCTTGATTGTATGATAAATCATATTCTTTACCAGCTTCAATTTCAAATGAAATTGGAGTTTTCTTAACTCTAATAGTCTTTTTAACTGGCAATGTTCTTTGATATTCATATTCGACATTAACAGTGTGTTTACCCGGTTCAAAATAATAACCAATATTTACACCTTTGATAAAATCTTTTAACTGTTCGGTGTCACTTGTTACTTTCATACCCGGTTGAGTGTGAACTTTACCAATGTTGGAATTATTCTTCTCAAATTCTTTATCACGTTTCTTTTTACGTTGAGTCCAAACAATTGCATAAATAAAATAAAGTACAATTGCTACCCCTAATACTACATAAAAAATTGGTGATTCAAAAAGCTTACTCATATTACACTACCTCTACTTATTAGTTTTTTTCGTTGTTAGAAGTTCAGTTGGTGCAGCTTCATCCACTCCAATTGCGGCCAATAACTGGGAATATCTTTTCTTCCCTAATGGTGTGCAATCAAATGTTTCTTCAGAATCGGCTGTTTTAACTGTCAATTTACAGTCAGTTCCGATAGTTGAAGTTCCAGTCTTTTTCAATGATTGAAAAGCTACTTCGTCAATCACGAAAGTCTTCGTATTTTTCTTACCCTCAATGAAAGTTACTTTACCTTGATCAACTATGACTTTGAATTTCGTTTCACTGAACAAACTAAAAATTGCTAACAAGAGAATCAATCCGCCACCGATACTTCCATAAAGAACATTCTGAGTGAACAGGTAGATTCCTCCAAAAACAACTACGGCAAAAACTAACATATAAAGAAAGCTTCGTCCTACGACAAAAATACTACTTTTAAATTCCATATTCTATCTGTCTCCTAAAAAGACCTTGTATCAGGTCTTTTAATCAAAATAAGTACATCATCATTTTATATAAACCCTTACGAATAATCAATATAATTTTGTAACTATAATAATTAGCGTATGAGTAACCTGTGAGCGAGAATAAAAAAGTGTTTGCCCTGCAAACACTCTTAAATATTATTATTTAGTTTTGGCTTTTTTGAAAGTTGTCAAACCAATCAGTGAGATTAATGTAATTCCTGCAATTGAAAGCACCACCGAAAGATTTTCGTTAACACCGGTTCGAGGTAATTCTTTAACTATCGTTTTTACAATGGTCTTTTCTTTAATTGGTTTTTGTGGGTCAACTACTGGTGCAACAGGATCTTTGCTGTACTCATAGACAAACGTTTGTGGAGTATCAGTGAAGATTCCTAATAGAGCTAATTGAGTCACTGCCTTATATGTATAACCTTTAATCACTGGAGCTTCTGGTAGCGTGAATATTTCTCCGATATTTCCTGTTAAAACAGTATCTGCAGCAATTTTGTTTCCATTCTCGTCTAAGTATTGGATTGTAACATTAGCAGCGGGAATGATATCTTTGGTATAAATATAAGTTACATTTTGCGGAGTATCAGTGAATGTACCAACTGCTTCTCCTTGAACTTCCTTAAAAGTATATCCGTCAATATCTAATTGTTCAGAAGTATAAGTCTCGCCAACATTACCTGAAAGTACTTTGTCAGCCGCAATTGAATCACCATCTTCATCCAAGTACTTAACTGTCACGTCAGCTGCTGGAACTGGATCTTTTGTATATTCAAAAATAACTGTTTTTACACTTGCACCAAATTTTCCAGATGCTGGCGCACTTCCAAGGGCTAATCCTTTGTATGTATAACCAGTAATTGCAATTGGTGTTTCAGAATATGGTTCGTTCATGACTCCGGATTTTACTTTGTTATCCGCGATTGATACCCCATTTTCATCAACATATTTTATGGTAATATCACGTGCTGCTGCCGGTTGCCATACATAAGTGTCAGCGTCAGTCGCTGGATTATAATTCTTCACCAGCTCAGTTGCGTTCCAGATATTTTTTCCCTTTGGAACTATTGTTGTTCCTGAACCAACATTTTGCCATTTACCTGAAGGAAGTCCGTTAGCGAATGGTACTACTGATGGCATAAATTTATCAAATTTAATTTCTTTTAAACCAATATTGTTACTGAAGAATCTTGATGTAGCACTGGCAGGGCTTGGTGCTGGACTAAAATTAGAAAGGTCCAGTTTTTGAAGTGCCGTCATATTTGCGAACATTGAACCCATGCTTGTAACTTTAGCGGTATTGAACTTGCTGACATCAATGGTTTTCACTTTAGAAACACCATTGAATAATGAACCCATTGCAGTTACTTTAGAAGTATCAAAACTAGATACATCCAAACTCGTTAGCGAACCATCGCCACTAAACATACCTGCTATGTTAGTAACATTGGAAGTATTAAAGTTCGTCAAATTGAGCCCAGTTAATTTGGCCATTAAGCCAAACATAGCTGACATATTAGTAACCTTTGCCGTATTGAATTTGCTCACATCTAACGACGTCAGACTACTTGCCCCATAAAACATTGAATCCATAGCTGTGACATTCGCTGTGTTAAATTTACTTACATCAAGGCTAGTTAAACTTTCAGTCATTCTAAACATTGATCCCATTTCAGTAACGTTTGAGGTATCAAATTTTGATACATCTAAGTTTTCTAAAGCAAACATCCCTGAAAACATGCTATCCATGTTAGTAACTTTAGAAGTATTAAAACTACTTACATTTAGATTGGCTAAGACTAGGTCTTCAAAGAACATGAAATACATATTAGTTACATTAGAAGTATCAAAACTACTAATATTAAGTGACTTTAATAATGGTAATGATTTAAACATCTCTGACATATCGGTAACTTTAGCAGTATTCCATCCACTTAAGTCTAAGGAAGTTATTGATTCTAAGTCCTTAAATGTTCCACTCATTGAAGTAACTTCTGAAGTATCTACTTTATCTAAACCAGTAATTTCTGTTACCTTTGGTAAATAGTAGAACAATCTATCAGCATTTCCGATGAGTTTCAAATTACCTTCAATTTGAACCTTAGTAATAGTTGATGATTCATTAATTGACTTACTAAGTTGTACCGGATTAGTGACTGTTCCGCCTGGAATATGCAATACTCCAGCATCATCGACTCTGAGCGTCAAGCCGCCCCATTCGTAATTGGTATCAACAAATGGTTTAATTTCTGACGACAACTTCGGAGTATCTTTCTTTTCAATTTGTGGCTTGTCGATAATTTCTGAAATATCCGGAGTTTTTATATCTGTATTTTCTTCCTGTGTTTGATCTGGATGTGCGTCAGTGTTCTTCCCAACTTGATCACTCGATGGAACATTGGCTTCCTCCATAGCATAAGTAACATTTGAACCCAGTGGCATTAAAATCAATGCTGTCAAAGATAAATAAGTTAGTTTCTCTAATTTCTTCTTCATAAATCCCTCCCGTAAACGTCAGTATATTCTCTTACTAACCACATTTTATATTATAAAATTCTAACAATCAATATTACTATATAAATATATTTCTATTTAGTTATTCCAATTTTGCTATTGCAATGTAAGCTCCTTTGTTGGATTATGTTTTTTAACCAAAAAACACTCACTAATTTTAGTGAGTGTTAAATTTAAGTAATCTATCTAATTTTTTTTTATTTACAAACCCAAGTACTGAGATAAGACCTAGACCTACAATTGAAAGCACAACCGAAAGGTTTTCGTTAATACCTGTTCTAGGAAGTTCTTTATTCGTTACGGGACTTATCGTAGCTTTAGTTTTAGTAACTAATTTATCGGCACGTTCTTCACTAACTGGTTTTTGTGGATCGACTGGTGCAACGGGATTCTTAGTGTAAACAAAACTTATTGATTGCGGATCTGCAGTGAATGTTCCTATCATCGCAGGTTTAATTACAGAACTAACTGTCGCAAATTTTGCAGTCTTAACTACTGGTGTTTGAATCAATTCTTTATAGGTATAACCGTCAATCACTGGTGGCTCTGGAGTTGTAAAGCTCTCTCCAACAGTACCGCTCAAGACAGTATCGACAGCAATTTTGTCACCTAGTTCATCAACATAACTAATTGTTACTTCACCATTTGCGGCTTTAGGTTGCCATACGTAAGTATCAGCACCACCTGACTTAAAGTCATTGTTTTCTAATTCGTCAGAAGTCCAAACATTTTGACCTTTAGGATTCTCAACTGTACCATTTCCAACATTTTGCCATTTCTGAGTATATGGTTCTGTTGGTCTTGGTGAGCGGGTTGGAACTCCAGAAACTGAAGTTAAGTTGAATTTATTACCTATCTTCAATTCCTTCATGCTTGAGGTACTTCCTACCATGCCTGCTTTTCCAAGTGTTTTTTCAATTTTTGCATCACTGAAACTTGATAAGTCTAATTTTTTTAGGGAAATCATTCCGCTAAAAATATAGCGCATACTTTGAACTTTTTCAGTATTGAAGTTACTTACATTAATTTCTTCAATTTTTGATGTATCAGCGAATAATTGATCCATGTTAGTAACATTGGAGGTATCCCAATTACTTACATCTAGTTTAGTAAGAGAACTATCTTTACCGAAAACTCCTACCATACTTTGAACTTTTCCAGTATTAAAATGATTAACGTCTATTTCTTTTAGGTTTGACATACCATAAAACATATAGTTCATATCAGTAACATTAGAGGTATTCCAACCGGCTAGATTTAAACTTGAAGAACTGTTTTTGTGAAACATATACGTCATATTCGTTACATTTGTCGTATCGAAATTTGATAAATCTAAAGATGAAATGTTATCCATTACCGAAAACATACTTTGCATATTTTTCACTTTTGAAGTGTCAAAATTGGAAACGTCAAGATTTTTAGCTTTAAGACCGACGAACATACTCTTCATGTTTGTCACTTTTGAAGTATCAAAATTAGAAACATCTAAAGTAGTTAAAGCATTACTACTAAACATGCTTTCCATATTTGTAACCTTTGAAGTATCAAAGCTACTTACATTAACTGTGGTCAAATATCTACTTCCCAAAAACATTCCCGACATATCAGTTACTTTTGAAGTGTTAAAATTGCTTGCATCAATATTTATCGCATCACAGTAGGAAAACATTTCTGACATGTCAGTAACATTAGAAGTATCAAAGCTACTTAAATCAAGCGTTAATACTTTTGAGAAATCGAACATTTTTCTCATTGAAGTCACTTCTGAGGTATCAAAATGATTAAGTCCTTCAATTGATTTTATAGAAGGTAATCCTGCAAATAATGAATCAGCACTCCCAATAATTTTAACTGGTCCTAAAAATTTAACTTTTTTAATACTTTCTAAGTTAATTCCTAAATTACCATTTGCACTAGCAAACTTCAAAAGAGGTTTTGGATTAGTAATAGTTCCACCAGAAACATTCAATGTACCATCTTCATCCAATGTAACCTTTAGTCCATTCCATTCCGACTTTATTGGAACTTTCTGGTCTAATGGATTGCTTACTAAAGAAGTAACGCTATCATCTGTATCTTTAGTGATATTGCTTCCATTTTGATTGTTAATTACTTGATCAATATCCGAAACTTCTGATTTAGACTTTTCAAGTTGTTCCGGCTTTTCATTTTCAGTTATGTTAGTATTTTCAATTGCGCTAACAGTTGTTGCGCTTAATGGCAGCAAAATAACTGCCGTCAATAAAGTATATTTAAACTTTTTCATATCCCTCTCCCAATAGAAACAAACCATAACATATATACTTCTATATATATAAACAAAATCATATTATCATTTTTTACGAATGCTAGCAATAGTATTTTATCGCAGGATAATTTTAAGATAATTCCTTTTTTTACATCAAAATCCAAAATAAAAAAACACTTACCTTAACAGCAAGTGTTTCGTACAGTTACTCAATTCATCTAGTTTTTAATTTTTTTGAAAGTCGTTAAACCAATCATTGAAATTAATGTAATTCCGGCAATTGAAAGAACAACTGAAAGATTTTCGTTAACACCTGTTCGAGGAAGTTCTTTAACCACTGTTTTCACAATAGTCTTTTCAACTGGTTTTTGTGGATCAACTGGAGCAACTGGATCCTTGGTGTAAACAAAACTAATTGATTGTGGATCAGCAGTAAATGTTCCTACCATAGCTGGTTTAGCAGCTACTGAACTAAATGCTGCAAACTTAGCAGTTTTAACGATTGGGTTTTGGATTAGTTCTTTGTAAGTATAACCCTTTATTACTGGTGGCTCTGGGGTTGTGAATGTTTCACCGATATTTCCTTTTAGAACTGTATCATCAGCAATCTTTTTACCTGTAGGATCAACATATTTAATTGTTACATCTCCACCAGGAATTACATCTTTGGTATAAACAAATGTAATTGTTTGAGGTGAGTCGGTGAATGATCCAGAAGAAATTCCACCTTGTGCTTCTTTAAACGTATATCCAGAAATTGAAATTGGATCTACAGCAAACATATCTCCGTAGTAACCAGAAACAATTGAGTCTTCAGCAATTTTGTTTCCTTCTTCGTCAACATAGTTGACTGTTACATCACTACCAGCATTCTTTTGCCAGACGTAAGTATCAGCACCACTTATTTTGAAGTTGTTATTAGCTAGTTCAGCTGAGGTATAAACTTGATCACCTTTAGGGTTATCAACTGTACCTGTTCCGACACTTTGCCATTTTCCTGAATAACGATCAGTTACAGGAAGATCAACTAATCCAGAAGAAGATGTCATATTGAAATTATTACCTAATTTCAATTCTTTCAATGCGCTCCCGGTCATCATCATGTTAGTTCTTTTAACAATACTTGCATCACTAAAGCTTGATAAATCAAGTTTTTCTAATGCCGGTATAGCTCTAAATGTGCTATCCATATATTGAACTTTGGCTGTATTGAAGTGACTAACATCAAGTTCCTTCACCCCAGTACCATAAAACAAATAATTCATATTTGTAACATTAGATGTATCCCAATTACTTACATCAATTTTTGTAAGTGCAGCGTCGGTACTAAACATTGCTTGCATAGTCTCAACTTTGCCAGTTTTGAACTTGCTGACATCAAGATTGGCTAATTTTTTATTTCCTTGGAACATCCAAGTCATGTCAGTAACGTTAGATGTATCAAAACCTGAAACATTTAGTGTTGTTATTTTATCTAAACCAGCAAACATACTGCTCATTGAAGTAACTTTGGCAGTATTAAATCCACTTACATCAAGAGTAGTTAGGCCATCTGAATTAGCAAACATATCAGACATATTAGTAACGTTTGCAGTGTTGATTCCTTTAATGTTCAAACTTGTCATTACTTTGTTATAGCTAAACATTTTTGACATATCAGTAACGTTTGATGTATTAAAATTACTTATATCAAGTGTTGCCACTTTAATGGCGCTGTAAAACATCCCACTCATATTAGTAACTTTGGCAGTATTGAACTTACTTACATCAATAGTTGGTAACATTGATTGGGCAAACATACCTGACATATCAGTAACATTGGAAGTGTCAAGATGACTTAAATCAAGAGAGGTAAAATCTGAATTTTGAAACATATTGTGCATTGAAGTAACACCAGATGTATTTAGATTACTCATTCCTTCAATACTTGTTGCACTAAAAAGTGCAAACATTGAGTCTGCATTACCCGTGACCGTGAGTGGGCCACCAATCACAATTTTAGTAATTTTAGACGACTCGACCGTATTTTTTGATATAAATGCGGCAAGAGCAGGAGGATTACTAATTGTTCCACCAGGAATAGTTAATGTACCATCAGCAGCAATTGAGATTGTTATTCCACCCCAATTCATTGTTGTTGGTAGAGCTGCTAGTGGAGTAACTCCGATAGAGGCAGGAATACTTTTTTCTTTATTAGCTTTTTCTGTCCTGTCATTATTTTTTTTCAACGATGGTAATTCATTCTTTGTCTCTGAATCAGAAGCTTTGTCAGTAACCTCTGATTGAACTGGTTCATTCTTATCAGTTGTAGTAGTACTTTCAACAGCACTGACAGCTGTTGCCCCAAAAGGCATCAAGATAATTGATGCTAAAGAAATATATTTATACTTGTTAGTATTTTTCAATATCCTTCTCCTATTCCAAATAAATTATAGTATATATATTTATATATATATAAACACCGTCATATTATCACTAATATCTAATATTTTCAATATAATTATGGTTACATTACTTTCATAAATACATCAAAAATTTCTACACAAAAAAAAGAACTGATAACATCAGTTCTTTTTATTCATAATCTAACTCAGAAATAATCGGAATAGTACGGAGTTTCAATCGGAATTATATTTTCCAATTCTCTGACTGCAGCATGTGTTGCACGTAGACGTTCAATCTTATTTAAATAAGAAGGTCGCTTGTAACTCATCAGCATCGTGGTCAGAGTTTGAATATCACATTCCACTTCGTTTCCAATCGCCTCATCAGTGATTTCTATTTTGTTTCCTTGCCAACTAATTCCAAAAAATCCATTGTTTTCTTCAACTAATGGATCAGTAATTTTGAAATGAAAGTCCTTACCTTTTTCTTCAAACGGATATTGTTTTAGAAACTCTTTCACATCAACAATTCGGGCCATGAAGTACGGCTCAATTGTTTCTTTAATATCACCATCGTCTAATAAGAAAGCTAACGGTTCATCTTTATAGATGTTCCCTTTGACCTTATCAATCATTGAAAAATGGGCACTAATAAAATTCCATAATCCCACTCGTGCTTCTTGTTGTAGATAAATTAATTCTTTAATATGAAAAACTTCATTAGCAATCCAATATAAAACATACCCTTGAGGTTGGTTGTTTTCGTCATAATAAATTGCCGCCATTCGCTCTTCTTCATTTTCCCAGCGCCAATATTCATCCCAATTTAATTGGTTTCGAATCATTGAACCATGGTTTTGCTTAGCGAAACGATCGTAGGTCGCAAAAATATCTGCATCATCAATTTCAGTACGTTCAACTCTACCACTAACTTCTTTAGTCTTAGGAAGTTGAGTATCTTTTAGTTCAAACGTCAGATGATCAGACATAATCTCCCAGCCTTTTTTACGATAAAAAGGAATGCTGTATGGATATAGATAAGAAATAAGCTGTCCGCGCTTTTTCATATGCCGTAAAGCAAGTTTAACCAAGTCGTGCATTAAACCCTGTCCGGCATATTCTGGATAGGTTCCAACTCCAGTCAAACCACCCATTTCAAAAATTTTTCCATGAATATTTACTTTACATGGATACACGGCAAGTTGAGAGACTAATTCATCTTTTTCATTAAACCAACCAATAACATCTGAAGCGGTAATAACTGGCAACTTGGCTCTTTGAATCTCACCATCTTCATAGCCGCTCTCAGATAAATCTTTTTCGGTCACTTGAAAGACGTACCGTAATAAATCATTAAACTGTTCAACATCTTTGGTCTCAACTGATCTTATTTCTAAATTTTCTCGGGCACTTTCGTCCATTTTTTACTCCTGTTTAACAAAATCGTAAGGGCTGATATTTTCCATCCCAATCATTGGATCAACATCGTTACTTAAAATAATATCATTCGTTAATTCATAATTTAAATCTGTCGTATCAACAACAGTTGTTGCTTTTTCAATCTTGAATGTATCACGCATTCGATTAATTAAGGTAGTAGCACGCTTGCTAGAAACATCTTTAATCGCATCGATATATGCTTGCTTGTCACCCATCATAATCAACATTGACTTAGCTCTGGTAATTCCAGTATATAACAAATTCCGCTTCAACATTCTTCTTGATTGGCGTACTAACGGCATAATGACTAATTCAAACTCACTACCTTGAGCTTTATGAATCGAAGTACAATATGCTAACGTAATTTTACTCCAGTCGGAACGTGGATACATAATTTCCTGACCAGAAAAATTCAAATGTAACTCATCATTATTATCTTCACTGTCTTTTGCATAAGTGATTCCTGTAATAACACCAATCTCTCCGTTAAAAATATTATTCTCCGGATTATTAACAAGATGTGCAACTTTATCGCCAATCCGGTAATCAATATTGCCGAATTTTACGGTTTTTTTATTGGGCGTTAATGGATTCAAAATATTTTGAATGATATTGTTGAGATTATCAATTCCCGCATTTCCCTTGTACATTGGTGCTAGAACTTGCACATCATCAATATCAAAATCTCGTTCTTTCACACGATTAATAATTTGTTCCATTGCTTCTGGAACTTGGCGGTCATTACATTCAATGAAACTACGATCAGAAAAGTTCCTAAATAATTCATCATCAATGATTCCTTCATTTACATCATGCGCTAGCTTAGTTATTGAAGAATCACTGTCTTGACGATAAATGAAATCCAGTTTCTTAGTTGGTAATGCTTCACTTTCAATCATATCTGAAAAAACTTGACCTGGTCCAACTGAAGGCAACTGATCCTTATCACCAACTAAAATCAACTGACTGCCTGGATTAATAGCACTGAGTAATTGTTTGAACAAAGAGACATCCACCATCGACATCTCATCAATAATAATTAAGTCAGCGGTTATTTCACTAACGGTAGTTTCATTAATATCATCACTACCATTTAATCCCAGCAATCGATGAATGGTACTAGCTGGAAGTCCAGTTGTGTCAGTCATTTGTTTAGCTGCACGTCCTGTTGGTGCCGCTAAAGCGACTGGAAAATCATTATTCTTATAGTCTGCAATATTCAATGTTTCTTTATGTAATTTAGCAAAAGTTGCCACTATTCCGTTAATAATTGTCGTTTTCCCTGTTCCCGGTCCACCGGTCAAGAGAAATACTGGATTCTTTAGGGCCATTTTGATAGCTTCAATTTGTGAATCATCATAGCTTATCTTAAGCTGTTTAGCCGATTTTTGAACCGCCTGTTCAAGCTCATCTTCATCGAGCTCTTGCTCATAGCTATCAGCTAGTAACTTCAACCCGCTAGCAATACTCCATTCACTATCATATAAATATTTCAAATATAATCGTTGCTCTTCTTTAACGATATAACCATCAGTAACTAATTGCTTCACTTGCGTAGCGATTTTTTCTTCAACATTTTCGGTAAAGCGACTACTCATTAAGAGTTTTTGAGTTTGTTCTTTTAAAACTGTTTCATCAGCATAAGTATTACCTTCAATCGATGACAGTAAGTTCAAAACGTGCAAAATTGCTCCACGAATTCGAAAATCATTATCAACTTCAAATCCCAATTCTTCAGCAATTGAATCGGCTTTTTTGAATCCTATCCCGTTAATATCTTCAACTAGCTTGTAGGGATTATTCATCACAGTTTCCAGAGTTTGTGAGTGATAAGTTTGATAAATCTTGGTAGCAATCGTGTTACCAATTCCTAATTTATTAAGTTCAAGCAATATTTGTTCAACTTCATGATTGGCTTGAACTTGTTCATAAATCATTTCTTTTTTATCATTACTCAACTTCAACTTATCAAGACTAGACTTGTCTCTAAGAATGGTTTCAATCGGGTCATTACCTAGTACTTCAACAATCTTTTCGGCGGTTTTTTTACCAATTCCAGAAAACAAATCACTAGAAAAATAGTTAACAATACTTTTTTTATCAGTTAATTTCTTTTGTGAATATGATTCACTTTTGAATTGTTGACCATATTTAGGATGATTAACTAACTCACCTACAAATTCATAGTCACGTTCTTCTGTGAGATCACCAAAATAGCCGGTTACAACAATTTCAGGTTCATTCCATGAGGTATTAGTCTCATCAACTGCTACCAGAATAATCTTAAAAAAGTTGTCCGGATTTTCAAAAAAGATTGCTTCAACTGTTCCGACTATATAGTTCTGATCTTCACTTATATCCATATTTTATTGATTTCCATTAATCAGTCTTTGTACATCCTCTAACTTTTGAATATTGTCATGGTAGTATTGACTGTTGATTGCTTTTGATTCAGCAAAATATTTTTTTGCATCCGCTTCGTTTAGCACCGTCTTACAGAGTGCCAAGTCAAATGTATTGATTTCATTCTTATTTGTGGCAACTGCTTGTTCATAGTAAGTTTTCGCTTGATTCACATTGCCTAATCGAAGCAAAATATCACCTACTAGCCGAAAATTCTCTTCTTCCTTAACATTCTCACTAGCCGTGATTGCATAAACTAAAGCATGATTGTTGTCTCCCAATTTGTAGAAACATTGGGCTTTCATGAATAGAGCATCATTTGAATCTATTTGTTCAAATATAGCTAGCGCTTTTTCATACTCACCTTGATTGTAGTAAACGTTACCGAGATTATAATCAATCAAGGGCTCATTAGGGAAATAGTTCTTTGATTTTAGTAGTAATTCTTCAGCTTGTTCCATCTCACCACCATAAGTTAAGTAAGTCGAGAGTTGGAGAATTAATTCTAATTGTTGAGGATTCTTTTCTAGTTCTTTAGCTAACAAGATAACAGCTTGTTCTTTTTCATCATTTTCATAAAGTTTTGCTGCATCGTGCGAAATTTCATTCATAAATTCATCACCTAGATTGTGTCTGTTGGATCATTTTTCTTGTGTAGAAATGAAGTGTTATTCCATTCCAACATTGAAAAACTATTACCGAAATCATCTGATTCTAAAATTGTAACGCTAGTATTTGATAACCCACCATCTTTGCGTAAGTCAGCAATTTTAAGCCCTAGCAAGGATTTAATCATTGCCACTAAAGCTGCTCCATGGCTAACAATAAGGAAATTTTCATCGCCGTCAGCTCGTTTAGCAATTCCCTTAATCAAGTTATTGGTGCGAGTAATAACTTCATCAAAAGATTCGCCATTAACAATTTCATGATGATAGTCTTTAGGACTATTACGAAAAGCCAAGATTAATTCTGGAAATCTAGCTTCCATGTCCGAGAATTTCTCACCTTCCATAATTCCTAAATCAAATTCTCGCAGGTCGTCACAAATAACAATGGGAATATCTTGGCCCAAATCTTTAATAAGAGTTTCAGCAGTTGTTTTTGCTCGTTTTAAAGGACTGGTATAAGCCTTATCAAACTTTACATCTGCTAAGAATTCACTTAGGTATTCAATATCCTGATAACTAGCGGGCAATAACTCCGAGTCCCCGTGAGCTCCTTGATATCGTCCTTCTAAGTTCCATTTAGTTTTCCCGTGGCGTATGAAATAAAATTTAGTCACAAAAAATCTCCTAATTTTAGATATAACAACATTATAGAGTAAGTTAGACAATAAAAAAAGAAGCACACTTTTGGGCTTCTTTAATTGATTAAACGTATTGTAATTCTTTCTCGTTACTATAGGCAGCATCGATTGTTGCGCCACCTAAGCACTCGTCACCATTATAGAAAACAACCTCCTGTCCTGGTGTAATTGCTCTTACTGGTTGGTCGAAAATAACTTTTACTTTGTTATCATCAAGCAACTTAACAGTCACGCCAACATCTTTTTGGCGGTATCTGAACTTAGCTGTACATTTGAATTCGTCATCATAATTAAATGGTGTATTGAATGACAAATCAGATGCTACCAATTCCTCGGCATATAATGCTGGGTTCTCATATCCTTGATCAACATACAAAGTGTTGGTTTCCATATCTTTACCAACTACAAACCAAGGATCATTTGACTTACCATTACCACCAATACCAAGTCCTGAACGTTGTCCGATAGTGTAGTACATCAAACCAGCATGCTCACCTTTGATTTCACCAGCTGGTGTCATCATCTTACCCGGTTGAGCTGGCAAAAACTCACTAAGGAACTGCTTGAAGTTTCTCTCACCAATGAAACAAACTCCGGTTGAATCCTTTTTATTAGCAGTTGCAAGTCCAGCTTCATTAGCGATCTCACGAACTTGTGATTTTTGTAAATGTCCAATTGGGAAAATTACTTTTTGTAATTGCTCTTGGCTAACAGTACTCAAGAAATATGTTTGATCCTTGTTATCATCAGCTCCGCGAAGCAAATGAACCACACCGTTCTCATCTTTTTCAATTTGTGCGTAATGACCCATGGCAATATAATCAGCGTCAAGTTTCATTGCATAGTCTAAGAAGGCTGCAAACTTAACTTCTTTATTACACATAACGTCAGGATTTGGTGTCCGGCCCTTTTTGTATTCATCTAAGAAATATGTGAAAACACGATCCCAATATTCTTTCTCAAAGTTAACTGAGTAATATGGAATTCCAATCTGTTCAGCAATCTTAGCTACATCTTCGTAGTCTTCTGTTGCTGTACATACTCCTGAATCACTGGTCTCATCCCAGTTCTTCATAAACACACCAATAACGTCATAGCCAGCCTCTTTAAGTAATAGAGCACTCACTGAAGAGTCAACTCCACCACTCAAACCGACTACGACACGCTGCTTTTTTGTCATAATATATTATTTCCTCTAATTCTTCTCTAAAATTTCTCTGTTTACAAAGTCATCTAAAATATATTGATATAGTTCAACCATTTGTTCACTATCTTTTAATTTTGAAATATCAATATTAGTTAGTCCCGACATATCAGTTACGGACATTCTTAGTTTGTCAAAGTCTTTAGAAATACTAATTTTCAATCTGAAATTAGCATCATATGGTGAATCACCAATTGGGCGATCGAAGACAAAGTTTCCGTTATTAGTTTCGGTAAAACCAACATCTTTCAAAGTATATTTTTTTATTTTATCTGAAATTTTGTAAGATTGTTTATCCCCTGTTACTTGGTCAACTAAATGTGCCATATCTTTACTCCTCTTTATCGGTTAATTCCTGAACAATTGCCATTAATGCTTGATTGAAGGA
Organism: Lactobacillus sp. YT155; assembly: GCF_030504545.1. Taxonomy (GTDB): domain Bacteria; phylum Bacillota; class Bacilli; order Lactobacillales; family Lactobacillaceae; genus BQUT01. Next base: position 38,764 of record NZ_JAUKWP010000003.1, on the reverse strand, counting down.
ATCAATTTCGTCTTGTGTAGTCATTTTACCAAAACTAATGCGAATTGATTCATTGATTCGCGCATCGTTATCAAACATTGCCATTAATACATGCGATGGTTCTAAAGATCCAGCAGTACATGCCGATCCTCCAGAAACAGCGATATTAACCATATCCAGTCTAGTAATTAGAATATCACGACTCACGTTTTTTATCCAAAGATTTAGCACATGAGTAGGATCGTCGATTGAACCATTTACTTCAAAATCAATTTGATTATTTTTCAAATATTCTGTAATGCTTTGTTTGAATCCTAAATACTTTTCGCCTAACTGTTTACTATCTTCTAATTTTTCAACCGCTTTGGCAAAACCAACGATTGCGGGAACGTTCTCAGTTCCTGCTCGACGTTTAGTTTCCTGGTCACCACCCTTGATAAAAGATGGTAAATTGATACCCTCACGAATATAAAGGAAACCAATAAACTTTGGTCCATAAATTTTGTGAGCCGATGTAGATAGCAAGTCAACTTGCCATTCATCAACATCAATCTCCAATAGTCCCAAACCTTGAACCGCATCCGTATGAAAGAGTGCCTGATGATCTTTTAACAATTCACCAATTTCTTTGACCGGCATTATGGAACCAATCTCGTTATTCACGATCATAATGCTAACCAAAATCGTGTCATCTCTTAAGGCAGCTTGCACTTGTTCAACGGTAACAACACCAGCTTCATTAGGTTTCAAATACGTTACTTCATAACCAATCGATTCCAAATATGCTAGTGGCTTCATAACTGATTCGTGTTCAATCTGCGTACTAATGATATGTTTACCAAGATTTTTTCTTGATAAAGCAGTGGAAATAATTGCGGTATTATTTGATTCGGTTCCGCCACTGGTAAAGACAATATCTTTTTCATTAGCATTAATTCTTTTTGCAATCAATTGACGGCTTTTCTGTAAAGCTGCCTTGGCTTTGCGACCTGTGAAATCAGGTGTCGATGCATTGCCAAAATTATTCTTCATTTCATCAGTCATCACTTCAATGACCGCTTCATCCATTGGAGTGGTGGCAGCATAATTCAAATAAATATTCTTCATCTTACCACCTTTATCTTCGTTTAATTGTTATCTAAAAAACTTAAAAGAATTTGTACGGAGTTTTTGCCAGCCGTTACCACAAATTCATCAAAATCGACATTAGCATTATCGTCTGCAACATCACTCATTGAGCGAATTACCACAAAAGGAATTGCGAAGTTCTTACAAATCTGTGCAACTGCAGCACCTTCCATTTCACTGGCTAACGCTTCAGGAAAATTAGCGAGAATTGTTTGATTCTTCGATTTGTCACCAATGAATTGATCACCAGTTACAATTAATCCTTCGTGCACAGATAAATTATTTTTCTGTGCGGCAACTACTATTTCGTTAACATAGTGTTCATCAGCTACAAAATAACGTTCTTGATTAGGTAATTGTCCCTTAGTATACCCTTCAACATCGACATCATGATAAGCCAACTTTGTTGAAACAACTACATCACCAATCTTCAATCCTTGACCGATGCCACCGGCTGAACCCGTATTAATAATTACTTCCGGCTGGAATTTTTCCGCCATTATTGAAGTTGTCATCGCTGCTTGAACCTTACCGATTCCTGACAAACCTAAGATAACTTGATGAGTATTATAGATTCCTTGATAAAAAGTAACTCCCGCAATCCGTGTTTCTTTAATATCTGTTAACGACTCTAATAGAAGTCTTTGTTCTTGTTCCATTGGTATAATAATACCGATTTTCATAATGACAACTCCTCAAAAATTACAGAAAGAATAATATCAAATAAACGATAATAATCAAAACAAAAACAACTAGAATTGCTTTATTTAATTTACTCTTTAGTTTATTTTTCTTTTCACGTGCAACAATTCGCCGATTAGTCTCAATTCGTTCAGGATTTTGACTAGCGTATTGGCGCTCTGCTTCTAATCTTTTTTGATCATCAGTTTCAAAATTTGAATTGTTATTATCCATTTTCTCTACCTTTATGTAACTTAATATAATCAATAGCTAACATTGTTTTGGCATCACAGATAACTCCTTGGTCGATCTGTGCTTGAGTTTCTTCAATCGTAAACCATTCAACATTTAAAAATTCATCTTCGTCTAATTTCAATTCATCAAATGCTTTTTCAGGTTCAATAGCATTATATAAATACAAAATTTCGTTTGAGAATCCTGGACTACCATAAAATTGGGAAACTTTTTCAAAATCTTTAGCCACATAACCAGTTTCTTCGCGTAATTCTCGTTTAGCGACTGACTTCAAATCAGTTTCACCAAAATTGATTTTTCCGGCAGGAATTTCCAAGGTCTCTAATTCCATTGGGGCACGCCATTGGCGAACTAAAGCAATCTTGTTATCAGCAAACAAGATGATTCCGACTCCACCGTTATGTTTAATAACTTCCCTAGTTGATGTTTGACCATCTGGAAGTTCAACGGTTTGAACTGACAAGTCTACCACCTGTCCTTTAAAAATTTCTTTTTCACTAAGAATCTTTTCGAAAAATTTACTTTTGTTCTGCATTTGATTTATACCAACGAACTCCTGTCAAAATTAAGGCAACGAAACAAATGATAGCGGCAGATATAAAGACAACGTGCATTCCACTAATGAAAAAATCAGGATGACTAGCTAAGTAAGTTGTGACTTTATATCCAGCCGAATGACTCATTGAACTAAATAATATAGTAGTTGCTAAAGAAATTCCAATAACCATACCCATATTTCGTGCTAAAGCATTCAAACTTCCCGCAATTCCCAAATATTTGAAATCAACTGAACTCATAATAATTGAATTATTGGGTGATTGGAAAACACCATTTCCAAATCCAAATAGACCAATAAAAATCATAATCGTCCATAACGGAGTATCTAAGCCGACTGTTATTAGGAACAATTGACAGATGAAGATTACTGATAGACCAATGATGGTTAATAACATCGAATTAAATCGATCAGATAATCTTCCCGCAAACGGAGCCACAATTACTTGGACTAATGGGAAAATCATTAACATATATCCAGCGTGAGCAGCTGAAAATCCTAAAGCATTTTGAAAATAGAATGGTGAGATAACGTTAAAAAAGAAGTTAGTAACAAAAATAAGAAAACCGACTAATAAACTAATGGTGAAGTTACCATTTTTAAAAATTGAAAAATTAATTAGTGGATTCTTCGTTTTATTTGAACGGAGGACAAAAACAATAAACATAATAACTGCTACAAGAAAGGCAGCAATTATTCTCAAATCACCAAAGCCTATTTCTTGGCCAACAAAGATTGCTCCAAATAGACTAATAATCGCTATAAAATAATAAGCAAATCCCTGAAAATCAATTTTGCTAGGTGTGGTGTTCTCTTTTTTGGGAAGATAAATTCTTCCAAAAATATAAGCTAGGACACCTACTGGTACATTAACTAAAAAGATATATCCCCAAGGAAATACTGCCAAAATCATTCCACCTAATCCTGGTCCGGCAATCGATCCAAGCGCAACAAACGATCCGACCCAGCCTAAAGCTTGACCACGTTCATTAGCAGGAAATACTTCAGTAATAATTCCATTATTGGTACACATCGTCATCGCCGCACCAATTGCTTGAACAACTCGACTGAATAGTAAGAATTCAAACGAGACGCTAATTCCACATAACAGTGAACCGATAATAAATAATAATCCACCTAATTGGAAAATTTTGGTCTTACCAACTGAATCGGCAATTTTTCCAAATAAAATCAAAAAGGCACAGATAACAATTAAATAAATTGAAACCACCCATTCTGCCTTGTTCATCGGCACATGCAAATCTTTACTCATAACTGGAAGAGCAATATTAACAATACTTCCATCCAACACTGACATGAAAGTAAATAAATTAACCGCAATCAATATTTTCCATCGATTCGGATTCAAATCTTTATTCATAATAACGAACACCCTTTTTCAAAAATAAAAGAAGTACCTATTTGTACTTCTCATTTTACAACAAATTTATATTTACAGCTTGTGGTCCTTTTAAGCCAGGCGCCACTTCGAATTCTACTTCACAATTATTGACGATTCTTTTCTCATCACGATTTTTAAATGAAGTGATGAAAGCAAAATAGCGTTCACCTTTTTCATCTTCAATAAAACCGTACCCTTTTTTTGCATCAAAATTGGTAACTTTTCCTGTAAACATTTATTCTAGTCCTTCCGCAACTGCTTGAGGATAATCTTCATGAACTATTTTAGCACAACGTTGGCATAAATTAGGTAATTGAGTATCCTCACCAACATCTGTCTTAGTCATACGACATCTTTGACAAACTTCTCCATCAGCTTTTTCAACCAAAACTTTCACGTTTTGATATTCGTCTGCTTGAGAACTTGCAGCACTCATTTCTTCCAACGAGAATCCGGAAACAATTAATAATTGTCCCAAATCACTATCTAGTCCTTCAAGTAAGGTCTTGGTTTCGTCGTCAGCAAAAATTATGACTTTAGCTTCCATTGATTTACCAATCAACTTGTTATTACGGGCTTCTTCAAGAGATTTTAATACATCATCTCTGATACTCAAGAATGCTTGCCAATCGTTAAGTAGTTGTTCATCATCAGCATTTTCCTCACCTGGCATTTCAGCCAATTGAACAAATTCTTCATCTTCTTTGAGATATTTCCAAATTTGTTCCATCGTGAATGGCAAGATTGGTGTCAACACTTTAGTGATTTTAACCACAGCATCATACATCACAGTTTGCATGCAACGACGTGCATGACTATCAGCACTATCGATATATACAACGTCTTTAGCAAAATCTAGATAGAATGCTGACATTTCATTTGTAATAAAGGACATAACTTCTTTATAGACAGCTGAGAAGTCATTGTTATTGTAATTGTTCAAAACTGAGTTAATCAATTTGTTTAATTTCGAGACCATAAATTGATCTACCGAGCGTAAATCAGCGTATTCAACTCGATTGGTTTTAGGATCAAAATCATCGGTATTTGCTAACATGAAACGCATGGTATTTCTGATTTTACGATAAACTTCTGAAATTTGTTTGAATGAATCTACTCCCACAGGAACGTCAGAACTAGTATCAACTGAAGCCACCCAAAGACGAATAATTTCGGCACCGAATTGTTTTTCGATATCACTAGGCAAAATTGTGTTACCTAATGATTTACTCATCTTGTGACCATTCTTATCTAAAGTAAATCCTTGAGAGAGAATATTTTTATATGGAGCTTGACCATTAGTAGCCACTGAAGTGATTAAACTTGAGTTGAACCATCCACGATATTGATCTGAACCTTCTAGATATAGATCAGCAGGAAAATCTAGTTCTGGACGAGCTTTTAAGACGCCACGATGACTTGAACCAGAATCAAACCAAACATCCATGATATCTGTTTCTTTGGTGAATTCACCATTAGGACTTGATGGATGAGTAAATCCTTCTGGTAATAAGTCCTTAGCTTCTCTTTCAAACCAGACATTTGAGCCAAATTCACCAAACAATTCAGCAACATGGTCAATGGTTTCTTTAGTCATGATTGGGTCACCATTTTCAGCATAGAAAATTGGTAGTGGTACACCCCAAGCGCGTTGTCGAGAAATTACCCAATCACCACGGTCTTTAATCATATTGTAAAGACGAGTTTTACCCCATTCAGGTGAGAAATTAACTTTTTGAATTTCAGCCAAGATTTGTTCTCTAAATGGATCAATTGAGGCAAACCATTGTGGAGTAGCTCTAAAGATAACTGGTTTCTTTGTACGCCAGTCATGAGGATAACTATGAGTAAAGAAGCTTAATTTTAGAAGAGCTCCTTTTTCTTTTAACAATTCGACAACTGGCTTATTGATATCATCGTAGTATTGGCCTTCAAATCCAGGTGCTTCATCAGTCATCACTCCGTGTTCATCAACTGGAGATAGTACTGGTAATTTATATTTCATTCCCGCATTGTAGTCATCGCTACCATGTCCAGGAGCAGTGTGAACTAAACCAGAACCATCATCAAGAGTAACGTGATTACCTAAGATCACTAGTGAATCACGATCATAGAAAGGATGTTGAGCAGTCATCATTTCTAAGTCTTTACCCTTAATAATTTTTAGAGTTTCAACGTTTTTGAATTCAAATGCTTCGGTAATTGCATTTAGTCGTTCTGTGGCAACAACGTATTTCTTGCCATCAGCATTAATTAATGAGTATTCAAATCTTGGATTTACAGCAATTGCCACATTAGCAGGCAAGGTCCAAGGTGTAGTTGTCCAGATAATGAAGGAAGTATCAGTATCTAGAATTCCTTTACCATCTTTTACTTTGAAAGCAACATAAAGTGAAGGTGACTTAATGTCATGATATTCAATTTCAGCTTCAGCTAGAGTTGATTCCGATGATGGTGACCAATAAACTGGTTTTTTACCACGGTAGATATAGCCTTTTTCGACCATTTCACCAAACATTTTCACTTCTTCTTTTTCAAACTCTGGTTGCAAAGTAATATAAGGATTCTCCCAGTCGGCAGAAATTCCCAAGCGTTTGAAATCAGCTCTTTGCTTATCAATTTCACCCATGGCGTAATCGAAACATAATTGACGATATTCAGCCAAGGTCATCTCTTTTCTCTTCACACCTTTTTTGGCTAATTGTTGTTCAATTGGAAGTCCATGAGTATCCCATCCCGGAACAAACGGTGCTCTAAAACCACTCATTGACTTGTATCTGACAATGATATCTTTAGAAATCTTGTTTAGAGCGTGACCCATGTGAATATTTCCGTTAGCAAATGGAGGTCCATCATGTAATGTATATGATGGTTTCCCTTCGTTTAATGCCTGACGTTTGTTATATAGGTCATTATCTTCCCATTCTTGTTCCCAAGTAGCTTCCATGTTAGGTAAGTTCCCACGCATAGGAAATTCTGTTGCACCTAGGTTAAGAGTTTCTTTTGTCTTCATGTACTTCCTCCTATAAAAAAACTCGCCCTAAACGGACGAGTTAATCGCTATACCACCTTAAATAATTGAAACTTTATTAATAACTTATTCAAAAGTGATATTTCAAAACCAGAGCATTATCAACCTCACACCACTTGTTGACTCGCTTTAATGTTAATTTTGAAACTTGTCTTTTGATTTACTTTACTGATTATAGTGGAAAAACTGTTTTTTTTCCAGTCATTATTTCTTCTTAATTGCACTCACACTCAGTTTCCATTTGGAATTTTGCGTTTGTCCATAAATCTCATTAATTTTAACTCTGCCATAACCACGAACACTAATCACATCATTGATTGAAATGAAATAATCCGCCTTACTAGTTTTAATCCAATTAACAGTTACTTTGCCATTTGCAATTAAGTCTTTGCCAGTTTGCCTGGAGAAGTTAAAAACACTAGCAGTAATACTATCAACTCGAAACGAACGACTGACAATATTCATTAGTTCATAATCGTCAGTAGGAAGTAATAGTTGATCAGAATTTATTTTGTGCAAACTGACAGAATTACTACCAATTCTCTTCACTTGTTCAACTACTAATTCACTCATCGTATCAATGACAAAAAACTGCCAGTAATGGCCATCGGTAATAATATCGCCATAACTATTACGATCAATACCTAAATTAACGAGAGCACCTAAAATTTGCGAATGCTTTAGCTTATTAAATTTCTCAGCGTAACGAATAGAAATTGCTTGAATTTGAAAGTCACTTTTTTCGAGTTGATAATACTTCGGAGCTATTATCGCTCTTTGACGTTCATTCTTATATCCGCCACCATTGAAATACAAATCTGTTTCTGGATAGTTATGACTAATGTTTTCAAGAATATACTGTTCTCTTTGATTTAAGAAGCTAGTAACTTGAAAATAGTTTTTTTGTTCTGCGCGTAAAAAGAGCTCTTCCATTCTTTGAATGAAACGCTCTTCTTCTGGTCGAAAATATTCTGAGCTCATTTTTATAAAATACTCAACAATATTCTACTTAAGATTTCTAATAGGATTATGGCAATTAATGGTGCAAAACTCATTCCCATAATTGATGGAACAACTCTATCTATCATATTTAAAAAAGGAGCAACCATCCTTGTTAGAATTTGTCCTAACTTAGACCGATACGCCCCCGGAAACCATGATAATAAAGCATATATTATGATAAGAACTTCGTAAGCCCCAATTAATCGTGCGATTACATAAGGCAAACCTATAAATATACTATCCAATGCTTTTATCCTTTTTTACTTAATTAATTTGAATTGCTTTGGTTAACTTCAAATTTTTGTGGTGTACATAAGAAAATTTTATCACCAACATTTTTGATTTCACCATCAATAGCAAACAAAGTACCTGTCAAGAAGTCAACAATTCTCTTTGATTGACTGTCATCAATCTTAGAAAAGTTAACGATAACTGCTTTATTTGAAAGTAGCATCTTTGCAATATCTTTAGTATCTGAATATGCAACTGGTTCTGAAATGACAATTTTACTTGTCTTTTTAGGATTATTTGCAGCAGACATAGGTACTACTTTTTCATCAGTATATTCTTCACTGATATATTCTTCATTTACTTCATTATTTGTATTGTAGTTTTCTTCATCACTCATACCGAAGAAATTACTTAGTTTTTCAAAAGCCATAATCTTAGTCCTCTACTTTCCTATTCTGGACGTCTACGCTTAAAGAATGGTGGTGTAGAATCATCACTATCTTTAATTTCATCAATGTTTGAATTGTCATTGAAAAGATCAAATTCTTGAGAGTCAACATTTGGAGTACTTGTTTGTGCATTAGCTTCTTCATTGGTTGGCATTGGTTCTGGTGCTTGATCTTTTGGTGTGTCATTCCAAATATCAAATGGATCGTTACTTTCATTTGATTTATTTTCTGTAGCAGTTTGATTAGGTGTATTTGGTTGAGCAACAGTAGCACTGTCACTTGAACCAAATGATGATTTGAATCCTCCAACTGAAGATCCACCACCTTGTTGTGACTTGTCAATTCCTGTAGCAATAACAGAAACTTTAACTTCATCACCAAGGTTTTCATCAATAGAAGTACCAAAGATAACATTGATATCACTACCAGCAGCATCTTGGACAATTTCGGAAGCTTCTTGGGCTTCAAATAGTGAAAGATCTGCTCCACCAGTAATATTAATCAATACTTGTTCAGCACCATCGATTGAAACTTCAAGTAATGGAGAAGAAATTGCCATGCTTGTAGCTTTTTGAATACGATCTTCACCACTTGCTTGACCAATTCCCATCAAGGCAGCACCTTGTTTTTCCATCACTGTCTTAACGTCAGCAAAGTCGACGTTAACATATCCAGCTGAAGTAATTAAATCTGAGATCCCTTGAACGCCTTGTCTCAATACATCATCAGCAAATTGGAAAGCTTCATCGATTGGTGTACGTTTATCAACAATTTCAAGCAACTTGTTGTTAGCAATTAGGATTAAGGAATCAACGTTTGCCTTTAGCTTAGCAATTCCATCAATCGCATTGCGGTCTTTATTTTGACCTTCAAAGATAAATGGTTTGGTAACAACTCCAACGGTTAAAGCTCCACTGTCTTTAGCAATTCGAGCGATAACAGGTGCAGCACCTGTACCAGTACCACCACCCATTCCGGCAGTTACAAAAATCATATCTGCTCCAGCAAGAGCTTCTTGAATTTCTGTTTCACTTTCTTCAGCTGCTTTTTCACCAATTTCTGGATTAGCTCCAGCTCCTAGTCCACGAGTTAACTTAGGACCAATTTGAATTCTTTTTTCAGCTTGGGAATTTTCTAGAGCTTGAACATCAGTATTAGCAACAATAAACTCAACTCCACTAATACCCTCTTTAATCATTCTATTAACAGCGTTTCCGCCGGCACCACCAACACCAATAACTTTGATTACGGCTGAGGTATTATTTTGTGAATCTAATGAATATTCCATATCAATGTCTCTCCTAATCTGATTCCAGAGTTTTTAGTCAAAAAACTTATTCCAAAATCCTTTAACTGCATTTCCTGTTTTTTTAGTTTTATTATCTACTGATTGATTATTTACTTCTGGTTTTTGACGATCAACAGCAGGATTATTTGTTTCTTTAGTACTCTTTGGTTGAGGTGAATCTTTTTTATTGGTAAATCTTCCCATCAATCCTTGAGTATTGGTAGGTTCTTTTGCTGCTTGATTACCACCAAGATCGATTGAATTACCAGTAACAATACTATTAGCAATCTTATCGATATCTGATAGCATTGCAGCGTAATAAACATCTCCCAATCCAATTGAAAAGGCTGGATAACGCATTCCTACTTGTTGAGGAATATAAACCTTTGTATTAACTTGGAAGATTCGGCTAGCTAATGAATCAATCCCTGGCGTAGCAGCTACCCCACCGGTAATAATTATACCACCTGGTAAATCAAGTGCATTACTTTCTTCAAGCTTAGTCTTGAGTCGACTAAAAATCTGTTCTAACCTAGCTTCAATGATTTCTGATAGATACTTAGTTGAAACATTTTCTGGTTCGTTTTTACCAACAATTTCTGCTGGGAAAACTTCATTATCTGAAACCAAGTTTGAATCAGCATTACCATAATAAATCTTATAGTGGCTGGCATTTTCAACGTTAGTATTTAAAACCACCGAAATATCATGAGTTATATGATTACCACCTTCGTAATCAACTTCTGTCATCTTCAATGACTTATCATGAATTACAGAAGCTGAGGTTTGACCAGCACCCATTTCAATAATAATTGAACCAAAGTTACGTTCACCTTCAGATAAAGCAATATTACTTAGGGCAACTGGAGCAACTACTTCATGAGATATATTCAAACCAGCTTTTTTAACTGCTGATTGAAGATTGTATACGATATTTCTTGGGGCAGTATACAAAATTCCGTTCATTTCTAAGCGCACACCAATCATGCCTCGAGGATCCCTAATATTGCTGAATCCATCCACGCTGAATTTGAGTGGTTTCAATGTAACAACTTCACTTTGTCCCTGAAGATTTTGCACCATAGCTGCCGTCATAACTTGACGAACGTCATCTTCGGTAATTTCTCTTGATTGTGTACCGACAGCAATCATGCTTTGGCATGGCTCAATTTTGAGCATGCTTGAAGGAATATTGATTACTACGTCTTCAATTTTTAAATTAGCTTGTTGTTCAGCCTTGGAAATGGCTGCTTTTATCGATTCTGAGGCCTTATCAATATCAACGATAACACCGCGACTTACACCCTCAGATCTTTGGCTACCGACACCAATTACATTAACCTTACCCGTAACAGCTTCGGCAACAACAACTTTTATCGAGCTAGTACCAATGTCTAGCCCCACAAAAATTTCTGAATTATCCATAATTGCCCCCATAGACTATAAAGTTTTTATAACTTTATATATTCCATAAAAGTTTAACATAAAAAGAGATTAATTTTGAACTATTAACCTAATAAATTAAGAAAAAGGATAAGAATATGCGCCGATTTCTAAATCAACAACACCTTTTTTACCCATCTGACTCGAAATACTAGGATAATAGACTAATTTCTTCCTCATAGTTCTAATATCTACTATAACCTCATTATCGTCATTCATAAACAATCTAGCCTTGTATTTATTCAAATCAGAAGGCGTATATTTTATTTCGGAAATGGAGTTTTTCATCTTGGCATTTAACTTACTATATTCAGTTATCGTTTGATCCAGAATTTTTTTATCTTTAAAATCAACGAAAATCGGATGATTTCCAATCGGCAACTTTTGACCTTGAGTTAATTTTTTTCCATTAACAAGAATCTTGTAATACTGATCATTCTTGGCAATGTAACCGACTGTCTCGTATTCTTTCACATGAATTTTTAGTTGATTGATTGACTTAAATTGAACACTAGCAGACTTAACTGATTTTAAGTTGTTCAAAATATTGTCTTGATATTGTGATTTTGTAAAAAGAACACTAAGCATAAGCGTATTGGTATTAATCTTTGAAGCATCGATAACCTGTTGTTCACCTAATTCATTCAATCCTTCGACTTCAACTGTTTTCACTTTGGAAACTGAAGAACCAAAATAAGCACAGATTAAGACAACAAAAACTACTCCAAAGATAACAAGATTCTTTTTGTTTTCCTTGAAGAAGTTTCGCCGATTCTTTTTTTGTTTTTGCTTGTTCTTAACCACAGAAAGTCTACTTTTTTGTTCAGTCATTTTTTCTCACTACTTCGTTAAATCTAACATCTGATCAATCAATAAATCTGCTGCATCGGGCATTCCTAATTTCTTAGAATTATCAGCCATTTCGTCGTGTAACTGCTTATCATTCATAATTTGATTGACTACTTCCATCAAACTCTTGTCATTCAAATCAGGCTCTTTAATCATCTTAGCAGCATTTACTTTAGTCAAAATTTGAGCATTTGTTGTTTGATGATCATGAGTAACATATGGACTAGGAATGAAAACTGCAGGAATTCCTAACGCAGTGATTTCAGCAATACTTGTTGCCCCTGAACGACCAACAATCAAATCCACATCAGGTAAAATTTCCGGCATATTATCAATATATGAAACTACCGAAACATTTTCATAATCAGTGTCTTTAATCGCCTCTTTGACGTAATCATAATGAATTTTTCCAGTTGCAAAAAGTACTTGATATGACTGCTCACTAAATTCCTTCAAACAGCCAATTACAGCACGATTCAATGGCTCTGCTCCACGACTTCCACCAAAGATTAGTACGGTAGGAATTTTAGGATCTAAACCAAATTCTTGCAGACGATTATTTTTCTTAATTCCTGCTACTTCTTGAGCTCTTGGATTACCAGTCAGCACTAGCTTATCTTTTTCTTTAAACTCACTTGCCACTTCTTGAAATGAAATAGCAATTTTATTAACGAAGTTTCCTAAAAATTTATTAGTTACTCCAGCAATTGAATTTTGTTCATGAATAATTGTGGGAATTTTTAAAGTATGTGCAGCATAAACAATTGAGCTGGAAACATAGCCACCAGTTCCCACCACAATGTCTGGTTTGAACTGTTTGATGATTTTACGTGCCTTAAAAATTCCTTCAATAAATAATTTAACGGTGATTACATTTTGAAAGGATAACTTTCGCTTAAAGCCTTGAATTTCAACCGTTTCAAAAGGAATATCTAGTTCCTTTACAATGCGGCTTTCCAACCCTTTTTGAGTACCAACGTACAAAACATCATCCAAGAGGTTTCGTTTCTTCAATTGTTTAATCAAGGCAATGGCTGGATAAATATGTCCACCCGTTCCACCTCCGGATATAATTACTCTCATTGGTCGGTTTCCTTTCTAATTTTTTCAACTTCAGCAATGAATTCATCACCACGTTGCTCGAAGCTATCATATTGATCCCAACTTGCACAAGCTGGTGATAATAAGATTATTTCCTCTGGTTCGCTAAGCTCAAACGCTTTTTGTGTTGCTTCTTTTAAATCAGCAACTTTAACAATTGTCGAAACTTTTGCTGCTTGAGCTGTTTCGACTAGTTTATCAGCTGTTTGACCAAAAGCCACTAAGGTTTTAACATTCTTTAAATTTGGAATTAATTCGTCAAACCCATTTCCACGATCCAAGCCACCGGCAATCAAGTTAATCGGTTGTTTAAATGCAGTCAAAGCTACCGTAGTTGCCTCGATATTAGTTGCCTTAGAATCATTGTAGAATTTTCGTTGATTAACTGTCTCGACAAATTGAATTCGGTGTTTAACCCCAGTAAAAGTAGTCAAAACATTTTGAATATGTTCATTTGAAATGTTTAACAGCTTAGCTGCACAAATTGCCGCCATGGCATTTTCTACATTATGACTTCCGGGAATTCTAATTTCATCAACAGGGATAATTTTCTCACCTTGAAAATAGATAGCATCATCTTGAATATAAGCACCTTCTTGGAATTTGTCACCTTTTGTAAACGGAATTATTTGTGCCTGACTTTGTTTGACTAAATCAATCCATTCTTCATCATCATAATTAACCACAAAATAATCTTGAGCAGTTTGATTCTTAGTAATATTCATTTTGGCATCAATGTAGTTTTCGCGACTACCGTGATAATCAAGATGAGCTGAGTATATGTTGGTTAGTACTGCTATCTTGGGATGTAATTCTTTGACACCCATCAATTGAAAACTCGATAACTCAGCCACTAAGTAATCATTTTTTTCGGCAACTTGAGCGACGTTACTCAACGCTAGTCCAATGTTCCCACCAGTGAAAACTTTATGTTCCTTTGTTTGACTAGCGAGCATTTGTGAAATCAAAGTTGTCGTAGTGGTTTTCCCGTTAGTCCCTGTTACCGCAACCATTTGCCCTTCTAAAACTTCATAGGCAAGTTCCGGTTCAGTCAGAATCGGAATATTTCTTTTTTCAGCTTCTTGGGCCATCACATTGGAATATGGAATTCCGGGATTTTTGAACATATATTCAAAACCTTGATCGAATAAATCCAATGGATGAGAGCCAGTAATAATCTTGACTCCCGAATTTTCTAGTTCTTGGATATCTGAATTAATAGGTGCTTCTTGGCTATCATTAATAATAACAATTGCTCCTAGTTTTACTAGAAGTTTGCTGACAGCTATTCCTGATCTTCCTAGCCCTAAAACTAAAACTTTTTTGTTTTGATAAGTTTTGATATCCTTCAACTTTTATAACCTCTTTTTTTATAAGAAAATCATTAGATAAATACTTGAACAGATTAAAGCAAAAAACCAGAACGTAATATCAATTTTCCATTCACTCCAACCTAGCATTTCAAAATGATGATGAATTGGTGTCATTTTAAATATTCTTCTCTTAAATAGTTTAAATGAACCGACTTGTAGGATGACACTAGCTGTTTCAATTACATAGATTAAACCAATCAGTAATAACGACCATGGACGTTGCAAGATTAATGCAATTGCCGCTAATCCACCACCAAGGGCAAGTGAACCAACATCGCCCATAAAAATCTTAGCAGGTTTGTGATTATAGATTAGAAAGGCAATCATGCCACCAACCACTGAGAAACAAATTATTGCAATATCGCCACGTGCTTGATCCAAAGCAATAATTCCATAAGTTCCATAAGATATAGCAGTTAATCCAGCTACTAATCCATCTAATCCATCGGTTAAGTTGACCGCATTTGAGAACCCGACTAACCAAAAAATAGCAAAGAAGATAAAGAATGGAACTGAACTAACGTCTCCAATAAAAGGAAGATTAATTGAAATTGAGAATTTTTCATGGAAATAAACTAGAACAAAAATAATTCCAATTATTACCTGACCTAAGAATTTCTGCCAAGCACGTAAGCCCAGATTTCTCTTGAGATTCACTTTAATAAAATCATCATAGAATCCTAACAAACCGAATAAAATAATCACGGCAGTAACAATGATTAGAGATAAGGTATTTTGGTGCTTGTAAAAGCCCATAAAAATATTATTGATGGCAATTGCTAATAGAAAAACCACCCCACCCATTGTCGGCGTTCCTGATTTTTTCTCATGCCAACTTGGACCTTCTTCTCTAATTTGTTGACCTTCGTCTTTCATTCGTAAATAGCCAATAAACAAAGGCAAGATGATAACTGTGATAGCGAAGCTACCAACAATTGAAATTAAATATTCTGATAACATTATTACTCCTTAAGTAACACTATCTACCGGCAAGTGTCACCTCGATATTTTTTTTGCCTGACATTATTTCACCAGGTTTCAGATTTTGGCTAGTAACATAACCCGAGCCTTTAGTTTTAATCTTAATTCCCGTAACTTCTGATAATTTCAAAATATCACTTTGTGACCAATTTGAAACATCTGGCATCGTCATTGCACCATTAGTTAATAATAACACCTTTTGACCACTTAAAATTTTGGCTTTTGACTTAGGTAACTGCTGAACAATTTTTGAACCAGTTCCAATCACACATGGTGTTAATCCTAGTTTAGTAACTTTTTGCTTAGCTTCTTCAACAGATTCACCAATTAAATCACCTACTTCAATTTGGCTAATTGAGCTAGGTGCTTGTTTAACAGTCGATTGTAATAGTCTTTGTGCCAAGGGATTAAAGATTTCTGATAAAATCTTTTCGGCAGATTGAGTCATTCTTTGTGGCTGTTTAATAGTAATGTAAACAATATATCTTGGATTATTAGCTGGTAAGATTCCCATTACGGAATAGATATAATTACTTGAACCAGTTAAGTATCCTCCATTTGGTGAAGCAATCTGAGCAGTACCAGTTTTGACTGCAATGTTATTTTCATAGCCAGGAATTGCATACACGCGACCAGTTCCGTAATCGGCACTGACAACTTGCTTCATTGCATCCATTACCTGATCAGCCGTTTCTTTCTTAATTGGCGTTCCAGCTGATTGAGTTTTAGTTTTTTCAACAACTTCTTCGGTATTCGGATTGACAACCTTATCAACAATGTAAGGTTTAATCATTTTCCCACCGTTAGCGATTGCTGAAGTTGCTTGAAGCATTTGTAAGGTATTAACATTAATACTTTGTCCAAATGAGGTCATTGCTTGATCAGATCTGTGTTCGAAAGAAATTGCTCCGTTGGTTTCATTAGGAAGAGTGATACCGGTCTTCTCTCCCATTTTGAATTTCTTCAAATAGTCTAGCCAAACATCACTACCCATTGCTTGTTCAAGCTTTACCATCCCAACATTACTAGAACGTGGAAAGGCTTGGCTCAAAGGAATGCTTCCCCATCCAGTCTTATTCCAATCACTAATGGTACGATCATCAACTTTGACACTACCTGATTGATAGTAGCCATTAGGATTGTAATTACCAGAATCAATTGCTGCTGATAGAGTCATGATTTTCATAACCGAACCCGGCTCATATTGATCTTCAACAAGCGTATTTTTCCAACTATCTGATAGGCCAGATAAATTAGATGGAT
This sequence comes from Lactobacillus sp. YT155, assembly GCF_030504545.1. GTDB lineage: Bacteria > Bacillota > Bacilli > Lactobacillales > Lactobacillaceae > BQUT01. The sequence goes on along the minus strand of NZ_JAUKWP010000003.1, from coordinate 21,752 downwards.
TAAAAGTTGGGCGTTGAGACATCGCACGAATTGCCCCAGTTTTTGAATCCATTACTACTGCTTTTAGTTCTCTTGGTTGATATTTGCTTTGAACATCACTCATCAAAATTTCTAAATAGTCTTGAATTTTTGAATCAATTGTTAAATAGACATCATCGCCATCTTTTGATTGTTTCTGAACAACTTTAGTTTCTGGGAGTTCGTTACCTGAAGTATCAACTTTTGAAATTTTAATTCCGTCTTTACCAGCTAGTTGGTTATCAAATTCCTTTTCAATTCCCATAATGCCGCTAATTTTTTGAATATCAGTGGCATCTTTTTTATTCTCAACTTTAGTAATCCCAACTAGGTTTGAGGCAAAAATTCCGTTCGGATATGATCTTGAAGGTGTTTTAAAGAATTTAATTCCCGGTAATTTTTCTGCAGAGATCTCTTCCTTAGTATGTAAGGAAAGTTTCTTTCCGGCTGATCCAAACTCCACTTGGAAGGCTTTCTTTTTTGAATTTAAATACTTCAAAATTGTTTCTTTGTCTAAGGCAAGATACTTACTGAGGACTTCAGCTGTTTTTTCTTTATCTTTGACGTAGTCAATCTTACCGGTCTTAGTGCGGTTTTGTTTATCCAAAATAGCGTAGATAGAAAATTCGCCAGCATTAGAAGCCACCATATCACCATTGGCATCGAAAATATTCCCACGTTGGGCAATTAAAGGATTCTTTTGGGTATATTTAAATTTGGTTCGATAACTCAGATTTTGTCCTTTTGCCTGTCCAGTCATTGCAATCTTTGCAAATTGAAAAATGAAAATAACAAAAATAAGAGCAAATGCAGCTACCAACACTTTGGCAAATAGTGTCCTGCTCGATTTTGCTCTTAAATTATTTTTTTTGTGATTATTATTCATTTTGAAACGTTCCTAACATTAGCGTTGCTCACATTCATATTATGTTGTTGAGCATATTGTGTTAGTCTTTGTGAACTCGTCAACTCACCTACTTCTTGTCTTAAATCGACATTCTTACTGGTAACAGAATCAAGTGAATTACTAGCTTTTTGTAGTTGTTGTGAGGTAATTGTAGTTGAAACTTTCACAGAAACTAGGGCAATCATAAGTACCATTGTAACAACTCCTAGCGCAGCTAACAAGAAACCCTCAAGTTTTGAAACTGGAACGCTTTTGGTTTGAACCTTTTTAACCGTCTCACGGCGAGTTTCCGGTTGTCTTAAAGGTTGCTCATATGTATATGTTTCATAATTTCTAGCTGTATTGTTATTATCCATGGTAACTTCCCCATTTATTAATTACGATTATTAATTTTTTCAACCACCCGTAACTTAGCACTGTGTGAGCGGCGATTATCCTCAAGCTCATCATCTGTTGGCAATACGGGTTTTTTGGTAATCATTTTTAAGGTTGGTTGTAAATCATCTGGAATGACTGGCAACCCCCGAGGAATTTCAACCTCGGAAAATTCTTTAAACATCTGCTTAACAATTCGATCTTCTAAAGATTGAAAAGTAATGACACAGATTCTTCCGCCTAGATCAACTAAATCAATAGCTGCCATCAAAGATTTTTCTAGTGAACCAAGTTCATCATTTACCGCAATTCGAATTGCTTGAAACGATCTTTTGGCAGGATGACCACCGGTTCTTCTAGCGGCTGCTGGAATTGCTTCTTTGATAAGCTCTGCTAATTCCGTTGTCGTTTCAATTGGTTGTTGTTCACGGTTCTTTTCAATTGAACGAGCAATTTTTTTAGCAAATTTCTCATCACCATAACGAAACAAAATTCTAACTAATTCCTCATATGGCCAATCATTGACGATTTGATATGCATCAAGTTCTTGATTTTGATCCATTCTCATATCTAGACGTGCAGATTTTTTATAACTGAAACCTCTAGTCGGATCGTCGAATTGTGGAGATGAGACTCCCAAGTCATAAATGATGCCGTCGACTTTTTCTATATTGAGCGCTTCTAGTTGTGTGGCTAAATCTTGAAAATTAGCTTTGACCATTATTAATTCATTGTTTGAATTATCAGCGACTTCTTTTGCTAATAATTCTCCAGCTTCAATCGCTGTATTATCACGATCAAAGGCAATCACTCTACCGCCATCTAATTGACTTAGAATTTTTCTGGTATGACCACCACGTCCAAAAGTTGCATCAATATATGTTCCTGTGGGAGAAACGTTCAAATATCTAACTGTTTCTTCTAATAAAACTGTTGTATGTTCAAACATTTCTACTCCTACAAGTCAAAGTCCATCATTTTCTCTGATATTTCATCAAAGTTTTCTGCTGCATCAGTACTGAACTGATCCCATTTTTCTTGATCCCAAATTTCAATTCGATCAGAAACACCGACAATTACACAATTCTTTTTTAAATTCGCATAATTCATTAAGGAAGAAGAAATATTAATTCTTCCTTGTTTGTCGATTTCAGTTTCTGTTGCCGAAGCATAGAAGAATCTAACGAATGCACGTGCATCCTTTTTAGTTAAGGGTAGTTGATCAAGTTGTTTTTCCAACTTTTTCCATTGGTCATTTGGATATCCGAATAAACATCCGTCCATACCTTTAGTCAAAACAAAATCATGACCTAAGTTCTGTCGAAATTTTGCAGGAACGATAACACGTCCTTTTGTATCTAAAGAATGGCTATATTCACCCATGAACATCCAAATCACCTCCTTACCCTTTCCTAATAAATATAATATTACCACAACCCACCACTTCGTACCACATAATTCCACAAAAAAGTTATAAAAATGAAAAGACCACCCTAAAATCCTAATATAATAGGATTTTAAAAGGTGGTTTTTGGTGGGGGATATTTAATTTATTTGAATAATTAAGTTAATTGAAGTAAAATTCTCAATAACAATTAATTAGGATGTGTATTGAATGGACAAGAAACCTAGTACTTTATCAAAAATTACTAAAATATTTGTTTGGCTTATGTTACTCATTATCATTGGCGGAGTTGTTTTTGCCGCCGTTGCATCAATCGCGTAAAAAAATCGCCCTTACGGGCGATTTTTTTATCTCTTCGGAATTAATAATGTTTTCATTGAAGGTTTCAACAGAACTAGAACTACTAAAACTAAAACTACATTGGCTAAAGCACTGCCACCATTAACGGTTAGTGAATAGATCCAAGGATTCATACCTTTAGGAGCATACATACCCCAATAATATCCACCAGCAATAAAATGAATTAGATATTTTCCAAAAATACCTAGAGTCGCATAGCCTAATGCTGGAGCAAGAATACTCTTACCAGCATGAATTCGTGCCTGAACAGTTTTATAACCAAGACCAGCTAACCCAACTAAAGCAAAGGCAATGAAATATTCCAAAAATCCTTGAAGTGGATTCAAGACACTTCCGTTACCAAGGCCTCTTAGAATTAGATCTAAAATACCCCAGACAAATCCAGATAAAGTAGCTGGCAAAAATCCTCTTCTAAAAGCATAAATGGTCAACGGTACCAAACCGTATGAAAATTCAACTGCTGAAATTCCAGTTGTATGTGGTAAGTAATTCAAAGCCATTGCTAAAGCAGTAATAATGGCTCCTTCGACGGTAACTGACAAAACGTCAGCTTTTTTTGTTGTTTGCATATAAAAAAACTCCTTTCATGATTTAGTCATCACAAAAGGAGTTTCCTCCACACAAATCCCTACGCTTGTACTAACAAACAGGTTCTAAGGGTCTGACATTACATCACTCTCAGCCAAAAGGCTCCCCTTTGTGAGACTATTTAATTTTTTAAATTAACAACAACTTAAAATTATACCAAGATAACAAAAAAGGCAAGTAAAACTTGCCTTTTAAAACACTCTTCTTAAATCAATTAATTTATAAATTAACCATGACAATGGCACATATAGTAGAAGAAAAATAATCAAATTGAACCAGACTGTTGGCCAAATTGTAAATGATAGAAAATCAATAAAATTCAAATTCACAGTTTTAAAGATTAAACCTAATACAAACACTACGGTATGCATTGCCACTAGTACTAGTAGATAATATGAGGTTTCAATAATGATTGAATCAGGAAAATATTCTTTAGCAAATAACAACAAACTGACAAACAGTGGCAAAATTACCGTATAGACACCGAATATATTCATATAGTAAATGTCGTATAAAAATCCAAAAACAAATGAATAGACAATCAGCTCACGGTTCATGTCAAACTTAAAAGCAAACATGACAAAAACCATCAACATTATTTGTGGCAAACCATTATTATTCCCACTGTTCAAAAAATCTAATCCTAATTTCAAGATTCCATCTAAATAAAAAGCAACGGCCAACATAACAAATGGGCCAATAACTTTGAATGTGTTAACGACTCTCTTCATTAGTTATCACCTACGCTTCTATCAATAACCGTCACAACTGTGAACTTAGTTAAATCAGTAGCCGGTTTAATATAGATAACATTTGAAAGTCCGTAGTTATCTTTTTTAACACTTAGAACTTTTCCAATATACAATCCACGTGGAGTGATTCCACCTAAACCAGAGGTAATAATTTTTTGCCCCGTCACAACCCCATCAACTGTATTCACTTGTGTCATTTCAAGCAATCCAGAATTAGTATTATAACCTGTAATAACTCCGTTAACGTTCAATGAAGTTGACAATACTTCAGCTGCAAAACGGTTACTTGAGGAATTCTCAGATGAAATTAACTCTACTTTGGAACTAGTTTTATTAACATCAGCAATTCGACCGATCAAACCCGAACCAGACATAACTGGCATATTCTTCTTGATTCCTTTTAGAGAGCCACGATTAATAGTTAAATAATTTTGCCAGTCACTTGGTGAACGGTTGATAACTGAAGCATTGATTCGCGAATAATCAGTCAAAGTATTATAAAGATCTAGTTGTTTCTTCAAATCCTTATTTTCATTATTCTTAGTACTTAGTTCAACTTTAGTTTGTTCATATTCACTTAATTTAGCTTTTAGACGTTTATTCTCGGAATAAGTGTTCATCAAATCTGAAGCGTTATTTCCAAAGTTACGAATTGCATTAACCGGAGTAGAAATGATTCTCCCAAATAAACTGGTAGTATCATTACCAGCTTGTTGGAAAAATGGTGAGTCATTTTTATTATCACGAATATTCAAAGATACAGCTATTAATCCAAAAGTAAAAATAACCGCAATCATCAAGATAATTAATTTTTTATTTGAGAAAAACTTATTCATTCTTTACTACTCCCAATACTTAAAGAAAAAGTGGATTATTCATCCACAAATCTGTTAGTGACGTCTGATAACGTCGATATTTTTAAGAGATTCTCCAGTTCCAATAGCTACACATTCAAGTGCATCTTGTGCGATGAAAACTGGAACACTAGTTTCATCAGAGATAACTTCTGCAAGATTTCCAAGCAAAGCTCCACCACCAGTTAAAACGATTCCGTGATCAATAATATCAGCGGCAATTTCGGGTGATGTTTCTTCAAGAGTTTCTTTAACAGCAGTAACAATTTCATTAACGTCTTCTTGAATAGCACGAGCTGCATCAACTGAAGTTAATTCGATAGTCTTAGGAAGACCTGTCATCAAGTCACGTCCACGAATTGAAATGGATTTTCCTTCATCAGCTTTTTGAACTGAAGCTGAGCCAATTTCCATTTTGATTTGTTCAGCAGTTCTTTCACCAACTAATAGACTGTATTGTTGTCTGATGTATGAAATGATAGATTCATCGAACTTATCACCCGCAACACGAATTGAACGTGATGAAACGATTCCACCTAAAGCAATTGTAGCAACATCAGTAGTTCCACCACCAATATCAACTACCATACTACCAGTTGGATCCATTACAGGAAGTCCTGCTCCAATAGCTGCAGCAAATGGTTCTTCAATTACATAAGCTTCTTTAGCTCCTGCTTGTTGAGTAGCTTCAACAACAGCGCGCTTCTCAACTTCAGTTACGCCACTTGGTACACAAACCATAACTAAAGGTTTAGTATTGCCAATGGTTTTTTCCAAGAAGTATTTCATCATGGCAGCCGTTGTATCATAGTCAGCAATAACTCCGTCCTTCATTGGACGAATTGCAACAATGCTCCCCGGTGTTCTACCAATCATTTCACGTGCTTCTTCTCCGACCGCAACAACTTCACCTGTCGAAGTATTTTTTGCAACAACGGAAGGTTCGTTCAAAACTATTCCTTTACCGTCAACGTATACAAGTGTGTTCGCTGTACCTAAATCAATCCCTATATTTCTTGTGCCAATTCCAAACAAAATAAACCGCTCCTTTAGTTACGTAATATTAGAAAGATTATATCATAAATAGATTCAAAAAAAGATGCCTATTTAACTTACCCGGCTATTTTCCTACATTAGCGACTCCTCTTTCAAGCTAAGATAGGAATCTTTACCAATAATTAAATGATCCAATAGTTCGCAACCTATCAACTCACTACATTTCAATAATCGATTAGTAAATTCGAGATCGGCATCAGATACCGATATAATACCGCTCGGATGATTATGGGCCACAATAAATTTAGATGCGGAAAGTTGCAAACAACGACGAAAAATATCTCGTGGATGAACCGTTGTCGAATTCAATGTTCCTTTAAAGATATTATCTAGTTTAATAATCTGATTCTTCGTGTCCAAATAAACCACCATAACCAGTTCCTGAGTTTGTCCAGTTAACTTATTAATTAACAACTCGCCAATGGCTTTACTAGAATTAATTTCTTGATATCTGACAGTTTTGCCCGCCTGTACTCGTTTGCCAAGTTCAATTGCAGCTTTAATTTCGATAGCTCGGCATTTCCCCAATCCCTTAATTTCTTGGAGTTGTTTAATACTTGCAAAATCAACTTCAGCTATATTTTGATATTTATTCAAAAAATCATGGGCAATTTCTTCAACTGATGCAGACTTATTTCCCGATCTAATCAACAACTTGATAATTTCAAAATCATTTAAACTCTCAACACCAAATTCGGCTGCCGTTTCTCTAATATCGATTTCACTCACCTCATTACTAAAATGAAATTACGTAAAATCTTGTCGAACTAGTGAAACAAAATGAATCGACCCAGTTACTAATAAAGTTTCATCTGAATCTTCTCGAACAAAATCAGTAATAAATTGATGCCAGTCATTTATGAATGGATATTCAAGCTGGCTTTGAACAATATCATCTTGACTTAGACTCCGATTTTCCTCAAAAGTTGTTAAAGTTATATCCGATGAAATCTTCGACAATTCCTTTAGAACAGCCTGGAAATTTTTGTCTTTCATAATAGCCACTAAAATTTTCACATCTTGCTTTTGAAAAGTTCTAACTAGTTCCTTTGCTGCATGTACATTATGAGCGCCATCAAGGACTATTCGAGGATGATTACGGATAACTTGTAGGCGAGTTAACATCTGAACTTGAGAAATCGATTGTCTGATGATTTGTACATCGATTTCTTGTTGTCGCAATTTTTGATATTCAATAAATGCTTCAATTGCTACTGTGGCATTTTTAATTTGAAAATCTCCTGCCGTTGCTAACATTAAGTCGTTAATTGATAATTCATTCGATTGGAACTTGAAATTTTCATCAACAATTTTTGAAGCGTGAAAATCACTACCATATTTTAGTAGTTTAGCAGATTCTACCTGAGCTTTTTCTTCAAATATTGACCATAATTCAGCCTCAATATCACCTAAAATTGCCACACTATTTCTTTTAATGATTCCAGATTTTTCAACTGCAATATCCTCTAGTGTTGGTCCAATCAGAGCTTGATGATCCAAACCAATATTATTAATTACGGCAATGTCGGCATCAACAACGTTGGTTTTATCCCGGTATCCGCCAATCCCAACTTCAATCACTGCCACATCTACTTGATGCAAACTAAAATATAGAAAACCTAAAATAGTTACGAATTCAAATTCTACTAACGAAATCTCACCAGCTACATTTTTAACTTGTTCAACTAAGTGAATTAATTCCTCATCAGAAATAAAACGATTATTAATCTGAATTCGCTCGTTGAATTCTTCGATATAAGGCGAAGTGAACATCCCTACCTGATAATCAGAATTAATCAGCATTTGATTAATAAAATGAGCCACTGACCCTTTGCCATTTGTGCCGGTGATATGAATCGTCTGATAATCATTTTGCGGATTATTTAAGCGACTCAAAACTTCTTTGATATTTGCGAAGTCCGCCGTCTTATGAAACTTAGGTAATCCATGAATATATTTAATTGTTTCTTCAACTTTTGTCATAAATTAGTTATACCAAAAAAGCAGGCTTTCGCCTACTTTTTTAATTCTTCAATTGTGCAATTCTTGCTTCAATTTTTTGTTTTCTTTCTTCGTAGCTAGCAAGTTTTTCACGTTGTTCTGCTACCACTTGTTCTGGAGCGTTGGCAACGAACTTCTCGTTAGAAAGTTTCTTGTTAACAAAGTCTAAATCAGCTTGTACCTTAGCAAGTTCATCTTCTTGACGTTTGATTTCATCGTCGATATTGATTAATTCCGCTAGTGGTACGTAGATTTCTGCTCCGTTAATTACTTCGGTCATTGCTAGTTCAGGAGCTTTAGCATCCAAGCTAATTGTTAATTCTTTTGGATGTCCAAAACGATCAACATATTCAATATTTTCTTCAATGATTTTCTTAGTTTCGTCATCACTTGGTTTAATAATGATATCAACTGGATTTGACAATGGTGCATTAGCATCAGAGCGCATCTTTCTGATAGCTTTTATTAAATCTATCATCGTTGTCATATTTGAAATCGCATCGGAATTATTAAATTCACTATGTACTTCAGGATACTCTTTAAGAGAAATTGACTTACCACTGTATTGCATGCTTAACCAAATCTTCTCAGTTACAAATGGCATGATTGGGTGCATCAATTTCAAGACTTGGTCAAGGACATATGCTAATACGTAACGCTTATGAGCTTTTGCTTCTTCATCATCGCCATTAAGCGTTGCCTTAGACATCTCAATATACCAGTCACAGAAATCATTCCAAATGAAGTTGTACATACTACGTCCAACTTCACCGAATTCAAATTTCTCAAATAAGTCATTAACTTCACCGACAGTTTCATTCAGTCTAGCCAGAATCCAATCATCGGTTAAATCATTTTGTGACATATTTGGTAAGTCTTGGGGTTCAGGAGTATCTTCCAAGTTCATAATTACGTAACGGCTAGCATTCCAAATCTTATTGATAAAGTTCCAGGCTGCATCCATTTTGTCGTAACTAAAACGTGTGTCTTGTCCAGGAGTTGAACCATTTAATAAGAACCAGCGTAAGGCATCAGCTCCATATTTTTCAATGACATCCATTGGATCAATTCCGTTACCCAATGACTTACTCATCTTCTTACCGTTCTCATCTCTAATTAGTCCATGAATTACTACATTTTCAAATGGACGTTCGTTAGTAAATTTCAAACTTTGGAAAATCATTCGAGAAACCCAGAAGAAGATAATATCATAGCCAGTTACTAAAGTATTAGTTGGGAAATATCTTTGATAATCCGCACTGTCAACATCTGGCCAACCCATTGTTGAAAACGGCCATAAAGCACTTGAGAACCAAGTATCTAGCACATCATTTTCTTGTTCCCAATTTTCAATATCTGCTGGTGCTTCTTCGCCAACGTACATTTCACCGGTTTCCTTGTGGTACCAAGCAGGAATTCGATGTCCCCACCATAATTGACGTGAAATAACCCAATCGTGGACATTTTCCATCCATTGACGATATGTGTTTTCAAAACGATCAGGAACGAAATTAACCTTGTCATCAGTTGACTGGTTCTTAATGGCAGTATCAGCTAATGGTTTCATCTTCACGAACCATTGGGTTGAAAGACGTGGTTCAACTTGAACGCCTGAACGTTCAGAATGTCCAACACTATGAACCATTGGCTCTACTTTGATTAAGAAGCCTTCGGTATCTAAATCTTTAACCAACGCCTTACGTGCATCAAAGCGGTCCATTCCCACATATTTACCGGCACGTTCATTCATGGTTCCGTCATCATTCATAACGTTGATTCGCTCAAGGTCATGACGATTTCCTACTTCAAAGTCATTAGGGTCATGAGCTGGGGTGATTTTAACCATTCCAGTACCAAAGTCTTTATCAACATGATGGTCGGCAATAATAGGAATTTTTCGATCAGTTAATGGCAAGATTAATTCTTTGCCAACTAAATCTTTATAGCGTTCATCACTTGGATTAACTGCTACCGCTGTGTCACCAAACATTGTTTCCGGACGAGTTGTTGCAATTTCAATTTCGCCGCTCCCATCAGCAAAGGGATATCTGACGTGATAAAAAGCACCTTCATCATCTTGATGAAGAACTTCAATATCTGACAAGGCTGTTTGTAATTGTGGATCCCAATTAATAATATATTCACCACGATAAATTAAGCCTTCATTGTACATTTGGACAAAGACTTTACGAACAGCTTTTGACAAACCTTCATCTAAGGTAAAGCGCTCACGGTCATAGTCAAGAGAAAGTCCTAACTTACCCCATTGTGATTTAATTGTTGAGGCATATTCATCTTTCCAAGCCCAGACTTGTTCGACAAATTTTTCACGGCCTAATTCATGACGATCAACCCCCTCATCACGAAGCTTAGCTTCAACTTTAGCTTGGGTAGCGATTCCCGCATGATCCATTCCAGGAAGATACAAAGTATCGTAGCCTTGCATTCTCTTCAAGCGAATCAAAGTGTCTTGAATTGCTGTATCCCAGGCATGTCCCAAATGTAGTTTCCCCGTGACATTTGGAGGTGGGATAACTATTGAATATGGCTTGGCATTTTTATTGCCTGAAGGTTTGAATACACCTTCATCAAGCCATTTGTCATATAAGTTTTTTTCAACTTCGGTTGGATTATATTTTGGATCCATATTTACTTCTTTCATTGAATTACCTCTTTTTGTGATAATTTCTGTACAAAAAAAGCATTCGCCTACTAGGACGAATGCTCGTGGTACCACCTAAATTCAAGAACGAATATAAACCTGTTCCATCTCCCATAAACGGCAAATGTCACACTCTCGCTCTCCTCAAATAGATAACGGTATCCCGATCGTATAGATAAGCTCACAAGTAACATTTTTTAGCTTAACTAGATGTTCTCAGCAACTCATCTTCTCTACAAGTTAAGGACTAAAAAAACTCTTGCTCAACGCCTTTAATAAGATACTAATGTAAATTTTTCGACTAGTCAATAAGATTACAATAATTCGTTGATTTCAGTATCTTCTTGAGTCAAAAATTCTTCATTTGGCATCACAGTTGATACCACAATTCCATCAAGTGAACGTTGAATCAATCCTTCAACATCTAATTTAGATTCATAGAAACGAGCTTTTTCTAAATTAGGTCGTGTCTTCGGACTTGGTGGTGCAAAGACCGTACAACAGTCCTCAAAAGGTTGAATTGATAAATCAAAAGTATCAATATCTTCAGCAATCTCAATGATTTCATTCTTATCCATGTTAGAAACAGGACGAAGAATTGGTGTATTGGTAACGTCGTTAATGGCCACCATACTTTCCAATGTTTGAGAAGCAACCTGTCCAACCGCTTCTCCATTAAAAATTGCTAAACCATTATTTCTTTCACGAATTAAGTCAGTTAGTCGCATCATGAATCGGCGTTGGATTGTCATCAAGTATCCTTCAGGAAGCTCGGACTTAATTGTCTCTTGAATTTCTGTAAAAGGTACGGCTATGAATTTAATTGGTCCACTGTATGCTGCTAATTTACCAGTTAATTCTTTAGCCTTACGCAAAGCATTTTCACTTGTATAAGGTGGGCTGTAGAAATGAACCATCTCAAGTTCAACGCCACGCTTCATAGCTAAATAACCAGCTACTGGTGAATCGATTCCACCTGATAACATTAATTCAGCTTTGCCAGCAGTTCCCACCGGCATTCCACCAGCACCCTTGATAACTTGATTAGATAAGTAAATGCCATCTTGACGAACTTCAACTAGCAATTTCACATCAGGTTTACGCATTTCAGCTTGAATACCTTCAATGTTAGTGAAAATGTAGTCCCCTAGTTGTAAGTTGATTTCATTTGTATCAAGTTCAAATTCATGGTCTGATCTTCTGGTGTTTACTTTGAAAGTCATCCCATCTTCATAGACTTCTTGCATCATTTCAAGAGCAACTTTTTTTACTTCCTCGAAATCTTTTTTGACTTTAATACTTGGAGAAAAAGTTTGGATACCAAAAACCTTACGCAATCTGGTAATTACTTCTTGGTAATCTTCACCATTCAATTGAATATGCATTCGGTCACGATGTGGACGAATACTCAACTTATCTAATCCGCGCATGACCTTAGTCACGTTTCCGTTCAAGCGACTGATAAAGTCTTTTCTGTTTTTCCCTTTTGTTGATAATTCGCCGTAACGAACCATTATTTCAGTATAATTCATTCTTTCACCTATTAATTTAGAATTTGGAAATGCTCATAGATTTTATCTAACGCATTTATGAACTCTTGCATTTCTTCTTTAGTATTAGTGTTATCAAGACTTACTCTAACTGCACTAGTGGCAATATTTTCATCAACATGCATCGCCTTCAGCGTACCTGACTCAACACCTTTTTTTGAAGAACAAGCACTAGTTGTGGAGATATAAATATCATATTGTTCAAAAGCATGCACTACTGTCTCACCACGAACGCCATGCATTGAGAAACAGACAATATTGGGCGCAAAATTTTCAGAAATCGGCGAGAAAATTGTCACATTCTTCTTTTGTTCAAGATGCTTAACTAACATTTCTTTCAATTCTGATTCGCGTTGAGCACTATTTACTTCGTCTTCTTTCAGCATTCTTAATGCTTTAGCCATCGCAGCAATTGCCGGAGTGTTCTCGGTAGAACTACGTTGATTATTTTCTTGTCCGCCACCACTTAATAAGTCTTCAATTCGTTTGCCATTCTTATAGTAGACAAAACCAACGCCACGAGGAGCATGGAACTTATGTCCTGAAAAAGTCATGAAATCAACACGATCATTCATGTATTGCTCATCAATGTTTTTACCAATTGCCTGTACGGCATCAACATGAAAATGAATCGTTGGATAATCATTCAAGATTGCAGCTATTTCGTTGATTGGTTGAATTGATCCAATTTCATTATTCACAGCCATAATAGAAACTAAAATCGTCTCTTTGCGAATAGCTTTTTTAACATCCTCAGGTCTAACGAACCCTTCTGAGTCAACTGGTAAGTATGTTACTTCATAACCAAGTTTTTCTAATTGCTTCATTGAATTCAACACTGCCGGATGTTCAATACTACTAGTAATAATATGTTTCCCAAAGACCCGCTTCTCCATAGCTGTCCCTTTGATAACCCAATTGTCACCTTCGGTTCCACTGCTAGTGAAGAAGATTTCACTTGGCTTTACTTTTAACAAGTCAGCGATTTGTTGTCGTGAAGTCTCGAGCATTTGAAAAGCCTTCTCGCCGTACTTATGAAGACTAGAAGGATTACCATAAAAGTCCGTTGAAACTTTTTCATAGGTTTTTAATACATCGGCATTGATTTTTGTAGTTGCCGAATTGTCAAAGTAAATCATTTTATCTACCACCGTTTCAAATAATACACTGTTTTTAACTTTAATATCATATAACATTTACATAAATTAAGCATCTACTGATACTTAATAACTTTCTAAAATAATGTATACTTAACTATTATGAAAACAAAAATTGTAAATAGTTCCAAGATGAATCTAGAACAGAAAAAGAATTGGATCAAAAGCAACTACCATCCTTTTAGTTGGCCAGAGTCTGAATACGTTGGAGAGCTTTTCAAGAAGAATCTTAATTTTGAATATTTGGTCAGTTTTTCTAATGGTAATTCGTTAGGCCGTGGCTCTGTTCTTTGGGGAATTAAACAAATTGATGATATGTATATATTAGATAGAATTTCTATTTTAGCTGATGATGTCTTTGGTGGCGGGCCCACTCAAAAAGTGATCTATGATTTCTTTGAAAGTGACTTAGAGATAATTCGTCAAAATATCAACTGTCGTTATTTATATTTCACTCTTGAAAACATAGATCTATTTGAAAGATCAGAAAAAGAAATCCTTTCAAATCTCAAAAAATATCGAATAAAAGCTTATCAAAGAATTCAAAAATCCGATGTTTCACCGTATTACAAAATCAAGCTCAACGAAAAACTAACTATTTTCAATCTTTTCTCAAAATAAAAAAGCCATAATGGCTTTTTTATTTTATATTTTTATGCACCCATTGAGTCTTGCAATCTCTTCATTGACCCAGGTTCAACTTTTTCTAAGCTACCACCAATGATATTCAAAGCACCGGTATAATCGAAATCTTGATCAAATAATCTCTTGGCGTTTTGAGAAGCTTCGCGAACTTCTTCATCACTGTTAACATAACGGTTTGCATATTGAATGGCAATCTCAGTTAGCTTAACGTTGTTAACTAATTCATCGGTTTTTTGCTCTAAGTTGCTGAGATCTTCTTGAACAATAAATGATTGTTTAGAAACTTCATCAACATTAATCTTTGGTTCATTAAGTTGACCTTGCATTTTATTAATTTCTGAAGCCACCATCTTGTAATAGTCGAGATAGTCTTTAGGAAGTCCCAATAATCTTAATTGATCAATTCTAAGTTTTTGGTTCTTCAAGCTGTTGGCGTAGTTGTTGACACTAACTTTGGCAACTTCGACACCTTCAACCATAGCTTGGAAATTCTCATGAATTTCTTTTTGTTTAGTTTCAATTTCAGTAAGTTTTTCAGTAGTCTGATTATTAGCTGTTAAAATTTCGGAATAAATTACACTGTCTGTTGCCATCTCTTCAGAACGTTCATGATATTGTTCAATCAACTCATAAATTTGTTCTTGATAACTATGGACTTCTTCATCTTCTTGATTCAATAAAATATAATCACGACTGATTTTCTTCAAGCTACTAATTAAAGTATCATTTTGGTTCTTAGCATGTTGTAGGAATTCAAAGACTTTATCACCAGTTTTTTGAACTTCATTTTTAGCATTTGCTTCTTCTTCCAGCGTTGAATATAGTCCGTCAATTTCACTAGCAATCTTGGCGTTTTGTTCTTTAACAACTGGGAAATCAAAAGTACTGATTTTTTCTTTGGTGTTAGCAATCTGATCAGTTATAGAAATTACACCAGCTTCAATTCCAGGACTTGGAAAATCATATTTTTGAGTTTTCATCTTTTGGTAAACTGATTCAATTTCTTCCAATTGACCTGGGAACACGTCAATCAATTCTTGATACAATGGTTCAATTTGATTCATCTTCCAATCAATCTTATCAATATCTTTTTTAATCACATCTAGAAGTGACTTAGCTTCTAAGTGGTCACCTTTTTGAGTTAATTCAGTTTCTTTTTCGAATTGAAGTTCAATAGCTTTCAATTCTTCTTCTAACTTTGGTGCAGCTAAACCATAAACAAATGATTTAGTTAATAGTTGTTTACGAATTGCTTGATAACGGTCTTTTAATTCGTTACTTTGAGAAGCATTGATTTTGGTACTCTCAGCCAAACGAGTCAAACTATAATTAACTCGATTGATTTCTTCTTTGACATCATCAATTTCTTGAAACTTAGTTTTTAACTTATTGTGCACACTAAAAACTTTGAATCTCGAGTTATCTTCTTGTATCTCTTCAACTTCGGCATTCATTACCGGAATCTTTTCACTTACAATTTCATTATAAATAGCTTGTTGTTCTTGAAAGCTCTTCAAACTAGCCCCAGTGAATTGGGTCTTCGTTAGTTCATCTAATACTTTTTTTAAATTACCTATTTTCAACAAGTCGATACGATCTTGTACTTCAATTAAATCTCGTTCATTTTTGTTGGTCATATACCAAATGAAAACTATTGCGAGAATTAAAAGAATAATAATTGCGATAAAAATATTTAACGCCACAGTTGCCACCTCAGTTTAGTTTTTACATCATTTTTAATTATAGCAAACCATTACTATAAAATATCCCTATCCCACGGGTTATTTAAATAACTTTTAAAAAAATTAATATTTATCCCCTATTTAACATTGACTATTCGTCAAAATGTCGGTATGATAGCACTTGTGTAAAATAATGCAGCGATAAGTGGCAAGCTCGTCAACAGTTCAACGCGTAATAGCTCAATTGTGTAACCTACGGCTGCAATGGTGAAGATTGAAACGAGAACTGAACGAATGTCGAACTTATTTTTGATTTATTTTACTCCAAAAAAAATTGGAGGACATATATATGTCAAGATATACAGGACCAAGATGGAGATTATCTCGTCGTTTAGGAATTTCACTTTCAGGAACAGGTAAGGAATTAGCACGTCGCCCTTACGCTCCTGGACAACACGGACCAAACAGTCGTGGAAAAGTTTCTGAATACGGTACTCAACTTAAAGAAAAACAAAAACTACGTTTCATGTACGAATTAAATGAACGTCAATTCCGTAACTTGTTCGTTCGTGCCGGTAAAATGGAAGGTATCCACGGTGCTAACTTGATGGCTCTTCTTGAAACAAGATTAGATAACGTTGTTTATCGTTTAGGTCTTGCTTCAACTAGACCACAAGCTCGTCAACTTGTTAACCACGGTCACATCTTAGTAGATGGCAAACGTTTAGATATTCCTTCATACGAAGTAAAACCTGGACAAGTTATCTCATTAAGAGAAAAATCAAAAGACTTGGCAATTGTTAAAGAAGCTCTTGAAGCAGTTGTTGGTCGCCCTGGTTTCGTTAGTTATGACGAAAGCACAAACTCTGGTTCACTTGTAAGATTGCCAGAACGTGAAGAACTTAACCCAGAAATCGACGAATCACTTGTCGTTGAATACTATAACCAAATCCTTTAAGATTTGGCAAAACAAAAACACATCCATTTGGATGTGTTTTTTTATTATCTAAAATTCAGCTTCAGGATTATCTTTGGTTACCAATATTACCCGTGTATCAATATCTAAATAATCTTTTAATTTACTTTGTAACTCTTTGATAGCGTTTTGGTGATCGGCATCCCTTTCGGGATTAACATTTTCCATGTAGAAAATAAGATTCTTAGAAGTTTCGGTTGTTTCCACTCGCGAACTATCACGCCAAGCCCAGCAACGACTTAATACCGACTCTTGATCTTTATAAATAACTTCTCCGGGTAGTGCTTCTTCAACTTCAGCTTCTCCGATAGGCAGGAATTTTTCTCCACCATCAGCAACCGTCAATTCTAAGTCGCCAACTACTTTATCACTGTCTTCACTTGAGCAAGGAAAAGCCCAGTTCAATGAAACGGAGTTATAAATATCAACAACCGGATTAATTTGCCCTACTCCTTTGCCATTCTTAGCACGTTTCAAAAGATTTTCAACCGCACAACGAGCACCTTTTTTAGTTTTAAACTTTTGAAAAGCTTCTCGCCAGTCCTTAACAACCGGATTCTCACTGATTGGATCATCAGGAACCCACTTAGCAGCTTTTTGATTGGCTTTATCAAGTAAATCATCTGGTGTATCGCGATAACTTGTATTATCAACATTTTTTGCAATTAAAAAAGTAATTTTTGTTTCTGGAAATAATTCCCAGAATTTCTTATCAACTGTGAATTTACCCATTTCATTCTCCTTGCGATTGCTCTCTATAATAATTATAACATTTAAATTATTATCAACCGAATTCAATCATCGTTCAAATTTTTCTAATAAACTGAACAACCCTAGCAAATCGTTTAATATTGCTTCGTTATCAAAACTTTCTTTATCGTAAGTATAGCCGATTACCAAGTCCGCACTTTTTATCTTCAAATAACGTTGCGTAGCCGCTTCAAAATTTTCTTTCGTTAATGGTTGCAGTTGGCTCTGTGTATGGTCGGTTGAAATTCCTAAATTCTGATCAAATGTAATTACTTTATTTAATCTATCAACAACATCTTTTCGCTTCTCAATTTCAGTCAAAAACGAAATATTACTAAAGATACACTCTGGCCAGAATCCTATTTCAATATGTGGTAAAGATTTGTATCCTCGTTTATTGGTACTAATTGCCATCCAGGTGTCAGTTGGTGGATTCTTGTGACGACGAATATGTTGGGCAATATGGACATATAGTTGTTGCTGAAATTGTCCTTGATATTGATCTAATAATGATTCACCTAATGACTCAAACTTCGGGTCAATAATTTCTTTAATCTTTCCCAAGCGACCAGCTAAAGTTGGGTCGTCAAAAACCTTAAAATCATCAGAATTAAACATCTTTTACCTCTGAGCTTTTTATTGTTAATATTAAGATAACTAATTCAAAGGAGTATTGCAATGCAACAACCTCTTGCATACAAAATGAGACCCAAGACGATTGACGACATCGTTGGTCAAGAACATCTTGTTGGCCCTGGAAAAATCATTCGTCGAATGGTCGATGCAAAATTATTATCATCGATGATTCTATATGGACCACCAGGAATCGGAAAAACCAGCATTGCGAGCGCTATTGCTGGTAGTACCAAATACGCTTTTCGTACTTTAAATGCAGCCACCGACGGTCAAAAAGAACTCAAAGTCGTTGCTGAAGAAGCGAAGATGAGCGGTACAGTTGTCCTACTCCTTGACGAAATTCATCGACTAAATAAGACTAAACAAGACTTCCTTTTACCATTATTAGAACAAGGAAGTATTATTTTGATTGGTGCCACAACCGAGAATCCTTATATTAATATCTCACCAGCGATTCGCTCTCGTACCCAAATTTTCGAACTTAAACCTTTGAATGAAGAAGATTTAAAAAAAGCCGTTGCTCGTGCTTTAAGTGATAAAGAAGTCGGTCTAGGTAACATGAATATCAAACTAGACGACAACGCCCTCGGACTTTTGGTGTCCTCAACTAATGGCGACTTACGAAGTATTCTTAATGGTCTTGAACTTGCTGCTAAATCCACGGCACCAGATTCTGACGGCGTAATTCACTTAACTTTAGAGATTATTGAAGAATCAGTTCAAAGAAAAGCTCTCACCGCTGATAAAGACGGTGATGGACATTATGATGTTATCTCTGCTTTTCAAAAATCAATTCGTGGTTCAGATGCCAATGCTGCCCTCCACTACATGGGAAGATTACTTGAAGCTGGCGATTTGGTCTCAGTGGTTCGCCGCCTCACTGTCTGTGCCTATGAAGATATTGGTTTGGCAAATCCACAAGTCTGTGCTCGAACTGTCGAAGCTACCCAAGCCGCTTTATCATTAGGTTTACCTGAAGCAAGAATTCCACTAGCAGTTGCGGTAATTGATCTCTGTCTAAGTCCAAAATCCAATTCGGCAATGACCGCCATCGATGGTGCTATGCAAGATATTCAAGCCGGCAACTCTGGTAATATTCCTGATCATTTGAAAGATTCTCATTACTCAGGAGCAAAGAAACTTAATCATGGTGTTGAATACAAGTATCCGCACAGTTATCCAAATGACTGGGTTGATCAACAATATTTGCCTGATAAGATTAAGAAAAAACTCTATTATGATCCAAAAACTACTGGAAAATATGAACAAGCTTTGAAACAACAATATGACAAAATAAATGAAGCTCGTAAAGATTGAAATTTCTCGCGAATGTTGCTAAGATATGCATGAAATGCTTGAGTGATAGAGAGGCATTATTTTCAGTTGACTGAACAACTAATACATGCCCTGGAGAGTTATTCATAGTCACGATCAGGCTTTTGTGCAAAGAAGTGACTGGCTTTGAGACAATCCGATTTTTATTAAAACGCGGGGACAACTACACGATGCTAAGCGTCACTTAAAGTGTTTTAGCGGTTCATCTGAAATGAACCGTTTTTTTATTGGAGGAAACAAATGTTAATCAAAATTGCCATGGGAATTTTTTCACTATTAATTCTGATAATCGCTACTTATTTATCAAGACACGTTGAAGAACCTTTCGTCAAAATAAAACCAGACAGTATCAATCAATACAAATTAGTAACCAAATCCATTGCGATTTTGTTCTTTATTTCAGCCATGTTTGGCTTTGTCACTCTATTCTTTGACAACAAGATGCTCAGCATCTCTGCCCTATTATTTGGTAGTATCTGTGCTGCTTTTTATGCAATCTTTATTTCCAATAAATTTCACGTTTAATCTAATTCGAATTACTTGTTAAATGACCCTTTTTTGAACTACAATAAAGTTACAAAATAATAAATGAGGTGATACTATGTTACAACAATACACAAGTATCTTGGTTCCAATTGATGGATCTTTTGAAGCTGAGTTAGCATTCAGAAAGGCCGTTGCGGTTGCTAAAAGAAATAATGCTAAACTTCACATTTTGCATGTTATTGATACTAGAGCTTTCCAAAGTGTTTCTAGTTTCGATTCAGAAATGGTTGAACAAGTTACTCAAAAAGCAAAAGAAACCATTGATGGCTATGTAAAATCAGCTAAAGACGAAGGAATCAAAGAAGTGGATTCTACAATCGAATATGGTGCACCGAAAACAATTATTTCTGAGGACTTTCCTAAAAAAGCTGATATTGATTTGATTATGATTGGTGCTACTGGACTAAATGCCGTAGAACGACTACTCATTGGTTCCGTAACTGAATATGTTACCCGTACTGCTAAGTGTGATGTATTAGTTGTCAGAACCGACTTAGACAATAAGAAGCCACATAAAGAAAGTAAATAAATAAAAAGAAGTTCAACAATATGTTGAACTTCTTTTTTATATCTTTAGTTTTTTCTTAAGTGCTTCAGTTGCAACTCTAGATACATTAATATTATTCTTTCTAGCTAGAACACTCAAATACTCTGGCATAGTTATTGTCGTTCTAATTGTTTGAGTATTTCGAGTACGCCATTTGGTCATATTAACATTAATATAAACAATCTTTTCATTATCATTAATTTCCCAAGTTGTTGGGTCTTGAACTTCAGGATAGCTACTTCCCTCGTTTAAGATTGTGGCAATCGCATCTTCAGCCTTGGTAGCAGCATCGGAAAAAGTTTTTCCTCGAGTTATCATGCCTTCAATATTAGGAGAAGTCACCGTATAATAATGTTCGTTATCCTGAATCTCAGTGATAATTACTGGATAGATTATAGTATCTCTTGTTTTCATAAAATATACCTTCATACCAATTTAGAGTTGTTCTGTTTAAGTTATAATTATAAAAAACGTCGCAGTTCACGGCGTTTTCTATAGTTTATTTCTTATTAAGCTTTTTTGCGGAATTTCAAGTATGCTGCAGTTGCTAGAACTAGCACACCAACGATTCCTAAGACAGCCAATTGTTGTTCACCAGTTTTTGGTAAGTACTTAGTGATTGTCTTTGTAATAGTTGTGATTGTTGTTGGTTTGTCAGGATCTACTGGTGCAGGAATTTTTGAGTAAATGTAATTTACTGTTTGTCCTCCTGTTGTTGTAGCAGCTTCCATAGCTTCAGCTTTCATCTTAGCTTTTTGAGTGCTTGCTCCAACTGCAACAGCTTTTACTTTACCTGTTACAGGATCACCAGTTGTCTTCACAAACTTGTATCCAGCAATCTTCTTTTGTTCGGTCTTGTAAGTTGAACCTACTTTAAGAACTTGAACTTCAGAATCAGCTAATTTGTTACCTTTATCATCTTGATAGTTAGCAGTAACTTGTCCCATTTG
>NZ_JAUKWP010000002.1 GCF_030504545.1 Lactobacillus sp. YT155 | reverse complement strand
TAAGAAGGCTTATATTGATAACTGGTTCAGTAAAACTGTAAAAGTAAAATAAAAAAGTTCAGATATTATCTGAACTTTTTTATTTTATCCAATATGGAAAATATCGCGTGTATATATTTTATATGAGTGATCAAGTTTTTCTAAATTTTGATCGATTCGATTAGCGACAATGACATCGGATTCGTCAACAAACTTATCAAAATCATGCTCAACTTGATAGTCAAAATATGAATCTTCTTGAATAGTTGGTTCGTATATTACTACGTCTATTCCACGTTCTCTAATTGACTCCATGACGTCTTGAATTGATGACTCACGAAAATTATCAGATCCTTCTTTCATTGCAAGTTTATAAATACCAACTTTTTTTGGTCTATCACTAATAATTTGATTAGCAATAAAATTCTTTCTAGTTAAATTAGAGTTTACAATCGCCGTAATTAAATCATTGGGGACTCCTTGGTAGTTAGCCAACAATTGTTTGGAGTCTTTTGGTAAACAGTAGCCACCATATCCAAAAGATGGATTATTATAGAAATTTCCAATCCTAGGATCCATGCTAACACCTTCGATGATGTTTTTAGACGATAAATTTTTGACCTCAGCATAAGTATCTAATTCATTAAAATAAGCAACTCTCATCGCTAGATATGTGTTTGAAAAAAGCTTGATACTTTCTGCCTCTGTACTTTCTACAAATAAGACAGGCGTGTTTTCCTCTAATGAAGCATCACTTAATAGTCCAGCAAATTCTTTTGCCGGTTCTGTAGTGTCGCCGACGATAATTCTGGAAGGGTGAAGATTATCATAAAGTGCTTTTCCTTCGCGCAAGAATTCAGGTGAAAAAATAATGTTGTTAGTTTTATATTGCTCTCTAACCTTTTTAGTAAAACCAACTGGAATTGTAGATTTAATAATAATCGTTGCATTTGAATTTTGGGCTTGAACATCTTCTATGACACTTTCAACTGAGCTTGTATCGAAATAGTTCTTCTGAGGATTGTAATTTGTTGGAGTAGCAATAATTACAAAATCACTGTCTTGATATACATTACTTACTGAAGATGTAGCAGTTAAATTAAGATCTTTTTCTGCTAAAAAACTGGAAATTTCTTTATCAACAATTGGAGATTTTCCTTGATTGATTAAATCAATTTTTTCTTTATTAATATCAAAAGCCACAACTTGATTTTTTTGTGAAAGTAAAGCTGCTAAAGATAAACCAACGTACCCTGTACCAACAACTGTAATATTCATTATTTATTTCCTCCGTAAATATGCTAAAAGTAATTTTATCACAGTCTGTCAGAGATGGCGTAAATTTAAGTATTGTTTAAAAGATTGTTTGTTTATTTGATTGGATAATAGTTTAAGGTATTATTAACTAGATAATAAATAATACTAGGAGTTTTAATACTATGGAACAAGGTTTATCCTTTCAAACAATTATGAAGTTTTTTAAGAAAACATTTTGGATTTTTTTGGCTTTTATCATTCTAGGTGGAGTATACGGATTTATTAAATCGACCCAAAGTACAGAGTATATAGTTCGTGGTCAGATTTATGTAGGCCAAAAAGTTGATACACTCGGGGTAAATAATGGTAAATTGTCAGTTATTGATGATAAAGCTATTACTAGCATTTCAGATTTATCAACTTCCAATAGTTTTGTAAATGAAATTACAGATAAATATCCTGATTTTGATGTTGACAATTTAACTGTAGGATCTTCAGATAACAGTAATTTGATCACGGTAAAATACAAAGATACTAAAGAAAATAAAGACAATGTCAAAATGGTCAATTATGTTATGAAATCCTTAGTACCATTTGTGAATAAATATAATGACAATTTACAATTAAAACAAGTTGATAAGGCAACGAAAAAAAGTGCTTCGTTAAGTGTATTAAGTAATAAAAAGTCCAAGACAGTTATGGGAATGTTATACGGTGTTATTCTAGGATTTATCGTTTCATGTATTTATTATTTTTTCTTCAATAATAAAAAAAATAAATAGGGGCAAAAAATGCTTAATCCATTTTATCTTTTTATTGCATCCTTCAGTTTAGTTATTGGTAGCTATTTATTTGGTTGGTCATCAATCTATCCTGAATTTTCGCAAAATACGATTTTATTTTTTGCTTTAATTTTTGTATTAGCTGGCTTTTTGGGATACATTACGCAAAAAACTAAAATTACTAAGTTCAAAAAAATTAATACAACCACCAACATTTACATACTTTTACTAGGGGTTTTAGTGGCTACATTGTGTGAAGGTATTTATAGTCATGGATTCCCCTTACTCTCGATTGCACAAGGACAAGATTCTGCATATACCGATTTTGGAATTCCGGTTGTGCATGTAATACTGTTAACTTTTAATGCTTTTTTGACGACTTACATTTTCCATTTAATTCTTTCACATGCTAAAGATGTGCAGTTTTATATTATGTTAGCGCTAAGCTGTATTCCCTATGTATTGGAAGTGAATCGGGGAATGTTCATGATGGTAGGATTAAACTGTGTTTCATTATTTTTAATGTATATAGCTAGCCATATTAAAATAAGACACTTGGTAGGACTATTGGTATTAGCAATTATTGCGTTATTTGGATTTGGAATAATGGGTAATGCTAGAGTGAATACTTCTTATGGTAATGGACGTGGACCAATGGATTCTGCCGCTATTTTAAGTATTGGAAAAGCTACGCCAAGTTTTGAGCAAAGCAAAATTCCTAAGTTACTTTTTTGGGGATATTTATACTCTTCGTCACCTATTGCCAATTTTCAAAAAAATGTTGACTATCGTGCAAAGAAGACTGACGACTCAATGATTAATGCAAAAAGAATTAATCATTTAGTATTCGGTGAATTAATGCCAGATTTCTTAGGGAAGCGGGCACTAGATCCTAATGAGTACAAGTCAATTAACATCGAACAGATTACACCTGAATTAAATGTAGGAACTGCATTGAGTAGACCAATGAAAATTCTAGGGTGGATAGGAGTTCTAAGCTATATTATCGTCTTATTCACATTTGGATTCATTTATATAATGATTTTGAGAAAGCTAAACTCTAAGTTTACATTAATTGGAGTGGCAACTTTAAATACGATTTTTATTCTGACAATTTATTCCAATATGTTGCAGGCAACTGGAATGAGTTTTCAGTTAATTTACCCAATTATTTTTGGAATTTATAATTCATTTTGTGAATATAAAAGTAATAAGTTTAAAACTTTGGAAGTGTAGAGGTAGTTGTTTTGAACAAACACGATATCAGCTTTGTGATACCCGTTTATAATACTGATTTAGAAATTTTAAAGACAGGGTTCGATCGTTTGAGTTCATTTGGCAGAGACAGTTATGAGTTTTTAATTGTTAATGATGGATCTAATGAAGATGTCTCTAAATTATGTATTGATTTTTGTAAGGATGAGAAAAGAGCAAAATATTTACCGCAAAGCAATGCAGGAGTCTCAGTAGCTCGAAATAATGGAATTGCAAATGCCAACGGAAAATGGCTCTTTTTTTTAGATCCTGATGACTTATTGGTTACTGACTTCAATACAAAAATAACTGATGAGATTTTAAAATCTAAAGAGGATATCATTTTTTTGGGGTTCAATCGAATTAATGAAGATGAAAAAATCCAACAGACTTTTGAAAGAAAAGATATTGTTGATAGTACTGTAGGTGCATTTAAGATAACTCATATTGTTAGAGCAATTTTGTATGGAGATCAAAAAAAAGATGGCTATTATGGATATTATTTTGGAACTCCATGGGCAAAATTGATTAATAAACAATTTATTTTGAGAAATGGGTTGGAGTATGTTCCTGGGATTGTTAAGAGGCAGGACGCAATCTTTATGATTCAAACACTAATGAAACAGCCATCCTTAAAATTCGTAGATGAAGTTGTTTACAATTATCGAATTGATCACGAAAACTCAATTAGTAATCGATATAATAAAAAGATTACAGCCACGTTTGAAAAAATAAGTAGTATTCTGAGTGAGTCATTACCTATTGAATTAAAAAAAGATTTGAATCATTATGTATTACTGTTAAGTATTGAATTATTATTTGCAGATTTTTGTAATTTGAATAATCAAAAATCGTATCAAGAAAGGCAAACTGATTTTTTAAATTATCTAGATGATTCAGCAGTGAAACAAAATGTAGAGTCAGCGAAGCTTACTAATATGCCGACAAAGCAAAAAATATTGGGTTACTTAATAAAACATAGACAGTTTAAATTACTTAATTATCTTTTATACAAGAGAAAGCAGGATTAAAGTATTGAGTATTGCAGCAGTTATTGTTACACATAATCGCCAAGAAAAACTGAATTTAGCGATCGATAGTTTGTTAAATCAGAGTCTACCAGTTGATAAAATAGTGGTAGTAGATAACCAATCAACAGATGACACACTCGAATATTTGAATGATAAGGCTAAAAGCAATAAGGAATTAGTAGTCATTCATTCTGATGAAAATCTCGGCGGTGCTGGAGGCTTTTATTTGGCAATTCAAAAAGCTGTAGAATTAGGAGTTGATTGGATAAGTATTGCCGATGACGATGCAACTTATGACAGCAACTACATGCAAGAAATGGATATAATTGCGAACAAAAACCCAGATATTCAGTGCTTTACCGGAACAGTTTATGAAGATAATGAAATTGGTTTGGAACATCGAGTCCAAATTGATGACTTTGACAAACTACAACTATCAAAGATTCCAATAGAAAAATATCAAAGTAATTTCGAACTTGATGTTGCTACTTTTGTTGGAGTATTTATCAAGGCGGAACTTGTTAAAGATATTGGTTTACCAGAAAAAGATTATTTCATTTGGTATGATGACATTGAATATTCATTGCGTATCAGAAGTAAAACGAAAATAATTAATAATCTTCAATCCAAAATTTATCATTTGACTGATAATAATAGTGTCGGAGCTAATGGAATCGATCGACCACTCGGATGGAAAGATTACTATGGATATCGTAATCGTTGGAAAACAATGAGTTTACATATCAAAAATAAAGAAGTATTGGCTAAGCAGCTTAGGTATGAATATTTCAGATATCGAGTTGGAGCACTTTTGAAGAAAAAAGGGCAATATTCACGAATTGCTGCATTCCATTTAGTTAATCGGGCGTTTAATGATTTTAAAGCAGATAGAATGGGAAAAAACGACAGATATTTGCCATAGAGGTATTTAATTATGGATACAAAAGTTTCTGTTTGTATGGCTACATACAATGGACAAAAGACAATTACCAAACAACTTAATTCAATTTTGAAACAGTTGTCGTTGGAAGACGAAATGATTATTGTTGATGATTGTTCGACTGATGAGACGATTAAGACTGTTAAAGAAATAACTGCTACTTTTAAGGGTACGGTAATTATTGAAAAGAATGCTCAAAATATGGGACCTATATTCTCTTTTGAGAAGGCTTTAAAAAAAGCTACCGGAGATTTAATTTTTTTGTCTGATCAAGACGATGAATGGTTAGATAATAAAGTTGAACTCATGAAAAATGCGTATCTATCTCAACACGCTGATTTAATTGTTTCAGATGCAACGGTTATTGGTAAAGATGGCTCGATTATTGATTCATCTTGGAATCATTATAATAATAATTCTATGAACCAAAGTGTAATGGGAAATTTAATGAAAAACGGATATACTGGAGCTATGATGGCTGTTTCTAAAAAATTAGTTGCATTATCACTACCATTTCCCCCAAAAGTTGAGATGCATGATCAGTGGCTTTTTCTAGTTGCTAAGAAAAACAAATTAAAAACATTCTATATTAAACAACCATTGATGAATTATGTTAGACATGGTGGCAATGTCACAGGAATGTCAAAAAGAAGAAAAAAAGATATGGTTGTTGGTCGTTTCAACATGTTAATTGATTATCTAAAGTTAAGGAGAACAGAGCGATGAAAGGTATAATTTTAGCAGGTGGTTCAGGAACACGTCTTTACCCAGTAACAAAAGCAGTATCGAAGCAGTTAATTCCAGTGTACGATAAACCAATGATTTACTATCCAATGTCGGTTTTGATGTTAGCAGGAATCAAAGATATCTTGATTATTTCTACACCAACAGATACACCTAGATTTGAAGAACTTTTTGGTGATGGGAAAAACTTAGGACTAGATATTTCTTACTCTGTACAAGATCAACCTAATGGACTTGCTGAAGCTTTCATCATTGGTGAAGACTTTATTGGTGATGATTCAGTTTGCTTAGTGTTAGGTGATAATATCTTTTACGGTAGTGGTTTGTCAGACATGCTACAACGAGCAGCCTCGAAAGAAATGGGAGCAACCGTTTTTGGATATCACGTCAATGATCCAGAACGTTTCGGAGTAGTCGATTTTGATGAAAATATGCATGCCAAATCAATCGTTGAAAAACCCGAAGTGCCAGCTAGCAATTATGCGGTAACTGGATTATATTTTTATGATAATCAAGTTGTTAATATTGCTAAAAATATTAAACCATCTGATCGTGGAGAATTAGAAATAACCGACATCAATCAAGCTTATTTAAGCAAAGGTCAATTAGATGTAGAGATTATGCGTCGTGGTTTTGCTTGGCTTGATACGGGAACTCATGAGTCGCTTCAAGAAGCAGGTGATTTTATTTCTACAATTCAAAAAAATCAAAACTTGAAAGTTGCTTGTTTGGAAGAAATTGCTTACCGCATGGGTTATATCACAAAAGATGATGTGGTTAAATTAGCTCAGCCATTAAAGAAAAATGATTATGGACAATATTTACTTAGATTAGTAGAAAAGGATTAATTGATGAACCTGGGAGTTGTTATTCTAAACTATTTGAACTTTGAAGATACGATTGATTGTGTAGAATCATTAAAAAAACAAAGCTATTTTCCTAAAATGACAGTGATTGTTGATAATCACTCAAACAACGATTCATTTCAACAATTAAAACATGAATATGAACATGATGAAGACATACACGTTTTACAAACGTTGAATAATTTAGGATTTGCGCAAGGGAATAATGCTGGGATCAAGTATTGTTTGGAACATGATGCGGACACTGTGTTGGTACTGAATAATGATATCTTGTTCAATGATTCTGATTACTTATTGAAGCTTTCACAATTAAGAATAAGTGAAAATGTTGGATTAATTGGAACTAAAATTATCGGAAAAAATGGCGTAAATCAAAATCCTGTTCCAGTAAAAAATACATTATTTAATATTGTTCGACGAATTAATTATCTGTATCTTTCGGAAACAAAGTTTTACAAGGTAGTTAAAAGAATATTAGGGAGAAATTCTACAGTTGAAAAAAGTGAAATTAACAACTCTGTAGTTCATAATTCGACGAATATAAATGATACAAGTCACGTTATGCTCCATGGATCAGCTATGATATTCACCAGAAACTTCTTTGATAAATATCGTGGAATGTACCCGGAAACTTTTTTGTATGTTGAAGAAAATATATTAGATTTTATGTTAAAAAAAGCTGGTTTAGTTGCACAATATATCGATACTCTTTCTTTGAAACACAAGGAAGATCAGTCCTCTCAAAAAGCTTTTGGTAATAAAGAATCTGTTTTTCTTGAACATATGAAAAAAAGTACAGTTATAGCTTTAAAAGTTTACTTGATGACTTATAGGCAAATCAGCAAGAAAATTGCTAGCAACTATGAAACATTATCTTACGTTGATGATAAATAGAGGAAGAAAATTTGAAGAGACATTCATTACAAGTAAGTGCATTATTTAACGTTTTACGAACGATACTGAATGTTATTTTTCCACTTATCACGTTTCCATACATTACTAGAGTATTGTCACCTGATGGAGTTGGGAAGTTAGATTTTAGTAGATCAATCGTTAATTATTTCGTGTTAATTTCTGCATTAGGAATTACACAATATGCCGTTCGTGAAGGTTCGGCGATTAGAGATAATACAACGAAATTTAAAGTTTTTGTAGATGAAATTTTTTCATTAAATATCATTACGACTTTAATTTCTTATGCACTTTTATTTATTACGCTACTAATAGTAACTTCGTTGCATCAATATTCAATGCTGATTCTAATCTTCAGTTTACAAATTTTCTTAAATACAATTTCGGTTGAATGGTTATACAATATATACGAAAATTTTGTGTATATTACGATTCGAAGTTTTATTGTACAAGTAATCTCAATTATTTGTATGTTCCTATTTGTAAAGACTTCTAGTGATTATATAACGTACGCATGGATTACAACTTTATCAATGGGTGGAGCTTATATCTTTAACTTATTCCATGCAATGAAATATGTTCCTATTCGAATTACTTTTACTAAAGGTATATTACGACATTTAAAATCCATTATGGTTTTGTTTTTTAATAATGTTGCAACAACAATTTATTTAAATTCGGATGTAACAATTATTGGGTTTATTGCTGGTGATTATTATGTCGGTATTTATAGTACTGCAGTTAAGATATACACAATTGTTAAGCAAGTTACTAACGCTTTACTGATGTCTATGCTTCCTCGATTATCTAATTACTTTAATAATGATAATAGTAAAGATTATCAGAACTTATTAAACAATATCTTTTGGGCAATGTTGATGGTAATTTCGCCTTCAATTACGGGATTAATAGTTTTAAGAAAATATATAGTTGAAATAATTGCAGGTAGTGAATTTGCCAGAAGTTCTGTCTCGTTAAGTATTTTGGCAATTGGTCTGTTGGCAAGTGTCATGTCAGCATTTGTAATTCATGGAGTTCTTCTTGTTCAGAGACAAGAAAATACAATTCTTAAAATTACGATGGTAAGTGCAATTGTCAATATTGTTTTGAATATTATTACCGTTCCTTTTTTGAAAGAAATTGGAGCAGCTATTTCTACTGTTATATCGGAAGTAATCGTACTTACAATGGGATTATATAGTTCGAGACATCGTTTTAAAGTTAAGGTTTTTCTTAATAGAATATTTGCTATTCTTTTGGGATGTTTTATGATTGTAATATGCTGCTACTTACTCAAGATATTTATTGTTGGTAAATACTTGTATATTATTACCAGTATTGTGGGAAGTGTTATTTTATATGGGCTTTCATTACTTGTATTTAAGGCAGTTCCAAAATTAAGATAAAAAGAAAGACAGGTGTTATTTGTGGGCAAATTAAAAGTTACTAAAACAACATTACAAGACGCATTAATTGTTGAACCAGCAGTATTTGGAGACCATCGTGGATTCTTTACTGAATCATACTCAGATCGTGATTTTAAAGAAGCAGGAATCAAATTTGATTTCATTCAAGATAATCAATCACTTTCAACTCAAGCTGGAGTTTTAAGAGGACTTCATTTTCAACGTGGTCAAGCTGCTCAAACAAAATTAATTCGCGTAGTAACTGGAGCAGTATTAGATGTTATTGTTGATCTAAGGAAAGGTTCGCCAACCTATAAACAATGGGAAGGATTCATTCTTTCAGAAAGCAATCATCGTCAATTATTAGTTCCTAAGGGATTTGCTCACGGATTTGTTACTTTAACAGATAACGTCAATTTCTTATATAAATGTGATAACTACTATAATGCTGAAGCTGATGGTGGAATTTCTTTCAAAACACCAGAGTTAGACATTAATTGGCCAATTGATTTTGATATGGCAATTACATCGGAAAAAGATGCTAATCAACCAACTTTAACAGAGTTTGAAAAAGATAATCCATTTGTTTATGGAGAGATATAGGTGGTAAATATGGAATATAAAAATATTATTGTAACTGGTGGAGCAGGATTTATTGGTTCAAATTTTGTTCATTACGTTGCTAAAAATCATCCTGAAGTTAATATCATGGTTTTAGATAAGCTTACCTATGCTGGAAATAAAGAAAACTTGGCTGGCCTTAATCCAGAAAAAGTTAAGTTAGTGGTTGGTGATATTTGTGATGCTGAATTAGTAGATGAATTAGTTAGTAAAACAGATGCAGTAATTCATTATGCTGCTGAAAGCCACAATGATAATTCATTGAAGGATCCATCACCATTTATTGAAACTAATATTATTGGAACTTACACCTTACTTGAAGCGTGCCGTAAACATAATGTTCGTTTCCATCATGTTTCAACTGATGAAGTTTATGGTGATCTACCATTGAGAGAAGATCTTCCAGGACATGGAGAAGGTGAAGGGGAGAAATTTACTCCTGAAAGTAGATATAATCCTAGCTCACCTTATTCATCTTCAAAAGCAAGTTCCGACCTATTAGTAAAAGCTTGGGTTAGATCTTTTAATGTTCAAGCTACAATTTCTAATTGCTCTAATAATTACGGTCCATATCAATACATTGAAAAATTCATTCCTCGCCAAATTACCAATGTTTTGTGTGGAATTAAGCCTAAATTATATGGAACAGGTCAAAATGTTCGTGACTGGATTCATACAGAAGATCATTCAAGTGCAGTTTGGACAATTTTAACTAAAGGAAAAATTGGCGAAACTTATTTAATTGGTGCCGATGGTGAACAAAATAATAAAGACGTTCTAGAAATGATTCTGGAAGCTATGGGACAACCCAAAGATGCATATGATGTTGTTAAAGACCGTCCAGGGCATGACTTGCGTTATGCAATTGATTCAACCAAGCTTCGTGAAGAATTAGGTTGGAAACCACAATTTACTAATTTCAAAGAAGGATTGGAAGATACAATTAACTGGTATCGTGACAATCGTAGTTGGTGGGAAAAAGATAAAGAAGCAGTTGAAAACAATTACGCTAAAAACGGTCAATGATTAGACTAGGAGATATTCACATGAAAAACTTACTTACTGGTGGCAACGGTCAATTAGGCACTCAATTACAACATCTTTTTGATGATAAAGGTATTGAATATACCGCAACTGACTCAAAAGAATTAGATATTACAAATGCTGAAGAGGTAAATGAATACTTTGAGAGTAATCGTCCAGAATTTGTTTATCACTGTGCTGCTTTCACTGCTGTTGACGCAGCCGAAGAAGAACCAGGGAAGTCACTAAATCAAAAAGTGAATATTGATGGTACTAGAAATATTGCAGAAGCCGCACAAAAAGTTGGTGCTACTTTAATTTATATCAGTACTGATTATGTTTTTGATGGCAACAATGACGGAATGTATACTGAAGAATCGGCAACTAATCCTCAAAATGAATATGGAAAAGCTAAACTAACTGGTGAGGAATTAGTCGCCTCAATAATGGACAAATATTATATTGTCAGAACTTCGTGGGTTTTTGGTGAATATGGTAAGAATTTCATTTTCACAATGTTAAATTTAGCTAAGACACATGATGAATTAACAGTTGTTGATGATCAAGTTGGTCGTCCTACATGGACAAAAACATTGGCCGACTTTATGTTGTATCTAGTACAACATAATTGTGAATACGGATTGTATCAACTTTCAAATGATGATTCCTGCAGTTGGTATGAATTTGCGGTAGAAGTTCTTAAAGATACTAACGTTACAGTAAAACCTGTAACATCAGAACAATATCCTCAAAAAGCATACCGCCCTAAACACTCAATCATGGACTTGACCAAAGCTAAAAATACTGGATTTGAAATAATTAGTTGGCAAGAAGCTCTACAAGACTTCTTGAAGAAAATTAACTAGGATATATATATGAAATCGACAGTTACAGTTAGTATTGTCACTTACAATAGTCCCTACATTTTCAAAACATTAGATAGTTGGATTGATAATGTCATGAATGATTATGATATTAGTTTGGTCATTCATGATAATGGCTCAGATGCTGACTATTTAAAAAAATTAGAAGAGTACGAAAATAAAGGAATTACTATTGTTAAGGGAACAAATCAAGGATTTGGCCATGGGCATAATCAAGTTTTGACCCAAACAACGTCTGATTTTTTTGTAATTTGTAATCCTGATATTTTAATCACGAAAGAAGCTTTTGAGACTTTATATGATTTTCTAGAAAATAGTGACGATAAGGTGGGTATGCTGACTCCTAAGACAGTTAATCCTGATGGACAAGTACAATATTTAATCAGACGTAAGTTAGATGTTTTCGATTATATGTTACGCTTTGTTCCTTTTGGCTTTGTGAAGAAAATGTTTAATAAACGACTTAGTTATTATGAATGTCGAGATTTATCAGATGAACGACAAGTAATTCAATATGGCTCTGGTGCGTTTATGTTTACCAAAACACAAGTCATTAAAGAAATTGATGGGTTCGATGAAAGATTTTTCATGTACTTTGAAGACAATGACTTATGCGATCGAATTCGGAAAAACGGAAACGAGATTTACTATATACCTGATGCGACGGTTACTCATTTCTATGGTAAAGAATCGCATCGCAGTTTAAGAGGATTTAAAATTTTTATGAAATCTATGGCACAATACTTTAACAAGTGGGGTTGGCGATTATTTTAGCGTCAACCTTTTTGCTTTTGTGCTATAGTTTTCTTAACAATATTTTTTAAAACAGTATTATGAGGATGGATCATGAAAACGAACTACGAAGATGATAGTTTATTGTTACACACAGATTTATATCAGTTGAATATGATGATGACATATTTCAAGAAGGGAATTCAAGACAAGAACGCGGTGTTTGAAGTATTCTTCCGGGAGTTGCCTTTCAAGAATGGTTACGCAATATTCGCTGGTTTGGAGCATGTAGTTGATTATTTAAATAATCTTCATTTCTCAAAAAGTGACATTGACTATCTTCGAAATGAAATTAAGTATCCGGAAGATTTTTTGGAATACTTAGAGAATATGGATTTTAATTTAACAATTCGTTCAGCATATGAAGGCGATCTGGTTTTTGCCAGTGAACCGATTATGCAGATTGAAGGATCTTTGGCACAGTGTCAATTAGTCGAGACAGCTATTTTAAATATTTTAAATTATCAAATTTTAATTGCTACTAAGGCTGCTAGAATAAAAACCGTTTCTAATGGCGATTTGTTGATGGAATTTGGAACACGTCGGGCTCAAGAGTTAGACGCCGCAATTTGGGGAACTAGAGCCGCTTATATTGGTGGCTTCGACGCCACAAGTAACGTTCGTGCCTCAAAAATTTTTGGTATTCCAGCGAGTGGAACACATGCTCATTCTCTCGTTCAAACATATAAGAATGACTATGATGCTTTTATGGCCTATGCAACCACTCATCATGACTGTGTCTTCTTAGTGGATACCTATGACACATTAAAGAGTGGCGTTCCTTCAGCTATTAAAGTTGCTAAAGAACTGGGAGACAAGATTAACTTCCAAGGTGTCAGAATTGACTCCGGAGATATGGCTTATATATCTAAACGTGTCCGTAAACAATTAGATGATGCAGGATTTCCAGATGCTAAAATTTATGCATCTAATGACCTTGATGAAAAAACAATTCTTAACTTGAAAATGCAAGATGCGAAGATTGATATTTGGGGAATTGGGACCAAAGTTATCACGGCTTATGATCAACCAGCATTGGGAGCTGTTTATAAACTTGTCTCGATTGAAAACGATAATCACGAAATGGATGACACAATCAAGCTTTCTAGCAATGCTGAAAAAGTCACCACTCCAGGTAAAAAGCAAGTTTGGCGAATTACTAATGATGATAAAAATGGTAAGTCTGAAGGTGATTATGTCACTTTAGATGATGATGATCCAAGAACTAAAGATGAACTATATATGTTCCACCCACAATATACCTATATCAATAAGACAGTGAAAAACTTCACTGCTACACCGCTATTAAAAGATATTTTTGTTGCTGGTAAACAGGTTTATGAGACACCAACTGCTAGTCAGGCTAAAGAAAATGCTACTCAAAACCTCGATTCTCTTTGGGATGAATACAAACGTAATTTGAATCCACAAATTTATCCCGTTGATCTTTCTCAAGAACTCTACGATCATAAGATGAATTATATTTCTGAAGTACGTAAGTATGTTAATAACCTTTCATATGGAGATTGATCATGAATGAAATGCAAAAAAAGATAATTGAGTTTGAAAAAACTCAACCACAAATTGATGCTCAACAAGAAATTCGTCGTTCCGTAGATTTTATGAAAAACTATCTCAAGAATCGTCCATTCTTAAAGACTTTAGTGTTAGGAATCTCTGGTGGACAAGATTCAACTTTGGCTGGTAGATTAAGTCAAATGGCAATTGATGAACTTCGTGAAGAAACAGGCGATGATTCTTATAGTTTCATTGCGGTAAGACTTCCTTATGGCGAGCAAACTGATGAACAAGATGCTCAAGCAGCTATTAATTGGATGAATGCTGATGAGATTCTTACGGTCAACATTAAAAATTCGGTTGATGAATTGGTTGAAGCTATCGAAGTTAATAATCAAGTAATTAGTGATTTTAATAAAGGTAATATTAAGGCTAGAATTCGAATGACAGTTCAATTTGGAATTGCTGGTGATAGACAAGGAATTGTTGTTGGTACTGATCACTCAGCTGAAAATATCACTGGATTTTATACCAAATACGGTGATGGAGCTGCTGACATTACACCATTATTTAGATTAAACAAACGCCAAGGCAAACAACTACTAAAGGAACTTGGTGCTCCGAAACATTTATATGAAAAAACACCAACAGCGGATTTAGAAGAAGACCGTCCGGGATTAGCGGATGAAGTTGCTCTTGGAGTAACTTATGATGACATCGATGATTATCTTGAAGGCAAAGAAGTATCGGCTGAATCTGCAAAAATAATTGAAAACTGGTTTATGAAAACTGAACATAAGAGACGCTTACCATATACAGTTTTTGATAAGATATGATATAATTTTATTCGTAAGGGAGTAACAGGCCTTAGTTGCAACAAACTCATCAACAAGAACAAATCTGGGTTTGTATTTAAATTGTGAGACTTACACACGTTATTTAGTGTGTGGGTCTCTTTTTTTATACAAAGAGCTCGTTTAACCCAAATTAGGAGGAACAATGGAAAAGAATTTTTACAATCAAACAATTGAGGAAATAATTAAGAACTTTGCGACCTCAAAAGAGGGGTTATCTAGCCAAGAGGCTGCACAATTATTGGCAGAAAATGGCGAGAACAAATTAGAAGCTAAGAAAAAAACGACAAAGCTACAGATGTTAATCAACCAATTCAAAGATTTTATGATTATCATCTTAATTGTTGCTGCACTTATTTCAGGAGTGCTACTAAAGGAATGGACTGATGCGTTCATTATCTTATTGGTTGTCTTTCTGAATGCTATTATGGGGGTTATTCAAGAATCCAAGGCCGAAGAAGCTATTGATGAACTCTCAAAAATGTCAGCACCGCAGGCAACTGTCGTCCGTGATGGTGAGATTCTCCACATCACTAACTCACAGTTAGTTGTTGGTGATATTGTTATGTTGGAAGCGGGGGATGTCGTTCCTGCTGATCTTCGATTAATTGATAGTAATTCGCTAAAGATTGAAGAATCTAGTTTGACTGGTGAATCAGTTCCTACTGAAAAAAATACTGAAACACTTGAAGGTAAAATTGCTTTAGGTGATCGTAGTAACATGGCATTCATGAATACTAACGTTACTTATGGACGTGGTATGGGTGTGGTTGTAGCTACTGGAATGGAAACTGAAGTTGGCGAAATTGCTAAAATGTTGAACCAGGCTGATGAAAATACCACTCCATTACAGGCAAATTTAAACTCACTTGGTAAAGTTATTACTGTATTAATTTTGGTGATTGCGGTTGTGATTTTTGTTATTGGAATGGTTAATAATCCTAAGCATTTGCCATTAGTTCAACAAATGAGTGAGATGTTATTGACTTCAATTTCACTTGCCGTAGCAGCAATTCCTGAAGGATTGCCAGCTATTGTAACTATTATTTTGGCACTTGGTACACAAAAAATGGTTAAGCACAAAGCTTTAATCAGAAAATTGCCAGCTGTTGAAACTTTAGGAAGTACCGATATTATTGCTTCTGATAAAACCGGTACTTTGACCATGAATCAAATGACGGTCGAAAAAGTCTATGAAAATAATCATTTATTTGAAAAAGACATTACTTTAGATGCTGAGAACAAACTTGTTCAAATTATGTTATTGGCAAATGATACCAAGATAACTCCAGATCAATTAGCCGGCGATCCCACTGAAACAGCATTGATTCAGTTCTCACTTGATAAACAAATTGATGTTAAAGAATTCTTGACAACTCATAAGCGAGTGGACGAAGTTCCGTTTGATTCTAATCGTAAATTAATGAGTACCGTTAATGAATTTGATGGCAAATACTTAATTGCGACAAAAGGTGCCTGCGATCAATTATTAAAACGAGTAACTAAGATTCAAGATGGTGGCCAAATCAGAGCTATTACTGAAGCAGATAAAGAAGTAATTCTTGAGCAGAACAAGCAGTTTGCTCAACAAGCACTTCGTGTTTTAGCCTTTGCATACAGAGTGTCTGATTCACAACCGACTGAAATAAACAGTGAAGCAGTTGAAAATGATTTAACCTTTGTTGGCTTAGTAGCTATGATTGACCCTGAAAGAAAAGAAGCTAAAGCTGCAGTTCAAGAGGCAAAAGCTGCTGGAATTGTGCCAATCATGATTACTGGTGATCATCCAATCACTGCGGCAACAATTGCTAAACGTTTAGACATTATAGATGATCAAACCAGCAGTGATGCTGTTCTAACTGGTGACCAATTAGATCAAATGGACGATGAAACCTTTGATTCAAATGTTGATAAATATCATGTCTATGCCCGTGTTTCTCCCGAACATAAAGTGAGAATTGTTAAAGCTTGGCAAAAGAAAAACAAAGTTGTGGCAATGACAGGTGATGGTGTCAACGATGCTCCTGCCTTGAAATCAGCTGATATCGGTGTTGGAATGGGAATTACTGGGACCGAAGTTTCAAAGGGTGCCAGTGATATGATTCTGGCTGATGATAACTTTGCAACTATTGTTCATGCTGTAAAAGAAGGACGAAAAGTCTTTAGCAATATTCAAAAATCAATCCAATATTTACTTTCAGCTAACTTGGGTGAAGTTCTAACCTTATTCATTATGACTTTACTAAGCTGGGATATTTTGAAACCAGTTCAATTACTCTGGATTAACCTGGTAACAGATACACTCCCAGCGATTTCTCTAGGCCTTGAACCAGTGGAAAAAGATATTATGGAACAACAACCACGAGGAAGAAAATCAAACTTCTTCTCAAATGGAGTTGGGCAATCGATTTTCTACCAAGGAATTCTAGAAGCTATAATTACTTTAGGCGTTTATTTCATTGGAATTCAATTCCCAGTCCACACTAGCAACGCATTAATGCACGCGGACGCTTTGACAATGGCATATGCAACTCTAGGATTAATTCAATTGTTCCAAGCCTTTAACGTTAAATCAATTCACGGTTCATTATTTGCAAGCAATCCATTTACGAACAAGGCATTTAACTGGTCAATCATTATTTCAACGATTTCATTAGCTGCTACAATTATGATTCCAGGATTAAATAGCATTTTCCATGTAACTGAACTAAACTACATTCAATGGCTAACTGTTCTAGCAGGTGGAGTTATAATGATTTTAGTTGTAGAATTAGTTAAATTAGTACAAAGAAAGCGAGCAGCTAAATAATGAATCAAATGCAAAAAAGAGCGATGGCTTATATGAATGCAATTAATCAAATGATTGAAAAAACTCAAGAAGTTCAAGAACATCTCAATCCTTTGTTTGAAGAAATCACACAAGCAATTGAGAAGAAAACTTTGAAAGATATGCAATCAGCTAAGTACTTAGAAATTCAAGGTGAATTCCAAGAAGGGACCAATGAGTACAAGAAAATTGCTAAAAATATGAAGACAGTCAAAGCTCCAGCTAAATTGATGGGTATTCAACACAATTTAACGGCTGCTTACGTTGAATATGGTGATGCTTGCCAAGCTATGGTTGATAGTATGAAAGATAATCGAGATGTTGATTTGGAAGCTTTTAACGCAGCCGAAGAACGTCAAGAAGCTGCAACCGATAAGATTTCAAAATACATTCAAAGAATCGCACAAGGATAATGACAGATACAGAATTAACTAATTTAGTGAAAGAAATTTCACTAAATTTTTTTGGAAAAGAATTTAAAAGTAATGCTCGATTCAATTCACGGTTACGAACAACTGGTGGAAGATATCATCTCAGAGAAGATTATATTGATATTAATCCAGAAATATTAGAACGATATGATCAAGAGGTGCTTTCAGGGATTATTAAGCATGAGTTGTGCCACTATCATCTATATCATGAAATTGGTAAGCATAGCCACAATTCTAAAGCCTTTAATGATTTGCTAAAGTCAGTTGGTGGTTCAAAATATGCCCCAGCCCTTAAGCCGAGAAATCATCGTCAAAAAGTATATAAGATTTATCAATGTGTAAATTGTGGACTTGAGTATCGTCGAGTAAAAAAAATAAATACGCGAAGATTCGTTTGTGGTAAATGTCGAGGTAAGTTGGCTTTTATCAAAGAAACGACAAACTAAAAATACTGACAGAAATGTCAGTATTTTTTTGAATTTCTGGAGAAAAAGGGTATACTATTATAGTATTCGCGGGTATGGCGGAATTGGCAGACGCGCAAGACTAAGGATCTTGTGGAGAATTATCTCCGTGGAGGTTCAAGTCCTCTTACCCGCAGTAATAAAAAACATCGACTAATTGGTCGATGTTTTTTTGTTAACTATCAGTTGCTGTTTCTGCTTGTTTAAGATCGTCTTCGGTAACTGTGATGTTAGCTACTTCGGACTTATCTGGGTTAAGGAACAAGAATTGCATCTTAAGTCCAGGAATGGTTTCGGTCATTGTTTCAAAAAGAGAATTTACTTGTTTTACCAAAGTTGGTTTCAAAGCTGCGCTATCAATCGCTGGAGTTTGCTCTTTCAAAACGTAAGTATAAACGATGGTATCTTTTTTTGAAGTGATAGAAATATCTGAGTAAGTATCACTTTGTTGCTTCTTAATTGAAGCTACTTGAGTTTGAGCCACTGAAACAATCAAATCAATTTGTTCTTGACGAGAATAACCTTCATCTTTTTTCTTTTTATCAGCAGTTTTTTTCTTCTTCGACACCTTAGAAGATGTGTCGTCTTTCTTACTATCTTTTGAACTATCCTTTGGGGTACACCCGACTAAAGCTGTAACTGTTAAAACAGCTAGTAGGCCACCAATTATCTTCTTTTTCATAACCTTCTCCCTATGATTATTAATCTTATTTATTAATTATTATATCAAGGAAATCGGCGATAAGATACTTGAATTTATTACTAAGATTATTTTCTGGAAAAGTTCTGGCGATATAGTTAAATTCTAACTATAATTAAGTTAGATAAAAGAATAAAAATTGGTACGGACTTTTATTGAAAGTGGTTACATTTCGTGGTAAATTGGTAGGGTAAAGTTCGATAACGGAATTGATTGGAGAATTAAAATGAAAAAAGTAGTTGTTTTAGGTTCAACCAATGTTGATACGATTTTAAAAGTAGATCGTTTTCCATTACCTGGAGAAACAATGAAGATGGAAGATAAAGCTCAAGCTGGTGGCGGTAAAGGTGCAAACCAAGCCCTTGCTGCTACACGTTTAGGAGCGCAAACAAGTTTTATTAGTCGTGTGGGTGATGACGGTGCGGCTGATTTCATGTTAGAAACTTTCAAAAAAGATGGCATGAATACCGATCACATCATTGCTTCTCAAACAGCTGGAACTGGTCAAGCATTTATTATTGTCGAAAATAATGGTCAAAACAGTATCATGATTTATGGTGGTGCTAACAGTGAAGTGAGTGCTGCTGATATTGAAGCAGCTCAAGATGTAATTAAAGATGCCGATATTCTAATTGCTCAATTTGAAGTACCAATGGAAGCTATCGTCGCTGCCTTTAAAGTTGCTAAAGAAAATAATGTCAAGACAATTTTGAATCCTGCGCCCGCAACTGCTGACATTCCTACTGAGTTAATCAAAATGTCTGATATCATTGTTCCTAATGAAACAGAAGCTCAATTGATTACTGGAATTGAAGTGACTAACAGAGCTTCAATGGATCAAGCAGCAGGCAAGTTGTTAGAAATGGGTGCCGGCGCAGTAATTATTACTGTTGGTTCAACTGGTTCATACTACGACACTGGAGAAGCTACTGGCTTCGTCAATGCTTTCAAAGTTAAAGCTGTTGATACTACTGCAGCTGGTGATACCTTCATCGGTGCCTTCAGTACTAAGATTAATGATGATTTGTCTAATATTGAAGAGGCAATGACTTTCGCTAATAAGGCATCTTCGATTGCGGTTCAAACATCAGGTGCTCAAGTCTCAATTCCTTACGAAAATAATGTTCAAATATAATCAATTATAAAGCTAAAAAATAATTAATATTATATAAATTATAGTGATTCATTATTTTTATGAAATCGCTATGAAAACGCCATGAAAAGGGATTTTTAGCTGAAATTATATTGTTAATTTTAAATAATCATGCTAACATAATTTATGTATTGTGAAATGGTGAAAAATGGTTCGACAGATCGCAAGACTTTCTTCCATCAGTACCACGAAACAAACTACAAATTTTAAAATCCCTCAGGAGGAAGTTCTAACATGGAAAATGGAACAGTAAAATGGTTTAATTCAGAAAAAGGCTATGGCTTCATCACTCGCGAAGATGGTAGTGATGTATTCGTACATTACTCAGCAATTCAAGGTGAAGGCTACAAGACTTTGGAAGAAGGACAAGCTGTAACATTTGATATCGAAGAAAGCGATCGCGGACCCCAAGCCGTAAACGTAAATAAAGCTTAATTTTCTTTGTATGTTAAATGAAAAGCCTAGCATCTGCTAGGCTTTTTTGTTTTAATTTATTTAACAAATATTTTGAGGTAAATTTTGGCTAAGAAGAGAAGAAGACGTTATAAAAAATATTCTTACCCATTCATATTAGCGATGATTATGCTCTTTGTGGCAGTCATCACAATAATTTTTTTGGGGATGAATTTATTTAATAACTACGAAGATAATAAACCAACTCATGAAGAAGTGGTTTTACAGCAACATAATGCTTTTATCGACAAAATTAGTCCTTATGCTGTTGAATTAAAAAAAGAATATGGAGTTTTACCGAGCGTTACAATTGCTCAAGCCATTATCGAAAGTGATTGGGGAAAGAGTGGCTTAGCAAGTAAATATAATAACTATTTTGGTGTCAAAGGTGAAAATCCTAATAACACTAAACTTCTATATACGAATGAGTTTGTTGATGGTAAGTGGATTAAAGTTTATGGTCGCTTCCGCGTGTACAGTGATTATAAAGAATCTATGAAAGACCATGCTAGCCTACTCGCTAATGGTACTACTTGGAATCCTCAACAATATCAACATGTTTTGGCGGCCAAAGATTATGTGGATGCGGCTTTTGCTTTGCAAACCGATGGATATGCCACTGATCCTGGGTATACTAAAAAGCTTCTGAAAGTGATTAAACAATATAATTTGGATCGTTTTGACAAATAGTCTTGACTGTGACGTTACGTCAGGGTTTATAGTACAATTTGTCGAAAGGAAGTATTATGGAATATACGATTAACAAATTTGCCCAATTAAGTGGTGTAAGTGTGAGAACTATCAGATATTACGATCAAATTGATTTGTTAAAACCTGCGCGTATAAATTCAGCCGGCTATCGGATTTATGGCGAAGAACAGGTGAATCGGATGCAACAGATTTTGTTCTATAAAGAACTAGGTTTTGATTTGCAGCAGATTAAAGAATCACTTGATGCAGATGATTTTTCAAATGAACGTGCACTTCAAAAACATTACCAGAGTTTGTTAAAGCAACGTGAAAATTTAAATCTTCTTTTAGACACCGTTGAAAAAACGATTAAATATTATCGAGGTGAAGAAAAGATGAGTGATGAAGAAAAATTTGCAGCGTTAAAAAAACAACGTTTAGAAGAAAATGAACAACAATATGGTCAAGAGCTCGCTGAGATGTATGACCAAAAAACAATCGAAGCTGCTAATAAGATGTACGCTAATTTAACTCAAGAACAGATGAATGAAATGGAAAATATTGAAGCTCAACTATTTGAAAAATTGAATGAACTTAATGACTTGAGTGATGTTCAAAATGAAACAGGTAAAAAAGCATATGAGCTCCATAAAAAATGGCTGTCATACACTTGGCCAAAATATTCTCCAGAAGCTCACCGTAACTTGGTAGAGATGTATTTGGCAGATGAACGTTTCGCTGATTATTATAATCAACGAGCAAACAAAAATGCCGCTCAATTATTACACGATGCTGTCATCTATTATGCGAAAAAGAACTAAGAAGAACTTAGTTCTTTTTTATTTTGTCACGATTATTTAATAATTATTTGAGAAATTGGTCAATTCTTGCTGTAATTATCGTAGTTTCAATTATAATAGTTAGTAAGAATTAACAATAAATGTTTATTTAAGTGATATTATTATTACTATCAATAAAGAAGAGGTAAATATTTTGAAAGAACTTGAAGAAAGAATTAGTAAAGATGGCCGAGTTATCGGCACTGATGTGTTAAAAGTTGATAATTTTTTAAACCACCAAGTCGACCCAGTATTGATGAAAAAAATGGGTGAGGAATTTTACAAAGAATTCAAGGATCAAAATGTTACCAAGATAATTACAGTTGAGTCATCAGGAATTGCGCCAGCCATCATGACTGGACTTTGCTTTGAAAAACCAGTGGTTTTTGCTAGAAAACACAAGTCATTAACTTTAAAAGATGACTTATATACAGCTGATGTCTATTCATTCACAAAACAAACTAGCAACAAAATTAGTATCTCTAGAGCATTTCTAGATTCTAGTGATCGTGTGTTAATAATCGATGACTTTTTGGCTAACGGACAAGCTGTTAAAGGTTTAGCTGAAATTGCTGAAGCTGCTGGAGCTACAATAGTTGGTGCCGGAATTGTAATTGAAAAATCCTTCCAAAAAGGTCGTTCATTAGTTGA
Organism: Lactobacillus sp. YT155; assembly: GCF_030504545.1. GTDB lineage: Bacteria > Bacillota > Bacilli > Lactobacillales > Lactobacillaceae > BQUT01. The sequence continues at coordinate 235,913 of NZ_JAUKWP010000002.1, read as the reverse complement.
TGAATTAGGAATTAAAGTTCATTCGCTTGCTAGAATCAAAGCATTTGAAAATGGAAAAGTCATATTTGAAGAGGATTAGTTAATGAGACAGTATTTAAAACCAGGTTCGACAATCGGTGTTATCGGTGGTGGATATGAATCGTATCTATTACTTGTACAAGCTCATAAAATGGGCTTTAAAACCTGTTTAGCGGTAACAAATAGCGAAGATGAAGCAATCAATAGTGCAGATGAATACGCGGTTTTAGATGACTTTAATTATGAAGACATTCGAAAAGTTGCTGAAAACTCTGATATTTTAATGTATCAAACGCTCGATATTGCTGGTGAAGATTTGGAAAAAATTGCTAGTGAATTCCCTGTAATTCAAGGAACTGAGTTATACACCTTATCGCAAGATCGTTATTTAGAAAGAACTTTTTTAGATGGACTAAATATCAACATTGCTCCATTTTATTTGATTGTTAATGAAGAGGATTTGACAGTTGGAATTCAAAAAGTTGGTTTTCCAAGTAGCTTAAAACCAATTCAGCTAGAAAATGACCATCAAATGACAATAAAATCGATGGATGACGTCGAAGTTGCTAAAGATCTTTTACAATATGGAACTTATATCTTAGAAGCATATGTGGAACCAGAAAAATGTTTCTCAATTATGATTACAAAACGAGTTAATGGTAAGATTCATACTTATCCTATGACTTCTAACAAGTATGATGAAGACGATTTGGTTAGTTCGACGGTTTTTATCAAAAATGATCCTAGGGTTGAAGAAGAGATTCAACGAGTTTCTCTTGAGATTGCAAAGACAATTAACTATGTAGGTGTGTTAACTGTTAATTTTGTAATGGGTGAGAACAAGACCTTGTATGTTCAAGGAATCAGTTCAAATCTTTCCTATGCTGCTAATATCTATGAACTAGCAACAGGCTGTTCGCAATTTGAATTACAGCTTAGAGCATTGGCTAATTGGCCAATTCCTGAATTATTTCCATTAACAAATGCTACCTTCATTCGTTTCTTTGAGAAACAAAGAGAGGCTGCCTTAGACTTATTACAAGAAAAACCACAATGGAAATTCTTATTCCATAATGAAAGCCAAGATTTCAGTCAAGAAAACGAAATTGGTTATATTTTGATTTCATCAACTCAAGAAGACTTTTTAATAAATAATGTTAATAGTACCAATATTTGGACAATAGATTAGGAGACTCTCATGCTAGATAGATATGTAAGAGAACCAATGGGTAAAATTTGGAGTGATGACAATAAATATCAAGCATGGTTAAAAGTTGAAGTTGCTGCAACTAAAGCGTGGAGCACTCTAGGAGAAGTTCCAAAGCAAGATTATGAAAAAATTCGTGATAATGCTAGCTTTGATGTTGCAAAAATAAATGAACTCGAAAAAGAGACCAAACATGACGTGGTAGCTTTTACTAGAGCAGTGTCATTATCGTTAGGTGAAGAAAAGAAGTGGATTCATTTTGGATTAACTTCAACTGATGTCGTTGATACTGCTTATGGTTATCTGATTAGACAGGCTGATGATATTTTAAAAGAAGATTTGAATCACCTGTTAAAAGTTGTTAAGGATAAAGCTAATCAATATAAATACACACCAATGATTGGACGTACCCACGGAGTTCATGCGGAACCAACAACTTTCGGCTTAGTTTTAGCAACCTGGTACTCGGAAATTAAACGTGATATTGAGAGATTCCAGCATGCCTCAGAAGGTGTTGAAGCAGGAAAAATTAGTGGTGCTGTGGGAACTTTTGCGAATACTCCTCCGGAAGTTGAAAAGATGGTATGTGAGGAACTAGGAATTCGTCCTCAAGAAATTTCTACTCAAGTTCTACCACGTGACTTACATGCAGAATATGTTCAAACTATGGCGTTAATCGCAACTTCAATTGAACGTTTTGCCTTAGAAGTTCGCCATTTACAAAGAACCGAAGTCAGAGAAGCAGAGGAATTTTTTGCTGCTGGACAAAAAGGATCTTCGGCGATGCCACATAAAAGAAATCCGATTGGCTCTGAGAATGTTACTGGGCTTGCTCGTGTCATTCGTGGTCACGCAATCACTGCTTTAGAAGATGTTCCGTTATGGCATGAACGTGATATTTCTCATAGTTCTGCTGAAAGAATTATTATTCCAGATACGACGGAATTGCTAGATTATATTATTATGCGTTTTGCGAAAATTGTTGAGAATTTAACCGTTTTTGAAGATAAGATGCTTGAAGATTTGAATTTAACTCATGGATTGATTTATTCACAAAGAGTGATGCTTAAGTTAATTGAAACAGGCATGTCTCGTGAACAAGCGTATGATTTGGTGCAACCCAAGACAAAGATTGCTTGGGATGAGAAAAAAGATTTCGAAGAATTAATTCGAAATGATAATACAATTCAAGACAAATTAAGTCAGAATCAGTTAGGTGATGCTTTTGATTACAAGTGGCACTTACGTCATGTTGATGAAATTTTTGAACGAGTTGGATTATAGCTTGGAAAGAACAGTGAAAACTGTTCTTTTTTTGTGAAAAAAAGCAGTTGGTTAAATAGTAACGAGCATTGAAATTTGGTATAATTTAACAGAATTGTTTTTAGAATTAGAGGGCATAAATTTGGTTGAAAAAGATTTATTATCAGGATTAAATAAAGAACAAAAAGAAGCGGTTTTGACCACTAAAGGACCTCTTTTAATTATGGCAGGTGCAGGGAGTGGTAAGACTCGAGTTTTAACACACCGCGTAGCACACTTAATTGAAGATGAAAATGTCATGCCATGGAGAATTTTGGCAATCACTTTCACCAACAAGGCTGCTAATGAAATGCGTGCACGTGTTAATAAATTGTTAGGTGATAAAGGCGAAGGGGTTTGGATCTCTACATTCCATGCTCTCTGCGTGAGAATTCTAAGACGTGATGCTGAAAATATTGGTTTCTCAAGATCGTTTTCGATTGCTGATCCGGCTGAGCAAAGAACGTTATTGAAACAAATTTTAAAAGAACATAACTTAGATACTAAAAAATTCGATCCAAAGTCAATTTTGGCAATGATTAGTAATGCGAAAAATGATTTACTATCACCGACTGATTATGCAACCAATGCTAAGGGTCCATTTGAAGAAGCAGTAGCAATTTGTTATCGCGATTATCAATCAGAATTAGTTAATAATCAATCAATGGACTTTGATGATTTGATTATGAACACAATTAAATTATTTGAAGAACACAAAGACGTTCTTGAGAAGTATCAAGAACAGTTTCAATATATTCATGTTGATGAGTATCAAGATACTAACGAGGCTCAATATCGATTAGTTAATCTTTTGGGACAAAAGCATTTAAATGTTTGTGTAGTTGGTGATGCGGACCAAAGTATTTATGGTTGGCGTGGAGCTAACATGAATAACATCTTGAGTTTTGAAAAAGACTACAAAAATGCGCAAACCATTATGTTGGAACAAAACTATCGTTCTACTAAGAACATTTTGGGTGCGGCTAATGATGTCATTAATTACAACGAAAATCGGAAGCCAAAGAAACTTTGGACTGAAAACGATGATGGTGAAAAAATCACTTACTATCGTGGACAAAGTGAAAGCGACGAAGCCTTATTCACAATTGAGAACATCAAGAAATTATGTGAAGAGAAGTCATTCACTTATAACGATTTTGCCATTTTGTATCGTACTAACTCACAATCACGTGTTTTTGAAGAAAAACTTTTGTCAGCCAATATTCCTTATAAAATTGTTGGTGGACATAAATTCTATGATCGTAAAGAAATTAAAGACATCATGGCTTACTTACGATTGATTGGAAATTCAGCCGATTCCATGAGTTTTCGAAGAATTGTTAATGCTCCAAAACGTGGAATTGGACCAACAAGTGTTGATAAATTAGAGGCATTTGCCAGAGAACATAATTGGTCACTACTAGAGGCTGCTAATAATATTGAATTATCAAGTTTGCCAGCTAAAACTAGAACAACTTTAGGTAAGTTTGCGCAAACAATCACCGCAATTCAAACCAAGTTAACTACGGCACCAATTACGGAAATACTAGAAGATACAATTGATCAAACTGGCTATATTGATGATTTAAGAGCTCAGGACAGTCTAGAAGCTCGTTCAAGAATTGAAAATATTGAAGAATTACTTACTGTTACGAAACAATTTGATGATCACTATGAAGATGATGACAGTTTGCGTTTAGAGAACTTCCTAACCGAACTATCATTAGTCAGTGATCAAGATGACATTGAAGAAGAAGTTAACGAAGTTACTTTAATGACTTTGCATGCTGCTAAGGGATTGGAATTTCCAGTCGTCTTCTTAGTGGGAATGGAAGAAGGAATTTTTCCATTGGGAAGAGCTCAAGCTGACAACAGTGAACTTGAAGAAGAACGACGTCTAGCTTATGTAGGAATTACTCGTGCTGAGAATAAATTATTCTTAACTAATGCTCACTCAAGAATGCTTTACGGAAGAACACAAGCCAACCCACCTTCCAGGTTTTTAGTTGAGATTGAAGATAAATATTTGGATCAGGAAAGTCCTAACGCCGAAAATATTTCATTCAAGAATCAAGAAACAAACTATCCATTCTCAAAAAATAAAGCTGCAAGAACGTTCAGTGGAACATATGTCGCTAATACGGCAACCAAAACCACCAGTTCAGCTGCAAGCGAAAATTGGGAAATTGGTCAAAAAGTTGAACATAAAAAATGGGGTATCGGAACGATTGTAAAAGTAACTGGCGAAAACAAAAACGCTGAGCTAGATGTTGCTTTTGATTCCCAGGGAGTTAAACGATTATTGGCAGAGTTTGCCCCAATTAAAAAAGTTTAAAATATTAAAGGAGTAGCTGATGAATATAGATGAAGCCCGTATTAAAATAACTGACTTAAGAGCTGAAATTACTAAATTGAGTGAAGCATACTATACTAAAGATGCTCCTTTGGTTGAAGATAATGTGTATGATCAGTTGTACCGACAATTAGAAGAACTAGAAGCTAAATTCCCTGAACTAGTGACCAAAGATTCACCAACTCAAAAAGTTGGTGGAAAGGTTCTTTCAGAGTTCAGCAAAGTTAGTCATGAAATTCCGATGCTTTCAATGGGGGATGTTTTCTCATTGGAAGAATTAGAAGACTTCGACCGCCGACTTCAAAAAAATGTTGGCCGAGAGTTTGAATATAATGTCGAATTAAAAATTGACGGGTTAGCCTTGTCGCTGATTTATGAAAATGGTGAGCTAGTTCAAGGTTCAACGCGTGGTGATGGTGTGATTGGTGAAGATGTAACCAATAACATTATGACGATTAATGACATTCCTAAGAAGCTCTCCGAACCCATTAGTTTGGAAGTTCGTGGTGAATGTTATATGCCAAAGTCCTCATTCAAAAACTTGAATGAACAACGTGAAATTGAGGGACAAACTGTTTTTGCTAATCCGAGAAATGCAGCCGCTGGCTCACTTCGTCAGCTTGACTCTAGCATCACTAAATCACGGAATTTGAGTACTTTTATTTATACACTGATTAATGCTGAAGACTATGGTGTCACAACTCAAAAACAAGCAATTGAATTTATGAAAAAACTTGGATTCCATACTAACCCAAGCTCAGAAACTATCAGTAATATTAATCAAATTGAAGATTACATTGAGAAGTATCAAGATCAAAGAAATGATTTAGAGTATGGTATTGATGGCATTGTTTTAAAGGTAAATGATTTAGCTACTCAAGCTGAACTTGGTAACACTGTCAAAGTTCCTCGTTGGGAAATAGCTTATAAGTTTCCGCCAGAGCAATCAGAAACTATCGTTAGAGATATTGAATGGACAATGGGAAGAACTGGAGTCTTAACGCCGACGGCAGTAATGGACCCAGTACAGCTGGCAGGTACGACTGTATCACGAGCAACATTGCATAATGTGGAAATGATTAGGGATAAGGATGTTAGAATTGGCGACACAGTTTTGCTTCACAAAGCCGGTGACATTATTCCTGAAGTATCACAAGTTGTTTTGAAAAAAAGACCTGACAATTTGCCAGAAGTGGCAGTTCCAACAAACTGTCCTTATTGTGATTCCAAGTTAGTTCATTTAGAAGACGAAGTTGCTTTGCGTTGTATTAACCCAATGTGTCCTGCACAAATCAAAGAAGGTTTAACACATTTTGCTTCAAGAAATGCGATGAATATCGATGGCCTTGGTCCACGGATAATCGAACAATTATTTGAAAAACAAATGATTAAAGATGTTGCTGGATTATATCGATTAACGGCTGATGGTTTGTCACAGCTGGAAGGTTTCAAGGAAAAATCTATTAATAATTTGTTAACAGCAATTGATAACTCTAGAAGTAATTCACTAGAGAAACTATTATATGGTTTAGGGATTCGTCATGTTGGCGCTAAAGCTGCTAAATTATTGGCAGAGGAATTTAATAGCATGGACAATTTGATGGATGCATCCCAAGAATCAATTGCTAATATCAATACCATCGGTGAAACAATTGCCGACAGTGTGACAACTTACTTTGAAAATCAAGAAGTCCATGATTTAATTCAAGAATTAAAAGACGCCTCAGTGAACATGGATTACTTAGGCGGTAGTGAAGAAGTCGTTTCTAACCCTTATTTTACTGATAAAACAGTAGTTATTACTGGAACATTAGAAAATTACAAACGCCAAGAATTGGCGGATCAATTAGAAAAAATGGGTGCCAAAGTAACAAACTCTGTTACAAAGAAAACTGATTATTTAATTGCCGGTGAAAAAGCTGGTAGTAAATTAGATAAAGCAAACAGTTTAAATGTTACTATATTGGATGAAACAACTTTAGAAGGTTATTTATCGTCAACTCAGGATGCTGAGTAGGAGGAATGTTTTGAAAAAGAAATTATTATCTGCGGTAGTATTAAGTTTAGTCGCAATTACAATTGCCGGATGTGGTAACTTACAAAAATCAAGTTTATCAAGTGGAAATGGTTCATCAAAAAAAGAAAAAGTTGTTCAGACAACTAGTTCTAATGATGGTTCTTCCTACAATACTTTATTGCAAGGTAAACAATACCAAGTTAGTCCAATTAATGGATTGACTAGTGGCGATAACGATAATCAGTTCAACTTACAAAGTTTTGATGCTGGTTTATTGGAAGTTTCTAAAAAGGAATTTGCAACTAAAGAATATACTTTCCAAGAAGGAAATGTTATTAAGTCAAACGTTGCTCAAAACTGGTTGGCTCGTAAGTCCGACAGTAATAAAGAAGGCTTGAATCCAGCCGATAATGGTAAGACTGAGCCAAAAGAAAGGAATCCACTTTATTTATCACAAATAATTGAAGATGATTTCTACAAAGAATCAGGTAATAGTTATCAACTGTCAGGAATTTCAATTGGTCTTTCAATGAATGAAGTCGATTATTATACCAAGGTCAAATATGGTGCAACTTTTGAGACGAAAATCTCAGAAGCCGACCGAGTTGCCGAAGGTAAGAAGATGGCCGACGAAATTGTCAAACGACTACGTAAGATGAAAAAAACCAAAGATATTCCAATTATGGTAGCTCTTTATAAAGCTGAAACTAAGGATAGTTTGGTTGGTGGAAATTATTTCATGTATGGAGTAAGCAAGAACGGAACTTCTAACATTGGTTCATGGAGTAATTTGAATAACCAAAGCCAAGTCTTACCGGTAGTTAACAATGCAAAAGTAGTTAATACCGCCGATTCCGATGCTTTCTCATCCTTTAAGTCACACATCCAAAACTACTTCCCTAAATTATCAGGTGTAATTGGCAAAGCTCATTATGCTGATGGTAACTTGGATAGTATGAGTATTACTATTACTACTCAATTCTACGGTGCGGCTGAAGTAAAGAGTTTCACTCAATACGTATCAAACGCCGCCTCATCATATCTTCCTGGTGGAGTTGACCTAGAAATTAAAATACAATCAACTAATGGATTACAAGCCTTTGTCGCTCGTGAAAAAGGACAAAAAGACTTTTATTCTCATGTCTTTAATGATTACTAAGGGGTAAAAAATGATAGATAAAGAACAAATCAGACATATTGCAACGTTAGCAAAATTCGAATTTTCCGATGAAGAATTTGATGGATTTGCTACAAAATTTCAAGAAACCCTTGATATGGGTGACAAACTTCAAGATATTGACACAACTGGAGTAGAACCAACTACTAATTTAGCTACTCGAACAACTGTCTTTCGTGAAGATACTCCTGAAACCGACCAAACTCGTGAACAATTATTGAGTAATGTTCCAGAATCAGACGGTCGTTTAATTAAAGTGCCATCAATTTTAGATACAGAAGGTGACAACTAGTGAATTATTTTGATCATTCAATTGAAGAATTACACGAGCTTTTAGTAAACAAAGAAATCACTGCAACTCAATTGGTAGAGTCTACTTATGAAAATATTGAAGCTACTGATAAAAAAATCAATGCTTTCATTACTTTGAACAAAGAAGAAGCTTTGAAACGAGCACAAGCAGTTGATGAAAAAGGGATTGATACTGATAACTTAATGAGTGGAATTCCGATTGCTATCAAAGATAATATTTTAACTACTGGAATCAAAACTACAGCAGCAAGTAAAATGCTGGAAAATTTTGTTCCTGTTTATGATGCAACCGTAGTAGAAAAACTTCATCAAGATGGAGCTATCAGTGTTGGTAAATTAAACATGGACGAATTTGCCATGGGTTCATCTAGTGAAACCTCTTATTTTGGAAATGTTCACAACCCTTGGAATTTGGATAGAGTACCTGGTGGTTCTTCAGGTGGTTCAGCAGCAAGTGTTGCTGCCGGTGAAATTGTTGCTGCTCTAGGAACAGATACTGGTGGTTCAGTTCGTCAACCAGCTGCTTTTAATGGTGTCTTTGGTATCAAGCCAACTTATGGTCGAATATCAAGATGGGGTGTGATTGCCTTTTCTTCAAGTCTTGACCAAGTTGGTGTTTTATCAAAACGAGTTAAAGATGCCGCTGCTGTCTTGACTTCTATTAGTGGTGAAGACTCAAAAGATGACACTTCAGCTGCGGTTGAAGTTCCTGACTTTGTTAAAAATATCAACCCAGATATGAAGGGCAAAAAGATTGCTGTCCCTAAGGAATTCATGGGTGAAGGTGTAAATGATCAGATTATTGAAGTCATTAAGTCAGCACTTCAAGAATTTGAAAAAATGGGTGCAACCGTTGAAACTATTTCGTTACCTCATGTTAAAAATGCGGTACCAACTTATTTCATTTTAGCCTCAAGTGAAGCCTCATCAAACCTACAAAGATTTGATGGAATTCGCTATGGCTTCAGAGCTCAAGATGTTAAGAATTTGGAAGATGTCTATGTTAAGAGTCGTTCTGAAGGATTCGGTGACGAAGTTAAGCGTCGTTTGATGTTAGGAACATTTGCTCTTTCATCTGGATATTATGATGTCTATTTCAAAAAAGCTGCTCAAATTAGAACTTTAATCATCCAAGAAATGGCAAAAGTTTTTGAAGAGTACGATTATATTATGGGACCATCAACACCAACTACTGCCTTTAAGATTGGTGATAAAATTGATGATCCAGTAACAATGTATATGAACGATATGCTAACAATTCCAGCTAACATGTCAGGTGCGCCTGCGGCTTCAATCCCAGCCGGAATGATTGACGGCATGCCAGTTGGTCTACAAATTATTGCTAATAATTTTGATGACCAAGGAGTCTTCGATGCGGCCTTAGCCTTTGAACAAGCTACTAAATTTTATGAAAAACAACCTGCAATGAAAGGAGAAAACTAAGATGAATTTTGAAACAACCATTGGACTAGAAGTCCACGTTGAATTAAAGACAAAATCCAAAATGTTTAGTACTTCTCCTGCAGTGTATGGTGCTGAACCAAATACAAATACTAACGTAATTGACTTTGGATTTCCTGGTACTTTGCCAACTGTTAATAAAGAAGGTTATCGTCTAGGAATTATGACTGCTTTAGCTTTACATGCTGAAGTTGAAAAACACACTCACTTTGATCGTAAAAATTATTTTTATCCTGATAATCCTAAGGCTTATCAGATTACTCAGTATGAAAAACCTTTGGCACATGACGGCTGGATAGAAATTGAAGTTGATGGTCAAAAGAAAAAAATCGGTATCGAAGAAATGCATGTGGAAGAAGATGCTGGTAAAAACACCCACGGTGAAGACGGATATTCATATGTGGATTTGAATCGTCAGGGAACTGGACTAATTGAAATTGTTTCTAAACCAGATATGACCACACCTGATGAAGCATATGCATATCTAGAAAAACTAAAACAAACTATCCAATTTACTGGTGCTTCTGACGTGAAAATGGAAGAAGGGTCAATGCGTGTTGACTGTAATATTTCAATACGACCAATTGGCTCAAAGAAATATGGACAAAAGATTGAGTTGAAAAACCTTAACTCATTTAATCATGTCCGTTTAGGTCTAGCCTTTGAAGAAAAACGTCAAGCTGAGATTCTTCGCATGGGTGGCGAAATTCTTCCCGAAACGCGTCGTTTTGACGAACCAAGTGGCGAAACAATCTTAATGCGTGTCAAGGAAGGTAAAGATGATTATCGTTACTTCCCTGAACCAGATTTACCTAACTACGAAATCGAGCAAGCATGGATTGATCAAATTAATTCACAACTTCCTGAAATGCCTGATAAGAGAAGAATTCGTTACGTTGATGAATTAGAAATTCCTGAGTATGATGCAGGAGTTCTAACAGCTACTAAAGAAATGTCAGATTTCTTCGAAGAATCAGTTTCTCTAGGAGCAAATCCTAAGTTAGTTTCAAACTGGTTGATGGGTGAAGTTAACGCCTATATGAATGCTAATCAACTAGATCTTCTAGAAACTAAATTAACACCTAAAAACCTTGCAACAATGGTAAAATTAATTACAGAAGGAACAATTTCTTCAAAAATTGCGAAGAAAGTTTTCCAAGAAACAATTGAGAATGGTACCGAACCTAATCAATGGGTTAAAGAAAAAGGTTTGATTCAAGAATCAGATCCAGCTGTTTTGACACCAATTATTTCTGAAATTTTGGACAATAATGAACAATCAATTATTGATTTCAAGAATGGTAAAGATCGTGCAATTGGTTTCTTAGTTGGACAGATTATGAAACAAACTCATGGACAAGCTAATCCTAAAGTTGTCAATCAAATATTGATGAGTGAAATAAAGAAAAGATAATTTTCGAGGATAAAAAAATGCGGGCAAGATTAATTTATAATCCAACATCTGGACATGAAACAATGACTAATAGTGTTGGAGATGTATTAGACATTTTAGAACAAGCCGGCTATGAGGCTAGTGCTTTTCGGACAACTCCTGAGGAGAACTCTGCCCAAAAAGAAGCTAAAAGAGCAGCACTTGCAGGATTTGATCTGTTAGTTGCAGCCGGTGGTGACGGAACTATCAATGAAGTTGTTAATGGCATTGCCGAGCTAGATAAAAGGCCGCAGTTGGCTATTATTCCTAGTGGAACTACGAATGACTTTGCTCGTGCTTTGAAAATTCCTCGTGAGGATCCAATTGAAGCGGCTAAAATTATTTTGAACAAGAAGTTTTTGCCCATGGATATTGGAAAAGCTAATGATAAATATTTCATGAATATTGCCGCTGGTGGGTCAATGACTGAATTGACATACGAAGTTCCATCCGCATTAAAGTCAGTTCTCGGTTACTTGGCATACTTAGTTAAAGGTGCCGAGATGTTACCTAAAATCGGGCCTACTAAAATGAAAATTGAATATGACGAAGGTGAATATGTCGGAAGTGCATCAATGTTCTTTATTGCGATGACAAATTCGGTTGGTGGTTTTGAACAAGTAGTTCCAGATCAACAATTCAGTGATGGATTATTTACGTTAATTGTTATCAAGACCAGCAACTTGAAAGACATTGTTCATCTTATTGCCTTAGCATTAAATGGTGGTCGTCATGTTGATAATGACAAAATCATTTACACAAATTCTCGAAAAATCAAAATCACACCTGAAGATGATAAGAAGTTAATGATTAATCTTGATGGTGAATATGGTGGTGATGCACCAATGGAATTTGATAATTTGCAACAACATATTGATATATACGCTAATACCAGTGAATTGAAAGATTCAATTAGTGATTCGGTCAAAATTGAAACCAAACAGGTGAATAATGAAGAAAAATGATCAACTAACATTAGAAATATTAGATTTGACCTACGAAGGAAAAGGGATAGCCAAAGTCGATGGTTATCCTTTATTTGTAGATAATGCCTTACCAGGAGAACAAGTAAAAGCGACAATTTTAAATCTGAAAAAAGATTATGGATTCGCAAAAACAATTGAAATTATCAAGAAGAGTCCGGATCGAGTAGAAGTCGATGATGCGCGATTTATACAATCGGGAATTGCACCATTACTATTTTTAAAATATGACCAACAATTAATATTCAAACAAACTCAAATTAAGAATTTACTTAATAAAGCTCACTTGACTCAAGAACTAACAGTTAATGAAACAATTGGCATGGAAAATCCATACGAGTATCGTAATAAGGCACTAATTCCAGTTCGTGAACTCAATCATAAATTGCAGACAGGGTTTTATCGTCGACACAGTCACGAACTAATTCCTATGGAGAATTTTCTAATTCAAGAACCTGGTATGGATGAATTAATAATTGCTGTTCGAGATATTCTCAGTAAGTATCAAGTTCAAGCTTATAATGAAGCCGATAACAGTGGTCAAATTCGTAATATCATGATTAGAAAAGGACACTTTACTAATCAATTCATGGTGGCATTAATTACTACTAAAGAACCTATTAATCACTTGGATGAAATCACTAAAGAAATTCAAGCATTGCCAGATGTAGTAAGTGTTGTTCGCAATATTAATAATAAGAAAACCAATGTCTTATTGGGCACTAAAAATAAAACATTAAGTGGTTTTCCTTACATTGAAGATGAGATTCTTGGTAATACTTATCGTATTTCTCCAAATTCATTTTTCCAAGTAAACTCTGTTCAAACTCAAAATCTTTATCAATTAGCAATTGATAAGGCAGAGTTAACTGGGAATGAAATGGTTGTTGATGCCTATTCTGGAATTGGAACAATTGGACTTTCAATGGCAGATAAAGTTAAAGAAGTTCACGGAATTGAAGTAGTTGAAGCAGCTGTCAAAGACGCCAATAAAAATGCCGAAATTAATGATATTAAGAATGCGACTTTTGAAGTTGGTAAAGTTGAAACAGTTTTGAAGAAATGGGCAGAAGAAGGTCGAAAAGTTGACGTCTTAATGGTAGATCCACCACGTAAAGGATTGGATGCATCATTAATAGAAACAATTCAGGCAATTAAGCCACAAAAAATTGTTTATATCAGTTGCAATCCTTCAACATTGGTCCGTGATTTGCAGAATTTGGAATCTGATTATAAAATTAGTTCAATAACTCCAGTTGATATGTTTCCAATGACTAATCATGTGGAGAGTGTGACTAGCTTAATATTAAAGTAATTAGTTAGTCTTTGAGGTGATTATGGCAAGAAAAGAACAACCCATCTATTCTGATCAAAGTAGCACAATCAAGAAACATAAGAAAATTCTCATTTTAGCTGCAGTATTAGTTATTGTTGGAGCTTTAATTACTGGTGGAATTTTGAAGTATTTACAAAATGCTGGTCGGCCAAGTAATCAAGAATATCCTGTTTTAGGGATGATGATTGATCAAAGTGATGGCTACCAAGACTTTCGAGTCTTAAAAGATCACGGAGTTGATTTTGTTTATATGAAGGCAACAGAAGGGTCAACCTACTCTGATGATAATTTTGAAAGCAATTTTTCTAGAGTGAAAGGTTCACAAATTCCTTTTGGCTTCTATCATGTAGTCAGCTTTGAGACTCCCGCCAAAGAACAATTTAGAAACATTGTTGATACTGTCGGACAACAACGGGGAAGTTTGCCATTTGTCTTGCACGTTTCGGCGTATGGGAAATATGCACAGGCGGGAATTCCTAAGAAAAAAGCTGAACAAAATGTACGTAGTTTATTCAATGACATTAGGAATTACTACGAGGATGTAGCTATTGTTCAAGTTGATACCAAGAGCGAGTTTTTAGCCAAGAAGTTTCCCCGTGTTTGGTATGCTTCTGATCAAAAACCAAGAAATAATTGGATATTGTGGCAATACAGTAGCTCAACTAGAATTCCTGGCTATGCTGGTGGCGATGATTATCGATTATCAGTTCTCAATGGTCAGCCGCAACAGCTAGACGGTTTAATTCAAACAAGATAGTAAATTCGCTATAATTGAGATATTCAAAGGAGAATAACTATGCAAAAACTTGGTATTATTGGAACTAATTGGATTACTCAACAATTTGTTGATGCAGCAAGAGAAAGCAAAAGCTTTGACCTAACACATGTCTATTCACGTTCTGAAGAAAAAGGACGAGATTTTGCTAATCAGTCAAAGAAACCAGATATCAGTGTTAGCACCGACTTAAATAGCTTTTTTGCGAGTGATGATTTTGATACAGTGTATATCGCCTCACCAAACGCTCTCCATTTTGAACAAGCCAAACAAGCACTTCAAAGTGGCAAGAATGTTATTGTTGAAAAACCTTCATTTTCAAATGTTGAAGAATTTAATGAAATTGAAAAAGTAGTTAAAGAAACAGGAATGTTCTTATTTGAAGCTGCTCGTCATATTCATGAAGATAGTTTCCAAAAAGTTCATGACTTTATTGATAAATATCAATCACATTTAAGTGGTGCAAGCCTCAGTTATATGAAGTATTCGAGTCGTTATGATCAAGTGTTGGCGGGAGAAGAACCAAATATCTTTTCCTTGAAATTCTCAGGTGGAGCACTTTATGACCTAGGAGTATATCCAATTTATGATGCGGTTGTTTGGTTTGGTAAGCCTGATTCAGTGAACTATCAAGCAGAGATTATTCAAACTGGTGTTGACGGAAGTGGTGTTGCAACATTGAAGTATCCTGACTTTGACGTCAATATTCTTTTTGGAAAGACGAAGAATTCTTCGATGATTTCGGAAATTTATTTTGGCAAGGAAACCTTGCAACTTGATAATGCTGGTACCATTCGTCAGATTACAGCAGTTAGTGGTGATGATCAGCTTGAAATTCCATCAACTGCTAATGATAATCCGATGGTTGATGAAGCAATGGCATTTGCCGAAATAATTAAAAATCATGATACCAAGAAGTTTGAAACACTATTTAACTATGCCAAAATTGTGAATGAAACATTATTTAAACTAAGAGAAACTGCAGGAATTAAATTCACTGCAGACTAGGTGATCAATTGGAAATTCCAGAATTATATCAAGAGTATTTTACTCAAAATTCTTATAAAAAATTCACAGCCATTCAAGAACAAGTTTATGAACCATTCATAAATAATCAAGATTTGTTGGCAATGGCACCTACAGGGTCAGGGAAGACTTTAGCTTTTTGTTTGCCATTGGTTGAAAAAATTAATGGTGGAGAAGGACTGCAAGCAATTATTTTAGAGCCCTCACAAGAGCTAGCCATCCAAACTCGTGATGTTTTGCAACCTCTAGTTAAGTTGATTGACAGTAACGTTATAGCGATAACTGGTGGTGCTAACTCAAAACGTCAATTGGAGAAACTTAAGAAACAAAAACCAGAAATTATTGTTGCTACAATTGGCCGATTACAAGAATTAATTAACTTGAAAAAGGTGAAACCAAGTAAAGTTAAGTATTTAGTAATTGATGAGGCGGACGAACTGCTTTCAGATACTAAATTGACCGACGTACGAAACTTTGTTGATATGGTAGCTGATGATGTCCAAATTTCAATGTTTTCAGCTACCAGCAACCCAATCTTCTTAGAACTTCCGAAATGGTTTGGCAGAGATTTTTTGACAATTGATGATCGACAAAATGAAGAATACCGAAAAGGAATTAAGCACTATTTTGTTCAGGCAACTAATAATCAAGAAGAATTGATTCGTAGATTAGCTCATAATAGTAAATTTCATGGTATGGTCTTCTTTAATAGTTCGCGTCAGTTACATAAAAGTGCCAGCAATTTGAACTTTAAAAAGACTAATTTCGTTGTGCTAGACAGTAAGAGTTCGTCGCAACAGCGAAAAGATGCTTTGAGTAGATTTACAAGTAAAAAAGTTAATCTAATTTTGACTAATGATGTTGCTGCTCGAGGAATTGATATTCCTGCGGTTAATACAATCATCAATTATATGGTCCCAAGAAATACACAAGAATATGTTCATCGTAGTGGTAGAACCGGACGAATGGGACGCGCTGGTGTTAGTATAACTTTTGGAAATGCTCATGATTTTCGGAATTTTTCTAAAGATATTGCAAAAGATTTTGAAGTTAAACAAGTAATGATTACTGAAGATGGTGGCTTCACCAAAAATCTTAAACAAGGCAAAAAGAAGCCCACTGAAAAAAATTCAGAGCGAAAAAAGGAACGTTGGCGTGATAAGAAGAACAAAGGATATAGAAAAAAATAGCATCGAAGATGCTATTTAATACGGTCGCTTGGCTCAGCTGGATAGAGCAACTGCCTCCTAAGCAGTAGGTCCCCGGTTCGACTCCGGGAGCGATCATAATAAAAACGATACATGAATGAACATATTAGAAAGGAATAAGAGTATGTCATTTAAAGACAAAAAGAGTGATGAACTAAATTTGTATGATTTGGATGATATCATTGCTGAAGACAACCGATTAAAATTTGAAGCTTATGGTGATGTGTTACCAAAAGAATCACAAAAAGAAATTGATTTAATGTCCAAGCGGATAGCGGCGTATAAGAAAGCTTATAAATCTGGACATTCAATGACAACAAAAGAATTGAAAAAAATTAAGTAGAGCACTTGGCAATGATAATAAGCATAGTCATAATAAAAAAGCATTCCTAATTCAGGAATGCTTTTTTTGTTATCCATTGGCAACTGTGAATCTTTCGTTTTTATGTTCAGGATGAAGTAGTTCTTCAATCATTGATATTGCCATCGTTTCAGAAGTTGTTTCTGATTCACCTGATTCATTAAATAAGAGGTGATCTTTTCCTTTAAGAATTGAGTCTGATTTGCTGCCAGCAACAAAGTTTAAGCCTGGTGAAATTCCAAACCAATCAACATTAGTTACTTTTCTTAGTAATTCTAATTCTTGTAGCTGAAACTTGGGAATAGCTCTCCAAGGTTCTGTGGATGGGTCGGCTTCAATATCCTTTAAAGCAGAATGATCATCTTCACCAACTAGCAAACTTCCAGCACCAAGAACGAAACCTAAGCGAGTTGAAGAATCCTTGAATAGATCAGTTAATTTCTCTGCTAAGTCAACATGTAGAATTGCTTGGTCTGGAGTAGTTGCAAATGCGTCGACGACAACATCGGCATTTTGAAAATCATTGAGTTCTAAATCGAATGCATCTTTTGCTAAAATTTCAATTGATGGTAAATTACTTTTTAATTCTTGTAATTTATCAGCTGAACGACCGTTAGCAATTACTTCTAAATTATTTTTTACTGCTTCTTTGACAATGGCACTTCCTGCCATTCCTGTGGCACCGATGATAAATATTTTCACAATTGAAAACCCTCTTTTATTTATTTTTAAAACTTTAATAGTTTAGCAAAAACAAGTTTTAATATTCAAATGATTAGCTCGCAAATTCAAATAAAAAAAACACTCACAATTGTGAGTGTTTTTTGAAATATTCTTATTTAACTTCTGGTGTACCAAACCATTCGATACGTGATTCAACTGTATCTTGGATAGCTTGTGTACCTGGTGCAAGAACTTTACGAGGATCGAATCCTTTTTCTTTCTTGTCATTACCAGCAGCGTAATATTCTTTAACAGCTTCTGACCAAGCAATTTGTTGTTCTGTATTAACGTTAACTTTGGCAATACCCATTGAGATTGCTTTAACGATTTGTTCCTTAGGAATTCCTGAACCACCATGAAGAACAAGTGGTGTATCAATTTCTTTAGCTAATTCAGCTAAACGATCAAAGTTAAGACCTTGCCAGTTTTCTGGGTAAACACCATGAATGTTACCAATACCAACAGCTAGGTAGTCAACACCTGTAGCAGCAAGTTGTTTTGCTTCTTCAACGTCAGCTAATTCACCAGCACCGATGATTCCGTCTTCTTCACCACCGATTGAACCAACTTCACCTTCAACAGAAATACCTTTTGAATGTGCCAAAGCAACGATTTCTTTGGTTTTTTCAAGGTTTTCTTCGAAAGGTAAGTCATGTCCATCAAACATAACTGAGTTGTAACCAGCAGCAATAGCTTCTTTAGCAGCTTCGTAGTTACCGTGATCCAAATGCATAATTACAGGAACTGTAATACCCATTGAATCGATTGTGTTAGCAACAAGGTTTTGTACTAACTTGTAACCACCCATATATTTACCAGCACCCATTGATGTTTGAATCAAGATAGGTGTATTTGTTTTTTGACCAGCAGCTAAGATTGCGCGAGTCCATTCAAGGTTGTTTGTGTTAAAAGCACCAACTGCGTAGTGACCTTCACGTGCAGCTTTGAAAATTTCATTACCATTAACTAAAGTCATTGATAATCCTCCTAAGTTTTAACCATTAAAATGGTTTTTTCATTCAACACTGTTCATTATACAATTTTATAACTAAAATTTGTAGGCAAACGCTAAATTAAAACGTTTTCAAAAAGAAAGTAGAAATAGTTATGATAATAACAGTTATTAGAACATCAATTAAGAAAAACCAATGAATTTTTTTGTTAGTAATTGAATAGTAAATAAACATAACTAGGGCAAAACTAAGATTCACTAATAACAAACTGAGAGCGATTAAAATTGAGTAATTTATCATTTTTTTCGTTTAAACCTATTGATAATATTTCGATTATTGTGCGTAAAAATTATTTTTGTAACCAAGTAGTTGATAATACCTACCAGAACTTGATCAAAGATTTTTACTCTAACTGGATGTGTAGGGAAAATCCAAACACCGATGTACATGATCCCCATATCGATGACCCAGGAAAAGGCACGAGCTGAGAAGAAGGACCCTAATTCGTGAAGATAGTCGACACGTGAATGCTTATCGTTTTTAAAAACAATGTGTTTGTTAGCAAAAAACGAAAACAAGTTGGAAATAAACCAAGCAATAGTGTTGGCGATGAGCATTGTTGAATGTAAGTTTGTATGGAATTGATCAAAGATGACAACATTGATTACAGATGCTAGAAAACCAAAAATTGAGTAGAATAGCAGATTAGTATATTTCATAATGTTTAATTATTGACCTTGAAATTTAGAAACCAACTCTTCGGCAAATTTGTCTAAATTGTCAATATCCTCTTCTTCGGGAGCCAATTCAACTTCTACTGGTTTAGCTCCACTAACGGCACCAATTTGTTCAAATATTTTGGCAAACTCATAAATTGCTCGACAAAAATCATCATAATAATGATCTCCTGAGCCACAAGTGCCATAAATTTTACCGGTGAGATCTTCTTCTTGAAGATCTTCATAAAAGTCTAAGGCTTCTTCCGGAACAATTCCATCTTCATATGTATATGTGGCAATGACACAAATGTCACTGTCGACAAAATCACTAGTATCAGTCTGCCCCATCTCGGAGACATCAACTTCACAACCTAGTTCTTGAAATTTTTCATCTAAGACATCAGCAATTTCTTCATCGTTTCCAGTAATACTACAAAAAACAATTTTTACTTTTGGCATAATGACCCTCCAACTTTTTCTAAAAGCTAAGATAGATTATAGCAAAAACGGGAAAGATAAACTATTTTCAGGAATTTTCTTAGGTTTTGCTTTATAATAGTTAAGTAACTTACTCAAGGAGATAGTTTAATTGATAACATTAAAATCAGAACGTGAAATTGAGGGAATGAGACAGTCAGGAGCATTACTAGCCGATACTCTCAATGAAATCGCTAAAATTATTAAACCGGGGATTTCTGCCTGGGAAATTGAAGAATTAGCTGATAACTATATTACTAGTCACGGTGGTACACCATCTGAAAAAGGGTTTGAAGGCTATAAGTATGCAACTTGTGTTTGTGTAAATGACGAAGTTGCTCATGGTACGCCAAGAAAAAATCTGATATTAAAAGATGGTGATATCGTTAAAGTTGATACCACCATTAATCTAAATGGATATGAAAGTGATTCTTGTCGTTCATATGCAGTTGGTACAGTGGATGACGACACTAAACGTCTAATGGAAGTAACTAAAAAAGCCTTGTATTTAGGAATTGATCAAGCAGTCGTCGGCAATAGAATTGGTGATATTGGCCATGCTATTCAACATTTTGTTGAGGATGAAAATGGCATGGGTGATGTTCGTGATTTAATTGGCCATGGAATTCAACCAACAATGCATGAGGAACCTAACGTACCTCACTATGGTAAAGCCGGTCACGGTTTACGTTTAAAAGAAGGCATGACAATCACGATTGAACCAATGGTTAATTTAGGAACATGGGAAATTGATACTCGCGTTATTGATGGTTGGGAATACTTTGTTTCTGCAGATGGCAGTAACTCGGCTCAATATGAACATACAATTGCCATCACTAAAGGTGGTCCTAAAATTTTAACTTCTCATGACCATGAATTTGATGCTAAATATTTGTAATTTGAAATAGGTTTAATATGAATAAAAATTCAAGTATTCCCATTTTCCAACAGAATATTTCTTTCAAAGAGAAAATGAAGGCTTTTGTAGCTGCAATTGGTAAATATTTAGACCAAGGGAATATATTAAATAACTCAAAAGTAGTAATTTATTATATCTTGTTGTCGCTGTTTCCCATTGTTATCATTATTGGAAACTTGTTGCCATTTTTAAATTTGAATGTGACAGAAGTTATTGAATATAGTCGCATAATTTTCCCTTCGCAAGTATCTAATTTACTCGAGCCAACAATTCGACAAATTCTTTCACAACAAAGTGGAGGATTGATTTCATTTGGTATTATTGTGGCATTGTGGTCAAGCTCTAAGGCAATTAATTCGATTCGCCAAGGAATAAATGAAATTTACGGTGTGAAAAAAATCTCGCAATACACCAAAAAGCCGCTTTTAGATATTGTCTTGAAACGCGGAATGTCATTTGTGATTACAATTCTTTCTGTATTGGCATTCTTTGTCGTAACAGTCGTTTTAATCTTTGGACAAATCTTTTTGGAATGGGTTATTAAAACCTTTCAAATTGAACAAGAGTTTTTAAAAGATTTCTTAACTTGGAAGTGGCCAATTGCCTTAACAGTAGTCTTTTTAGCCTTGTTTTTCCTATATTATTTCTTACCAAGTGTTAAAATTAAATTTAAGTCAGTTGTCATGGGGACAATTCTCACAACAACAGGGTTTTCATTATTAACACAGTTCTTCTCTTTATATATGAGATATTTCGGAACTGCTTGGAACAGTTATGGAACAATTGGGGCGTTTATAGTATTCTTATTATGGATGAATGCTTCATCAACCGTTTTCATGTTCGGAGGCGTGGTCAATGCCGCCTTTGCCGAATGTCTAGATGGGGATTTTAAAGTTTTAACTAGAAAAAAATAAAGTTTAATAAGAGGGTTCAAAATGAAAGTAAGAAAAGCTGTCATTCCAGCTGCTGGGTTGGGAACAAGATTTTTACCAGCAACCAAAGCCTTAGCTAAGGAAATGCTACCAATTGTTGATAAACCAACAATTCAATTTATCGTTGAGGAAGCCAAGCAATCAGGAATTGAAGATATTTTGATTGTTACTGGGAAAGCAAAGCGCTCGATCGAAGATCACTTTGACTCAGTTCCAGAACTAGAACAAAATCTAGAATCAAAGAATAAGACCGAATTACTAAAATTAGTTCAAGAAACAACTGATATTGGAGTTAATTTATACTACGCCAGACAAGTTCATCCCGATGGGTTAGGTGATGCTGTTCGCATGGCCAAAACATTTGTGGGTAATGAACCATTCGTAGTTATGCTTGGTGATGATTTGATGAATGATGAAGTTCCATTGACTAAGCAATTAATCAATGACTATGAGGAAACTAAATCTTCAACACTTGCTGTTATGCAAGTTCCAGAAGATGAAGTGTCTGCATACGGTGTTATCGATCCAAAGGGTGAAGAAAAACCAGGATTGTATAATGTAAAGACTTTTGTTGAAAAGCCTGCTAAAGAAGATGCTCCAAGTAATTTGGCAATCATTGGTCGTTACTTGTTGACACCAGAAATTTTTGAATTACTAGAAACTCAAGAACGTGGTGCTGGTAACGAGATTCAGTTAACTGATGCAATTGATCGTTTGAATCAAATTCAAAAAGTCTATGCTCATGAATTCACTGGTAAACGTTACGATGTTGGTAATAAGTTTGGTTACTTGGAAACAAGTATTCAATATGGTTTACAACATCCCCAAGTTAAGGATGATCTTAAAAAATACATCATTAACTTAGGAAAAGAACTAGAAAATAAAGATTAATATAAAACGATTTTTTGTTCACCAAGTCGCATTCCAAAGATTTGGTGATTTTTTTTATCTTTTTCAACAAAAACTGGTAAATCTAATTGATCTTTCTTATTCAGCAATAAAAGTAATTCCCAATTTTTGAGGCTCTTTTTGTTTTTAGTTAATTGACAAAAAATCTTGTCGTCACGTTTTTCGACAAGTTCAATTGCATAATCTTCTTTTTCTAAATTAGCAAAAATCATTTCGTTTTTTTGAATGTCTTTTAGAAATTCTAATAGGTCTATAACTCGCATCTTCAGTTATCCTTTTACTTGTAAGGCTTAGCGTTTTTAGGTATTGTATAGTAATAATTATAACAAAGAAAGTTATAGGTGAAATGTAATGGAATCAGTTGTTATTCTTGATGCAAAACGCACTCCGATTGGAAAATTTTTTGGAGGTTTGAGTGATTTAAGTTCTGTAGAAATAGCTACGAAACTGTTACAAAAAATGCTCCAACAAAATGGTGTCGCTGCTGATGATATTTCCCAGGTAATACTTGGCTCGGTTTATCAAGCAGGTAATGGGCAGAATGTGGCGCGACAAGTAGCTTTAAATTCAGGATTAAGTCAAAGTTCAACTGCCATGACAATTAATCAAGTATGTGGATCAGGACTTAAAGCAATTCATTTAGCTCAGTTAGCATTACAAGCTGACGAAGCAAAAATTATTGTTGCCGGTGGTGTTGAAAGTATGTCGTCCACACCATTCTTGAATCAACGTACAAATAAATTAGAGCACGATGAAAGCAACATTGATTCATTATTTAACGATGGTCTAAACGATGCTTTCAATCATCAAGCAATGGGTGTGACTGCAGAAAATGTTGCCGAAAAATATCATATTTCTAGAAAAGAACAAGATGAATTTGCTTACAACTCACAAATCAAAGCAAGCCAAGCAGATTTTAGTAAAGAAATTATCGCAATTAATGACCTAGAAACTGACGAATCAATTCGTGGTAATACAACAATTGAAAAACTGGGAACTCTTCCTACCAGCTTCAAAGAAAATGGAACAGTTACACCGGGGAATTCCTCACCAATCAATGATGGAGCTTCCTTGTTACTATTAACTACTAAGAAATATGCGGAAGAAAATAATCTCAACTATTTAGCCGAAATTAATAACTATGTTGAGTATGGTAATGATCCTGATTATATGGGATATGCTCCTTATTACGCTATTTCAGAATTGATGAAAAAAGAAAATTCACAGATAGACGATTACGATTTATTAGAAATAAACGAAGCTTTTGCTGCCCAAGCAGTTGCTGTGGCAAAAGATTTACAAATCGATTCCAATAAACTAAATATCAAAGGTGGAGCATTAGCTCTAGGGCATCCGTTAGGAGCATCCGGAGCTCGAATTGTAACCACACTAATTCATAACCTTCAAGAGACAAAGCAAACCACTGGAATTGCATCATTATGTATTGGTGGTGGTATGGGAATGGCAATGAGTTTGAAACTTCATTAAAGAGGCAAACATGGAAAAAAAGTTTTATGAACTTACTTCTCAAGAAAGAATTAAACAGCTTTTTGATAATCAAAAAATTACCGATGAACAAGAACAATATTTGCTGGCAAGTTTGAAAGAGGCAAGTGATGTAATTTCACTGTCGGAAAATACAATTGGCACAAATTCTTTACCTTTTTCAGTGATTTATCCTTTAAAAGTTAATGGAAATAATTATCTGGTTCCGATGTCAATTGAAGAACCATCAGTTGTAGCGGCAGCAGCAAACGGAGCCAAGCGAGCAACTCAAGGTTTGGGATTCAATACAGAGATAAGTGAGAAATTAATTGCTGGTCAAATAGTTTGGCAGACGAATAACACTGATATTTTAGTTAGTGAGTTGCAAGTCCACACTGATGACTTGAAGAAAAAAGTTGCAGAAATTAAACCAAGCTTAGTCAAGCGAGGTGGGGGTCTAGTAGATTTCCAGATTAATACCTATTCTGGTTTTGTTGAGCTAATTTTATTCATTGATACTGTCGATGCCATGGGGGCAAACATTGTTAATACAATTTGTGAAACTGTGGCGACACAATTAGACGAAGAACTTCAGCAACAACATCTATTTGCCATCTTATCCAATGTTGCTGAACGGCAATTAGTTAATTGTCGGGTCGAGATTCCTTTTGAAGAGTTAAAAACTGCTGCTTTAAGTGGAGAAGAAGTTGCTAAAAGAATTAATGAATTAAGTCAGTTTACCCAACTTTCCGATTACCGTGCTGCAACTAATAACAAGGGAATTCTTAACGGTATCTTTGCTGTACTACAGGCAACTGGAAATGATACGAGAGCAGTTAGTGTAGCTGTTGCTGAGTATTTAAAAAATCAAAAATCTTTGAGTAGCTGGAAAATTTCGGATGAGAAATTGGTTGGAAAGCTTGAACTACCATTACCAATCGGTAGCATCGGTGGAGCAATTTCCAGCTTACCAACAGCAAAAATTGCCATACAATTACTTGGAATAAGAGATGTCAAAGAATTAATGAGTGTTGTCGCCTCAGTTGGCTTAGCTAACAATTTATCGGCAATGCGAGCAATTGTTACTACGGGAATTCAAGAAGGACACATGTCATTGCAAGCCAAGAGTTTAGCAATTGCCGCTGGAGCGAAAGACGATGAAATTACGGCAGTTTATAAACAATTAAATGAATTAAAACAATATGATTTAGAAACCGCAAAACAAATTTTGAAAAAGATACGAGGGTAATCAAATGAACATTGGAATTGATAGAATTGATTTTTATACACCTAATCAATATGTGGATTTAGTTGATTTAGCAAAGAGACGTGATGTTGACCCTGACAAATTCACAATCGGAATTGGTCAGGAAAAGATGGGATTACCTTTAATCAGTCAAGATGCTGTGACAATGGCAGCCATGGCCGCTGATAAAATTCTAGATGAAGCAACCAAAAAAGATATTGAGTTGTTAATAATTGGTACTGAAAGTGGAGTTGATGAATCCAAAGCTGCTTCATTATTTGTTCGTGATTTAATCGGACTTCCAAAAACTGTCAGAGCTTTTGAGATTAAGGAAGCTTGTTATGGAGCAACTGCAGGAATTCAAATGGCTTATAACTTCGTGGCTCAGAATCCTGAAAAATCAGCACTAGTTATTAGTTCAGATATTGCTAGATATGGACTAAATACTCCCGGGGAAGTGACTCAAGGAGCCGGGGCAGTGGCAATGTTAATCAAAGCTGAGCCTAAGATTTTGGCATTACAAAATGATTCAGTCTTCATGAGTGAGAATGTGGGTGACTTCTGGCGACCAACTTTTTCTAAGTATGCTTTTGCAAGAGGTAAATTCTCCAACGAAGTTTACATCAGATTTTTTGATGAATTATATGATGCCTATTTTGAAAAAAACAATACGACTATCGATGATTTATCAGCAATACTATTCCATATTCCCTACTCAAAAATGGGTAAGAAGGCCTTACAATCAGTTGAAAACAAAGTGGACGAGGCTAAATATCACGAATTAATGCAACGTTATGAGAGTAGTATTTTACTTTCAAAGAGTATTGGTAACTTGTATACTGGCTCACTTTATTTAGGATTAATTTCCTATCTTGAAAATGCTGAAGACTTGAAAACTGATGATCAAATTATGTTATTCAGTTATGGATCTGGTTCAATGGGAGAAATTTTTACTGGAAAGTTGCAACCTGGATACAAAGAGAATTTGAATCAGGAACAGCACTTAAAGGAATTAGCTGAACGTAGGAAATTAAGTGTTGACGAATACGAAACTGAGTTTAAAAAAGAGATTGAAATTGTTGATGGTGACTGGTTCATTGGTAATTTAACCAATGAGAAATATTATCTTGAACAAATTAAAGAAAACGAGCGAATTTATAAGAGCTTATAAATTGAAAAGGTTTTCAAAAGATGATATATTCTAATTAGGAAAGGTGATTAGCTACAAAGGCAAGTCCCTTAGAAGATTAAGTTCCAAGATTTACAAGAAATAAGCATGTTAGTACATATGTTCAAAAGCATTAAAAGTATCCAAATAAAGAGTTGAAGGTGTTGCATATAATAAACAATAAGTTGTTATTAATCACAAAATCACCTTTCCGGGTACAAAAAGAGGTCATTTCATAAATTTTATGAAGTGACCTTTTTTAGTATGTTTATTTATATTTATTAATTGCAGAAATTAAATCTTCAACGTTATTGACTATCTCACCATTTAATTTAATCAATCCTGTGGTGTAAAGGTTAAGATAGTGGAACTGATTCTCCGCGATGGTAGATAAGGCTGTGAGCTTCTGTTGATTATCAAAACCTTGTTGTCGGGAGTCGGTGTACAAACCAATGATAGGGATGTTATTAGCGTAGGCAACACCAATTTCAGAAGCAACACCAGCATCGATACTAATACCGTCTAAAACAGCAATGACTAACTGGCTTTCAAGTAATTGATCAGTATCAGCTTTAGCAATCATTTCTGAATCAGCATAGGCGGATTTGTCATTAATAGCTGCGTTTTCTTGAGGTAAATAGATTTCTATGTCAGAAAAGTTATCTCGAATTTGTGCAACAATCTTTTCGTTAAAATCAAAATCGGCTTGTGAGAATAATCCATTTGCAAAATATACTTTCATGATGAACTCCTACTTTCTTTTTAATTTAACCACTGTTTCAACATGTGGTGTTTGAGGAAACATATCAATCGGCTGTAATTCTTCAACAATATATTTCTTTGTAAGTTGGCGGAGATCTTTGGCTAGAGTTGAAGGATTGCATGAAATATAAACAAATTTATCTGGCTGTTGATTCAAGATCAAATTGATCAAATCATTTTCCAAACCTGTGCGAGGTGGATCAACAATTAAAGTATTAATCTTGATATGTTCGTCCATCAATTCATTATAAACATCAACTGCGGTTCCAACTCGATAATCAGCGTTCTTGATGGAATTTTCTTCAGCATTTAGTTTAGCATCTTCGATGGCTTCAGGAATTATTTCGGAGCCATAAACTTGTTTAACGTGTTTAGCGAGAGTTAAACCAATTGTTCCTACTCCGGAATAGGCATCGTAGAGAACACTACTTTCATCGGCATCAAGGTATTTCAAAGCAATATCGTAGAGTTTTTCGGTTTGTTGTAAATTTAGTTGCAGAAAGGCACGTGGTGAAAGATTGAATGTGATACCGTTAATAACTTCTTGAAGATATTTTTCACCCCAGAGTAGTTGAGTATCTTCACCCCAGACTAGGCTGGTTTCACCTTGATTGACATTTTGTGAAATGGAAATAACTTCTGGGATTTCTTGTTGAATTAGTTCAATTAACTCACGTTTCTTTGGTAATTTCTTACTATTTGTAATAAAGGTTAACTGAGCATTTTTAAAAGCGTGTGATTCACGAACAACTAAAGTTTTTATGATTCCAGATTTTTCTTCCGGATTATAAATTGGAATATCCAGTTGTTCTAGAATTGGTTTTAAACGATTAATGATATTCATGGTTAATGGGGCTTGAGTAGGCATTTCAGGTAAGTCGACAAGTTCTTGAGTGCCGTGTTTATAAAGTCCAGCGATTACTTTGCCATCAACTTTTCGAACTTGAAATTGTGCTTTATTACGATATTCGAGTGGATGATTCATACCAATAGTTTCATTGATTTGATAGTTATTATAACCAGCGGGACGATACTTATCGAGCGCTTGGCGAAGAATATTTTGCTTTACTTTCAATTGCTCGGGATACTTAAGATGAGATAATTCTAGGCCACCAACTTGTTCAGCAAGTTTTTGAAATTCATCAGTCCTTTGCGAGCTTTTTTTTCGTATTTTATGTAAAGTGGCTTCAAGATATGTATCATGAATTTCGGTCACTTCACAGACAACCTCTTCACCTGTAATTGCTCCGGGAACGAAAGTGGTTTTGCGTTTGAAATAACCAATTCCTTCACCGTTAATACCGATTTTTTTGATGGTGAGTGGGAAACGGTCACCAATTTGTAATTCTGTCGAATCGTTTTGCATAGTTTACCTTTGCTTTTCATTAATTTAATATTAGTATTAATTGAAGTATATCATTGTGAGGAAAAATTGTTGGCAAAAATAACTAAAATTCAGGCACAAAAAAGAAAAGGCCGATTCAATATTTTTCTAGATGGAAAATATGCTTTTGCGGTGAGCGAAAATATTCTGATTAAGTATCATTTATATAAAGATACTGAGTTGACCGAAGCAGAAATTGAGCAAATAAAAGTTAAAGAAAATGTTGATAAGTATTATGTCCGAGCTTTGGATTATATTAGCCATCAAATTCGCACAACCAAAGAGATTAAAGATTTTTTGAAAGACAGAGAAGTTGAAGATGATGATATCAAAATAATTATTGAGAAGCTGGAAGAAAATCGCTATCTAAATGACGAATCGTATACCAAGAGTTTCATCAATACACAGTTGATTACCGGAGTAGATGGGCCGATTGTGATTCAAAATAAGCTCTTTAAAAAAGGTATCGACAAGAAAATGGCAGATCAAGAACTGCTTAATGTTGATTATAATCAGTGGTTGGAGAATGCGACAAAAGCTGCGATTAAAATTCAAAAGCACGCCACACGACAATCGTTTAAGAATTTGTTGAATAAAATCAAAACGGGGTTGATGCAAAAAGGTTATACGTCAGAAATCATTGAAGAGGTAATGAGTAATCTTGATTTAGATGTTGATGAAGAACAAGAAGCAGAAAACCTTCAAAGAGAATTCACCAAAGCTCAAAAACATTATGAAGGTAAAGAAAATGCCCACAATAAAATTTATCAATCACTACTAAGAAAAGGATTCAATAGTAGTGCAATCACTAATTTACTAAACAAAAAAGACTAGAATTTTCTAGTCTTTTTCTAATGTCATTTTTGAAAGAAATTGTTCAATTCGAGGACTTGGTTTTTGGAAGAATTCTTCACTTTGGCCATTAAAAATTATTTTTCCAGCTTCTAAGAAAATAATTTTATCGGCGACAAGTTTTGCAAACTCCATATTATGAGTCACAATAATCATTGATTGTTTCTTATGACTTAAGTCAGTTAGAATTCTGAGCACTTGATTCTCCAATTCCGGATCAAGCGCACTTGTCGGTTCATCTAACAAAATAAACTCTGGTTCCATCGCCAAGGCCCGGCAAATCGAGATACGTTGTTGCTGTCCACCGGATAATTGCTGAGGATAGTAGTTTTCGTAGTCACTTAAGTTAACCAATTCCAAGAGCTTTTTTGCTTTAGTAAAGGCAATATCTTTAGATTGATGGAGATTCTCAATTGGAGCAATGGTGATATTTTCAATCACACTTAGATTAGGAAAGAGATTCCAGTTTTGAAAGACCATACTAGTTTTTTGAAGTAATTTTTGACTAGTGGTTTTGGAAATCTTAGTAGCAAAATCGATGGTTAGATCATCGATTGATAAAGTGCCACTATCAGGTCGAACCAGAAGGTTCAGTGATTTTAATAGAGTTGATTTTCCCGATCCTGATGGTCCAACAATAACGGTTGTTTCTTGGGTTTGAAAATCTAAAGAGAGATTATCTAAAACGGTTTTGTTATCATATTTTTTTGCTAAATTATGAATTGAAATCATGATAATTGACCTCCCTTGAGATATTTAGAAGAACGCTTTTCAAGATAGCTTTGAAGTAAGCTGAGTAAGGTACAAATGACTGCATATAAGACAGCTACCAATGAATACATTAATAATGGTTCGAAGTTCTTTGCAGTGATTTGTTGGCTAACTTGAAACATTTCAAGAATGGTAATTGAACTTGCTAAAGAAGTGTCTTTTACCAAACTAATAAAAGAGTTTGATAACGGAGGTAGGGCAATTCGAAAGGCTTGTGGCAAAATGATTTTCTGTAAAGTCTTGCGAGTTGAAAAGCCTAAGGTGTAAGCCGCGTCCCATTGATCTTGAGGAACGGACATCAATGCCGAGCGAATGATTTCGGCGGTGTAAGCACCGGTGTTCAAAGAAAACCCAATCACAGCTGCTATAAACGGACTTAATTCAATTCCCACACTAGGTAAACCAAAGAAAATGATGAACAATTGAACTAGTAAAGGAGTTGACCGAAATAGCCAGACATAGAACTGGGCAATCTTTTTAAGGATTTGCCAAATAACTTGAGAAAAACCACTAACTTGTGGTTTTAAGAAAATGACCAAAGCAGTGATAACTGCCAGAATTAAACCAACGACAAAAGAAATTAATGCCAGTGGAATTGTGAATTGAATCATTGCCGAGAGTAGTGAAGGCAATGAAGTAATGATAATCTGCCACATATTTTTTATCCTTTATTTTTTGGTGATATCTTCACCAAAATATTTAATGGAAAGTTTTTTAAGTGTTCCATCATCACGAAGTTCTTTAGTAGCTTTAGAAATTTTTTTGCTTAGTTCAGTTGATTTCTTGTTATAAATTGGGGCAATTTCTGAAGCTTTTAATTTGGAATCAGGAATGGTGATGTATTTTAAATCAGTATTTTTGGTTGATTTTTGCCAGGTTAAAAATGCTTCTTTAGAATTAATGGTTGCTTTGATGCGATCATTTTCAATCATCGACATGGTTGATTGAAAGTCCGGTGATGAAATAATATCAGCTTGGAATTTCTCGGCTTTTTGATAGTTATCGGTTCCAGTACCTTCAGCGACTTTGACACCCTTTAGGTCATCGACGGTTTTGATAGGACTGTCTTTTTTGGTAATGATAACTGATTTTGAATAAATATAAGGCTCTGAGAATAGGTAATGAGACTTTCTTTCTTTATTAGTTGAGACATTGTTAATTACTACATCAAAAGTCTTGGAATTAAGTCCGGCAATTAAAGAATCCCACTTAGTTGGGACAAATTTTGCCTTGAGACCAAGTTTTTTAGCAATGGCTTTTCCATATTCAACTTCAAAGCCAGTTAATTTATCACCTTCACGATATGAATAGGGTGCGTAAGTTCCTTCGAGTCCAATAGTTAAAGTATCTTTTTGTTTGGTTAAGTTGTCGGAACTCTTGCCACAACCAACTAATAGAAGAACTAATAGACCGATAAATGATAGCGAAAATAATGTTTTCTTTTTCATGTGAATCTCCTTTGAAATAAAAAAAGAGAACCGACTAATCGTCAGCTCTCTTAAATGTAGGTTAACAAATTTTAAGTGAGTTCTGAATTAGACATGCAAAAACGGCGTAGTATTTTCCGATACTACGCAACAACATTCTGATTTATGAATCATAGTTGTTTGTTCTTGCATGAATAATTACTCCTTTAAAATCGTTATTTCGATATTAATATGAGATTCATACATAGTCAAGTAATTATACTTTTAAGATAGAAGTGGTTAATTTTTGTTACTTTTGGTATAATTTCAAAGAATGTAGTAAAAGGAAAGCTGGAAAAGTTATGGATATTCCTAAAGAAGGAGATTACATAGCAATCCAGAGTTATAAACATGATGGCCATCTGCATAGGACATGGAAAGAAACCATGGTTTTGAAAACCAGTGAGAATGAAATCATTGGTTGTAACGATCATACGTTAGTTACAGAATCAGATGGACGAAAATGGGTTACGAGAGAACCGGCCTTAGTTTATTTTCACAAGCATTATTGGTTTAATATCATTACTATGATACGAGAAAACGGTGTTTCTTATTATTGTAACTTGGCAACGCCATATGTACTTGATAAAGAAGCGTTGAAGTATATTGATTATGATTTAGATGTGAAAGTTTTTCCAGATGGAGAAAAAAGACTTTTAGACGTAGATGAATATGCATTACATAGTAAAAAATGGAGTTATTCGCCTGAAATAGATCAAATTTTGCATAAGAATGTGGATACCTTAATCGAATGGATTAACGAAGGAAAAGGCCCATTTTCAAAAGCCTATGTTGATATGTGGATGAAAAGATATAAAGAATTGTCAAATCGTGTATAACTACCGATTGTTGTGTAACTAGGAAAGAGTCGCTAATTAGCGGCTCTTTTTTTATCGTAAAATTATCATTATATAAATATTGACAGCGCTTACATTATGGTGTTAAACTCACTTGTAGTAAAACGTTTTACTAAAGAAGTAGGTATTTCTATGGTTAAGAAGTCTAGTATCAAAGATGTTGCTGAATTAGCTGGAATTTCAGTGACAACAGTTTCGTTAATTTTGAATAATAAAGGAGACCGATTTAGTAAAGAAACTATTTCGAAAGTTCATGCAGCACAAAAAGAATTGAATTATTTGCCTGATTATTTTGCTCAAGGAATGACAGCAAAAACTACCAAGACAATTGGTGTTTTGGTTCCAGATATTAATAATCCATTCTTTAGTAAATTCACTCAAGGAGTAGAAGAAGTTGCTACGGATGCTGATTTTATCCCTCTTATTTATAACGTAGGTATGAATAATAAGAAAGTCAGTTATTACTTGAAAGAATTAGTTCGCCGAACGGTTGATGGTTTTATTATTGCGGCTCCAAATGTTGCTCCTGACATTATTCAAAAATACTTGCAAGTTAATCAAGTGCCTTATATAACTTTAGATCAGTCATCGGTAACTTCAAATGAAAAAAATCAGATAAAAGCCGGTGATTATGAAGGTGGTATTTCGGCAACGAATTATTTGTTGAAACACCATCATGAACGTATAGGTATTATTTTGCCGAGTGAACCGGCTAATAATATTAAAGAACGTTTCAATGGCTACACAGATGCATTATTAAAAGCAAAAATCACTCCGAGAAAAGAATGGATAATCAAAAAGGAACTTTCCAAAAAAGGTGGGTATCAGGCTGCCGCGGAAGTAATTCGTAGTGGAGTCACTGCTGTATTTGCAGTCAATGATGAAATGGCAATTGGTTTGTATCGTGGATTGAAAGAATATGGCAAATCAATTCCTGAAGATATTTCGATTATTGGTTATGACAACATTGATTGGTGTGATTACGTGCAACCAAGACTGACGACTATTAGACAATCAATTGTTGAAATAGGACAAGTCGCAACTGAATTATTATTAACTCAAATTCAACATCCTAACGTGGAACAAGAAGTAGTAAATCTCTCAACCAATTTAATTGAGCGGGAAAGCGTCAGGGATATTCAGGAGGAATTGAATGAAAAAAACAGCAGTAATTAATTCTGATTTATCAAGAGTTATTTCTCAGATGGGTCATTTTGACACTTTGGGAATAGGTGATGCAGGGATGCCGGTGCCAACTGATACGGAAAAAATTGATTTGGCTTTAACCAATGGTATTCCAAGTTTTATTGATGTTCTAAAAAATGTGTTAAATGAATTGCAATTACAAGAAGTTTATTTAGCTGAAGAAATCAAAACTGAAAATCCCCAGCAGCTTAAAGCAATTGAAAGAGAGATTGATGTTCCAATTAAGTTCATTCCACATGAAAAAATGAAAGCTGACTTATCGAAGGCTAAAGCATTTGTTAGAACCGGAGAAATGACTCCGTACTCTAATATTTTGTTAGTAAGTGGTGTGACATTCTAGAAGGGAGGTGACCTGAAATTGAAAATTGAAATGAAGAAAATTTCTAAAGCTTTTGGAAAAAATCGGGTTTTAGAAGGTGTTGATTTAACAGTTAGAGCTGGTGAAGTTCATGCATTAATGGGTGAAAATGGTGCCGGGAAGTCAACGTTGATGAACATTTTGACTGGTCTTTATAAAAAGGACAATGGACAAATATTTGTTGATGGAGAAGAAACTTATTTTGAAAATCCTCTGGATGCCGAAAAACATGGAGTTAGTTTTATTCACCAAGAGATGAATAACTTTTCCGAAATGTCAGTGCTAGATAACATGTTTCTAAACAAAGAAATTACCAACGCTTTGGGTATTGTGAAGCAAGATGAGATGAAAAAATTGGCTGATGAGAATTTAGCCAAATTGGGAACTAAATTAGATTTGAATGTGCCTGTTGGTAGTTTGAGTGTCGGACGTCAGCAAATGATTGAAATTGCTAAATCACTAATGTCTGATGCCAAAGTTCTAATCATGGATGAACCAACGGCAGCGTTGACGGAAAATGAAATTTCGAAGTTATTCGATGTAATTAGAAAGCTAAAAGAACAAAACGTAGCGATCATCTATATTTCACATCGAATGGAAGAAATTATGAAAATTTCTGATCATATCACAGTTATGCGTGATGGTATCTCAGTTGATGACTATGCGACAACTGATACTGATATGAAAACAATTGTTAGAGATATGGTAGGTCGGGAAATGGGTGATTTTTATCCAGAAAGAACGGTTAAACCTGCTGAGACAATTTTTGAAGTAGAAAAGTTAAATAGTAAGAACGTCTTTGAAGATATTAGTTTCGAATTACACAGTGGTGAAATTCTAGCATTTTCAGGTTTGATGGGTGCAGGAAGAACTGAAATTATGCGGGCTATTTTTGGAATTGACAAGCTCGACAGTGGCTCAATCAAACTTCATGGAAAAGAAATTGTTAATAAAACTCCTGCACAAGCTATCAAGAATAACTTAGGTTTTGTCACCGAAGATCGAAAAGATGAAGGACTGATTTTGGACGATTCTATATCGGATAACATTGCTTTGCCAAGTATTGGTGGCTTCGTAAAACGTGGTTTGGTTGACGATAAAGCAGTAGATAAATTCGTTTCAATGTTAATTAAAAGATTAAATGTTAAAACAACTGGTCCAGATGAGAGTGCGGGTAGTTTATCTGGTGGTAATCAACAAAAAGTTGTTTTAGCAAAATGGATTGGAAACGGGTCACAAGTGCTTATTCTAGATGAACCTACTCGAGGCGTAGATATTGGTGCAAGACGTGAAATATATGATTTGATGAATGAATTAACAGAGCGTGGCGTTGCTATCATTATGGTTTCTAGTGACTTAGATGAAGTTCTGGGAGTATCTGATCGGATAGCTGTAATTTATGAAGGACATCTAGCCGATATTATTGATACAAAATCTGCCACTCAAGAAAAAGTGATGACTTTAGCAACAGGAGGACAATTAAATGGATAACGAAACACAAGGTAAAGAAAAATTCTCAGCACAACAATTTATTTCAAAACTAGGACCGGTTTTAGCTTTAATTGTCTTAGTTGTCGTTGTTAGTGTTATGAATATGAGTTTTTTGGAACCATCAAATTTATTGAACTTGTTACGTCAAGTATCGGTTAATGCGCTAATTGCATTTGGTATGACGTTTGTTATTTTAACTGGTGGAATTGATTTGTCCGTTGGATCAATTCTGGCACTAAGTGGAGCTATTTCTGCCTACATGGTACAACAAGGAATATCAGTAGTAATTGCTATTTCGGTTGGAATGTTGATGGGAGCAATTTTTGGCCTATTAAACGGAATCTTGGTTGCTTACGGTAAAGCTGCTCCATTTATCGCAACTTTAGCAACAATGACCATTTTTAGAGGGGCTACCTATGTTTTTACAAACGGAAACCCAATAACTGGAGATAAGATTAATAATAGTTTCTTATTCCAGTTTATGGGACGTG
Organism: Lactobacillus sp. YT155; assembly: GCF_030504545.1. Lineage (GTDB taxonomy): Bacteria > Bacillota > Bacilli > Lactobacillales > Lactobacillaceae > BQUT01. The sequence goes on along the minus strand of NZ_JAUKWP010000002.1, from coordinate 199,776 downwards.
GATATCTATTTGGAATTCCTTTCCCAATTATCATTATGTTAATTTGTTTCGGAATTCTATATATCGTTTTACACAAGACAACTTTTGGTAGAAAAACTTATGCCTTAGGTGGAAATGAAAAAGCTGCCTTTGTTGCAGGTGTAAATACAAAAAAAGTAACCATGATTATTTACACATTGTCAGGATTGATGGCTGCTATTGCTGGAGTTATTTTGACATCACGTTTGAGTTCAGCTCAACCTGATGCAGGTACTTCATATGAAATGGATGCCATTGCCGCAGTTGTGTTGGGTGGAACAAGTTTGGCCGGTGGTAAAGGTCGAATCTTTGGAACTCTAATAGGTGCTTTAATCATTGGTACTTTGAACAATGGTATGAACTTATTGGGAATTTCCAGTTTCTATCAACAAATTGTTAAAGGGGTAGTAATTATTATTGCTGTCCTAATTGATCGTCGGGAATCGAAAAAATAATATTTTTGGAGGATATATCATGAAAAAGAAGTTCAAAGCATTAGTAGGTGTAATGGTTGTTGCTTTATTAGGAATTACTTTAGTAGGATGTGGTGGCGCTAATTTAGGTAGTGATAGCGGTGACAATGGAAAAGTTGAAAAGAAAGCTGCTAAGAAAGTAAAAATTGGTGTTTCTCTATCAACTTTGAATAATCCATTTTTCGTATCAGTTAAAAAAGGTATCATGGATGCTTCTAAGAACAAAAATAATGTTCAAGTATTCGATGCTCAAAATGATACAGCAAAACAATCTAATGACGTTGAAGATATGATTCAAAAGAAGGTTGATATTTTAATTATTAACCCTGTTGATTCATCAGCTATTTCTTCATCTGTTAAAGATGCTAACGATGCAGGAATTCCAGTTATTACAGTTGATAGAAGTAGTGATAGTGGAAAAGTGTTAACACTAGTTGCTTCAAACAGTACTAAAGGTGGTCAAATGGCTGCTAAGTTCATGATTGAGCAATTAGGTAAAGATGCAAAAATTGCTGAATTACAAGGAATCCCTGGCGCTTCAGCAACACGTGAACGTGGTAAAGGATTTGATAATTCATCAAAAGGTAAATTAGATATTGTTGCTAAACAAACCGCTGGTTTTGATCGTGCCAAAGGATTAACAGTTACAGAAAACATTTTGCAAGGAAATGCTGGAATTAAAGGTATTTTCTCACAAAATGATGAAATGGCTTTAGGTGCTGTTCAAGCTGCTAAAAGTGCTAACAAGAAGGTTCTAATTGTTGGATTCGACGGTGAAGAAGATGGGCTAAAAGCTGTTAAGAGTGGTGACATGGCTGCCACTGTAGCTCAAAAACCTGAAGAAATGGGACGTTTGGCTGTAAAAGCAGCATACGACCACTTCAATGGTAAAAAAGTTAAAGCAAAAATCGATTCACCACTTGAACTAGTTATCAATGATGCATATAAAAAATAAACAAATAAAAGAGCCGCTAATTAGCGGCTCTTTTTTTATTGTCTTAACTTCTTTGCAAATATAGGTTAACGATGTTAACCTATATTTAGGAGGTAAGTTATGAAAGATGGCAGAAGAACAAATACTAGAGATCACGTAATCAATTTAACGATTGATAAAATAAGATTAAATGGATACGAGAAGATTTCTTTACGTGATATTGCTAAAGAAAATAATCTTTCTGCGACAGCATTGTATCGACATTTTCATAACAAGGATGACCTTCTTAATGAGTCCTTGGTGCATGTTTCGAAAGATATGTATGAAAGATATAAATCAAGTCTAGAAATGACAGATGACTCAAATACAAAAGACAAACTGCTTTTGCTAGGTGAAACAATTCTTAATCAGTTTGTGCAAGAACCTAAACTAATGGACTTTTTATTTTTTAGTAAATATGCCTGTGAAAGTCATCTGACGGATAAAAAAACCGACTTTATATTTTTCGATGAATACAAAAAACTAATTCATCAAGCAAAAGAACAATATCAATTAGAGACGGATGAAGAAACGTTGTTCATTGAATTGTGGTCTTTCATTCAAGGCTATGCCATGTTAGTGATGAATAAAGTTACCATCTATGATCGAGCAATAGTTGAAAAGGCAATGAATAAGTTTATTTCCGATAAGTAAGGAGAATATTTATGGAACAAACATTAATAATTTACGCACACCCGTACCCGAAAAGCTTTAACCATGCTGTTTTAGATAAAGTAGAAGCAACTTTTAAAACACAGAGTCGCGAATATGAAGTGATAGATTTATACCAAGATGGATTTGATCCGCGATATACGACTGAAGAGCTGGCGCTTTTTTCTAAAGGAGAGACACTCGATCCTTTGGTTAGGCAGTATCAAGATAAACTTAAAAAAGCGACTGCAATAATCATTATTTCACCTGTCTGGTGGAATGATATACCAGCTATATTGAAAGGTTTCTTTGATAAGGTAATGAAACAAAAATTTGCTTATGTAGCAACTTCAACTGGGGTAAAAGGAATGCTAGATAATATTCAATCCGCTACTGTTATTACTACTTCAACTTCGCCAACATGGTACTTACGTTTGTTCAGTGGCAATGCAATCAAACGAGTATTTTTAAATGGAACAATCAAACAAATTGGAATTAAAAATCGTAAATGGATTAACTTTGGTGGAATTACGGGAAGTAAAAAAGAAAAAAGAGAGCAGTTTTTAAAAGAACTAGAGCAAAAAATTATATAAATAAAAAAGCACAGACATTTTGTCTGTGCTTTTATTTGATTTTATAATCAGCCGTTAAAACATCATATTCAGCAGTAATACCGATTAAAACTGACAGTGACAAGATAATGATTAGATAACCTAGTAGATTTCCAATGTATAGTTGTGGCGAAAAGAAGTAACGAATTGCATAGGTACTTACTACACTGAAAATGAAATCGAGAATAAAGTTTAGATACAAATTAACTGGCTTACTTTCGATATCAAAGAATCCAATCAGTGCTTTCCAAAATGCGTTTTTTGAGTCTACTTCAACGGTTTTGATGACTTTAGACATGATGGTTTTTAGTGCCATTAAGAACAATGCACCAATCACGCCACCAATCGTTACTCGCCAGATACTTGTTTGATGCATGATTAAGGTATTGTAAGAAGTTCCTATCATCATCAAGCAAACAACGTAGGGAATAAAGAAGAGAAATAAGTATATAATTGTTAATTTTTTATTAGTCATGGTTAGTACCTCGTATCAAGATTAAAACAATTCTTATTAATTTGTAAGTATTTATGTCTACATCTATATAAAAAATTAAAAAATTGATATAATATTGTTATCAAATTTGAAAGTGAGTTTTTATAGAAATGGAAGACCCTGGTACTTCGGTCCTGATAAGTCAATTAATTTTAATTATTGTTTTAACTTTAATTAATGCGTTTTTTGCTGCTGGTGAAACAGCAATTCTGTCATTAAATAAAACTAAAATTGAAACCAAAGCCAAAGAAGGCGATAAGAAATCTCAGAAGCTAGTGGCGGTCTTAAATGACTCCACTAATTACCTAGCTACTGTGCAAGTGGCAATTACCTTTGCGGGATTCTTATCATCAGCTAGTGCTGCGGTAACTATGTCCAAGATGTTGGCTCAATTTATCGGAGGTTTTGAAGGTAGTCAAGAACTATCTATTATCATTATCACCTTAATACTTTCATATTTCTCATTGGTTTTTGGTGAGTTGTATCCTAAACAAATCGCAATCCAAAAATCCGAAAAAGTTGTGAATATTACAGCGCCATTTATTCGTTTCTTTGGTGTTGTCTTTAAGCCATTAGTAGCTTTATTATCATTCTCAACTAAATTACTTCTAAGAATCACACCAATCGACTTCACTAAAAAAGAAGATGCTTTGTCACGAAATGAAGTTCTTTCAGTCTTAGAAAAATCGAAGACTAGTGGAAGTATTGATGATGAAGAATACGATATGTTAGAAGGAATTATTGGCTTTTCTAACATGACAGTTCGCGAGGTTATGGTACCCAGAACTGATGCATTCATGATTGATATCAATAACGATCAAGATGAAAATATTGATGCGATTTTAAATCATCCGTTTTCTCGTGTTCCTGTTTATGGTGGGGACAAGGATAAGGTCATTGGTGTAATTCATATTAAGGACTTATTGAAATATGCCCGTCGAAACGGTTTTGATAACTTATCATTACCTGAAATAATGACTGAACCATTATACGTTCTAGAAACCACCAACGTTAATGACTTGTTGTTTGAAATGAAGAATACTCATCAACAATTATCGATTGTCATTGATGAGTATGGTGGAGTCGTTGGAATTGCCACTATCGAAGATTTGATTGAAGAAATTGTCGGTGAAATCGATGATGAGCATGATCAAGATACATTACTCTATCAAAAGGTTAATGCCAATACCTTCAAGGTAGAAGGTAAACTGAACTTAAATGACTTTAACCGAATTTTTGATGAAGAATTAGACAAAGATGACGTTGATACAGTTGCCGGATATTTGATTACCGAAGTTGGTGAGATTCCATCGAATAACAATCAATTGTCCTGTGAACTGGAAGACGGTGTTAAATTGATTTCTGGTGAGGTAAAAGGATCACGTGTTCAAGAAGTTCTGGTTGAGCTACCACCTGAAAAATCAAAAATTGTAAAACAAAACTTAAGTAAAAGACGAGCTATCTAAGCTATCGTCTTTTTTAATGCTCAAAAACTGTTATAATGTTTTAGTTAGAATTGTGTTTCAAACTATCACACTTTAAATAAAGGAAGTTAGCTATGTCTGAGTCTTTACAAGAACAAGTAACTAAAAGAAGAACTTTTGCGATTATCTCCCATCCGGATGCTGGTAAGACGACTATTACTGAGCAACTATTACTTTTTGGTGGGGTTATTCGGTCTGCTGGTACTGTTAAAGGAAAGAAATCTGGGCAGTTCGCAACTAGTGACTGGATGGAAATCGAAAAGAAACGTGGAATTTCTGTTACTAGTTCTGTGATGCAGTTTGATTATAAAGATAAGCGAATCAATATCTTAGATACTCCCGGACATGAGGATTTCTCTGAGGATACTTATCGTACCTTGATGGCAGTTGATGCTGCTGTCATGGTAATTGACTCTGCTAAAGGTATCGAGCCTCAGACGAAGAAACTGTTCAAAGTTGTTAAACAGCGTGGTATTCCTATTTTTACATTTATGAATAAGTTAGACCGTGATGGTCGTGATCCACTAGACTTAATCGCTGAACTTGAAGATCTTTTGAACATTGAGGGATGTGCCATGAATTGGCCAATCGGAATGGGAAAGGGTCTCAAGGGATTGTATGATATCCACAATCAACGCGTTGAGTTATATCGTAAAGACAATGAGGATAGATTCCTAGAACTTGATGGCAATGGAGATTTAGTTGATCAGAGTAATGAATTGCAGTCAGAAAATGACTTCATTCAAGCAAAAGACGAAGTAGAATTAATTTCTGAAGCTGGGAATGAATTCGACGAAGCTAAAGTTTTGAGTGGGGATCAAACACCCGTATTCTTTGGATCAGCTTTGACTAACTTTGGCGTTCAGACCTTCCTTGACCATTTTGTGGAAATGGCTCCACAACCAAGTGCTAAGAAGACAAAAGATGGGGAAGAGATTGATCCTGTTAGTCCAGATTTCTCTGGATTTGTATTCAAAATTCAAGCTAATATGAACCCCGCTCATCGTGACCGCATCGCCTTTATTCGTGTGTGTTCGGGTGAATTCACTAAAGGAATTGACGTAACGCTACAACGCACCAAAAAAAGCTTGCGTTTGAACAATGCTACTGAATTTATGTCCGACCAAAGGGAGCAAGTTTCTAGTGCCGTAGCAGGTGATATTGTTGGTTTGTATGATACAGGTAACTTCCAAATTGGTGATACGATTTACACTGGCAAAAAAGAAGTTGCTTTTGAAGACTTACCACAGTTTACTCCCGAAATATTTATGGAAGTAACAGCCAAGAACGTCATGAAACAAAAATCATTCCATAAAGGAATGACACAATTGGTACAAGAAGGTGCAGTTCAGCTGTATAAGAAGTATTCAACTAATGACTACATTCTAGGTGCTGTTGGACAACTACAATTTGAAGTCTTCAAATTCAGAATGCAAAATGAATATAATAGTGAAGTAGAGATGACACCAATTGGTTCACGAATTGCCAGATGGATTGATCCATCACAACTTAAAGAATCAATGTCATCATCAAGAAATATTCTTGTTAAAGATATGGATGATAATCCATTATTCTTGTTTGAAAATAGATTTGCTGAGAACTGGTTTAAAGATAAATATCCTGATGTGGAATTAACATCGAAACTATAAAAAAAGCTAGCCATTATGGCTAGCTTTTTTATTTATCTTTATTCTTAATAACAATTTTGTCTTCTCTTAGAACAGCTTCAAGATTCTTGTCGTTAGGATTATTTAGATAATAATCAGCAACTTTATCTTCAATTTGTTCTTGGATGACACGACGTAATGGACGGGCTCCCATTGATGGGTCGTATCCTAAATCTACTAGTTTTTCTTTAGCATCTTTAGTTACATCAACATGCAATCCTTTATCTTGTATCATCTTGTTGGTGTCATTTAACATCAAGTCGACAATTGATAGTAAGTTTTCTTTTGATAAAGCTTTGAACTCAACTATTCCATCGAATCTGTTTAAGAATTCTGGTTTGAAATAATTGGTCAACTTATCCAAGACTGAACGAGTTGCAGCTTTACTTTCAGCATCAAAACCAACGCTAGCTTCAACTTCTCCTTGACCAGCATTTGATGTCATGATGATAATTGTATCCTTGAAGCTAACTGTTCTACCTTGAGAATCAGTCAAACGACCATCATCAAGAATTTGTAAGAACATGTGCATTACATCTGGATGAGCTTTTTCAATTTCGTCTAACAAAATCAAACTGTATGGATTACGACGAACTTGTTCAGTTAATTGACCAGCCTCTTCGTAACCTACATATCCAGGAGGTGAACCGATAAGTTTGGAGACACTGTGTTTCTCCATGTATTCAGACATGTCGAAACGAATCATCGAATCGGTTGAACCAAATAATTGTTGTGCTAATTGTTTAGCTAATTCGGTTTTACCAACACCGGTTGGTCCAACGAAGAGGAATGATCCAATAGGGCGTCCAGACTTGTTGAAACCAATTCTGTTTCTTCTGATTGCCTTAGAAACTTCTGAAACGGCTTCATCTTGACCAATAACGTTGTGTTTCAAGTTTGGTTCGAGATTCTTCAATTGAGCTTGTTCATTAGCTTTAAGATCACCGACAGGAATCTTAGTTTTTGCTTCAACGATATCCTCGATGTTCTTTTCAGAGACAGTTGCTGATTCATTTGAATCAGGCAACTTGTTATCACGCATGTCAGTATATTGTTTTACTTTGTCACGATAATAAGCAGCTTTTTCATAATCTTCATTGTCCAAAGCCATTTTCTTATTATGTTCAGCTTCGCTGATTTTGTTGTCCAATTCTTTCGAATCAACTGGCGCGATAGTTAAATTCTTCTTTGAACCAGCTTCATCTAGAAGGTCGATTGCTTTATCTGGTAAGAAACGATCAGAAATGTAACGATCAGATAAAGTTGCGGCAGCAGTAATTGCAGCAGCGGTGTATTTTACATTATGGTAAGCTTCATATTTTGGTTTCAAACCATTTAAAATTTTGATTGTTTCTTCAACTGAAGGTTCATTGACTTGAACTGGTTGAAGACGTCTTGCTAATGCGGAGTCTTTTTCAATGGTTCTAAATTCGTTTAAGGTAGTGGCACCAACTAATTGTAAGTCGCCACGGGCTAGGGCAGGTTTCAAAACGTTACCTGCATCCATACCACCTTCGGCATTTCCAGCACCAACGATTTCGTGAATTTCGTCGATGAATAAGATTGTATTGTTTTCTTTTTGTTGCAATTCAGTCATTAATTCTTGCATTCTCTTTTCAAATTCACCACGAACTCCGGTTCCTTGAACAAGAGATACAACATCAAGCCGAACGACTTTTTTATCTAAAAGTTTCTCGGGAACTTGTCCGTCAACAATTTTTTGAGCCAATCCTTCAACAACCGCTGTTTTACCAACACCAGCTTCACCGATTAATACCGGATTGTTCTTGGTTCTACGGTTTAATATTTCAATGACACGTTCGATTTCACTGTCACGACCAATCACAGGATCAATTTTTCCGTCTTTGGCCTGTTGAGTTAAATCAACACCATACTGGCTGAGGATTGAGCCACCATTATTTCCAAAATTACCACCGGTTGGTCCTTGTGGCTGAGCACGGAGAAATTCCTCTCCAGCATTTTGATTGTTACTATTAAAGGAACTGTTAAATAAATTACCAAATTCATTCATTTCAAAAGGATTATTATTTATGTTATCTTGTTGGTTACGTAATTCTTGATAACAATTTTGGCAAAGGTTTACTTCAGTGCGTTGTCCACTAACGCTAGTGTAGAGATGGATTGTAGCTTCTCTTCGATTACAATTTTGACAAAGCATACACGTCCCTGCCTTTCATAAATTATTTATATCCATTGGCTAGGATACGAGGATATTATACAATTAGCACTCGGGTAATGCAAGTGCTAAGACTTGGAGTTTTCTGAAAACAAATTGCTCGTTTTCAAGATAATTTCACAATCATAATCCGTTGAGAGACAAGCGGTTAGACGGAATTTGAAAAACGAGAAAAAACTTGTCCAAACCTAAAAAAAATGATAGGCTTTTAACTGAATATTGAAAGTTCTTAGGCTTTCTTTTTCCACATATAAATAAAAATTTAGTGAGGTATTTACACTATGGAAAACAAACAATTTCACATCGTTGCTGAATCTGGAATTCATGCACGTCCAGCTACTTTATTAGTACAAGCTGCAAGCAAATTCAGCTCAGATATTAACTTAGAATTTAACGGTAAATCAGTAAACTTGAAATCTATCATGGGTGTTATGTCACTTGGTGTAGGTCAAGGTTCAGACGTTACAATCACTGCTGAAGGTGATGACGCTGCTGACGCAATGGCTACAATTACAGAAACAATGAGCAAAGAGGGATTAACTGAATAATGACTAAAACAATTAGTGGAATCGCTGCTAGTGATGGAATTGCTACGGCGAAGGCTTATTTGTTGGTGCAACCAGATCTATCATTTGAACCTGGTAAGGTTGATGATGTTGATGGTGAAGTTGCCAAATTAAAGAATGCCTTAGACGTATCAGATTCTGAACTTACAAATATCCGTGACAAGGCAGCTCAATCACTTGGTGAAGAAGAAGCACAAGTTTTCGACGCACACAAGTTGATTTTGGCTGATCCAGAATTCACTGGAGCTGTTGAACAAAAAGTGAAAGATGATTCCATTAATGCTGAGCAAGCTTTGGATGAAGTCTCAAAACAATTTATTACTATTTTTGAATCAATGACTGATAACCCATACATGCAAGAACGTGCTGCTGATGTACGTGATGTATCAAAAAGAGTTATGAGTCATTTATTAGGCGTAACACTTCCAAACCCAGCATTGATTGATGAAGAAGTTATCATTGTTGCTGAAGATTTGACACCTAGTGATACAGCTCAACTTAATAAAAAATATGTGCTTGGTTTTGTAACTGATATTGGTGGTAGAACTGCCCATTCAGCTATCATGGCTCGTTCATTAGAAATTCCTGCTATCGTAGGAACTAATGTTGTTACTAAAGAAGTTTCTGAAGGACAAACCTTAATCATTGATGGTAATAACGGTGATTTAATCGTTGACCCAACAGATGATGACCAAGCTAAATACAAAAAGATGGCTGCCGATTTTGCTGCTCAAAAAGCAGAATGGGAAAAACTTAAGAATGAAGTCAGTGTAACTGCTGATGGCAAACATTTCGATATTGCTGCTAACATTGGTACTCCTAAAGATTTAGATGGAGTAGTTGCTAATGGAGCAGAAGGTATTGGTTTGTACAGAACTGAATTCTTATATATGGATTCACCAGAATTACCTGATGAAGAAAGCCAATTTGAAGCTTATAAAGCTGTATTAGAAGGAATGAACGGCAAACCTGTTGTTGTTAGAACAATGGATATTGGTGGAGATAAACATCTTCCATATATGCCACTTCCTGAAGAAATGAATCCTTTCTTAGGTTACCGTGCTATTCGTATCAGTTTGGACAAACAAGATATTTTCAGAACACAATTAAGAGCTTTACTACGTGCTTCAGCATTTGGTAAGTTGAGAATTATGTTCCCAATGATTGCTACTATCCAAGAATTTAAGGATGCTAAAGCAATCTTTGAAGAAGAAAAACAAAAACTTGTTAAAGAAGGAACCAAAGTTTCTGATGATATTCAAGTTGGTATGATGATTGAAATTCCTGCAGCAGCAGTATTGGCTGACCAATTTGCTAAAGTAGTTGATTTCTTCAGTATCGGTACAAATGACTTGATCCAATATACAATGGCTGCCGATCGTGGTAATGAACATGTTTCATATCTATATCAACCATACAATCCATCAATCCTACGTTTGATTAAGAATGTTATTGATGCTTCTCATAAAGAGGGCAAATGGACAGGTATGTGTGGTGAAGCTGCTGGAGATCCAGTTATGTCACCATTACTAGTTGGTATGGGACTTGATGAATTCTCAATGAGTGCCACATCAGTTCTTAAAGTAAGAAGTTTAATGAAGAAACTTGACACTAAAGAATTGGAACCACTAGTAGAAAAAGCAATTAATGAATCATTAACTAATGAAGATAACATCAAATTAGTAGAAGAATTTATGAAAAATAAATAATCAAAAAAGCTACTTTCATTTGAAAGTAGCTTTTTTATTTAGTCAAAATATTTCAATAGATCGTCTTTTGTTAAATTCGGTTGTTTATTTTTATCGATATCAGAAACGATTTGTCCATTATTGAAAATCAATATACGATTACCGTAATTAAGAGCTGTTTCTAAATCATGAGTAATCATCAAACAAGTAATTTTTTTCTCTTTAATAGTAGCATCTGCGAATTTCATTAGACTATTGCTGGTCTGTGGATCTAAAGCTGAAGTATGTTCATCTAGTAATAACAAGTCTGGCTTTTTAATAATTGACATTAAGAAACTCAAAGTTTGACGTTGACCACCAGATAATTTTTCGGTAGCTGTATTCAATTTTAGACCAATATCATTGGGGAGGTCAGCAACAATGTCTTTAAAATAAGCAATTCTTGTTTTTAATTTTCGTGGAAAGAGTCGTCGCGATAAACCTCGTCGCTCAGCTAAGAGAAGATTCTCGGCAACAGTCATACGTGGCGCAGTGCCCAATTTTGGATCTTGAAAAACCTGGCTAATATATTTGGCTCTTCGTTCTCTTTTTTGAGTAGTTAGTTTGTGTTCGTTTAAGTAGATTGAACCAGTGGTAGGCATTAGATCACCAGTAATTAAATTGAAGAAAGTTGATTTACCAGCACCATTAGTTCCTAGAACTACTACGAAATCTTGGTCATTAATTTCAACTGAAGTGGGTTTTAAAATAGTGGTTTGTTCACTGGCATCATTAATTACTTTGGATACATTGTTTATTTTTAAACTGGTCATTATTTGACACCTCTTTTCAACACTTGTTTGGTTTTATCACGGAAAGTTGGCATTGATAGACAAATTGCCAAAATTATCGCTGATAAAAGTTTTAAGTCATCGGGATTAAAGCCGAGTTGTAAAACAACCAGCAAAATCAGACGATAGATAATGCTACCAACCACAATTGAAACAATTCGATTAGTTAACGATAATTCACCGAAAATAACTTCACCAATAATGATTGCTGCTAATCCAATGACAATTACGCCAATTCCCATTGAGATATCAGCGTAGCCACTTTGTTGAGTTACTAATGAACCGGTTAGAGCAACTAGTCCATTAGCAAGCATTAGCCCAAGAATTTTCATATTGTCAGTAGAGATTCCTAGAGATTTTGCCATGGTTTCATTATCACCAGTGGCAATAAGTGCTTGGCCTAATTCGGTATTGAAGAATATTCCTAAGAGAATAAGGACCACAGTTATAAAAATTATGCCTACCACTATTGAGCTGAATTCTGCTGGTAAGTTATTTACTAATTGAAAAATAGTTTTTTGATTGAGTAGGGAAAGGTTAGCTTTACCTAAAATTCTTAAATTAACTGAATATAAGGCGGTCATAACTAAAATTCCTGCTAGAAGAATCGGAATTTTAAACTTTGTATATAATACGGCTGTTGCAAGACCAGCAATTGTTCCACCGATAAATGCTAAAAGAATAGCGAAACCAATTGAATAACCATTATGAAGGGCAATCGCTGAAATTACAGCACCTAATGGAAAACTGCCTTCGACAGTCATATCTGGGAAGCCAAGAATCCGAAAAGTTATAAATAAACCAATTGCAAGTAAGCTCCAGATGAGACCTTGACCAATAGTAGAAACGATAATATTCATTTTAAAATTTCCCCCCTTTTCTTAGCTTCTTCAAGTAATGAATTTGAGAATTTGATATTTAATAATTGAGCTTGTTTCAAATTGAGAATTAGTTTTCCTTTTCTAATGAATTTGATGGGCGTATTTTTGGGGGCTTTATGATGTTTAAGAATAGCAACGATCATTTTTCCTGATTGCCGACCAATTTCATATTGACTGAGACCAATTGTTGCAAGTCCACCATCTTTCATCATTGTTTCTGCTGCTGGGAAAACTGGAATTTTTGCTTGCATGGTTAATTCTTTGATGTTATTTAAACCACTGGCAACAGTATTGTCGGTCGGAATGTAGATTGCCTGAACTTGAGGTATTAGTGACTTTGTAACTTGCGTCAAGTCATTTAAGGAACTGATACTTGCTAAGTGAACTTTAATGCCATTTTTCTCGGCAATTTTTTTGAATTGTTTCATTTGTAGAGTAGCTGAAGGGTCACTAGAAGTGTAGATAATTCCAATATCATGAAGTTTGGGAAGAATCTGTGTAACTAATTCAAACTGTTGCTTAATTGGTGCTTGATCAGAAACTCCAGTCACGTTATTTCCAGGATGTTGATTATCGGCAACTAGTCCAGATCCTTTAGGATCGGTAACGCCACTTAAAACGATGGGAGTTTTCTTAGTGGCATTGGCTAGTGCTTGAGCTGACGGAGTAGCGATGCCGACAACAACGTCTGATTTATCTTGAATCAATTGATTGCTCATAGTATTCAAGTTGCTTTGATCACCTTGACCGTTGAATAATTTGATTTTTATATTTTTACCATCTTCATAGCCGTTGGCTTTTAGTTCATCGACAATTCCTCGATGGATTTCATCCAAGGCTGGGTGGCTCATTAATTGTAGAATTCCTACATGAGGAATTTTGTTTTTTTGACTAGTAGTAGTTTCTTTGAAGAAAGCGACTACTAGAAATAATAGAATAATTGAAATAACACCGTATAATCTTTTCATATTTTCCTCCTAAATTTTTAGTGATTATGTGAATGGCTAATTTTGTATACAAAAAAAGCAATATCCATCATTGTTTAGACGGGTATTGCTTTTTAAGACAAAGAAATACCCACACAGAAATTTTTCCGTGTGGGTAATTTTGAGTTACGCAAAATCAGCCAACACGGTTAGTGTGGGCTTTGCCAACGATTGTTAACTATTTGTAGCATTTGATTTTGCATAACAACTTCTCCTTTTGTACTTAGTGTTTCAAAGTATAGTTAAAACTTTTTTTAAAGTCAATAATTTTATTTATCGTTTAACTGATTTGATTCCTAAGATTGCAATTCCACCAACTAAAGCAAAGACAAATGAGACGATGAAAATTGCTGAGAAACCAAACCAAGAAATAACTGCTGCTGCAAGAATTGGAGCGATAGCTTGAGTAACTGTATTTCCTAAGTTATAAACACCTAAGAAGAAAGCAACTCGATTTTCGTCAGGAATAACTTCTAGATTCAATAGATTATCTAGTGAATTCCAAATTCCCATTCCTAGTCCTGCTGCAAAAGCGTAGATGATGATACCAGTATTATTTCTAAATAAGAATAACATCAAGGCTCCAAAGGCAAGGAAAATTGTTGAAAAGGCAACTGGATATTTTAGAACTTTGAATTTATCTGAAATTGGTCCAGCGACAAATCCCATCAAAATTCCAAATACTAACATAATGATATTAATTAATTGAATTGATGATTGTGTCTGATCACCTCTGTGAAGGAAGTCAGTCATGATGTAAAGAATATAACCAGTAACCGCAAAGTTACCAACACCTTGGAAAATTTTACCAATAAGAGCTAGATAATAATCGCGTCCAACATGCCAACTAGGGAAGATTGCTTTGGCATCTTTGAAAGTTAATTTAACTTTTTCTTTCTTCTCGGCAGATGCGCTCGAATCAGTTAAGTTAGATGGTTCGTGTACAATAAATGCTGCAATAAGAGTACCAACAAAAGTGATAATTCCGAAGATAACAAAACCTAAACGGAATTGTCCTAAGAATAATGCACCAACAACGTTGAAAGCATTATTTCCTAAAGCCATTCCTAATCCACCGTAAGCAGATGATGCAGTTCCTCGACTGTCCTTTGGTGCTAAGTCAATCCAAGCGACCATGGGAGCAACGATGAAGTTCAAGGCTGCTTGTCCAATCATCCAAGCTACTAAGAGCAAAGCAATGTTTGGAGCCATTGAAGCACCAATCATAGCAAGCATGAAGGCAAAAGATCCTCCAACTAACCAAGGTGTACGTTGACCAAATCGTGAGTGGGTTTTATCTGATAATGCTCCAGCAATCATATTTGAAATTGCTGCGACAATCATTCCACAAGTTGAGAAAAGGGCAACTAATTGAATTTTATTTGCTGCATCTAAGTGTTGAATTAATGCAGGTAAAAACAAACTATTCATTACAATATATGGTCCGAGCCAACTAGCTGGTCCAATGATTAATCCAGGGATTAATCGCTTAAGTGAAACTACTTTTTTATCCATATTCTTAGAACTCCTTCTTAATTGTTCTTAACTGTGTAATAGTCAAAATCTGCGTAAAAATCATGTTGATGTGCATCAATAGTACCTAGGAAATTGAAGAGGGCGGTAAAACCACCAATTTCTCCTGGCTCACCATTAACACCTTCATCTGAGAGATAACTGACATCAATAGATGTCCCCAATTGTTGCCAATTATTATCTGTGTCTAATTTGTACCAAACTGTTGCGTTACCCATAAGGTATTCAATCTTAAGTTCGGCAGTGTTATTTGGAACTTCGACTTCATTGAAGATGTCGTCAGTACGATCGCCAAGTTTGGCTTGAAGAATTCGTAAAACTACTTTTTCTTCGTTGTCATCTAGACATAGACGAGCATATAACCAATTGTTTGAATCGTAATAAAGACCGATGCCTGCGGCTTCAGAATAATGATTAGGATTGCAAGTCACCTTGGTTTCAATTGAGTAGTCAAATGAAGTTGCTCGAGTTGCCATGATTGCTGGATTTACTTGAGAGAAGAATGAGTTATTACCATATATTCTCAAATGATGAGGATTTTCTGTGGTATTAACCCAAGTACTTTCTTGTTCACGATAAGGTGTCATGAAGCGCAAATCGTAATTTTCTTGGTCAAAGTGATCGTTAATATCATCGCTTTGTTGTGATTGTGAAAATTCAACATTTGTCATACCTGGAGTTTCCATTTTGGCTAGATTAGAACCGTCAGCCATTTGCAACCAACCATCTTTCCAAACCATTTTTTGAATCGAAGTTTCTCTTCCTAATGGGTTGAGTTTGGTTTCGGGTAGTGGACGAGACATTAAATGCGTAATGTACCATTCATCTGTTTGCGTCTGTACTAGTGATCCATGACCAGCTTTTTGCATGATTGAATTAGGATTGTACATTTCGAAATGACCAGCATCCGGATCTCCAAGGGAGAAGATGTGATGTGGAGAAGATGTAATAATTGGTTCACCTGATGGATCTGGTTCATATGGACCAAAAACATTCTTCGATCGTCCCATTTCAACACCGTGAGCATAGCCTGTTCCACCTGCTGCAATTAATAAATAATAATAGCCATCGTGCTTATAGATTTGAGGTGCTTCAGCACAGCCACGTGTTGTAAAGCCATTAGTTACTCGATGCCAGTCGCCGATAATACTACCGTTTTCTAAATCAACTTCGGCGATAACAATATGACCGGGAGCTTGATAACCAGTACGAGTTTCCCATTCTAAAATCGAAACATAATGTTTGCCGTTTTCATCGTGGAATAATGCTGGGTCAAAACCAATTGATGTTAGGTAAATGGGCTTTGACCAGGGACCGGTGATACTATCGGACCAGACAGCAAATGAATCAGAATTGAACTCTCTACCAGCCATGTTTTGCATGTGGGAGTAAGCAAGCCAATATTTCTTAGTTTTACTGTCATAAGATAGATGAGGTGCCCATATTCCTGCTGGGGTGTTGGTTCCTCTTAAGTTGACTTCGTTATTTGTCAACGCATAAGAAATGAGTTTCCAATTAGCTAAATCCTTCGAATGAAAAATTTGAACTGCAGGGTTCCAATGGAAAGTTGAAGTTGCAATGTAATAATCTTCATCTACACGAATTATTGAAGGGTCAGGTGCCATTCCTTTAATAATTGGATTTGCAATTTTTTGCATGTAAAATTCTCCTTCTCAAATAAGTGATTAAAAGCGCTTGAAATCTCCTATATAGTAGTTGATAATGTATTTATTACTACTTTTATAGGATAAACTGATAGTAAAATGAAAACGGATACAGGTCAATAAAGTTTCAAGTTTTAGTCAATTTGATAATCTCATTAGGTAAGAATTGTAATGTTTGGGAGAAGGATTATGGTTAGACAACATCATGAAAATGTCATTTCAAATGTGAATATTGGAGTTCGTTTTTACGAATCAATTGTCGATAATAATGGCTATGTTCCGTTTCATTGGCATAGTAGTATTGAATTAATCTATGTCATGTCGGGACAGTTGATTTTTATGTTTGATGGAATAGCTCATACAATTCAAGCAAATCAGTTTATAGTAATACCTTCCGGAGTAGTTCACGATGTAACAAACACGGCCAATCAAGCTCTGGTATTACAAATACCGCTTGAATTTATTGAGAAATATTATGATGATCCTGCTAAATTAAATTTCAATATGGAAGTGGACAAGCCCGAGGCGTATCAGTTAGTGACTGAATTATTGAATAATCTAAATAGAATTAATCATCGACAAGAACCTGGATATTTATTTGATTTTGGAAGTAACCTGTTACAAATTTTGAGAATAGTAGTATTGGAATTTGGCGAACCCTACGCCAGTGAAAATCACAATAATACCAGTGGCTTAAAAGATATTATTATTGAAATCAATAGTCACTATGCAAAACCATTTACGGTGAATGAACTGGCTCAACAGTTTGGTTATAATCCCAGTTACTTGTCGAGATTATTTAAAAAACAAATTGGAATTACGATTATTGAATATATTTATGAAATTCGCTTGAGTAAGTTGTATCAAGATTTGATAAGCACTGACTTGCCTATTAAAGAATTAATGAACAATCATGGCTTAACGAATGAACGAACTACCCGAGAAATGTTTAAAAAAATGTATGGGATTTTGCCTAATCAGGTCAGAACAAAATATCAGAAATAATCAAAAAAACCTCTTGATAGTTGATATCAGAGGCTTATTTTTGTTTAAAATATGCTAGAGCAGGGAAAATTATTTTAACTGTTGTTCCATTACGATACTCGGAGTCAACAATCAGCTCTTGTCCCAGTTTGACACTCATTTGATGTGCTAGATACAATCCTAATCCGGTTGACTTAGAGCTGCTGTCACGACCATTTTGTCCAGTGAATCCTTTTTCGAAAACTCGATTGATGTCTTCTGAGACAATTCCAATTCCGTCATCAGAGATTGAAAGGGTGACACTGCCATTTTTTTCCGTAGCTTCGATAGATATCTTTCCGTTTTCAAAGGAGTATTTAACGGCATTAGAAATAATTTGATTTAAGATGAATTCTAACCATTTTTCATCCGTTAAAACACTCAGATTGTTGGTTTCAATATCAACGGCAATCTTTTTGGTGATAAAGGTGTTCATATTATTTCGCAGTGAATTATTAATGACTGTTTCTAAATCCGTTTGACGAATTAAATAGTCATTAGCAAAATTATTCAAGCGAGAATAGTACAAGATTTGTTCAACCAAATGATTCATATGTGAGAGTTCAAAATTTGTTTGCTCTTTGACTTCGTTGAGATCATTCTTCTCAAGAATTAATTTGATTGCCGAAAGGGGAACTTTAATGTCATGCACCCAAGTTTCAATGAATTCTTCTTGATTGTGTTTTGATTCATTTAGTTCGGTTAACTCTTGTCGAAAGTTGGCGATGATATCAGAAATAACTGCTTCTTCATATTTTTCTTGGTGTAAGTTTGTTGTCAGTTCTTTAGTGGTATCTTTTTTCAAAACTTCTAGTGAATTATTCCAGCGTTTTTGATGGGAGTAGGCAATTAACAGGTAACCAGTCAGTATGAAAATGGATAATAAATTGGCATAGATAAAGGTTGAAAAACTAATATTAATTTGTGGCTCTAGAACAATAATTAAATCAAAAATAGAAAATGATAATATCCAAAAAATTATTAACACTATTTTGTCTTTCAAAAACTTAATAAAATTCATCTTATTCATCCTTAAGGTATGAGATAACCTTGACCAACTTTAGTAACGATATAGTCCTTAATGCCAGCCTCTTCAATTTTTTTTCGTAGACGGTTGATGTTCACGGTAAGTGTGTTGTCGTCGACAAAGCGCGAGTCTTCCCACATGAAGCTAAGTAGTTGGTTACGAGTCACAATACTGCCTTTATCTTTTAAAAGACGTTGAAGCAGTTTAAATTCGTTTTTTGATAGATCAATTTCTTGATCGTTAACGTTGGCACTTCCGTTAGAAAGATTCAGAATTAAACCGTTGTGTTCGATAATTTCGGAGGGATTTTCGGAATAATTATAAGCTCGTCTTAACAATGCTTTGATTTTTGCTAAAAGTAAGTCAGTTGAAAAAGGTTTTTCGACGAAATCATCAGCTCCCATATTCATAGCCATGATTTGATCCATGTTGGAATTTCTAGACGAGATGAAAATAATTGGCACTTGCGAAGTCTTACGGATTTCTTGATTCCAGTAATAACCATCAAAAGCTGGCAAATTAATATCCATCAATACTAAATCAGGTTTTTTTTCTAGAAAAATATCTAAGACTTTTTCGAAGTCAGTAACCATAATTGGCTCAAGTTGCCATTGAGTGAGACTATCGCTAATGGTTTGAGCAATAATCGATTCGTCTTCAACAATCATAACTTTAAACATTTCTTCACCTCAAAATGGTATATTCTATATAACTATTCTACCTTAATTGGAGTTAATTATGGAAATAATCAAAATAACCCAAATTTCCAAGAAGTTCGGAAGTTTTTTGAATCCTATCAAAGCCTTAAATGACATATCTTTTTCCATCAACAAAGGTGAATTTGTCGGCATTATGGGGCCTTCAGGTGCAGGGAAGACAACGTTATTAAATGTGATTTCTTCCGCAGTTAAACCTGACTTAGGGATGGTCACAATTAATGATCAAGTCCTAACTAGCATGAAAGAAAATCAATTAGCCAAATTTCGGAAGCAGAATTTAGGTTTTATTTTTCAAGACTTTAATTTACTGGAAGCTTTGACAGTTGAAGAGAACCTTATTTTGCCATTAACTTTTTCCAAAATGAAAAAGGCTCAAATTGAGCAAAGACTTAAACATGTCAATGAAGTTCTAGGACTAACGGCCTTAAATAAAAGAAAGATTTCCGAATTATCTGGTGGTCAAAAACAACTGGTAGCTTGTGGACGAGCAATTATCAATAGTCCAGAGGTTTTATTTGCCGATGAGCCAACCGGTTCTTTGGATTCAAAGTCAGCGACACAACTTTTGAATTATTTGGAAAAGATTAATCAGCAAGAAAAAACGTCAATTCTAATGGCAACTCATGATGCATTTACTGCAAGCTACTGTAATCGAATCATCTTTATTAAAGACGGTAGCTTCTTTGCGGAATTAAATGCCAATGGAAATCGTCAAGATTTCTTTGAGAAGATTATTAACATGCAAAAAACAATCGGGGGAGGAGAATTCTTTAATGCTAAGTAAGATTTTTATCAAGAACTTTTCAGCTCATAAAAGTAATTACCTAGTATATATGATGGCTTCCTCATTGGCAGCGATGATTTATTTTTGCTTGTTTTTTGTTTCTTCCAACCCATTATTAACGGTCATTGACCATAAGTTACAAAACTTGTATCCAATTTTGGTATTTTTTGCCTGGGCTTTTCTATTCATGGAGTGGGTTTTCATCGCCTACATTGGTGGGATACTGATTGTCGACCGAAAAGAAGAGTTTCAATTGTATCGCTTCTTAGGAATTTCTAAGTATCAAATAGCTGGTGGTGTTTTTTTTGAAACTTGTTTTATTCAATTTATTTCTTGGATAACTGGTTTTGTTCTAGCTACTTTATTTTCAAAACTTTTTGGAATGATTTTGATGAAATTGATGGAGGTAAATCGAACTTATAATTTGTACATCAATTGGAAATTAATACAAGAATCAGTGGCGGTTTTCTGTTCATTTACTATACTTCTAGCGTTATTGAACTTTTTTAGAGTGATTATTCGTAAGCAAAAAATTAAGCAATCTAGAAACTGGCAATATTTGAGATATGCCTTGGGTTTAATGGGCTTTGTGTTAATTGTTTACGGCTATTTACAGGCTGGGTTACACGATCATGATATCTACAAAATCGGTAATATCAATGCGTTAAATTATGGACAAATGATACCAATTTTCTTTGAAGTGGTAATTGGAACGTATTTTTTCTATGTTGGATTTGTCGATTTACTGGTCACAATTTTGAAAAAAATTAGCCTGGTTAAATATTCGGGGATACGAAATTTAAGTGGAAATCTGTTCGATAAGTCAATTCGTAAGAATGTATCTTCACTATGGCTAATTACCGTAATTTCAGGAACAGCGATTGTTATGTTGTTTTTAGCGGTTATGACTTATCAAGTTATGCTGCAAGATAACGATACAAATTACTCCTATGATGTAGTGGTTAACAAACGGCAAATATCTAAAGTTAAAGAATTAGCTCTAGAGAACAATCAAGAGATTAAAACCGTGAAGTCGGTTAATGTGAAACAAATAATTGGAAAAGAAGAAGGAAAGAAATTCCAAGTGTTGAGTTTTGTTCCTTACCACGACTATAAAAATTCAATTGGGAAAAAATCTCAGCAATATAATGCAAAAATAAAAAAGAATCAAATAATGACTTTAAATGCTTTTCGAAGACTAGAAAATGACAAAAAAAATACCCATCAGACTTACTATCTAAGTAATGGGCGAAAGATTGAAAGTGAACTAACTGGTGATGCAATGCCAATTGGTTCTGATTTGTATTATGGTCGAGTCTTAGTAGTGCCGGACCAAATCTTTAAGTCTTTATCATCTAAGAAACAAGACAAGATCTATGGAATCAACCTTAAAGGAAGTATCAGAAGTAAGTTTACTAGGGCACTTAATAACTATCTATATGATACTGAGAATGGTTGGATGTTATACAGTTATTTTAATGTCAGTGGTAATCAAGTTGAGGACGTAAAAATAGACGTTACTACTCCACCCGATAATGAGAAAAAAGCATATTATTATAAGTCAGGTGTTAATCAAAATTATCAACGTAATCAAACCGAGAAACAAACCCGAGGCTCACTAATTTTTATCTTTAGTATTTTAAGTATTGTGTTCATCATTGCCTTGGGAAGCATTCTTTCAATCAAACAATTTGTAGAAAATAGACGGAATGTAACAATGTATGAAACTCTTAAAAAAATTGGTATCGGTCAAACAAATATCAACCACTTGATAGTGAGTCAGACGGCTTTGCTATTCTTCTTACCGATGGGCTTAGCAGTCAGTCATGCAGTATTTGCCATTAACTACGTGATGAAGTTTTCTTTTAATATCTATTGGACGATGTTTTTAGTAATCTTGTGTGGTTATCTATTGATGTATGCTGGCTTATTCCTAGCTACCAGTATCGTTTCCAAACGACAAATAAATCAAAAAATTAGTCAATAAGTTCATATAGTTTAGAAAACATTCCAAAGTCTTTCGTGGTGTTTTGCTTCAGAGCTACTTTTATATCTTGATATGAAGTGGCTTTTTTACTGTCGTCAGAAATAATGATGACATAAGAGTGCTCATTTTTAATGACGATTTTTTTATCAAAAAGCTGTGAGTCAGTGTCTAACATGCTTTCAAAAATTGCCGCTTGGTCTTCATTGAATTCTAAATAAATCAGCCGAAAGTATTGAGCGTGCCAGTTAAATTGCTGATTATAGATTTCTTCATAACCGTCCTCGGTTTGACTGATTCTTAGATAATTTTCATCACTATTTACTGGCTTCAATAGGAGAAAAGTTTGATCAAAATTTGTTAGTGCATTTTTGCTGCCAAGTGTTAAACTCAATGACATAATATAACTCCTTAATCGAGGTGATTTTTTGAAATTAACAGTTTTAGGATATTATGGTGGCTATCCTTATCAAGGACACGGAACCACTAGTTATTTACTACAAGAAGCAGGCTTCAACTTGTTAATTGATTGTGGAAGTAATGCGGTAAATAATCTCAGTCGAGTGCTTGACCCGATGGATTTGGATGCGGTGATTATTTCTCATTACCATCATGACCATATAGCAGATTTGGGAGTTTTGCAATATTATTGGCAATTAAATAGTGGCCAAAAGAAAGTTCCAATTTTGCCAATTTATGGTCACACGCAAGATCCACTCAATTATGGATCGTTGACCTTGGATAATGTAACTCAAGGACGCAGCTACTCTGATTTACAACCACTAGAACTTGGACCTTTCACAATTGAATTCTTACGCACAGTTCATCCAGTGCCAACGTATGCTATGAAGATTAAAACTGTTGATAAGATTTTGACATATACGGCTGATACCGATTATTTTCCTGAATTGGTTGATTTTGCCAAAAATTCAGATGTCTTAATAACCGATAGTAACTTTGCCAGTGATAAGACAGGAACTAAATGGCACATGACTAGTACCGAATCAGCAAAATTGGCAAAAGATGCACAAGTTGACTCATTAATAATGAGTCATTTGCCGCAAGAAATTAGTCATGAACAGATTTTGAAAGAGGCAAAAAGTGTTAAAAATGATGGGCAAATTTACTTGGCAAAAGACGAATTGCAGTTAGATATCTAATAATAATTTGTTTATTTAATCAATAAACAAGAATTTTAAATTAGATTGTGAAAAAAGCTTGATTTGACCGTTTTATAAGAGGTTTTTAATCACAAAATTTTGTGAATAGAACAAATTTTCGCATCTTTTTTTCGGAGATTCTATGGACTTTCAAGATTAAAAATAATATAATATAAACGTGGAAGAAATTCCAACTCCATTATGAAAAGGAGAATTTTTATGGTTACATTGTATGTATCACCAAGTTGTACTTCATGTCGTAAGGCAAAAGCATGGTTGAAAGATCATGACATTGAGTACAAAGAAAGAAACATCTTTACAGAGCCTTTGAATAAAGATGAATTAAAACAAATTCTTCAAATGACTGAAGATGGAACAGAAGAAATTATTTCAACTCGTTCCAAGGTATTCCAAAAACTAAATATAAACGTTGACGATTTAACAATCGACCAATTACTAAATATTATCGAAGAAAATCCTGGTATCTTGAGAAGACCAATTATGATGGATGACAAACGTCTCCAAGTTGGTTTCAATGAAGATGAAATCAGAAGATTCTTGCCAAGAAGTGTAAGAACCATGGAATTACACAAAGCTCAATTATTGGCTGGTTTTTAGAAAGAAAGAGATGTGATTATTCACATCTTTTTTTATGCAGAAAACTTTACAACTACAAGAAGATTGATAGAATAGACAAGTAAGAATGGGTATTGCATTGAGAGGTGATTCAAATGGAAACTCATCGAATAAACGAAGATACAATCAAAGTGATATTAGCTCCAGAAGATCTAGAAGATCGCGGCGTTTCTATGTTGGATTTACTTGGCAATCGGAAACAAATCGAGAACTTCTTTTATAGTATTTTGGATGAAGTTGATATTGACAGTTCATTTGGTAAAGATGAAGCCGTTACTTTCCAAGTAATGCCTCAAACCAAAGCCAATGGACTAGTATTATTAATTAGTAAGGGAAATAAAGCAATTAATCAAATGGGAAAAGATATTGATCCATCAAGTGAAGATAATTTTGAATCCAAAAATTGGGAGAAATTCTTCAAAGAGAATTTAGGAGTAGACCTACAAGATAGTAAGGCTGAAACTGTCGAAGAAGAACCCACTGGAAGTCATTTAACCAAGCCATATACCAAAGTAGTTCGGTTTGATAATTTCGAAGACTTTATTGAATTAGCTAATATGCTTAAAGTTGAAGAAATGAGTTCAACATTGTGGCTCTATAATGATGAGTATTACTTGGACTTACAAGTATATACGAATGAACTAGTTTTCTTGCACCTTAAAGAATTCATTGCAATTGTCAACGAGTTCTCTCACAAAACTGATGTTACTGCCGCTATTCTTTCTGAATACGGTAAGAAGATTATGGATAAGAATGCCTTACAAATAGCGAGACATTATTTTAAATAGACTACCAAATGGTAGTCTATTTTTTTGCGTAATTTAACTAGGGTGAGAATTTGTTTGCTGCAAGAGATTCCACAGGACAATTAGTTTATGCGAAATTAGAGAACAATCAGACTAGAGAATATTTTTGCGTTGATTGCCATCAACAAGTGAAACTGATTATTACTAAGAATAATCATAAATACTTCAAGCACGCAAAAGTAATTAAAATTAGCAATAATGAAACGCAATTACATCAACGGGCTAAAACGATATTAAAACAAGAATTTGAAAAAATTAATTATAATGTTGAACTTGAGAAAATCACTCAATTTGATCAAAGAATTGATTTGCTGGCAGCTAATCGTTCACGAAAGATTGCAGTTGAATTCCAGAATTCACCAATTTCAAATAGGAATCTGGAAGAGCGAATTTTAGGATACCAAGAAAATGGGTATCAAAATTTTTGGTTACTAAGTCTTAATTATTATCAAAAGAAATTAAGCAATCGACAATTAAAGTTTCTCAATTATCATCATGACTGGCATTGGTATGTGCTCTTTTTTGATGTTAGAAGGAGACACTACATTTTAATTTATGATATTTATTTTTATGGATGGACTAATAATCAAAGTTATCGACGAGCATATTTTATGAACTTAGCTGAATTGCGAAAATTTTCTCCAACGGAATCAACTCGAGAAATTATTATTGAAAAGAATCCAGATGAAAACTTCAAGAGGTTTTGTTACCAAAAGCAATTCAATTATCTAAAGCAGAAAAATCAGTCAATTAAGTTGCCGCCAGTATTGAAATATGACTTAGTGAAGACTTTATTTCTTTATCAAAACCAGAAGTGTCTGGAAGGATTAATCACAATTCCGGCTTTGATAAAAATAAAACCTCAGATAAGAGAATTTCTCTACTCTGAGGTTGAAAGAATAATTTCTAGATTATTAGTTACGATATGTTGAAAAGTCGATAACATTTTCTGGTTCAGTGGTTGGTGTTTCGAGATGACTTTCTTGATAAAGATTCGTGAGAATTGCTTCTAATTCATGACGCTTGCAGTTATCAATCAAAACACCATTTTTTTCTTCATCATTATAATTAAAGATAACGGTTGATGGCGTTTCTTGAACATTCATTTCCCTAGCCATTAATTGATCTGATTCGAAGCTGGTATTGATTAATTCGTTTTGTTTATCAATTAATAGTTCTTGATAATCAATGTGAAGCTTTTGAGCAATTTTTTCTACTAAATTTTCATTATATTCAGCGCCTAGTTTGTTTATGGCGTGTTGAATTTTCATTAATAATTGACGAGCTTTTCTTTGGCCTTGGCAAGTAGCAGCTTTGTAAGTTAAAGCTGCATCATAGCAGTCAAGCGTGACTTTATTGCGTAATTCAATATCAGATAAATCCATATTCGAGCGCATCATAAAGTCATCGACATTTTTCAAATTGTTAATTGCTACAAAATGAAAATGTGCACGGATATCATGTTCATCAACGAATTTTAATATTGTCTGTTCAGTGTTAAGACAATAAGACCCCAATGGATTAACAAATAGAAATACTTCCCACACGGTGAAATCTCCTCTTTAATTAAATAAAACTTTCAAAGTGTACTTTATCAAAATCTGAGCGAAGGTCAACTTTTTTGCTTACTGAGCCCTACAAATAGTTAATCTACTCGGCAAATATGTTATAGTCTTATTGATGTATTTATGCAAGCGAGGGGTGATTTGATGAGTGATAACTGGGATGTATTTTTAATGCCATATCAACAAGCTGTTGATGAATTGAAAATTAAATTAAGAAGTGCACGAAAAGAGTTCTTAGAACGTGGTGAACACTCACCAATCGAATACGTTACTGGACGTGTTAAAACCGTTGATAGCATAAAAGAAAAAATGCAACGTCGCTATATTGCTGATGATGTGTTAGAAAAAGACATGCAAGATATTGCTGGTCTTCGAATTCAAACTCAATTCGTGGAAGATATTTATGAAGTTGCTGACTTACTTCATCAACGTGAAGATTTACGAGTTGTTGAGGAACGTGATTATGTTACTAATAGTAAGTCGAGTGGCTATCGTTCATATCACGTGGTAATTGAATATCCAATCCAATTAACCACTGGTCAAAAGAATATTCTGGCTGAGATTCAAATTAGAACTTTGGCAATGAACTTCTGGTCGACAATTGAACATTCACTTAACTACAAGTATCAAGGTGATTTTCCCGAAGAAATCAGCGATCGACTAAAAAGAGCGGCTGAAGCTTCCTTCATGTTAGATGAAGAAATGTCGAAGATTCGCGGCGAGATTCAAGAAGCTCAACAATACTTTACAGTTAGAAAAAAAGATAAAAACAAAAAAACTGGTCAGGACAATAAAAATGAAAGTATGGATAAACAGTAATACAAAAGAAGTTTCTATTAAGACAGCTGAAAAGATCAAACAGAGCTTATTAAATGCTGGTATTGAAATAGATCAAAAAAATCCCGACCTCGCTATCAGTGTGGGTGGTGATGGAACTTTTTTGAAAACTTTTCATGAATACAGTGACCAGTTGGCGACAACTAGATTCTTAGGGGTTCATACCGGACATTTAGGCTTTTATGCTGATTGGCGTGATTTTGAAGTTGATGAATTAATTGAAGCCCTTATTCATGACACTAAACAAAGTATTACTTATCCAATTTTAGATGTTGAAGTTACCTATGCCGATGATTCAGTTGAGAAAATTAAGGCTTTAAATGAAGCTATCATTAAGCGAACCTCTAAAACAATGCGTGCTGATGTAATTTTGGATAATGAGTTTTTTGAGAAATTTCGAGGCGACGGACTGTGTTTTTCAACACCTAGTGGTTCAACTGCCTATGCGAAGTCAATTGGTGGCGCGGTGATTCATCCTAAGTCTCATGTGATGCAAATGAACGAAATAGCGCCGATTAACAATCGTGTCTATCGTTCAATTTCAGCCCCGATTATCGCTCCAAGTTCACAAGCAATAGAGATTCTTTTAGCTCCAGAAGACGACTATATGGTTAATTACGATACCAATTCGAAAATTGATTGTTCATTAAAATCGGTCAAATTCCAATTATCGAATGAAAGTATTCAATTTGCACAGCTTCGTGATCGTCATTTCTGGGGTAGAGTAGAACATGCCTTTTTAGGAACGAATGACTTTATTTAATGATGATTTTCAAATGGATAATTAAAGAGACTGATAAAAAGAACATTCGCTCATTCTTAGCTAATCATGACTTCTCTAATAGTCAGATTAGTAAGCTGAAAAATCGCGGTGGACGAATCTTTGTCAATAAGAAGCAACGCTATTTAAGTTATGATATGCCTGCGGGAGCAACATTAGTGGTAGTTATGCCTAGTGAGGTTAGCTCGGAGAAGATTGTTCCAATCGCTGGGAAAATTGATATCGTCTATGAAGACGAGTTCTATATTATTGTTAACAAACCAGCTGGGCTAGCTAGCCTGCCAGCTCGTGGTAAAGCAACCGCTACAATGGCTAATTATGTGAAAGATTATTTACAAAAACAAAACCAATCTGATGCGATTCATACCGTAACTAGGTTAGACAAAGACACGTCTGGTTTAATGATCTTTGCCAAGAATTCATATGCACATTCGCAGATTGGTGGAACGCTCCATAACGAAGATTTTTTAAAGTCTTATATCGCTATAGCGATAAATAAGTTTGATAAGAATGCCGGAATGATAGACTTACCAATAGGTGTATCGGATGACTTCTACATGAAAAGAGTCATTGATTATAAACATGGAAAAGCTTCCCAAACAAAATATCAAGTTCTAGAAAATTTCGACAATGGGGCAATCTGTCAAGTGACACTCTTGAGTGGTCGAACTCATCAAATTCGGGTGCACTTCAAGGCAATCGGGCATCCACTTTTCGGAGATAGCTTATATAATGAGAACCCAACCGATTTAATTGAACGACAGGCGTTACACTGTGAACGATTGAAATTTGTTCATCCAATTAATAAAGAAATTATTGATGTTAAAGCATCAATTCCGAGGGACATGGAGAATTTAATGCAAAAGTTAAGGACATAAGATTATGGCACAAAAAACAAACTTAGATTCCAAATACGCAGACCTAAAAAAACTATTAGACAGTGATGACATAAAGAAATTCCGAAAGAACTTTTTGGATATGCATTTTTATGACCAATCACAGTTCTTTTTGCAGTTGGATAAGCCTGACCGTCTGCGTATTTACGAATTGATTGAGCCAGATGTTACAGCGGATATGTTTGATACTATCGAAGATGATCTTCCTGAATTTCCTGAGTTCTTGCAGGAAATGGACGTTCAATATGCTGCTGACATGTTAGATAACATGTATGATGATAACGCGGCCGATGTTTTGGAGCATTTGGACAAAACTGAAGTTGATAAGTATTTATCCAAAATGCCAAGAAGTGAAGCCAATAATCTTCGGGGATTGCTTCATTATGATACCGAAACAGCCGGTGGTTTGATGACCACCGATTACGTTAGTTTTGATGTGAGTCAGACTATTGGACAGGCGATGAAGTATTTAAAAGAAGAGGCCGAAGACGCTGAAACGATTAACTCATTATTCGTGGTCGATGAAAATGACGACTTAATGGGAGTTTTGTCACTTCGTGAATTGGTGATTAATAATAACAATGCCAAACTAGGCAACGTTATGAACACACATATTATTTCGGTTGATGTTGATGCAGATCAAACAGAAGTTGCGCAAGTTTTCCGTGATTACGACTTCTTAACCGTTCCGGTAGTTGATCATGCTCATCACATGGTCGGAATTATCACTGTTGATGATGTTATTGAAATCATTGATGATGAAGCACAATCTGATTACTCTGGACTTGCCGGTGTTGACGTTGAAGAATCGATTACTGATAATCCCTTCAAATCAGCTAGCAAACGTCTCCCTTGGTTAATTACCTTGTTGTTCTTAGGAATGATTACGGCTACTTTAATCGGGCACTTTGAGAACTTATTAAGTGAAGCAAGTATTTTAGCAGTTTTCATAACGCTAATCACTGGTACAGCAGGTAATGCTGGAACTCAAAGTTTGGCGGTGGCGGTTCGTCGCTTAGC
This sequence comes from Lactobacillus sp. YT155, assembly GCF_030504545.1. Taxonomy (GTDB): domain Bacteria; phylum Bacillota; class Bacilli; order Lactobacillales; family Lactobacillaceae; genus BQUT01. Next base: position 169,823 of record NZ_JAUKWP010000002.1, on the reverse strand, counting down.
GTTAGTAAACGATGACGAACACAAATTACGTTCAATTATTCTAAGAGAAACTCTAACAGGTCTATTAACCGGTTTAATAACTGGAGGAACAATTTTTGTAGTTGTTGGTTTTTGGCAACATAGTTTTATCCTAGGGTTTGTAATCGGCTTGGCAATGATGGCAGCAATTACAGTTGCTAACTTAGCCGGTACATTGATTCCAATTATTATGGATAAGTTTGGTTTTGATCCTGCAGTTGCTAGTGGACCTTTCATTTCAACACTTAGTGATTTGACTAGTGTCTTGATTTACTTTAATATTGCTAATTTCTTTATCGGTTTCTTCATGAAATAAAAGTCATCTCAAATGAGATGACTTTTTGATTGTTCACTATGAGATAATAAAGTTTTAAATATATTACTTATTCTTGGGAGAAAGATGTGGGGATGGAAGATTGAAAAAATTAATATTAGTTTTGCTTAGTTTAATGCTGGTTGCGACTGGTTGCACAAGTCAAAGTAACTCAAAGACTAAGAGCAATAAGTCGGAAGAAAGCACGAAAAAGCTATCAGATAAAGATTTAAAAGAACTCAAAGAAGATATGGGACAATTAGATATTTCACTTACTTATTATGATAATTTTATTGGCAACATTGGCTACAATGTTCAAGAAGGAATGGACGCTGAAACAGTTACTGCAGTTAAAGAAATGGCAACGAAGATGTTGACTAATACACAAGTAGAGACCAATAAAAACGATGAGAAATATTTAGAAAAATTAAATAAACTTCCACTAGATACTAAAGCTAAAAAGAATTATGTGGATAATTACAAGAAAATTCGCCAGTATCAAAATGACTGGATTGATGTTTTGAAAAATTTTAGCGATCAAAACATTTCAGAAACGGCAACTAAACTAAAAGAAAATCAAGATGTATATTTAGAGGTGTCTACTGATTTAGGTTACGCTAGAATTGAATTGCTTAAGGCGGCGGGACTAACTGAGAAACAGGCCAAAGAGTACGCACAAAAGAGCATAAAGAAAATCATGCAAAAGTATGGTGATCCTGAAGATGTAGAACAATTGGATTAAAAAAAGACGAGAATCCTCGTCTTTTTTATTTTAATAATTTATCAATGTAAGTAAGTACACCATCTTCGTCATTAGTTCCGGTACGATCATCGCTGACAGCAACTACATCGGGATAGGCATTACCCATCGCTACACCTAAACCGACCTCACGTAGCATTTCGATATCATTACCGCCATCACCGAAGGCAACCATATCTTTCAATTCAATTCCCAGTTTTTCACCGAGAATTTCTAGGGCTGCGGCTTTATGCAGATTGGTTTGAATAATGTCAAAATCGCCGTGACCACTTGAAGTAACCTCGGCAATTCCATCAAGTTCTTTTCGTAAAGGTGCCATGATTTCTTCAGTCTTATCTTTGTCGCAGTTCACTGAGAACTTAAGAATGTTATCGTCAATTTGGTCATAAGAATCGATAACGGAAATGTTCTTATAGTATTTTTCAGACTCTTTAATAAAAGCTGAATCAGTCGTACTTAAGACGTGGGCAACCTTATCTCCACAAACCAGATAACGTAATTCATTTGTAGGGAATTTATCTAGAGCCTTGAAGATTTTTTCAACAGCAGTCTGGCTGAAGAAGTTTACTTCATAGGTGGTATTTTCGTCACGAATATTGGCACCATTTTCGGCAACGTAGATAATATCTGAGTAACCAGGGAAAAGAGAACGTAATAGGTTATATTGGTTACCGCTAGCAATCACAAATTGAATATTACGTTCTTGTATTTTCTTATAGACCTTGGCAAAAAGTTCTTCATCATAGGTCCGATCAGTTCTTAAAAAAGTTCCATCAATATCAGAAGCGATTAGTTTAATCATGTAAATCTCCTCGGGTATAGTTGTTGTTAATAAGCCCATACTATCATAAGAAGCTGAAAATAAAAAAGCATACCAATTGGTATGTTTTTTTAATATTTAACTATCTTTGTTCCGTGCATAAATGGTACATCTAATTCTTTAACGAAATCGTCAACGTTATCGGCAGTGATGCCACCACCGGGAAGAATGTCGATATCTTTGTCTTTAGTGTATTCAACCAACTCTTTTAGATGTTGGACATTCAATGGTTTGTCTAGTGAGTCACCATGAGTGAGGATTCGCTTCACATCGTGTTCGATAAGCCAATCAATGACGGATAACTGGTTATCAAAACTGATTTCGTCAAAGGCCATGTGCATGACGATATCCATACCTGCACTAGCACCAATCAACATTTCCATTGCTTCTTCATCTAATTGATTGTCCTTGGTAAGACAGCCGAAGGTAACGGCATCAACACCTAATTCTTGAGCCTTAAAAATATCGGCTTCCATAATCTTTAACTCAGTGTCGTTATAGACGAAGTCACCACCACGAGGACGAATCATTACGGTAAGAGGAATATCGTGCTCTTGTGTGTATTTGCTGGCCTCTGCCATGATTCCGTAACTGACGGTTGTTCCACCGACGGTTAAGTTATCATTTAATTCAATTCGATTGGCACCTTTCAAAATTGCTTGAGGGATGTCAGTATAATTTTCTACTGCTACTTCTTTTAAAACCATCAATAACACTCCTTAATCTTAAAAGCCAAAGGCTGCTTTGCCACCGAAGTAAGCAATTACGATAATGGCTAGAATGATTCGGTACCAGCCAAAGGCTTTGAAGTCGTTTTTCTTAATGTAATTAAGTAAGAACTTAATGGAGATGTAGGCAACGATAAAGGAAACAACGGTACCTAAGAGTAATACGAAAGTTTGGGCTCCCGTAAATGAGTTGCCGTGATCGATAAACTTATAAACTTTTAACAAACTAGCTCCAACCATGGTTGGAATTGATAAGAAAAATGAGAATTCAGTAGCAACAAATCTTGAAGCACCGATTAAAATAGCTCCTAGAATTGTCGCACCTGAACGTGAAGTTCCTGGAACTAAGGCTAGGATTTGAAACAATCCAATAGCAAAAGCTGTCATATATGGAAGAGAGTTCAAGTCAGTTAACTTAGCTTTTTTATTCTTATTATAGTTTTCAATTACGATGAACAAAATACCGTAAATCAACAGAGTAGCTGAAATGACTTGCCAAGTGTTGAAATGAGCATCCATGAAATCATTCAATGGAAAACCAATAATGATTGATGGGATACAGGCAATTAAAACTTTAAACCAAAGAGTCCAAGTTTGTTTCTTCTCAACAGAATCTTTTTTTGGAGAGAAGGGGTTTAATTTATGGAAGTATAGGAAGATAACCGCCATAATTGCACCAAACTGGATAACCACCATGAACATATTGATGAAGGCTGTCGATTCATTTAATTTGATGAATTCATTAGCTAAATACAAATGTCCAGTGGAACTGATTGGTAAGAACTCGGTCACACCTTCAATGATTCCGAGAATGATAACTTTGATAATTTCTAAGAACAAGATACTTCACCTCATAATTTTTGAATTAGATAAACTTTACACAAACACACTCGGGTATGGCAATATCGTCTTTAATTAAACTTAATAAACCTGTGTCTGTATTACGTTCAAAGAGACTTAAGTTATCGGTGTTTTGATTGGCAACAAGTAAGAAATTGTTGGATGGATCCAAGTCAAAATCACGTGGACCTTTACCAGCAACTGGCTGATAAGCAATATTAGTTAATTCTTCGCCTGATTCAGCAATTTGATAGATGGCAAGTGTATCGCTACCACGATTTGAGGCGTACAAGAATTTACCGTCATTACTGATTCTGATAGCAGCTGCAGTATTATCATCAGCAGAGAAGTCGTCGGGAAGGGTAGAAATAGTTTGACGTAATGATAACTCATGAGTTGTTTCATCGTAATCCATAACTAGAATTTCACTGGATAATTCACAAATTACATAGGCGATGTTCTTAGTTGGATGGAAAACTAAATGACGAGTCGCACTTCCTGCTTTAGCGTGATATTGCGATAATAAAGTTGGGACTTGGGTGTCTGAAAGGTCGTAGATTGATACGGTATCAGCACCATAGTCACAAATAATTAATTTGTTGTCGGGAGTCAAACCACTAAAGTGAGGTTTTGATGAATCTTGTTCAGGTTTGGGACCTGAACCGGTTAAATTAATTGTATAAAGACTCTTAAGAGTACCATCTTCTTGAACCTTATCTACATAAACTTTGCTTCCATGAAATTGACATGAATAGACCATGTTACGAGTTGGGTCATATTGAACATATGAAGGAGCCGAACCTAACTTCAAGGCAGAATTCAAATATTCTGGTTTTGAGCCATTAAGGTCAAAAGCTGCAATTCCACCCCAGTCACCTTTTTCTTGAATTGCATAAAGATGATTATTGTTAGCTACATCAATATAAGTAGGGCGATCAATTTCAACAAAAACTTGAGGAGTTGAAACGGTTTTGGTTTCGGTATCTAAACTAGCCGAGTAGATTCCTTTTCCTTTATTAGTGTAACCACTAAGATAAATTTGTTCTTTCAAAATTAGTTCTCCTTTGTGTGTGATTATTAATTATTCGCAAAATATGTTATTTTGTTATATAAGAAAAGTCTTTGAGGATAATCAAATGGAAAATGATAAAAACATAAAAAATACTTTTAAACAGTCGTGGTTTTACCGTTGGATTGTCAACAATAAATTCACGGTTGGTTTACTTAATATTTTTTTAGTCTTACTAATTATATTCATATTTACCAAAGTTCGCTATGTATTTTCACCAATTGGTCAAGTTTTTGGAATTATTATGCCAACAATCTTGGTTTCGATGGTGATGTTTTACTTGCTACAGCCGTTGATTGATCTCTGCGAGAGAAAATTCCATATTCATCGTGTGATTTCAATTTCAGTTGTTTTTGTAATTATTTTTTCACTGTTAGTTTGGGGAATTGTTTCATTTATTCCGTTACTACAAGGACAAATTGCTTCGCTGATTAAGAATTGGCCCAACTACTGGGAATCATTCAGCAGTTTCATGAACCGTTATGCTAGCAAAAATTTTGCTGGATCGACACTTCAAGAGCAACTGGAACAGGTTAATAATTATTGGGGTGGAAAACTTCAACAAACAGCCAGCAGTTTGATTCCAACAACTTTGGATAATTTAACTTCAGCCGTAGGGATAATTACTAACATTGGAATGGTTCTTTTAACAGCTCCATTCATCTTGTTCTTTATGTTAAAAGACCACGAAAGATTCTTCGACAACTTCTTTAAGTTCGTTCCTACGAAATATCGTGAAGGAAGTCGTGAGATAACTTCAGAAATTTCTCAATCATTAAGTGCCTACATTAGAGGCCAAATTACTGTGGCTTTCTGGGTCGGGGTAATGTTCTTCATTGGTTACCTCATCATCGGTCAAAAGTATGGTTTACCATTGGCAATTATGGCTGCGCTTCTTAACTTAATTCCTTACATTGGAACACCATTAGCTTTGATTCCTTCATTAATCATTGCCTTGTTTACGCCGGGGATGTTCTTGAAAGTCATTATTGTCTTCATCATTGAACAAACTCTAGAAACACGTTTGGTGTCACCATTAGTTCTAGGAAACAAAATGTCAATGCATCCAGTGACAACTATTATTGTTTTATTGGGTGCAGGTAGCTTGTTCGGAGTTCTAGGAGTTCTACTAGGAATTCCAGCCTATGCTGTATTGAAGATTATCTTTATGAAGGTCTTTGATTGGTTGAATCGCCATTCGAATCTATATGAAGAAAGTACAGAAGAAATTGTTGAAAAAGAAGACTGATTTAGCAATCGAATTTTTAAATAAATATAGCGATAAATTCAGATGTCCACTTTGTAGTTCGGACATCTTTATTTTGCCCGCAGAAAAAAGTGTCCAATGTGAGAATCATCATACCTTTGATATTTCTAAAAAAGGTTCTTTGCAGTTGGTAAATAAATTCGTTAAGACCGAATATGATCAAGCGCTGTTCACTAGTCGGACCGAGATGATGGCGGCGGGCTTATTTAAGCCAGTGTTTTCAAAAATTGCAGAGAATATTCAAGATGACGAATTTGTCATTGATGCTGGTAGTGGTGAAGGGTCGGCTTTAATTGATTTAGCTAACAACAAAAAAGTTGCTGCCGTAGGATTTGATTTGTCCAATCAAGGAATTCAAGCTTCTACGCGAGGGCTTGCCGAGGGTAATTTGTTATTTGTAGTTGGGAACTTGGCTAACTTACCGCTTAAGGATCAAAGTGTAGATACAATTATTAATTTGTTGTCGCCAGCCAGCTATCAAGAATTCAAACGAGTATTGAAAACCGATGGTCAAATCCTAAAGATTATTCCTAATAGTCAATATCTTCATGAAATTCGTGAATTTGTGGCTGAGAAGAATCCACATATTAATTCAACTTATGAAAATACTGACGTAATAAAGAATCTGCAGGAGCATTTCTCACAAATTGAAGTTGTCGACATTAACTATAATTTCGCATTGAATACTCCCGAGTTAAAAGCCAATATGTTCGGAATGACTCCCTTAACTTGGAGTTTAGACGAAGAAATTAAGCAAGAATTTATAAAATCATCAATAGATAATATTACAATTGATTTACAAATGCTGAAAATACGGAAATAAGTATTGAATTGTTGTGAAACAATGATTATTATTGCTTTAAACCTTAATCATAGATTTTTATCAGAAGCTTTTTTGTTAAAAGTTTATGATTGGTAGATATTAACGTATATTCTTGCCGTATAAAAACCGAGAATGTGCGTTTTTTTTATGTAGAGAGTGAATCATCCCGTAAGCAATCGAAGATTAACGAAATTCAGTGAATAATTTTGATTTAGAAATTAATCACTGAATAAGTTAAGCACAGGTTGCTGGGATGAGTAACTCGTTTCAAAAGATGTCAATCATCCTACAAGTAATCAAAATTAACAGTATTGAGGAGAACTACTTTGACAAACCATATCGTACTTTTTGAACCATTAATGCCAGCAAACACTGGGAACATTGCTAGAACATGTGCAGCAACTGATACAGTCTTGCACTTGATTCGTCCCTTAGGTTTTTCACTTGACGACAAGCATATGAAACGAGCTGGATTGGATTATTGGGAAAATGTGGAAGTAATCATTCATGATAGTCTCGATGACTTCATGGAAACAATTCCTAATCAAGAGTATCTATATTTAGTTTCGAAGTTTTCTGATACTGTTTATACTGACGTGAATTATCAAGACACCAATGTTGATCACTATTTCTTGTTTGGAAAAGAGACGACAGGATTACCTGAGAAGTTCATGCGTGAACACGCCGACAAGTGTATTCGTATGCCTATGACTGATAAAGTAAGGGCCTTGAATCTATCAAACTCAGCAGCAATCATTATTTATGAAGTAATGCGTCAACAGAGTTTTCCTGGCTTAGAATTAACTCATTTATATGACACTGATAAATTGCACTAAAACACGGATATCCGTGTTTTTTTTGTTTTTCTTAAGAAATCTGTTTAACCATTTGTTTTTTTGATAAAAATGTATAATTTATATTGAGTAAGTGTGTAGAGAAGGAAGTATTAATGCCTAAGAAAAGAACGACAAAAACTAGAAAAACCAAAAAGAAAAACTCCAATATTTCGGTAAATATTTTTGGAGTATTTTTAGTGCTAATTTCGATTTTAGCCTTATTTAAATTTGGAACTGTGGGGAAGTTTTTGACCAACAGCTATCGTCTTCTTGTAGGTGATAGTTTTTATATTTTGGCACTAATCTTAGTATTAGTTGGTGCCTTACTATTTGCGTTTGGTAAATTACCAAAATTATCATGGAAAAGAGTTAGTGGTGGGACACTAGTCTATCTATCATTTTTAGTCTTGCTTCATTCACTCTGGTTTAATTCCATGAATATTCATAACAATATTGTCAAAGTAACTTTGAATGCAGCCATGGAAGATTTGAAAAATGGTGTAACTACCAATCCGTTAGGTGGAGGATACCTTGGTGGAATTTGTTACACCGGGCTTCATTCATTATTTGGAACAATTGGAACTTACTTTGTAATTACAGTGATTTCTCTAATCGGAATTTTGATGATTTTTAATGTGAATTTCCAACAAGTAGTTAATTTCACTAAAAAATCAATCCTTAATATGAGAGATTCAGCTGAATCAGTTAAGAAAAAGAGTTCAAAAGCTGGAGATTTATTCTTCGACAAACCCGAAGAACCTGAAGCAAAACCAATTGAAGAAAAATTTGAACCTGATAAGTTTGAAGATGTGAATATTTTCGCTAAAGAAGATCCCGAACCAGCTTCAGACTTCAAGATAGATTCTTATGAACCTAAGGATAGCCAACCTGAAAAGGTTGAACCTACTCCTATTGATAAGGAAGCAGTAGGTGACTTTGCTCAAAACACGGCAACTAATGTCGACAATTCAGATTATCAATTACCATCACTTTCATTATTAAGTGATGCTAAAAAAGTTGATCAAAGTAGTGAATTCAAAAAAATCGAAGACAATAAAGACAAACTTCAAGCTACATTCAAGAGTTTTGGGGTTGATGTTGATGTTAAAAAAGCCACACTTGGACCAACCGTTACTAAGTATGAAATTCAACCAGCTGTAGGGGTTAAGGTCTCACGTATCTTAAACTTGGCGGATGATTTAGCTTTGGCTTTAGCTGCTAAAGATATTCGTATTGAAGCGCCAATTCCGGGAAAACCTTTCGTCGGAATCGAAGTTCCTAATCAAAAAAGTGCAGTGGTTGGATTTAAAGATGTTACTGAACATCAAAGTGATCTAAGTAATCCAATGGAAGTACCTCTTGGTAAAGATGTTACCGGGAATATTATTAGTTCTGATATTTCTAAGATGCCGCATTTACTAATTGCGGGTTCAACCGGTAGTGGTAAGTCGGTTGCTATCAACACCATTATTACTGGTGTCTTGATGAAAGCAAAACCAAATGAAGTTAAATTGATTTTGATTGATCCGAAGATGGTTGAATTAAATATTTACAATGGAATCCCTCATTTGTTAATTCCAGTTGTAACTGATGCTAGAAGAGCCGCAGGTGCACTTCAAAAAGCAGTTAATGAAATGGAACGTCGTTACAAGTTATTTGCGGAAACCAATAATCGTAATATTACCGAGTACAATCAAGCGGTTGATGAATATAATCAAACTGATCCGGATAATCCAATGGAACGATTACCTTATGTAATCGTGATTGTCGATGAGTTGTCAGACTTGATGATGACTGCTGGACGTGAAGTGGAAGCAGCAATTGTTCGTTTAGCACAGATGGCTCGTGCCGCAGGGATGCACTTAATTATTGCTACTCAACGTCCATCAGTTGATGTTATCACTGGTTTAATTAAAGCCAATGTACCTTCACGAATTGCTTTTGCCGTATCAAGTGGAATCGACTCAAGGACCATTTTGGACTCAAACGGAGCTGAGAAATTACTTGGTCGCGGAGATATGCTTTATCTTCCACTTGGCAAGAATAAACCACTTCGAATTCAAGGTGCTTATATTGCTGAACAAGATGTTGAAAATGTGGTTGATTTTGTTAAAGCCCAACAACAAGCTCAATATGATGAATCAATGATCCCAAGTGATGAGCCAGAGTCAGCTGATGGTGACGATAGTTCTTCTTCAAATAAAGATAGTCTGGATGAATACTGGTACGAAGCACTTGATTTGATTATCAATCAACAATCAGCAAGTGTGTCAATGCTACAAAGACGATTCCAAATTGGCTACAACCGAGCAGCAAGAATGGTTGACCTTATGGAAGAAAAAGGACTAGTCGGACCTTCAGAAGGAAGTAAAGGCCGTAAGGTGCTAATTACACAAGAAGAACTGGAAGCTTTAAGAAATCCAGAAAACAGCGGAGAATAGAAGTTAATGATCAAACAACTGGCTAACGGGATTCAAGTAGAGATTATTGAAGATAATAAATTTAATACCACTCGCTTTGAAATTGATTTTTTCACTAAGATCAGACCTCAAGAAACCACAACTAGAAAATTACTTTCCAATATTTTGTCACATTCATGTAAAGATTATCCACGTATGGTTGATATTTCAAGAAAAACCATGGATTTATACGGGGCTGATTTGAACTGTCGAAATCGACAATGGAGTAATTTGAATAACATGAATTTCTCAATGGAGATTATCAACGGAAATTCAGAAATTGTGGCGGGAGCGTCTTTATTTAAAGATGCCTTTGAACTAGTTGAAAAATTAATTCTTACTCCTTTAGTTGATGATGAAGGCACAGAATTCTTACCAAAGAATTTTGAACTTGAAAAAGATAGCCTAGTCTCTAACTTAATTTCAATGAAGGATAACAAAGAGTTAGCTAGTTATTTACAACTTTGGAAGTTACTCTTTCATGATCAACCTGAGTTCGCTACACCAGTGGTTGGCGACTTAGATGAAATCAAACAAGTTACTAATAAACAAATATATGAACATTATCAAAAAATGTTAAAAAACGATGCCATCAAAATAACTGTGGTTGGCAATGTTAATGCAGATGAAATTTTGCAGATTTTAGAAAATAGTGACCTTGTGCAATTGCCTTGTGAAAATCGAGAAGAGATTGACTGGCAAAGACAAGTCATTAATCTCCAAGAACCCAAACAACTGGTTGAAGAACAAAAAGTTAATCAAAGCCGCTTAGCACTTGGTTATGAAATTGATAGTTTGAATTTTAAGAACAACATTGCTTATCAATTATTTAACTTAGCTCTTGGAGGAGACGACCAGTCGTTGCTTTTCCAAGAGGTACGTGAAAAATATAGCTTGGCTTATTCAATTAACAGTCAGTACAATGCGTTCTCAAACATTATTACTATTCATGTAGGGACTCAAAAAGAAGCTCTTAAGCAAGTTCAAACTCTGACGGATGAACAAATTAAAAAACTTCAAGATAACCAAATTAGTGATGAAACATTTGAACATATCAAAAAGGTACTAATAACTAGAAGAAAACTTGCTAATGATCGAATCACATCTAAGTTAAATCGCTCGGTTTGGAAGTATTTGAAACCGCAAAATGTGATTGATGATGATCAATATTTAGAATTAGTTCAGCAGGTTTCTAAACAAGATATTCAAGCGGTAGCTCAGCACATGAGACAAGTTGCTAGTTATACTTTAATTGGAGAATAATTAATGGATAATCATTTAAAAATTTATTCGAAGAAAACAAAAAATGGTCTAAATGTTCAAGTCATTCCAATGCCTAAATATAATCAAGTTTATGGGATTGCAATGACTGATTTTGGCTCGGTTGATTTAACTAATCCCAACACGAAAGAAAAATTACCAGCTGGAATTGCTCATTTTATTGAACATAAGTTATTCGCCAAGAAAGACTATGATTCATCAGAAAAATTTGCACTTTATGGAGCTAATGCTAACGCTTATACCAGCTACACCAAAACAGCCTACTTATTTCAAACACTTGAAAATACTCAAGCAAATTTAGCAACTTTGTTAGATTTAATTCAAAATCCTTATTTTACTGAGGAAAATGTTGAAAAAGAACGTGGCATTATCAAGCAAGAAGTTTCGATGTATTTAGATATGCCGGAGTGGAAAATTGAACAAGAAATCTTAGCTAAACTCTATCCTAATGATCCCATTAGTTATGATATTGCTGGGACTAATCAATCACTCGATGAAATTACCAAGGATAATCTACTAGAGACTTACCAGACATTTTATAATCAAAAGAATATGAATCTAGTCTTAGTTGGCAATCTTGATCCAGATGAAATTTTCAACTATGTTGATCAAAACGACTTATTGATAACGGATGGTCCAGTGATAAAGGCTACTCTTCCAGAGAAACAAGCAGTACTTCCTGGAGAAAGCCAAGTTCTGGATATTAATCAAAGCAAGTCAACACTTGGCATTCGAATTGATGACAAATTATTTGAGAACAATCCGATTAAGATTCAATATATGTTGAATATGATTTTTGAAATATTAATTGGTGAGAGTTCAAAACTATATGAAGAACTAATTAATCAACGAATAGTTAATGATAATTTTGGCTACAATGTTATTGTTGAACGTGGATATTGTTTTGTCTTAGTAGGTGGAGATTCTAATAATCCCGAACTATTAAGAGAAAAACTGTTCCAACAATTCACTAGTGAGAAATTCATGCGAATGGCGTTGGATACAGTAGTGGAAAGATTCAAACGAGAAATTATTGGGAGTTTAATTTTTTCACAAAATTCTCCTGAGGCCATTGCTAATCAGCAGGCAGAATTGTATTTTTATGATATAGATATTAACCAGCTCTTGAATATTATTCAAAGCATTGATAAAGAAGAATTAGTTAAACTTGCTCAAAACGTTTTAGTGTCTGAAAATATGTCATATATTGATTTAATAGGTAGAGAAAATGGATAAGAAATATGCCTTAATTATTGGTGCTTCGGGTGACATTGGTGTAAGTGTGGCACAAAAATTAGCTCAATCAGGGTGGTCATTGTATCTACATTATAATTCTGGTGCAGAAGTTATTGATAAGATGACTCAAGAATTAAGTGCGAAATATCCAGATCAAGAATTTTTCAAAATCAAAGCTGATTTAATTGCTGATGATATTGCGGTAATTACGGACAGTATTTTTTCTTTAAATGCTTTGATTTTTGCTCAAGGAATTACCGAATACGGACTTTTTTCGACGTTGTCTGATGAAAGAATGCAGGAGCTTATGATGGTGAACTATGAAAAGCCACTGTTATTGGTGAAAAAACTACAGGACAAAATTGCTCAATCTGGCTTTGGAAGAATCGTGTTTTTAGGGTCAGTTTATGGTAAAGTAGGGTCCTCAATGGAAGTAATGTATAGCTCGTTAAAAGGAGCTATTTCTAGCTTTGCCAACGCTTATGCTAAGGAAGTAGCTAGTCTAGACATTACTGTAAATGTAATTGCTCCTGGAGCAGTACAAACAAAAATGACAAGTTTCTTAAAAGATGATGAGAAAAACGAATTAACTGATGAAATACCGTTAAACAAAATGGCTCAACCTCAAGATATTAGTTTTTGGGTGGATACCTTATTAAATAAGCAATCAAGGTATCTAACTGGAGAAACAATTTATGTTGATGGTGGCTGGCTAGTTTAATGTTGTGAGTTAAAAAAATGATATGATATACTAAGTTCAAATTAAGCAGGTGAGAAAAATGGACGAAATAGGTCAAAGATTAAGAGCAGCTAGAATAGAAAAAGGCTTAACAATTGATGACATCCAACAAACAACTAAAATCCAAAAAAGATATTTAATTGCGATTGAAGAAGGACAATTCGATCAACTCCCTGGGGAGTTTTATGTTCGTGCGTTCATGAAACAATATGCTCAAGCAGTCGGATTGGATAGTCGTGCTTTGCTTGGGGATACTGTGATTGAGAAACCTCAAACTCAACCTGAACCAACTGAGCAACCTAATAATAATGATCGTGCTGTCTCAGACAGTGTTAATCGTGAGTTAAATAAGGAAAGTAAGCAAAAACAAAAATCGAGAAATTCTGATCGAACAATTGAAACAATCAAGAATTACTTACCACAAGTGATTGTAATTGTTCTAGTAGTTATTATTGTCGGAACGATTTTTACAATTGCTAATCAAAACAAAGCCAATAATCAAACAGTAATTCCTGATGATAGCAAAGTCGTGAAGGAAAAACCTGCTAAGAAAAAGACTACGCCTAAAAAAGATACTGAGAAGAAGGAAACCGAAGCTAAGTTTTCACTTGCTGAAGATGAAAATACTCCGGGAACCTTTACAATCAAGAATCTACCTGCAACTGGCAACAAATTAGTTGTGTCGGCTAGTGGGGCTAATTCTTGGGTAGAAGTAACAATTGATGATAAAAGTACTTGGGCAGGCTCAATTCCTGCTGATCAACAACAAGATATTGAAATACCTGAAGGAGCCAAGAAAATACAAGTTCACTCAGGAAATTCTAAAGTGCTCAGCATGAAAGTTAATGATACCGAGGCAAAAGTCAGTGATTTAACAACTGGCGGTTCTGTCCGGACATTTATTTTCAATATTCAATAAGAACACCGATCGGTGTTTTTTTAATATCAAAGGTGGATAAAATCATGGAAATGAACTTACCAAATAAATTAACAATTTTTCGAATTATTTTAATTCCTGTCTTTATTTTATTATTGGCAATCAATACCGATTTAGGAGAATTAGTTGTCTTCAATCAAATGATTCCAATGACACAAGTATGGGCAACGTTTGTTTTTATTATTGCCTCACTAACTGATTTACTTGATGGTAAGATTGCTAGAAAGAATCATCTAGTAACAAACTTTGGAAAATTTGCTGATCCATTAGCTGACAAAATGTTAGTAATGACAGCTTTTGTATTCTTAGTAGCTCTAGATAAAGCTCCAGCTTGGATTGTAGCAATTATCTTAATTCGTGAATTAGCAATTACTGGACTTAGAACTCTTTTAGTTGAGAACGGTCAAAAAGTGTTAGCCGCTCAAATGCCAGGAAAGATCAAAACTACCACACAAATGTTAGCAATTATCTTGTTGCTATTAAACAATGTTTTCTTTGAAACAATTGGTTTTCCACTAGCTACAATTATTTTGTATATTGCATTGTTCTTTACAATTTATTCAGGTGTCGATTACTTCATTCAAAATCGCTCTGTTTTTATTGATAAAAAATGACAACTTGCGTAATTAAATATGGTGATAAAAATGACTTTTAATATAAATTTAGACAATATTGAAGCAGTGCCAACAATTGACGATCAAATTTATAAGGAGGTTATTTTTTTTACCGTGAATAAACTCATTGAATCAAAACAAACAATCACGGCTGCGGAATCGTTAACGGCCGGAAAATTCTTGTCGGCTATTGCGGATGTTTCTGGAGCTTCAGCAATACTAGAAGGTGGCTTTGTTACTTATGCTAATTCTGCTAAAGAAAAATTACTTGGAATTGATGAAAAGGTTGTCGAAGAATTTGGTGTAGTTAGTAAACAAGTTGCTGAACAAATGGCATCTAAAAGTCGGACGAAGATGGGGAACGATATTGGTGTTGGTTTAACAGGAGTTGCTGGACCAGATAAACTCGAAAATCATTCAGCAGGGACAGTATTTATAGGTATTTCGACAGCAACCAATACTCAATCTTATAAGTTTTTATTAAGTGGAGACCGCGAGTTAGTCCGCAAAAAAGCCGTTATAGCAGCTATGTTATTGGTTCAAAAAGAGGCACTTCAAAATTAAGAACATTTGTTCGTATTTTCTCTTGCATATTTTAAAATGTAAGATAAAATAATATGTGTTAGATAGTAAAAGGAGGACCACATATTGGTTCAAGACGAAAGAAAAGCTGCCTTAGATGCAGCACTTAAAAGAATTGAAAAGAATTTTGGTAAAGGCGCTATTATGAGAATGGGAGACAATGTTAGTACACAAATACAAACAATTTCTTCTGGTTCATTAGCAATTGACAATGCTTTGGGTGTTGGTGGATTTCCTCGTGGAAGAATCGTTGAAATCTATGGTCCTGAAAGTTCTGGTAAAACAACAGTTGCTCTTCAAGCCGTTGCTCAAGTCCAAAAAGATGGTGGAACAGCCGCTTATATTGATGCTGAAAATGCGATGGATCCTGCATATGCTACCGCATTAGGTGTTAATATTGATGACCTTCTTTTATCTCAACCTGATACTGGTGAACAGGGATTAGAAATTGCCGACGCGCTAGTTTCAAGTGGTGCTGTTGATATCGTGGTAGTGGATTCTGTTGCTGCCTTAGTACCAAGAGCTGAAATTGAAGGTGAAATGGGTGATGCACACGTTGGTTTGCAAGCCCGTTTAATGTCACAAGCTCTAAGAAAACTTTCTGGTTCAATCAACAAAACCAAGACAATTGCCTTGTTCATTAATCAAATTCGTGAAAAAGTCGGAATTATGTTTGGTAATCCAGAAACAACTCCTGGTGGACGGGCATTGAAATTCTATTCAACCGTTCGTTTAGAAGTTAGAAGAGCTGAACAGATCAAAGAAGGTACAGACGTTATTGGTAACCGTGTTAAGGTAAAAGTGGTTAAGAATAAAGTTGCCCCACCATTCAAAGTGGCTTTGATTGATATTATGTATGGTAAAGGTATTTCACAATCTGGGGAATTAATTGATATGGCCGCCGAAAAAGATATTGTCGACAAGGCCGGTGCTTGGTATTCATACAATGATGAGCGAATTGGTCAAGGTCGTGAAAACGCTAAAACATATATTGAAGAACGTCCGGAATTATTCAAAGAAATTTACGACAAAGTTCGTGATGCTTATGAGATGGACAAAAAAGCGGAACCTGCTGATGAAGCAGATGAGACAGAAGCTGAAGAAACTTCAACAGAAGAATAATTTTTTAAAGAGAAAGGGCAACCTTTCTCTTTTTGTGTGGTCGAATATTATTGACTATTGTTTTCTTTAATAATATTATTAACACTGTACGTATAATCTTTAAAAAACAAAATATTAAAAATTTTACTACAAAAAATTAAATGTACGGAGGAACGGAAATGTTATCAAATCCCGTAAACCTCGTAATCGTGCTAATATTTTTGCTAGTTGGTTGTGTAATTGGATACGTAATTTGTAAAAAAAGTTACGATAAGAAACTATCGAATGCTCGTACTTCTGCTGAACAAATAATTAAAGACGCACAAAAAGAAGCTTCAACAACGAAAAAAGAAGTTTTATTAGAAGCTAAAGAAGAAGCTCACAAATATCGTGAGCAACAAGAATCGGATCTCAAAGAGAGAAGAAAAGACGTTCAAAAACAAGAAGAACGTTTGCTTCAACGTGAAGAAGTTCTCGACAGAAAAGATTCAACTTTAGATAAGCGCGAAAACAGTTTAGAGCAGAGAGAAAACGATGTAACGATCCAACAAAAAACAATTGAACAACAAAAAGAAGATTTATCCTCAACTATTACTAAACAACAAGAAGAACTTTATAGAATTGGTGAGCTGACCAAACAAGAAGCTCAAGATGAAATTCTTAATGGACTTAATGAAGAACTAACGCATGAGAAGGCTGAATATATCAAAGAAAGCCAACAAGCCGCACAACAGGATGCCAATAAGGTTGCTAAGAACTTAGTAGTCGAAGCAATTCAAAGAAGTGCTGCTGATATTGTTACTGAGACGACTGTGACGACTGTAACGCTTCCTAACGATGACATGAAGGGAAGAATTATTGGAAAAGAAGGTCGAAATATTCGCTCCTTTGAAAGTTTAACTGGAATTGATTTAATTATTGATGATACCCCTGAAGTCGTTGTACTTAGTGGGTATGATCCAATTAGACGTGAAATTGCTAGAATTGCTTTAGACCGATTAATTCAAGATGGAAGAATTCATCCAACAAGAATTGAAGAAATGGTCGACAAGGCTCGTCAAGAAATGGATGAAAGAATCCGTGAATTAGGTGAGCAAGCAATTTATAGTTTAGGAATTCATAATATGCATCCTGATCTAATTAAGATTATTGGGCGTATGAATTTCAGAACTAGTTATGGTCAAAACGTTTTGAACCATTCCATTGAAGTTGCAAAACTTTCAGGTCTTATGGCCGCAGAATTAAACGAGGATGAAACATTAGCTAAGAGAGCCGGGTTATTACATGATATTGGGAAAGCCATTGACCGTGAGGTTGAAGGTTCACATGTGGAAATTGGTGTCGAGTTGACTACCAAATACAAAGAATCCCAAGTTGTTATTAATACAATTGCTTCTCATCATGGCGACACTGAACCAACATCGATTATTGCTACCTTGGTAGCTGCAGCGGATGCAATTTCTGCAGCACGACCAGGAGCTAGATCAGAATCGATGGAAAATTATATTCATCGACTTGAAAAGCTTGAAGAAATTGCTAACAATCACGAAGGTGTTGATCATACTTATGCAATTCAAGCTGGTCGAGAAGTTAGAATTATGGTTAAACCAGAAGCATTATCTGATGATGAAGCAGCAATATTATCTCGCGATATTAAGAATCAAATTGAAAATGAATTAGAATATCCAGGACATATTAAGGTAACAGTTATTCGAGAAACTCGAAAAATTGAATACGCAAAATAAAAAAGCCGCAAGGCTTTTTTATTTTAAGTAAGCTTAAGTATTATTGTAAATATATTCGTTATTTGTATAATAAAAATAACGAATCGAAATGAAAGTTGGGAAAAGCATGTTTAGTATTATTGTTAAGCTGTTTGTGACGATGATTATCGCAGCAGTTTTGACACCTTTTGTAAGAAAATTAGCTTTTGTATTGGGCGCAGTAGATAATCCCAACGCTAGAAGAGTTAATAAAGTTCCTATGCCAACAATGGGTGGCTTGGCAATTTTTCTAGCTCTAACTTTCTCGACTTTTGTTTTACTTAGAGCACAAATTCCTACCCATGAATTATTCAGTGTTTTCTTAGCCCAATGTGTGGTAATTCTAACCGGAATGATTGATGATATTCGTGAATTAAAACCTCGACAAAAAATGTTGGGAATTTTCGTAGCTGCTTTAATTATTTACTTTTTGGCCGGCGTGCGAATGGACTTTCTCGAGTTACCATTTTTCGGGCATATTGAATTTGGTTGGCTAAGTTTCCCAATTACTATTATTTGGATTTTGGCAATTACCAATGCGGTTAACTTAATCGACGGTCTGGATGGATTGGCTACGGGAGTTTCGATCATTAGTTTGTTCACCATGGGAATCGTGGGTTACTTCTTCTTAAACGTTGGAAACGCCTATGTTTCTATTTGGATTTTTGCTTTAGCTGCTTCATTATTAGGCTTCTTGCCACATAACTTTCATCCAGCTAAGATTTTCCTAGGAGATACTGGAGCGCTATTTATTGGATTTATGTTGGCATTCTTCTCTTTGAAGGGTCTAAAGAATGTAACGTTCATCAGTGTACTTATTCCTGTAATTATCATGGGTGTTCCAATTACCGATACAATCTATGCAATGTTACGTCGAATTTTGAATAAAAAACCAATTTCTCAAGCTGATAAGCATCACTTGCACCATCGCTTGATGCAATTAGGATTATCACATCGTCAAACAGTTTTGGTGATTTATGGAATAACTTTAGTGTTCTCATTCATCGCTTTACTATATCCACTATCTTCTCTCTGGGGTAGTGTTATCCTGACGATTTGTGTACTGATTGGCCTGGAAATGTTTGTTGAGTCAATCGGATTAATTGGTGATAATCGCCAACCATTATTAAATTCTTTGAAAAATTTAATTGGTAAATTAGAAAAAAATGACAATGAAAATAATGATGAAAAAGACTGACAATTGTCAGTCTTTTTTGATTGGAACTTCAGCTGTTTTAATTTTGCCAGAATTGAATTGTAGATGATTATTGAATTTATCTTGCAGGTGTTGCTCAACAACCTTGACTTCATCAATTGGCACTAAAATTGTCATTTGAATTTGATCAGAGTAATTAATGTCACTGATTTCGTAGTTTAGATCATATTTTAGATTATCTAGTAAATTATAGGGAAGAGTAATGTGCAGCTCTTGAATCAAAATAACTCGGACGATTTGATTTTCTTTGAGTGCTTCGACGACGCTATTAGTATATGCCCGAATCAATCCGCCAGTACCCAGTTTAATCCCGCCAAAATATCGAGTAACGACAGCTAAAGTATTAGTCAGTTGGTTTTCGGATAAAACGTTTAACATTGGTGCCCCTGCGGTCCCACTAGGCTCACCATTATCGCTAGAATGTCGGATGTCACTTCGTTCACCAAGGATATAAGCACTACAACTATGATTAGCTTTATAGTGTTCTTTTTTTATCAACTCTAATTGTTCACTGGCTTCAGCTTCAGAATTAATCTTTATCAAATTGGTGATGAACTTCGATTTTTTGATTTCTAAATTCGAAATAGAGTTTTCTTTGATGGTTAAATATTCAGTCACTTAATTAACCTCTTGCGTAATTTAGTCTATGACTGATTTTAACATATCTAATCTAGCTAACAGAGTGATGGTTCTAAATGCTAATACCGAAAAGTATCTTGTGAGAAATTGTGAATATCAGATTGTGCCAGCAATTGAAAAGCACCAGTGTAATCGCTGCTTAGGAAAGGAATTTAGTGAAGTAAAAGGAAAAATATATTGTCGCAGTTGTCTAAACTTTGGAAGAATCGATGAGGAAGATAAATTAATTAAATTCACTGGGGAGGTTAACTTTTCAAAGCAAAGTAACTATTTAAATTGGCAAGGACAGCTAAGTACCTTGCAACAGAAAGTCTCCAATGAATTATCGAATAGCATTTTTGAATATCAGAAGCATTTATTATGGGCAGTAACGGGTGCCGGAAAAACCGAAATTTTATTCCAAACAATCAATAAGTTATTAAAATCTGGACAGAGAATTATTATTGTTTCGCCGAGAATCGATGTTTGTGAGGAGCTCTATCCGCGTTTCAAGGAAGCATTTACTCTTGATATCAGTTTAATGCACGGACAAAAAGAGGACCGACTTATTGCCACTCAACTAACCATAGCGACGGTACACCAACTGCTAAAGTTTGAAAAAGCCTTTGACGTCATTATCGTTGATGAGGTTGATTCATATCCACTATTTGGCAACGCTTGGCTGGAAAAAATAATTAACAAGGCTCTTAAACCACAAGGTAGAATGATTTATCTTTCGGCAACACCACCAAAACAGTTTTTGAGAAAAGTTGAAAAGATTTATTATTTACCACTAAGATTTCACGGGCAGCCATTGCCAGTTCCGAAAAGTAAAATGTGTTTCAATCAGGCTACAATTTTTAAACAGATGAAATTACTACAAAAGAAGCAGCAAAGATTCTTATTGTTCTTTCCTAGTATTATTGCCATGAAAGAATTTGCCGCCAAAATCAATTGGAAGTTGAATTTCGAATGTGTCAGTTCCGAAGATCGGCAACGCTTAGAAATTGTTGAGAGATTTCGCGCTGAGAAGATATTTGCACTATTAACGACAACTATTTTAGAACGAGGAGTGACCTTTAATAATGTAGATGTGCTAGTTTATAATGCCGACCACAAAAACTTTTCGAAAGAAGTGCTAATTCAAATTGCCGGGAGAGCAGGTCGACAAAAGGAGCATTTTGATAACCAAGTTATTTTTTATTATCGCAATTACAATTGTCAAATTCGTCACGCAATTCAAGAGATAAAGTCATTAAATAAATTGGGAGAAAAGTTATCATGAAATGTCTTCTCTGTCACCAAGCAATAACTGATAATCCATCATTATTTGAATTGTTTATTAACTTAAAACCCATGAGTGAATCAGTATGTGAATTTTGTTTTTCAAAATTTGAACCGATTGGAAAAAAGAGTTGTCGATATTGTGGTAAGACAACTGATAAGAATGTTTGCGAAGATTGCCAATGTTGGAAGAAGCATTTTCATATGTTTGTGAAGCATACGGCATTATACCAATACAATCAGGCAATGCATGATTACTTTCGCAGCTATAAAAGAAAAGGTGACTATCAACTAGCAGAAGTATTTGCGACCCAAATTAGATATACAAAATATTTTAAAAAATATGATTTGATTACTTATATTCCATCTACTGCAGAGCATTTGAGAACGCGTAAATTCAATCCTGTTCAAGTGTTATTTTCACAGCTGCCACTTCAAAGTGTTTTGGAAGTCATTCATGACACTGGCCCGCAAGCTCAGAAGAATCGTCTACAAAGATTGCAAACACCTCAAAAGTTTGCGGTGACAAAAAACTTAAATAATTATCAAAAAATTTTGATTGTCAATGATATTTATACAACTGGGAGAACGCTAAATTTAGCAAGGTCCGCCATCTTGAAACAGAACAAGAATTGTCAGATTGAAACATTTTCTTTGGCAAGATAGAGGGATATTAATTGTGTAAAAACGTTTGCAATTATATAATTAAATAAAGGTTAATACCTTTTAAAATTCCTTTGTGGAAGGAGAGATTTTTATGTTAAGAATTAATGTTCGTGGTGAAAATATTGAAGTAACAGAGGCTATCAGAAGTTACGTGATTAAGAAGTTGGATAGGATGAATAAGTATTTTGATGCTAGTTCAGAACCTACAGCTCATGTTAACTTGAAAGTATATCCTAACTCTAAAACAAAGGTTGAAGTAACGATTCCATTGCCTTACTTAGTTCTAAGGGCTGAAGAGTTGAACGATGATCTATATGCGGGGATTGACTTAGTTGTTGATAAACTTGAGAGACAAGTTAGAAAATATAAAACTAAAATTAATCGTAAATCTCGTGAAAAAGGACTAAAAGATTTTGAAGTCTTGGATGCTGAAGTAGAAGACGAAGCGGAAGAAAAAGATACAGAATTAAAAGTTGTAAGAACCAAACATGTCGCATTGAAACCAATGGATGTGGAAGAAGCAATTTTGCAAATGAATATGTTGGAACATGATTTCTTTATTTTTGAAGATTCAGAGACCAACGGCATCAGCATTGTTTATAAACGAAACGATGGCAAATTTGCTCTAATTGAAACAGCTGAATAATTAAAAAGACCTTCTGATTAGAAGGTCTTTTTTTGTGCTCGAGAGAGGTGCCAAAAAGTTTTGAAAACGGTATACATTATAATTATTATAATGTATACTTATGTAAGTTAATAAAATTATTATTATTTTATTTAACAAAAAATAATGTATTTTTATCGTTTTATTATTGGAGGAGAATGAATGAAAAAGATAAAAATTATTGTTATGGCAGCTCTGATTATTCCTTTCTTGGTATTAAGCAATACCGCTAATATCCACGAAAGTACAGTCAATGCGAGCAAAGTAACTACAAATATTACAGCACCAACTGCAATTAAAGATATTTTTCCTGATCCAAATTTAGCAAATGCAATCAAAAAAAAATTTGGGCAAGGCTTCAATAGAGGCTACAGTTACCCAAGCTGAATTAGATAGTATCACTAACTTGATAGCTAGTTCTGCTGAAATTTCTGATTTGCAAGGGTTAGAGCATTTGAATAATGTTGAATCCTTATCATTGGGAGGAAATGATTTCACAGATTTAACTCCAGTTTCTAATTTGAAGAAACTTACTTATTTACAAGTGGAGCAAAATTATAATTTGACATCATTAGCACCAATTTCTCAATTAACTAACTTACAGACTTTACGTGCAAGTTATACAAGTGTTTCAGATTTGACTCCTTTGGCAAATCTAACGGCACTAACTGATCTTGTCTTGTTTGATACTCAAGTTACTGATGTAACTCCATTGAAGAATTTGGTTAATTTGGAAACTTTACATGTAGTTAATGGTGAAGGTGGTCCGAAAGATATCTCAGCTTTAAAAGACCTTCCAAAACTATCTTTCTTAAACTTAAGATATTCACGTGTGTTAGATTTATCAGTTTTTGCTGATGGATTTAATGCTTTGGCTACATTACAATTACACGATATTTGGGATGAAGTTGGAGAGTTAAGAGTCGATGCTAATAACAAACCAATTCAATCAGTTACAAATGCTGTAATTGGATATGGCGGAGAACCTTTGACTCCTATAGATATTACCGACGAAGGAACATATGATGCAGCAACTAATTCTATTTCTTGGCCAACATTAACTGACGAAGATGAAGTGGTTGAATATTCAGTTCGGACTACTTTTGAGAAAAATGGAAAAGTATTTCCGTTCACAGCAACTGTATCAGTGCCAGTAGTAAGACCTACTGCAATTACATTTGTTACTAATGGTGGCGAAACACTACCAGATATGCAAGTATACGCTGGTGATACATTTGGAACCTTACCAACTCCTAAAAAAGCTGGTAATGAATTTGTTGGGTGGTTCTACGATGAAGCTCTAACAAAACCTGCTTCAGCTACCGACGTTGTTCCTGATAGTCCTGAAACATTATCAGGTAAGATGACAACTTATAGTACTGCAGGTAACATTACACTTTACGCTAAATGGAAAACAGCTGCTGTTGCTAAACCAACTGATCCAAAAGTTAAAGAAGTTGTGAAAACAGCTACTGCTAAGAAACTTCCTCAAACTGGTGCTGAAAATACAAGTTCTGTTGTGTTAACAGCTCTAGGATTAGGGGCATTAATTACTGGTGCTTACGTTCTAAATCGCAAAAGAATTTAATTAATATGAAATAAGAAATAGGAGTAATCACTACTCCTGTTTTTTTATTTGCTCAAGAAATTTAGTAAGTTAATACTACTTATTTATGAATTTTTTTGGAATAAAGTAAAAAAAAGACGATATATATTTAATTTGTGGTGTTAAAATGATAAAATTACATAGATACTTTGTATAATAAACGTATATATAGGAGCGATTTATTAAAATATGGCAAATCCTTTAAGAAAATGGGTCGAGAGTGATGCGCGTGAAGTTAAGCGCATGGGCAAGATAGCTGATAAAGTCCTCAGCTATGAAGACGAATATAAAAAATTAAGTGACGAAGAATTACAGGCTAAGACTCCTGAGTTCAAACAAAGATTAGCTGATGGGGAAACGCTAGATGATATTTTGCCAGAAGCATTTGCAACTGCTAGAGAAGGGGCTAGAAGAGTTCTAGGACTTTTCCCATTTAGAGTGCAAGTTATTGGGGCGATTACTTTACATGAAGGTAATATTGCTGAAATGAAGACTGGTGAAGGTAAGACACTTACTGCGACTTTGCCGGTTTATTTGAACGCACTAGAAGGAAAAGGTGTTCACGTTGTAACAGTTAACGAATATCTTTCCTCTCGTGATGCTCGTGAAATGGGTGAGCTATATAACTGGTTAGGACTAACTGTTGGTCTTAATGTTAATGCTCTAGACTCAGATCAAAAACGTGAAGCATATCAAGCAGATATTACTTACTCAACAAACAGTGAGTTAGGATTTGATTACTTACGTGATAACATGGTCGTTTATAAAGAACAAATGGTTCAACGTCCACTTCATTATGCGATTGTCGATGAAGTTGACTCCATTTTGATTGATGAAGCTAGAACTCCATTGATTATTTCTGGACAAGCCGAAAAATCCACTGCTCTTTATATCAGAACTGATCGTTTTGCTAAATCTTTGGAAGAAACTGAAGATTACAAAATTGATTGGCCTACAAAAACTATTAGTTTAACTGAAAATGGTATTAAAAAAGCCGAAGAAAATTTTGGACTTGATAACCTTTATGACATTGATAACACTGTCTTGAACCATCACTTGGATCAAGCTTTAAGAGCTAATTACATCATGCTCTTGGACATTGACTATGTGATCCAAAACGGTGAAGTTATGATTGTTGACCAATTTACTGGTCGTGTTATGGAAGGTCGTCGTTACTCAGATGGTCTTCATCAAGCAATCGAAGCCAAAGAAGGCGTTGAGATCCAAGATGAAACTCAAACAATGGCTAATATTACTTACCAAAACTTCTTTAGAATGTACGACAAGCTTGCTGGTATGACTGGTACAGCTAAGACTGAGGAAGAAGAATTCCGTGAAATCTATAACATGGAAGTTGTGTCAATTCCAACTAACATGCCAATTATTCGTGAAGATGAATCAGACCTTCTTTACCCAACACTTGATAGTAAGTTCAATGCGGTTGTAGAAGATATTCGTGAACGTCACAAAAAAGGTCAACCAATTTTGGTTGGTACCGTGGCGGTTGAATCATCAGAACGTTTATCAAGAATGCTTGATCGTGAAAAGATTCCTCATGCGGTCTTAAATGCTAAGAACCATGCTAAAGAAGCTGATATCGTTATGAACGCTGGTCAACACGGAGCTGTTACAATTGCTACCAATATGGCGGGTCGTGGTACTGATATTAAATTAGGACCTGGAGTTCGTGAAGTTGGTGGTTTGGCAGTTATTGGTACTGAACGTCATGAATCACGTCGTATTGATAACCAATTACGTGGACGTTCTGGACGTCAAGGTGATCCTGGTCATACACAATTCTATCTTTCTCTAGAAGATGACTTGATGAAGCGCTTTGGATCTGAAAGAGTTAAGAAAGTTCTTGAAAGATTCCAAGTTGAAGATGATGATGCGGTTATTCAAAGTCGTATGATTTCTCGTCAAGTTGAAAGTGCCCAAAAACGTGTCGAAGGTAATAACTACGATACACGTAAGAATACCTTGCAATATGATGATGTTATGCGTGAACAACGTGAAGTTATCTATAAGGAAAGAATGCAAGTTATTCAAGAAGATAAAGATCTTAAAGCAGTCTTAATGCCAATGATTGAAAGAACTATTAACAATCAAGTTTCAGTTCATACTCAAGGTAATGAAAATGATTGGGATCTTAAAGCAATTTATGACTTTGCTGTTTCCTCAATGGTTAGTGATGAAAAGATTTCAATGGATGATCTTCAAGGTAAGAAAACCGAAGAAATCAGTGAATTCTTGATGAATTTGGTTAAAGAAAACTACACCGAAAAAGAAGAAATTCTTGATGATGATGCTCAAATGCTAGAGTTTGAAAAAGTTGTTGTCTTAAGAGTAGTTGATGATCATTGGACTAATCATATTGATGCCATGGATCAATTGAGACAATCAATTGGGTTACGTGGTTATGGTCAATTGAATCCGCTTGTTGAATATCAAGAAGAAGGATACAGAATGTTTGAAGAAATGGTTTCTGATATTGATTTTGATGTCACTAGATTATTTATGAAGGCCGAAATCAGACAAAACATTACTCGTTAAAAAAACAGGCCACTGGCCTGCTTTTTTTTACACAAGGAGATTAAATAATGGAACTTAGTGAATTAAATAAAATTATTCAAGAGATGGATCATAAGTTAGCTGACTTTAGGGGGTCTCTTTGACTTAGATGCCTTAGAAGAAACCATTGCTCAAAATGAAAACTTGATGGCAGAGGATGACTTTTGGAATGATAATCAAAAAGCTCAGGTAGTAATTGATGAAAATAATCAATTAAAAGAAAAATATGATAATTTCCAAAAACTATCCAATGAAATTGAGGATCTCAAGGTTTCACTAGAGTTACTCAAAGAAGAACCTGATGAGACTTTGATGGATGAAATGAGTGACCAAATCGAAAGTGTTACTCAACAAATGAATTCTTATGAAACTCAGATGCTACTTAATGGACCGTATGATAGTAATAATGCTATTTTAGAAATACACCCCGGAGCCGGTGGAACCGAATCACAAGATTGGGGTTCAATGCTCTATCGAATGTATCAACGTTGGGCCGAACATCATGGCTTTTCAATCGAGGTTGAAGATTACCAAGATGGAGATGAAGCGGGCATCAAAAGTGTCATAATGATGATTAAAGGCAACAACGCTTACGGATTACTACGTTCAGAGCATGGAGTTCATCGACTAGTAAGAATTTCACCATTTGATTCTGCGGGAAGAAGACATACTTCATTTGCTTCAGTTGAGGTAATGCCAGAAATTGATTCCTCTATTGAGGTAGAAATTAATCCCGATGACTTACGGATTGATGTTTTTCGTTCATCAGGTGCTGGTGGACAACATATTAATAAAACCTCATCAGCGGTAAGAATTACTCATTTACCCACAGGTTTTGTGACAAGTTCTCAAGCTCAAAGATCACAGTTACAAAATAGAGAAACAGCCATGAATATGTTAAAAGCAAAACTCTATCAAAAAGAATTAGAAGAGCAAGCTCAAAAAAATGCTGAACTCAAAGGCGAACAATTAGAGATAGGTTGGGGTTCACAAATTCGTTCCTATGTCTTTCATCCATATACAATGGTTAAAGATCATCGAACAAATTATGAAACAGGAAATGGTCAAGCTGTTTTAGATGGTGATTTAGATGAGTTTATTAATGCCTATCTACAATGGCAGTTGCAGTTAAATAATCCTGATTAGAAGGTTAGTTATGAAGATATTAATTGTGGACGACGAAGAATCAATTACAACATTGTTGGAATATAATTTAAATAATCAAGGTTACGAGACAATGGTTGCTCATGATGGTAAAGAGGCACTTGAGCTCTATCGAGCTAATCATTTTGATTTGTTAATTGTTGATTTGATGTTGCCAAAAATTGATGGCATAACATTAACTAAGAAAATCCGTGAGCAACATGGAACAACTTTAATTCTAATGTTGACGGCTTTAGGAACTAAAAAAGATGTTATCAAAGGTCTCAATGCTGGTGCAGATGATTACTTAATAAAACCATTTGATGTTGAGGAAATGTTGGCTCGTGTTGCTGCTTTACTAAGGCGTGTTCAAACTGATATTACAAGTTCAAGTCGGTTCACGGTTAAAGAAAACTTTGTGACTCTTCCTAATGGACAAACTGTTGGACTAACCAAAAAAGAATCTGAATTATTTAATTATTTGCATACTAATAGAAATCAAATTCTTAGTCGTGATCAAATCATGGCTAATGTTTGGCCAGAAGATTCTAATTCTGGCAGAGTGGTTGACATTCAAATCAGTCATCTACGAGAAAAAATTGAAACTGATGCTAAAAAACCACAATTTTTGAAAACAATTCGTGGATTTGGATATAGATTGGAGGAATAAAATGAAAAATAAACGAAATTTAGTTATTTCAATCGTTGTTGCTATATTAGTCTATTTCGGAGTAGTCTATGTCTCTGATATGGCTTTAAGCTCCAATCAACGTCACCACTTTGATCGAGCGAGCGAAACTTATTTCAAGTTGAGAAATCAAAGTAAGAAGGTGAAGTCCACACTTCTTGTCGAAAACGATATGAAGGCAATTACCTATGAAGTTGGTAATAAGAAGAATGCCCAGATTAATGATTTGTGGAATAAGGGAACGATTACTCCAAATGGAAAAGTTACCAAAACAACTAACTTTTCTCATCGAACTTTCTACAAGGCTAACCAAGTAGAAAATAATAAATATTTAGTCTTAGAACATGAGTCAGCTCGAGCATGGACGAATCACTTTGCTTATTTTAGTTTGTTATCAATCATTTATATTTTGATAGCTATTCTGATAATAAGAATTATTTACGTGAGAAATCGTAGCCGTGAATATGAAATTGCCTTGATTGCTGACAATTTGAAGAAGATTAATGCTGGCGAAGAAATCAATCCTATCATCGTACATGATAAGGATTCGTTGGTGCCAATTATTCAAGAAATTCACAACTTGAATCATGTAGTTAATGATAAAAATCAAAATCTTCACTTATTGAGTCGTCGTTTTAAAGGATTGGTGGGACACCTTCCTGTTGGAGTAATGTTACTGGATGATAAAGGTAATGTGTTGATTCATAATCAAGCCATGTCAATAATTCTTGGCCATAATATTGAAAACACTGAGCATCCTTTTATTGATGATATAAAGACTTATTCTTTGAGTCGCATGATTGAAAGAACTTTGCGCAAGAATAAAAATCATCATAAGACTGTTAATTTAATTAATAATGATAAATTTGTTGATGCTAACGTCATTCGAATTGCTCATTCAGATGAAGATATGGAACGACAAGTTATTGTTATTCTGTATGATTTGACTGAATTTAAACAAATTGAACGAATGCAAGGAGACTTCGTTGGTAACGTTAGTCATGAATTGAAAACTCCAGTAACGGCTATTTCTGGGTTCTCAGAGACCTTATTAAACGGAGCAAAAGATGACCCTGAACAGTTAGACAAATTCTTGAAGATTATCAATAAAGAGAGCAAACGTCTAAATTATTTAATTCAAGATATCTTGGAGCTTTCGCAAATTAAAGAAACTGATGAAGATAATGACAAGATTTTACTAGACGAAGTTTTGGATAACATCACCGAGAATTTAGCTCCGCAGATCAAAGAGAAGAATCTTACCGTTAATTCATTTGTCAAAGGACCACAACCAATTGTGAGTTCTAAACTCTTGATTGAACAAATAGTTGATAACTTGATGATTAATGCTGTTTTGTACAATAAAGATGGCGGCTCAATCGATATTAATTTGAATCACGATGAAATCAAGAACGTCTTATATATTGATGTTGAAGATACCGGAATTGGTATTTCGGATGATGAGATTGATCGAATCTTTGAAAGATTTTATCGAGTGGACAAGTCTCATTCCCAAGATGTTGAAGGAACAGGATTGGGATTGGCAATTGTCAACGATGCAGTCAATAAACTAAATGGTACGATCAAAGTTGATAGTCAATTAACTGTTGGAACTAGGTTTGAAATTAAAATACCATTATAAA
Source organism: Lactobacillus sp. YT155 (assembly GCF_030504545.1). Taxonomy (GTDB): domain Bacteria; phylum Bacillota; class Bacilli; order Lactobacillales; family Lactobacillaceae; genus BQUT01. The sequence goes on along the minus strand of NZ_JAUKWP010000002.1, from coordinate 139,538 downwards.
GAACGCTTAAAAGAGCGTTCTTTTTTTATGCTAAAATATTTGTAAGATAGACGATTGGGGTAAGTTATATGAAAAAAATAGTTCTTTTGATTCTTTCAACATTAGTTCTGATAGTAGCTGGGTGTAGTGGAGAAAAAACAACAGTTTATCGAAGTAAGAGTGAGAATATAACTGCTACGACGACTTTAATTTCAACTGGGGATAAGGTTCATAAAGAAAACCAAAAAGTGATAGTTAAGTTTGGTAAAGATGTGGACGAAGAGACCAGAGCACAATTTATCAGCATAACTAGATTGAATTACACTACTGGACAAATTAAAGAATCACCTAAAAAATTTAAAGCTGAGAAAAAATATAACTATAGTGAAACAGGATTGAGTTTTAGCGATGAATATCAAGGCTCAACTTATTCAGCAAAAATCAAAATTGATCTAGATAAAATCAATTCAAAAAGTCTTAAAAAACTTGATAAAGGTTTCAAGTATTATCAAGAACATAGTTTAAAGAAAATGACTCGTCAATTAAAGAAGATGGGATATAAAAAGATTAAATAAAAAAACAGTAAGTGAAAAACTTGCTGTTTTTTTTACACAAAATTTACAATCAATTATTAGAATAGATTTGTTAGATTAAATTAAATGAGGGCTGGAATCTTGAAAAAAATAGGATTGTTGATTTTAAGTTTAATTACCGTTCTGATACTTACTGGATGTGGTCAGACTAAAGAAAAAACCATCACGGTTGTTGGTTCGTCTGCCGTGCAACCCTTGGCAGAATCTGCTAGTGAAATATACTCTGAACAGAATAAAGGAGTGTATATTAATGTTCAAGGTGGTGGAACTGGAACGGGATTAAGCCAAATTCAATCAGGAGCGGTTGATATTGGAAACTCCGACTTATTTGCTCAAGAAAAAAAAGGAATCGACGCTAAACAATTAGTTGATTACAAAATTTGTGTCGTGGGAATTGTTCCAGTTGTAAATAAAGACTTAAAAATTAAGAATTTGACATTAACTCAACTACGAAAGATTTTTGCCGGACAAATTACTAATTGGCAAGACGTTGGTGGACCTAACTTACCAATTACAATCATTAATCGTGCCAGCGGTAGTGGAACTCGTTCAGTCTTTGAAAAATCAGTCATGAATAATTTGGAAACCAAAAAATCTCAAGAACAAGATTCATCAGGAATGGTTCGCCAGATTATTGCGAATACTCCCGGCTCAATTAGTTACTTGGCAATGCCTTATATTAATAGCGATGTTAAGACTTTGAAAGTCGATGGTCATGAAGCAACTAAACAGAATATCGTTGATAACAAATGGACAATTTGGTCATATGAACATATGTATATTCAAAAGAATGGCGATCCATTAGCTAAAGAATTCATTGATTTCATTCTTTCAAAACACGTGCAAAAAAACGTTGTTGAAAAGATGCGTTACATTCCCATTAGCGAAATGAACTATCAAAAAGATGATCATGGTAAGACTACAAAGATTGGAGGTAAATAACATGCATGACTCTATTAAAGAAAGTTTAACTATGCGTTCGACTTCTGCGAAACGGGAATTTCGTGGTAAGTTTTTAGCAATGTTTTGTACAACAATTATTATCATTTTAGTGCTCTCATTAATTGGATTTATTGCTTCCAAAGGAATTACCATTTTTGTAAGTGATAAAGTCAACATCATTGATTTCTTGACTCATTCAATTTGGTCAGCCGACAAGACTGATAGTCAGGGAAGACCTTTATTGGGTGCTTTGCCAATGATTATGGGTTCTTTCTCAGTAACCTTCTTAGCTACAATTATTGCCACTCCCTTTGCCATTGCGGCAGCGGTATTTATGACCGAAATTTCACCTAAGTTAGGAAAGAAAGTTTTACAACCGGTTATTGAATTACTTGTGGGAATTCCTTCAGTTGTTTATGGATTCATTGGTGTTTCAGTAGTTATTCCGTTTGTTAGAAATACGTTTGGTGGCAGTGGTTTTGGAATTCTAGCCGGAACATTTGTCTTGTTCGTCATGATTCTACCAACAATTACTTCAATGAGTATTGATGCTTTAAAAGCTGTTCCTAGGCATTATCGTGAAGCAGCTTTAGCGGTTGGAGCAACTAGATGGCAAACAATTTCTCGGGTAGTCCTTCGAGCTGGTGCTCCAGGATTATTCACCGCCGTAGTCTTTGGAATGGCACGTGCTTTTGGTGAAGCATTAGCCGTCCAAATGGTTATCGGTAACGCTATGTTACTACCTCAAAATTTAGTTTCACCAGCCTCAACCTTGACCAGTGTCTTGACGATGAATATGGGAAATACAGTCATGGGCACAACTGCAAACAACGCACTTTGGTCGTTAGCATTATTACTCCTATTGATGTCGTTGCTATTTAATACCGTAATTAAATACATTGCTAAGAAAGGAACGTTGAAATGAAAAAAGCCAAAACAATCGATAAAATCGCAACTGGTGTCATTTATGTCATGGCAACGGTAATTGTTCTAATCTTAGCTAGTTTATTACTTTATATTTTGGGTAGAGGACTTCAATATGTGAACTGGCATTTCTTGACCAGTAAAGCAGAAAGTTTTTCTGCCGGTGGTGGAATTGGAATTCAACTATTTAACTCTTTCTTCTTATTGATTCTTTCGATGATTATTTCAATTCCAATCGCTTTAGGAACAGCTATTTATCTCTCTGAATACAGTTCAAATGGTAGAATTGCTAGTTTAATTAGAACCTCAATTGAAATTTTGAGTTCATTACCTTCAATTGTTGTTGGGCTATTTGGATTCTTGATTTTTGTTATTAATTTTCATATTGGTTTTTCAATTTTATCCGGAGCATTGACTTTAACAGTTTTCAACTTGCCGCTCTTGATTAGAAGTATCGAAGATGCGTTACGTTCGATTCCTAATTCGCAACGTGAAGCTGGGTTAGCCTTAGGGTTATCAAAATATGAAACGGTGATTCGAGTAATTATTCCAGATGCACTTCCAGCAATCATCACTGGATTAATTCTAGGAGCAGGACGTGTTTTCGGTGAAGCGGCAGCATTGATTTATACCGCTGGACAAAGTGCTCCACCAGTTGATTTTACTAACTTCAATCCAATGAGCATTACCAGCCCATTGAACTTGATGCGTCCCGCTGAAACTTTAGCGGTTCATATCTGGAAAGTTAACTCGGAGGGATTAATTCCTGATGCAGTAGCAGTATCAGCTGGAGCCTCAGCAGTGTTGATTCTAGCAGTACTACTATTTAATTTAGCATCTCGCTACTTAGGTAACTTTATTTATACGAAGATGACGGGGAATAAATAATGGCACAAGAAGAAACATTTATTCGCAGACTGGATGAAAAAGAACACGAAATGGCGATGACGACTGAGAACTTGAAAGTCTTTTATGGTGAAAAAGAAGCTCTTCATAGTGCTTCACTTCAGTTTGAAAGATATCAGATAACTTCGTTGATTGGCGCTTCTGGTTCAGGGAAATCAACTTTTTTAAGATCATTAAATAGAATGAATGACACCATTTCTACTGCAAGAGTTGAAGGAAAAATTTTGTATCGTGATTTAGATATCAATAGCAATGAAATTGATGTTTATGAAATGAGAAAACACATTGGAATGGTTTTTCAACGTCCGAATCCATTCTCAAAATCAATTTACGAAAATATCACCTTTGCTCTCGAACGTCACGGCGTGCATGATAAGAAGAAGTTAGACGAAATTGTCGAGACAACTTTGAAACAAGCATCACTTTGGGACCAAGTAAAAGACGACTTGAATAAGAGTGCACTAGCTCTATCAGGTGGACAACAACAACGATTATGCATTGCCAGAGCAATTGCGATGAAGCCTGATATCTTATTGATGGATGAGCCAGCCAGTGCGTTAGATCCAATTTCTACGCAAAATATTGAAGAGACAATGATGAACTTGAAGGATAATTATACAATCATTATTGTTACTCATAATATGCAACAAGCAGCTAGAATTAGTGATTATACGGCGTTCTTCCATTTAGGACAAGTAATAGAGTTCAATGAAACCAGAAAGATTTTTACAAAACCAAGAGTAAAATTGACCGACGATTATGTTTCAGGTCATTTTGGTTAGGAGTAGTTATGGCAAATAAAACAATTTTATCCGCCAGCGATGTTCATTTGTTTTATGGACAAAAAGAAGCACTCAAGGGTGTTAGTCTTGATTGTTATGAAAATGAAATTACGGCATTAATTGGACCATCAGGTTGTGGTAAGTCAACTTTCTTGCGTACTTTAAATAGAATGAATGATTTAATTCCAAATGTGACAATAACTGGTAATATATTATTAGATGGGAAGAATATCTATGCTCCCAATACTGATACGGTTGAATTGAGAAAACAAGTCGGAATGGTTTTTCAACAACCAAACCCATTTCCATTCTCAATTTATGACAACGTAACATTTGGATTAAAGATTGCCGGAATTACTGATCGAGCTGTCTTAGACGAAGCAGTTGAAACAAGTTTGAAGGCAGCAGCTGTTTGGGATGATGTGAAAGACAAGTTGAATGAGTCGGCATTAGCCTTATCCGGTGGACAACAACAAAGAGTTTGTATCGCCAGAGTTATTGCAGTTAAACCTGACATCATCTTGATGGATGAGCCAACGAGTGCCTTAGATCCAATTTCATCTTCCAAGGTTGAGAACATGATGATGGAATTGAAACAGGATTATACAATTATTACCGTTACTCATAACATGCAACAAGCATCAAGAATTTCTGATCGAACTGCTTTCTTCTTGAATGGGGAATTAATTGAAGTAGATGAAACTAAGAAGATATTCTTAGATCCGAAGAATAAACAAACTGAAGATTATATTTCTGGTAAGTTTGGTTAATATAGAGAGGACAAAATTATGAAAATGAGAACAGCTTTCGAAGAAGAATTATCTAACTTACATGTGAGATTTTCTGAGATGGGGATGATGGTTAATGAATCCATTCTAAAATCCGTTAGTGCTTTTGTTAATCATGATAAGAAATTAGCTCAAGAAGTTATTGAAGCTGACAAAATGATTAATAAAAGAGAAACGGATTTAGAAAAAACTTCGTTCGAGTTGATTGCCTTACAACAACCCGTAACTTCTGACCTTAGAATGATTGTGACAGTTTTAAAGGCAAGTTCTGACCTTGAACGAATGGGCGACCATGCGGTTAGTATCGCCAAAGCAACAATTGAAGTGAAAGGAAATGAAAGAATTCCTGAAGCTGAAGAATTAATTGCTCAAATGGGTGATCATGCTAAGCAAATTGTTGAAGATGTCTTGAATGCTTATGTAAAAGAAGATAGTGAAAAAGCCGAACAAATTGCTAAAGAAGATGATGTAATTGATGACTTTGCTCGTCGAATTAGTGACTTATGTATTATTAAAATGAAGGAGAACACCGAAACAATTGTTGGTGGAACTTCTTACATGTTAGTAGCAAGTTACCTAGAACGTGTTGGTGATTATGCAACCAATATTTGTGAATGGATTGTCTATTTAAAGAGTGGTCATGTAGTTGAATTGAACTAGGATGATTTTGACAAATATTTGCAATCGGGTAGAATGTTGAGTTAATTAAATACTCGAGGAGATTTAGATGAGAGTTATTTTTAAAACGATTATTTACACATTTCTATTCATGGCAATTGCCCAAGTTTTTCCACAGTATTTCACATTAGCAGATGTACAAACTGCAGTTATTGCTAGTTTTGTTATCGTAATATTGAATATGACTGCTAAACCAATCTTGCAATTAATATCCTTACCAATAACGATTTTGACCTTAGGATTATTCACGATTGTTATAAATGCTTCCATTTTGGAATTTGTTTCAACTTTTTTAGATGGAAAATTCAAGTTCACTAGTTTTGGAGCAGCGATGCTAGTAGCAGTTATTATGTCGATAGTTAATTTAATTATTGGAAATCGTGCTAAAAACTAAAAACTCAATCGGCCTGATGGTCGATTTTTTTATATGTAATATTTGCGTAAAATGATAGACTATTGGTAACGAGATAAATGGTGGTGTAAATCATGGAAAATCAAGTTAGTGTAAAACAACTAGTTGAAGATAATGAGTTTAAAGTCTTTGTAGGTGAAGGAGACTTGGCTAATAAATTCGTTGATGTCAGTGATATCTCACGTCCTGGAATTGAATTGACGGGTTATTTTGATTACTATCCTGCCGAACGAATTCAGTTGCTCGGTCAGACAGAAACGGCCTATATTGCTGGTTTAGGCTCGAAGCGTCGAACGCAAATCTTTCAACAAATGGCTCAACCTCAAACACCAATGTTTTTGGTTTCTAGAGATTTAACCCCAGCTGATGAATTGATTCAAGTAGCCAAAGAACAACATATTCCAATTATCGGTTCAAAACTACCAACAACTCGTTTGTCCAGTTTGGTAACCGAATATTTGGATCAACAATTAGCTCAACGCCAGAGTATTCATGGTGTCTTAGTAGATATCTATGGTATTGGAATTTTATTGACCGGTGATTCTGGAGTTGGTAAAAGTGAAACAGCTCTAGAATTAGTAAAAAGAGGTCATCGTTTAATTGCTGATGATCGAGTTGAAGTATATCAACAAGATGAAAAAACAATTATTGGTGAAGCTCCCAAGATTTTGAACCATTTATTAGAAATTCGTGGTGTCGGAATAATTGATGTTATGACATTATTTGGTGCCGGAGCAGTTCGTAGTGACTCTGAAATTGAATTAATTATTCATTTGGAACAATGGGATCCTAAAGGAAATTATGATCGATTAGGTTCCGGAGAACAGAGACAACTTGTTTTTGATGTTGAAGTTCCTAAGATTACCGTTCCAGTTAAAGTTGGTCGTAACTTAGCAATTATCATTGAAGTAGCTGCCATGAACTTCCGTTCTAGAAAGATGGGCTTTGATGCTACTAAGACATTTGAAGATAACTTGAGTAAACTAATTCAAGAAAACTCGGATACAGATAAAGAAGGATAAGTATTTTGAATTTATTAACAATAAACCCGATTGCCTTTACTTTAGGCGGTTTGGAAATTCATTGGTATGGAATTATTATTGCTTCGGGAGCGTTCTTGGCTGTTATGTGGGCCATGCACGAAGCTACTAAACAGGGAATTAATTCCGATAAAGTATTAGATATGGTGCTGTGGATGGCACCTTTTGCTTTAATTGGAGCACGGCTGTACTATGTGATTTTTGAACTGCCATTTTATATTAGTCATCCCGGTGAAATCATTAAAATTTGGCACGGGGGAATCGCTATTTATGGTGGTTTAATTGCGGCTTTAATTGTAATTATTATTTATACACGCAAACAACAAATCTCCACTTGGCAAATGTTAGATATCGCTGCACCATCCGTTATGCTAGGACAAATTATTGGTCGCTGGGGTAACTTCATGAATCAAGAAGCATATGGTGCTGTGACGTCAAAGAGCTTCTTAGAAGGATTACACTTGCCTAACTTCATTATTGACCAAATGCATATTGATGGCTATTATCGTCAACCAACTTTCTTATATGAATCGGCTTGGAACTTATTAGGATTAATTGTTATCTTAATTTTACGTGCGAATGGTAAATTCAAACGTGGCGAAGTGATTCTAACTTATGTTATCTGGTATGCCTTCGGACGGTTCTTTATTGAAGGAATGCGGACGGATAGCTTATATTTATTTGGTAGTATTCGTGTATCACAACTGTTATCAGTAATCCTCTTTATTGGAGCGGTTATTATTATGAGCTATCGACACAAAAATAAAAATGTACCTGATTACACCATCAACAAATAGGAGATTTAACATGACAAACGTAGCAGTTTTAGGAGCAGGATCGTGGGGAACAATTCTTGCTAATTTATTAGTGGAAAATGGGAATCAAGTCAAAGTCTGGGGTCATGATCAGGCATGTGTTGATGAAATTAATCAACAACATACCAACAAACATTATTTACCCGAATTTAAGATTAGTTCTGAGCTAATTGCTACAAGCGATTTAACAGAAGCTTGCCGTGAAGCTGAGATGGTATTATTTGTTATCCCAACTCAAGCTACTCGAGAAGTGGCAGAAAAACTAACTAAAGTTTTAATTGAACTACAAATTAAACCAATTCTAGTAACTGCTTCAAAAGGACTAGAACAAGGAAGTTATGATCGAATTTCTGAAATTCTTGAAGACACAATTCCTGAACAACTAAGAGAAGCAGTAGTTGTTCTATCAGGACCAAGTCATGCTGAAGATGTAGCTAATAAAGATATCACTACTATCACAGCTGCATCTAATAACCTAGAGGCGGCTAAACTAGTTCAAGATACATTTATGAATGATTACTTCCGTTTATATACAAACGATGATGTTGTCGGAGTAGAAATGGGAGCAGCCCTAAAGAACGTTATAGCGATAGGTGCAGGTGCGCTCCACGGACTTGGTTATGGTGATAACACCAAGGCAGCCTTGATGACTCGAGGTTTAGCAGAGATTACTCGACTAGGAGTTTCGATGGGTGCTAAACCATTAACTTTCATTGGACTCTCAGGTGTTGGTGATTTGATTGTAACTTGTACCAGTGTTCATTCTCGAAACTGGCGTTTTGGAAACGCTATTGGCAAGGGTGAATCAATTGATGAAACTTTGAAGAATATGGGCATGGTGGTTGAAGGTGTTGCAACTTGTCAGGCAGCCTTTGAATTAGCTGAAAAACAAGGCATTGATATGCCAATTACCAGTGCAATTTATGCTGTGATTTATCAAGGCAAAGATATTCACGAAGTGATTAAAGGTTTGATGGGACGCTCTGGAAAAGCCGAAATTGAATTTTAGAAACAACTTAGTGGACAAATCAACTTTGAATGACTAGTATTGACATACTGAATTAAATCGTATGAGGAGCGAATTATGACAAAGAAATATGACGTAATTGTAATCGGCGCTGGTCCTGGGGGATTAACAGCCGCTTTATATGCTTCAAGAGCAAACTTATCGGTAGCCATCCTAGATAGGGGTATTTATGGTGGTCAAATGAACAATACCGCTGAGATTGAAAATTATCCTGGATTTGAATCAATCATGGGACCAGAGTTGGGTGAGAAGATGTTTGCTTCATCAACTCGTTTTGGGGCAGAATTCTTATATGGAACCGTTTCAAAGATTGAACAAAAAGGTGACCAAAAAATTGTTACTACTGATGAAGAAACTTATGAAACTTCAGTTGTAATTATTGCCACTGGTTCTGAATACAAGAAAATCGGTGTTCCCGGAGAAGATGAATACTCAGGACGAGGTGTTTCATACTGTGCGGTCTGTGATGGAGCATTCTTTAAGGATCAAGACGTTGTTGTTATTGGTGGTGGTGATTCAGCTGTTGAAGAAGGTGTTTACCTTACACAAATGGCTAAGTCTGTTACTATCGTTCACCGTCGTGACCAACTTCGTGCTCAACAAATTTTACAAGATCGTGCCTTCAAGAATGACAAAATTAAGTTTGTCTGGAACGCTTTGACTGATGAAATTCAAGGTGATGGCAATGAAGTCACTGGTGTTAAGTATCATGACAAAGAAACTGGTGAAGAACATGTCTTGCCAGCCTCCGGTGCATTTATCTATGTTGGAATTCAACCATTAACCGATGCCTTTGAAGATTTAGGAATTTTGGATGAACAAGGTTGGATTGATACTAACGATAATATGGAAACAAAAATCCCTGGAGTTTATGCTATTGGGGATGTTCGTAAAAAAGAACTTCGTCAAATCACAACTGCTGTTGGGGACGGTGGAATTGCCGGACAACAAGCATTTAACTATATACAAACACTAAGTGATTAAGAGCGCGACAAGAAACGTTTAAAAGTCGAGCACTAAAGAAAAAACGAGTTAACTTCGTAAGAAGTTCGCTCGTTTTTTGCTTAGACGGAGACTTTANAACAAGCATTTAACTATATACAAACACTAAGTGATTAAGAGCGCGACAAGAAACGTTTAAAAGTCGAGCACTAAAGAAAAAACGAGTTAACTTCGTAAGAAGTTCGCTCGTTTTTTGCTTAGACGGAGACTTTAGTTTCTTGGAGCGCGTTTCAAAACTTTTGCGTAATTTCTTTTTGGTAATAGTTTTGTGTTCCGCCGTCCCTCGTCTTAAAAACGAAATGGAGATGGTCGAATGCAAAAAACGTTTCAGGGAATAGCTGAGGGGTGATTTATTAATACTCATTATGATCGATTACGTTCTTAAACATATCGCAAATGATTTGTTAGATTTAATTGATCGAATAAAAAAAGACTACTTCATGAAAAAGTAGTCAAATCCTTAACGCAATTCTATTATCAAGGACGCGGTGTGCTATCACCGTGTCTTTTTGATTGCTGAATTAATTATAGCACAGACACGATTCAAGGAGAGGTCCAAAAACGAAATATTGAGTTTTTATATATTTCTTAAACCTTCATCTATTTGTTTACTAATAAGGTAGAATAAAAGCAGTTACCATAAATTTGGAGGCAAATTATGAGTTGGAAAGAAAACTTACAAGTATGGGAAGAATATCCTGATTTAGATTTAGACTTAAAAATTAAATTAACAGAATTAAAAAATGATGATAAGAAAGCTGAAGAAGCATTCTATGCACCAATGGAATTTGGTACTGCTGGTATGCGTGGTGTAATGGGACCTGGAATTAACTGTATGAACATTTACACCGTTAGACAGGCTGCTAGTGGTTTGGCAGGATTAATGGATACACTTGATGAAAAAACAAAACAACGTGGAGTCGCAATTAGTTTTGATTCTCGCTATAATTCACAATTATTTGCAATCGAATCTGCCAAAGTTTTGGGCGTACATGGTATTAAATCATTCTTATTTGACAGTTTAAGACCAACACCAGAATTATCTTTTGCAGTTCGTGAATTAAATGCTTATGCCGGAATTATGATTACCGCCAGTCATAATCCTAAGCAATATAATGGATTCAAAATTTATGGCGAAGATGGTGGTCAAATGCCACCAAAAGAATCAGATATTATTACTGATTATGTTCGCAAGAACTCTGATTTATTTGCGATTGAAGTTAAAGATATCGAAGAACTTCGTGAGAATGGATTAGTAGATTTAATTGGTGAAGATATTGATAAAATCTATCTTGAAAATTTAAAAACAGTTAGTGTTGATCACGCTCTAATTGAGCAAGAAGGCTCTGATCTTAGCTTAGTCTACTCACCACTTCATGGTACTGGTAAAGTAATTGCTCCAAGAATGTTTGGTGATATGGGATTCGATAAAATCTCAATGGTTGCTAAACAGGCCATTCTAGATCCAGAGTTTGCCACTGTGCCATTCCCAAATCCTGAGTTCACTCAAGCATTTGATATGGCAATTGACCAAGGTAAGAATGAAAATGCTGATGTCTTGATTGCAACTGATCCAGATGCTGATCGTCTCGGAGCAGCAGTTCGTCTTCCAAGTGGTGAATATCAATTAATGACTGGTAATCAAATTGCCAGTGTTTTAATTGAATATATTCTACATTCGATGAAAGAAAATAATAAGTTGCCAGCTAATGGTGCCGTAATTAAGTCGATTGTTTCGACAGAATTGGCTACTAAAATCGTTAATAGTTATGGTTTGAAGATGTTTGATGTTCTAACTGGATTCAAATACATTGCTGAATTAATTCAAGACTTTGAAGATACAAAATCAAATACTTTCTTGTTTGGTTTTGAAGAAAGTTACGGCTATCTAGTTAAAGGTTTTGTCCGCGATAAAGACGCGATGCAAGCTTCATTACTATTAGCTGAAGTTTCAGCATTCTACAAGTCACAAGGTAAAACCATGTATGATGGTCTTCTAGATCTTTATAAGAAATACGGTTACTATCAAGAAAAGACAATTTCGGAAACTTTTGAAGGTGTTGATGGTAAACAAATCATGGCCGACTTGATGACTAAGTTCCGTCAAGAAGGATTCACAGAAATCGCTGGCCATAAAGTTGTGAAGACAATGGATTTCCAAAGTCAGGTTGCTACAACTAGTGAAGGTGAAGAAAAAATTGCTTTGCCACAAGCGAATGTTTTGAAATATATTCTTGATGATGAAACTTGGATTGCTATTCGTCCTTCAGGTACTGAGCCAAAAATTAAGTTCTATATTGGGGTAACAGACGATAGTCAAGAAGCTAGTGACAACAAGCTTAATGAGTACGTTAAAGAAATTAATAATTGGACAAATTAAAAAAATGGCGAAAATATGTTCGTAGTGTTAAAATATTGTGGTAATTCAAAAATTATCTCAATATTTTTTTATTTTCATGATTCTAAGGGGCAAGTCGATGATAACTAGACAAACTGATCGTAAATTTGATTTAGTTTCAAAATATAAACCAGCTGGTGATCAAGGTCAGGCAATTGACAAGATAACAGAAGGTTTTAAAGAAGGTAAGAAAGCGCAGATTCTTGAAGGTGCCACTGGTACTGGTAAAACATTTACCATGGCGAATGTTATTAAGAATTTGAACAAACCGACTTTAATAATTTCACACAACAAAACTTTAGCGGGACAACTCTATGGTGAATTTAAGGAGTTCTTCCCTAATAATGCGGTTGAATATTTTGTTAGTTACTATGATTACTATCAACCTGAAGCTTATGTCCCATCAAGTGATACTTATATTGAAAAAGATTCCAGTATCAATGATGAGATTGATAAGTTACGACATTCAGCAACTTCTTCTCTTTTAGAGAGAAATGATGTGGTTGTCGTTGCTTCAGTTTCTAGTATTTTTGGTTTGGGTGATCCTAACGAGTATCGTGAAAATGTCTTATCAATTCGTGTGGGTCAAGAAACGGGCCGTAATCAATTGATGAGTGAACTTGTAAATAATCAATTTGAAAGAAATGATATCGATTTTCAACGTGGAAGATTCCGTGTTCGTGGCGATATTATTGATATTTTCCCAGCTTCAAGAGATGATTCTGCCCTACGAGTTGAATTCTTTGGTGATGAAATTGATCGAATTGTTCAAATGGATCCCTTAACTGGAGAAATAAATGGTGAGTTAGACCAAATTTCGATCTTCCCGGCAACTCACTTTATGACTAATGATGAACAAATGGCTAAAGCTATTGAAAGAATAGAAAACGAATTAAAAGGACGATTGAAAGAACTAAATGATGAAGGTAAACTTCTTGAAGCTCAACGTCTTGAACAAAGAACTAATTATGACATCGAAATGATGAAAGAAATGGGCTACACTTCTGGAATCGAGAACTATTCACGTCATATGGAAGGTCGTGCTGAAGGTGAACCTCCATATACGTTATTAGATTTCTTCCCCGATGACTTTAATATCATGATTGATGAGTCCCACGTAACCATGCCTCAAATTAGAGGAATGTATAATGGTGACCGTGCTAGAAAGCAAATGTTGGTTGACTATGGATTCCGTTTACCAAGTGCGCTAGATAACCGACCATTAACCTTAGAAGAATTTGAACAACATGTGAATCAAATCCTCTATGTTTCAGCAACTCCTGGACCATATGAATTAGAAAGAACTCCTGATGTAATTGAACAAATTATTCGACCAACTGGACTGTTAGATCCAAAAGTTGAAGTTCGTCCAATAATGGGACAAATTGATGATTTAGTTGGTGAAATCAATGCTCGTGTTGAGCAAGACGAGCGTGTCTTTGTGACAACCTTGACTAAGAAAATGGCTGAGGATTTGACCGATTATTTCAAGGATATGGGAATCAGGGTCAAATACCTACATAGTGACATTAAGACACTTGAGCGAACCGAAATCATTCGTGATTTGCGACTTGGTAAGTTTGATGTTTTAATTGGTATCAACTTGCTTCGTGAAGGAATTGATGTTCCGGAAGTTTCATTAATTGCGATTCTTGATGCCGATAAAGAAGGATTCTTAAGAGCCGAGCGATCATTAATTCAGATTATCGGTCGTGCGGCTAGAAATGAACATGGTCGAGTTATCATGTACGCTGATAAGATAACTGATTCTATGAAGGGTGCGATGGATGAAACACAGCGCCGTCGTAACATTCAAGAGAAATTCAATGAAGAACACGGTATTACACCGAAGACAATTATCAAGCCAATTAGGGATGCTATAACGGCAGTTAAACAAGTAGATAATCCAACAAGTGAACAAATTGTTGAAAATGATATCGACTTTGAAAACATGTCTAAGGATGAGAAGTTGAAGTTAGTTGAACAATTAACCGTTCAAATGGAAAACGCCGCTAAGAGTTTAGACTTCGAAGCAGCGGCTAACTTGCGTGATGCAATATTAGAACTAAAGGTGGATTTAAAATAGATGGCAAATGACAAAATCGTTATCAAAGGAGCTCGAGCTCATAATTTAAAAGACATTGATGTGACAATTCCTCGTGACAAATTAGTCGTTATGACTGGATTATCAGGATCAGGAAAGAGTTCCTTAGCATTTGATACCTTGTATGCTGAAGGACAACGTCGTTATGTCGAGAGTTTATCAGCATATGCTCGACAATTCTTAGGTCAGATGGATAAGCCAGACGTAGACTCGATTGACGGATTGAGTCCGGCTATTTCGATTGACCAAAAAACAACCTCCAAAAATCCACGTTCGACCGTGGGAACTATCACAGAAATCAATGATTATTTGCGACTTCTTTGGGCCCGAGTTGGAACACCAATTTGTCCAAACGACGGTACTGTAATTACCAGTCAATCAGTTGAGCAAATGGTCGATACAGTTTTAGGATTAGAAGAAAGAACTAAGCTTCAGATTCTATCACCGGTTATTAGAGCTAAAAAAGGACAACATAAGAAAGTCTTTGAACAAATTCAAAAACAAGGTTATGTCCGTATTCGTGTCGATGGCCAAGAAGCTGAAGTAACTGATGAAATTGAATTGGATAAGAATAAAAAACATGACATTGATGTAGTAGTTGACCGAATCGTTGTTAAAGATGGTATTCGCTCACGACTATTCGACTCAATGGAAGCTGCTTTACGTTTGTCTGGTGGCTATGTCAATGTTGATGTTATGGGTTCAGAACCACTAGTTTTTTCTGAACATTATGCTTGTCCTATTTGTGGTTTTACCGTTGGGGAATTAGAACCTCGTTTATTCTCATTCAACGCCCCATTTGGCGCTTGCCCTGATTGTGACGGCTTGGGAATGAAGCTAGAAGTCGATTTGGACTTAGTTATTCCTGATAAGAAGCTCACTTTAAATGAGGGAGCAATTGCTCCATGGAATCCGATTAGTTCGAATTACTATCCACAAATGTTGGAACAAGCTGCTAAGAAGTTCAAGATTGATATGGATACACCATTTAACAAGTTATCCAAGAAACAACAAGATCTTGTTTTATATGGATCAGGAGACAAACAATTTCGCTTCAAGTATGAAAATGATTTTGGTGGATTCCGAGATATCGATATTGTCTTCGAAGGTGTTGTCCCAAATATTGAACGTCGTTATAAACAATCAAATAGTGATTTCACTCGTGAAACTATGAGAAAGTATATGACTGAGTTAACTTGTCAAACTTGCCATGGTAAACGACTAAACGAAAAAGCCTTAGCAGTGAAAGTTAACGACTTGGATATTGCTGATGCTTCAGATTTACCAATCAAAGACAGTTTGAAATTCTTTGAAAGTACTAAATTCTCAGAACAAAATACAGTTATCGCTAAACCAATTTTGAAGGAAGTTCTAGATCGTTTAACTTTCTTACAAAATGTTGGTCTGGAGTATCTTAATCTTTCTCGTTCTGCTGGTACCTTATCAGGTGGAGAAGCTCAACGTATCCGTTTAGCAACACAAATTGGTTCTAATTTATCAGGAGTTCTTTATATTCTAGATGAACCTTCAATTGGACTTCATCAAAGAGATAATGACCGATTAATTGAATCACTGCAAAAAATGCGTGATTTGGGCAATACGCTAATCGTGGTTGAACATGATGAAGACACAATGAATGCAGCTGATTACTTGATTGACATTGGCCCCGGTGCTGGAGAATTAGGTGGTGAAGTTACTGCTGTTGGAACTCCAAAAGAAGTGATGAAAAATCCTAATTCACTTACTGGCCAATATCTATCTGGGAAGAAGTTTATTCCAGTTCCAGAGAAGCGAAGAAAAGGTAATGGTCAAAAAGTTCATATCACCGGTGCTAGTGAAAACAACTTGAAGAATTTGAAAGTTGATTTTCCACTTGGCAAATTTATTTCAGTTACTGGTGTCTCTGGATCAGGAAAGTCAACACTAGTTAATATGATTCTTCAGAGAGCGTTAGCCCAGAAGTTAAATAATAATTCAAAAAAACCTGGTAAATATAAGACAATTTCTGGATATGATGATATTGATAAATTGATTAATATTGATCAAAGCCCTATTGGTCGTACACCAAGAAGTAATCCAGCAACTTATACCAGTGTTTTTGATGATGTGCGTGATTTATTTGCGCAAACAAGCGAAGCTAAACTTCGTGGTTATAAGAAGGGACGCTTCTCCTTTAATGTTAAAGGTGGACGTTGTGAGGCATGTAAGGGTGATGGAATTATCAAGATTGAAATGAACTTCTTACCTGATGTCTACGTTCCTTGTGAAGTATGTCATGGAACTCGTTACAACTCAGAAACTCTTGAAGTAACTTACAAGGGCAAAAACATCGCAGAAATCTTAGATATGACTATTTCTGAGGGATTGGAATTCTTCGAGAATATTCCTAAGATTAAGCGTAAACTTCAAACAATTGTTGAAGTAGGACTGGGTTATGTGAGCTTGGGACAATCAGCCACAACCTTATCTGGTGGTGAAGCTCAACGTATGAAATTGGCTTCTGAATTGTATAAGAGTTCACGTGGGCAAAACTTCTACATCTTGGACGAACCAACAACTGGACTTCATACTGACGATATTGGTCGTTTACTACAAGTATTACAAAAACTTGTTGATGAAGGAAATACGGTAGTCGTAATTGAACATAATCTAGATGTGATTAAGTCTGCTGATTGGATTATTGACTTAGGTCCAGAAGGTGGCGACGGTGGTGGTGAAATTATTGCTACTGGAACTCCTGAAA
The DNA here is from genome assembly GCF_030504545.1 of Lactobacillus sp. YT155. Lineage (GTDB taxonomy): Bacteria > Bacillota > Bacilli > Lactobacillales > Lactobacillaceae > BQUT01. Next base: position 122,405 of record NZ_JAUKWP010000002.1, on the reverse strand, counting down.
AAATCTGTAAGGTAAAAGAGTCATATACAGGTCAATATTTAGCACCAGTTATTGAAAGAGATTTGAAATTAACAAAAGCAAAAAAAGAGCTAATTTAATAGCTCTTTTTCTTTTTACAAGAAATGAAACGCCCGGAATGTTATAATAGAATTTAACAAAAAGATTGTAGGTGTAATAGGTATGGAAGAGACAAAATTAGTTGTTGTTACAGGAATGAGTGGAGCGGGGAAAACCGTTGCCATGCGTGCGTTGGAAGACATGGGCTATTTCTGTATTGATAACATGCCTCCAGCTTTATTTTCCAAATTTTGGGAACTTGTTCAAGAATCAGGTAAAGTCGACAAAATTGCTTTAGTAGTCGACTTACGTTCGCGTGGATTCTACGAACGAATTGTTTCGATGATTTCTGAATTACGCTCAGAAGAAAACGTTGAAACAAGAATTATGTTCCTTGATGCTTCTGATGAAGAGTTAGTTGCTCGTTATAAAGAAACTCGACGTGCTCATCCACTTGTAACCGACGGTGGACGCTTATTAGATGGTGTCAAAAAAGAACGTCAAATGCTTGAAGAAATAAAACGCAGTGCTGATTTAATTATTGATACTACGGACACCAATACTCGCCAATTAAGAGAAAAAATCATTGATTACTTCAAGGATAATGACAAAGACACCTTGTTTAGAATTGAAGTAATGTCATTTGGCTTCAAGTATGGAATTCCAATCGATGCCGATAATGTTGTGGATGTTAGATTTTTGCCAAATCCTTTCTACATACCAGAATTAAAACCACTATCAGGTCTAGACGAACCAGTTGCTGATTATGTTTTTGATAGTGATGAATCTCAGAATTTCTACAAACAATATTTAGAGTTAATGAAGTCAATTATTCCTGGATATCAAAAAGAAGGGAAGTCGAGTTTGACCATAGCCGTTGGTTGTACAGGTGGACAGCACCGATCAGTTGCTATTGCTGAAAAACTGGGTCATGACCTACGTGCAGAAAATTATAAGGTAGAAATTTCTCATCGGGATCGTGAAAAGTCACAATTTGGAGGAAACTAATGCTCTCTCAAAATAAAACCATTCGAGTTGTTAAAGGCAGACGTCCCAAAGTAGTTGTGATTGGTGGTGGAACGGGTCTTCCAGTTGTCGTTAAAAGCTTAAAAAATAAAAATGCGGATGTAACTGCAATTGTCACTGTGGCTGATGATGGCGGTTCTTCGGGAATTATCCGTGATTATATTAACGTTGTCCCTCCTGGAGATATTCGTAACGTTTTGACTTCTTTATCAGACCTACCCAAAACGGAGTTGGATGTTTTTCAGTATCGATTTGATTCAAAAGACACTTTCTTTGCTGGACATGCGATTGGTAACTTCATTATTGCGGCTCTTTCAGAAATTTATTCCAATATTTTTGATGCTGTACAAGTATTATCGGAAATGATGAAAGTCGACGGTCACGTTTATCCAGCATCGAATCACAGTTTGACTTTGAATGCTGAGTTTACTGATGGAACTAAGCTTGCCGGTGAAAGTGAAATTACTGCTGCTGACAAGAAAGTAAAACGAGTTTGGGTGACAGATAGCGAAAATCCAGATGTGAAGCCAGAAGCGGTTGCTCCAGTTGTTCAAGCAATTCTTGATGCTGATGTCGTTGTGCTGGGACCTGGTAGTTTATTTACCAGTGTCTTACCTAACTTGATGATTGATAATTTGGGCAAGGCAGTTTGCGAAACTAAGGCCGAAGTTGTCTATATTTGCAATATCATGACACAAAAAGGCGAGACCTTAGGTTTTACTGATGCAGAGCATGTCAAAGTATTAGATGAACACTTAGGTGGCAATTTTGTCGATACTGTGTTGGTTAACACAACGCCGGTTCCCGAAGATTATATGGATTATCAAAAATATGATGAGTATTCTATTCAAGTGAAATATGATTTTCAAACCATGCGTGATATGGGAATTCGAGTTATTTCTAATGATTTCTTATCATTACACGATAATGGAGCATTTCATGATGGTGATAAGGTATCTGATGAAATTATGAATCTGGCCTTCCAGTCGGATCAGAGAAAAAATGAGGAGAGATAGTTTTGGCTTCTTATGCAAGTGAAGTGAAAAAAGAGCTAACTATGCTAGAGGTTCATCCTGAGCACGCTCGTGTTGAATTAGCGGCGCTTATCAGAATGAACGGTAGTTTAGCGATTCAAGACCACAAGTTTGTCTTAAGTGTGGTCACTGAGAATCCGGCAATTGCTCGGCGAATATATTCTTTACTCAAACAGAATTATTCCGTTGAATCAGAATTGTTAGTTCGTAAGAAAATGAAATTAAAAAAGAACAACCAATATGTTGTTCGTCTAAAAAAAGATACTGATAAGATTTTGCAGAATTTAGGTATCATCTCTGAGAATTCTTATCAAATTAATACCGATGTTCCTCAAGAAATCATGGAAGAAGAACAACGAATGCGTTCTTACTTGAGAGGAGCTTTTTTGGCAACAGGAAGTGTCAATAATCCTGAAACTTCACGCTATCATTTAGAAATCTATTCACTCTATGAATCTCATGGTGAAGATTTGCTCAAAATGATGAATCACTTCGACTTGAATGCGAGAATTACCAAAAGACGTAATGGTTATATTGTTTATTTGAAAGAAGCTGAAAAAATCGCTGAATTCTTATTAGTCATTGGAGCAAGTAATTCGATGATGAAGTTTGAAGATATTCGAATTGTGCGTGATATGAGAAATTCGGTTAATCGATTAGTTAATTGTGAAAATGCCAATTTGAATAAAACCGTGAATGCTGCTACTAAGCAAATTGAAAATATTAAATATTTAGCTACTACGGTTGGTTTAGATAGTTTGCCTGATAAACTACGAGAGATTGCGCAAGTTCGTCTAGAGAATCCTGAAGTTTCATTGAAGGAGTTGGGAGACTTAGTACCATCTGGTGCAATTTCAAAATCAGGAATTAATCATCGCTTAAGAAAATTAAATCAAATTGCTGAGGAAGCAAAAGGTAAATAAAAAAACGACTGAAATTTTCAGTCGTTTTTTTTTAGAACTATTTCTTATCTTTGTTAACCATTACGTCGTCAATCAAACCATAGGCTTTAGCTTCGTCAGCGGACATATAGTTATCACGGTCAGTGTCTTTTTGAAGTTGTTCAAAAGTTTGACCAGAACTATCAGCCAAGATGTGATTTAATTTCTCACGAGTTTTTAACATTTCTCTAGCAGCAATTTCAATTTCTGTCTGTTGTCCTTGAGCTCCACCTAATGGTTGGTGAATCAAAACAGTAGCATTTGGAAGAGCATATCTCTTACCTTTGGTACCTGATGCTAAGAGAACACTGGCCATTGAGGCAGCCATTCCCATAGCGATTGTTTGAACGTCTGACTTGATGAAATTCATTGTATCAAGAATTGCTAATCCGGCAGTAACTACACCACCTGGAGAATTAATGTATATAGAAATATCTTTGTTGGAATCTTGTGCATCTAGGAAAAGTAATTGAGCAATAATTGTATTTGCCATTTGATCGTTAATTTCCCCTGAAAGCATAATAATTCTGTCTTTTAAAAGACGAGAATAAATATCATAAGCGCGTTCACCGCGTGAATTTTGTTCAATGACTGTTGGAACTAACATATATAGTAGCGCCTCCTATTAAGTTTCTAGCACTCTTTTAAGTACTGTGCTAATTTACCATAGAGCCCGCCAGTGGTCAAATTTTAAGCACTGCTTTGCCTAATTAACAAATTGGTCTTACAAAACTGTAAGGCCAAATTATCGTGATTCAATTGAATTACCAAAAAGTGAAGTGTAATATAATTGTAATATTTAAAAATGATAAGTTTTTCTATGGTGGGATGATTATGAAAGAATTTTATAAGAAACATCAAGCTAGTTGTAGCTTCGTGTTAAGAACGATTTTTTACTTTATCATCATTTTGGCTTTAATTTATCTTTATAGGTACCACAATATCCAAGGTGGAACATTTATTTATAACGAATTCTAAGAAGGTAAAGCACGATGACTGATACAATAACTCAACAATTAATAAGCATTTGTAACAAATATCCTAATAAGATAGCGTTTGATAATGGTGAACAAAGTTGTGATTACCAGACTCTGAATCAAAAAGTCATTAACTTAGCTGCTTTCTTAGATACTAAAGTGAATGACAATTCTCCAATCATTATTTATGGAGATTTTGAACTAGAGATGTTAGTAAGTATGTTAGCTGCAACTCGTTGTGGTCATGCATACATTCCGGTTGAAATTGGCACTCCCAAGGATCGTATTGAAAATATTTTGAAAGTTGCTCAACCTAGCGCAATCATCAATATTGGTGGTGACTGGGAAGTGTCAACTGAACTTCCAGTTATCTCTTTAACTGATATTAAGTCAGCAATTGAAACGAATAATGAGTTTCATGCTCATCCGGTTCAAGGTGATGAGAATCTATATATTATTTTCACATCTGGAACAACTGGGGTTCCGAAAGGGGTACAAATTAGTAATGACAACTTACAGAGTTTTGTGGATTGGTTTACTAACATTGAGCCTATTCAAGCTCAACAGAACTTCTTACTACAGGCGCCATTTTCGTTTGATTTATCAGTGATGTCACTTTATCCTTCGTTGCTAACTGGGGGATGTCTACGACCTTTGAAAAAATCCGTTATCAATAACTTCAAGTCATTATTTGAGACCTTACCGCAATTAGATTTGAATATCTGGGTTTCAACTCCTTCGTTCATGGATATTTGTTTGATGGCACCAGAATTCAATGCTGATAATCTACCATCATTGAATCAATTCTACTTCTGTGGGGAAGAACTCAGTCAAAACACAGCTAAGAAGCTATTTGAAAAATTCCCTGATGCTTCAATTTACAATACCTATGGACCAACCGAAGCCACGGTGGCAATTTCGGTGGTTAAGTTGGTTCCTGAAATGTTATCTGGAGATCATCGTTTGCCAATTGGTTATGTTAAATCCGATACCAAAGTAGAATTCTTTGATGAAGAATCAAATAGTTGGTCGAGTGAACAAGGTGAAATAACAATTTCAGGTCCGTCAGTTTCTAAGGGATATTTGAACAATCCCGAAAAAACCCAACAAGCTTTTATTGAAAAAGATGGCAAGAGAGTTTATCGAACTGGTGACGCTGGTTCAATGAATTCAGACCAGATGTTGCTTTATAATGGGCGCATTGATTTTCAAGTGAAGTGGCATGGCTATCGAATTGAGTTAGAAGATATTGACGCTCACTTGAACCAAGTGTCCTTAGTAAACCAAGCAATTGTGGTTCCTAAGTATCAAAAGAATAGTTTGAAGGTTCAAAACTTAATTGCTTTCGTGGTTGCCGATAAAAATGATTTTGCTTCTGAGTTTGAATTAACTAAGGCAATCAAAAGTGAATTAGCCCAAGGAGTTATGGATTACATGATTCCACAAAGAATAGTATACGTTGATGCTATTCCCCAAACACCTAATGGTAAATTAGATCGTAAGGGCTTGATGAATGAGGTGAATACAGCATGATTCCTACACTGACACCTTATGCAGAACCAATTTATTTTCTATATCTATTCATTGCTTTAGCACCAATTGTGATTCACTTTGTAAGTACTGGTAAACGTTGGAAAGTCTACCCAGCAATTGTAACGTTGATTTTCTTATACATCAGTTTTGGTGGAACACACTTACATCAAGGATTAGCATTAATTGCTTACGTGATTTTTGAGAGTTTATTGACTTGGTTATATCATGTTTATCGTGTTCGTAAGAACTCAAGTTGGATTTTCTATTTAGCGGTTTTGATGGCATTATTACCATTAATTCTGGTAAAAATCACACCATTCATTGACGGGCAAAATTCAATATTTGGATTCTTAGGAATAAGTTATCTAACCTTCAAGTCAGTGCAAGTGATTATGGAAACCCGTGATGGACTGATTAAAGAGTTTAGTCCGTTGGCGTATATTCGTTTCTTGCTATTCTTCCCAACGATTTCATCAGGACCAATTGATCGTTTTCGTCGTTTTGAAAAAGACGAAGAAAATGATCTTGAGCCAAGTGAATATGTTGAGATGTTAGGACAAGCAGTCTGGAAGATTTTCCTAGGATTCTTATACAAGTTCATCTTAGGCTACTTCTTTGGCCAAGTATTATTACCACAAATTGGGTTAATAGCATTGAATAAAGGTGGATTATCTTGGGCCTTAGTTGGTTATATGTATTGTTATTCAATGTACTTGTTCTTCGACTTTGCTGGTTACAGTTTGTTCGCTGTCGGGACAAGTTACTTGTTGGGTTACAAAACACCAGATAACTTTAATAAGCCTTTCTCAGCACCAAACATTAAGGAATTCTGGAATCGTTGGCACATGTCATTGTCATTCTGGTTCCGAGATTTCATCTACATGCGTTTGATGTTTATGTTAATTAAGAAAAAAGTTTTTAAGAGTCGGATAGTTGCTTCAAACGTTGGCTACTTTGCCTTGTTCATAATCATGGGCGTTTGGCATGGCTTAACGTGGTACTATATTGTTTATGGCTTATACCATGCGACACTGATTTGTTTAAACGATGTCTGGCTTCGATTCAAGAAGAAACATCGTCAAAGTATACCTAGTAATTGGGGAACTAAGGGATTAGCAACCTTTATTACTTTTAACGCAGTATGTTTTAGTTTCCTAATTTTCTCAGGATTTTTAAATCAACTATTTTTTTAAAGGAGTTTGAATAATGGAAGACACAATTTTAGATATTTTAACTGATATTACTGGTACTGATGAGGTTAGAAATAACCCCGACATTAATCTATTTGATGAAGGTTTGCTAGATTCATTAGCAACCGTTCAACTTTTAGTTGAAATCGATGGTCAATTAGGTGTTCAAGTGCCTGTTTCTGAAACAGTTCGTGAAGAGTGGGATACTCCCAACAAAATCATTCAACAAGTAAAGGCTATGATGTAAAATGCAAAAAAGACTATGGCAAATTTTTGGACCGTTAATAATTGCTGTTTTATTAGTCGCAATTATTTTCGTAACTCCATTTCAATTTCATTTCGGTAACTTAGATAAGGATGCATCAGCAATGTCCTCCGATATTATTCGTGGGGATGCTATTAAGAATGCTGCCATGAAAAAGAAGAAATTTGTGCCATTTTTTGGATCATCCGAACTAAATCGGTTTGATGCTTTTCATCCGTCAGTTCTAGCCCAGAAGTACGATCGTAGTTATCGTCCTTTCTTGTTAGGGGCGCCAGGGACGCAATCAATTTCTCAAGCTATGATGGTCACTTCAATGCAGTCAGCAATTAAGAATAAAAAAGCTGTCTTCATTATTTCACCACAGTGGTTTGTCAAAAAAGGAATTAAGCCCGATTATTTCAATGCTTACTTCTCTGAGTTACAAACACTAGATTGGGTTTTGTCATTGAAGAAAATTTCAAAGACTGATAAATACCTTGCCAATCGATTGTTGAGTTTTAAAGCTGTGCAAAGTAACTCGAATTTAGTCGAAGCTTTGAATCGAGTTGCTCATAAACAACAACTGACTAAGAAACAAAGACAAACTTTGAGTTTTAGACATCAAGAATTGCAGCGAGAAGATCAAATTTTTAGTGGTTTAGGTTCGATTACTCAACAACCAAAAATTGATGCGGCAAAGAAAGACTTGCCTGATAAATACGATATGTATGAGATGTCTCAGTTGGCTGAGGACTTGGGTGAGGCTAACACTAACAATAATGAATTTAAAATCGACAATAAGTTTTTTGATAAGAAGTTAAGAAAACGTCTACCGAAGTTCCGTAATTTCCAACATGGTTTAGATTATCGATATTCACCGGAATATGCCGATTTTCAGGTGGTATTAAATCAATTTGCTAAAGAAAAAGTTGATGTCTTATTCATCATTCCACCAGTCAATCAACGTTGGCAAGCATATACTGGTTTACCACCACGAATGCTTCGTGATTTTGACAAGCGAATTACTTATCAATTGAGAAGCCAAGGGTTTAATAATATCGCCGACTTTTCTGATCAAGGTTCAACTGATTATTTCATGGCCGATACGATTCATTTAGGTTGGTATGGATGGCTTCAAGCCGATCAATATATCAATAAGTTCTTGAGTTCCAAGGAACGAAATGAACCCACCTATACAATCAATGACGAATTCCTAACCAATGCCTGGACCCATGGTACGGGTAAATGGAGTGGGTTACCACAATAAAAAAACACATCGCTATGGATGTGTTTTTTATTTTTTTATCGCTTGATAAATATTTGTTTCAATGACAGATAAATCATGATCAGTTGCTTGTTCATTTTCTGGTTGCAAGAGTTTGTAATTTTGTATGAAAAGAAAGGCTATCTGACCGGCAACCAATCTCATAATATCAAATATCTGCAAGTCTTCTCTAACTTCATTTGTACTGAAGAAAAACTTTTTAAAAATAGTTTGTAGGTCATTGGCGCGACTCATAAATAAAGTGACAATCTTATTTTTAATTTCTTCATTAGTCATTAACTCTGAAATCAAAATCAAGGCTGCTTCTTTATTGCTGACAAGGAAGTCATATCTATTTCTAACGATGAAATGAATTCTTTTTTCAATCGAGTCCTCGGCAGAATTTAATTGAGTGGTGAAATCTTCAATATAGTTGGGAATGATATTCTCAATCACTGGAGCTAAAATATATTTCAATAATTCATCTTTATTGGCAAAATATTTAAAAATAGTTGCTTCACTCATTCCCGATTTTTGAGCGATTTGTTTAGTTGAAGTTCCGTTAAAACCTTGTGTTGAGAAAAGATCTAAACTTGCTTCAACAACTTTCTTTTTTCCGTTAGGAATTGGTTCATTTTGCAGCCAATCACGATAATCTTCAAAAATTTGTTTTCCAGCCATAGTTACCTCTATACTTTACGATATCTTTTTAAACCAACAATGTTCAAGTAAGTTAAGACTACTAAGAATCCTAGTAATACTAACAAATCAACAGCAATCGCCGAGAAGTTTACGCCACTCAAGACGATTCCTGAAAGGGCATCACCAGCGTATTTCAATGGAAGAATGTAAGAAATGTATTGAATCCAATCAGCCATCGTATCTAAAGGAATGATTCCTGAGAAGAAGACTTGAGGAATGATAATTAATGGAATGAACTGCATCATTTGGAATTCTGATTTGGCAAAAGTGGACATGAGAATTCCAAAGGCTAGGGCGACCATTGCCAGAAGTACGTTAACTAAGATCATTAATAAAATACTTCCGGTTACTTGAACATCTAACGCCCAAACAGTGTACAACACGATAATTAAGGTCTGGATAACTGCTAGAAGACCGTAGCTAATCATGTAACCATAAACGATGTCAGAACGTTTTACAGGAGTTGATAACAAACGATCCAGCGTTCCGGTTGTTCTTTCTTTTAATAATGCCATTCCCGAGATTAGAAAGACAAAGAAGAAAACGAAAAATCCCATCAAGATAGGTAACATTTTATCAAAGAAATTGGTATCACTGTCACCATATAAATACTTGTTATGAATTTTAGGAGCTTTTTGTGCTTGATTCTTATTGTCGCTAGGGCGATTCATTTGAGCTTGAGCAGCTGGTGGTAGACTAGCTTGTATTTTAGTGAGGGTATCTTTTAATTGGGTAACGGTATCTTTTAAATTGTTAATATTTGTCGTTACCATAGCCGATTGTAGGGCCATTTTTGTGGCTGATGTTTTGCTGGCATCGGTGTTGGCGTATGTAACGTAATAGTTGTTATCTTTGAAGTTGATAATAGCATCGACCTTGCGGTCTTTGATTGCTTTATCAGCTTTTTTCTTTGTATCGTATTTTTTGACTGATACATGCTTAGTGTCATCTAGTTGTTGGGCAATTTTGGAATCGACAGAAACTGTAGCAACATTCAAGTTGACTGTAGAATTTGCTGTGAAGACGATTTTCATCAAAGTTAAAACCAAAATTGGGGCAACAAACATTAAAGCAAGTGTTCGTTTATCTCGAAGTAATTCGATTAAAACTCGTTTAGCAATAGCAACAATTCTCATTGGTTTTCCTCCTCAGCTTTCAAAAAGACATCTTCAATCGTATTAACCTTATAAGTGGTCTTCAAATTATTTGGCTCGTCAAAGGCAATGATTTTTCCATTTAATAAAAGAGCTACATCATCAACTAGTTCAGCTTCATCCATTACGTGAGTTGTAATGAGAATGGATTTTCCTTGGTCACGCAAATTCTTTAGTTCTTTCCAAATTTGTCTTCGCAAAGCTGGATCAATTCCAACGGTTGGCTCGTCTAAGATTAATAATTCACTTTGACCTAAAAGTGCGATTGCTAGTGATAGTCGACGTTGCATACCGCCAGAATAATCCGCAACCCGCTTGTCTAAGTCTTCAAAAAGGCCGACAACTTTTGCCTCATGATCAATTTCTTCTTTTGTTTGACTAGCACTAAGGCCTTTCATATCAGCATAGAACTTGAGATTTTCTCTAGCTGAAAGAGAATCATATAAGGCATCGGTTTGAGCCATGTAACCAATTCGTGAAAGTAATTGCCGATTAGGCATCGTTTGGTCGAAGACAGTAGCTTGACCACCATCAGCAACTTCCATTCCCAAAAGAGTTTTGATAATAGTGGTTTTACCAGCACCAGAAGGACCAATTAAACCGACAATGGAACCTGTATTGACTACAAGGTCGATATCATCTAGAACTGTGTCGTTACCGAATTTTTTAACGACATGACTAAGTTTGATAACACTATTTTCTGTCATTGTTATTCTCCGTTATAATTTTTGGTAAGTGAGTATTTACTCACTTATTGGAATCAGTGTAATTCCAAGTTGAAAATTTGTCAACAAAAAGTGAGAAAGGCGAACCATTTAAATTGCTTTTTTAATTATTAATTACTAACATAGACACCACTATAACTATGTTAAGAGGTGCTTACTTTGAGAGAATTTCATTATGAATTGATCGATGTATTTACCAAAGAACCATTTGGTGGCAATCAATTGGCGGTCTTTGAAGATGCAGCAGGATTGACGGATGTAGAAATGCAAAAAATCACTCGAGAACTAAATTTGTCAGAAGCAGTCTTTGTCACTAAAATAACTGACCAGCGAGCAACGATTCGCATTTTCACACCAAGTCGTGAAGTTCCGATAGCTGGTCACCCAACAATTGGGACCGGCTATATTTTTGCTTTCAGTTCAGAAACTATCGACACTCAAGCAACCATTCATAGTCGAATGTTTGGCCCAACAATGGGTATTTCTGAAGATCCAGCCACAGGTGCTGCTAGCGGTCCCTTGGGTGCGTATTTAACTCGTTATAAATTAGTTGCTCCGCAGAGTTCTGGTGAATATCAGATCCTAAGTGAACAAGGGATGGAAATTAACCGACCAAGTCAAATAACTATTAATGTAAAATACAACGACGAGAAAATAAGTTTCGTTAGTATTGCAGGCCCATCGGCAGATGTGGGAAGAGGAGTAATTTTACTGGATTGAAAAAAACACGAATATTTTCGTGTTTTTTTATTTAGCTATTATTTTAATTCCTTCGATACTTCAATTAGTTGGAGTATTTGTTTACTCAAGTTATTAGCGGTTTTAGTGTCTAATTCAGAAAGCAAAGAAATTAAATTTTCAGTATAAAAGCCTTTTTCAAAATCTGAAGTATCAAGCGATAGGAGTTCTAGAGGACTCACTTCTAAGGCGTTAGAAATTTGAAATAGACTTTTTACACTGACGTTTTGGTCACTTAGTCGTTCAATTTTTGAAATATAGTTAATGGAAAGATTACTCAACTCGGCTAGAGATTCTTGAGTAATCTTTTTTTGCTTGCGGATTTTTTGAATATTTTTACCTATATTTAGTTGATTATTTTCCATAGAATACCTCATCGTACTTTTATTTATGACAATATAGGTTTTTTAAGTAATAAATAACTGAATATAATAACTATTTACTTATTACTATAGTAATGATAAAATAACTTTAATCTAAAAATGGAGGAACTAAGGATATGAAAAAAAGAGCGCGAGTTTCGGCTTTTGGCGTATTAGTTTTGCTGTCTTCAACTGTCGCAATGTCAGTTGAACCAGCAATGGCTATTTCAGACGAAAAAGCACCTCAAACAAACGCCCAAAAGATTCAAAACCCCCTAGCAACAAAATTAAATAGAGGAGTAAAAGCTGCAAATTCTGTAATTGTTGGTGTAAATGCTCCGGCAACGTTTCAGACGTATGTTGATCCAACGACAGGTGTTGGACCTACTGAAATTAATATTGCCTTGGCAGTTTCAATTAAAGACAATATTTCTGACAAGACTGTGATTGAAGTACCTTATGGATTTTATCCTAATTCAAGTGATCCGGTCTTTAAGAACTTCTCAACAACTGACCCAATCTTTAGCTTGGTACAACCCGACGCACCAGATGCTAAATCAATTGTGTCATCATATGAAAATGATACAGCTAACAAAAAACTTATCATTCATTTGAAAGAATCAACCCCTACTGTTGAAACCCTAAACTTAAGATTTAAATTCAATACTCAATACAGTGCCAAAATTCCTGCAAACCAAATTATTTGGAATAATTTGCAAGCCACTGTAAAAGACACAAGTGACAATAGTGTCATTAGTGAGTCAGCTGCCAAGACAATCAAATCAAGTGCCGTTGATGGAATGAGTACAGAATTAAATTATGCTTTACCAAGTAGTTCAAAGTATATTGATGGACAGATCCAAATGGGTGTAGTTTATTTTAACAATAAAAATTTATGGTCTTTACTGGATACATCAAAAGATAATCGCTTGTTTATTGAAGTCCCAACTGGAACTTCATTTACAGGGGACAATAACTACTATAGTAAGAATGGAGTTACGTCAGCTGAAGACACCAATGTTCCTGTTGGATATACCAGATATTATCGTACTCTTACCGATGATAAATCTACTTTCAAAAATTGGAATTATGCTAATAGTAAAGATAACAACTATACAATGTTTAATCTAACTTTTACGATGCCAAGTACAATTAAAAATGGTGATAATTTCCATATTAAATCTGGAATGATTTATACAAAAGTAAATGGTGAAGAAAAAGTGGCTTATAGATCAAGGGACTTCACTAAAGAAGAACGTTCTGACTTTGATGTAGATCCTGGACTTGATAATCATGGAACTGGGGATGGAAATACCTACTCCGTTGTAGATACTAATGATACTGCAAGTTTTAGTACATTGGTTCGCGCTTTTGGAGCCTACAACTATCAAAATAGAACTACTTTTAAAAATGTTGGGAAAAAAGATGTTAAAAATAGTGACTTTGTTGTTTATCAAAAGAGTACAGGCTCAGAAAAACTTAATTACAATAAATTTACAGTTTACGGTCTTACTGAATCCGATGAAGTAACGCCAACTTATTGGAAAGTTAAATTTGAAATTAAGAATGCTCTAACAGGCGTTACTCGTACAGTTGAGAATGCTCCTCAAACGGGTACTTTTGATGCAAGTTTGCCTAGCTTAACTGCAAATGAGTATATTGATAAGGTTCATACAATTCCAATGGGAACTGATGGGAAAACTGAAGGAAATCTGTCCTCATTAAATGGTTTATATGTATCTTACAGGGCCAAGAATTGGAGTGGCAATAAGTGGCCAGATGGAACAACTATTGATAAAGATAGAAGTTACAAGCTTCCAATGGGTGCTACTAAGTATTATGATGACGAGACTGATTCAAGCAAAGTAATACCTACCGTCATTGAACAGCCTGAGTACACCACTTATTATGCTCCTAACCACGCAACTCGAGCACGTGCGCAATTCGTCAGTGGAAATGCAACTGACAAAAAACCTGGTGAAATAGTTGATTATCAGATTCAAGGATACAATACGAGCGGTGCTATTGGTGATTGGACTAATCCAGAAGTAGTAGTAGCAGTTCCTAAAGTTCTTGAGCTCCAAGATCCTTCTGCATATAAAGACTTTGTAGATGAGAAAAATGGCCATACTTATCCTGGGTCCGTTAAAGTCACACAAATTTCTGCAGATGCTGATTATAATTATTACAAGTTTAATGCAAGTAGTATTGGATATAAGAATGCCTTGTCTCGTTCATTTACTATTCCAGTTAAATTTAAAGTTAAGGCTGGAGCTCCAGTAGGAACATATCCAATTAAAGCAGTAACTTCTAGTCATAATATTCCATCATTTGTTCAGTTACTTGAAGAAACGAATAATTTAGACGATTCTTTAGCTCAAAAAATGGGATATGACAATTCTAAGATTAATTCATATTATGGTCGTACGGTTGGTAATACACCTGTGAGCATTGTATATGCAAGTAAGTTGAATGGATCCAGTGCGGGTCGTAAAAACAGTAGTGAAGCCTGGTCAAATCTAACCAACTTTGCAGTTGACAAAGGCGGTTCGCCACAAATGAAGGCTACCATCACTAATGAAGGTAATACTAGCTTCAAGAGTGCTCGTTTATATAATATTCTTCCTTCAACAAGTGATGGCCGTGGATCAACTGGTCAAGTTGCTTTTGATGGATTAGACAGTGCTCCTGCAGGTGCAAAAGTTTACTACACTACTAAGGCAGTTTCATCATTACCTGATTACGATACTGATTTGCAAGGATGGACAGCTGCTCAACTTGCTTCTTATGGCTTTACAACAACTAAGCCAGCTGATATGTCTAAAGTAACAGCAGTTTTCATTGATTTTGGAAGCAAGGTCGTTGGACCAAATGAAACTCTTGATACAATTTTGAATTTCTTAATTCCAAATGCTGATAATCAAAAAGCAATTAATCAATTCCAATACTCAGCTAAAGAAGCGGGATCGGGAACAACTTTGAATGCTAAGAGTGAGTCAATTACATTTAGTACCGAAGTTGCTCAAGTAAACTATGAAGAGAATCTTCCAAGTTTCCTACCTGCTGGAACTGAACATGCAGCTAATATTCCGGCAGCTCAAAGTGATTTATTAGATATTTTTGGTAACGGACAAATCAAGCTATCTGATGAAATTCCAACATTACCTGGATATACATTCAAAGGTTGGCAAGATAAAGCTAATACTTCTAAGACCTATCAACCAGGTGAAACTATTCTCTTTGTAGGTAGTGCAAATTCAAAAGTTAACTTACAAGCTGTATGGGAAGCTAAAAGTGTCAATGTTACTTATGATGATAACAATACCGTCACATCTAATAAGACTGTTAAGAGTTACAAGTTTGGTGAAACAGTGAACTTAGCTGCTATAACTAAACCAACAAAAACTGGTTATGAGTTCTTAGGTTGGAGTACTTCAGACTTTGCTACTACTCCTAACTTCAGCGACGGGTCAAAAATTGACTTTATTACTGATAAGACAGTGTATGCTGTTTGGAAGAATCATCCTTATAAAATCACTTTTGATGCTAACGGTGGAACCGGAACCATGGCTGATCAAGCTATGACATATGACGTTCTATATGATTTAAACGAGAATAAATTTACACGTTCCGGCTATATCTTCCAAGGTTGGGCAACAACACCTACTGGAAGTGTAAAATATAAAGACAAAGAAGAAGTGATTAATTTAACATCAGTCAAAGATGGTCAATTCAAGCTTTACGCAGTTTGGAAAGCTGACTTAACAGAAATCAAAGCAAAAGATTCAACAATTTATGTTGGTGACAAATGGGATCCAAAAGATAACTTTGTTTCTGCTAAAGATCAAGATGGTAACAATGTCACAGTTGATAAAGTTACCTTGCCAGCTAACAATGCTGTTGATACAACTAAAGCCGGCAGTTATAGTGTCACATATTCATATGGTGGTAAATCAACAACAGTTACTGTAAAAGTTCTACCTGATTTAAGAACTATCGAAGGCAGTGACTTCACAATGTATGTTGGCGACACAATACCAACAGCAAGTGATTTCAAAGCCAAAGCAACTGATATTGATGGTAAGACAATTACTGTAACACCAGGTTTCACAGTAGTGAACTTTGACAAAGCTGGTACTTACGACGTAACTCTTAAGGCTAGCGATGGACAAACTAAGACAGTTAAATTAACAGTTTTAGAAAACAAACAAACAATCTCTGCTAAAGACTATACAATGTACAATACTGATGCAGCCCCAACTGTAGACAGTTTCCAACCTAGCGCAACTGATAAGACTGGTAAAGCAATCTCTGTAACTGCAGACTTTACTGGAATTGACTTTAAGAAACCAGGTACTTACAATGTTGTCCTTAAAGCAAGTGATGGTCAATCTAAGACAGTTAAATTGACTATCAAAGAAGATAAGACAGGTATTAAAGGTAGTGACTTCTCAATGTATGTTGGCGATGCTAAACCTACAGTAGCTAGTTTCGGTGGAAGTGCTACTGACAGAGATGGTAAAGCCTTAACAGTTTCAGCCGACTTATCAGCTGCTGACCTTGGAACACCAGGTGTCTACAATGTAGTTCTTAAGGCAACTGATGGACAGACTAAGACTGTTAAACTAACTGTGAAAGCTATCAATTATGAAATTGCCTTTGATGCCAATGGTGGAGAAGGAACAATGGCTAACTTACCAGTTATTGATAACGGTAAAGTTAATCTAACAACTAATACCTTTACTAAGGAAAACTACACATTTGCTGGTTGGAGCACAACTGCCGACGGCAAAGTTGAATATCAAGATGGTCAAGAAGTTTCTGAATTGACTAAGAAGAATAATGATACTGTTACTCTTTACGCAGTATGGGAAAAGACACCAGCCGCTGATGTAACAATTCAACACGTAGATGAAAAAGGTAATAAGATTGCTGATGATATTGTATTAAGTGGTTTCATGGGCGAAACCTTTGTAACTCCAGAACCAATGGCAATTAAGGGATATACCTTTAAACAGGGTCTAATTAAGACAGTTCTAACAGGTATATTCACTTCAAAACCACAGACAATTAGTTTTAACTACGTTAAAAATCCAGACCCAGCAGTTAAAGATCCAACTAAGCCTGGAACTAAGACAACGGTAACAACTAAGACTGTGAAAAAAGGTAAAAAAGCATTACCACAAACTGGTGATGAAAGAATTCTAGGGAATATGTTTAGTATTCTTGGGGTCGGACTACTTTCAATATTTGGATTATCAAAATTGAATCGTAGAAAAGAAGACTAAGTAACAATATAAAACGTCGTAATTTTACGGCGTTTTTATATTATAAGATCAAAGAACACTTGGAGATTATTTTTATGAAGACAAGAGATACTATAATCTATCCAGTAATTATCGCTAAGATTCTTGATGACGAAGTTTATTACGTGGTAACTTCTCCCAATATTGAAAATATGATTACTCGAGGAGAAACTTTCTCAGATGCAGCCTATAAAGCTGAGGATGCAATAGCTAGGATTCTGAATGAGGAGAGTGCTTATCCAGAGGTTCAAGATCCAACAACTTGGGAAATTAAAGATAATGAAAAGATAGTTTATATAAATGTTAATATGACCAAATGGCGTACGCGAAATATAAAAACCATTCGGACAACAATAACCATGCCTGAATATTTGAGTGTCCTTGCTAGAGAAAAAAATATTAATGTTTCTAGAGTTGCCACTGAAGCGCTTAAGAAAAAACTTGAGATATAAAAAAAACCATTCACCTGATTGTGAATGGTTTTTTGAATGGATATTTAGATCATGAGTTAATAAACGTTCGAACGTTGTATTATAATGGTAAATAGATAAAGTTATTAGTAAAAGTTGCTGCACTATTTTGGCTTGTCTTTTATTAAGTGAGTATATTTTTAAATGTAATGCGAAAACTATTAAGTAGGGAGAAAGTAAATGATGTCTAATGTGGAGAGAAAAAAAGATTTGCTAAACAGATTAGATAGAATTCTAGAATGGATTAAGTCTTGTGATGATAAAAGTGCAATACTATTATCTGGTTCTGGATTATTGCTTACAATTATTACATTTGGTATTTCGAAAAAACAATTTATAGAACTGTATGCTTCTATAAGTTCTATAAATGAAGTTTATAGTTACATATTGGGAATAATTCTTCTGATAGTTTTATTATCTTTTTTAGGGGGAATTGTTTGCTTTGTTGTGGAGCTCAATCCACGATTGGAGAGAAGAAATGGACAAAAAAAGGCTAAAAAATCTTTGTACTATTTCAATTCCATTTCAAATTATGAATTCAGTGAATTTAGTAAGATGGTGAAGAAGTCAACAGTTAAAAACGATATTGATGATGTCCTTATACAAATATATGAAAACTCAAAGATTTGCACATTAAAATATCGACTGACTAAATGGGGTACAGCACTATTTATATGCAGTTTTGTGTCTGTGGTAGTACTTATGGGAATTTTATATTTTACTAAAATTTAAGGAGAAAACGATGATGTATGATTATAAAGCCGGGCTTGATAGACTAAAGGAAATTTTGGACAACACCAATCACGTACAAGAAGTAAAGAAGTTACCCGTGGATGACGAATTCACATATGATAATGGATATAAATCATGGACAGGTGCAATATTCGTAGATTTAAGAAACTCTACAGAAATATTTAGTGAGCAAGATGATGTAGATGTTGCAAAAATGATACGTGGCTTTACGTCGGAAATTATTGATATTATTAAGAATGATACTAGTAAAAAATCACTTAAAGAAATTGGAATTAGAGGCGACTGCGTATATGGAATTTACTCTTGTCCGTTAAAAGAGGATCTATATGACATATATTTTCGTGCGGCCTACATAAATACTTATATGAGAATGCTAAATAAATGTCTGGAGGAGAGAGATTTGCCACCTGTTAAAGCAGGAATTGGTTTGGGATGTAGTAAAACATTAGCTGTAAAGGCTGGAAGAAAAGGTACTGGAATTAATAATTTAGTTTGGATAGGGAATGGAGTCGCTGATGCTGCAAATTTGGCGAATATTGCAAATAAAAACGGAGTAGAAGAAATTGCAGTAAGTAGTTTGTTCTATTCAAATATTAAAGATATCGGTGTTAAAGATAATTCTGAATTCAAGAATTGGTGGAATTATAATGCGACAAATGATTTTTATCATGGAAATGTATTTGTGACTACCTTTGATAATTTTATTAAAAATTTGTAGAGAGTTATTAAAATAAATATTGTTAAGGTCAAAGCTAAAGTGGCGATGAACCTGGAAACTAGCATAACGTTTTAAACTTTTAATGAATGTGGAGATGATTTATGAATTATTATCAATTGGCTTTTTATATAGTTGTTGTAATTTTGATATTGTCGATAATTGAATGGACAAGTAATAAATTTGTTTTTAAATATTATTTAAGAGCGATAAAAAACCGAAAATCAAAATTGATAAAAATAGTGTCAAATATATTTTTTTCGATTTTATTTGTGGGAGTATTTGCAGTATTTCAATCTTGCAGTTTTTTTTCAAAAATTCCAAGTATAAAAGAACTTTATAGTTTGGTTTTTGGGCTTTTATCATCATATACAATTGTTTTCGTTTTAGCTCAAATATTTATGAAAACAAGTAGTAATAGAGAGGGAAGCGAAACTTATTTTGGATATCCATTAAGTGTTGAACCACCACGAATAACTGTGCTTAATACTTTTTCAAAAACAAGTTTTTTTAGAGGCAATCTTATTGTTACTGTTTTTGGGCCACTAATTTATATATATTTTAAGACAGGTTTTCTTTTAAATTTGTGGCTTTCTTCTTTCTTTATTGTTTTATCATACACAGTTTTAAACATAATATGGGGATATGATGAGATAAGAGAAGACAGTAAGGAACGTAGAATTATTATAGAAAGAACAAATCAAATTGCTATATGGATTGCAATCAAACATCAATATTTGAACTACTTACATAGATACTTATACTTTGATAATAATGATTATTTTAAATATTTATCTGCAAAGATTGATTCTCTGAACAAAAGTGAGAAAAAAGAGTTTTTAGAAAAATTAAATATTGGTATTTTTTCTATGCTTGATGATTGGATAATACCTGGTTATTATAAACTGAGTTTCTATAAAAAAATTTTTTATAGAATAAAAAATCATTTTTTTAAAAATTATCTCCATCGATTTTATCTTTTCTTAATAAATTTTTGGGATAATTTATATAAACAAGGAGATTTATCAAGTGAAAATTTATATATAACCTATAAGGAGTCATTAATTATCATTGCAGAACTATCAAAAAAGGATTCTTTTTTAGAAGAACTGAAAGAAAAAGGATTTTCAGATAGATCTTCACATGGGATAATTAACGAAAGTATATTATTACCTAGTGTTATTTTTGATAAAAAAATAGATGATTATAGTTTTTGGAGAGATGTAAATTGGACAATTCAACCAAAATTTCAAGAAATATTTACTTCAATGAGTGTGGATAATGAAAAAATTGAATTTGAAAGAAATAACATTTTTTTAAGATTTGATGGTAATATAAATAACGATACTAAAAGATTTTTAGCTAATCTAGTTGAAAAAGAATTAAAACAAATTGATAATGAAAAGAATCCAGACTTTTTGCTTGCTTCTTTATTTAATATTTATCCAAAATTTACAGTTCCTTATGCCGAATATTTTAATATGACCTGCACGAGTGACGATAGCCTAAGAGAATATATTGACACAAAAATACAAAGTTTTATCACAAATATTCATATTGAATATAGAAATGCAGCCACTAATGAGAAAATAGAAGAGGATGTAGAGATTAAAAATTATGATGTATATAACGAGCGTTCAATAATAGAAAAGTCTCAAGTTAAAGAACTAAATGGCTACATCTATAAAGAATCTAAATCTAGAGGAATCAAATTTGGAACTAATCACAAGAAAAATTCTGAAAGCAATTATATTTTCTTTTATGAGAAACTAGATAAGAACTCCAAGCATTATTAAAATAGACAATAAAAACACCTCTGGAATTAATTGGGGGTGTCTTTTTTATGCGTCACGCGGGAGTCGAACCCGCATTTCAAGAACCGGAATCTTGCGTGCGATCCATTACACTAGCGACGCAGAAAAAACTATCTTTATTATATACAAGTTCGCTTGAAAAATAAGACAAAATTTAAAATAAAGTTAGTTGCATTTAAAAATGGGTATTGTTATAATTTGTTTGTTCATGAGAGAGATAAAAGTTTCCACCATGAATATTTATTTTTAACTTGATGGGTCGCAAAACGTCATACGTGGACGAAAGTTGTCCCAGAGGTAGAAAAATGAAAGAAAGTCTTGAATGGATTGAGGCAATAGCGCCTGACTTTTTTAAGACATTATCACGAAGATACAAAATTCTTCAACAGATTCTCTGGATGGAGCCTGTAGGAAGAAGGATGCTAGCTTCGGAATTAGATATGAGTGAGAGAACTTTGCGAACCGAGACGGATGTCTTGAAGAGCTCAGGAGTTATCACTAGTTCTAAATCCGGGATGATGTTAACTAAAAAAGGACAAGAGCTATTAAATACCTTAGAATTTCTAGTTACGAATGTACTGGAAGTTTCTGAGGATGAGAGCAAATTGACAAAATTACTTAGAATTCAAAGGGTTATTATTGTGCCCGGTGATTATGACCAACAAGCTCGTGTTATTGATGCTCTGGGAAGAGCTTTGAACGAGTCGCTTGACTCGACACTTCCTAATGGTGGCGTTACAATTTCAGTTACAGGTGGAATTACTATGAACAAAGTAGCTGATGAGTTAACACCTGTCATTTCCAAGAAGCGAGACTTAACTTTTGTGCCAGCACGTGGTGGTGTAGGTGACTCTGTTGAGATTCAAGCCAACACCATTTGTGCCAAGATGGCAAAGAATACCAATGGAAAGCACAAAACGTTATATGTTCCTGAGGATGTCAGTGAACGGAGCTTTGAAACATTGCTTTCCGAACCATCTGTCAGTTCAGTCATTCGAATGATTGAAAAAAGTGATGTTGTTTTACATAGTGTTGGTAAAGCAAGTATCATGGCTAAAAGAAGAAATTTACCGGCCGAAGTTCAACAGCTTTTACTTAGAAAAAATGCTGTAGCTGAAGCCTTCGGAGATTTCTTCGATAGTGATGGCAATGTGGTTTATAAGATACCTAGAATTGGATTACATATTCGGGATCTTTTGAAGATTAAGTATGTGTTTGCAATTGCTGGTGGTGCTACTAAGGCCAAGGCAATTCAGGCATATATGAAAAACGCTCCCGCTCAGACGATTTTAATCACTGACGAGGGAGCCTCAAATGCGATTTTAAGGGATAACCCTTAAATAATTTTTATTTCCTTAAGGAGGAAGTTTCTATGACTACAAAAGTAGGTATTAATGGTTTTGGACGTATTGGTCGTTTGGCTCTACGTCGTATATATGATGTTGCAAGTGGTGATTTGGAAGTTGTTGCTATCAATGACTTAACATCACCAGATATGTTGGCTCATTTACTAAAATATGATACAGCTCATGGTCAATTCAATCATGAAGTTTCAGCTACAGACAACGCTTTAGTTATTGATGGAAAAACAATTCCTGTATATGCTGAGGCAGACGCAAGCGTTATTCCTTGGGTTAATAATGATGGTGTTCAATTAGTTCTTGAAAGTACTGGTTTCTACACATCACCAGAAAAAGCACAAGCACATATCAAAGCTGGTGCTAAAAAAGTTCTTGTCTCAGCTCCTGCTGGCGACATGAAAACAGTTGTTTATGGTGTTAATGATGACATCATCACAGCTGATGACCAAATCATCTCAGCTGGTTCATGTACAACAAACTGTCTTGCACCATTAGCACAAGCTATGGAAAATGAATTCGGTATCCAAGTTGGTACAATGACAACAGTTCATGCTTACACAGCTACACAAAAACTACAAGATGGTCCAGATCGTGGTGGAAACAAACGCGCTGCACGTGCTGCTGCTTCAAACACAATTCCTCATTCAACTGGTGCTGCTAAAGCTATCAGTAAAGTTATCCCTTCTCTTGAAGGAAAACTTGACGGACATGCACAACGTGTTCCAGTTATCACAGGTTCACTTACAGAATTAGACACAATCCTTAACAAAAAAGTTACTGCTGATGAAGTAAATGCTGCTGTTAAGAAATATACAGAAAACAATGCTTCATTTGGTTACAACGCTGACGAAATCGTTTCATCAGATATCATTGGTACAGAATTCGGTTCAGTTTTCGACCCAACTCAAACACAAGTTGTTACAGCTGGTGACGCACAAATCGTTAAGACTGTTGCTTGGTACGACAACGAATCAGGTTTCACAGCTCAAATGATCCGTACATTGCAAAAATTTGCAAGCATGATGTAATCTCTGATTACTAAATGATTGTTTAAGAATTTAAGCATATACGTTTTAAACTAAGAAGGCGGAGGGAGATTTCTCCTTCTGCCTTTTTTGATTTTACTCGGAGGCAAAAATGGCAAAATTAATCGTTTCAGATGTAGACGTAAAAGACAAAAAAGTACTTATGCGTGTTGACTTTAATGTTCCTATTAAAGGCGGCGTGATTGGTAACGATAACCGTATCGTTGCTGCTATTCCAACTATTAAATACGTATCAGAAAATGGTGGAAAAGTTATCTTACTATCTCACTTAGGCCGTATTAAGAGTGATGATGACAAGAAAGAATTAACACTTGCACCAGTTGCTAAGAAACTTTCTGAATTGATGGGCAAAGAAGTTGTCTTTGTTCCTGAAAATGAAGGAAAAGAATTAGAATCAGCTATCGATGCAATGAAAGATGGCGACATCTTATTGATGGAAAACACTCGTTTCCAAGATATCGATAATGATTTCGGTAAACGTGAAAGCAAGAACGATCCTAAGCTTGGTGAATACTGGGCATCATTAGGTGACGTATTCGTAAACGATGCTTTCGGTACAGCTCACCGTGCTCATGCTTCAAACGTTGGTATCTCAACAGCAATGAAAGCTGCTAACAAGCCAGTTGCTGCTGGATACTTAATGGAAAAAGAAATTAAGTTCTTGGGTGATGCAGTTGACAATCCTGTACATCCATTCGTAACAATTCTTGGTGGAGCAAAAGTTTCTGACAAGATTGGTGTTATCGAAAACTTAATTCCAAAATCAGACCATATTATTATCGGTGGGGGAATGGCATACACATTCCTTGCTGCTCAAGGTCACAAGATTGGTAAATCACTATTTGAAGAAGACAAGCTTGATTTAGCTAAAGAACTTCTACAAAAAGCTGGTGACAAAATTGTCCTACCAGTTGATCACGTGATTGCTAAAGAATTCTCAAATGATGCTGACTTCGAAGTTTCAGGAATTGATATTCCTGATGACTACATGGGTCTAGATATTGGTCCTAAATCAATTGAATTATTTGTAAGTAAACTAAATGATGCAAAAACAGTAGTTTGGAATGGACCTATGGGTGCCTTTGAAATGAGTAACTTTGCTAAAGGAACTCTTGAAATTGGTAAGACTCTTGGTAAATTACAAGGTGCTACAACTATTATTGGTGGTGGTGATTCAGCCGCAGCTGCTCAAGATCTTGGCGTTGCAGACCAAATCACACATATTTCTACCGGTGGTGGAGCATCACTAGAATATCTTGAAGGTAAAGTATTACCTGGTATTGATTCAATTTCTGATAAATAAAAAGGAGAAAAGATATGCGTACACCTATTATTGCGGGTAACTGGAAGATGAATAAGAACCCACAAGAAACACAAGATTTCTTGGACAGTATTGCGGGTAAACTTCCAGACTCATCAAAAGTAGAATCAGTTATCGCTGCTCCTGCTATTGATTTGAATGCACTTGTTTGGTTCTCAAAAGACGAACCATTAAAAACAGCTGCTGAAAATTGTTATTTTGAGGACGAAGGTGCCTTCACTGGTGAAACATCACCAAAAGCTCTTTCTGAAATGGGCTTAGACTATGTTGTTATTGGACATTCAGAACGTCGTGACTATTTCCACGAAACTGATGAAGATATCAACAAAAAAGCAAAAGCTATTTTTAGAAACAACATGCTACCAATCATTTGCTGTGGTGAATCATTGGAAACACGTGAAGCTGGTAAGGAAGTTCAATGGGTTGTTGATCAAATCAAAGCAGCTCTTGATGGACTAACTGCTGAACAAGTTTCAAAATCTGTTATTGCTTATGAACCAATCTGGGCTATCGGTACTGGTAAAACTGCCACTGCTGATCAAGCTCAAGAAATGTGTCATGAAATTCGTATGGCTGTTAAAGACTTATACGATGGCGACACAGCTGACAACGTTCGTATTCAATACGGTGGTTCAGTAAAACCAGCTAACGTCCAAGAATTAATGTCAAAAGAAGACATTGATGGTGGTTTAGTTGGTGGTGCAAGTATGGATCCTGAATCATTCTTGCAACTAGTAAATTTTAATAAATAATTTGGCTAAATAAAGGAGATTTTACAATGTCTGTAATTATTGATGTTTTAGGACGTGAAGTTTTAGACTCACGTGGTAACCCAACTGTTGAAGTTGAAGTTTATACAGAATTAGGTGCCTTTGGACGTGCAATCGTTCCTTCAGGTGCTTCAACTGGTGAACACGAAGCTGTTGAAATGCGTGACGGCGACAAATCACGTTTTGGTGGTAAAGGTGTTCTTAAGGCTGTTGAACATGTAAACAACGAATTAAAAAATGCCGTTATTGGTTTAGAAGTAACTGACCAAAGAGAAATCGACCAAACAATGATCGAACTTGATGGAACAGAAAACAAAGGTAAGATGGGTGCTAACGCTATCCTTGGAATTTCTTTAGCTGCTGCACGTGCTGCTGCTGACGAATTAGGATTACCATTGTACGAATACCTTGGTGGACCAAACGCTCACGTACTTCCAACACCTATGATGAACGTTATCAACGGTGGTGCTCACTCAGATAACAAAGTTGACTTCCAAGAATTCATGATTATGCCTGTTGGTGCAACATCAGTTCGTGAAGCAATCCGTATGGGTTCAGAAACTTTCCAAGCTCTTAAGAGTTTACTATCAGCTGACGGAAAAGTTACATCAGTTGGTGACGAAGGTGGATTTGCTCCTGACTTCGCTAACAACGAAGAACCATTACAATATTTGATGAAAGCTATCGAAAAAGCTGGTTACAAACCAGGTGACGATATTGCTATCGCTATCGACGTTGCTTCTTCAGAATTATGGGACAACGAAAAGAAGACTTACACATTACGTTGGTCAACTGGTGAAGAATACGATACAGCAAGTTTCATCAAATACATCGAAGGTTTAGTTGCTAAATACCCAATCGTTTCTGTTGAAGATCCTATCGACGAAAACAACTGGGAAGACTGGGCAGAAATCACTAAAGAACTTGGTGAAAAAGTTCAACTTGTTGGTGATGACTTCTTCGTTACAAACACAGATTACCTACAAAAAGGTATCGACATGGGTGCTGCAAACTCAATCCTTGTTAAAGTTAACCAAATCGGTACATTGACAGAATCATTAGATGCTATCGAAATGGCTAAAGAAGCAGGATACACAGCCGTTGTTTCTCACCGTTCAGGTGAAACAGAAGATACAACAATTGCTGACCTTGTTGTTGCTACAAATGCTGGTCAAATCAAGACAGGTTCAATGAGTAGAACTGACCGTTTGGCTAAATACAACCAATTGATGAGAATCGAAGATCAATTAGGTGCACAAGCACAATACAAAGGTATTAAGAGTTTCTATAACATTAAAAAATAAGAGCGCGACTGTTTGCGTTTAGAATATGAGTACTAAGAAAAATAAGACTAGAGTCTAATGACTCTAGTCTTATTTTATTTAGACGGAATATTTTGCAAACAGGAGCGCGTTTCAAGAAGTTGGCTCGTTTTTTGCTTAGGCGGAGACTTTTGTTTCTTGGAGCGCGTTTCAAAAATTTAGACGGAATATTTTGCAAACAGGTTTGCAATCCAAAATTTTTGCGTAATTTCTTTTTGGTAATAGTTTTGCGTTCCACCGTCCCTCGTCTTAAAAACGAAATGGAGATGGTCGAATGCAAAAAACGTTTAAGGGAATAGCTGATGGGTGATTTATTAATACTCATTATGATTGATTATGTTATCAAACATATCGCAAATGACTTGTTGGATTTAATTGATCGAATAAAAAAAGACTACTTTAAGAAGTAGTCCAACCAATAAACGCAATTCTATTACCAAGGACGCGGTGTGCTATCACCGTGTCTTTTTGATTGCTGAATTAATTATAACACAAAAAATTGTTTTGAACTGAAGCTTACTTGTCAGAAAAAATGGCAATTATCCTTAATTTATGGTAAAGTTGTTTATGTGATTTTGGGAGATATCTCTCCAACGCTGGAGGAAATAAAATTGTATAACATCATACAAACTATTTTAATAATCGATGCTATTTTAATAATCATTGCAGTTATGATGCAACCATCTAAACAACAAGACGCACTTAACGCTTTATCAGGTGGTGGTGGAGACTTATTCAGCCAACAAAAGAAGCGTGGTTTTGAAGCATTCATGGAAAAAGTTACCGTTGTTTTAGGAATTATTTTCTTTGTATGTGCATTGGTACTTGTTTATTTATCATCACATTAATGATTAAATTCTCCTGTTCTGTTTTTTAGCACAGGAGTTTTTTTATACTGAGGAAGAATAATGAAGTCAATTAAACCAAAGACATTTTATTTTGATCATGGTGAAAATTCAGTAATCTTATTGCATTCATACACAGGAACTCCTAACGACATGCGATTATTAGCTCGCCGCTTAGAAGATTTTGATTACTCAGTTTATGCTCCGATGTTTGCGGGGCACGGAACGTCAAATCCACAGAACATTATCGACGAGGGCCATCCAGATGTTTGGTGGCAACAAACGATTGAAGCTATCCAGTTTATGCAGCAACAAGGCAAAAAGAAGATTGCCATCTTCGGTTTATCATTAGGTTCAATCTTTGCAACCAAAGCTTTGGAAAACTTCAACGATGAATTAATTTGTGGTGGTGTGTTTGGATCACCAATGTTTAATGATGACTATACTAACGTTCACAAAGGATTTGTGACGTACTCTCAAAAAGTCAAAGAACACTATGATGGTGAGGCAAGTTCGGATTTTCTTGAATCAATGAGAACTGAATCTGCGGTAGCATTAGATGAAATTGAACAGGCTACAGAAGAAGTAATAAATGAACTTCAACAACTTAAAAAACCATTTTTCATTGGTCAAGGTTCCGCTGATGAACTTGTTAATCCTAATGGAGCCAAAGAATTGAATCAGACTTTAACTAATAATCATGTTGAGACAAGTTTTCACTGGTATGAAAATGCAGGACATGTTTTAACTGTTAATTCGGCACATCATCAATTAGAAGAAGATGTCATTCAATTTTTAAATCAACAAATGAATAACAATTAAGAGGTAAGAAATGTCCGTAGACGATAAATTAATTTCGGAAACGCTCGAAATTTTTCGAAGTAATCCCGAAAAAAAATATGAACCACAACAAATAAACGATATCTTGAGAATGCATGGTTCTCAGGCTTTTAAGCGAATTGTCAAGAGTTTGGCAATTCTTGAAGGTGAAGGAAAAATCAACGTAAATTCTAGTGGTCGCTTCAAGTTGGCACCAGTAGATCAAATCGTTGAAGGTGAATTTAGAGCCAATGAAAAAGGATTTGGATTCGTTCGTTATGATGAAACTGATCCTGACATTTTCGTGGCGAAACCTAACGTAATGCACGCGATTAATAGCGATGAAGTCAAAGTGAAAATCACTAAACCTGCTAATCCATGGGCTAATAAAGGTCCAGAGGGTGAAATTGTTGAGATTATTAATCATCAACTAACTGATTTAGTAGGAGAGTTTCAACCATATAGTGATATTCAGGCTGAAAAGACTGGAAAAATTGGTTATGTTCAAAGCCATGAAAAACGCTTTGCTGACTATCGAATCTATATCTCTAATACCGGTCTTAAACCACAAACTGGTGACATGGTAAAAGTTGAAATCACCAGATATCCTAATAGTGATTTTCCACAAAGTATGGACGGTATTGCTAAGAAAGTTCTTGGGAATAAGAATGACCCTGGAGTCGATATTTTAACTATCGTTTATGACAACGACATTCATGTTGATTTCCCAGAAGAAGCAATTGAACAGTCACAAGAAATTCCTGATGAAGTAACAGCTGAGGAAAGAGTTGGCCGTGAAGACATTACCGATCAAGTAATGATTACAATTGACGGTGATGATTCAAAAGACTTTGATGATGCGGTTACTCTTTGGAAATTAGACAATGGGAACTTCCATCTCGGCGTTTCAATTGCCGATGTTAGTCACTATGTAGTTGAAGGTTCACCATTAGATCATGAAGCTTATAATCGTGGAACTAGTACTTATTTGACTGACCGAGTTATCCCAATGATTCCTTTCCGCTTGTCAAATGGAATTTGTTCCTTAAATCCAGGTGTTGATCGATTAACTTTAACTTGTGATATGGAAATTGATGCCAGTGGACATGTGGTTAATCATCGAATTTATCCAAGTATAATTCAGTCCCATGCACGACTAACCTATAACAACGTTAATAAAATTTTAGCCGGTGACCAAGACTTAATTCAAGAGAATCAAGCTCTAGTACCTATGTTAAAAGATATGGCAGAATTGCATGAAATTCTTTATGAACAACGTCATGAACGTGGGGCTATTGACTTTGAGGAGCCAGAAGCAAAAATCATTGTTGATGAAAATGGTAAGGCTGTAGATATCCAACTTCGTGAAAGAGGAACTTCTGAGAAGATGATTGAGTCTTTCATGTTAGCTGCAAATGAAACGGTAGCTGAACATTATAAGAAGAAGCACTTACCATTCTTATATCGTGTCCATGAAAAGCCTGATGAAGAACGAGTTAAGAGTTTCTTTGAAGTGGCAAGTACCTTTGGAGTAACGGTTCAAGGTTCAATCAAAGATGTTACACCTAAGATGTTACAAGGTGTGATTGCTAAGACTCAAGGAACACCTGAAGAATTAGTTACGACAACAATGTTACTTAGAACTATGCAACAAGCTAGATATTCACCTGATCCATTAGGACATTTCGGATTAGCTGCTGAATTCTATACTCACTTCACTTCACCAATCAGGCGTTATCCTGATTTGGTT
Organism: Lactobacillus sp. YT155; assembly: GCF_030504545.1. Lineage (GTDB taxonomy): Bacteria > Bacillota > Bacilli > Lactobacillales > Lactobacillaceae > BQUT01. Next base: position 92,166 of record NZ_JAUKWP010000002.1, on the reverse strand, counting down.
GTTCATCGAATGATTCATCAATATGATCAAGATACTAGCGACTCTCTGAAAGAGAAGTGGGCGGAAGAATTACCAGAAATTGGTCAACATTCTTCTGGACGTGAACGTCATTCCATTGATGCTGAACGTGCTGTTAATGACTTGAAGAAAACTGAATACATGGAAGAAAATGTTGGCGATATTTTTGAAGGTGTTGTCGGATCAGTAACAAGCTTTGGAATCTTTGTCACATTAGAAAACACTGTTGAAGGTTTGGTTCATATTTCTAACATGCAAGATGATTTCTACGAATATGACGAGAAACAACTGGCATTGATTGGAAAGAGAAATCATAAGGTGTACAAGATTGGTCAACCAATCAAAGTGAAATTAATTCGAGCTGATGTAGAACAAAGAAAGATTGACTTTGAAGTTGTTCTATCAAAAGAAGAACAGAAAAAAGTCTATGAACTAAAGAAGAAAAATGCTGCTCGCCGTCATGGTGGCAATAAGAATAAGAAATATCGTGGCGACAAGAAACCTTTCAATAAACATTAAAAGGGGATGTAAAAAATGAAAAAGCATCCAAAAAAAAGTGATAATGAAATTGCTACAAACAAAAAAGCTCGTCATGACTATCTGATTGAAGAGACTTTTGAGGCAGGAATTTCATTAACTGGTACGGAGATAAAATCGGTCCGTAATCGACGTGTTAATTTAAAAGATGGATATGTTCAGATTAGAAATGATGAAGCGTGGTTGATGAATGTTCACATTAATGAATATGAACAAGGAAATAGATTTAACCATGATCCATTGAGAAATCGTAAATTGCTATTGCACAAAAAACAAATTCATAAATTGGCCGGTGTGGTTCAAGAAAAAGGAATCACAATTGTTCCATTGAAGATGTACTTCAAAAATGGGTTTGCGAAAGTGTTAATCGGCATTGGTCGTGGTAAGAAACAATACGACAAACGAGAAACAATTAAATGTCGTGAACAGGACCGAGAAGTTAAACGAACGATAAAATTAAATATGCGCTAAGTTTTTTGTAAAAAACAACTTTTCTGACGTAATTTATTCTGAGGGAATATTATATTAGGAGAGAATGTACATGACTGCCCAAACAAAAAAATATATTCTTGATGTTATTTTACAAGAGCTTAGAAATGAACAACTGGGAAAACTGACTGTTAAACGGGTGTCGAAGTTAGCCAATATGGCACGCAGTACGATGTATTTTCAATTTTCATCAATTGATGATATTTATATTCATTTAGTAAATAGAGAACTTTTCAATGAAGCATTCGAACATGAACATTTTATGGATTCAATCGAATGTTTACTACTTAAGTTTGAAATGAATCGAAAAATATACACGAATATTTTTTATCAAACTAAGGAAAGCAAACGCAGAAAGTTCTTATACGAAAGACTCTACGACTACTTAATCAATCATTGTCAGACTTTTGAAAGAGAGGAATTTGAAGAGTTTGAAACTGAGATGAAATTGTTGACCAGGTATGTTGTTTTTCATGTTGAATTGTTAGTTCGAAATGAATTGAATTTTAGTAACGAAGATTTCAAAAAGCAAGTTAATAACTATGTTTCTTACTTAAAGAGTTAGACATTTATTGGGGAATTTAAAAAAAGGACGAAATAAATGATAAGACAAGCTAGACCAGAAGATGCAGCTGAAGTAGTACCGATATTGAAACAAATTCTTGATGATATGGAAATACCAATTTTCCAAGTGATTAGTGAAGATAAGTTTGTGGAGTTAGTAGAGAAAGCCTTTGTGCTTCCTGACTATCGTTACAGTTATCAAAACATTTTGGTAGAAGAAGTAGATGGGAAAATTGTTTCTATGATGGCGGGATATCCTGCTGAGATTGAAGAAAATATTGATGCACCTCTGTTCAAATTGATAGACGAAGAAGGTATCGATATTAGTCAATTTGATCATATGGCAGATACAGAATCTTGGCCTGGTGAATGGTATATTGATTCACTTGCAGTCCATCCATTAATGCATGGCAAAGGATATGGGAAACACATGTTAGAATTTTTACCTGACTTTGTGAGAGCAAAAGGTGAAAAGATCCTAAGTCTAAATGTTGATGTTAATAATGAATCTGCACAGAAGCTTTACGACAAAATGGGTTATAAAAAAGTCGGTGAATTATATATTGGTAGTCATTTATATAATCACATGCAACTTGATTTAGACAATATTAATTAGAGGTTAAATAAGATGGGTTATCGCGATAATTTCGATTCTAAATTGATGACAATTGTTGATCAAGTGGATAAAAAAATTCAACCTAAATTAGCAGAACTTGATGAACAGATTTTAGAAAATCAAGATAAAGTGCTTCGAGCTTTTCAAGAAAATCATGTTTCAGAAAGTCATTTGAATGGTTCAAATGGTTATGGACATAGCGATGAGGGTCGTGATGTCTTAGAACAAGTTTATGCTCAAGCGTTTGGTGGTGAAGATGCTTTAGTGCGTCCTCAATTAATTTCGGGAACACATGCCATTGGAGTAGCGTTATTAGGGTTAGTGCGCCCGGGAGATGAGATTCTCTATATCACTGGAGAGCCATATGATACGCTACAAGAAGTTTTGGGAATGGCTGGTAACAAGATAGGTAGCCCAGTCGAATACGGCATTAAAGTGGGTTATCTTGACTTACTTGAGTCTGGTGAAGCAGACTTAGAAACAATCAAGCAAGAGGTTGCTACTAGAAAACCAAAAGTAATTGCGATTCAAAGATCTCGTGGTTATGCTACTCGTGAATCATTTACAATTGCCAAAATAGAAGAAATGATTACAGCGGTTCGAAGTGTCTTTCCTGAGGCATGGATTTTCGTTGATAATGCCTATGGGGAATTTTCTGAAACAAGAGAACCTCTCAATGTAGGAGCTGATCTGATTGCAGGGTCACTTTATAAGAACGCTGGTGGTGGTATTGTGCCTACTGGTGGTTATATCGTGGGTAAAAAAGATTTAGTTGAAATGGTCAGCTATCGCTTTACTGTTCCTGGCTTAGGTGGCGATGAAGGTGCAACTGGTTCATTATTGTCACAAATGTTCCAAGGGTTCTTCATGGCTCCTCAAGTAACGGGTGAAGCTATTAAAGGAGCTGTTTTTGAGGCTGCCTTGTTAGAAGAACTTGGTTGTGAAGTCATGCCAAAATGGAACGATGACCGTACAGATATTGTGCAAACCGTTAATTTTGGTGAAAAAGAAGCAATGATTAAGTTCATTGAGTCGATTCAACACAATTCACCGGTGGATTCTTTTGTAACGCCAATTCCAGAAGTTATGGCTGGTTATGAAGATGAAGTAATTATGGCGAGTGGAACTTTTGTACAAGGCTCAACAATTGAATTTTCTGCTGATGGTCCGATTCGTCCGCCGTTTGCAGCATATATTCAGGGTGGTCTTACATACGCACATATTAAACTAGCAATTATGGGTGCTGCTCAAAGCACATTTTTTGCGGACTAAAAAACCTTTTTCTAAGGTTTTTTTTTATATTATTGACACATTTTAATAAAATTGGTATTGTTTTAATAATTATTTCAAAGCCTTTGAATACAAGCTTTGAAATATATTGGTATAGTCTAAAAGGGATGAAAGGAAGAGAAAAACATGTCGAAAGCAAAAATTACTGCTGAAGAAATAAAGAGAATTGTAAAAGAGGAAAACGTTCAGTTTCTTCGCCTAATGTTCGCCGATATTAATGGCATTATTAAAAATGTTGAGGTTCCAATTAGTCAACTTGATAAAGCGCTAGATAATAAGATTTCATTTGATGGTTCATCAATTGAAGGTTTCGCTAGAATTGAAGAGAGTGACATGTTTTTGTATCCAGATTTTGATACTTGGTTAATCTTTCCATGGGGAAATGATCATGGCAAAATTGCCCGTTTGATTTGTTCTATTCATAACTTCGACGGCACACCTTTTTCAGGTGACCCTAGAAATTGTCTGATTGATACAGTAGAACAAATGAAATCAATGGGCTTTGAGAGTTTCAACATAGGTCCAGAACCAGAATTCTTCTTGTTCCAATTAGATGAAGATGGACACCCAACGATGACCTTGAACGATCAAGGAACTTATTTTGATTTTGCACCGTTAGATTTAGGTGAAAATTGTCGTCGTGATATTGTTTTGGAACTAGAAAAAATGGGCTTTGAAATTGAAGCTTCACATCATGAGGTGGCTACTGGTCAACATGAAATTGATTTTAAATATGCTGATGCTCTAAAGGCAGCTGATCAAATTCAAACTTTTAAATTAGTAGTAAAAACAATTGCTAGAAAACATGGATTGTTTGCTACATTCATGCCAAAACCAATTACCGGAATTAATGGTAGTGGAATGCATATCAATATGAGTTTGTTTGATAAAAACGGCAATGCCTTTTTCGAAGAACAACAAGAGGAAAAACTTAACAAGACAGCTCTAAACTTCTTGGGTGGAGTTTTAGAACATGCTAAAGCTTTAACCGCAATTAATAATCCAACCGTTAATTCGTATAAACGATTGGTGCCCGGTTATGAAGCTCCTGTTTATGTGGCTTGGTCCGGTAAGAATAGGACACCTTTAGTTAGAGTTCCTCAAGCAAGAGGGTTAGGAACTCGATTGGAGCTGAGAAGTGTTGATCCTTCTGCTAATCCATACTTGGCAATTTCATCAATTCTTACAGCTGGCTTAGACGGAATTAAAAATAATATCAAACCCGAAGAAGCAGTTAATGAGAATATTTTTGGAATGAAAGATGAACAAAGAGTTGCCAATCACATTCACAATTTGCCATCCACATTGCATAATGCACTTAAAGAATTAGATCAGGATGAATTATTGAAGAATAATTTGGGTCAACAGCTATACAGTAGTTTTAAAAAGTCAAAAGATATGGAATGGGATCGTTATCGTCAGCAAGTTTCTGATTGGGAACGTGATGAATATCTTGAATTATATTAATCAAAAAAATCCTTGAGAATATTCTCAAGGATTTTTTATTATGTCAAGTTGATAAGAAAATATTTTTATTCTAATAATAATGAAAGCGTTTTACAAACTGTTGTTATCAGGATTTTGTAGTGCTATGATTTGGTTGTAAAATTAAAAAAAGTCGAGGTGGAGTGAATGAAAGCAGCAGTTGTAACAAAAGATCATACAGTTGATATTGTTGATAAGGATTTGCGTGCTATTAAGTCAACAGAAGCCAAGGTTAAAATGGAATATTGTGGTGTCTGTCATACTGACTTACACGTAAAAAATGGTGACTTTGGTGAAGTTCCAGGTCGTGTTTTAGGACATGAGGGAATTGGTCGTGTTGTCGAAATTGGTGACGATGTAACTTCATTAAAAGTTGGCGATAGAGTTAGTGTTGCCTGGTTCTTTAAAGGCTGTGGACACTGTGAATATTGTGTTAATGGACAAGAAACATTTTGTCGTTCAGTTGAAAATGCTGGATATACTGTCGATGGAGCAATGGCCGAAGAGTGTATCGTATCAGCAGATTATGCGGTTAAAGTACCAGAGAATTTGGATCCAGTTAAGGCAAGTAGCATTACTTGTGCTGGTGTCACAACTTACAAAGCCATCAAAGTTTCAGATATTAAACCGGGTCAGTGGATCGCCATCTTTGGGTTAGGTGGATTAGGTAACTTGGCACTACAATATGCTAAGAATGTTTTCAATGCAAAAGTTATCGCGATTGATATCAATGATGAGAAATTGAAAGTAGCTAAGGATTTAGGAGCAGATGTAGTAATTAATTCTAAGAACGAAGATGCAGTTAAGAAAGTTAAGGAAGTAACTGGTGAAGGAGTTCAAGCAACCGTGATCACCGCTGTTTCCAAAGTAGCCTTTAATCAAGCTGTTGATATTGTAAAAGCAGCCGGAAAAGTTGTCGCAGTTGGATTACCTGTTGAAACAATGGACCTATCAATTCCAAGATTAGTTCTAGATGGAATTACGGTGGAAGGTTCACTTGTTGGTACCAGAGAAGACTTAAGAGAAGCGTTTGAATTTGCAGCAGAAAAAGCTGTTGATCCAATTGTTCAAACTCGTCCAATTGAAGACATCAATGACATCTTCCAAGAAATGCAAGATGGTAAAATCACTGGTCGTATGGTAATTGACTTAGCATTATAATCAAAATAAAAAAGCGAATTATTATTCGCTTTTTTTGTTGGAAAAATTATTGAAGGCAATTTTTGATTTACCTTTTTTATTTCTGACTCTTTTACTATCATGGTCGTTAATGTAGCCAATTTGATTAAATAGTTCAATTAACAAAATAACTAGGTGGACACTGTTATTGTCTTTAATTTTAACGGAAATATGAGGGCCATTTTTTAGATAGATAGGAGATGTTGTGGCAATTTTTTTCGTTCCTTTTCGAATTGAGAAAGTGAACTTCTTAGTATTACCACCGATTAGCATTTGAAGTTTAGGAATATAAATGAAGTTGCTAGCAAAATAAGAAAGCACTACGAAATGACCGGAATAGCTGCCTGGAATTTGAAATTCATAAGTGTCTAAAACTGAATCTAGCCCTTTGATTGTTCCCAGTACGTTTTTTTCTAAATCGGTTAATATGAGCGCATTTTTATTCTTATGGATGATATATTTTGCTTGATATTTGTTATCATAAACAACCTTCGCAGTTGCACTACTGAACTCCAAATAATATTCCATACTTAACCTTCTTTATTAAAGTCCATCAATTGCACGATAAATGATACTTGCAACTCCGTTTTCAAGATTGGTGCCAGTTTGTTCGTTAGCGATAGCTTTGATTTCTGGAATAGCGTTAGCCATTGCTACACCAACACCAGCCATTTCAATCATTGAGTAGTCATTAAGGTTATCGCCAATCGACATGACTTCGTTCTTGTCATAACCTTGTTCTTTTGCGTAATTCAATAAGGCAATTCCTTTTTGAGCTTTACGATCATTGATTTCAATATTATTAACTGAAGATGAAGTAATAACGACTGGACTGTCGGCGTTGCTGTACTTACCGATTACATCAGTTAAATATTCACGACCTTTGTCATCAAAAGCAATCATTTTTAGAACTGTATATGAATCATCATTAAGTATTTGATCGTATGAATCAATATACTTAGTGGTCATGATTTTGAGTTTTTCTTCTGAAGTTTTAAGAGCTTCTTCAGCTGATAGATCAGGGTTCAAAATTTTCATCAATTCACTAACACCATTAAGGCGTTTTTGATAGTTATTGGAATAGATTCCCTTATTAGTAACAAGTTCATAATAAATGTTTTGATCGTCAAAAATTCCAGAAATATCTTTAACAAGTTCGATGTCGATATTGTATGTATCGACAACTTCTAAATCAGTATTGTAAACTTCTGCTCCGTTAAGAGTGATAAAACCAGTTTTGATATTGCCTTTATCAAGGAAAGGCTTAGCTTCTACAAGTCCTCGACCAGTGGCAATTAGAAATTCAATGCCAGCTTCTTGAGCTTTTTTGATTGCTTGAACGTTTTCTTGTGAGACCTCCATTTGATCGTTTAGTAAAGTTCCGTCCATATCTGATGCAATTAATTTAATCAAAAAAAATTCCTCCAAATGCGTTATTCTATATATGAAGAATTCTATCATAGTTATGAAGAATAGGTGGTAAAGAAGTTGCATAAATTCATTAAAAATGACTGGCAAGAGATTCTAGAACCTGAGTTTAAGAAAGAATATTACCAAAAACTACGTGAATTTTTAAAAGAAGAATATCAGACCAAAATTATTCATCCTGACATGAATAATATTTATAATGCTTTTCAACTAACTCCGTTCAAGGACACTAAGGTAGTTATTTTGGGACAAGATCCATATCATGGAGAAAATCAAGCTATCGGATTGAGTTTTGCTGTGGCACCAGGCTGTAAGGTGCCACCATCATTAAAAAATATTTATAAGGAATTACAAGATGATTTAAGAATTGAACCAGTTAATCATGGCTACTTGGTTCCTTGGGCTGAGCAAGGCGTATTGCTGTTGAATACAGTTTTGACAGTCAGAGATCATCAACCTAACTCTCATCAAAATAAAGGCTGGGAGAATTTGACCGATGCGGCGATTAAGAGTTTGTCAGATCGTGGCAATGTTATTTTCGTACTATGGGGGAATTCTGCGAAGGCCAAGGTTGAATTAATCGACCAGAGCAAGAACAAAATTATTAGTTCAGTTCATCCGAGTCCCTTCTCTGCATATCATGGTTTCTTTGGTTCGAAACCGTTTTCCAAAATTAACGAAATACTGGTAGAATATAATCGTGAGCCAATTAATTGGCAATTACCAAAAAATGTATAGTCGGAGGCAACAAATGGATTTATTCGATACTTTAAAAACAAAAATTACCGGTAAAAACTTTAAGATTGTTTTACCAGAGGGTGATGATCCAAGAATTATTGAAGCCACAACTCGTTTACATCAAGAAAATATTGTTACACCTATCTTGTTAGGTAATCCCGATAAGATTCATCAAGCAGCTCGTGAGTTGATGTTTGATTTAGATGGTGTAGAAATCATTGATCCTAACAACTATCCAGATTTTGATAAGATGGTTGCTGCTTTTGTCGAAAGACGTAAAGGCAAGAATACCGAAGAACAAGCCCGCGAAATGTTAGTTAATGCAAACTACTTCGGAACAATGATGGTTTATATGGATTTGGCTGACGGACTTGTTTCTGGTGCTGCTCATCCAACTGGCGATACTGTTAGACCTGCTTTACAAATCATCAAAACTAAACCAGGTGTTTCTAGAACAGCTGGTGCATTCATTATGCAAAAAGGTGAGGAACGTTACTTATTTGCTGATTGTGCTATTAACATCAATCCTAATGCACAAGAATTGGCAGAAATTGCGGTTGAAGCTGCTAACACCGCAAAACTATTCGATATTGAGCCTAAAGTGGCAATGTTAAGTTTTTCAACTAAAGGCTCAGCTAAATCACCGGAAGTTGACAAAGTTGCTGAAGCAACTCGTCTTGCTAAAGAAATGGCACCTGATTTAGATATTGATGGAGAATTACAATTTGATGCTGCCTTTGTACCAAGTGTTGCTAAGTCAAAAGCTCCAGATTCAAAAGTTGCCGGAAATGCCAAAATTTTTGTTTTCCCTGAATTAGAGGCTGGAAACATTGGTTACAAGATTGCTCAAAGAATGGGTGATTTTGAAGGAATTGGTCCTGTGCTTCAAGGAATGAATAAACCAGTTTCTGACTTATCAAGAGGGGCTAATGCTGAAGATGTCTATAAAGTGTCAATTTTGACAGCAGCTCAAGCCTTGATTTAAAATACAATTATGAAAATTAACGTTAAGAACACTGAAGAAACAATTGAATTAGGTAAAAAAATTGCAACATCTCTAAAAGCTGGAGATGTTGTTTTGCTTGATGGTGAACTAGGTGCTGGTAAAACTACTCTCACTAAGGGAATTGCCAAGGGACTCGATATTGATGGCAACATCAAAAGTCCCACCTTTACTCTGGTTAGAGAATACCGAAACGGTCGAATTCCACTATTTCATATGGATATGTATCGGCTGGAAAATTCTGATCCTTTTGAAGTGGGAATAGATGAATATCTATCTGAATCAGGAATCTGTGTGATTGAGTGGTCTGAATTCATTACTGAATTACTACCAGCAGATTTCCTACGAATTGAAATCAAAAAAATTGGCGATGAGTCACGAGAAATTAATCTTTCTGGAGTTGGTGACCACTATCAGAAGATTGTTGAAGAAATGGGTAAGGGCGATGAGTGATGAATTAATTATTCGACAAGCAACTCCTGAAGATGCCGAGAAGTTATCTCAGTTTTATCAACTAATAAAAGACTATCCCAATATTGAAGCACCGGATAAGAATGTGCCATTAGCCGACTTAGAATTGTCGTTAGCACGAATATATGATTCGTTGTTTGATAATTTAGTTGTCGCAATTAATGACGATCAAATTATTGGCTTCTGTAGTGTTGACCATGGCGAATTAGGAATTGTGGTCGATAAGGAGTTTTGGCGATTCGGTGTCGGTAGTGAATTGATGATTGATACAATTGACTGGTTTCAACGATTGTCGAGCTTAGAAGCGTTATGGCTTGAAGTTGTATCAATAAATAAAGCGGCAATTAAGCTGTATGAGAAATTTGATTTTGAAGTAATTGAGCAAAATGAAAAGACAATTAAGATGGAATTAAAAAAAGATGATTAAGTTAACTTAATCATCTTTTTTATATTGTTATAGCCAACATCATTAGTTGTTTTAAGAAGAATTTCTGCACAAGCAACACTGTCGTACAGAGCGTTATGGTGTTGCTCCAAATTAATATTTAACATTTCGGAAACGGTGTTTAATTTATGATTTGGAAATTGTGGATAGAAGGCCTTACTTGTTCTTAAAGTATCAATTGTTAAAAAGTGTGGCACTGTGATTTCATAAGCAGCTAATGATGATTTTAAAACACTATTGTCAAAACTGGCATTATGAGCAGCCACTAAATGATTAGCATCAAATAGTGGATAGATGTGTTGCCATACCTGATCAAAGGTGGGAGCACCTTGAACATCTTCAGGGTGAATTCCATGTATTTGAATATTACGGTAATCAAATTGATCTTTTGGATTAATAAGTGAGTAAAAGCTGTCAACAATTTGATTGTTTCGCACCATTACTAAAGCGATTGAACACGCACTTGAACGGTAACGATTGGCAGTTTCAAAATCCATTGAAATAAAATCCATTGTTTCTCCTTACTAGCTTAAAGCTGTCTTTAAACGGGTTAATCCTAATTCTAAGGTGTCTCTTGAGGTTGCAATGTTGATTCTGATGAAGAGGCGTTTAGGCGTTGTTATTCCAAATTCTGATGAGGTTTCAACCCCGATTCCGGCATCATCAAGTTTTTGCTGAAGCTCTTCTTCATTGATATTAAGATATGATACATCAATCCAACTCAAATATGTTGCTTCAAGATTGGCTACTCGTGCTTTAGGAAGCTCTTCTTTTAGAAATGAACATAAGTAATTGTAGTTCTTTTCAATATACGAAATTAATTCCTCTAACCAACGCTCACCGAATGTATAAGCAGCAACTAAACTGCTAGTTGCGAAAGAATTAAGAAGTTCAGGTTGGAAACTTTCTGCACGAATGGTGTTCATCTTTTCAAGAATATCTTGGTTAGTAGTGATGTAATAAGCAATTTGAAGTCCAGCCAAATTAAAAGTCTTAGAAACGGACTTAAAAGTAATGATGTGATCGCTATATTCGGGATATATTTTTGCCAGTGGTTGATAATTATAACCTGGCATAATTAGATCACTATGGATGTCGTCGGATAAAATATAAACATCATGTTTTTGACAAATTTTGGCTAACTGAATTAATTCATTCTCGCTCCATACTCGACCAGTGGGATTGTGGGGATTGCAAAGAATGAATGCCTTGACGTTGTTGTCGATAATTTGTTGTTCAAAATCGTCGAAGTCTAACTCGTACCCAAATTCGTCTTCGTGTAGAAAATTATTAACAAGTTTACGATGAGCATCATCAATCAAGATTTTGAAGTGTCCGTAAAAAGGTGTTTGCAAGATCACGGAATCATTTTCGTTAGTTACAGCTTTTAAGGCAAGTGATAAAGCAGGGATAACTCCATCAGCAAAACCTAGATTTTCTTTAGAAATCTTCCATTCATTGCGTCTTTTTAGCCAAGTCTGAATAGATTTTGTGAGTTCCTCATTTTGTAAGGGTGGTAATGGATAGCCAAAAATTTCTGTTTCAGCAGTAGTCTTCAGTGCTTCAACAATTTCCTTGGGTGGAACAAAATCCATGTCAGCAACCCACATTGGCAAGACATCGGGATTTTTATAACGGTCTTTAGCTCCCATCCATTTAACTGAATTAGTATTTTTACGATTAACTACTTGATCAAAATCATACATAGCATTCTCTTCTTTTCGTATTATTTTCTACCAAAATTCTAACATATTTGCTAAGGTACAAAGCTACCAAATGACGAATTGATTTTAAATATGTTAAAATTGTATTTAATACGTATAGGGTTAGGGGCTTTGAAGTTGTCAAAAATTGATATTTCACAAATTAAAATTTTAGAGAATGAGCCATTGAGTAATTATACTTTTACTGAAACTGGTGGACCAGCAGACTTATTGGCTTTTCCGCAGAATCGTGGAGAGTTAATTACCTTAACCGAATACTGTGAAACTGAGAATATTCCGGTAACTGTAATTGGTAACGCTAGTAATTTGATTATTAAAGATGGTGGAATTACTGGAATGGTGATTATTCTTCGTCAATTCGAAGAAATTTCGGTCAATGGTAACCAAGTTACTGCTGAAGCTGGAGCAACTATCATTGAAACAACCAAGGTTGCTAGTAAGCACAGTTTGTCCGGATTAGAATTCGCAGCAGGGATTCCGGGTAGTGTCGGCGGGGCTGTCTTTATGAACGCTGGCGCATACGGTGGTGAAGTGTCTGAATGTTTCGCCTCGGCTGAAGTTCTCATGCCCAATGGAAAAATTGAAACTTTCAACAAAGAAGATATGAATTTTTCTTACCGGATGAGTTCAATTCAATCAAATGATGGAATTGTAATTAGTGCTACTTTTGATTTACAACCGGGTGATCATGAAGTTATTCAAGCTAAAATGGATGAACTAAATGAGTTGCGTAGTTCAAAACAACCACTGGAATATCCTTCTTGTGGAAGTGTCTTCAAACGACCAAAAGGACATTTTACTGGTCCTTTAATTATTGAAGCAGGATTGCAGGGACATTTTGTCGGTGGGGCACAAGTCTCAACGAAACACGCGGGATTTATTGTTAACAAGAATCATACGGCGACTGCAACTGATTATTTAGAGTTAATTAAATTGATTCAAAAAACTATCAAAGAAAAGTTTGGTGTTGAATTAGAGACAGAAGTTAGAATTATTGGTAAAGACAAATAATTTTTTAAGAGATGGGAGTGATTAGATGGCAATAATGGAAGTGATTTTGCTTATGGTCACTCTTGTTGTTTTATCGAACGTTTTTTCACATTACCTGGTGTCAATTCCGGGGAGTTTGATTCAAATTACTTTAGGAATTGTTGTGGCACTATTATTTAATGTCAAAATTGAAGTTCAAACAGATTGGTTCATGCTGTTATTTATTGCGCCAATTTTGTTCTATGATGGCTCAAGATTTCCTAAAAAAGAATTATGGGCGATGAAGAAACCAATCATTGGTAACGCAATTTTCTTAGTAATTATCTCAACTGTATTGGTAGGAATGATTGTTCATATGATTGTGCCGGGAATTCCTTGGGCAACAAGTTTTGCTTTGGCAGCAATCTTAGCTCCAACTGACCCCATTGCGGTGCAATCAATTTCTAAGAAAGTTAAGTTGCCTAGTAACTTGATGCATCTGGTTAGTGGAGAAAGTCTCATTAATGATGCGTCTGGTTTGATATGTTTCAAGTACGGAGTGGCAGCTACAGTTTCAGGGATGTTCTCCTTACAAGATGCCACTGTTGATTTCTTCTACATGGTTATTGTCGGAACAATCGTCGGAATGATTTTGATGTGGTTGATTGATGTTCTAGAATTATTCATTTATCAACAAGGTATCGACGATATAACGCTACATACAATCATTAGAATTGTTACGCCTTTTATTATCTATTTTATTGCTGAAGAAGTTTTTCACGCTTCAGGAGTGGTCGCCGTTGTAGTCGGGGGAATTTTGAAAATTGGTTCCGATAATAAACGAATTAAAATTTATTCATCTGAATTGCAAGTTGTTTCTAACAAGACTTGGGATTTATTAGTCTATGTCTTGAACGGAATTGTCTTCGTTATTTTAGGTGTCGAGCTACCTTCTGCAATGCGCAGTATTATTATTTCCGAGCACAGTACCTTTGTAGCCTTCATGTACGCTGTCGGGGTCTGGTTGGCAATCTTAGGTGTTAGAACTGCTTGGTCATATCTTTATGACTTATTCTCTCGAAAGAAACGAGCTAGCTTTAAAATGGCTCTCTTGAGTGGACTTTCTGGAGTTCGTGGTGCGGTTACTATGATTGGTGTTTTGTCGATTCCATTAGTGGTTGATTCGGGTAAAGAATTCCCTAAACGAATGTTAGTGCTATTTATTGCTAGTGTAGTAATTATCTTGAGTTTACTGGCGGCGACAATTTTTATTCCAATCTTGTCAAAAAATGCTTCTCCAGTTCATTATCGTGGAAGTTCATTAGACGAGTCTGAAGACGATGGCGATAACAATTTAGCAAGTCAGTCACAGACAGAAATTTTTATTATCAAAGTGGCTATTCAATACTTAGAAGCAAATCATCGTCAGGAAAATCAACAGGCGGCCTTAGATTTGATTGCTGAATATGAACAAAGCTTGACTGCACGTCAGTTGAGTAGTCAGGAAATTAATTCAACTCCTGATATTTTACGTCAAAATGTCGAATTACATTCGGTAACTATTAACGCCGAGTTGGCTAAACTTGATGAAATGAAAGCCAGTGGAGAAATATCGGAGCGAATCTATCGTTTCCAAAGTAGAAGATTGCGAAATGTTCTTAATCAACTTCATGCTAATAAGAATACCAATTCAATTAGCCTGACAAGTTTGATTATTAATTCAATTGGGATTAATTTACGACGTTTAAGACGATATTTACTTAATAGTAAATTGTCACGAAAGAAGTTAGTTTTGGAATCCAAAAAATGTGAAGAAGAACTGGCTAAGTGTGCAATTAATGCCTTAACTAATCATGTTGATGAGAGTCCGAAAAAGTATAGTCAAAATGTTGTTTATCAGTTAGTATCTATCTATCGTCGCAAGCTGGAGTCGTTGAAGTCTGAAAAGGCTCCAGCTGATGATTATGATGAACAGCTTGATTTGTTGCGAGTTGCGGTTTTATCTGAGCAAAGAGCTGCTTTGCAGAGTTTATTAGAGCAAGGGAAGATTTCTCGAGAAACGGCCTCAACAATCAGAACCAAGATAAATTACACAGAAAATTCGATAAATATTGAACTAGAGGAATAGCTATGTCTTTGTTGCAATTAAAGAATGTTACACAAGTTTTTGATGATGAAGTCGTCTTAAAAGACATTGATATTGATATTGAAAAAGGAAAATTTTATTCAATCTTAGGTCCATCGGGATCTGGAAAAACAACGATGTTACGAATTATTTCTGGATTCAGTAAACCAACTAGTGGCCAAGTAATTTTTGAAGGGAAAGATATTTCTAATTTTCCTGCCAACAAACGCAACATGAATACAGTTTTTCAAAACTATTCATTATTTCCCCATTTGAATGTCTACGAAAATGTTGCTTTTGGTTTAGCTTTAAAAAAGGTTGATGAAAAAACTATTTCCAAAAAAGTTGCCAAGGTTTTGCAATTAGTTCAGCTAGAGCATTTTGAAGGTCGAATGATTGATGAATTATCTGGTGGACAACAACAACGTGTAGCCATTGCTCGAGCTATTGTGAATGAGCCAGAAATTCTATTGCTTGACGAACCGTTGTCGGCGCTTGATATGAAGCTTAGAAAAAATATGCAATATGAATTACGACAATTACAACAGGAATTGGGTATTACGTTTATTTTTGTTACTCACGATCAAGAAGAAGCCTTGGCAATGAGTGATGAAATTATTGTTATGAACGATGGAATTGTCCAACAATCTGGAAGTCCGGTTGATATTTATGATGAACCGGTCAATCATTTTGTCGCTAACTTTATCGGTGAAAGTAATATCGTCGATGGTCAAATGTTAGACGATTATCAAGTTAAATTTGTTGGTAAAGAGTTCGAATGTGCCGATGCGGGAATTCCTCAAAATGAACGTGTGGAAGTAGTCATCAGACCTGAAGATTTGGATATTACAACTAAGGATAATGGGAAATTAATTGTAAATGTCGATAGTCAATCATTTCGTGGCGACCATTTTGAAATAATGGCTCATGATGAAGATGATAACAACTGGTTGATTCATTCAACCAATCCAGCCAAAGAGTCAATGGGCATTGGCTTATTTTTCGAGCCCGAAGATATTCATGTCATGCGTTTGAACGAATCCGAGGAAGACTTCGACGCTCGATTGGAAAGTTACGAGGAATAAAATATGAGAAAAAGATTATTTTATGTTCCTTACTTCCTATGGATTGTCCTTTTTGTAGTAATTCCACTAATTTTAATTTTTATGCAATCATTGACGTTCGATAATGGCAAGTCAATTTTTAGTAATTATCAGGCTTTCTTTTCTTCTGGTGTTTATCTAAAAATGACCTTTAACTCATTTCTATTTGCTTTTTTAATTACTTTTTTTAGTTTAATTATTAGTTATCCAGCAGCGTATTTTATCGCCAATTCAAAGTACGATACTTTTTTAATTCTATTGATAATTTTACCAACCTGGATTAATTTGCTTTTGAAAGCTTATGCTTTTATTGGTATTTTTAGTCACGATGGTTCGATTAATTATTTCTTAGGTTTGCTGGGAATTGCTCCTCAGCAATTGTTATTTACCAACTTCAGTTTTATTTTTGTTGCTACTTATATTGAAATTCCATTTATGATTTTGCCTATCTATAATTCAATCAAAGCGCTGGATAAAACCTATATTCAGGCTAGTGAAGATTTAGGCGCAAATAAGATTCAAACGTTTACTAAAGTTGTCTTTCCGTTGACCATGAATGGTGTCAAAACTGGAATTCAGACGGTCTTTATCCCTGCATTATCGTTATTTATGTTAACCAGACTAATTGGCGGAAACCGAGTTATTACTTTAGGAACAGCCATTGAAGAACATTTCTTGACGACAATGAATTGGTCGATGGGATCTACTGTAGGGGTAATTCTGGTATTCATTATGATTGCCATAATTCTCTTTACATCTAAAACTAAAAAGAACAAGGTAGGTGTGAAAAATCATGAATAAATTATTTTCTCGCATTTATCTAACTATATTGATTATTCTGTTATATTTACCAATCTTCTATCTCATTCTTTTTGCCTTTAATAAGGGTAATAATATGGGAGTCTTTCAAGGATTTACCCTAAGTCATTTTCAAGAATTATTTGCTGATAAAAGATTAATTAGTATCGTGATTAATACATTTTTGATTGCCATTTTATCATCACTATTTGCCACCATTATTGGTTTGGGTGGGGCATTATTAATTGATAGTTTAAAGTCAAAAAAAGCCGTAAACACATACTTATCATTGAACAATATTTTGATGGTTTCACCTGATGTTATTATTGGTTCTAGTTTTCTAATTTTATTTACGGTGCTAGGCTTTAGCTTAGGATTCATGTCAGTTTTGCTCAGTCATATCGCATTTAGTATTCCGATTGTTGTGTTAATGATTATTCCTCGCTTAAAAGAGATGAATCGAACAATGATTGACGCAGCTCAAGACCTTGGGGCAACTAATTTTCAAGTGTTTAGTAAAGTAACCTTGCCTTACTTGATGCCAAGTATTTTGAGTGGATTTTTCATGGCATTCACGTATTCTTTAGATGATTTTGCTGTGACATTTTTTGTAACTGGTAATGGATTCGAAACCTTATCAGTTGAGGTTTACTCTCGAGCCCGTCAAGGAGTGAGTTTGGAAATTAACGCCTTATCGGCATTGATTTTCATCTTCTCATTAATCATGATTGTTATTTATTATTTACTAAGTGTTCGTAGTAAGAAAATGATAAAAAATGGGAAAGGTAGAGTGGTGTAATGAAAAAAATACTAATCTATATTTCCTTATTGTTGATGGTTTGTGGCGGTTTATTTTATGGTAACTATCAATTGAATAAAAGTGCACACCATACCCAAAAAACCTTGGTTATTTATAATTGGGGAGATTATTTAGACCCTAAACTAATAAAAAAGTTTGAACATGAATATGGATACAAAGTTGTTTATGAGACCTTTGATAGTAATGAAGCAATGTTTTCGAAGGTGAAGCAAGGCGGAACAAGCTATGATATTGCTATTCCTAGTGATTATATGATTCAAAAGATGACCGCTGCTAATTTGTTGAAAAAGTTAGATCATAAAAAAATTAAAGGATTATCCAATATTGATCCTACTTTTTTGAATTTGGATTTTGATAAAAACAATCAATATTCTATTCCTTATTTCTGGGGGACTCTGGGAATTGTATATGACAAACGACTTCCTCAAGATGAGCAACCTAAAGAATGGTCTGACCTGTGGAATCCCAAGCTAAAGAAGAAAATTTTAATTGTTGATTCCGCACGGGATATTTTAGGAATGTCATTGATTGACTTAGGCTATTCAGTTAATTCAAAAGATAATCAACAATTGCTGGCAGCTAAAGACCATTTAGACAAATTGTCTCCAAATGTTAAAGCGATTGTGGCTGATGAAATTAAAATGTATATGGCAGATAACGAGGCACAAGTGGCAGTTACTTGGTCAGGTGAAGCTAATGAAATTATGAGTCGCAATAAGAACATGACTTATGTTGTTCCTAAAAAAGGTAGTAATATTTGGTTTGATAATATCGTTATTCCTAAGACTAGCAAGAATCCAGAAGGGGCCTATGACTTTATTAACTTCATGTTAAAACCTGAAAATGCTGCACAAAATGCCAATTATATTGGCTATGCTACTCCCAATAAAAAGGCTAAAAAAGATTTGGATCAAGAACAATTAAAGAACAAAGAGTTATATCCCGATGAAAAATTACTTAAGAAATTGCAGGTCTATAATGACTTAGGTATGAAGTATATTCAAAGATATAATGACTTATTCTTAGAGTTTAAAATGATAACAAATTAATCAAATATGGTGTGATTTGTTATAATGTAACCTATAGATTAGGAGAGCGCGTATGACCATATTTAATTACAATATTTTTAGCTGGTCGACACTGACAAATATCATTGATATTTTGGTGGTGTGGTTTGCTGTTTATAAGTTATTGATGCTCATTAGAGGAACCAAGGCGATTCAATTACTCAAGGGAATCTTTTTTATCTTGATAATTAAGGGACTTAGTTGGGTCTTGAATCTGCATACAGTTTCTTACATGATGGATCAAGTTTTAAGCTGGGCAATTATTGCTAGTATTGTTATCTTCCAGCCGGAAATCAGACGTGGTCTTGAACATATCGGAAGGGCACCATTTTGGGAGCTGGGTGGTTACGAAGAAGAAAATGCTTCAGCCAAGAATCTTATCAATTCAATTGATGATGCTGTTCAATATATGTCGAAGAGAAGAATTGGTGCTTTGATTACTATCCAAATGAATACTGGTTTAGAGGAATATATTGAAACTGGAATTCCTTTAGATTCTGATATCACGAGTGCTTTACTAATCAATATCTTCATTCCGAATACGCCACTACATGACGGGGCGGTAATTATTCAAGACAATAAAGTTGCGGTAGCCGCTGCATACTTGCCTTTGTCAGAAAGTACGACTATTCCAAAGGAATATGGAACTAGACATCGTGCTGCGGTAGGAATCAGTGAAGTAACTGATGCGTTAACGATTGTTGTGTCTGAGGAAACCGGTGGTGTCATGATCACTAGAAATGGACAAATGATGAATGATCTTTCTCGAGAAGATTATTTGAAATATTTAAATGCTCAACTTAATAATGAGAGCGAGAAAAAAGGTTTCTTAGCTTCGTTCACCAAAAATATGAGAAACGGAGGTGAACAATAATGAAAAATTTCTTTAATAGTAAATATACTTATGGACTAGTTTCATTAATAATTGCTATCTGGTTATTCATTAGTGTTAGTGCTCCGAGTGCTCTTTCTACCCGAGATTCTGCCAAGAAACAGATTCAACAAACCGCTACGAAAGTAGTTACTGTTAAGAATGTTCAAGTGCAAGTTAATGTTGATGACTATCAATATTTTGTTACTGGGTATCCAACAACTGTGGATGTGAAATTATCAGGACCTTCGGCCTTAATTGAAACTACTAAGAAGACTCGAAACTTCAATGTTTCCTTAGATCTAACTAAGTTAGGACCAGGAAAACATAAGGTTAAATTTAATGTTACGGGGCTAAACAAAGAAATAAAAGCAACTACTAGTCCTGAAACTGTTAATGTCAAAATCTCGAAGAAAGTTTCGCAAGTCTTCCCAATCCAGATTGCTCTGGAGAAGAATTCACTGAAGTCTGGATATAAGATTGGTACACCTTATGCTAATCCTGCCACAGCTACAGTTTCTGGACCAAAGTCCGAAATTAAAAAAGTAGTACAAGTGGTTGCTTCGGTGGATATTCCGCGAAATGTGAAAACAAGTGTTGAAAAAGAAGTCCTGTTACAAGCATTAGATGCTGATGGTAAAATTGTGAATGTTATTTTAAGTCCACAAACAACTCATATTTCAATTCCGATCACGGTACCAAGTAAGCAGGTTAATTTAAAAACTGAACAGACTGGTAAGCCTGTCGATGGATATGAATATAGTTTTAAACTTAATACCGATTCAGCCAAGGTCTATGGAGATCAAAACAACTTAGATGAACTATCTGAGTTAAGTATTCCAGTTGATGTTTCCGACTTGAAAACAAGTACCAAGAAGACCTATACTTTAGCAGATGTTTTCAAAAACAAAATTTGGAGTTCTGAGCCTAATAGTGTCACTGTTGAGATTACTGTGAAAAAATCTTCAGATCCAGATGACGACAAGAAGACTAGCAAGGCTAAAACAAAGAAAAACAGTAAAAAGAAAGTCAGCAAGAAGCAGACTAGGACTGTAAGGAGAGTATAAAAACAATGGGTAAATATTTTGGAACTGATGGTGTTAGAGGAGTAGCCAATAGCGGCCTAAAACCAGAATTTGCTTTTAAATTAGGACGTGCCGGAGGCTATGTTTTAACAAAGCACTCAGATAAAAAACAACCTAGAGTTTTGGTTGCAAGAGATACTAGAATTTCAGGAGAGATGCTTCAATATGCGTTGATTTCAGGACTACTTTCTGTTGGAATTGAAGTTTTGAACTTAGATGTTATCACCACTCCAGCGGTTGCTTTCTTGGTGAAAGCTCAAAATGCTGATGCAGGTATTATGATCTCTGCATCTCACAATCCCGCACAAGATAATGGAATCAAATTCTTTGGTTCAGATGGCTATAAATTAGCCGACGAAACAGAATTAGAAATTGAAAAATTCTTGGACGAAGCCGAAGATACTTTGCCACGTCCTGCAGCTCTTGGATTGGGAACTATTGAAGATTATCCAGAAGGCTCACTAAAATACATTGAGTTCCTTAAACAAACTATTCCCGGTGACTTGGCAGGAATAAAATTAGTGGCTGATACAGCTAATGGGTCAACCTCAAAGATTGCGGGCAATCTTTTTGCCGACTTAGATGTTGATTTTGATATTATTGCTAGCAATCCTGATGGCGTTAATATTAACGATGGTGTCGGCTCAACTCATCCCGAGAAATTGGCCGAAGAAGTTGTAAAACAAGGTGCACAACTAGGCCTAGCTTTTGATGGTGATGGTGATCGTTGTATCGCAATTGATGAAAAAGGAAATATTGTGGACGGAGATAAAATTATGTTTATCCTCGGAAACTATTTCAAGGACAATGGTACTTTGAAAAAAGATACTATTGTCACGACTGTTATGAGTAATATTGGCCTTTATAAGGCTATCGAAGAAAATGGCATGAAGTCAGTTCAAACAGATGTTGGTGACCGACATGTTGTTGAAGAAATCCGTAAAGATGGTTATTCACTTGGTGGTGAACAATCAGGACATATTGTTTTATTCGAATATCACAATACTGGTGATGGTATGTTAACTGGAATTCAGTTAATGAAAGTTATGAAGCAAACCGGTAAATCGTTATCTGAGCTTGCTGCACCGGTGAAGACTTACCCACAAAAACTGGTAAACATTCCAGTTGTTGATAAGAAAGCTTGGGAAGAATCCGCAGCTATTACTGAAGCAATTAAGTTAGTGGAAGACAAAATGGCCGGCGATGGTCGTGTCCTAGTTCGTCCTAGTGGTACAGAAGACTTATTACGAGTAATGGTGGAAGCTGCTACTGAAGAAAAAGTGAACGAATACTGTGACAGCATTTGCGATGTTGTGAAAAAAGAAATTGGTAAATAGACCTTCAAGGTCTTTTTTTTTGACGTCAATTCCAAATCTATATATACCAATTTAGATAAATTTAAATAAAAATTAATTATCATTGACTTATTTCCTTTGTTTTTGTAGAGTTATCTGTGTTGAAAAATGAATGTTTTTTCAAAAATTCATCTATACCAATTTCGAAAATAAAGGATATAAATATGTGTGGAATAGTTGGTGTTATTGGCACCGTAAATACAAAAGAAATGTTAATTGATGGTCTAAAAAAACTAGAATACCGTGGCTATGATTCGGCTGGTGTCTTTATTAATGGCAACCAAGGTAGTCATTTAGTAAAAGAAGTAGGCAAAATTGCTAAGTTAGAGGATGCAATTTCTAATGAAGTTGGAGGAACTATGGGGATAGGTCATACCCGATGGGCAACTCATGGTAAACCAACAGTAGAAAATGCGCATCCTCATTTCAGTAGTGATGAACGCTTTTATTTGGTTCATAATGGGGTAATCACAAATTATGAACAATTAAAAGAAACTTATTTATCTGGGATTGAATTCGCTAGTCAAACCGATACTGAAGTTGTAGTCCAATTAGTTTCATATTTTGCTAATCAAGGGATGACAACTTTAGAAGCTTTCAAACAAACGATTAGTTTACTAGAAGGCTCATATGCATTTGCATTAGCTGATAAAGAAAATCCTGAGCAAATTTTCGTTGCTAAAAATAAAAGTCCTCTTTTGCTGGGAATAGGCGAAGATTTTAATGCTTTGTGTTCTGATGCAATGGCAATGATCAACTATACGAATCAATTTGTTGAATTACACGATGGCGAAATTGTTATCTTAGAAGCAGATAACTATGAAATTTATGATCAAAGTGGAGTTGCTATTGAACGCTCACCTTATGAAGTTGACTTAGACCCTAAGGAAATTTCTAAAGGGACTTACGATTATTACATGCTCAAAGAAATTGATGAGCAACCCGGAGTAATCAGAAGAATAAGTGAATTTTATTTGAGTGATGAACAAGTAAACCTTGATGAAGACTTGTTAAATAAAATGGCGACTGCTAAACAAATTTATATTGTGGCCGCTGGAACAAGTTATCATGCTGGCTTAGTTGGTAAGAGAATTATTGAGGAATTAACTGATATTCCTGTTAATGTTGAACTTGCTAGTGAATTTGGTTATCACTTACCAAAATTAATTGATGAGAGTTTCTTTATTTTCTTATCTCAAAGTGGTGAAACTGCCGATAGTCGCCAAGTCTTGGTAAAGATTAACGAAATGAATTTGCCAAGTTTAACAGTAACCAATGTGAAAGATTCGACTCTTTGGCGTGAAGCAACTTATCAGATGCAACTTCTTGCCGGTCCTGAAATTGCGGTAGCTTCTACAAAAGCTTATGTAGCTCAAATTGCCGTGCAAGCTGTAATTGCCAAAGTTTTAGGAGACCATTTGAATAATGCTACTGCTAAGCAACTAGACTTAAGAGAAGAACTTTCGTTGGCGGCTAACGGAATTCAAGCTATTGTTGATCAAAAAGATGATATTGAGAAATTATCATATGAGTTCTTCACTAATCAAAATCACGCGTTTTATATTGGACGTGGAATGGATTACGCTTTATGTTTGGAAGCTGCTTTGAAATTAAAAGAAATTTCCTACATTCATACCGAAGGATTTGCTGCGGGAGAATTAAAACACGGAACAATTTCATTAATTGAAGACAAAACTCCGGTAATAGCTTACTTAAATGATCAAAATACAACTGGTTTAACTCGCGGAAATATTGAAGAAGTTCAAGCTCGTGGGGCTCATGTACTGGTTATTTCCAATCAAGATGATGCTCAAAGTGACGACCAAATTGTGTGCTTTACGATTAATGAGTTGTTACAACCTTTAATTAGTGTGGTACCGGCCCAATTGTTAGCTTATTATGCCAGTCTTCAACGTGGTAATGATGTTGATCAACCAAGAAGTTTGGCTAAGAGCGTTACCGTAGAGTAATGGCGTCTATCTTGTGATATGATATTTTTGAAATATTACAAGTGAGAAATAATATGTCGAAAAAAGTAGAAAGAATTGCTGCTGTTATTTTTTTCTTGATGATCTTAATAATTTTTATAAGTTCATCAATGACTTATAAACAGCAAACCATGGTACCAGCTTTTAGCAAATATCTAACCAATAAACCTTTTTATCATTTATTGAGTCAGCTTCACTTTACCTATGGTGGACAAGCTCATTCGATTGATAATATGGGTTATTACAAGTTAGCAGAATTTTTTATCAGAAAATTTGCTCATTTTGGTAGTTATTTAGTTATTGGTACATTTTTATGGTTAGCCATTTACAACAAAATAAATTCCAAAGTTATGTTGTTTTTCATGGCTTGGTTAATGACTACTGGCTTAGCTGCTTTAGATGAATTTCATCAAGAAATTACTACTGGTAGAACACCATTAATTGATGATGTAATGCTTGATAGTGCAGGAGCTTTGGTAGGGATTTTAGTAGTTTGGCTAATTTATCTGATATATTTACACATAAGAACGAAAAAAGCTATTTAAAAATAGCTTTTTTTTTGATAAAATTAACTAGATTTTGTGACACAAAATAAATTAAAGAAAGAAGGACGCAAGATGTCAGGACATTCAAAATGGCATAACATTCAAGGTCGTAAAAACGCCCAAGATGCAAAACGTGGAAAAATTTTCCAAAAAATCTCACGTGAATTATTCATGGCTGCAAAAGGTGGTGATCCTGACCCTGCGAACAACGCCGCACTTCGTATGGTAATGGATAAAGCTCGTGCTGCTAATATGCCTAAAGATAACATTAAACGTGCTATCGACAAGGCTGTTGGTGGAGCTGCTGATAACTATGAAGAAATCACCTATGAAGGATATGCACCAGGTGGTGTTGCTGTCCTAATCGAAACACTTACAGATAACAAGAATAGAACTGCTTCATCAGTGCGTGTAGCTGTAACTAGAAATGGTGGAAGTATGGGAGCCGCTGGTTCAGTTGCTTATATGTTCGACCGTAAAGGTTACATTGCTATTGACCGGACAACTACTGATGCTGACGAAGATCAAATGCTAGAAGATGTAATGGAAGCAGGAGCTGACGATTTACAAACTAGTGATGAAGTATTTGAAATCTATACTGAAGCAAAAGAATTCACTTCAGTTCGCGATTATTTGGAAGAAAAAGGTTATGAATTAGCTAATGCTGAATTGACCATGATTCCACAAAATACTACTCCAATTCCTGAAGATAAAAAAGAACAATTCCAACACATGATTGATCAGCTAGAAGATGATGATGATGTTTCAAATGTTTACACTGCTGCAGAGGATTTTGAAGATTAATTAAGAAGCTTGCCTTAATATGAGGTAGGCTTTTTTAATAATTGCTTAAAATAAAAATTAAATTAAACTGTATTTTTAGTTTTGCGATACACTGGTAATAATGTAATTGAAATAAGGAGAAAATGATGACTAATTATTTAGTAGTAGGTTCAGGTCTTTTTGGATCAACATTTGCATACGAGGCAGCCAAACGTGGACATCATGTTAAGGTAATTGAAAGAAGAGACCATATTGCTGGAAATATTTATACCAAAGAAGTTGATGGCATTCAGGTACATGAATATGGAGCTCATATTTTTCATACCAGTAATAAGAAAATCTGGGACTATGTTCACCAATTTGCGGAATTCAATCGTTATACTAATAGCCCAATCGCCAACTACAAAGGCGAAATCTATAATATGCCATTCAATATGAATACCTTTAATAAACTTTGGGGCGTGGTTACTCCTGAAGAGGCTCAAGCTAAAATTGATGAACAAAAAGCAATTCTTAATGGTAAGAAGCCAGAAAACCTTGAAGAACAAGCAATCTCTCTAATTGGAACCGACATTTATGAGAAATTAGTTAAAGGTTACACTGAGAAGCAATGGGGACAAAAAGCTACTGATTTACCGGCATTTATTATCCGTCGTTTGCCAGTTAGATTGACCTACGACAATAACTATTTCAATGATACTTATCAAGGAATTCCAATTGGTGGATATACGCAAATTGTTGAAAAAATGTTAGCTAGTGATTTGATTGAAGTTGAAACAGGAGTTGATTTCTTTGATCACAAGCAAGAATATATCGATCAGTATGATAAAGTCATTTTTACTGGAATGATTGATCAATTTTTTGACTATCAATTAGGTGAATTAGAATATCGTAGTTTACGTTTTGAAACCGAAGAACTTGATGAAGATAATCACCAAGGAAATGCAGTTGTGAACTACACTGATGCTGAAACTCCTTACACAAGAATTATTGAACATAAGCATTTTGAATTTGGTCAAGGTAATAAGCATAAGACCATTATTACCAAGGAATATCCTGCTAAATGGTCGCGTGGTGATGAACCATATTATCCAGTGAATAATAAGCAAAATAACCATCTTTACACAAAATATAATGAGTTAGCTAAATCAGAACCAAAAGTGATTTTTGGTGGTCGTTTAGGACAATACCGGTATTACGATATGCATCAAGTAATTCAGGCATCATTGCAACTTGTTGGCCAAGAATTTGGTGAAAAAATAATTTAAAAAGAACTTCCTAACAGGAAGTTCTTTTTTTTTGCGTAATTAAGTTCAAGACGGAGGTGATCTTTTGAATATTAAACAAGAAATAGATGAGATGTTCAAATCAGCAATTAAGAAAAAAGTTTCTGATATCTTCTTTATTCCAAGTCAAAAGAAGGTGCAGATACTTTTTAAATTGATAAATCGGCGACAAAATTTTAAAGACTTAGAAGAAAGCGTTGCTGGAGGAATAATTAATTTTTTGAAATTTCAAAGTGGCATGGATATTAGCGAAAAGAGACGGCCACAACTGGGTTCTTACCAGTATCAAGGAGTTAATTTGCGACTCTCTTCAGTGGGGAATTATTTGAATCAAGAAATATTAGTAATTCGACTCATCTATCCTAATATCGAAGAACAGGCGTTGCCAGAAAAATTGACTGAACTTGTCGATAGAAAAGGTTTGATTCTATTCAGTGGTCCTATGGGCTCAGGTAAAACTAGCTTAATGTATCGCTTAGCACAACTGTTTTTACCTAGTAAAACAGTTATGTGTATCGAAGATCCGACAGAAATTCATGTTGATGGCTTTCTGCAATTACAAGTAAATGATGAAGCCAAAATGAGCTATGAAGAACTGATTAAAACAAGTTTGCGGCAACGTCCAGACATATTGATTGTTGGCGAAATCAGAGACCAAATGACGGCCCAACTGGTTGTTAAAGCGGCATTAAGTGGATATACAGTTTTATCAACTATTCATGCCAAATCAAAATACTCAGTAATCAAACGAATGATTGAATTTGGCGTTGATGAATTTTCTTTGAAGTCGGTTTTAAATGCCGCGATTTACCAACGTTTAATCCCTAGTATTAATCAAAAACTATTATGTGTAATCGATATTTTATTGGACTTTGATTTACCAGAGAAGATTAACGAACTGAAAGATTGGCAGAATAAATTGAAAAAATATTATGAAAGAGGGGTGATTAATCATCAAGTCTATCAAAAATATTTTTACGGATAAAAAATTTAACAAATCAGTGCAGGCGGATATTTTGTTTACCTTAGGAAAGCTCTTAGAAAATGGCTTTTCACTAGCTGATTCGTTATTTTGTTTGAAATTAAAGTATCAATCATTTCGAGATGTTTTTAATCGGTTTGAAAAGCGATTGGATAACGGAGAAGGTTTAGCCAAAAGTTTTACAGCTTTTAGACTGTCTAATTTGATGATTTCTCAATTAGAAATCGCTGAGAAAAATGGCTTGATGAAACAGTCTATCAAACAAATTGGTGAATTATTAAAGATGCAAGTTAAGCAACTAAAGAAATTACAACTATTGATGCTTTACCCAGCCTTTGTTTTTGTATTTTTGTTAGTCATTATGGCACTGATAAAAGTCTTTTTCCGTTTCGATTATGAATTAACCCAAGCCACTATTTATTTGGAAATCTTTGATTGGGCCTTGATAGGTGCTTTGATAATACTAATTTTGCTGTCAATGTATAAACTAGTTAAATTTAAAAAACTAAATGACTATCAGGCAGTTCAACAAAGAATTAATTTGCCAATAGTTGGCTCGGTATTTCAAAAATATTATGAGTATAATCTGTTATTTGCCATTGGATTAATGATAAAAAGCGGCTTAAGAATTTCAGATATTGTTAAGTTAGATCTAACTGGAAATTTAGTGTATCAAGTTTTACGAGATAAATTAGTAGCGATGTTACAAAAAGGGCAGAGCTTATCACAATTTATTAAACAGAGTAACTTAATTGCTAACGAACTTGATGTTTTGGTAGCGGCGGGCTTAAGTCACGACCAATTAGGTGATGAAATTTTGATTTTATCGCAATTAAAATATGATGAGACACTAGAAAAAATGCAAAAATTAATTGTGAAAATTCAACCACTTGTCTTTATTATTATTGCGATTTTGATCATTAATACGTATCTAAAAATTCTACTTCCAGTTTATGGAATGATGAAAGGGATGTACTAAAAAATGAAACTATGGAGAAAGAAAAGAAAGGCTTTCACACTATTAGAAATGGTAGTCGTAATTTTTATTATCTCGATTTTATTATTGATAATTATTCCTAATATTGCCACTCAAAAGTCGCATGCTGAAAGTAAAACTGACGAAGCATTTATTACCACAATTCAAAGTCAGGTCGATTTGTATGATGGGAATTCCAGTTCAGTAACTTTAGAACAATTAGAAAAAGACCATTATATTTCTAGCAAGCAATTAGAACACGCTAATGACAAAGGAATTACCATCAAAAATGGCATTGTTCAAAAGAGTTAAACCAGCTTTTACACTATTAGAAACAACATTGGCGTTATTTGTTTTGACGATTGTTTTAGCAATTCCGATCGCCAGTTTTTCACAGTTCAATAGTGAGTTAACTAAGACGACATTCTTAAAGCGTTGCAAGGTTGATTGGTACAGTGCACTCTTACAAGCAAGAATTTCTCAAAAACCAATTTATGTTAAGTTCTTGAGTTACGAACAACGAATTGAATTTAGTTCCAGTGTTTATCATGAGAGCCTACAGGTACCTAGTAGATTACATTTGGAGACCAAAGAGGGTGTAACTATTTCGAGAACAGGGACAGTTAAACCATTTACGATTGCTTTTACCGATGTTCAGACACATAAAAAAATTAGTTATAAAATTCAATTTAATTGGGGTGAAGTAATTGAAAAATAAACCTGCCTTTATAGCTGTAGAAGCATTAGTTGGCTTTGCCATTACCGTAACTAGTTGTTTAGTATTGGCGATATCTTTTGATAATATGAATCATTTTTTGAATCGTAGGATTGATGAAATTAATGCATATCAAGCTTTCATTAAGTTAACCGAAATAGGACAAACACACATCAAAATAAATAATTGTGAGTATCAATTAGTTCGAAATGGAGAAAAGATATCGATTGAAAACCAAGATGAGGGAACGATTTATCAAATTGAAAAGAAGTAGAGAAGGATTTATTTTCTATGAAATGGTCATTTATTTGTTAATAACCGCAATCTGTTTTTCGGTTATTTATAATGAATTATTTTTGACCAAGAAAGTAATGAATCATGGTGTAGTTGAACAAGTTAATTGGCATAGTTCGACTATGGAATTAGATCGCCTGTTCGAGAACACCAAAGTCTCTAATGCTACTGATAGTAGTATAAGTTTCTCTAAAACATTGGATTCTGGCGAGAAAACTAAAACTTACACTTTGGAACGCTATCAAAAAATGCTTCGGGTTCGTGGTGCATCTCAAGGACATATGCCAATTCTTTTAGATGTTCATTTCGCTCGATTCAACTATAAAGATGGGCTCTTAAAAATAAAAATTACGAGAAGGAATAAAAAAATCTATGAGTACGTTCATAAATTTGAAGAGTAAAGCATCAGTTTTATTAGTTTCAGTTGTGGCACTGCAAATAACGACGGTTTGTTTATTAGTAAAAGTCGAATCATTTAAAAATCAGGTAAAAATTTGTCAACGAATCAAAAATAATTACCAGAATAAAATCAATAAAATCTTAAAGTGAGTTGCTTGTAAAAGGTTTTATTTACTGTAAAATTGATTTTAAGAAAACAAAAGGAAGTCAATATGGCAGAAGATAGAATCGAGGAACTATTTCAACAACTTACTACAACGACAACGATTTTGAGAGATGATCTCCAGACATCTGCTCATGATGCTTTAGCCGAAAATATCCATAATATTTTAACCAAAGAAGTTTTTGTCGAAAATGGTGCTCCTGCTCAAGAAACAGTCAAAAGTCTTGAGAGTATGTATAAAGATATTGGTCTGAACAACTTAACGACAGAAGAACTTTTTAAGCTGATGCAGTTATTAATTCTCAAGGCTGAAAAAGATGATCAGACTGAAGTTAATAAGTTGATGACTCCCAATCCAATTGCAGTGATTACAAGTTTGATTATTCATGAATTAATTACGGTTATGAAAAAAGACAATTTGTCGATTGCCGATCCGACAGTTGGGACTGGGAATTTATTATTACAAATTATTTCTAATCTCAAAGAAACCAATAAAGTACAGTTAAGTGGAATTGGAATTGATAATGACGATGTTCTATTGAGCTTAGCTGATTCATATTCGCAATTGTTAAATCTTAACGTTGACCTTTATCATCAAGATGCGGTTAAACCGTGGGCTGTCAATGAACTTGATTTAGTAATTGCTGACTTGCCTGTAGGTTATTATCCTATTGAAGATGACTTGGATAGTTTTGAAACGAAAGCTGAACAAGGAAAATCGTTCGCACATCATTTGTTAATTGAAAATTCAATGACGCACCTAAAATCAGGCGGTTGGGGAGTTTTTGTAGTCCCTGCTGAAATATTTACTACTGACCAATCAAAAGGTCTAGCCAAATGGATGGTATCAAATGTATACTTACAAGGTGTATTGAATTTTGCAAGCGATTTATTCTCGTCAGATGAAGCTCAAAAATCCCTTGTTTTATTGCAGAAACATGGTGATGGAGCTCAACAATTCAAAGATGTAATGATGGGTGAAATTCCATCATTAAAGAAGATGGATTCGTTTAAAAAATTCCAAGCAGAACTTAACAAGTGGTTAAAAAATAATTGTGATTAGAGGTTATTATTATGAGTATGATTTTAGCAATTAACACAGGTAGCTCAACTTTGAAATGGAAGTTGTATGAAGTTCCTAGTGAAAATGTCATTGCTGAAGGAATGGTTGATCGTTTAGGTTTACCAGGTTCAGAGTTTTCAAGTAAATATAACGGTAACAAGGAAAAAATCAAAAAAGATATTAACACTCACGAAGAAGCAGTAACTATGTTACTTAATTTCCTTACCGAAAAAGGAATTGTTACCGACATGAATGAAATTGTTGGTGTTGGACATCGTGTTGTTGCTGGTGGAAGTGAATATAAAGATTCTGTTGTAGTAGATGACAGTGTTCTACAAGGCATCGAAGACCTAGCAGATTTTGCTCCATTACATAATCCAGCTGAACTTGCTGGAATTAAATCATTCATGAAAATTTTGCCAAACGCTAAGCAAGTAGCTGTTTTTGATACATCATTTCATACAACAATGGCACCAGAAAACTACTTGTACAGTGTTCCTTATGAATACTATGAAAAATACGGTGTGAGAAAATTCGGTGCTCACGGAACTTCACATAAGTATGTTTCCCGAAAAGCTGCTGAAGTCTTAGGCAAACCAATTGAAGACTTGAAGATGATTACCTTACATATTGGTAGCGGTGTTTCTATTACTGCAATTGATGGTGGTAAATCAGTTGATACTTCAATGGGATTCACACCGCTCGCTGGGGTAACTATGAGTTCACGTTCTGGTGATATTGATCCCTCATTGATGGCTTATTTAATGGAAAAAGAACATATCAATAATCCTGAAGACATGATTGATATTTTGAATCATAAATCAGGATTACTAGGAATATCTGGTGTTTCACCAGATATGCGTGATTTGATTGAAGCAAAGGATGAGAATCCTAAAGCCCAATTAGCAATTGATATTTTTGTAAATCGAATTGTTAAATATGTTGGTTCATATGTAGCGCTATTAGGTGGAGTCGATGCCATGGTCTTTACCGCTGGTATGGGTGAAAACAACGCTCAAATTAGAGCAGCAATTACCGATAACTTTAACTTTATCGGTGCAAAAATTGATAAAGACAGAAATGAAAATGGCAAGGGAGCTCGTTTAATTAGTTCTGACGATTCAAAAGTTGACGTGATGATGGTACCAACTGATGAAGAATTAATGATTGTGCGAGACGTTGTTAGATTAACTAAGTAAAAAGCTGAGAAATCAGCTTTTTTATTTGCTTCAAGGGATGTTTCCAGTTACAATGTTAAAGGAATCTGGGGTCGTTCTGGATTCGACATGTGTAATAGCGTGTGGGCCGCACTCCGTAGCGTCAACTACGTTAAAAGGGCACAGTTTAATTATAACTGCAAAAAATAATAACACTTACGCTGTAGCTGCTTAATACCAGTTTAGCGTGATCCACCTGGATTAGTCCCGAGTTCAGTCGTGGGTCCAAAATTGAGGGACTACGTTTAACTATGCATTCTGAATAGTTAAAAAGAGATAATCAGGATAGTCACTATGATTAACCTGGTTGTGTGGTGCACATAGTGGCGAAATTTAAGTAGCACAACTATGAGTGTAGAAGTTTACATTGCGTTATGCTTGGACGCGGGTTCGACTCCCGCCGACTCCATTGTGAATAAAAAAAGACCTACATTTTTGTAGGTCTTTTTTTATAGCTTTTTCTTTAAATAATATTTCGTTGTTCCAATAAAAGGAGTATCTTTAATACTTCCAAAAACCTCAAATCCGAAGTGTTCATAAAATTCACGAGCTTGATAGTCTTGAGTATTTACTGTGAGATACAGGCATTTATTCTCAATGGATAATTGTTCAATTTTTTTCATCAGAGCGGTACCTACTCCCTGATGTCTGCATTCGATGTTTATGCCTAATAAAGATAAATGCATTGTATTTCCATATAGTTTGGCGATAGCGCCACCACGCCACTCATCATTTTCAAATGCACCAATAGAAAAAAGACGTTCATTTGCTTGAACTACATCTGAGAATAGCTCTTGTTGTTGAGTGTTTAAGATTGCAATAATGTTTTCTTTGTTTTCTTCTAGTTCTAGCTTTTCTAATTTCATATTTTTCTCCAAATTATTTTATTGAATAAATTCCAAGAAGTATTTCTTTAATGAGTCTTTATCATCGATGGGTAAATTATGACCGCTTGTCTTTAGAAGAATAGTTTCAAAATTATCTGCATGTTCAAAAAATGTTTCCTGATTCTTATAGCCAACAACATTATCAAATTTGCCTAGCAAAACAATACTTTTTCCTTCTGAAATTGGTTTTAAAGATTTTTCAAACGAAAATTGATAATTTCTATCAGAGAGATTTTCCCAAAAAGGGAGTGATTTAATGACTCCAGGAAGAATCGATTTTTGATATTGTGTCCAAGTTTTTTCATTTATTCGGGTGTTAATACCTAAGTAATCTTCATAATATTCTTGGTTTGTAGTGGGGATGACTTCTTGTTCAAGGATATTCTTATTTTCTACAAGTAGGCGGTCTTTTTGACGCGCCTTTACAACTGGACAAGTTATAAACATAGCGATAATTTTATTTTTAAAAATTTGAGATAGTCCTAAGGCAAGATATCCGCCATAAGAATGACCACAAAGTAAAA
Source organism: Lactobacillus sp. YT155 (assembly GCF_030504545.1). Lineage (GTDB taxonomy): Bacteria > Bacillota > Bacilli > Lactobacillales > Lactobacillaceae > BQUT01. The sequence goes on along the minus strand of NZ_JAUKWP010000002.1, from coordinate 58,164 downwards.
AATCTTGATTAATAGAAGTTTCTTGAATGAAGTCAGCAATTTCAGTTAAAACATCATCTGAATTTTTGATGTCATCATTAATAGGAGATTTTCCCATGCCTGGAATATCAAGATAAATTCGTTTATAAGAATTGCTTTCACTGAAATATGATTCATACCAGTTAACCATACTTGTCGAGTCTAAATGATTGCCATGAAGGAAATAAATGGGAGTTCCTTCACCATATGTTTGATAGTAAATTTTGCTTGTCATAATCAACATCCTTTCAAACGGTCAGAGGTATTTTATCGTTATTATAAAGATAAATAATTATTAAGTCATTAAGAAATAGCTTTTGAATTACTTTCTTGATATCATTAATAAAATCAAGAAAATGAGGTTTAACTTATGATAAAACCTAAAAAATTACAAAAAGGTGATAAAGTTGCCATCGTAAGTCTGTCCAGTGGGATTCTTGGTGGAAGTGAGTTCCAATTAAAACTAGGAATTGATGCTCTGAAATCTTTTGATTTAGAACCGGTGCTTATGAAGAACGCTACTAAGGGAATTGACTATTTGTGGAATCATCCCGAAGCTAGAGCTCAAGACTTAAAAGCGGCTTTTTTGAATGACAGTATTAAAGGAATAATTTGTGCAATTGGGGGGATTGACACTTACAAGACGGTTCCATTTTTACTTGAAGATGATGAATTCGTGAACGCTGTTAAAACTCATCCGAAATTGTTTACCGGGTTTTCCGATACGACAATTAATCATTTGATGTTTTATAAATTAGGCATGAAAACTTTTTATGGTCCCAACTTCTTAAACGACCTTGCTGAATTGCCGGAAAATATTTTGTCGTATACAAAATTAAATTTCGAAAATTACTTCTCTGATGCAAATTCATTTGAAATTAAATCAAGTGATACTTGGTTTGAAGAGCGAATTGAATTTGATCAAGCAAGTCTTGAGACTCCTAGAGTTAAACATAAAGAAGAGCATGGATATCTGGTTTTGCGTGGCCAAGGAAAGGCTCAGGGAGAACTGATCGGCGGTTGTTTAGAAAGTTTATATAGTCTGGTTTCACCAATTGATTTTCCTAATGAATCAGCCGTCAGCAACAAGTATGAGTTGTTTCCGTCTGCTGATAAGTGGCAGGATAAAATCTTGTTCATTGAAACCAGTGAAGATAAGCCTGATGCGGCAGAATATCGGAAAATGTTGCGTGGATTGTTCGCGACTGGAATACTAGAAAAGATTTCTGGTATTTTGGTAGGAAAACCACAGAATGAAATTGGTTTTGATGAATATCAAAAAATTTTAGTTGAAGAAACCAAAGAGACCAACACACCGATTTTATATAACGTGAACTTTGGACATGCCTATCCGCACGCAGTAATCCCTTATGGTGCAAAAGCAGAGATTGATTTTGATAATAGAAAAGTTAAAATAGTTGAATCGTTTTTCGACAAATAAAAAAGACTTGAGATTATTCTCAAGTCCTTTTTATTAATATCTATTTACTAAATCTACAAATGCATCGACGATTGATTGGAAGAAGCCAAGAGTACCTTCATTGGTTACTTGTCCGTTGTCGTTTAACATATCTGTCACGCCACCTAAGTATGCTTCTGGTTGTTGAACAACTGGCATATTTAGAAATACTAGTGATTGACGTAGGTGATGGTTGGCACCGAATCCACTAATTGCACCTGTTGATGCTGAAACGATTACGGCTGGCATTTTGTCCCAAACGCTGGCTCCATATGGACGAGATCCAACATCTAGAGCGTTTTTCAATACGGCAGGAACTGAACGATTATATTCTGGTGTAAAGAACATTACGGCGTCCATTTTTTCCATTGTTGCTCTAAATTCTGTATATTCTGCAGGAACGTTTCCTTCATCATCGAAATCTTGATTATATAGGGGTAGATTACCAATTTCAACGAATGTTGGTTCGAATCCTTCTGGCAATAACTTAACAAAGTTATTGGCGATTTGCTTTGTGAAAGAACCATTACGAAGGCTTCCTACAAGTACTGCGATATTTTTTGTCATATTCTTTCTCCTTTGATATTTGTCGACAATTATTAAGTTATCATGAAACAAAAATATCTCAAAATGATTGTTCTCGTAAATCAAATATTTTTTTATTTCTTGAGATTTTTTTATTGACTTAGGATTTAATTATCTGTATGGTTATCCTCAATAAGTACTTAAGTAGTGATTTATCTGGGTGTCAGAAAGCCAGTGGTTGATGCGAACTGGTCAGGGTAAACTCATGAACTATTGCAATTAAATATTTCTTAGAGGCATCTTTTTTGATGTGAATAAGGGTGGTACCACGAAATTTTCGTCCCTGTTGCTAAATTAGCAGCAGGGATTTTTTTTATTTTTAATTTAGGAGAAAGTATTATGAAAAAGAAAATATCAGTTACTGAGGCAATTATTGTCTTGCTCATTATGTTTGTTTTATTAGGCGTGAGTGTTATTAAATTAGGGCTCATGCCACAAGTGCCAATTCTATTTATCATTGCGTTGTTAATCACTTGGGCGTTAATTCGAGGTTTTAACTGGAGTGATATAAATGCTGGAATCGAAAAGGGAATCAGCGGGGGAATTATTCCAATTGTAATTTTTGTATTGATTGGGGCTTTAATTGGCTCATGGATTGCTGCTGGAGTAATTCCAGCCTTGATGTTAGTTGGTTTCAAAATTATCAGCGTTCAATTCTTTGTTCCCTCGGTCTTTATTGTTTGTGCCATTATTGGAACATCGATTGGCTCGGCATTTACCATTATTTCAACAATTGGAATCGCGTTATTAGGAATGGGAAACGCTTTGGGAATTGATCCAGTTTTAACTAGTGGAGCAATAATTTCTGGAGCAATTTTTGGTGATAAAACTTCACCTTTGTCCGACTCAACTAATTTAGCTTCAGCCATTGCTGGTTCGGATTTATTCGATCACATCAAGCATTTAATGTGGACTACAATTCCTGCTTTTATCATTTCACTGGGATTTTTCTCTTTCTTGAATCCGCAGGCTTCAAGTACACATGCAACAACTATTTTGAATCTGGAACAGCAGATTAACAGTCACTTTACTATTGGCTGGTGGCAAGCAATTCCAATCATCTTAATGTTTGCTTGTGCTTTGTTAAAAGTTCCTGCTATTGGAACTTTATTATTAAATATCACGGTTTCAGTTGGCTTGATTTTTATTCAAAATCCCCATACAAGTTTGTTAAAAATCACTAACATTCTAAACAACGGTTACGTAATGCATTCTAGTAACGAGAATCTAAATAGTTTACTTACACGTGGTGGAATTATGAGTATGATGCCAACAGTAGCGTTGATTATCATAACATTGTCTTTAGGTGGATTATTAATTAAATTCAACATTATTCAAACCGTGATCGACTTAGCAACGAAGAATATTAAAAAAACGGGAAACTTAGTCTTAGTAACTATTCTTTCGGGAATTGGTGTTAACATATTTGTAGGAGAGCAATACTTATCAGTAATTTTACCTGGTAATGCTTTTAGAAAAGTCTACGACAGCAAAGGGTTTAAACCAGTGGTTCTAAGTCGAATATTGGAAGATGGTGGAACTGTAATTAACTACCTAATTCCTTGGGGTGTAGCAGGGTCATTTGCAGCTACTACGCTAGGAATTTCAACTCAAGCATACTTACCATTCGTATTATTTAGTTGGATTTCACCAATCTTATCAATCATAAGTGGATACACTGGTTTAGGCATTAGTAAAAAGGAGCAAAAATAATGCGAGCATTTGGATTTAAAAATAATGAACTAGATGGCTTAGTCGAATTTAATGCAGCAAAACCGGAATTACGTGCTAATGACATTCTGGTGGAAATACAAGCAGTCGCGTTGAATCCGGTTGATACGATAACCAGAAAACAAATTAAAGGAGATTTGGTTGAGCCTTTGATTGTTGGTTATGACGGTTATGGTGAAATTGTTGAACTTGGCAGTAATGCTGATAAGTTTTCTATTGGTGATAAAGTCTTCTTTGCCGGTGATCACACTCGTTCGGGTTCTTATGCAGAATTAATGGCTGTTGATGAACGAACGGCAGCTTTGGCTCCTAAGAATGTTGATGCAGAACATGCGGTTGCCATACCATTAACAGGGTTGACTGCTTATGAGTCCCTAGTTGATAAAATAGGAATTGATTTTCAAGCTGACAATAGTGATAAAAAGGTTCTAATTATCAATGGTTCAGGTGGAGTTGGATCAATTGCAATTCAGTTAGCAAAAATTGCAGGTTTGCAAGTGATTGCTACAGCTTCTCCAAAAAACCAGCAGTGGGTCCAGGAACTTGGTGCAGATATTGTTGTTGATCATCATCAAGATCTTGTCGCTCAATTGAATGATAAGAAAATTTCTGAAGTTGATGATATTTTAGTCTTTAGTGCGGTGGATCCTCACTGGCAAGAAATTGTGAAACTAATTAAACCTTTTGGACGAATTGTTTCAATCACTAGTATCACTAGTAATTTGAATGACTTAAAAACTAAAGCTGCTAGTTTTGAATGGGAGTACATGTTTGCCAAAACAATGTATCAAACTCCTAATTTAGCGACGCAAGGTCAATATTTACAAGAAATCGCAGATTGGTTGACTAAAGGCAAGCTAGAATCCACTGTCACTAAAGTCTATCAAGGAATAAATGTTGAGAATATTAAAGAGGCCACAGAATTATTAGATGCCGGTCATATGATTGGAAAAATAGTGATAAAAAAATAATCGCCTATCAGGCGATTATTTTTAAATTAAATCAAAATGTTTCAAACCGTTCACGATTCCATGGTCGGTGTTTTTAGTAGTGATAAATTCGGCATATTGGAAGATATCTTCGCCGGCATTTCCCATTACCACTGGATGGTCGACATAACCAAGCATTTCAACATCATTAGGTCCATCGCCAAAAGCATATGTGGGGATGTCGGTTAATTGTAGTTCTTTCAACAAATGTTGAATCCCAGTTTTCTTAGTTTCATTTTTCATGACACAATCAATTGAATAGGCACCAGTTTTGTAAAAAGTCATATCTGTGCCAAATTGTTCAGTGTACACATCGGCAGATTCTTTTGTGTAAACAACGAGCATACTAATATCGTGATCTTTGTAGAAATCGGGATTAACTTCTGGAATTGGTTCAGCGATTAGTTTGTGAGACTCAATGATTTCATTGGTTGAGTCAGTTGTCGAATAAATTTGCTTATCGTTATACATTGATACTGCCGTATTTGATGAATTTGCAAAACCGATAACTTGATCTAATAAAGCCGTAGGAATAACTCGTTGATAGACTATTTCATCGGAATTTTTTACTAGACTTCCATTTAAGGTAATGACTGTTTCGATAGAAGTCATTTCTTGGGCATGTTGAATTTCCTGTGGAGAGCGACCAGTACAAATGACTGGAAGAATTTGGTTTTCTTTTAATTGAGTAATAGCTTGAGCTACTTCGTCATCAATTCGTGATCTATCGTTTAAAAGTGTGCCGTCTAAGTCGAAAAATACAGCACCTTTGATGTTTGTTAAGTTCATAAAATACTCCTTATTGTTGCGAAGATTTTTATAACAGTTATAATTTATAGGATAACAGATTAACTGTATTAATAGTTATTATTGGAGTAGTGTTATGAGAATATTAATGATTGAAGATAATAAATCAGTTTCAGAAATGATGAATATGTTTTTTCAAAAAGAGGGGTGGGAAGCCACCTTTGCTTATGATGGAGCTGATGCCTTAAAAATATTTAATGCTGATCCGAACGGATGGGACATTATCACTTTGGATTTGAATTTACCTGAAGTAGATGGAATGAAAGTCGCCCAAGAAATCCGGAACGGCTCTACTACTGTGCCAATAATTATGCTAACAGCTCGCGATACTGAAAGTGATCAAGTGCTCGGATTAGAATTAGGCGCAGATGATTACGTTACCAAACCATTCAGTCCAATTACTTTAATTGCACGAATCAAAGCTTTATATCGACGTAGTAAAATTAGTAATGAAGAAACAGAAACAACTACGGTGGAAGTGAGCGATGATTCGTCCAGTGATGACATTGATACCGGCATTTTTAAATTAAATATCAAAACACATGAAGCTTCAATCAATAATAAAGAAATACCTGATTTAACTCCCAAAGAATTTGATCTACTCAAGGTTTTAGCTAATAAACCACGTCAAGTGTTTTCTCGAGAACAATTGTTAGAACAAGTTTGGGGTTATGATTTCTTTGGTGATGAGCGAACCGTGGATGCTCACATTAAAAAATTACGTCAAAAAATTGAACTAGTTGGACCACAAGTAATAAGTACAGTTTGGGGTGTAGGATATAAATTTGATGATACGGGTGTATAGTCTAAGATGAAATTAATCTACCAGCAAATGATCGGATTCTTCGTTGTTATCTTTACAACGCTGAGCATTCTGACATTATCGATTCAAAAAAGTAATGAAAACTTAGAATATGAACAGACTTGGAATCGTTTGGAAAGTTATGGTAACAGTTTGGGTAAGATGGCCTTGCAACAAAATCCCCAAACTCACCAAATAAAGAACGTTACTAGTGAATTTATTGATGACTTAGAGAACGTTCTTCAAGACCAATCAGTTCAGTTTGCTGTGTTTAATTCTGCTAATGAGCAAGTTTATCCCGAAAATAGTACCGATATCCATCTTAAATCGGATATTTGGCGACAAATTCAAAGTCGTAAAGTTGTTCGCAAACAGACAAATAATGGAATAGGTTCACCCAAATTCGCCAACAAGAGTGGTGAAATGACCTTTGTTATTGTTCCTTGGTATATGGATGGTAAGTTAGTTGGAGCTGTTTGGGTAGGTTCGCAAGTTGCTAATTTGAAGAGTAACTTACAAGATATGGAAAAAAATCTATACACCACCATTGCTATCGTATTGGTCATATCCATTTTTATTAGTTATATTTTGTCGAAATATTATATTTCTAGAATTAATCGACTCCGATACGCTACCAAGAAAGTCGCTCAAAATGATTTTGATGTCAAAATTAAATTCAAGAATCATGATGAAATCGATGACTTAGCTAAAGACTTCAATGTCATGGTCAGGTCGTTAAAAGAGTCGAGTGACGAAATTGAGCATCAAGAACAACGCTTGAAAGACTTTATGGATAATGCTTCTCATGAAATGAAAACACCGTTAACGACAATTAATGGGATTCTAGAAGGGTTGCAATATGATGCAATTCCCGAAGAGTCAAAAGATAAAAGTATTAATCTGATGCGTAATGAAACTAATCGTTTGATACGTCTGGTATCTGATAATTTGGATTACGAAAAAATTCGCACGAATCAAATTGTCTTAAATAAAACTAGTTTCAACGCTGTTAAACCACTGAATAACATTGTCTCACAATTGAAAAATGAACTGAAAGAAGCTCATGATACTATCAAAATAGTCGCAGATGAAAAAGATGTTGAAGTTTATGTTGATTACGATCGATTTGTTCAGATTTTCTTTAACATTATCAAAAATGCAATTCAGTTTACTGAAAATGGTGAGATAAAGATTGCTATCAATAAGATTAACCGTGGAGTAATGATTTCAGTATCCGATACTGGAATTGGATTAACTGATGAACAAATAGAAAATATTTGGGATCGTTATTATAAAGTTGATCCTTCTAGAAAAGTTACTAAAGGTGAGTCTGGTTTAGGGCTTTCCATTGTTCATCAACTAATTGAAATGCATCAAGGATCAATTGAAGTTGAAAGTGAGTTAGGCAAGGGGACATCATTTGTTGTGAAGTTCTATGATAAACAATATCTATAAAAAAAGAAGCCACTATTGGGCTTCTTTTTTTTGCTTCTTAGATAAAATATCAATTGATGAACGAGAACCATTTAATTCAACTGCATCAGTCTGATAATCAGAAGTGGTTGATTTATCATTATTTCGAGAAAAGACACTCGTCGATTTTAGTTTCAAGCGATTGCGAATTTTTTCCATCTGTTGCACTTGATTGAAGTAATCATAATTCTCAGGATTAACCGGTGTGAATCCGTTTGGTGTGTAGAACCTTAACAAGTTCATATTATTAACTTTGTCAGATAATGTTAAAGCTTGTTCTTTATCTTTTTGAATTTTTTCAATTCGTTTCAACAATTTTTTACTTGGTTTTTCGATTAATAAACCAGTACGGTTGTCATAGATATTAAGACTACCACTCTTATTATTAATAATAGTGAAATCTTTGTTGATAATATCTTTATTTCTAAAAATAACATTGCCGTTATGTTGACTAGACATTAAGTCAGTTCCGAATTGAACATATCCTTGAGTATCAATTCCGGCTAAATGTAAGACGGTAGGTAGGACATCGATTTCTCCACCGTATTGACTTTGGATACCACCTTTTAGTCCTTTCATATTAATCATAAAAGGAACTCTTTGCATTTGAGTATTGTCGAATTCATTCCAAGGAGTATCGTTTTTCTTGTCGATGATAGTAGAAAGAGCCTTGTTATCTGAATCAGATAAACCATAGTGATCACCATATAGGACAATCATCGAATTATCATAGATACCTGATTTTTTTAGATAATCAAAGAATTCTTTAATCGAGTTATCAAGATAGTGAGCAGTTGCAAAGTAATTATTTACTACCTGGTTATCCGTATCTGGTCTGACGAATCCATCATTATCTTCTTCATCAAGTGGGAAAGGATAGTGGTTAGTAACAGTGATGAATTTGGTATAGAAAGGTTGTTGCATTTGTTCGAGATACTTGGCACTTTGTGACAACATCAATTTATCTTTTAGACCATATTCTGTGCCGGATTTTTCCATCGAAGTATCGTAGTAACTTTGGTCAAAGAAATAATTATAACCGAAGTTTTTATAAACATTATTTCGACTCCAAAAACTGGCCACATTCCCATGGAAGACTGCTGATGAATAATCTTTTTGTTGTTTAAGAATAGCTGGTGCTGCTTGGAAGGTATTATCTGGTCCTAATTTTGTAAAGACTGAACCTTCAGGAAGACCATAAAGGCTAGTTTCTAACATTGTCTCAGCGTCACTAGTTTTCCCTTGACCAACTTGATGGAAGAAATTCTTGAAGGCTAGGGTGTCATTACTGTGATATAAGGAATTAAGGAAGGGTGTGACTTCTTGGCCATTGACTTTGTAATCAATTAAGAATTGTTGGAAACTTTCTAGATGCAATACGATGATGTTTTTACCGTTAGCAACGCCATAGTATTTCGCATTGACAGGAGCGTAGTGATCATTTACATAGTCCAATACTGGGGAAATATCAGTTCCATCGGCTGTTGATCTGACGGCATCATTTTGCGCAGTTTTAACAGTGTCATAAACTAAAAACGAATTAAGACCTAAGTATTTAACTACGTACGAACGGTCAAAGGTACGTCCAAGAAGTTGGGGACGATTCGATTCGGCTAGGGTTAGATTGACTGCAAATAAAGCAATTGCAAAGACACTGGTAGCAATTGCTGTTAGTCGTTTGATTGGTCGTTGATCGATTTTGATGATTCCATATATTAAGAGACCAATAACAATTACTAAATCTAACCAGTAAAAAATATCGTGAAATTGCATTAAGTTAAAGGTACTAGAACCTAGACCTTTGGAAACTTTGCCTGCCGAAGCAATAGTATTGAAGGAAAGAAAATCGGTAAATTGACGATAATAAATAATATTTCCATACAAAATAAGCGTTTGAAGAGCATAAACGATTAAAGTGACAATGTAAGCCAATTTAGATTTTTTAATATATAGTCCAATACCTAACATCAAAATAGTTGTGGCAAATGGATTAATAACCGCGATAAAATGTTGAATTGGATCAGCGATTCCTAAATTGAATTCATAGTAATAAGCAAAGATAGTTTTGAGCGCCATTAAAACTGTCAGTAAAAAAATAAATCCAAAGCGAGTTGTTAATAGCTTTTCTTTTTTATTCATTAAATTAATATCCTTAAATCTTTAATTACTACAATATTACTGCTAATATTATTAATGTTAACATTTTATTAGAAAGAAAGTCTTTATGCTATTTTTAAATCCGGTATATCAACAAGTTGAGCAGCTATATGCAGATAAAATCAATCACTTTCCGTTAATTCGATTGATCTTTTTAAGCTTGGATAAAACAATATTTTATTTGATTGTTTATATCATTTTACGTTTTTTGTATTTGAAATTCAAAAAAAGAAAAACGAAGGCTCTAAAAGAGTTGAAACTGGGCATCTTTGTTACCTATTTATTGTTACTCTTTTTCCTAACAGTTTTTCGAGCTCCGTATTTCCCTTGGGAAATTCACTTGGTCTTGAATCGCCCACTATCGGACATCAACATGATTCCATTAGTGGAAACCTTCAAACTGATACGAGGCAGTTCGATAATCGACTTCTTGTATAATTTTTATGGAAATATCTTGTGGTTTATTCCCATGGGAATTTTAATACCGTCGCTGACGAGAAAACGAATTAGTCTGACGAAAGTGGCACTAATTGGAGCAGTGATTTCAATTAGTATCGAGTTACTTCAATTTATATTAATGTCTGGAATCAGTGACATTGATGATGTGATTTTTAATACTTTAGGCGTGATAATCGGTTATTGCCTCTATCAAATTGGCAAATCAATCAAAAAGTTGTTTAAATAATAGAATTTTGTAACTAAATGAACTAAAATTAAAAAGTATCTTTGAACAGAAAGGGAATTAACCATGACACATATAAAATTCGATGATTCAAAATTAACACCTTTTGTTAATTCAAATGAATTAGATGAAATTCAAGCACTAGTAAACGCCGCTGACGAACAACTTCGTCAAGGAACTGGTGCAGGTAGTGATTTCAGAGGATTCATTGACTTACCAGTTGACTACGACAAGCAAGAATTTGCTCGTATTAAAGAAGCTGCTAAGAAAATCCAAAACGATTCAGAAGTATTTATTGGAATCGGAATTGGTGGATCTTATTTAGGAGCACGTGCAGCCATTGACTTCTTGAGCTCAAGTTTTTATAACGTTCATAATGATAAGAAAGTTCCCGAAGTTTATTTCGCTGGTAACTCAATTTCACCAAATTACTTAGCTGATTTGATGGAAGTAATTGGTGATCGTGACTTCAGTATCAACGTAATTTCTAAGTCAGGAACAACTACTGAACCTTCAATTGCTTTCAGAATTTTAAAAGCTAAATTGATTGAAAAATATGGTGAAGCAGAAGCTAAAGGGCGTATTTACGCAACAACTGACCGTGCAAAAGGAGCTTTGAAGCAAGAATCTGATGCTCAAGGTTATGAAGAATTTGTAGTTCCTGATGATATTGGTGGAAGATTCTCAGTTCTTTCAGCTGTTGGTTTGTTACCAATTGCCGTAGCTGGAATTGATATTGATAAGTTAATGGAAGGTGCTGCTGCAGCTCGCACAGATTACACCGATACCGACTTAAACAAAAACGAAGCATACCGTTATGCAGCCTTGAGAAATATTTTATATCGTAAAGGTTACACAACTGAATTACTTGAAAACTATGAACCAAACTTGCAATACTTTGGTGAATGGTGGAAACAATTAATGGGTGAATCAGAAGGTAAAGATCAAAAAGGAATCTATCCTTCAAGTGCCAACTTCTCAACTGACTTGCATTCATTAGGTCAATATATTCAAGAAGGTCGTCGTAACTTGATGGAAACAGTAGTTATGATCGACAAGCCTCGTCATGATTTAGAAATTCCTAAATATGATGAAGATTTAGATGGCTTAGGATATCTTGAAGGCAAGACAATGGACTTCGCTAACAAACGCGCTTATGAAGGTGTGGTGCTTGCTCACACTGACGGTGGCGTTCCAGTTATGTCAGTTCATGTTCCTGAACAAGATGCCTTTAGTTTAGGATATCTAATTTACTTCTTCGAAATCGTTGTTGGTATTTCAGGTTACTTGAATGGTATTAATCCATTCAACCAACCAGGTGTGGAAGCATACAAGAAGAATATGTTTGCTCTACTTGGAAAACCAGGATTTGAAGAATTAGGAAAAGAATTAAGTGATAGATTATAAGAATAAAAAGACTAGCCTTGCGGTTAGTCTTTTTGTTTCCTATAATTAAATTACGAATAATAAAATATTTGAAAGCGATATAAAATTAGAAAAGTGGAGTATGTATATGACAAATGTGGGGATTGACTTAGGAACATCAAATAGCTTGATAAGTTTTTGGGATATTAATAAAAGAGAGGCCGTGTTAATCAAAAATAGCAAAGGGAAAACACTTACTCCTTCTGCGATTAGTATTGATAATGAAAATAACATTTTAATTGGTCAAGATGCATATGATCGTATTATTGAATATCCTGAGCAAACAGTACAGCATTTTAAGAGATTCATGGGTACTGATAAGAGATGGGAAATTAATAAGAAATATTATACACCGATTGATTTTTCAGCATTGTTATTAAAACAATTGAAAACTGACGCAGAACTATATTTAAACGAAGAAATCACTGATGCAATTATTAGTGTGCCTGCTTACTTTAATAATGACCAACGTGAAGCAACTATCAAAGCTGGAAAATTAGCAGGCTTTTTAAAAGTTGATTTAATTAGTGAGCCGACGGCCGCTGCAATTGCTTATGGAATTAATCGAGAAGAAGACAGTCATTTTTTGATTTGTGATTTAGGCGGAGGGACATATGATATTTCACTCCTTGAATACTTTGAAGGGACTTTAAATGTTCAAGCTATTTCTGGAGACAATCATTTAGGTGGAGTTGATTTTACAAACGCTATGGTGGATGATTTTTTAAATACTGAAGGGTACCTTTTAAAAATCGACCATTTAGAAAAAATTCAACTTAAACAAATAATGAATCAAGCAAAGGAAAATTTTGACGAAAAAGAAGGAGTTAAGATTGAAATTTCAATTGCTAATCAAGAATTTACGTATCAAAGAACTGAAGAGCAGTTAAATGAAATTTTTAGTGAGCTATATAATCGTTTAAAAACTCCTATTTTAAGGGTCTTAACAGATGCAAAAATAGAAATTAGTGATTTAAATCAAATTATTTTGGTAGGTGGCACGACAAAATTCAGATTAATTAGTTATCAATTTGGAAAATTATTCGAACGTCCTCCATATGTAGGTGTTAATCCTGATGAAAGTATTGCTGTGGGTGCAGGAATCAGGAGTGGAATGGATACAGACATCGACTTAGTTGATGAGATGATTTTAACCGATGTCAGTCCTTTTAGTATGGGAATTGAGATGGTTAGTGATGAGAATAGTGACGAACTAATATTTTCACCTATTATTGAAAGAAATACCCCTTTACCAGCAAGTAGAGTACAAATATATGAACCCGTATCCAAATTGAGCCGTTCAGTAGAGATTAAAATATATCAAGGTGAAAGTATGTTAGTGAATGATAATTTGCTAATTGGTAAATTTGAAATGCCAGTTGCTATGAAAGAGCGTGCTTTTGAAGTTCGTTTTACTTATGATAAAAACGGAGTTTTGGAAGTGAAAGCAATTAACGGTAAGAAAAAAGAAAAAACTTTACTGATAAATAGCGGTAACACCGAACTAAGTGATGCACAAATGAGATTGCAGATGGAAAAACTTGAAAGCCTGAAAGTTAATCCAAAGGATAAACCAGAAAATAGAAAAATTATTGACCGTATCAATAGGTTATTTGAAGATAGCATAGGCGAAGATCGTGCTCGCTTGGAAGAAGTTTATATGTATTTTGTAGGAGTTTTAAGTAATCAGAATTCAAGTGAAATAAAGCATGCTAGAGCAGAAGTTACTAAAATTCTCGATGATTTTGAAGCATAGGAGAAAACTATGAAATACTTTGAGATTTTAGGCGTTTCTAAAAAAGCTAGTGAGCAAGAAATAAAAAAAGCTTATGCTAATAAATTAAAAAAATTGAAGCGTGCTGAATTTGAAAGAGAAGTTGCAACTTCGGAATATGAGGAATTACGAGAAGCTTTAGAGAATACTTTGGCCGGTAATGGTAATTTTGATGCAGATGATGAATATATTAACGACTATAATAACAATTTTTCCAGTTTGTTGACTGGTGGTACACAGCAACAATTTTCTGACGAAGAAGATTTTAGTGAAGAAGAATTTCAAGTTGATGAATTTGATGAGAATAGATTTAATCATGAAGTGAATGACGAAGATTTAATGGAAAATGAACTTGATGAAAATAGATTTGTATTTTCAAAAGATGACTTTGAAGAAGATAATGACGAATTAAAAAAAGAACATATTGAAAATCAGAGAGCTCAGTCACAAAAATTAACAGGAACAATTCTAAACTGGATAAAAAATGATTGGGATAGTTTGTCTAATATCGATAAGTGGCAGGAATTGATTGATCTGACATCGAACTGGAATCTTACTGAACTATATGAAAGCCAAAGGTTTATGATAAGACTATTAAATAATTATTACTATCTTTTACCTGGTACAGTGATTCAGAATATTATTGGAACATTTGCGTTGGAGAAAAAAAGATTAAGTATTGAAGATATTGAGGACGCACCAAATTTTAACTTGAGTAATTGGAGAAGCATTCCCGAAATAGACCGTCGCGATTATTATATGAAAAGATTCATTTTTTATATGGAAGTGAGCCATTATAAGTTCGACTCTTCAATTGAAGTTTTATACGAAGAATTTGTAGAAGAATATCAACCTGACTGGTCTCTTATTACTAAAGATGAAGATTTTTGCAATGTCTTTTTGATATATTATTTAGTTTATAGAATGGAAAATCATTTTGGCAAAGAAGATATTGATGATATTCACTTCTTTTTAGACGTGGATAATAAGTCAATTGAAACCACTTATCTAGCTCAAGGGTTGGAAATGATTCTTCAACAAGATGAAGTCGATGAAATTTATGCTGAGAACGAAAAATATACCTTTGAGGAACTTCGTAAGAATCGAAGAAACATTCCTCAATTTGTAGTTGATTATTTATCTGGATTTGAGGCTTTTTATCACGATGACATTGAATTGACTGCTAAAAGATGGATTTTTTTAAACTTCGAGTGTCTAAGGACACAAGTGCCTTATATCGGAAAAAAAGTTCGAAAGATTAATAGTGCTACTTTGAAACAAACAGCAAAAAGTGCGAGAAAAGAAACAATTCCATACATTATATTCATTTGGATAGCGGCTCTTATTTTGATTAGATTGGTTAGGTTCTTCCTGAGATAAAACGTAATTCTTTCTAAGAGAACAAAAAAGTGAACTATATTCTAAGCTAATATTTACCTGAGGTGTAATTATGACTAATCAAGAAATTATCATGCGATTCTTCAATTCTTGGATAACTAAAGATTTTTCAAGATTGGATGATTATTTCAATCAAAATGCAATCTATGTCGAGAGCTACGGACCCTGGTATCAAGGATTAGATGAAATAAAGGCCTGGATTAATCATAAAAAGAAAATGCAGACTGTTTAATCAATGGGACATCAAGAGAATTCTTGATTGTGGAAACAACACTTATACTGTTGAGTGGTATTTCAATGCTGATGAAAATGGTCATACGGAATTTGATGGTGTTTCAATTATCGAATTCAAAAATGGTAAAATTGAAAAACTATCTGAATTTGGAGCGAAACACGAATTGTATCGACCTTATGAAAAAATATAGTTAAAAAGGGAATTTATGAAAAAGAAAACCGTTAGAAATATTATTTATTTAGTAGCATCAATAACTATTATCATTACTGGAGCCATTAATCTACCTGATAACGGTTCAACAAACAGTAATGATAAAAAAAATGAGAATACTGAAAAAGTAATTAATGTTAAAAATAGTGAATTAGCAAATCTAAAGTATGAGGACGTAAAAGAAGTAACGGTTAATAACAACAATCCTAACTTTTCAACAGCTGACTTAACCACCGACAAAGGAAGTTGGCAGAGCTATTCTAATTTGGATAACTTGAATCGTGCAGGAGCAGCTAATGCCTTACTGAATAAGGAAATGATGCCGACAGCTAAACGAGAAGGTCTAACTTGGAATCCAACTGGTTGGCATAATAAACGAATTAAAGGTGGTTGGCTATACAATCGTAGTCATTTAATTGGCTACCAACTTTCCGGGCAAAACAATAATCCTAAGAATCTGATTACTGGGACTCGTCAGTTGAATTCTCCAGAAATGTTGGCACATGAAATGGATATTGCTTATTTTTTGAAGAATAATCCTAATAAATTTGTTCGTTATCGAGTAACTCCAATTTTTAGAGGCAACGAATTACTAGCTCGTGGAGTGCAGATGGAAGCACAATCAAGTGGTTCTGATGATATAAAATTCAATGTCTACATCTTTAATGTTCAAGACAATGTCAATATAAATTATGCCGATGGAACTAGTGTGGTTGATAATAGTTAGGAACTGTCTTACTTTAAAAAAAGTAATAGAATGAATTTATCAATTATTTGGAGGAATTTATCTTGAAAGAATTAATTAATTTTTTATGGACAGCACCTTGGTGGCAAGCATTGCTTGCTAGTGCAGGGATTTTGGCGATTACATGTGGAATAATTGGATCCGCTTTTGGCTTTCATCGTCGCCATTATTAAGCAGAAATTGATTGATTTTCGGCGCCAGGAGTGTTATTGTTACTGAAGTGATCAATTTTGAAACGTAGTTTGGGTTTTGTAACAAGATTCAACCGTACTTATCAACATTAATTGCGAAAAAATACATACATTGATATGTAATGGAGGATTCTTAGATGCAAAACGGAACAGTTAAATGGTTTAATGCCGATAAAGGTTTTGGTTTCATTACTGGAGAAGATGGAAAAGATGTATTTGCACATTTTTCAGCTATCCAATCTGATGGATACAAATCATTAGAAGACGGCGAAGCCGTAACATTTGACGTTGAAGATAGCGATCGTGGACCACAAGCAGTAAACATCGTTAAAGTAAACGGATAATTATTTTAAATCAATTAGTGATTTAAATTCTGAAAGTTTTGAGTGAATGCTCAAAGCTTTTTTTGTATACTGAAATAAAAAAGAGGTGGAATTATGATAGCTCATAAGAGGGTAGCAATCCATACAATCTAAAACAATGAATTGTATGGAGGAAATTAAAATGACAAATAATAATTATGATAATGAAGATTTTTTTGAAAAATATTCAGAAATGAGTCGAAGCAGATTAGGACTATCAGGAGCCGGTGAGTGGCCCACTCTTGAAAAAATTATGCCTGATCTAAAGGGAAAAGATTTTCTAGATTTAGGATGTGGATATGGATGGCATTGTTTTTATGCTGCTGAACATGGCGCTAACAAAATTGTTGGCGTCGACTTATCAAAGAAAATGTTAGAAGTGGCAAATAAGAAAAATACATCAAAAAAAATTGAGTTTATCAATGCTGATATATCCAACATTGAATTTCCCGAAAATAGTTTTGATATAGTTTTTAGTTCATTAACATTTCATTATCTTGAATCTTATGAAGAAATGATTTTGAATATTAAAAAGTACCTTAAACCTGAAGGACAATTAATATTTTCGGTTGAACATCCAATTTTCACTGCACAAGGAACACAAGATTGGAACTATGATGAACGTGGTGAAATCAAAGATTTTCCAGTAGATAATTACTTCTATGAGGGAAAGAGAGATGCGATTTTCTTAGGTGAACATGTGACCAAATATCACCGTACGCTGACAACATATCTAGAAGACTTGTTGAAAAATGACTTCAAAGTTGAACATATTATTGAACCAATGCCACCACAAAGCATGATGGATGAACCAGGAATGAAAGATGAAATGCGCAGACCAATGATGTTAATCATTTCTGCGAAAAATTCAAAATAAAAAGCAGCGAGCTTATGCTCACTGCTTTTTTAATCTTCTTCTTCCATTAATAACCAAAGAATTAGATATACTGGAATGCCTGCAAACCAAGAAGTTGGAGTAAGGATAACGTAAATTATTCTTAGTAGGTTGGAATTCCAGCCAAAATGTTTGGCAAGTCCACCAAGAACGCCCGCAAATACGCGGTCATTTCTTGAGCGTTTAATAGGTAAGTGCATTTTAGTGCCTCCTGAATTGATTACTATAAGTAATTATATCATTTATCAAGTTATGAGTAGAATAATCGAGATTTATTAGGACAAGTCTTGTTTCATCTTTTGATATATCTGAATCTTATTTTCTAAAAATGTTAAATGCCTGTCAATTTTATCTTGCTCATCATGTAATAAATCTAACTGACTAGTCAATAACTTCATACGTTGATCAATAGTTGAATCACCTTGATATCTTAACCTTGCGTATTCTTTCATGTTTTTGATAGACATGCCAGTTTCTTTTAAACGCAGAATAAACTTGACCCATTCGATATCTGATTCCTCGTAATAACGACGATTGTTATCTAGTCGATGAGAAAACACAAGTTGTTCTTTTTCATAATATCTTAAAGTATCAATTGATAATCCGGTAATTTTTGAAAATTCGCCAATAGAATATTGTGCCATATTACTCCCCAATCTTATAGATGTATTCTAGTAGTTTATTTCTACTATGTCGAATTGAAAAAATACTTGACCTGGAGTTAACTCCATTATTTAAAGTGAAGATATTAAAAGGATTAGGAGAACAAAAAATGAAAGAAATGAATGAGAGATATGTTAAAGGTATTGCGAATCTTCAAGAAATTGACGGTTCTGCCGGAAAAGATGTTATCGAATCACTGTCAGGTATTACAGCAGACATTGGGAAGTACATTATCGAATTTGCATTTGGTGATGTTTATGACCGTGGAACACTTGATTTGAAACAACGTGAAATGATTACGATTACCAGTTTGTTAACTCAAGGTGATACTGAACCGCAATTAGTTGTTCACATTAATGGGGCTTTAAACGTAGGATTGACCGAGGAAGAAATTATTGAAACATTTATTCAATGTATTCCTTATGTCGGATTTCCAAGAGTATTAAATGCAGTGAGTGTTGCAAAGAAAGTATTTGAAAAGAGAAACGCTGAATTATATTAGAAAAAAACCACATGCATAATCGTATGTGGTTTTTATTATTATCCAATGATTTTAGAAAGACGCTTATTCTCTTAAAAAAGTATTTGTGGTACAAGTTTTGGGAAAATCTTTCCATCAATATATAAATATTGTATTATTAAATTAATAAACGAAATCTTTTTTGATTGGAGAAAGTCCTCTTTCTGCTCTAGGGAATTTTAGTCCCAACGCTGTAAGGAAAACCCAAAGAATTTCAGTCTAATCTCAAAAATTTTGTATCAGAGATACCATCGACGAATAGAGGAAGAAATTTTTAAACGAGGTAAGTTAAATGGCAAATGTGGATATATATGATGCAGCCATGAAAGGTGATTTAAAAGATCTAAAAAAATTTTATAAAAAAACATTTTTAAAAAAAGATATAAATTCATTTCAATCAAGTGGAGTAAATTTACTGTGTTACTCTATGTACGATATTAGTGATGAAAATAAAATTGAAAAAATTAGACTAATTGAATATCTGATTGAAGAAGGCATTGATGTCAACTTTCAAACAAGGAAAAGTAGAAGAAATGCTTTGCATTTCTTTTACTTCAATGAATTTCAACCACCTGTAGATTTTGAAAATTGGATAACTGAATTGCTAATAAAAAAGGGAATTGATGTTAATTGTGAAGATGAGTACGAAGCAATTCCAATGAAGTACGCAATTACAAACAATAATTTATCAATGGAAGATAATGAATTGATGTATAAGATGTTGTTAGATGCTGGTTCCGACTATACACACAAAGATAAGTTTGGAAAGTCATGCATAGATTATGCGAAGGAATATAGCTGGAGAAGTGGAGTCTTGGAATTAATTAAAGAAGCCAATGATAAATAACGGTGAATTTGAATGAGAAAGGAAGGATTCACGAGTATGCAGTACCGTGAGATAAAATTATGTTAAGAACACCAATTGTAACGCCACTTGGCAAAGTTGAATTGAAGTTAAATGGACAATCTCTTGATTACTCCAGTGATGAATTAAAAATTGCTGATATATACAAAGAACAAATGAAATCAAGAATGATAGGCATTAAATATCTTAAGGATATTAAAAAAACAGACAAAATTGTTTTAACTCTTGATCAAAGCGTAGGAAATTTTGAGTTTGACGGTGATGAAGGGTACTACGGATCCATAAGTGTTAAAAATGGTGTTAAATTAGGCTTATCATTATTGTTTGATTGGGACAGTTATGACGATGACTTTGGAATTGATTATTTTGATGATGGAATAATAATTAATCCATTTAGAGATTTTTCAGCTCAAATTACTTTTTTTGCTGTTTGGGGCGATGAGAACATCAGTGATATTGATATATCTGAATCAATGTATGTTTAATTTTTCTAGGAAAAAATGGAAAAATATAGACTATTTTGAAAAAGTTATTTTAATTTTAAAGGAGAGAATATATGGATTCTAAAGAAATTAAAAGAGAAATACTTAAAATTAATAACTACTTAAAAGAATGTTTATGGATGGATTTTGAAATTGTCAGAATGGATGGAAATCATATTTTGGTTTCTGGAAGAATTGATAGATCATATAATGATTTTGCAATTGATATTGATTTTGGTATGCCTTATTTTGTTTCAAGCTTAATGTATTGGGAGTTAAATGATACTAAACCTTTTATTAGTTTAGTAAAGGGCAAGAATGAAGAATATTTTATTGACAAATACAGAGTTGAAGAAGGTAATTATATTTTTCAAATAAATGCTGAAGATTTTGAAAATCCACCAATATTGATTATCAGCAATGAAATTCATTGTAAAATATTAGATTCCAAACCTTTTGGTGACAGTTAAATTTTTAAAAGACAAATTCGGGAGTAGGAGAAAAATGAATGAAGAACTTGTGAAAATTTATAGTAGTTTTGATATTGAAAATATGGCTTCTTTTCTCGATAAGTTAGTTTTATTCGTTAAAAAAAACCATTCCATTTTTCTAAAGTATACTTTGCCAGATTTCTTAGAAGGAATGGAGAAAATTAAGTCTAATGAAATGGTTTTTGGACATACTGATGAGAATTTGGAAGGTATTATCAATCATAAAAAAGAATTATTTGAACAAGGAATGAATAAGAGAGATTTGTGCGAAAGCGTGCTAACAAATGCTTGGGATGTATGTATCTACAAAACAGAAAAAGTTTGCCCAGCTTGTGGCGATGAAAATTTAAGCGTAACAGTTACTAGTAATCAGAATCAAACAGTTCTTTTTTGTGAGGAATGCCTGTTTACAGAAATAGATGGATTTAGTGTAGAGGTAAAAGAAGATCTTATTCCTGCAAATAAAAAACAGGTTGAGAATTATTTGCAACAAATATAAAAAGGAATAACTATGACAAGATTAATACTCCCAGTAATATATTTTGCATTTCGTGTAACTATCCTAATTAGAGACAGTAAAAAGGTGAAGATAATGTATTACAAAGTTAAAAAACGAGAAGTGGATAATATATTTGAGACTTTTTTGGATTTAGAAAATGTGAAAACAAAAACATTGGAGAAGGATGTTTTTGACGACTCAGTTACAGATGAAAAAACGGGTTTTTCTTTTATGGAAGTTAATGAAGTCTATGATTGTAAAATACTTTTGTCGCTTTATACACTGAATGAAAATGGTGAAAAATATACGTTATTACATAGTATTAAGATAGCGAATCAAGAGTTATATGAAATTGAAAATACTAGTGGAGATCAGTATTATATTAGGCCAAACGATGATGACGGTAAGACTGTAGTTTTTAAGGAAGGCAACGCGGTTACCATATCTAAAGATAGTTATAGAAAAGATTTAATACAAGTTGATGGAGTTCTACATCCAGACTTTTAGCTAATGAACAAAAAAAGTAAACTATGACAAGATTAATACTCCCAGTAATATATTTTGCATTTCGTGTAACTATACCGTTTTACGCTACGAAAGGTTTAGTAAGAATAATATGATATACACGGCAGGAATGATACTAAAAATAAAAATTATGTCGATAGGTTCTTCTGAGAAAGGACTGTCTAATGATGAGTTAAATAGAGCTGAAAGTGTGTATAATGTAAAATTCCCCCGTGAACTAAGAAGAGTTCTCAAAGTTTTGCCAAGAGATTCAGGCATTTTTTATGATTGGGGAGACTTTTCTGAAGAAAATGTAGATAATTTAAAGAAAATCATTTTTGAAAATAAAAATTATTTCTTAGAAAATTTTTCAGAAATATATTGGCCTGATAGTTATGTAGCTATGGACTTGGGCAAGAATAAAGAAGAATTCAAAAAAAGGCTTGCAGCTGCTCCAGACCTAATTCCACTGTTTGGATCTAGATGCATGGCCTCGGGAATTGATAATGGCCCAGTTTTTTCCCTTGTAGGAACGGATATAATTTATTATGGGGAGAATCTTAACAGTGGTATTAGAAACGAATTTTCATCAATAGAGTGGCTAAGAAGAGCAAATGATATTTACTATGAACAAGTGAAGGTGAAAGTTCCTTTTTGGAGCGACATGACGGAGATATAAAAAAAGAAAGATAAATGGAGATATTTTATCATTTGGTAAAGCTTAAAAAATTAGAGGTGAAATTATGTTAGTACACTATTTAACAATAATTCCTGATAAGGAATTAGATAAAAATAAAATGAAATTAATTTTAGATAATCCTACTTCATATAAAAAGACAAAAAATATTCTTCTATAGAAGATGACTTGATTTTGTATATCCATGACACTTTGGTGTGGATTCAGTCAACTGGACCTCAGCTAGAAAAAATCGATGGTCTACCATATCATAATGAATCTATTATCGATGCTGACAATGTAGTTGAGCTAAAAGAAATTTTTATTGGTTGGAAGAATTTATTTCAAAAAGCGCCTCTTAAGATTAAAGTACTGGATTTTTATTATGAGGAAGATCATGTAAACCACTATAAATACTTGGATAGAGCAAGAATTATTTTAGAACTTGGAGAAGCAATAAAATTAATGGAGCAAGCAATTGAAAATAAAAATTGCGTTCTTTATGAGGGAGTTTGATTAGCAGTTTTAACGTTAGTGTTTTTAGCTACTTAAATTGTAATATATTGTATGGCAACAGATTCATTGAAAAGGAATTTATTCTTCAATTAAAAATTAACTCACTATAAACATCTATGTTCATTAATTCAAATAAGTAATATAAAAAAGAAAGTAGAGAAGGATATGTTTGAAGTTCATGATAATATTGTCAAAAGTTATTTTATAGATTTAGAAAAAATGGAGATACAGTTGAATCTAGCAAATGAAGACGAAGATTCAAAGCAACAAGTTTTTTTTAATAAGGTTTTTGCGTATTATTTTTATAACGAATTATCGGGCAGCATTCTGTACGATATTGAAAAAGAAAAGGATATAGATTTTTTCTTAGAAAGAAATAGAGAAATTCTTTCTAACCAACAAGGAACAGGTTGGCCAATGATTTATGAAAAAGAAGACGAGTTATTTGATTATATCAAGGAAAATAATTATGAATGTTACTTAATAGAGCCTTCCTACGGATTACGTGGCTGGGTAGTTTGCCAAGATGTAGTGGTCAGAAAGTGTATGTAATAAGTGACTTCAAGAAAAATTGAGATTATCTTGATAAAGGAACGATAAATAAAAAAGACAACCTAATGGTTGTCTTTTTATTGTCACTATAATAATTGGGTATACTGGGTTCGAACCAGTGATCACGGATTCAGAGTCCGTAGCCTTACCGCTTGGCCAATACCCATTAATGCAATAATTATATTATAGAATTGTATAAAAAGTTGTCAAACAAATATTTCGGAAGAATAAGTAAATTCTAAAAAATTAGTGTTCATTTTTTCACATTTTTTATACCGTTTTCATATGAATTGTGCAATAATAGCAACAACGATTAGTAACGAACTATAATAATGAGGTGAAATCATGGAGTACAATAAGTCCGAACTGAGTGCATGTACTAGTATTTTGATTGGTAAAAAAGCTACTATCGATGGTTCAACAATCATCGGTAGAAATGAAGATTCAATGCCTTCTTGGCCTAAACATTTCGTAGTCCACGAACGACGAAGTTCTTCATCAGCTGACAAGTTTGTGTCAAAAGCCAATAAGTTCCAGTTGGAATTACCTAAAGTTCGTTTCAAGTATACAGCCACGCCAGAATGGACCACCAAAGAAGGTCTATTCGAAGAAGATGGTTTCAATGAATATGGAGTGGCAATGAGTGCCACTGAGAGTGCTTATTCTAACGAATTAGTTTTGGGAGTCGATCCACTAGTTGAAGATGGTATTGGCGAGGAAGCAATGGTAACGGTCGTTCTCCCTTATGTTAAAACTGCTCGTGAAGGGGTTTTACGTCTTGGTAAAATCATCGAAGAATATGGAACTTGTGAAACTAACGGAATTTTGTTCTCAGATCAAGATGAAGTTTGGTATCTGGAGAGTGGTTCAGGACATCATTGGGTAGCTCAACGAATTCCTGATGACAGCTATGCAGTTGTCGCTAATCAGTTAGCTATTCAAGAAATTGATTTCAAAGACAAGAATAATTTCATGTTTTCTGATGATATTGAAGCATTTGTTAAAGATAACAACTTGAATCCTAATCCAGGAACTTTTAACTTCCGTAAAATCTTCGGAACACAAACACTTTCTGATGAGCATTACAGTACACCACGTGTTTGGTGGGGACAGCAACAATTCTCAGGTCCTAGTGATGAATCACCAATGAGTGAAGAACTTAGTTTTATCAAAAAAGCTAACCGCTTATTGAGTATTGAAGATGCGAAGATGTATCTCAGCTCACATTATGAAAAAACTGAGTATGATCCATTAAACAAATCAGAAAATAACAACATTTTCCGGCCAATTAGTTTGGCTAAGACTCAAGAGTCACACTTGTTACAGATTAGACCAGACATGCCAGCAGATATTGCTTGTGTGCAATGGTTAGCCATGGGTGTGGCTGCACAGAGCGTTTATGTGCCATTTTATTTAGGAATTAATGAAACGCCAAGAGAGTATCGAATTGGTAAATTACCTTATGATGAAAAATCAGCTTATTGGACCTATAAATTAGCCAGTGTTTTGGTTGATGGTCATTACCAAGAGTTTGGTAAGAAGCTTCAAGATACTAGAAAAAATCTTACTATCACTTTGGCAAAACGTCTTCGCGATTCAGACAAAAGGGCGCTTGAATTATCAGGTGATGAATTGACAAAATATCTTACTGAACAAAGTAATGAATCAGCTAAGATTGCGTTAACAGAATACAAAAAAATGATTGCAGATATAATTACGCAATCGACAGACTTTTCAAAATTGAATTTTAAAACTGACTTAAACTTATAGGGGGATTTTCTAATGTCAGACGACACTACATATACACCGAAGAAGACCATTCAATTAACAACCTTAATTATGATGATCTTCTCGACTATCTTTGGATTTGGTAATACACCTGTTGCGTTCATGCAAATGGGTTACGCAAGTATCATTTGGTACATTTTTGCTGCTATCTTCTTCTTTCTACCTAGTGGTTTCATGATGGCTGAATATGGTTCAGCCTTTAATGAAGCAAAAGGTGGAATTTATTCTTGGATTGACGGTGCTGTCGGTCCTAAAACTGCTTTTATTGGAACCTTTATGTGGCTAGCTTCATGGGAAACCTGGTTGGTTGCCACGGCTTCAAAAATCTGGATTCCATTGTCAGTCTTCATCAGTGGATCTGATAAGACCCAAACTTGGTCATTTGCTGGATTAAGTTCCAATCAAATTATCGGTATCTTAGCTGTTCTATGGATTGTATTAGTAACATTCTTTGCCAGCAAAGGTATTGATTGGATTTCAAAAGTTTCATCATTTGGTGGAACAATGATGATTATCATCAACGTCGCATTCTTTATTTTAAGTATTTTCATTTTAGTTGCTTCTGGATTTAAGACTGCTGAACCAGTACATGGTGTACAAACTTTCGTTCACAGTGCTAACCCTGATTTCACCGCACCAATTGCAATGATTAGTTTCATTGTTTATGCGATCTTTGCTTATGCTGGTATGGAATCAATGGGTGGAATTACGGATAGTATGAAGAATCCTAAACGTGACTTCCCACGTGGTGTTTTGATTTCTACTTTGGTTATTGCCGTGCTTTATGCTCTATCAATCTTCTTATGGGGTGTTAGTGCTAACTGGCAAGACTTGTTCAGTAGTGGAAAAGTAAACTTAGGTAATGTTACTTATGCAATGATGAACAACTTAGGTATTACTTTTGGTCATCAAATTGGCTTAAGCACTGCCGCCTCAGCTACGATGGGTGAATGGTTCGCTCGATTAGCTGGATTAGACATGTTCATTGTTTATACTGGTTCATTCTTCGTCTTAATCTACTCACCAATTAAGTCATTTATCTTGGGAACTCCTAAAGATTTCTGGCCTAAGAATGTTACAAAAGTTAATAAAGCGGGAATGCCTTCGAATGCTATGTGGTATCAAGCCATTTTCGTTATCGTTATTATCTTTGCAGTTGCCTTTGGTGGATCTACTGCAAAAGCCTTCTATAATATTCTTACCTTGATGGGAAATGTTTCAACTGCTTTACCATACTTGTTCTTAATTGGAGCATACCCATTCTTCAATATGAATAAGAATATTGATAAACCATATGTCTTCTTTAAAAATAAGACGACGATGTGGATTGTTTCATCAATCTCGTTTGTAGTGTTAACACTAAGTATTCTCTTTACTTGTGTACAACCAATTCTTGATCATCAATGGAATGATGCTATCTGGACAATTGCTGGTCCAATCATCTTTACTATCATTGCTATAATCTTGTACAAACGTTATGAAATTAAACATAATAAACCATTAAGCTAATAAAAAAAGCTCTTACCAAAAGGTAAGGGCTTTTTTAGTTGATTGGATGTTTAGCAGTTATTGCTAAAGCTTGTTGAGCTAGTTCATCAAGTTTTGCTTGGTCATCATGATACTTAATTACATCTAAGATGATTTGAGCTACTTCTTGACAGTCACTTTCATTGAATCCACGGCTAGTAACAGCAGGAGTACCAATTCTTAATCCTGAAGTTAGTTTTGGAGGCAATGGATCGTTTGGGATTGTTTCTTTATTGGTAGTGATGTGGATACTATCTAAGAGATTTTGTAATTCATTACCATTCAAGTCAGTTTTAGTTAATTCAAGATTCAAGAGATGATTATCTGTTCCACCGGTTAAAACTGTAACTGAATCTGAGTTTTCAAAAACATCTGACATTGCTTGTGCATTCTTGATAACTTGTTTTGAATATTCGGTGAAACTAGGTTGTAAATCTTCACCAAACGCTACGGCTTTAGCAGCAATAACATGTTCCAAAGGTCCACCTTGAGTTCCAGGGAAGACTGCAGAATTAAGTTTTTTACCATATTCAGCTTTGGCCAAAATCATTCCGCCACGAGGTCCACGAAGTGTCTTGTGAGTTGTGGTAGTAACAACATCAGCGATGCCAACTGGTGAGGGATGTAATCCCGTAGCAACTAATCCAGCAATGTGAGCCATATCAATCATCAACTTGGCACCAACTGAATCAGCAATTTCTCTAAACTTATCAAAGTCAATAATACGGCTGTAGGCTGAAGCACCAGCAACGATTAATTTCGGCTGAACCTCGGTAGCAATCTTTTGGACTTCTTCATAATCAATCCAACCTTCATCATTGACACCGTATGAATAGAAATCATAGGTCTTACCTGAGAAGTTAACTTTTGAACCATGGGTTAAATGTCCACCAGCGTCAAGTGCCATTCCTAAGACTTTATCGCCAGGTTCAACTAGAACTTTATAAGCGGCTTCGTTAGCTTGTGAACCTGAGTGGGGTTGAACATTTGCATACTCCGCGTTAAATAACTTCTTAGCGCGTTCAATTGCTAATGACTCAACTTCATCAATAAATTCACAACCACCGTAATAACGAGCTCCAGGATATCCTTCAGCATATTTGTTAGTTAAAATTGATCCTTGGGCAGCACGAACCTCATCAGAGACAATATTCTCCGACGCGATTAGTTCAATATTATTTTCTTGTCGTTTTGCTTCTTTATCAATTATGTCAAAAATTTCATCCATATAAGTCACCTCCATGTTTAAATTTTATTATAGCTTATCTTGCAAAAAATTATTCATGTAATTCAATTGGTAGATTATCCGGATCGTAGAAAAAGACCATCTTCTCACCAGTAAAGTCATCAGTTCTCAGTCCTTCTACCTTAATATCATGTTCTTTTAAATAATTAATATTTTCCTCGATATTGTTAGTTTTGAACGCCAAGTGACGAAGCCCAGCTGCTTCTGGATAGGATAAACGAGCAGGGGAGGTTGATTTAACAAATATTTCTAACTGAGTTGTTTCGTTGATTTTTAAATCTAATTTAGCATCATTTTGCTCCGCACGCTTGTGCTCGGCAATAATTTCAAACCCTAAAATATCAACATAGAAACGGCGGCTTGCTTCATAGTCTGTAGTAATTATTGCAATGTGATGAATCATATCAAGTTTCATAGCTACCTCCAAAAAAGAAATAATCCCATTGGGATTATTTCTTTTTGTCTTTCTCTTCTTGAGCTTTTTTGTCATCCTCAGCTTTTTTCTTATCTGCTTCGGATTGTTTTTTCTTGTCGTCTTCCGTTTTCTTATCTTGGTCAGACTTTTTGTTTTCTTTTTTGTTCTTGGTTGGTTTAACTTCCTTGAAACCAGCTTTCTTCAAAAGCTTAACAGTTTTTTTGAGACTGATTTTTTTGGTAGATTTAACATCACCAATCATTCCTGGTAAGCTTTGTAATTTTTTCTTATCAACCTTACGATAGTCTATTTGACTAGATTCAAGAATCAGTTGATTTTTGTCATCAATTTCAATCTTTTCTTTCAAACCATCGATTCCTTGATACTTGTCAGAAGCTTTTTGAATTTGATCTTTCAAGGATTTTTTTGTAGCATCATTGAAACGTTTTAAGTCAACGACGTTAGTTGAGTTTTGCTTATAAATTTCGTTGTCTTTGGCATGAAGTGTAATTTCAATTTTGATACCATTTTTTTCTTGGACAAAAGTTCTGTGAGTATAAACGGGAGCAGGTTTAGGTTCAGATTTTTTGTGAGTGAGGCTCACGCCTAGGCTAATTATGATAATAGCAACCAGAACAATAGGGACGATTATTTTAAGATTTTTTTTCATTAATTTTCCTCCTTAACGCACTGCTTCCCATTATACCATGGAAAAACAACAATAAAAAAGATTGACCTAATAGGTCAATCTTTAATAACTATTTCTTCTCTTCAAAACCAGCTTTTTTAAGTAATTTTTCTGATTTCTTCAAGCTAACTTTCTTACCACTTTCGAAATCACCAAGCATACCTGGGATTCCTTTAAGTTTTGATTTGTCTACTTTTTCGTAGTCGATAGTCAAAGTTTCTTTGGCTGTCTTTTTCTTATCATCGTATGTGATCTTCTCTTTCAAGCCTTTGATTCCTTGATACTTCTTCGAAGCTGCATCTAATTGAGTTTTGAAAGCATCAATTGTAGAGTCATCAAGTGATGAGTAGTCGATGGTGTTTTGTGCTGTTTGTTTGAATACATCGTCGCCGTGGGCATAGTATGTCAATTCAACTTTCACATTGTTTTGTTCGTTGGTATATGTTTTTTTAGTAACATTGTTACCACAACCAACAAGCACACCGACTACCAATAATAATGGCAGTACTAATTTCAAAAACTTCTTCATAAAGATATTCCTCCAAAATATAATTAATACTATTTAAGTATAGCAAGCGTTTCAAGAAATAGGAAGCTCTTTTTTATTTTGAATATAAATAAGTAATTATACTTGGGTAATATTTGAAAAGGGAAACTGTTAACTGTGTTACCTATATTTTTATTCTTATGGGTACGATTATATGCTAAGATATTATTTGTATTATTTATAAAGGAGAGTAAGCATGATTGAAGCTTATAAGAAATTTTGGAAAAACTATGTAGTTTTTGAAGGGAAATCTACAAGAAGTGACTATTGGTACACAGTTTTAATGAACGGACTGATAATACTTGGATTTTTCATACTGTTGATAGTATCTGGAGGTTTGACTGGTTTAATTGCCTATGCCGGTGGAGACTCTATGACTGGTGGTGCTGTTGGTTTCGGTATTCTAACTTTTATTATTTATTTCGCAATGATTATTTTTGGAATAGCAGTCTTTATTCCAAACCTTTCATTAACCATTAGAAGATTAAGAGATGCTGGACAACCTTGGGGATTTATCTTTTTCACATTTATCCCGTTCTTTGGTCCAATCGTACTTCTAGTTTTTATGTGCATGCCTTCAAAAGAAAATAGCTAAAATAAAAAAACACAAGATTAATATCTTGTGTTTTTTGTTTACTTTAAAATCACCCGTACGGGACTCGAACCCGTAATTCTACCTTGAGAGGGTAGCGTCTTAACCAGTTTGACCAACGGGCAAAATACAATAAATATAATACCGTTGTAAGTAGCTTAGGTCAACATTATTTCGAACTTTTCAAGAATGAATAAATTAGGGTTACAAATAAAATGAGACAATAAAAAATACAAGCTACTAAACAAAAAATTAAAAATGTCATACCAGTCATTCGATACATAACATCAATTAGAACAGCCAGAATGACGAATTTGAATAGCTTGATAACTAACTCAGAATTTTCATTATTCAAAAGATATTTCCACCAAAGCTAGACGACGGTCTGTGATGTTAGAAGTAGTTAGCCAAACATTCTTAAAATTTTGGTCTTCAGTTGATAAGTGACTAGTAAATAACTGGAGTTGATCACGTAGTTTACTTAAAGTCTCGTTATCAATTCTTTCAACATGCAGACGCATCTCAGGAAAGATTAATTGGAGTTTATCTGGAATTAGAGCATTGGCAAAAGCAATGGTTAATTGATTACTATAAACTTGTGGTTCAAAAACTAGTTTGTCTTGTTCTTGATTCAAAAAATCTATCAATTCAACTTGTTGATTCATAAGCTAACCTCCGAATTAATTATATCAAATATTGATGTAGTTTCTAAATAAACAATGTTATGATAATTGTATTATCAAAATCATAAGCGGAGGTCCGGTATGGAGGAAAGAACTTTAGTTTTGATTAAGCCTGATGGTGTCAGATCTGGACACATTGGTGAAATCATTTCTCGTTTTGAAAATAAGAATTTTACGATTGAGCAACTCAAGGTCACTAATGTTACTGATGAAAAATTAAAGCAACATTATTTTGATAAAGTAAATGAACCTTATTTTCCTACGATGTCCAACTACATGAAAGAAGGACCAATCGTTGCCATGGTGATTAAAGGAACCAGTGTAATTTCTTGCGTTCGAAAGATTTCTGGTTCAACTTCACCAGCTGAGGCTGCACCCGGAACAATTCGCGGGGACTTTGGTCGTCTTTGGGAAGATGGAACTGTCAGAAATGTGATGCATAGTTCTGACAGCGTAGAATCAGCTGAAAGAGAAATAAAAATCTGGTTTGAATAAATAAAAAGACCTCACATTAGTGAGGTCTTTTTCAATAGAACCAAGCTAGGACATTATTCAAAATGTGAACCAAGATATTAGCTCTAATATTTCTGGTTTTTAGATAGACAAATCCAAGTATGAAGCCAAGTAATATTTTAGAAATGAGATAAATTGGATCAGCGGCAGTGTGTAATAGTCCAAATATAATACTAGAAACAACTAATCCCCAATATGGACTATCCTTGAAGAAAAGATTCATAAATAATCCTCTAAAGAATAATTCTTCCATGACTGGAGCAACAATAACTGAATAAAGTAGCATCAAGTAAGGCAATCCCTGCATCATTTCTGTTAAAGCATCAACGTTAGCGTTGCCAGTTGCTTTCATAAAGGGTAGGGTTGCTAGATTAATGACAATTATTAGAACTGTTCCGGCAATGATCATTAATAACGCATTTAAATTAAGTGGCGTTTGATAGTTATGATTAATTTTCTTATAATAAAGTCCCATACCTACAGGAGCAATAATCATTGATAATCCAGCAATTATTAGGTAGATGGTTTGTTGAGACTGAGGCAGTTTGCCACTCATCATTAGAGCTCGCATTGCAGTTATTGGCAGCTGAAATAGAAGAAAGAAACCAATATAAATTAAGATATTTCGTAAAGTTTTCAAGAGTAGCTCCTTAATTTTAATAAACTGATTTTACCACAGAAAGAAGTGAGTTTAAGTGGATAACTTTTTACAAACCAAAGCATTAATTCAAAACCTTTATAACAAAAAAATAGTTCCTAATGCTTCTTTCGCGTTGATTAAAGATGGACAAGTGCAAACTAATTATCTGGGTAACACTACCTGGCAATCGCATCAGCCAGTGAATAAGAATAATCTCTATGATATTGCTTCTTTGACCAAAGTTGTTGCAACTACTATGTTGGTTTTGAAATTAGTCAAAGAAAAAAAGCTTAGTTTGGATGATACAGTCCACCAGTGGTTGCCAGAGTTCAGCGATAATCGAGTGACTTTAAGACATTTATTGACCCACACTTCAGGTATTGAAGGATATATTGAAAATCGGAATCAACTTAATCCTGATCAATTGAAGTCAGCATTGATTCATTTACCTGTCACCGATAATTTCGATAAAGTCGTTAAGTATACTGATACTGGGTTGATATATTTAGGCTTTATTTTTGAAAAAAATTATCAAAAACCAGCTCAACAAGTTTTGATGGAAGAAACAATTTTGCCATTGAAGTTAAATCATACAACTTTTAATCCTGATAAATCATTATGTATTCCTACCGAAAATGATTTGCAGGGAATCGTTCACGATCCTAAGGCTCAAATTCTGGGAATCCATTGTGCTTCAGCAGGATTATTTAGTAACTTGAATGATTTAGTGAAATTTTCTCAGTATATTTTAACCAGCAATGATGAATTGCTTAATAACTTATTTCAACCGTGGACTGATGTGGTGCCACAACGGTCAATCGGCTGGGATTTACGCCATGATCCCATAGATAATCACTGCCTGATTTATCATACAGGGTTCACTGGAACTTTTATGTTACTTGATAAACAGAATCAATCAGGTATGATTGTTTTGACTAATCGAGTAAATCCACGTAAGGATAACGAACTGTTTTTAGTTCATCGTGACTATATCGTGGATAGCTTTTTAAGAGAGAATAATGGATGAAGAATAAGCAAAAATATGGTTTTGGGGCGATTATTTTAGCAATTGTAATAAGTATAGGTTTGATGACCACATATTTATTGAATCAAGATGACAGTCATTACTATCATCCACTACCACAACAAGAAATTAAGACTAAGAAAAAAGTAAGTAAGAAAAAGACACAAACTACTCCCAAGTTGCTAGTAGTGAATAAGAAACACCCGCTACCCAAAAACTATAATCCTTACAATGGTGAAAAGATGAGTAGTAATGAAGGTGGTAGGGGCTTAGCTCCAGAAGTTCAAGTTGCCAAAGATAAATTGATTAAGGCAATGCAAAAAGAGAACTTGCCAATTTCTAATCAAGTTTCGGGTTATCGTGATTATGATTATCAAAAGAAATTATATGATGAATACGTTGCTGAGGCAGGTAAACAAGCCGCTGACACCTTTTCTGCACGTCCGGGTTATTCGGAACATCAAAGTGGATTGGCTTTTGATTTAATCGGCAAAGATGGTGAATTACCAACCAACGATAAGTTATATAAGTGGTTGGAAAATAACGCCTATAAATATGGTTTCATTATTCGTTTTCCTCGTGAAAAAACCAGCATTACTGGGTACATGGGAGAGGAATGGCATTTACGTTATGTCGGTGTGAAAGATGCCACGCAAATGTTTAATAAAAAAATCAAAACTCTAGAGGAATATACTCGTGTTTCGGGTGGAGATTATAATGCTGATGTCAAAAAAGATGTCAGTGCCTTAGATGAATATAAAAAATAAAACCACTTTCATGGCGAAAGTGGTTTTTTATTTGATGTATTTTTGTTCTTGCAGACTCTTTCTTAATTGCAACATAGCGGTGTAGGTTGCTAGTACATAGACAGTTTTAGTTTGAATATTTTGGACTTCATCTATGAAATCATTGATGGTTTCTTTTTCAATCAAACGATTTTCTTCGACACCAGAAACGGTGAAACGGAAACTAATATCTTTGCGACGTTCACCGGCAGTGATAACTTGCGGAATTTTTGCATAAGGAAGACTTTCAAATTCAGCATCCCAGATCCAACTAGTATCAATACCGTCAGCATAGTTGGCATTTAATAGAAACGCCAAACTGTAATCTTGAGTATCAGTAGTAATCGTGTCGAAGACTTGATTAAGTCCAACGGGATTTTTCACCAAGATAATATTCAAATCATGTTTACCAACACGGACCACTTCTTGGCGACCAAAGACTTGTTCATCGTAGTTGAAGGCATCATTGATTTGTTCTTGAGTAATTCCCATTTCGCGTCCAAGTGCGTACGCTGCTAGGGCATTATAGATGTTATATAAGCCACCAATATTGATTGAATAATGGAAGTCATCAATATTAAAGACTGACTTATTAGGTTTCAAATTAATAACATCAGTTACTTGATACTTAAGTTCGGGACGTTTGAAACCACAGTTAGGACAGAAGTAACTTCCTAAGTTAGCATAAGAAATATAGTGATAGTGAAGAATCTTTTGACACTTAGGACATAAAACACCGTCGGTATTGACGGGAGCTTTGAAGTCTTCTTTTTCGTGACCTAAGTCAGAAAAACCGTAGTAGACAAATTTGTTTGGCAAATCAATTGAGTTAAAAATTGCGGCGTCACCGTTAGCGATAATTGTTGCCTCTGGA
Source organism: Lactobacillus sp. YT155 (assembly GCF_030504545.1). Lineage (GTDB taxonomy): Bacteria > Bacillota > Bacilli > Lactobacillales > Lactobacillaceae > BQUT01. Next base: position 23,136 of record NZ_JAUKWP010000002.1, on the reverse strand, counting down.
GCTAGCTTAATTCCATCAATAATTTTTTGATAGGTAGTATAAATTTCTCCATAGCGATCCATTTGATCACGGAAGATATTTGTTAATAGGAAATATTTTGGTTTAATGTATTTACAGATAGTAGCGACATTAGCTTCATCGACTTCCAGCAATGCCAAAGGTTTTTGATCTTTTTTTCCTTTATGAGTGATAAAAGAAGTTACAATTCCTTGAATCATATTTGATCCAGTTGGATTAGTTAGAATATTATCGTATTCTTGACTGAGTATTTTATTGGATAAAGCAGTGGTCAAAGTTTTACCATTGGTTCCAGTAACGATAACTAGTTCATAGTTTTTACCTAAATCGCTTAGAATATCGTGGTCAATACTATAGGCGATTTTTCCTGGATAAGAACTACCACCGCCAATTTTGGTTAGGATAAAATGAGAACTTTTACCCACAAATTTTGCTAACTCAGTTTTTATTGTCATGTTTAACTCCTAATAAAGATCTTACAAAAGATATTAGCACAGAAAAAAATTCAATTAAATAAAGTTTTATTATATTTAATCTTTCATTTTTAGGTATAATGAATAAAGAGTTTTGAAGGAGATTAAATTATGGCGCAATTATTTTTTAAATATGGGGCAATGAACAGTGGTAAATCCATTGAAATTTTAAAAGTTGCACACAATTATGAAGAACAAGGTAAGAAAGTTATCTTAATGACAAGTGTCATTGATAATCGTGATGAAGTGGGATATATTTCTAGCCGTATTGGATTAAAAAGACAAGCAGAAATAGTAGACAAAAACACTGATATTTATGAATCAGTGAAGAACAGAACTGAAGGACCAATTGCTTGTATCTTAGTCGATGAAGCTCAATTCTTAAGTAAGGAACAAATTCTGCAATTAACTAAGATTGTTGATGAATTAAATGTTCCCGTGATGGCCTTTGGTTTGAAGAATGACTTCCAAAACGAACTTTTTGAAGGTACAAAATATTTGCTATTACTTGCAGACAAATTAGAAGAAATGAAAACTATTTGTTGGTTCTGCACCAAAAAAGCCAGTATGAATATGCGAATGGTTGATGGGAAACCGGTGTATAATGGTGAACAAATCGCAATTGGTGGTAACGATATGTATTATCCCGTATGTCGTAAACACTACTTCAATCCACCAGAAAAAATATAATAAGGAGTGCTGAGATTGGACAAAATTTTTGATCAGCTAGAAGGTATTCTTGATCGCTACAGTGAACTACAAGAGCTAATGAGTGATCCTGAAGTAATTAATGACACTAAGCGCTACATGGAGCTTTCAAAAGAAGAAGCTGACATGCGTGAAATTGTCGCAAAATATAAAGAATACAAAAAACTAAAACAAGATATTGCTGATAATGAAGAACTTCTTCGCGATACCAATGATGATGAAATGTCAGAAATGGTGAAAGAAGAACTTACTAGTGATAAGAAGAACCTTGAAGAGGTCGAAGAACGTATCAAAATTTTGATGCTTCCTCAAGATCCTAATGATGATAAGAATATCATCATGGAAATTCGTGGTGCTGCTGGTGGTGATGAATCCAGTTTATTTGCGGGTGACTTGTTAAATATGTATGAACGCTACGCAGAAAAACAAGGCTGGACCACCGAAATTATCGATGAAACTGCTACCGAAGTTGGTGGATATAAAGAAGTTTCCATTATGATTACTGGGAATAATGTCTATTCCAAATTGAAGTACGAAAATGGTGCTCATCGTGTGCAACGAATCCCACAAACCGAATCTCAAGGACGTGTTCATACTTCAACAGCAACCGTGGCAGTTATGCCTGAATATGACGAAGTAGAATTGGATATTGATCCAAAAGATATTCGTGTCGACGTTTATCGTTCAAGTGGTGCTGGCGGACAACATATTAATAAGACCTCATCAGCTGTTCGTATGACTCATTTGCCAACAGGAATTGTGGTTGCAATGCAGGACCAAAGATCTCAACAACAAAACCGTGAAAAAGCGATGCAGATTTTACGTTCGCGTATTTACGACTATTATGAATCACAAAATCAAAGTGAGTATGATGAGAATCGTAAATCAGCTGTCGGTACTGGAGATCGTTCAGAAAGAATTAGAACTTATAACTATCCTCAAAACCGTGTAACTGATCATCGAATTGGGTTGTCACTTAATAAGTTAGACCGAATTATGACTGGTGAAATTGGTGAGATTATTGATGCCTTAATTTTATGGGATCAAACAAATAAACTGGAGCAAATTCAAAATGGAGAAGCACAGTTATTCTAATGCCCTTAGTAGGGCTTTTTTAATACTAGAAGACCATAATGTGGATTCCGAAGTAGCTAATTACTTGATGTGTGAACTGCTTAATTGGAGTCCATCGAAGTTATCAATTCATAAAAATGACTTAATGGATGATTCTTCCTACAACCAATTTATGAAAATGATTGAGCAGGCGAAAGAAAATATTCCTCCACAATATATTTTAGGAAAAGCTTGGTTTTATGGACGTGAATTCAAAGTAACTACAAAAACCTTAATTCCTCGTCAAGAAACCGAAGAACTAGTTAATAAAGTTATTTCCGATTTGGAAGACGCCAAGGACTTATCAATTCTAGATATTGGTACTGGGTCAGGAAACATTGCGGTCACTCTAGCTCTAGAAACTAATCAAGAAGTCACGGCAATTGATATTGACGCCGATACTTTAGAAATCGCTAAAGAAAATGCTACTAATTTAGATGCTAAGGTAGAGTTCCTTAAAAGTGACTTATTTGATAACGTAGATCAGAAGTTTGATGTAATTGTTTCTAATCCTCCTTATATATCAGAAGAAGAGATTAAAGACATGGACAAAAGTGTGCTTGAATACGAGCCACTGAAGGCACTTTTTGCTGACGACAATGGCTTAGCGGTATATAAAAAGATATTTACTCAAATTAGTGATTACTTGAATCCGTCAGGAGTTGCTTATTTCGAATATGGATTCCAACAAAAAGAAGTACTGAGCGAGTACATAAGTAAACATTTGCCAGAATTTGCAGTAGAATTCTATCGAGATATGTCAGGTAATTGGCGTTATTTAAAAATGTATAGAAAGAATGATTAAAATGAATTCAGAGTTGATTTCAAAAGATAACTTAGATTTAGCTATTAAGTTTTTAGATGAAGGGCAGTTAGTTGCTTTTCCTACAGAAACTGTTTATGGATTAGGAGCCGATGCTACTAATGTAGAAGCCGTGAAGAAGGTTTATCAAGCTAAAGGTCGTCCTAGTGATAATCCATTGATTAGCCATGTCAGCAGTCCGGAAATGGTTTGGAACTATGCTGATCCGAGTTATAAAGAACAGGCCACAAAATTAATGAAAAAATTTTGGCCGGCACCACTAACAATAATTTTACCAATTCAAAAAGATGCACTATCAAAAAATGTCACCGGTGGATTAAGTACAGCCGCTTTTCGAATGCCTGATAATCAAGCCACTTTAGACTTGATAGCTAAGTTTAAAAAACCTTTAGTTGGTCCTTCGGCTAATACTTCTGGAAAACCAAGTCCGACAACTCCACAACATGTACTGCATGATTTGCAGGGGAAAATAGCTGGAGTAATTGATGATGGTCCATGTAAAATTGGGGTGGAATCAACAGTTATTGATTTATCAGTGGATATTCCTACTATTCTAAGACCGGGATTTATTACTTATGGTGATTTGGTAGAGGTTCTTGGACAAGTAAGTAGTGATCATCATAAAGTGAGTCAAGATGAAGTTCCAAAGGCACCAGGAATGAAGTACAAACACTATGCTCCTAATGCCCAAGTAATTATTATTGACGACGTTGCTGATTTTGATGAAGCGTATGCTGAATTTTCTAAAAAAGGGACCACAGGATTGTTAGCAACAGATTCAGTTTTGAAGAACTTTTCATTGGCTGATGAATTGAAATATTCATTGGGAAAAAATTTAGCAACTTCTTTAAAAGAATTGTTTTCTGGACTGCGATATTTTGATAATATGGAAGCAGTGAAGTTTATTCTGGCACAAGGATATTCTGGTGACGGAATTGCTGGAGCTTATATGAATAGATTGAACAAGTCTGCCGGACAGGTGCATTACAAAAAAGGAGAGAAATAATGTCAAAATTTACTGTTATTGACCATCCATTAATTCAACATAAATTAACGATGATCCGTGATCAAAAAGCAGGAACCAAAGATTTTCGTGAAATCGCAAATGAAATTGCCGGATTGATGGTTTATGAAATCACTCGTGATTTACCACTTGAGGATGTTGAAATTCAAACACCAATGGGTCCAACAGTACAAAAGCGTTTGGCTGGAAAGAAATTGGCAGTTATTCCAATTTTAAGAGCTGGATTAGGAATGGTTGATGGAGTTTTGCAATTAATCCCCGCTGCTAAAGTAGGACACGTAGGGATGTATCGTGATGAAGTTACATTGAAGCCTCATGAATATTTTGTAAAACTTCCAAGTGATATTGACCAACGTGAACTATTCATTGTTGATCCAATGCTTGCTACTGGTGGTTCTGCTAACATGGCAATTGATGCCTTGAAGAAACGTGGTGCCACAAATATGCGCCTAGTTGTCTTAGTTGCAGCTCCAGAAGGTGTCAAAGCAGTGCAAGATGCTCATCCAGATGTTGACATCTTTGCAGCATCATTAGATGAGAAATTAACTGAAAATGGCTACATTTTCCCAGGTCTAGGTGATGCTGGGGATCGATTATTTGGCACAAAATAGAAAATAATAAATAACAAAGTGAGAAAGATTTGATTTACCGCGTTATTTAGCGCTTTCTTTTTTTGAATAAGTCTTTTGAATTTTGTTAGCTTTGGTGCTATGATTTTGTTTATTATGGATCGATAACGAATCCATATTTTACAAAAGATGAAGGGAGGTTAGACTTTGAATGAAAATTATCCAATTATAGAATTTTTGGGCATTAGATTTAATGTTACCAATTGTCTATCTGGATTGTTAGCGGCAATTTTGGTTTTCATACTTGTCTTTATCTTATCTAGAAAAGTCGAGATGAGACCTGGAAAAGCTCAGAACTTTTTGGAATGGATAATAGATTTTACGAATGGAATTGTTAAATCAGCAATGCCCGGAGATGAGGGTCGACCTTTTTATCTTTACGCATTTGTAGTATTTCTATTTATTTTCATGTCCAACCAAATTGGCTTGTTATTACAAGTGACAATTGGTGGACACCCAATCATCAAATCTCCGACAGCTAGTCCAATAGTAACGATGGCAATGGCCTTGATGACAATCTTACTTAGTCACTATTATGGTGTTAAGAAGATGGGAATCGGCGGTTACTTGAAAGATTACATTCGTCCCGTGGGATTCTTGTTACCAATTAACTTAATTGAAGAGTTTACGAACTTTTTAACTCTTTCACTACGTTTGTACGGTAACATCTTTGCTGGTGAAGTTTTACTAGTTTTACTAGGAAAACTAGCCGCAAGCATGGGATTAATCACTTATGTTGGTGTGCTGCCAATCGTGATGATTTGGCAAGGATTCTCAGTATTTATAGGTTCGATTCAAGCGTATGTATTTACCACACTTTCGATGGTTTATATTTCACGTAAAATGGAAGAAGAATAAAAATTTTTTTGGAGGAATTTAGTAATGAAAGAACTTGCAGCAGGAATTGCAGCTGGATTAGCTGCTTTAGCAGCATCATATGGTAACGGACACGTTATTTCTAAAACACTTGAAGGTATGGCTCGCCAACCAGAAGTAGCTAAAGAACTAAGAGGTACTATGTTTATTGGTGTTGGTTTGATTGAAGCTGTTCCGATCTTAGCTATTGCTATTTCATTCCTTATTCTTTTCTCTTAATACCGAATATTATTAGAAAATAAAAGGAGTGATTAAAGATGGCAAAATATTTAGTGCTAGGAGAACAGGCTTCTGCTCTCGGTGACTTTTTATTTTTCTTAATCGCTTTTATCATCCTTACACTCTTAGTAAAACGATTTGCTTGGGGTCCAGTCATGAAAATGATGGATGCCAGGTCGGCTAAGATAACTGGTGATTTAGATTATGCGAATGATGAACGTCAAAGAGCTGAAAAGCTTGCATCTGAAAAAGAAGATGCTTTGAAGAATTCTCGTGCTGAAGCTCTACAAATTGTAGCAACAGCTAAAGAAAATGGTGAAAACCAGAAAAAAGCTCTTTTGGATGAAGCACATGCTAACGCAGAAGCGGTTAGACAAAAAGCAAAAGAAGATGCCAAGAAAGCAAAAGAAGATGCGATGAATGAAGTTCGTGGTGACGTAACTGATCTCTCGGTTTCAATTGCTTCTAAGCTAATTCAAAAAGAATTATCGGCATCCGATCAAGAATCACTGGTCGACTCTTACATTAAGGAGTTGAGTACTGATGAAACAAAGTAAATCCCAAGTAGCTTATAAATATGCTAAGGCACTTTACGAAGTTGCTGATGAAAAAAATGAATTGACAGTTATTACTGAAGAAATTAAAGCTTTAGATGCTATCTTTAAGGACAATCCAAGTTTGGTAATTGCCCTAGCTGGAAACAATCTTCCAATGAAAGATAGAAAAGAATTGTTAAGTATTTTGAAGAAGCAATTTAGTCAGACTATGCAGGATTTCTTGAGTTTGCTATCAGATTATAGTCGTTTAGATACTGTGCCAATCATCACAGAAGATTACATTAAATTTTATGATGAAAAGCAAGGTATTGCTGAAGCTAACGTTACGACGACTTATAAATTGAAGGAAGACCAACTAGAGGCTTTGAAACAATCTCTTAAGAAACGTTTCAAAGTTAATGAAATTGAAGTTGAGAATACTATCGATGAATCAATCATTGGTGGAGCGATTATTCGTGTCGGTGATCAAATAATTGATGGTAGTGTTCAACAAAAGTTGGTCAACATCAAAAAATTGTTATTAGAAAAATAAAACGTTGAGGTGAAATAAATGAGCATAAAAGCTGAAGAGATCAGTTCTCTTATCAAAGAACAGCTTAATAAATATCATGAAGACCTCTCAGTTGAAGAAGTGGGAACCGTTACTTATGTTGGTGACGGAATCGCTCGTGCACACGGACTAGAAAACGCTATGGCTAACGAATTGTTGGAATTTACCAACGGTTCATATGGTATGGCCTTGAACCTAGAATCCGATGATGTAGGTATCATCATCTTAGGTAAGTATGATGATATTAGAGAGGGCGATACCGTTAAAAGAACTGGTCGTATCATGGAAGTTCCAGTTGGTGAAGAACTAATTGGACGTGTAGTTAATCCATTAGGACAACCTATTGATGGTAATGGCGACATTAAGACTTCAAAAACTAGACCAATTGAATCACCAGCTCCTGGTGTTATGCAAAGAAAATCAGTTTTTGAACCTTTACAAACAGGTTTAAAAGCTATTGATTCACTTGTTCCAATTGGTAGAGGTCAACGTGAACTTATTATTGGTGATAGAAAAACCGGAAAAACTTCGGTAGCCATTGATACTATTTTGAATCAAAAAGATCAAAACATGATTTGTGTTTACGTAGCTATCGGTCAAAAAGATACTACTGTTAGAAATCAAGTTGAAGTCTTGAGAAAATATGGTGCAATGGACTATACAATCGTGGTTGAAGCCGGACCATCATCACCAGCACCATTGTTATACATTGCCCCTTATGCTGGTGCAGCAATGGGGGAAGAATTTATGTATAACGGAAAACATGTTTTGATTGTTTATGATGACTTAAGCAAACAAGCTACAGGTTACCGTGAACTCTCATTACTATTACGTAGACCGCCTGGTCGTGAAGCTTATCCTGGTGACATTTTCTACTTACATTCACGTTTGCTAGAAAGAGCTGCCAAGTTAAGCGATGAGTTGGGTGGAGGTTCAATGACTGCTTTGCCAATTATTGAAACTCAAGCTGGAGATATTTCTGCTTATATTCCAACAAACGTTATTTCTATTACTGATGGACAAATTTTCTTGGAAAGTGATCTATTCTATTCAGGAACTCGTCCTGCTATTGATGCTGGTGCTTCAGTTTCTCGTGTTGGTGGAGATGCTCAAATCAAAGCTATGAAGAAAGTTGCCGGAACATTACGTTTGGACCTTGCTTCATATCGTGAACTAGAATCATTCTCTCAATTTGGATCTGATTTAGATTCTGCAACTCAAGCAAAATTAAATCGTGGTAGAAGAACTGTTGAAGTTTTGAAACAACCTGTTCATTCACCAATTGCGGTTGAAAAACAAGTTATGATTTTGTATGCCTTGAGTCACAGCTTCTTAGATGATGTCGATGTTGACAATATTCTAGACTATGAAACTAAATTATTTGATTATTTAGACAGTAATAACGCTGATTTACTAAAAGAAATTAAAGAAACTGGTAAACTACCAGATACTGACAAAATGGATGCAGCAATTAAAGCATTCACTGATGGTTATGTTTCTGGACAAACCAAAAAATAATGAAATGGAGGTGGCAAAATGGCAGAATCATTAATTGATATCAAACGTAGAATTGCTTCTACTAAAAAAACTGGACAGATTACTAATGCTATGCAAATGGTATCTGGTTCTAAGTTAATGAAGATTGAAAAGCAATCAGCAAACTATCAATTGTATGCTAACAAGATTAAAAGTGTAGTTAGTCATTTAGCCTCCGCTAAGTTATTAGAAAAAGTCAGTTCCTCTGGTTTAGTTGGTAGTCCTTCTAGTTCTGATGCATTATTGTCACTAAATAATTTGCTATTAGAAAGACCAGTTAAGAAGTCCGCTTATATGGTTATTACGAGTGATCGTGGACTTGTAGGTGGATATAACAGTAATATCTTGAAGGCTATGATGGATATCTTTAAAAAGAAACATCATAACAATAAAGATGAATTTGTTATTATCGCCATTGGTTCAACTGGAGCAGAATTTTTCAAAAACCGAGGATATAACGTTGCGTATGAATATCGCGGTGTTAAAGACATTCCCGTAATCGAGGATGTTAAGCCAATCGTTGATACCTTACTTCAACTTTATATTTCTGAAGTTTTTGATGAACTATTCGTGTGTCATAATCATCATGTCAATTCATTAACTTCTGATTTTGAGTCAGAAAGATTACTACCTATCGTTAAAGATGATAGTGATGAAAATGAATTGGTTGGAGATTATATAACTGATCCAACACCGGAAGAAGTTTTACAAACTATCTTGCCACAATATGTTGACAGTTTGGTCTTTGGAGCTATGTTAGATGCTAAAACTTCTGAACATGCTGCTTCAATGACCGCAATGAAGAGCTCAACTGATAATGCTAATAATTTAATTTCAACACTAACTACTAAATTTAACCGTGCTCGCCAAGCTCAAATCACCACTGAGATTACTGAAATCGTCGGTGGGGCTGCAGCACTTGAATAATAGAAAGGAGTAACGTAATGCAAGAAGGAAAAGTTGTACAAGTCATCGGACCAGTTGTTGACGTTGAGTTTTCACTTGATGGAGAACTTCCTGATATTAATAACGCTTTAATTGTCAACAAAAGTGATGACACAACAGTTACTCTTGAAGTTGCTCTAGAACTTGGTGATGGTATCTTAAGAACCATTTCAATGGGTTCTACAGACGGTCTTCAAAGAGGAATGAAGGTTATTGACACTGGTGCATCAATCAAAGTACCAGTTGGTAAAGAAACCTTAGGTCGTGTGTTTAACGTCTTAGGTGAAACTATTGACGGCGGAGAAGAGTTTGATAAAGACTTTCCAAGAGATAGTATTCACAAAGAAGCTCCTGCCTACGATCAATTAAGTAATACAAAAGAAGTTTTGGAAACAGGTATCAAAGTTATTGACTTACTTGCCCCATATTTACGAGGTGGTAAAGTTGGATTGTTCGGTGGTGCCGGTGTTGGTAAAACTGTTTTAATTCAAGAGTTAATTCATAATATCGCTGATGAACATGGTGGAATTTCTGTGTTTACTGGTGTTGGTGAAAGAACTCGTGAAGGTAATGACTTGTATTACGAAATGAAAGAGTCGGGAACACTTGAAAAGACCGCCATGGTTTTCGGTCAAATGAACGAATCACCTGGTGCTCGTATGCGTGTTGCTCTAACAGGCCTTACTATTGCTGAATATTTCCGTGATGTTGCTGGACAAGATGTTTTGTTATTTATCGACAACATCTTCCGTTTCACTCAAGCTGGTTCAGAAGTTTCTGCCTTGCTTGGACGTATGCCATCTGCCGTTGGTTATCAACCAACCTTGGCTACAGAAATGGGACAACTTCAAGAAAGAATTACTTCAACAAACAAAGGATCAATCACTTCAATTCAAGCCATCTACGTTCCAGCCGATGACTATACTGATCCTGCTCCTGCAACTACTTTTGCTCATTTGGATGCTACAACTAACCTTGAACGTTGGTTAACAGAACAAGGTATCTACCCAGCTGTTGACCCATTGGCTTCAACATCTAGTGCGCTTGATCCTGAAATTGTTGGTCAAGAACATTATGAAGTTGCGGTTGAAGTTCAAAGAGTTCTTCAAAGATATCGTGAATTGCAAGATATTATCTCAATTCTTGGTATGGATGAACTTTCTGATGAAGAAAAAACAATTGTTGCTAGAGCTAGAAGAATTCAATTCTTCTTATCACAAAACTTCCACGTTGCCGAAACATTTACTGGACAACCAGGTTCATATGTTTCAGTTGAAGATACTGTTAAAGGTTTCAAACAAATCTTAGACGGTAAATTTGATGATTATCCAGAAGATGCATTCCGTCTTGTGGGTGGAATTGACGATGTGATTAAAAAAGCTAAAGAAATGGGATATGATTCCGAACAAACTGATGACGCTACTTCAAAAGCTGCCAATGAATAGGAGGGACAAAAATGGCTGAAGAAAAACAAGTTTTAACAGTCAATGTTGTTACTCCTGATGGTCTAGTATATAGTCATCATGCTACTTTGATTGTCGCTAAAGCAGTTGATGGTGATGTTGGTATCATGGCAAACCATGAGCCAATAATTGCTCCTTTGAAAATTTCTGAATTACGTCTAAAACGAATTGATAATCCTCATCATGAAGATGCAATCGCTATAAACGGTGGTTTCTTGGAATTCAGTAATAACACAGTGACAATCGTCGCTGATAGTGCTGAGCGTGCCAGAGACATCGACTTACGACGTGCTGAATATGCTAAACAAAAAGCTGAAGAAACACTTCAAAAAACAACTGAAGAACAAAGTGATGATAATGCCAAAGAAAAAGCACGTATTGCTCTACTTAGAGCTATAAATCGAATCAATGTTTCTAATCATAAATAAAAAATCACTCTGAACTATTAGAGTGATTTTTTATTTTCTTTTAAATATCGGTTGACTTATAAAAATACCGTGGGTTTTATGTTAAACTTTTTGAGGAAGGTGAGCACCTATGCAAAGTATCGGTTTACAGGGGATTTTAACAATACTCAGTCATCTATTTTTTATTTGGATTAGTTTCAATGCATTACAATCCGTTGACTTGAATAAGTTTTTTAAAAAAGGTGATCCTAGAAAAGCACAAATCGTGTATTTATTTTTGGGAATAGCATTAGGGTATACCGTAAGTTCATTTTTTATTAGTTTAATTACAGCATCACAAAATTTACAGTTTCTGTTTTAGTGAGGAAATATAGATGGAACAAATTGTTATAAATGGAGTTAATCAATTATCTGGAGAAGTAGAAATTGAAGGAGCAAAGAATGCTGTTTTGCCAATTTTAGCATCGACTATTTTGGCTTCTTCTGGTATTACAACTTTAGATAATGTCCCACCATTGTCAGATGTCTTTATTATGAATAAAGTCTTAGAAGAATTTAATATTAAAATTGAATTCAATCAAGTTCAAAAGACAATCTCTGTTGATGCATCGGGTGAATTAACTTCAATCGCCCCTAAAGAATTGGTTGAAAAAATGCGTGCTTCAATTGTTGTCTTAGGTCCTTTAGTCGCTAGATTAGGACATGCTAAAGTGGCAATGCCTGGTGGATGTGCTATTGGTAGTCGGCCAATTGATTTACATCTTAAGGGACTAGAAAAATTGGGAGTCAAAATCGATCAACATGATGGATTTATTGAAGCAACTGCCGATCAACTTCACGGTGCTGATATTTATTTAGATTTCCCTAGTGTTGGTGCAACTCAAAACATTATGATGGCAGCTACTTTAGCAAAAGGTAATACTGTGATTGAAAATGTTGCTAGAGAACCCGAAATCGTTGACTTAGCTAATGTTTTGAATAAGATGGGTGCCAAGATTACCGGTGCCGGAACTGATAGCTTAAAAATAAAAGGTGTTGATCAATTACATGGTTGTGACCATTCAGTCGTTCAAGATCGAATTGAAGCTGGTACGTATATGATTGCCGCAGCGGTGTCTAACGGTAATGTTTTAATTAAGGATGCAATTTATGAACATAATCGTCCTTTATTATCAAAACTCGCTGAAATGGGCGTTAAGGTGAATGTTAGTGATGATGGTGTTCGTATTATTGGACCAAAGGTTTTGGCTCCAGCCGACGTACAAACACTTCCTCACCCAGGTTTTCCGACTGATATGCAAGCTCAAATGACTGTTGCTCAGCTAAAAGCTGATGGTATCAGTACAATGAATGAAACAGTCTTTGAAAATCGTTTTATGCATCTAGATGAACTTAACAAGATGGGTGCTAGCTATAAGGTTGAAGGAAATTTTGCAACATTAATGGGACCAACTGACTTTCAGGGTGCTGAAGTAAGTGCAACTGATTTAAGAGCGGCAGCAGCTTTAGTAATCGCTGGATTAATTGCTAAAGGTGAAACTAGAGTTTCACATCTTGAATACATGGACCGTGGTTATTATCACCTGGTCAGCAAATTTAAACAACTTGGTGCCAATATCAAGCGTGTTAGAATCGATGCTGCTGGTCGTGAAACATTAGTTACTGACGATCAAGTAATTAGTGAGGAAAGTTTGGCTTAAAATCAGAGGTTAATTGATGAAAAAACTAGCAGATTTGAAGTTTTCGGAGATTTATCCATTATATTTAAAAAAAGTAACTAAGAAGAATCGTAGTGAAGATGAATTGTTGCAAATAATTTCTTGGCTAACGAATTATAGTTTTGATCAAATAAAAGAATTATCAGAGAGTGAAGTAACATTCGCTGAATTCTTTGACGGATGCCAACTAACCCCTGATGCAAGCAAGATTACGGGTGTGATTTGTGGAGTTAGGGTTGAAGAAATTCAAGATCCTTTGACACAAAAAATCCGTTACTTGGATAAAGTGGTTGACGAATTGGCAAAAAACAAAAGTATTGAAAAAATTATGAGAAGTTAAGACAGGTGAAACTGTCTTTTTATGTGATATAATTTTGGAGTTAGAAACAATAGGAGGCTTATAATGGCAAAAGATATTGGGATTGATTTAGGTACCGCAAATGTTTTGATTAATGTCAAAGGTGAAGGAATTGTTTTGAATGAGCCTTCAGTTGTGGCAGTAGATACTTCAAACAATGAAGTAGTAGCAGTTGGAACAGAAGCTTATGAAATGGTGGGAAGAACTCCTGGTAATATTCAAGTAATCCGTCCTCTTGAAGACGGGGTTATTTCTGATTTCAAGACAACTGAAAGCATGTTGAATTATTTCCTTGGAAAATTAAATCTTGGAACGAGATTTTCAAAACCTAATATCATGATCTGTTGCCCCGCAGATGTTACTTCTGTTGAACAACGCGCAATCATTGAAGCAGCAGAAAAAGCTGGTGCAAAGAAAGTTTATCTTGAATTTGAACCTAAGGTTGCTGCAGTTGGTGCAGGAATGGACATTTTTAAGCCTCAAGGTAACTTAGTTATTGATATTGGTGGTGGTACTAGTGATATTGCTGTATTATCAATGGGATCAATTGTTACTAGCAATTCATTGCGCTTAGCTGGTGATAAATTGAACGCCGATATTCAAAACTATATTAAACAAAAATATAACTTGATGATTGGTGAAAGAACTGCTGAAATTATCAAAATGCAAGTAGGAACAGCCTACGATCCAGATCCAAATGCCAAGCTTTCACTTAGTGGACGTGATTTGATGACAGGATTACCTAGAGAAATTCAAATCAGCGAAGTAGAAGTTGAAGAAGCATTACATGAATCACTTTATGCAATTATTGATGCTACTAAGGGAGTTCTAGAAGTAACACCTCCAGAATTAGCAGCTGACATTATTGATCGCGGAGTGATGCTAACTGGTGGTGGTTCACTTCTAAAAGGAATTGATAAGTTATTTTCAAAAGAACTTCAAATTCCTGTTTTCTTAGCTGATCAACCACTAGACTCAGTTGCTCTAGGAACTGGAATATTATTGGATCATGTCGTAAATAAATAATATGTTAAAAAAATTCTTTATTTCACTAGTTGTATTTTATCAACGAAATATTAGTATTTTATTCCCACCACGTTGTCGGTTTAAACCGACTTGCTCCAATTACATGATTGACGCCATTAAAATACATGGTGTAATTTTAGGAATCATTATGGGGATTGCACGAATTATTCGGTGCAATCCTTTTAACAAAACTGGATTCGATCCGGTGGGAGATAAATTCACTATTTTTAGAAATAAACATCCGTATGAATAATAGGAGAACATTTTGTCAAAAAAGAATAAGCCTAAAGAAGTTGAATTGAAAGAAATCGTCGCTGATACCGAATACGAACTTTGGGAATCCAAATATCTCATTGGTCGCATCAACAAGAAAGACGACAAGTTTGAGTACGTGCTTAATGGCAAGGACACTGTGAAGAACACAAAGTTATTAAATGATGCCATTAATGAGTTACTAATGCAGTATAATTTATATACACATTAATTAAGGATTAAACATGTTAAATAATATTAGAAACAGACGACAAACAAGAGATGCAGATTCTCGAATAGATTATGGGATTATCTTGTCAGTAATGTTACTTGGATTAATTGGATTACTTTCAATTTATGTTGCTGCAAGTCATGATCCTAACGGCGGATCGCCAGTTCGTCAAGTACTGATGCAACTGGTTTGGTTCGCAATCGGGGCAGGACTAATTGCCTTTATTATGCAATTTGATGCCGAGGATCTTTGGAAAATTGCGCCGTACGCGTATGCAATTGGAATAGTTCTACTGATTCTAGTGCTGTTTTTGTATAGTAAAGCCTACTATCTCAAATCAGGTGCGAAGAGTTGGTTTGCAATTGGACCTTTAACTTTTCAGCCGTCTGAGGTAATGAAGCCAGCGTTTATCTTGATGCTGGGAAAAGTTGTTTCTAATCATAACAACGAATATCCAACCCACAGCTTCTCAAGCGACTTCCGTTTAATAGGAAAGATGATTGGTTGGACACTGCCGGTAATTATTTTATTGAAACTACAAAATGACTTTGGAACCATGCTAGTATTTATAGCTATTCTAGGTGGGGTATTCATTGTTTCAGGGATTGATTGGCGAATTGTCGCAACTACTGTTGGTTCAATTCTAATACTGGGCGGTGGAGCCCTGGCAATGGTTACCACCCAGTTTGGTCGGGGAATATTGTCGAAACTGGGATTTGCTTCTTATCAATTCTCACGTGTGGATAACTGGTTGAATCCATCTCAAGATACTTCTAATACTGGGTACCAATTATGGCAAAATATGAAAGCCATTGGTTCAGGACAGTTATTAGGAAAAGGTTTTAATCATGTTGATGTTACAGTTCCAGTTCGTGAATCAGATATGATTTTTTCCGTAATTGGTGAAAACTTCGGCTTCATTGGTGCGTGTGTCTTAATATTTATTTACTTCTTACTCATTTATCAAATGGTTCGTGTAACCTTCGATACTAAGAATGAATTTTATGCCTATGTATCAACTGGTGTTATCATGATGATACTATTCCACGTATTTGAAAATATTGGAATGAGCATCGGATTATTACCATTGACCGGTATTCCGTTGCCATTTATTTCACAAGGTGGTTCGGCGTTATTAGGAAACATGATTGGAATAGGTCTGATAATGTCGATGCGATATCATCATAAGAGTTATATGTTTGGTGATACGGATACATTTAATTAAAACATTAAGATAAAAGCCATGATAAATTGACGTTTATCGTGGCTTTTTATTGTGAAGAAAAACAAAAGTTCTAACTTTATCAATTATGTAATTATGGTGTACAATGAAGGCCTAAGTACGATATTAATAATATTTATATATAGATTTTAGAAAGAATAATAACTTTTGATTAGGAGAAGACAAATCTAATGAATGATTATTTAAAGATTATAGAAAATGACAAAAATATTACTATTGGGTTAAAAAAAGATGCCGAGGAAGAACTTGGAGAAGTTAAGTTTGTGGATTTTTTAACAAATAACGGCGATGTAAAGAAGGGTGAAACCTTCGCTTCAATCGAGGCGAAAAAGGCTGTAATAGAGCTAGAAGCACCATTTTCTGGGGCGATTACATCCGTTAATACCGAGGTTGAAGATAAGCCGGAAACAATTTATGAGGACAATACTTGGTTGATTAAAATGGTTAAGGCTTAATTTGTATATCAAATAACGTTTTGATATTATAAAAGGTATTGAAACGCTTCTATCAACTAAAAATTATGGTAGAATAAATCAAGTTGGTTAAAAGCGCGCTATTACGGCTAATTTGGAGGAATCATAATGAAGATTTCAGGGAAGACAATCAAAGCTCGTCGCAAATCGTTGGGGTTATCACAAAGTGAATTGGCGGATGAGATTTGTACACAAGCGACAATCAGTCTGATTGAAAAAAAAGACAAAGTGCCAAGTATGGCAATACTAATAAGTATTTGTGACCGATTAGAAATTAATGTCGACACGGTAATTCGTGAAGACGAAGATTTGGCAAGTACTATTTTTAAGAAGGCTGAGAAGTGTGTCTTTAATAAAGATGCACAAGGAATTCAAGATTTAATTGCGAAAATCGATGAAAAGAAATTAACTAATTCACAACAAATTAAGCAACTATACTTTTACCAAGCTTATGTAGAATTAAAACTTCACAAGAATTACGACAAAGCTATCTTCATCTACACTCGCGCTTATAATGTTGACACTCATATGAATGACTTCTTAGATTCATTGATCAACCTCTATATCAGTCAAGCTTATATTGGTAAGAATGCTACTGAAGAAGCAGAAATATACGCTGAACAAACTCGTGAAATAATTGAATCGAAGAGTTTCCAAAGCAATGACAACTCTAAGAACAAATTACTTATTTTTAGTAGTATTGCTGAAGTATATGAAGATCTTAAACAGAGAGATCAAGCAGTTGCTTACCTCAAAATGGGAATTAACGAATCAAAAACAAGTAAGAACTATTTCTTGTTAGATTATTTCTATCTTGAGTTAGCTAAGTTGGAAGATGATGAGTTCGGATTGTTAGCTGCTTATGTGATTGGCGATATTATCGATAATCAAAATACAGTTCAAGAAGCATTAAAATTAGCTAAAAAGAAAAAAATTAATTTACCTAAGAGCAAATTCTAAAGAGAATTCTTTAGAATTTTTTATTTGCACTTTAAGTTAACATTGTTATCCTGAAGATATAGTAATAAATATTCTGGAGGATTTTTTATGAAAAAGGTTTTGGGGATAGTATTGCCATTAATATTAGTTGTTGCTGTCTTGGCGGGATGCAGTAAAAACGTTACTAAAAAAACTTTTGCTAACAGTTTTGGACGCGCTAAGACTGAGATAACATATTATGCTCATGGCGATGACGTATTTAAGCAGACAACCAAAGATACTATTGGTTATTCGGGACTTGGGGATTCAGAAATTAAGACTTTCAAAAAAGAGCTAAGAAGTGATAGCGATAAACTCAACAAAATCAAGGGTGTGAAAGAAACTATTAGTTTTGATGACGATGAGCAACTATTGATTGAAACAATTACAGTCGACTACGAAAAAATCGACAAGAAAAAACTCAAAGAAGTTCCAGGATTTTCGGAAGAGGCTAAAAAGAAAAAGATTAGTCTAAAGGAATCTGAAAAAGAGCTTAAAAAGGGTGGTTATAAAGAAATAAAAGTTAATAAAAAAGACTGATTGATATCAGTCTTTTTTATTTGTCGTTTTTAGCAGTTTTGGTTATGGTGTATAGATTTTGACAAACTATATATAACCCAAACGCAAATTATTTTAAAAATTAGTGCGTTAACGCAAAAATTATGATAGAATAATTTTCGTAAGTATTTACTTATGCAAATAATACGCTTTTGAATGGGGATATAAGGTTTATAAAATAGACAGATGCTAAAAGCGGTTATATTTTGGAGGAGTATTTTATGAAAAAAATTAAGTATGGTTTGATTATGCTGTTTTCTTTATTTGCGATAACAGCGATATCAAAAAATGTAGATGCGGAAGATATAGGAACTCCGGTTTCTCAATTTCCGGCTAACCAGCTACTTATTAAGGATAAAGATGGTGGACTAGCGTTACCCTTAGAATACCAAAATAAGTTTTTTGAACCTAAAGATAGAAAATCAGATACTTTTAAATATAACGGAGGATCAACTGATAACGCGGCACCTGGATTCATATCGGTATTTAAATCTAAGTATTTTAATATCGGCGATGTATTGTCGTATACATCAGTAACTGGACACGAGATAAAAATCACCACAAAAACCCCTGTTCCAGACTTCGTTATATATGACGAAAAAAATCCTAGTCTTGCGAACGCAGTCGTTTCAATCTGTAGTGTGTTTTCAAATTCAAACGACTTGCTATATCCAAAATCTCTGTTAAATATCACATCCTCAACACCAAAAAAGGGTTATATAACTATCAGAGATTTAGACTATAGTGAATCTGTATCTATTAGTAAGAAAGCTTTAAAATATATTGCAGTCAGTCAGAACAGTAAGATAACATTTGTAGATGAGGGTGATAAAATCACATTTCATGGGAAGCAAGGTTCTGCTGGTATAAACAACGACAATATTGATTATTGGGTTACTTTTGTTGTTGATAGCAATAATTTTGATTTAGACATAAAATCATCCGGTGGAACCTTAGTAGAATTGGGATCAGAAGAAATCAAGCAAACCGGAACAGTAAATGTGAAATACGTTGACGAAGACGGTAATGAATTAGCTACATCAGATATTTTGAGTGGTAGCGTCGATGATCCATACTCAACAAAAGCCAAAAGTATTCCTGGCTGGATGCTTAAGGAAACACCAGCAAATGCTAGTGGTAAGTTCACAGACACAGAACAAACAGTAACTTATGTTTATACCAGAGCACCTGGCGCAGCAGTTACCGTTAATTATGTTGATGAAGCTGGTAATAAATTAGCTCCATCAGAAGTGTTAAATGGTAAGGTTGATGATCCATACACAACTAAGGCTAAAGATATTACGAATTGGGAGCTCAAAACAACACCTGCCAATGCCAACGGTAAATTCACATCAACTCCTCAATCGGTAACTTATGTTTATACAAAGAAAGCTGGTGCAGCAGTTAACGTTAATTATGTTGATGAAGAAGGTAATAAGTTAGCAACTTCAGATGTGTTGAATGGTAAAATTGATGACCCATACACAACTAAGGCTAAAGATATTACGAATTGGGAGCTCAAAACAACACCTGCCAATGCCAACGGTAAATTCACGTCAGAAGAACAAACAGTAACTTATGTTTATACTAAAAAAGCTGGTGCAGCAGTTAACGTTAACTACGTTGATGAAGCTGGTAATAAGTTAGCAACTTCAGATGTGTTGAATGGTAAAATTGATGATCCATATTCAACAAAAGCCAAAGATATCTCTGGTTGGGTACTTAAGACTACACCTGCCAATGCTAACGGTAAATTCACAACAACTGCTCAAACAGTAACTTATGTTTATACTAGAGCCGCTGGTGGAGCAGTCACAGTTAACTATGTTGATGAAGAAGGTAACAAGTTAGCAACTTCAGATACGTTAAATGGTAAGATTGATGAATCATACTCAACTAAGCCTAAAAACATTACAGATTGGGAACTAATAACAACTCCTGCTAATGCCAATGGTAAGTTCACATCAGAAGAACAAACAGTAACTTATATTTATACTAAAAAAGCTGGTGCAGAAATCTTAGTTAGATATGTCGATGAAGAGGGAAATGAATTAGCACCTTCAAACACATTGAACGGTAAGCTTGATGAAGCTTATAATACAATTCCTAAAGATATTACTGATTGGACTCTAATTACTACTCCAGACAATGCCAGTGGCGTATTTACTCACAGTCCTCAAACAGTTACTTACGTATATAGTAAGAATGATGGAGCCACTGTAACAGTTAAGTACGTTGATGAAGAAGGAAATGAATTGGCTACTTCAGATACTTTGAATGGTAAAATTCATGCTCCATATACAACAAACGCTAAGAAGATTGATGGTTGGAACTTAAAAGAAGTATTCACAACTACTGAAGTGGTAGAAAAAGCAACATTTGCTACAACTACAGATAGCAAGGGATCTTCAGCTAAGAAGGAAACACATGCTGCTGGAGTTGATTCAACAACAGGTGCTTTCACTTATGAACCACAAACAGTAACTTATGTTTATAAAAAAATTGCTGTTGCAAAACCAGTAGTAACTAAGCCAACGACTAAGAAGGTAGATCCTAAGAAATTACCAAAAACTGGAGAGTCAGATAACACAGTTATTGGTACAGTAATTGGTGGAATGGTATTAGCAACTACAGCTGTATATGTATCAAGCAAAAAATATAAAAATATTTAATGCTACGCAATAATAGCTACTTTAGATTTATATTAAAAAAATTACGGAGGGTTATTTTATGAAAAAGTTTTTGAAATTAGTGTTGCCACTATTATTAATTGTTGGAGTACTCGTGGGGTGTGGTAACAGTGTTACCAAAAAAAAATTTACTAGCGAGCAAAATAATACGAAGAGTGAATTGACATACTACGCTCATGGAGACGACGTATTCAAGCAAACTGCAAAAAATACAGTTGACTATTCTTCTGTTGATGAATCACAAATTGATGCTTTTAAGACTCAATTAAAAGCTGCTGCAGATAAGTATCAAGGAATCAAAGGAGTGAAAGAAAAACTTAGCTTTGATGATAAAAAGAAAGTTTTAACTGAAACTTTGACTGTTGATTACGAAAAAGTTGATAAGAAAAAACTAAAAGGAATTCCAGGTATGATCGGTGACTTCAAAGAAGGTAAGAAGATTAGTTTGAAGGAATCAGAAAAATTACTTAAAAAATCAGGATTTAAAGAAAAGAAATAGTAAATAAAAAGACTGATATTAAAGATATCAGTCTTTTTTATTTGTTGTTTTTAGTAATTCTAATAGTAACTGCGATGTATGTTCTCTTTGCTCTGGAGCTAGTGAATCTAACCAATCAATTAGTTCCTCGGTATTCTTACCACGATAAATACTTGCTTTTTCAGGACCATATAAATCGGCCATGCTTATGTCTAAAGCTGATGCCAAGGCTTCTAAGTGTTCCGCACTGATGCTCTTGAATACTCCACGTTCAAAACGAGAGAGCGAACTGTCGCTTATACCTGCTGCTTCGGCAGTTTTTGAGATAGACATGCTTAATGCTACTCTTCTTTTTTTTAAACGTTTAGATAGTTCAGACATCTTCGGTATACCGCCTTATATATATAATTCTAATACAATTACGATATATAGAATTAATGAAATTCAAAAGAACTCAAACGCAGAAGTTTTAAAAAAATAGTGCGTTAACGCAAAGATTATGCTAGAATAATTTTGTAAGTATTTGCTTATAAAAATAATACGCTTTAATATCGAAGTATAAGAGTTGGTAAATAATGAAAATTAGGTACAACTCAAAAAAGCGGTTATATGGAGGAAAAAGAATGAAACTCAGAAAAAGAATTGCTCAATTCATTATGACATTGGGAGTTTTTGTTCTTGGATTGGGGAGTGTTTCGGGAGTAAGCAGAGCTGTTACTCAAACAGAAACACCTAATTATCCAATCGCAAAAACAGCCACTGATAATGGGGATGGCACTTATGGTATTAACTTTAAGTTGCCAGAAGATGGTACAGTTCAAAAAGTAAAAATTGATATCGTCTTTGCTGTAGATACTACAACTATTAAGAACTATGCGAATGTTAAAGCTCAGCTTGAAGCATTCACTACAGAACTTAATAGTAACCCTAATATCGAAGCAAAAATTGGTATTGTTACAATCCAAAGAGACGCTACTGACAAGTTAAATGGTCTCGTACCATTGAATGATGATAGTCTTGCAACCATCAATAAAGGTTTTGCTGCTTCATATACTGCAGGATCCAACCTTCATGGTGGGTTGCTAAAATCACAAAAATTATTAGATAGTGATACAGAAGTTGAAGCTGATCATAAGTATTTGATTGTAGCTTCTGATATGGCTGGCTGGCTTGTTGATAATGGTAGTGGTACCGGTTCATCGATTGCTTATCGTGATGGACAGTATATTGGTAATGCAGTAAGTACTGGTAACCAAGATTTCTTTGGTAGATACTACAAGAATCCGCTAGAGAATATTACTGTCGCTGATATTGATAATCTTGTTAACAATATGACTATGTTTAATGGCCAAACACCAGCTGGTGACTACGTGAAATATATGCAACAATATGGTACATCAATTGGTGAATATCCATACAACTGGTTGAAATATGGATCACTATTCCATCCAACGTGGACTGATGAAGAAAAAGCAACTATGCCTCCATCGTTTGCTTTTGTTAACAGTCCACAGTTCCCACCTTACTTTGAAAAGAGTATGTACTTGAGTGGGCGTTTGTTCAAAGATATGAAGGCTGCTGGTTATAACATTAGTGAGTTAACAACACCTTATCAAGCAGGCGATCCAACATATGCTAACTTACATAATACTAACCAACGTTTCCAAGAATGGCTTGAACAAAATATTGGTAAACGTTTCGATTCAACAAGAAACGAATCAATGACTGAAATTCTTGCTGACTTGAAGGCTAAGATTTATTACCAAGTTGGTAAAGGTCAAATCACTGA
>NZ_JAUKWP010000001.1 GCF_030504545.1 Lactobacillus sp. YT155 | reverse complement strand
AGTTTTCAAAGGTCTACCTTGTCGCTTGTTTGAAACAACTTATATATCATATCTTCAAAATTCAGTGTTGTCAAGGAATTTCACGAAGTTATTTAAATATATTTCGTTAAACGAATTAGTCGTTTTTGTTTTAAACAGCTTAAATATAATATCATCCAAAAACGGCTATTGTCAACACTTTTACTCAATTTAATAATTTCTTTATTTTAAAGTATGCATCATTGATCAACTGAGCCACCATATAACCAAGGGCAATAGCGCCTGTAACCATTGCTACGACAACTAATAGCTGGATTGCTTGGTCCATATTGCCAATAACCAAAGTCCTAACTGCTTTATAAGCTGAAACTCCTGGCACCAAGGGAACCAAGGCCGGAATATTGAATAAAATAGCTGGCATTTTTTTATATCTGGCAAAAACTAGCCCCAATAATCCGGCAACTAATGCTGCTGTGAAGTTCGAAAATACCCTGCCAATTCCTAAATGGAAGAAAAACCAATAGACTAACCAGCCAGCTGCTCCAGATATTCCACATGCCAAAAGTGCTTTTCTCGGATTATTGATGATAACAGCAAAACCGACTGTCGCAGCAAATGCAAATGTTATTTGAATAAGTAATTCAACAAAAATATTCATCATCAATCACCTCACAAGAAAATTTTTAAAACAACAGCAATTCCGATTCCAATTGCCAGAGCACTCAAGAGTGCTTCAACACCACGGGCAATTCCTGCTAGTAGATGTGACTCCAATAAGTCACGCAATGAATTAGTTAAAGGAACTCCAGGCACTAAAGGCATCACGGCGCCGACTAAAATGTTGTCAACGTTATGTCCTAGTCCAAGACGTACTCCTAATACCGTTAAAAGACCAACTACTATAGAAGAAAAAAATTCTGACATGAATTTTAGTTTGAGTTTTTTATTGGCAATCGTGTACAAAACAAAGGCCACCGTTCCTAAGACAGCAGAGATTGGAAAGTCGACCCAATCATATTCATCAACAAAAAGAATCATCAAAGTCGATGACACCACAGCAGCCGAAATTGCTTGCAACCAAAACGGAAAATCACGAACATCTTCTTCGATGTATCTCAATTTAATTGCCAGCTCATCCAGACTGATGTCACCAGCCACGTACTTACGGGACAATTCGTTAACGCGGTTAACTTTTTCCAAATTAATCGTTCTAGTTTTAATTTGTTTAAGTTGCATCCCTGAAGATCCGTCAATTCCCAAAGCAATGGCGGTCGGCGTGCTAAATACATTCACATTTTCTAAGCCACTGGCGTTAGCCATGCGGGTCATCGTGTCATCAACTCGATACATTTCAGATCCACTTTGGACCATAATTTTACCGGCTAAAAGACAAATGCTTAGAATCTTTTCTGCTTGTTTCTTTTCTTCCATAACAATTCTCCATAACAAACTAATCAACTCATTATATAAATTACTCTACTAAAAGTAAAAAAGACTTCCCTATTTGAAAGTCTTTTTAAGATTTACTTAACGATTCAATATCTATCACCTTGTCAATCCAACTACTATCATAGAAATCTTCCTCATGTGTCACTAAGACAACAGCTCCTTCAAAATGAGCTAGCGCATATTGAAGAGACTTTTTTGAGTCGTCATCTAAATGATTAGTTGGCTCATCCATAAACAAAATATTCGCATCATTAAACATCAAATCCGCCACTTTGACTTTGGTTTGTTCGCCACCAGACAAAGTGTGGATTTGTGATAATGTTTGTTGAGCCGTCAATCCGGTTTTCGCCAAATTTTGACGAATCACTTTTTGCTCTGCCTCTGGATGTAACTTCTTGAGTATCTCAAAAGGCGTGTCGAACTTATTGTCCCACTTCAAATCTTGCTTGAAATAACCCATCTTTATTACTGGTGAAACTGCCACAGTTCCCGAAATTGAAGGAATCTCACCAATTAAAGTCTTGATTAAGGTTGATTTACCGATTCCGTTAAAACCTTTAATAACTAATTTTTCACCAGAAATAATTGAAAAGTTAAACTCATTTTTGAGAATTGGGCTGTCATAACCAATCACCAGGTTATTGGTTTCCATCAGCATTTGACTGTGAGCCGTCACCTCATAAGGAAACGAGATTTTAGGGATTGGTCGGCTTTCTGGAGGTGTGATTACTTCCATTCGATCCAATTGTTTTTGTCGACTTTTTGCGCTTTTCGAACGAGACCCTGCTTTGAACTTCGCAATATAGGCTTGTTCTTTGGCAATTTTTCGTTGTTGATTTTCATAGGCTTTCAAATAAGTCTTCTTATTCTCTTCTTTTTGCTTGAAAGCTTGCTTCAAACTACCGGTATATCTAGTAATCTTGCCGAATTCAATGTCACAAATACAATTGGTTATTTTTTCTAAAAAGTCGTAATCGTGAGAAATAACGATAAATGCCCCTTCAAAGTTATTCAAATAACCTTGCAACCATTCAATATGGTTCGTATCCAAGTAGTTTGTTGGCTCGTCTAGTAACAAGACATCTGGTTGTTGCAACAACAACTTCGCCAAAATAATTTTTGAACGTTGCCCACCACTTAACTCCGACACATCGTTGTCATAACCCAAGGCATCAATCCCTAGCCCGGTAGCAACTTGTTCAATTTTGGTATCAATGTCGTAAAATCCCGATATATCCAAAGTTTCTTGGAGTTTACCAGCTTTTTGTAATTCTTCATCATTAGGATTATTGCTATAAATTTCTAAAATTTGAGCTTCTTTTTTAAACATCTCATCAAAAGCAGTTTTCAAAAAATCTCGAATACTTAATCCAGGAGTCAATTTGGCATACTGATCCAAATATCCCAAAGAAATATTTTTTTGCCATGAAATCTGAGCTTCATCAGCATCAATTTGACCCGTCAAAATTTTGATTAAGGTACTCTTACCGACACCATTTTGGCCAGTAATTCCCATGTGATCTTCTTTATTTAATTGTAACCTTGTGTCATCGTAAAGTTTCTTATCTAAAAATTGATGACTCAAGTTTTCTATTGTTAAAACACTCATTATTACCTCTGCATTAAAAAAGTCGAGACTATAAGAGCAGCCACGACTTTTATATTTTGTATATTATAGGAATGGAACGGTAATTGCTGTGTCATAATTTTTTGAATAAATATGATATTGTCCATAACCACCGAAGACAAAACCATTTTCTTCATTCAATTCATTTTGACGTGTCATCTCGGTGTCTAAAGTCCTTGTTTCCAGTCCCAATTGTTTTCTAGCCATATCCGAAACCCTTTGTAATTCTTCCGTTGAAGGAATTTCAACACTTAGACCACTTGGATAATTAGAGTAGGGTAGTGTCACACTGTTCCCATGAACATAGTCCGATTTCATATTATTAGCGGCTCCGCGATAGCTAGAAGCTAAGGTTGTCATATCATCAAAAGTTAAATCAGTCTTCATTGAACCAGAAATACTATTCAAAACCTTCTGATATTTTGTTAAAGTATTTGCAGAAAGTAGCTTCTGAATGATTGCTTCAATAACTTGACGTTGACGTTTTTGACGACCGTAATCTCCTTCGGGGTCTTCATGTCTCATTCGCGCATAGGCCAAGGCTTTATCCCCTGTCAAAAACATTTTTCCTTTTTTAAAATACTGTCCGCCAGTGGCACGACTTGTGAAGGTGAAAGGTACGTCAACAGTGATGCCACCAATACCATTTACAATTTTTGTTAACGAAGAAAAGTTAACCATCATGTAATAATCAACTGGTACATTTAG
Source organism: Lactobacillus sp. YT155 (assembly GCF_030504545.1). Lineage (GTDB taxonomy): Bacteria > Bacillota > Bacilli > Lactobacillales > Lactobacillaceae > BQUT01. Next base: position 520,711 of record NZ_JAUKWP010000001.1, on the reverse strand, counting down.
TTGTCTTTCAACTGTTTTTATTGCTAGTGACAATCCACCCATACTGTAAGCAGAATTTACTTTTTGAATAGTATAACCATTTAAACTTGCTGATCCTTCAGAAGCAAATTTCGTGGGAATTTTGATTTCTGTTAAGGTATCACGCGGAATACTGATTAGTTTGGTTTCTTTTTTCTTAGGATTAACAGTTGCCAAAATTAGTGTATCAGAATTTCCTTGATCTGTTCTTCCCATTCCACCTGTATCTGCACCAATTAATAAGATACTAAATGGTTTGTTTTGAGAAATTTTCTTGGAAACTGATTTACCAGCAACTTGTTGGTATGAGTTCCCCAAAGCATTTTGAGTTTGTGAAAGCAGACGAACTGCATAAGCACCTACAGTAAAAAGCATTATGGTTAAGAACAGAAGTGATACTTTAAAAATCACACCTTTGCGGCTTCGTCTTTTTTTACCTTCTTGTAACTTTTGAGAGCGAGACATTCGTGGCTCATCATTTTGATATTGATTACTCATTTGTTTCCTCTACTAAACAGGTTTAATGATTTGCATTATATCACTCTTATTTTGTCTTGATTCGATTTATTAACAAACCTATAAAATAACTTAAAACTTCAAAAATTGAGATAAAGAAAGTCACCGGTAAATTAGTGTAATAACCTAAAACAAGCCCTAACCACACACCCGCTAATGCCAGCCCAATCGATACTGCGAACAATCCAGGGATTGTTCTTGCAAAGAATTTAGCTGTGGCTCCGGGTAAAGTCAGTAAAACAAAAACTAGCAGTGATCCTACAACTTGAGCACCAATACTAACTGATAATGCCACAGTAATCAAGAAAATTACCGATAGAAAAATCGTTGGTAAGCCAGCGGCTTTAGCACCAATTGAATCGAAAGAGTCAAAAGTTAGTTTCTTGAAAAACAGCATTACAGTAATAAGAACAACTGCTGCCAAAATTATTAGTTCTAATAGATTTTCCTTGCTGATACCCACAATACTTCCAAATAAAATATTGGTAGCATAACTACTTGTTTTGGCCGATAGTGCCAAGAATAAAATCCCAGCTCCAATAAATAGAGAAGAAATAGCACTAGTTGAAGCTTCACTTCGCTCTTTTTGTGAACTCATTGAACCTACCAGAATAGAACTAACTAACGTAAACAAAATCATCCCTGTTAATGGAGCAATGCCTACTAACACTCCAAAAGCTGCCCCAGCAAAGCCAATTTCTGACAGCGTGTGTGAAAGAAAAGACATGTTTCTGGCAACTACAAATACACCAACTACCCCACAGGTAATGGCAATAAAAGTACTAGCAACAAACGCTTGACGCATAAACTCATATTGAAACATACTCAATCCTCAAACACCTTCTCACTCAATTCAGAAACATCTTTCATATCAATGTGATGATTTTCAAAAAAGAGACACTTTTGAACATACTCTTTAACCAATAAATAATCATGACTAATAAAAATCACCGTCAATTTTTGCTCTTGGTTAAGTTTTTGCACAACTTCCATCAACTTCTCTTTTGCTGAACCATCCAAACTCGCGGTTGATTCATCCAAAATCAAAACATCAGGGTTATTAACAATTGCTTGAGCCAAGTAAGCTTTTTGCTTCTCTCCGCCGGAAGCCAATCCTAAAGGTAAATCTTTGATTTCAGTTAATCCGGTTTGCTCCAAAGCCTGAGCAAGTTTGTCTTTATCGGTTTGATTCTTAAAAATCATTCCCGACTTCTTCAGATTAAGTTCAATGAAACTAGCGATACTCAAGGGATAGTCACTATCAATGTTACGAAATTGAGGGACGTATCCAAATTTGAACTTACTCTTGGAAAGTTTTATCGTTCCTGAACTTGGTTTTTCCAGCCCCATCAAAATCTTAATTAAAGTTGTTTTCCCGGAACCGTTTTTTCCTACAACACCAACAAAATCACCATCATTGATGGTGAAATTGGCATTCTCAAATAATTTTTTATCAGAAAATTCTTTACTTAAATCCTTAAATTCTATCAAATTAAACCCCTAGTTTGTCTAAATATCCATTTATCCAATCAACATAACTTGTCTTGGCAGGCAATGTTTCTGTTACATAAATGATTGGCACATTATTTTCTTTAGCAATCTTAACAATCTTGGTAACAACATTGCTATCAACTTGCTTATTCACCACTAAGAAATCAACCTTATGATTGCGAAGTCCAGATTCCATTTCTTTCATATCTGAAATCGCTGGATCGGTTCCATCTTCTATTGCTTTGGCGAATTTTTTATTTTCTATCTTAACACCAACATCTTCTAATAAATAGGAAAAGACTGGTTCGCTAACGTATGCTCTTTTTCCATTTAGCTTCTGTTTCAAAGTTTTTTCACGAGCAATAATATTATCTAATTTTGTTAAATAACTTTTAGAATTCTTTTCAAATAACTTCTTATGTTTAGGATCTTTTTTAGAAACTTCCTCAGTAATAGTTTTAACCAGTTTCTTCATATAATGGATATCAAACCAAACATGTTCATTTTCACCATCTGAGAGCTTGGCAATATCCTTGCTAACATTGATTAAGTCGCTTTGATCCTTCAATTTCAAAATCCAATCGTCATATCCTAAACCATTGGCAATTAAAATATCAGCCTCAGCAACTTCCTTGGCTGTTTTGGTATCAGGATTAAAGTCATGTGGATCAACATTGGCAGAATGAATAATCGCCTCAACATCCCCATGATCTTTGACGATATTTTTGGCAATATCAGCATAGGTTGAAATTGAGGTGACGATTGTCACATCTTTGTGTTTACCAGAATTGGCTTGACTCCCACATCCTGCAACAATTAATAAACTTAAAATTAAAACTAAACTTGTTAGATATTTCTTCATTAGACCTTCCTTCTTAAAAAAGCAAAAAAATAGATAAGCAATAATTCACTTATCTATTTTAAATCATTACCAAACTTGTGTATAGACACCATTTGAGTAAACACGATATTGTGAGAATGGAGCGCCTTCACCTTGATGATACAAGTTAATCAAGTATGCTGAAGCACCATTGCTATCAGTAACTGTTCCGTTATATAAAGCAGAAAGTCCTGTTTTATCAATTGTTAACTTATCTAACAAATATTTCACAGCATCATTTCCATTGGTGATATTAACCGTAGGAGTTGTGTTGGTGTTGTTATTTTCGTTTTCTTGTTGCGTATTGTTATCTGTATTAGTATCAGTCTGATTATCGTTTTCAGTTGTTGTATCTGTCTTTGGTTTTGCAGGAGTTTTTTTCTTCTTAGTTTGTTCAGTTTTTGGTTTATCATTATCTGAACTTGAACTAGCTTGATTGCCACATCCAGCTACTGAAATAGCTAAAATACTTAATGCTAGAATAGAAATTTTCTTAATCATAATTATCATTCCCTTTCCTGATACCTTATATCATATCTGTAACACAACTGTAACACAAGCAAAATTTGTTAATTTAACATTTTTCTTAATATTTAATCAATTTCGTCTAAAATTGTTCGCGCAACCGTTGCATCAGTAGGATAAGGCTCATCGACACCCTTAATTTTTTGGTAAGGATCTGCCCCTTTGCCAGCTATTATAACAATACTATTTTCATTACTCATCTCTAACGCTTGCGAAATTGCTGAAATTCGATCCAAAACAATTTTTGTAGTGACTTTTTGATGATCAACTTTGGCATCAATTTCTTCACAAATGTCCTGTGGATTTTCGAATCCTGGATCATCGGTAGTTAGAATCGCTTCATCAGCATATTCGTTCAAAGCTCTGGCAAAACCTTCACGTCTAGAAATTCCTTTATCGCCTGTGCTACCAACTACGACAATAATCTTGGCGTTTGCATGATTCTCTTTGGCAAAACTCAATAGAGCTTTCATACTGGCGTAGTTATGAGCATAGTCAATATACACAAAACCATGTTTTTTAGTTTTAATTGCTTCCATTCTTCCTGGAACGACCGTTTCAGCCAAACCTTGAGCAATTTCCGTCCTATTAGCACCAGCGATATTAGTAGCTATTGCAGCAGCGGTTGAGTTGCTTTCATTAAATACACCCGGCAAATTAACTAAGTAATCGGCTTCGATACCCATCTTCTTAGCCTTATCACTTTGAGCAATTAACTGAAACTTCCCTTTAGTAGGTTCTGTTTCTTGATCAATGAACTGGAAATCAACCTCGGTTTCTGTCTGCGAATAAAGATAAATATTTTCAGCAGTTACATGACTTTTTGCTTCATCGTATACATCTTCAAAATGTTCGGTGTCCTTATTAATAATACAGATGTTTGAATTAGCCATGATCTGCTTTTTACAGTAAAGATAATCTTCAAATGTTGGATGTTCATTTTTCCCAATATGATCAGGAGAAATATTTAAGAAGATTCCCACGTCATATTGTAAGTTATAAACTCGATTCTTCTTATATGACTGCGAAGAAACTTCCATAACCAGATGAGTCATTCCATTATCAACACTCGCCCGCATTTCTCTAAACAAATCAAGCGATTCAGGTGTGGTTAGCTTCGACTTGAATTTCATTTCTGGTTCTTTACCCACAATAGTATCCATGGTTGAAATCAAGGCGGTTTTTTGTTGGTTCATTTTTTCTAGAATTGAGTAGGTTAAGTAGGCAGAGGTGGTTTTTCCCTTAGTTCCGGTGTAAGCAATGATAAACAATCGTTCTTGAGGATTATCAAAATACATGGCACTTAATAATGCCATTGCTTTTTGAATGTCAGTCACAATAATGGCATTAACATCGTCAACGTCGTCATATTTAACTTCTGAAACATAAGTTGTCACTCCCTGAGTGATTGCCTCTTGTAAATATTCTTTTTTAAAAGACATCCCTTTACAAAAAAACATGGTATTCTCTTTGATGTCTTTGGAATTGTAACTAATATAATCATTGACTAGATTTTCATTGGCTTCCACACTCACCAGTAATTCGTGAGTTCGTAACAACTTGATTGCCTCTTTGATTGATATGTTCATTTCGCACCTACTTAATTAATTTTCTAAAGGTAGATAAATAATAAAACTTGTCTTCTTATCATTTGATTCTACCATGATTTTACCCCCATGCATCTCAACCATGCTTTGAGCAATTGCCAATCCCAAACCTGTTCCTCCGGTCTCTTTGGAACGAGATTCTTCAACGCGATAAAATCTTTCAAATAATGAGTCTAGTGAATCCTTAGGAATTTTCTTTCCATCATTAGAAATTCGAATAACTGCGTATTCATTATTCTTCACTGCTTCTAGCCAAATATATTTGGCACCTTTTCCATATTTAAAGGCATTAGAAATCAGGTTATTAAAGACTCTTCCTAGTTTATCAGTGTCAGCTTTCATCTTGAAAACTTGTGGATCAGTTTGCGAAATTATTTCAATATTTCTCTTCTTAGCTTCTAACTCATATTCGGCGGCAAATTGTTCCATCAATTGGCCCATATCAAACTCACTTATATTTAATACCGCATCAGAATGTTGCGCATTGGTGTAATCAAATAAGTCATTAACTAACACTTGCATTTGTTGCGATTTCAAATAAGCAATATGAGTATATTTAGCAATTTCTTCTTTACCCAAATTCTGAGAATTCTCAATCAACCCCAAGTAACCAATAATTGAAGTCAAAGGTGTTCGAATATCGTGACTCACGTTAGTAATTAATTCATCTTTACTATTCTCTAGCTCACGCTCATCTTCGACCAGTTTAGTAGTGTTAGTAATTAATAAGTTAATTGCCGATACCGTTGTTTGTAAATTCTTGTTAACTTTAATATCTAATTGTTTCATACTGCCGTCAATACTCTCATGAACGGCATTTGTTACATATCTAACTTCATACTTTTTGTACTGTCTTCTGACCTGTAAAGAAGCGGTTGCCAAGTTGACTATAAGTAAGAAAATCCACTTTGCCCAAATTTCTAAACAGGCTGTTAAATCAAGTTCATAATCAAAGAAAAATTGAAAATCAGCATCGATCATTGGTTGGAACAAAAAATATTCAATTCCAGTTAATAACAAAAAAGTGCCAACCCCCATTAGGATTAACACGAATGTTTGCCGAGTAGTTAATTTGATACTTTTTTTACTCATTCAGCTTAGGCCTCCACCTTGTAGCCGACGCCCCAGACAGTTTCAATAACTTTTTCGCCATCAGTTGCTTCTTCTAATTTGTCTCGCAAGTGACTCACGTGCACCATAACTGTTTTAGCAGAAATGACACTCTCTTGTTTCCAAACACGTTCAAATATTTCATCTGCAGAAAATACTCGATTTGGATGACTTGCTAATAAATATAGAACCCCAAATTCAAGAGCGGTTAATTGAACTTTTTTACCATCAGAAGTTACCACTTCATGTGAATCCTTATTAATAGTTACAGGACCAATGTCCAATTTGTCAGGAACATCTTGAGCAGCTTGTTGTTCGCTTCTTCTAAGTAATGACTTGACACGCGCCATAACTTCCAAAGGATTAAATGGTTTTGATACATAATCATCAGCACCAGTAATAAGTCCTTGAATTTTGTCCATATCAGCAGTTTTTGCTGAAACAATAATAATTGGAATTTGTGAATCCTTACGGACTTTCTTAATCACTTCAATTCCAGTCATATTTGGCATCATCACATCCAAAATCATCAATGCGATGTCAGGATTATTTTCTAATTGTTCAATAGCTTCTTGCCCCGAAAAAGCCGTAATTGGTTCATAGCCTTCATTTTTTACATAAATGCTTAATAATTCAACAATTTCTTTATCATCATCCACGACTAAGATTTTCATAATAAATCTCCTCAGATTAATTGAGTAAAACTCTCATATGTTAATATTATAGCAAACATTAAAAAAACCACTATTAATTAAAGGTAGAACTTAAATGAATTTTATAAAAAAACGTGCAAGATTCATTCTTATCATCATTTTTTCAGCGATAATCTTATTCTTTACCCTCTCAAAAAACGACTTTGTTATGCAACATACGGGGAGAATTGCCTTAGTCTCTAATCTGCTAAAAATCTTCAGCGGCGGATTTTTAATCTACGGAATTGTCCAATGTTTCCGAGTAAAATAAAAAAAGGCCTACGCGGTCTTTTTTATTTAAAAGGATTCCATCTTTCCCAACTATTAATTGGCTCTGCTTTTGCATCGTATTTCATATATTCGTCACTAATGTTAAGTCTAATAATTCTTGGGATATCTTCTCTTTTAATTAGCTTAGCCTGTTTCACGTAAGAACCCTTATGTTGTAAAATCACATAATTCATTCCTTTTTCCGGTATCATTCCTACTTCAAATTTTAACCACTCACCATCACCAAAAGGATTATTGGTAACCCATGCTTTGACTGGTTGTGCTACTGGTCTTTTTTTATTTTTGCCCTCTACTTCAACTGTTTCAATTTTTGTAGGAGTTTTCTCCGGGACAATTCCGTATTCAGTTTTCATTGGTAAAAACGGATTAAAACGATTTATTATGTCATTGTTCGTCCCACGTCCATAACTCAAAACACCTAGAAAAATAACAAAAATTGTTATTGCTCCTAAAATGATGTTGCGATAGATTTTTCCACGATTTACTTGCTTATCAATTTTTTTAGTCACAGTATACTCATCCTCTTTCAATAATGTTTCAACAGGAATTTGATATAGATCGGCTAACTGTGTCAACGAATAAAGACTAGGAATAGTCTTATTATTTTCCCATCGTGAAATAGCTTGTCGAGTAACAAACAATTTTTGTGCCAATTCATCTTGAGAGTAATTTTGCTTTTCACGATATTTTCTTAAGCGTTGTCCTAAATCCATAAATCAATCTCCTGTTTTACTTAAGTTAAAGGATATCTTCAGTATAAAACAAGCAACGAATATGTTACATAATAAAAAGAAGAGTGAACTTCTAAAGAAGTTACTCTTCTTTTTTAATCTTCTACACTATAATTTGGTGCTTCTTTAGTAATTTGCACATCGTGTGGATGTGATTCAACTAATCCGGCCCCAGTGATTTCTACAAACTGAGCATTTTCTCGTAATTCTTCAAGATTAGCCGCACCAACGTATCCCATTCCTGAACGAATTCCTCCAACTTGTTGGAAAATTGTGTCAGCCAGTGTCCCTTTGTAGGCAACACGACCTTCGATCCCTTCGGGAACCAATTTGTTAGCTTCGTTCTTACCGTCTTGGAAGTAGCGATCTGCTGAACCATGAGACATAGCAGCCAAACTTCCCATTCCACGATAAGTCTTGAAACGACGACCATGGAAAATTTCAAACTCACCTGGTGTTTCATCAGTTCCGGCTAACATGCTACCTAACATAACCGCATTACCACCAGCTGCTAGAGCTTTTACAATATCGCCAGAATACTTGATTCCACCATCAGCAATAATTTGTTTTCCATATTCTTTAGCAACATTAGCTGCATCATAGATAGCAGTAATTTGGGGAACTCCGACACCGGCAACCACACGTGTTGTACAAATTGAACCAGGTCCAATTCCGACTTTAACAACATCAACACCAGCATCAAATAATGCGCGAGTACCTTCTGCAGTGGCCACGTTTCCAGCAATCAATGTAACGTCTGGGTATGCTTTTCTGATTTCAGAAATCTTTCTAAGTACCCCGGCAGAATGTCCGTGGGCAGTATCGATAATAATTGCATCCACACTGGCTTTGATCAAAGCATCAGCACGGTCAAAAGTATCACTTGTGACACCAACTGCTGCACCAACCAAAAGACGACCATTGTCATCTTTAGCTGAATTAGGATATTGTTTAACATTTTCAATGTCTTTAATAGTAATCAGACCAGTTAATTGTCCTTGGTCGTTAACTAAAGGAAGTTTTTCAATTCGATTTTGTTGTAGAATTGCTTCGGCTTCTTTTAACTTAGTATCAGCAGGAGCAGTTACAAGTTTTTCAGCTGTCATGACTGAAGAAATTGGGACGTTATAATCACTTATAAAACGTAAATCACGATTAGTTATGACACCAACTAATTTTTTTGACTCAGGGGAATCAACAATTGGCACCCCAGAAATTCGATATTGGCCCATTAATTGATCAGCTTCTGAAACTAAACGATCACCAGTTAGAAAGAATGGATCAGTGATAACCCCACTTTCTGAACGCTTAACTTTTCGAACTTCTTCAGCTTGACGTTCAATGGACATATTCTTATGAATGACACCCATTCCACCTTGGCGGGCCATAGCAATCGCCATCTTTGCTTCGGTGACTGTATCCATACCAGAACTGATGATAGGAGTTTTTAAATTCAAGTTGTTACCTAATTTAGTCGACAAGTCGACCTCGTTTGGTAATACATGACTTTCAGCTGGAATTAACAACACATCATCAAAGGTATAACCCTTCTTTTTAAACTTATTTTCCCAATTTGACAAAATCGAATCCTCCTAATTTTTTAAGTATTAGTTTACGTTTCAGAGCTTGCCACGTCAACAATTATCTCTGCATAATAAAAAACCTTTCTATTAAGTTAGAAAGGTTTTTTATTATTTCAAATTACTTCTTCTATAATCCATCAATTCATGGCTAAGCTTTTCTGTTTGGCTATAAACTTGATGATAGATTTGATACATTTTTGCGTAATCAGCACAGTTATCAGCTTTTGGTTCATAAACTTTGTCATAACTTACAAAGGCATCAACCGCATCTTGTAAAGTGTCAAACCAACCAACACCGTTAGCAGCAATCATGGCAGCTCCAAGTCCAGGACCTTGTTCGTTTTTCAAAGTAACGACTTTTTTATTAAAAATATCAGCCTGAATTTGTAGCCATAGCTCACTTTTAGCACCACCACCGATGGCAATAACCGTATCAATATTGCTATCTTTTTCTTCAAAAATATCAAGAATATCTTTGAAACTAAAAATAATTCCTTCTAAGACAGCTCTAATGAAATCATTCTTCTTGTGCATGCGATCAATTCCAATGAAGCTCCCACGAATATCCGCATCAGCATATGGAGTTCTTTCGCCAGACAGATATGGAGTAAATACTAATCCATTAGCGCCAACTGTTGATTCTTCAGCTAGTTTCATCCATTCAGTAAATGAATAATCTTCGCCAAAGGTTTTCTTAAACCAAGAATTAGCATCTCCTGCTGAAAGTGTTACTCCCATTGCATAGTAGCTGTTAGGAATTGCGTGGTTAAAGAAATGAACTTGACCATGATAGTCGACTGACGAATCCTTCTCATACTTCAACATAACTCCGGAAGTTCCGATTGAACTCATAATTGTGTTGGGTTTCAGAATTCCTGAACCAACTGCTCCGGCAGCATTATCAGCAGCACCACCAAAGACTTTTGTCTTCGTTGATAGTCCAGAAAATTCCGCAAAATTCTCTGTAATTGTGCCAACTTCATCAACTGATTCAATTAATTCTGGAAAAATTTCTTTTGGCAAATCAAAAGTAGAAATTATTTCATCAGACCATTGCTTGTTTTTAACGTCTAAAACAACTGTACCGGCGGCATCGGAATAATCCATACCTAACTTACCAGTCATTCTAAATCTCACATAATCTTTAGGAAGCAAAACCGTCTTTGCTTGCGCAAATAATTCTGGTTCGTTTTCTTTAACCCACAAAATCTTAGGTAAAGTAAATCCTTCCAAAGGACGATTCCGGGTAATTTCAATAAAACGATCACCCATTTTTTCTTCAATTTCTCTTACTTGTGGAGTAGTTCTAGTATCATTCCACAAGATTGCTGGACGAATGACCTTATTGTCCTTGTCCAAGAGAACTAATCCGTGCATCTGTCCCGAATAAGAAATCCCTTCAATTTCATCAGCACTTATTCCGTCGTTAAGTAGCAGTCTAACAATTGCTACCGTCGTTCCTAAAACCCAGTCTTCGGGGTTTTGTTCGGAATAACCTGGTTGTTCTTGAAAAACTGGATAATCATAACTTTCTTGAGCAACAATTTCACCAGCTTTGTTCAAAGCAGAAACTTTCACCGAACTAGTTCCTAAATCTACACCTAAAACTACTTTCATATCTAAATACCTCTCACGTTATTAAAAAAACGAACAGACAAAAGTCTATTCGTTTTCTCGAACTATTTGCCTAAAGTTGAAAAAATGTAGTTATTCAATGTTGCTTTAAGTTGTTCTAAATGACCAGATTTAGTTGATTCAATTAATTTTTCTTGTGGTATATCAATAATGTAATCTTCTAATTCTTTGAAAGTAACTTTTCCAGATTCGAAGTCAGCACCAATTCCTGAATCAAATGAACTGTATCTGTCAGTAATAACATCATCCAATACTTTGTCTTCAATTAAACGACTAGCAACTTTTAGACCAGCAGCATAAGTATCCATACCTGCTGTATGAGCAAGGAACAAGTCATCCATAGTGAATGATTGACGACGAGGTTTAGCATCAAAGTTCAAACCACCTGTCTTTAGTCCACCATCTTTAAGCATTTCATACATAACAAGTGTTGCTTCATAGATGTCGTTAGGGAATTCATCAATATCCCAACCAATTAACTTGTCACCCATATTAGCATCAAGTGATCCTAATAGACCAGCATCACGAGCTACTCTAACTTCGTGTTCGTAAGTGTGACCTGCAAGGTAAGCATGATTTCCTTCCAAGTTAAGTTTGAAGATATCTTCCAAACCATATTCTTTAAGGAAAGCAATTGTTGTTGCAGCATCTGTATCATATTGATGTGATGTTGGTTCTTTTGGTTTTGGTTCTAGCAAGAATTGACCTGTGTAACCAATTTCGTTAGCGTAGTCTTTTGCCATCTTGAAGAACTTAGCAATATGTTCTTGTTCACGCTTCATGTCGGTATTTAGAAGTGATTCATATCCTTCACGACCACCCCAGAAGACATAGTTTTCGGAGTTAACGCGTTTAGCAATTTCTAGTGAGTGTTTGATTTGTGCTGCCGAGTAAGCCAAGATATCAGCGAATGGAGCAGTAGCACCACCAGCTACGAATCTTGGGTTAGTGAATAAACTAGAAGTATTCCAAAGAACTTTCTTACCAGTTTCTTGCATCTTTTCAACAATCTTGTCGATAACTTTGTCCAAGTTTTCATTGGTTTCACGTAGTGTGTCACCTTCTGGAGCTAGGTCACGATCGTGGAATGCAAAATATTCAACATTCATCTTGTCTAAGAATTCAAATAGGTAGTCTACTTTTGCCAAAGCTTGTTCCATAGGATCTGTGATGTTGTCCCAAGGTCTTTGAGCAGTTCCGTCACCAAATGGATCCACTAATCTTTGATCCATTGTGTGCCAGTAAGCAACTGAGAATTTGAGCCATTCGCTCATTTTCTTACCATTAATCATTTCATCAGGATTGTAATAATGGAATCCATCTCCAGCTTTTAATCCTTTAGTTCCAACATATTTAACTTTTTCTTGTGTAAATAAACTCATAATATTTCTTTCTCCCTTTTCTATTTTTCTGTGTCATCAAGTTCTGTATATTTGAAATAATCAAAATCAGCAGGTTGGTGATATCCACTGTAATCAACAGCTGCCATTCCAGTGAATGCGCCAGTGAAGAAACCACCCATTGTTTGTACCACATAATCATCAGATAAAATGGCGGCATCCAGTGTTACTGGAATATCTGTCCATTTCTTACCATCAAATGAATATGCGTAGGAATAACTCTGAGTTCTGACTTTTGATTTCAGGTATACATACTCAACTTCATCAGGTATTTCAATTGCATTTTCTTTTAGATAACTTGTTAAGTTGTTACGATTGTTTTCAATGACTTCGATAACTCGTTTCTTTTTCTTCTCGTCCCAAGTTATTTCTACCATTGAAAAATGTTTAGTGTTGTAATAGTTAGTTAGTCCAGCAAATTGTTGATATGAGAATGGATTAAACTTAACTTTTGTTTCTGCATCAAAGTTAAAGGCTTGCCATCTTCTAGCAACATGTGATTGTGTAAATGTCGAACCAAGTGATTCGTTTCCATATAATCTTAAGAATCCTGGTTTTTCAGTTAACGAACCTAATTTTTCAGTAAATGGAATTCTTAAAGTATTGAAATTAACATTCAAAGTGTCACTATCAAAATCATCTTTTTCTGGATAAGTTGATTCCCATTTATGTTCTTTTGTATCTTTAGGTCCATCAACATATCTTTGTCCACCGTGACCGCCAACAACTCTTGGCCAACCTTCGTCATCCCATTCAACTTTTTGAATAGCTGTTTCTCTACCTAAAGTGCTCCAGCCTCTTGGATCATAAGCACTTTCATTTTTATGATTCCATGGACGTGCACAAAGTGATGCGTAATACCACTCTCCACTTGGAGTATCAACTAAAGCTCCATGACCTTGTTTTTGAATATAACTATCAGGAGTATCAAAATTAGTTAAGAATACATCGCCAGGCTCAGTTTCAAATGAATGAGCATCCAACGTCTTTGATCTACCAACCACTTCTTGATGAGTAAAGACTGTTCCACCTTGAGCGGCAAAGATGTAGTAATATCCATCTTTTTTATATAAATGTGGTCCTTCAACCAATTTAACATCTGTACCATCATAGATAGTACGAGCAGTTTCAGGTAACAATTTCATTGTTTTAGTATCAAATTCTGTAAGAGTAATTCCATCAAAAGGATGATTATACTCTCGGTGATCCCAAGTTTGTTGAACTAAATATTTCTTGTCTCCGTCGTGGAATAAAGAAGCATCAAAACCGACACCGTTAACTTCAATAGGTTCACTCCAAGGTCCTCTGATATCAGTGGCAGTTGTTAAGTAGTTATGCATATCTTTAAATGGACCATCGGTAACTTTCACATCTGTAAAAATCAACCAAAACTTGCCATCTGCATATGATAAATCTGGTGCCCAGATACCTGCTGAATCGGGATTACCTTTCATATCTAAATGTTTAACAGTGCTTAACGGATGCGTAATTAATCTCCAATTAACTAAATCTTTTGATTCATGAATTTGAACTCCAGGAAACCATTCGAAAGTCGAATTGGCAATATAATATGTATCATCTACTCTTATAATGCTTGGGTCAGCATTGAATCCAGGTAAGACTGGATTAGAAATTTTCAACATAATTCAATCTCCTTATTTTTCGCCATTTCTGGCATCTTGTAATTTCAAATTAATTTCATCAACTTCTTTATCTGATAATGGATATCTTGACATGATAATCATTGCAACAACTGCTAATACTATAGGTATCCAAATCATTGAAACTTGTAATCCCATCAAAGCATTTGCTGATTGAGTTTTAGCTTGACCATCGAATTGGAAGAAAGCATTAATATATCCAGGAATAATTCCTCCTAATGCAAGTCCAAGTTTAAAGAATAGTCCCATTAAAGCATTGATGATTCCAGCAACTCTTTTTTTCGAATTGTATTCTCCATATGAAACTACTTCTGGAACCATAGCCCACATATATCCAGTAGCTGAGGTTAATCCCCATTGTTGTAAAAATCTTCCTAAGTATCCTAAAGCTGGAGAATTTTTAAATTGTGAGAATCCCCAAATCCAAAGTACAAAACTACCAAGGATAAATATTGCTAAGAAAGCATAGAAGAATTGTTTCTTTCCAAGCCATTTTCTAACGATTGGCCATAAGAATACTAAAAGAATTCCTGGTATTGATCCGATTAACCCAATTGATGCCATCCATTCAGAATGACCAATGTTATATTGCATATAAAATGGCCATACAGTATTTCCAAAAAACATGAAGGTAAATCCAACTAAGAAAAAGGCACCTAAAATTCTTAAAGGTTTATTTCTTACTAATTCAGCAGCTAAGTCAGAATATTTAACTGAGTCTGTTTCTTCTTTAGTTGGAACAATTCTTTCCTTAACTCCGAAATAAGTTAACAACAAAGCAGCCAATCCAAGGACCATATAAACACCATAGACTTTGAACCAAGCACCACTTGCTGAGTGTAAACCATAATCACCTAAATTAAGTTTCAGACCAAATAGTCCTGTATCAGTTTGACGAGCATTTGGTGAAAGCATTTGTACGAAAAGTGGGAATAGAGTGTATACCAGCAAGTTAGCAGTGTTAGCCATTGTCATACGTGTTGTTGTTAACAATGAAATTTGTTCATTATCTCTAGTAAGTGAAGCACTCAACGCACCATAAGGTATATTCACAAATGAATACGTTAACGCTGTAGCTAGATATGAAACAAATGCGTACCCTACTCTAAGTCCATTATCTTGGAATGGAATAGGTAAGAAGAGCAATCCTGCGAAAATAACTAAAGGAAGTCCAAACCATAAAATATATGGTCGATACTTTCCATTCTTAGGATTTCGTTTATCTACAAACGCTCCTACCCATGGGTCCCAAAAAACATTTACAATTCTTACAACCAAAAAGATTGTGGCACCAGCTGCAGCTGAGATACCATTAACGGTCGATAAGTAAAAAAGTAAGAATCCACCAACAGTACCAAACACAAGGTTTTGTGCAAAATCACCGGCACCGTAGGAAATTCGTTCAAATAAACTTAGGGTAGCAAATTCGTTATTTTTGTTATCCATAATTCATCATTCTCCTTGAAAATTAAAACGTCATTATCTTTGGTTTGTTTTTCGAAACAACTAACCTCATAAATTAATGTAACCCTTTTCATTTCTATTTGCAAGTACTATTTTTAAAAAATATTGCTGGTAATATATCGCTTTACTAGATACTATATATAAGATAGAAGTTTCTTTAAGGAGTTAAATAATGCCAAATTCCATCAATCAAGATTCAATGAGAAATCTGAATTTAAAGCTGACATTGCAATATTTGTTCAATCATCCCGATACTTCACGAATTGAGATTGCCAAACAACTAAGTCTAAATAAATCTACCATTTCTTCTCTTTTCAATGAGTTAAATACTCGTGGATACATCACTGAAATGGGGCAAGGCTCTAGTACTGAAACCGGTGGAAGAAAGCCCACGCTTATCAGATTCAATCATAATTATGGTTATACGGTTAATTTTGAACTCGGCCATCATCACTTAAGAATGATGATTAATTGGCTGAGCGGAGAAAAAATTAAGTTCTCATCTATTCCTGTCATGGATATGGATATTTATGAAATTGTGGATATCATGAAACAAAGCATTAGAGAAATTAACATCCCTAGTGCTATGAATGGTCTTATGGGTATTTCTATTGCTATAAACGGAATTGTCTCGAATAACACTATTCTTGATTCTCCTTTTATTGACATGAAAAATGTTGACTTAGTAAAGGAGTTACAAGAATTCAACGTATTGGTTGTCTTAGAAAACGAAGCCAACTTGGCGGCTATTGCTTCTCGAGATTTTACCTCCAAAAATCAGATTGATAACCTCATCGCTTTGAACATCCATAATGGTATTGGGGCCGGAATCGTTATTAATGGTCTTTTATATAGAGGAGAAGATGGCGAAGCTGGTGAAATTGGAAGAACTCTTTATTTTTCGAATGAAAAAACGGCCAAAACACAACCAATTGAAACACTCTACAGTGAAGATGCTATTATTTCAAAATTTGGTAATTTGAAACACCTTTCAAACATGGATCGAGATCATTTTTTAGAATACTACCGTGCTGATGACAAAATTTCTCATCAAATTATGGATGAATTTATCAGAGCTACTGCATATATTTTATTTAATATTAGTCGAAGTTTTAGCCCTACCGTCATCTACTTACAATCAAGAATTATTGGAGAAATGCCCAATTTACTGGATGACATAAAAGAACAATATATAGATTTAACAAACATCGAAATTAAAACTCACATCAAATTATCCTCGATGATCGAAGACGCCCCTTTATACGGCGGGGCTTCTCTAATCACCCACCAGGTCCTAGGATTGACCAAATATCAATTAAATTTTAATAATTAAAAACGTTTTTAAAATCATTCTAATGAATGATTTTTTATTTTAGAAAGCGCTTGCATATTAAATCGAATGGGTTTATATTTACAACGTTAGTATATCCGGACAACTAACCTTAAAGAATTTTATTTTATAGAGGGAGATTTTCTAATGCGTAAAATATCTACAGGTTTTGTATATTTTTTTGGTGCACTAGGTGGACTACTCTTCGGTTATGACACTGGTGTTATCTCTGGAGCAATCTTGTTCATTGAAAAACAAATGAGCCTTGATGCTTGGCAACAAGGTTGGGTCGTTAGTGCCGTTTTACTTGGTGCTATGTTAGGATCCGTTATTATCGGACCTTCTTCCGACAAATTTGGTCGTCGAAAACTATTATTATTGTCATCATTAATTTTCTTCATTGGAGCTTTAGGATCAGCCTTTGCTCCTGAATTCTGGACTCTTATCATTTCCAGAATTGTTTTAGGTATGGCTGTTGGTGCTGCTTCTGCTCTAATACCTACTTACCTTGCTGAACTATCACCAGCGGATAAACGAGGAACAGTTTCAAGTTTGTTCCAATTGATGGTTATGACTGGTATCTTAATTGCTTATATTACTAACTATACCTTCTCAGGAATGTTTACTGGATGGCGTTGGATGCTTGGATTCGCCGCTATTCCTTCAGCTTTATTATTCTTTGGTGGTTTGCTACTTCCAGAAAGTCCCCGTTTTCTTGTTAAAACTGGTGCAATTAAAGAAGCTGAACAAGTACTTAACAATATGAATCATAATGACAAAGAAGTTGTTGCTAGCGAATTGAAACAAATTAAAGAACAAGCCGCTCTACAAAATGGTGGTTTAAAGGAATTATTCAGCGCTTTTGTTCGCCCAGCCTTAATTGTTGCTATCGGATTAACAATCTTCCAACAAGTAATGGGTTGTAACACAGTTCTTTATTACGCACCAACCATCTTTACCGATGCTGGATTTGGCGTAAGTGCAGCATTAATCGCGCATATTGGAATTGGTATTTTCAACGTTATCATTACTGCAATTGCCGTAGTCATCATGGACAAAATCGACCGTAAGAAAATGCTTATCTGGGGTGGATTCTTCATGGGAATTTCATTACTAGTAATGAGTTTTGGATTGAAATATTCTCACGACTCATTCACTGCTGCTGTGATCGCAGTTATCTCTATGACAGTATATATTGCCGTCTTTTCAGCAACTTGGGGACCAGTTATGTGGGTTATGATTGGTGAAATCTTCCCATTAAACATTCGTGGTCTAGGAAATTCGTTTGGTAGTTTTGTTAACTGGACTGCTAACATGATTGTCTCATTAACTTTCCCATCATTATTAAACATGTTTGGAAAAGGAAGTCTATTTATTGGATATGCAGTTCTATGTTTCATTGCTATGTGGTTTGTACATTCTAAAGTCTTTGAAACACGTAACCGCTCACTTGAAGATATTGAAACTCAACTCAGAGAAGCTCAAAAGGATTAAAAATGAAAACATTAATTGAAAACTTTGGTCGTTTTAATGACCACGTGGTTGAAAAAATTGTTTTAAAAAACAATAATAATTTTCAAATATCCTTACTGAGTCAGGGAGCTATTTGGAATGAATTTTCCGTTCCAGTTGAAGAGAATAAAAAAATCAATTTATTGTTGAATTTCAATAGTATTGATAGCTATTATTCAAACCCATTTTATATTGGAATGAGTATTGGACGGACTGGTGGCAGAATCAAAGCCGGTAAACTGACTTTGAATGATACTACTTATAATCTATCCCAGAATGAAAATACTAACACTCTCCACGGTGGAGAAACTGGTTTTCATTCTTTTATTTGGGACTATGAGACTTTTCAAACTGATGATACTGTTAGCGTTGTTTTTTCAAAAAGAGTCAGTCCTCAAGATGATTCTTATCCAGGAGTATTAGATGTAGAAATCGAATATATCTTAAATAACAAGAATGAAGTAATTATTAATTATTACGGAAAAGCGGTTGATCAAGATACAGTCTTCAATCCGACAAATCATGCATATTTTAATCTGGAACAATCAGATAATATTCTTGATCATGAATTAAAAATTAACAGTCATCAGATTCTATCAATGGGCCAAGAAAAAATTCCTACTGGATTGTTCAAAGAAACAGCAGGAACTCCTTATGATTTCCACAAATTTACTTTTCTTAAAAATGCTATTGAGGATCTTCAATCTATTCCTGAAAAAGGGATTGATGATGTTTTCTATATAGATCAACCAAGTGATTGCCCAATAGCTACTCTGAAATCTAATCGGTTCAATCATCAAATTGACATTTATTCCCAAAGAAATGGATTGGTAGTTTTTACCGCAAATTCATTTACTAGTGATATGAATCTATCTACTGGTAAAGGTCACCCTTATCAGGGAATTGCGTTAGAATCACAAACATTACCAGACACACTTAATCACAAAAATTTTGGCAATATCTTACTCAAAAAAGGACAAAGTGTCACTTACCAAACAAAAATTGCTTATACACATAACTAAAAAAGGCTCTTAATTCTAAATGAATTAAAAGCCTTTTTCCATTTTTAAAATAATGCTGATGTTTTGATGTTATTCATCTTTCTAAAGATATAACGTCCAGCGAAGGAAACAATCGCAGTCACAAGATATATTGTTGGGTCTAGTACTGGATTAATTACTGCTGGTAAGTTAGCCGTGATGTAGAGTACTCCAAACATCAACACCAAGCCACCAGCCATATAAACCAATGTTTTCCCAATTCCTGGTCGATTTTCTTTTGATTTCTTCATTTGAATATTAAACCAGGTTAAGATAACCCCCCACATAATTGAAATTGTTAGCAAGGTAAGAATTCCTGTTTGGTTTTGAGGTTTTTTACTTTGATCTGTTAAGCCCATTACTCCATACATTGCCGCAAATAGTGCCAAGAATAATAGTGTCGTATCAACTGCTAACTTCCAGAAAGGTTGTTTTTCATTAACTTTTTTCTTAACTGTCAATAAGTCTTCTACTTTTTCAGTAGGTGTTCCAAAGAGTTTGTTGGCCGTAATTCCTTTGATTTGGCTCAAATAAATATCTCTTACTAAACCATCAATCATTTCTTTGGCTTCTTCTTCAGTTTTGCCAGCCGCTATTAATTCTTTTCTTAATTTAAACAAGTATTCGTCATTACGTTTACTTAGTTTTTTAGCAATTTCATCAGCTGACATGTCTTGAGTAGCAACTTCAGCTTCATTGACTTTTTTCTTTACTTCTTCATTCTTAGCTTGTTTTTCAATTATTTCTTTATTCTTCTCTTTAGCTTTTTCACTCAAATGTATTTCCTCCAATTAAACGTTAAATCTGAATTCGATGATGTCACCGTCTTGAACGACATATTCTTTACCTTCAGATCTCAATCTTCCGGCTTCTTTCACAGCTTGTTCGCTGCCGTACTTATCTAAATCTTCAAATGAAATTGTTTCTGCTCTAATAAATCCACGTTCAAAGTCTGTATGAATAACTCCCGCAACTTGTGGTGCTTTCATACCGTTTTTGAATGTCCAAGCACGAGTTTCTTTGCCACCGGCGGTGAAGAAAGTTCTTAGGCCTAAAATCTTGTAACTTGATTTGATCAATCGATCAAGTCCAGATTCACTAACACCTGCATCAGCTAAAAACTCTTTCTTATCAGCGTCATCAAGTTCGGCAATTTCTTCCTCTGCTCGAGCTGAAACGCCCATTACTTCTGCGCTTTCTTTAGTTGCATAGTCTTTTACGGCCATGTAATGAGGTGATTGTTCTGGATTTCCCATGTCTTCTTCAGCAATGTTAGCTACATAAATAACTGGTTTAGAAGTTAGTAGAAAGAGACCTTTAACAATTTTTTGTTCGTCTTCGTTAAATTCAATTGAGCGAACAGCTTGTCCAGCTTCTAGAACTGGTTTGATTTTTTCTAGAACTGCAAATTCAGCAATTGCTTCTTTGTCTTTCGTTGTTCTAGCAATTTTTCCAACTTTTGAATATCTTTTTTCAACACTTTCTAAGTCGGCTAAACTTAATTCCAAATTAATGGTTTCAATATCAGAAATAGGATCAACAACGCCAGTAACACTGGTAATGTTGTCATCATCAAATGCTCTCACCACATGAACGATGGCATCTACTTGACGAATGTTTTCTAAGAATTTATTCCCTAGTCCTTCACCTTTACTTGCTCCTTTAACAATTCCAGCAATATCAGTGAATTCAAAGGTCGTATGAATAATTTTCTTAGCAGGAATAATTTCATCAATTCTTTTTAGTCGTTGATCTGGCACTTCGACCATGCCGACGTTTGGTTCGATAGTTGCAAACGGATAGTTAGCCATCTCCGCTCCAGCTTTAGTTATGGCATTAAACAATGTAGATTTACCAACGTTAGGCAATCCAACAATTCCAGCAGTTAATGGCATTATTAATCTCCTTATTTCTCAAATTTAACGTAATTTTCTGTTGATTCTTTTACATCAACAGCTTTGGTTTTGATACTTTTAACTTTCTTTTCAAAATCAGCTCGAGACATCATTACAATGTGGCCACACTTTAAACATTTAATTTTAAAGTCAGCACCAATGCGAATGATTTCCCAATTATTTTCCCCACAAGCATGGGGTTTTTTCATTAAAACAATATCGCCTAAGTTATACATTGTTCCTCCTAGTCGATGCTAATTCCTAGAATGTCTAAGATACGATTCAAATCGTCAGTTGATTTGAAATCAATTTGGATTTTTCCGTGACCATCTTTGTTTTCGGAAATATCAACTTGCGTATCGAACTTACTAATCAACTCCTCAACGCTTGCTTTAACAAATGGTGACTTAGGTGCTACTCGTTTGAGTGAACGTGGTTTAGCATTGTTAGCTTCAGCTACAATCTTTTCTAGTTCACGCACGGTGATGCCTTTTTGAACCACCATTTTAGCAATGTAGTCAATTTTTTCTTTATCTTGTAATCCCAATAAAGTACGAGCTTGTCCCATTGAAAGCTTGCCTTGTTTCAAATATTTCTTGGACATTGGTGGCAAGTTCAACAAACGCAAGTAGTTAGCAATGTATGGACGACTCTTACCTAAACGCTTAGAAACTTCTTCTTGCGTGATATTTAATTTCTTAATTAAAGTATCGTAGGCTTCAGCTTCTTCAATTGGAGAGAGATCTTCTCTTTGAAGGTTTTCTAGAACGGCAATTTCTAGCATTTGGCGTTCATCGAGGTCCCTAACAATTGCAGGAATTGTTTTCTTATCAGCAATCTTGCTAGCACGAAAGCGTCGTTCACCGGCAATAATTTCATAACCATTCACACTTTGACGAACAATAATTGGTTGGAAAACGCCATTTTCTTTGATGGAATTAGCTAAATCTTGCAACGCATCTTCATCAAATTCTTCACGTGGTTGATACGGATTGGGACGAATTTCAGAAATTCGTAAATCTAAAACATTTTCCTCGGTTGCATCAACATTTTGACCTTCGAAATCAGAAAAAATTGCGTCGATTCCTTTTCCTAATCCCTTACCATTTTTACTAGTCTTATTATTATTTGGCATCAGCGATCACTTCCTTTGCTAAATCCATATACAACTTCGATCCTGGTGAGTTCTTTTCAAAATCAATAATTGGCAATCCATAACTTGGTGCCTGAGCTAGCTTAGTATTTCGAGGAATAATTGTTTCATATACTCGATCACCAAAGTAACTTTGAACTTCTTCAACAACTTGGGCACCTAAGTTAGTACGACTATCTAGCATTGTTAGTAATACACCTTCAATTGCCAAATTCTTGTTGAAATGTTTTTGAACTAAGCGAACTGTATTAAGTAATTGGCTCAATCCTTCTAGAGCATAGTATTCCGTTTGAACTGGAATAATAATTGAATTGCTAGCGGTGAAGGCATTAATTGATAATTGTCCTAATGAAGGAGGACAGTCTAACAAGATGAAGTCATATTCATCTTCAACCGTGTCCAAACCAGATTTCAATCTAGTTTCGCGAGCGATCATGGAAGTTAATTCCATTTCAGCCCCAGCTAGTTGAATCGTGGCCGGCACAATATCTAAATTCTTTCTTTGAGTATGAATAATAGTATCTTTTAAAGGATATTCATTTACTAAAACATCATAAACATCTTTTTCAACATCTGCTTTTTTGATTCCTAATCCACTTGTGGCATTACCTTGAGGATCGATATCAACAATTAAAACTCGTTTACCTAGTTCTGTTAAACTTGCTCCCAAGTTAATTGTGGTAGTTGTTTTACCAACGCCACCTTTTTGGTTTGCAATCGAGATTGTTTTAGCCATATTATTTCCTTTCACTACTTCTTAATCTTAATAACAATTTCATACTCATCTTCGCCATCATGCTCTTGAGTTTGAACTTTCATTCCTGTGTCTTCAATCATCGAAACTGATTTTTTGATTGTATTAGCCGCAATTTTGATATTGCGATTCACAGCAGTCTTGGTAACTTTTTTCTTAGTTTTTGTCTTTTGAGTCAACATCTTCTCAACTAAGTTTTCAGTCTGTTGAACATTCAAATTACTCTTAGTAACTTTTCCTAATGCTTCAACTTGTTGAGCAACAGATTTCAAGGCGAGAATTGCTCGACCATGACGTTGAGAAATTTCATCACTAGCAATCGCTTCTTTAACTGGTTCAGATAACTTCAGTAATCGTAATTTATTGGCGATATAAGACTGACTCTTACCTAACTGTTGAGAAAGTTGGGCTTGCGTTAAATCATTCACTCGCATTAATTCTAAATATGCTTCTGCTTCTTCAATCGGATTGAGATTTTCACGCTGGAGATTCTCAATTACTCCCATTGAAGCAGTTTGATTATCGTTTAAGTTATTTACAATTGCATCAATTTGCTTCCAACCAAGTTTTTTAACCGCACGATAACGACGTTCTCCGGCAATTATTTCATAACCATCGTTATCAGCTTCACGAACAACAATTGGTTGCAATAAACCATGTTCATCAATCGTCTTCGCTAACTCGGCAATAGCCTCTTGATCAAATTCAGTACGAGGTTGATAGCGATTGGGAACAATTTGACTCATTTCGATTGATTTGATTTCATTTTGTTTCACATCTTCTGGTTTATCATCTTTTTTACCAGAAATTTTGTCAAAAATTGAAGCCATACTCATACCTCCTATTGAATTGGTTTTTTACTTGGTGTACCTGCTTTGCGCGGATATTTATTAGGTGTTTCTTTTTTCTTTTGAATTTCAATTATTACTCGTTGTTCATTATTATCAGAAAGTTTAAATTCATTAGTCTGAATAATTTTACCACCTAGAGTGGCGATAGCCTTTTGTGCCTCATCTAATTCTTGAGGAGCATTCTCGGATTTCATTGCTAGGAAATAACCATTGCTTTTGATCAGTGGTAGACAAAATTCCGCTAAAACATTCAATCTTGCAACAGCTCTTGCTACTACTAAATCAAATTGAGCACGATATTTTTTATCTTGGCCCGCATCTTCAGCTCGCATATGGACAAATTCACAATCAGAAAGTGATAGTTTGTTTGCTAACTCATTTAAAAATTTAATTCTTTTTCCTAGTGAGTCAACAATTGTTACCTTCAAATCAGGGTTAACAATTTTTAAGGGAATAATTGGAAAACCTGCTCCTGAACCGACATCACAAACACTAATTTCTTGATTCAATAAGTCAGGGTATTCAAAGCCTAGAGTAATCGAATCGTAAAAGTGCTTCAAATAAACCTGGGATGCTTCGGTAATGGCGGTCAAATTCATTTTTTGATTTTCAGTGACTAGAAATTCAAAATATTTAGCGAACTGTTCCATTTGTTTATCGGATAATTCAATGTTATTTTTTAATAATTCTTGTCTAAATTCCTCTGGATTCATCGTTCACCTTATCTTGTTTTTATGAAACATTTTTTGTGTTTCACACTCTATTAATAGTATCTGATTTTAGGCGGAAATTCAAGGAAGAGGGGAAGCAAATAAAAGAATGAGTCGACTCCGACTCATTCCATCAAGAACCTATAATATTCAAATAAAGACTATACTCCATCGCTTCTCTTAACTTCAAATTCATAGCGACGATATCTTTATCGACACCTTTAACTTGCATTGTAGTTTGTTCAATCGAATTATCTTCGATATCTGCTTGACCCAAACAATAGAAATCACTACCTTCGTCATCATTCTTTTTAAGAAAAACATAGATGTCTAAGGTTTTATTCTTATCTCCATCAATCAACTTCCTGACTTCCGGAGAATCTAGCCGACGTGAGGGCCGCGTAAACCATTTAATGGTGTTGGTGTTGTAGAAAATATTGTCATAATCAATTGTATTTTCTGGTTTCTTATACTTAACAAAAATTGGACAAGTATCGTCTTTAATCGTATATCCATATATAGCCGATGCCTGCTCATTTTCCCATCCCAGTAGACGGTTGGCATCTTTTCGGTCGTATTTCTTTCCGAGTGTAAATTTATTCGTCAAATCATACTGTTGATTTTTCTCGAGTCCAACATTAATAACGTCAGCTACTAATTGTCTAAAAGTTGAACTGCTTTCATAATTCTCAAAAAAATCTTTATCAAGTTGATAATCGTTTCCGCTAAGTGTTACATATTCAACATCCCCATACTTAACTTGATCTTTCTCTTGAAAATATTGCAAATTCAACACTCGTTCAAACGAAGTAACAGTTTTATTATCGATATATGTTCCTAGATTTTCGAGCTCAGTTAGAAAAGTAGATTTTTTAATTTTGCCGTTACTCTTTAATAGCTGCTCTAATAATTTCAACTCATGAATTCTCTTTCCATTCATCAATTCTTTAGAAACAAAACTTAGAAATGCCTGCTCAGTTTTACTTAAATTCACAGTCTCTTTCATCTTCAAAAGAAATTCATAGTAATTCTCGTATTTATCAACAATCACTTGTGGATCAATCGAACCCCATTTCAAAAAGTCAGCAAGCTCAGGAATTTTTCCTAACTTGTGTTTGAGATCCAAGTATTCATCCCGCAACTGCGAAAGCTGTGTCAAACTAATATTATTAATGGACTCATAAATTCGTTGCTTGGCGATTTCACTAAAGTTAATTGAAGAAAGTCCAATCAATTGATTAGTTATCAATCCACTTCGCAAGCTATTTTTATTACGTGATTTGTCGCCAGATAACGCCACAGGAATTAAGTAGTTATTTTTGTAATTTCCAATAAAATCAATAATTGTCACAAAATCTTTATTCTTATATTTACGCAAACCACGACCAAGTTGTTGAATAAAAATAATACTTGATTGAGTATTTCGCAACATAACAATTTGGTTTATTTGAGGAATATCGATTCCTTCATTGAAAATATCGACCGTGACAATATAGTCGAACTTACCATTCTCAAATTGAGCCACAACTTCTTCACGATAATTGATACTATCTTCTCCAGTCAATGCAACTGACTTGTGCCCTCGCTGTGTCATGATTTCCGCAATTTCATGAGCTTCCTCTTTACGACTGCAAAAAATCAAACCAGATGTTTGTTCGCCAGCATGACCGTAATAATCAATTTGTTGTTCAACATAGTCGATCCGTTCCTCAGAGACCAATTCCTTCAAGCCACTATTGTCATCGATTACTTTTCCCTCATACTCATAATCAGTCACCCCAATATAATGAAACTGACTCAACATGTCTTCTTCAATCGCATCTTGCAGGCGAATTTCATAAGCAATGTTGTAATCAAATAATTCGTAAATATTGAAATCATCTGTTCGTTCAGGAGTTGCCGTCATTCCCAACATGAATTTGGGAGCAAAGTAATCAATAATTTTGCGATAACTTTTCGCCCCTGACTTATGAGCTTCATCAATCATGATGTAATCAAACTCATCCTTTGCAAATTGACTTAACGTCTCGTCCTTCGAAATTGTTTGAATTGTGGTAAACAGATATTTTTTGTTGGTATCTTTTTGATTACCTGACAAAATTCCATATTCCGAACGTGAACCACCAATCACTCGGTAAAAACTTTCAAGAGCTTTATTCAAAATTTGTTCACGATGAACTACAAAAAGAAACTTGTTAGGACTAGCTTGTTTAACATCAAAGGCACCTAAATAAGTCTTTCCAGTTCCTGTCGCAGAAATAATTAACGCCTTATTCTTTCCTTGATCCCGCAAATTCTGAATTGATGAAAGAGCATCAATTTGCATTTTATTAGGCTTAATCAGGTCAATTGTTGAATAGTTAGCATCCTGTTCCTCGACAAAAGATGCCGCTACAGTTGGTTTTACATAGTACTTAGAATACTCTGCAATCCATTTCTCGGTCAATGGTGTGGCTGCTTCCCACTGCTGTTCAATTTGCTGGGATAATTGATTAGTTAAATCAGAATTCTCAAGTGAAGTGAGTTTCAAATTCCATTCATAGTTTTTGATAAGTGCGGTGCTAGATAAATTAGAACTCCCAATAATGAACGTTTGATAATTTTCTTTTTGAAAAATATAACCTTTGGCATGAAAATCGACATTTTGCGGTAAAACTCGAACATCAACATTGGGGATTTTTAACAACTCTTTAAAGACTTTGGGATTATTGAAACCTAAATAAGTGGAAGTAATGATTCGCCCACGAATACCTTTAGCAGCTAGATCGGCAAATTTAACTTTCAAGTCAGTCAAAATTGCTTCCGAAATAAAGGCCACGGCAAACGTGAAACCAAGACAGGTTGCTAGTTCTTCTTCCAAATGAAATTTCACTTTTTCACTCTTAGAATTAGTTAACAATTTAGGCGCAAATTCAGTCTGAGCGCTGTATTTTTCTTTGTCGACAAATCCCGCCATTAATGACTCGCTTAAATACTTCGAAATTTCCATTCAATCCACCATTTTATCTTTGTTAATGAGTTGAGACTTTTAATAAATATAACATTAAAGGGAGGAAAAAATACCAAAATAATGAATCGTCTTTTCATAGATTGCTAAATTTACTATTAAAAAAAACATCCTTAAGGATGTTTTTTAATCTAATCTATTCAAGAATGATCTGCCGTTTTCTGTAGATTCTACATTAAAGTAATCTGCTCCCGTAGCTCCTACGTCAGAGAGGGTTGTTCTTTCACCAATATACTTATTTTTTAATCCATCTTTATAAATCATAATTGGAACTCTCTCACGAGTATGCTGTTCGAAACCAATCGTAGGATCATCACCATGATCTGCCATAATAATTAATATATCATCATCTGTATATAACTTCATTACTTCTTCAATTTTTTTGTCAGCGATTTCGATTACATCTGCATATTTTCTCGCATCTAACGCATGACCAGCTAAATCCGTCTCTTGAATATTCATAAAGAGTAATCCGTTTTGCATTTCTTTACTTTCTTTAATGAATTCATCAAATAAGAACGTTGTATCAACTCCGGGATGTTTTCTTTTCGTATCAGAAATAATAATATCCGATGTTTTCCCAACTAAAGCTACATCAATGCTATGTCTGTCCAAAATTGATGGTAATTGTACATCTGGATTAATACCATATCCCAAATGGATAACATGGAAATCATCCTTATAAACACCCGAATCTGGTGCAGAAACGCCTACATACTTATCTTGAACAATTTCCTTGGCATTAAGAATGTTTTGCAAATCAACACCACGTCCCCCGAACGCAATTACACGTGAGACTTTTACAACATTCCTTACTGCATATCCTAATTTCTTTATCGTTTCAAAATCCATGATATCAAGTGCTGCAGTTACATTGTATACTTGTCCAGGATCTGCTTCCAAGTTGTCACCCACAGTAGCTGATTCATTAACTACAATTAATTGTTTTCCTATTTCGCCATCACGCCTAGTTTTAAACCCAGCTTTTTTAATGGCGTCTTCAACTATATCAATTACTTCATTAAAAGGTTGTAACAGTGGAATTTTAGGTTTTGTTCCCATTATTTCTTGATGGGCTAAATATGAATCAGCACCGTGATGCATTAGTAAAGAAGTTCCCCAATTTGCCGTCCTTGAGAACTTTAAATCTCCTCGTTCGTGTCCAATCGCATTCATTAATCCTAATTTTTGTAGATTAGGAATCTTGATATCAGGAACTGCTTTAATAATATTGAACGCAGTATTAGCTCCTTCATCACGGGGTCTTTCTTCAAAGATATCATCCATAGCTCCCACTCCAAAGCTATCTAAGACAATAACACCAAACTTTCCCATTATAAAATTCCTCCTTTTAATTTTTTGCCTTGACTATCATAAATTCCCACCAATCTAGGATTACCAGACTGTATACCATCCACAATAGCAACATTACTTCTTGTAACAAAAATTTGTGTTCTAAAGCTCATTAGAACTGTCTCACCGACATCTTCTTCTTGATCAATTTCTAAATAATAATCAATATTTGTCGAGTCAATCTTATTCATTTTTACTTTTCTATATCTATTTTTTTCAGGAATCAAACCAGTTTTTAGAAGTCCTCGTCTATAGTAACCCCCTCCGTACGCATATGCTTTTCCTTCGAAATTATGAGAAACTTCCGAAACATAGCAATAAGAAATTTTCCCATTCATCTCTTTCGCTGCATTCATTGGTGTTGATCCACTTAATCCATGTCCAGGTTCAACCTGAGTAGCTCCCATCTCTTTTAGTAAGTCTAAGCTCTCATAGCAAGTTGCTGATGGCATATTAAGTTCTGTCGCGTTAATGCCATTATCATTTAATATTTGGGTTGCTTTAATTACAGTGTCAGCATTATGAGTTGGTGTAAATTTGTCTTCTTTCTCATCAAACAATATGCAAGGAAAAGAAGTGCACCCTTTAACGGAAATATTTTCAAGTTGAAGTATTTCTTTGGCCAACTTAGGTAATTCAGAAATATTAAATCCAGCCGTTTGCCCTGGATAAACGTTGTCTCCCTCATCTACAACTCTCAATAATATTTTTTGAGTAATTCCATTTTCTTTTGAAATTTTATTAATTAATTTGAGCTTTTCAATAGAAAAAACTGAAATATAGTCAACTCCATATCTAATTACACGCTCTAAAAAAGTTTGAGGTACTTGTACCAGATTTCCTATATGTCCAATTTTCAAACCGTTGTCCATCAAAACTTCTGCTTCACGATAATCGACAACTACCGCCTTTTCCAATCCAGATTCAACAATTCTTTTTGCCACTTCTGGGTTTCTACCTAACTGTTTAGTCATGTAGAAAGCTTCTAATCCAAGTTGATCGGCTTTTTCGCTAAAATTCTTAGTATTTATTCCTAACTGTTCTAAATCAATTACATAAGTATCAGGAAAAATTTCTCCGTTCTGATGCAATTTTGTCGCTACATCTAGCAATTTAGAATTTTCCTTTAATATAGCTTCCGTAAACATTCTTATTCTCCAATTTCTTCCAAGGTTTTCATTATTATTCTCAAAACCGTTTCTGGGCCGGATCTGTAAGGATTAATTCTAATAGTATTATCATCAAGTTTAGGATCGAACTCTCTAAAAGTTCCGGAAACTCTATAAAACATTGGAACAATTTCATACTGTGATTCTGCTCCAACTGGATGATTTGCAGAACCAAACTCTTGAGCTTTCTTAAGAAATTCTTTTGCAACAGGTTTTTCAAATTCTATTAACAGAATTTTTGATTGAGCATTAGCAATATAGGCATCTTTAATTCCTTCAATGTGTTCATCCTTAATTTTTTTAATAACTTTTTCAATAGTTCGAGCTTGGTTGGCTAGAGCTACAGGCGCATATACTAACCCTTTCAATACATCCAGAGCCTCATGACCTTGTACTTGTGATCCTCCAGAGTAATTCTGTTTTCTTAATTTGCTTATTAAGTCGGATTTTCCTACAATACATCCAATTCCCTCAGGTCCTAATAATTTGAATGTTGAAAAACAGCTCAGATCAGCACCACATTCTGTTCCAATTTTATTAACCTTCATCACAGCATAATTATCGTCAGTGACAATTCTTTTTTCGGGGAAATTTCTCTTGAAGAAATTTATTACTTTTTCAATATCATACCGATCATCTGGTTTTTGTCGGGTATATTGAATTAAAATTGAATCTACATTATCAACAGTCTCTTTTACTAGTTGAAAATCCATATTTTCAATCTCATTAAAATCAAGAGATACACTTTCAATTTCTAACATTGAAAGTGAAGTTGCTGTAGTAGGATAAACTGGGGCGTCGTGAACCAATATTTTATTTTTAATTCTTTCAATAGAAAAAATTGCTTTTTGAATTGCCGCCGTTCCAGAACCACGCACTAACATTGCATCTTCCGCATTAAAAAAACCTGCTATTACTTGTTCAGTTTTTTGTGTCGTCAAAGGCATATTTTGTGGTTGCACGACACCCAAGTCACCTCTTGATAAGATTTCTTCGGATTTAAAGACTTTGGTCATCTCATCAACTAATTTGAATTGTTTTTCCAATGCCTCATCCACAGAAATACTTGGAATTGGGTATGTTCTCATTACTTTTTCACCTCATTTAAAAAAATTCTTCTAGGTGTTTCAACTAGCATTTTTTCAACAAATTTTTCTGAAACGCCAGCTTTTAAAAGATCTGGGACAAAAGATGTTAATAAATAATCATACCCATTGCCACCATTAGCTTTTAGCATTGATTTGCGAGTAATATCCATTGATAAAACTAATTGATCAACATAACCTGCCTCTTCAATTTTTTTAATCATTTCGACTCTTCTTGCATCTGGTAAATAATTATTTTTACCGATAGTATCAATTTCAACAGTTAGACCCATTTTAAGAACTGTTAATATTTTTTCTAAATCATTGTCTAGCTCAACATGACCTATAACAATTTTTTCAATATTCGCTTTATTTTCAATGAAATATTTTGCTTGTTCGATCGCTAATGTTCCATAAGAAGTGTGTGTGCTTATTGGAACTCCTGTTTCTCTCTGTGCAATAACCGCTGCATCAAAGACTTTTTCTTCTTGCTCAGTCCACTTTCCGTTAGATGTGGCTATTTCCCCAATAACAGAAGCCTTAATACTAGTTCCTTTAATTCCTTCTGAAATATCTCGAATCATCATTGATGCAAGTTGATATTTTGATCTTTCAAAAACCTCTAATGGCAAAAAATTATGCTGATAATATCCTGTAGAGCTTAAAATGGTCACTCCACTATTTTTTTGAATTTTTTCCAAGTACTCAAGATTTCTCCCCATACCGTTATTTGTCATATTTATAACGTGGGTCACCCCTTTGTTCTTCAAATCTATAAACTCTTGAGTCACATTCTCTTCATCATACAAAAGACAATCTTCATTGTATTTCAATTCTGATAAATCAATGGGAACATGCTCATGTGAATATATAATATTTTCCATTATGGCCTCCTAGTAAAGTTGAATTAATCGTAAAACGTTAAGTAAAATTCCTAAAGCAATTGCAGCAATAGGCCCTACCGCCATCTCTACTAAAGGCTTTTTCATTTGCTTATTAATTAGATAGAATCCAACTATCCAGAAATATCCTAGAGTTGGTGCCATCTTATTACATGCGATTGCCGCACCAATTAAAAGAGCTACCGAGATAGTTTGAGATAGCGAGTCACGAATATGTTCCCCCATATCTCTAAGTCCAGGGAATTTATCTAGTCCTTTCGCAGTAACTCCAAGTAGTTGAACTTCAGCAAACATCCAAATAAATCCTGCTACAAAAGCAATAAATGGATGACCTTGTAGTGCCAATCCAATTCCAAAAATGATAGTCGTTCCAGCCATACCGTAAACACCTGTTACAATAGCAGTTGAAAATACCAAAGGAATAAACCCAACAGCGCGAGCTAAAGTTGCAATTAACGCTGCAGTAACTTGATCTTTAACCAACAATTGTTGAGGCAAAACATCTACAGCTAAAATAAGTAAACTTGAGGCAGCTGTGATTAAGCCTCCTTCAATACTTAACCAAATCCAATTCTTTTTAATTCTGGATACACGTTCACCAAAAACATTAACTAATGCACTGTTATTTCCATCACCAGTTTCTTGCACTTTTGCTGCAAAATAAATCATACAAATCATAGCAACTAATAGAGCCATACCAATTGAATTCAATGTAATTTTGTAGTCTCCAACATTGAAAGTACCAAACTTGTCAGTAAGAATGAATGTAACAAAAGTCAAAACAAAAGTTACAATTCCACGTTTACCATTGTGTTGGCTTGCAACAGCAACAGCTGGAAAAGCACAGAATGCCAAAAGAATCGGTCCACCAAGCAAACTCAATCCTGGCAAAAAGTCTACCGGTAATTTACTAAACATTTGAACAATGAAAGAAAGTCCAAACATTAATCCCACACCATATACAGCACCAATTACTCCTGATAATGCCACTCCAATTTTATTATTAGGGGTTGATGTCCCAATAATATCTGCGGCTAGTAAAATGCTATGTGCCACTAAAATAGTCGTTCCAATGGAGACAGGTATTCCAAATCCAATAACCAACCCAAAACTAACTGCAAAACTACTTGCAGCTAATTCTTTTCGACTAATTTTTCCTTCAAAGTATTCTGGCATGATTGGTCTTAACCCATCATTAAATACTGCAATTCCTTTATTTGCTAAAATTGCCCCAAATCCACCAACTAACGCAATAATCACGTAATTAATAATTGCTAAATGATCCATTTTTCTATCCTCCGTATCAAAATACAATATTTTGTATATTTAAGTAAAACAATTTCTACTTATTATCCAATCCTTTTACAATTGCCGGTAATACTGAATCGGTAGTATTCGCAGTAAAGCCAAATGCAACCTTTCCATTATTTATTTCATTAATAATTTCATCTTCATCCAACATTTTACTTGGAGAAGCCACGGTAACTGTTTTATCTGATCCAATCAATGCTGTTGCCATTGCTAAAGCTCCACCAGCACCAGTTTCACATGCACCTACATAGTAGTCATAATCACCGTTCTTAACAGCCATTGCTGCATCTAAATCAGATTTTACGTCAACAGTAATTTCTTGCGTGCTTAATTCTTTAATCTGTTTTGCAATTTCATCTTTATTTAGTTGTCCACCAACCACAAGTTTGTATGCCATTATTTTTTCTCCAATATATTCAGGATGTGAAGTAATAAATAATTCACTTCTGTATTTGATAAAGTAACTTTATTTTCTTCCAAAACGGATTCTATAATTTTTTTTGCATTATCGTATTTGGAATTTTTTTCAATTTCATCAATCATAATCTTAGGCATTTCATCAATTTTCTCTTCGCTATCTAGTCTATGAAGTGCTGAAGAAAAATGAATCAAAAACATGTCTCTATCTTCGTTTAAATTTAACTGATCAAAGTACTCATCTGTTCTTTTTATAACTTCATATTCTTGCTCCGATAATAAATTATTATCTTTAAGAATATTTAGTTTAACTTTTGTTTCACTCTGCATAAATTAATATTCTGGTAATATTTCTTCGTTTTCTACACTTTCTTGAAACTTTTTCAAACTTTGTTTCTTCATTAAAAGTCTCAAAGTATTTCCAACATACTTGTCACTTGCTTTTGTTAAAAAGACTGCACTATTTGCTTTTTCAATAACTTCATCTGGAACTGAAAACTTTTTTAAATTAATAAAATCACACGGATTATTTCGTGCGATCAACTCGTCTTTATTCCAAATTGCCGCATCTACTTCACCAAGTCTTACTTTTTCAACTATTTGATTATATGGAATCTCTTCATATTCAACTTCTCTATTGTCGAAGACTAATTTTGTTAAAACTCGAAAATCTTCAGAACTATTGTCAATACCTACTTTTTTAATTTCTTTAATTCCATTTTTAATTCCTTGAGTAACCATTAAAATATGTTCTGAGACAAACGTTTCTTTATCAAGAATTAGACTTTTTTCAAGTTCTGGATACTTGCTGATAAAAAAATCAGCACTCAGCTCCGAAACTATCGAAAAATTAAATCGATTATCTAGCAACCCCTGTACTCTGTTTACCGAACCATTAACATATGCCATATTAAAATTAATTTCATTAGCTCTAAAATATTTGTATATAGCTCCAGCCAATCCTTCATACTTTTTTGTATAAGGCAATGGCATTGAACCAACCAAAAAGTCAAAGTCCGTATATTTTAGTAATTTTAATCTGTCCAAATTAACAAGAACGCTACCTTGATAGCCATGAGATTTAATTGTAATTGCTTTTTCTTCTTTCAACGTGGTCAATCCATTCTGAATTGTCCCCCTAGAAAATTCACTATCGGCTGTTAATTCGTCAATAGATGGTATGCGGCTGCCTACCGTGAGATCCAAAAATCTTTTAGCAAGATATATTACCGCTAAGCTCTCCTTTCTATAATTTTTTTCATTCATAAGAAAACCTCCAAATATACAAAATTTTGTATATTAAAGCGCTTTCACGCTTTAATTTCATAATATTCTCTAAACTTACTTAAGTCAATAGTTTTAATTAACTTACTTAATTTCGCTAAAAAAAGCGACCCTTCCGGGTCACTTTTAATAATAGACTCTGTTAAAAAAATCTAGCGTTATTTTTTTATTTGAGTATTCGATTTTGCTTAACGAAACGTTATCAGGAACTTTAAAAACTCTTTCAAACTCATTAGAGATCATTAATTTGCTTAACATCAATGAAATAATGTTTCCATGCGTTATCAGAACAACATTCTTAATATTCCTTAAGGCTAATTCTTTTAATAATTCCTCTACTCGATTAACCACAATAAAAATTGACTCACCTTCAGGAATGCTCACATTAAGTTCATCATTATAATAGTCTTTAACTTCTTTAGGAAATTTTTCTTTTACCTCTTTTAAAGATTTTCCTTCCCAAATACCAAAATTTATTTCTTTTAATCTATCATCAAAAACTATACTAGTTGCATCCAAGTTCAGTAATTCCAATGTCTGGCTAGTTCTTATAAGAGGACTACAAATCACTTCATATTTATCCGGCAAAGCTTTTTTAATTTGTTCTGAAGATAATCGAGCTTGTTCTTTCCCTATCTCGTTTAGATTAGAATTGGTGCCTCCACCTTGAAATAATTCTCTACCGTTAAACTCAGTTCTTCCATGTCTTATCAAAAATACATCCATTATATATGAAAAATCCGATCAGCATATTTATCTTCAAGAGCTTCGTTAAACTCTGGTCCTCCATCAATATTCGCACTCTTGTATACTGGCGGGTTGAATCCTTTACTTACCATTATTTCAACGGCTTCATATATAACCTGTTGAAGTAGTAAAACAGCCGCAGCTGAAGAGGTTCCACAAACTTTTGTGTCTAAACCATCAACAGAAAGTGCAGCGTCTCCAAATTCAGAATGATTATCTAAAACAACATCACCATATTGATACAATAAAGTTCCTAGTGATGATCTAGAAGTTGACTCCTTAGAAGATTCCAAAGCAGTAACAACAATTATTTTACATCCTACTTTTTTGGCAATTTCTGCAATTTCTAAAATCATCGGATTTCTTCCCGAATTAGATATCAGGAACAGTACATCATTTTTATCAAGCTTAACCCTATGCATTAGATGAGTTCCAACTCCTTCATACTGCTCGTAATACCCACCAGCTGGGTCATTAATCACTTTCGAAGGTATTAATCCGCCAGCACGGCCACTCACTTCAATCGCAGCAGCATATGAATGTCCACTACCAAATGCTTGGGTAATTCCTCCATTCATAATTCCATCTGCCACAATTTTAGCAGCATCATGAATATGACCTGCTTCTTTTTCTTCTAAAACTTTTGATAA
Source organism: Lactobacillus sp. YT155 (assembly GCF_030504545.1). GTDB lineage: Bacteria > Bacillota > Bacilli > Lactobacillales > Lactobacillaceae > BQUT01. Next base: position 483,937 of record NZ_JAUKWP010000001.1, on the reverse strand, counting down.
TTGTTCGATTTTTTTAAAAAACTTCAACATAAGTAATTTCCTCTATCCTAAAATTTTAAATGCACTCAATACAATTGAAAGAACTAAAACAAACAGAATCATTTTTGTTGATGTAACTTTTGGTTTTCCTAATAACCAATAAACTAAAAATACTAACAATGCCGGAACTAAACTAGGCATGATTTGATCTAGCATTGATTGCATTTTTAAAGTTACTTTTCCTGAATGATAAACAAAGGGGACAGTAGCATTGACTACAGTTGGTATTAGCGCTCCAACCACCGTCATTCCTAGAAGAATAGCCGAATCGGTTAAAAGGTTTAGTCTCTCACCATACTCATTAACCAATTTCGCTCCTTGTTGATACCCTAGTCTTAACAGTGGGTAACGGATAAAAATAACTGCGAAATTTACTAAAATCCAGAGTACTGCACCGGTTACATTCCCTTTAAGCGCCATATAGGCCCCAATCGATCCTAGAATCGTTGGTAAAATAACTCCGAACAGAGTATCTCCGATTCCTGCAAAGGGACCCATAAGTCCAGTTTTTAATCCAGCAACTGTTTCTTTTGCCTTACTACCTTCTTTTTCTTCAATAGCAATATCCATACCAACAATTAATGGCCCAACAAATGGGTTAGTATTAAAAAATTGGTTATGAACATTCATCATATCCACGAGTTCTTGATCTTTATATAATTTTTGTAAAGTTGGTAAAACAGCATATAAAAATCCTGTAGACATCATTCGTTCATAATTCCAGCAAATTTGACTACCCCAAAGCCATCTTCTGTTAGCTCTATGTAATTCTTTTGCTTTTTCTTTACTAATCTTCGTATTCGTCATCATCAGTCGCTACCTCACTTTCAGATCCTACAGCCACAGTACCTTTAACACCATCTTTTCTACTATTGTAATAAACAAGCCCCATTGCAAGCCCAATTAAGGCAACTCCTAACATCGGAACTTTTATATATGCTGCCAATACAAAACCAACAATTAAATATGAAAAGAATTTTTTGGTTGGCAAGTATCTCAATAAAATAGCAATACCTACAACTGGTAATACACCACCAGCAACTTTTAATCCATCAGTCAACCATTCTGGCATTTTATTAATAATTACATCAACCACTTTGCTACCGAGAGTTAGCATTAAAAGAACAGGAATTGCGCGGGACAATCCCCAAGGTAATGCTCCATAAATAATATTTCTTTCAACACCCTTGGTATTATTTAAATTAATATTTTTATCTACACGATGTAGGAAAAACGTATTAGTAAATCGTGCTAAAACGTCAAGCTGAACCATCAATAATCCAACAGGCACAGCTAATCCAATCGCAAAGTCTAATCCTTTGCCACTAGCGACAGCAAAAGCAGTTCCAACTACCGCCCCGGTCAAAAAATCAGGAACACTGGCACCACCGTATGTACCAACACCTAGAACCATTAATTGCAAGGTACCACCAACTGCAAGACCCGTTTTAATATCACCCATGATAATTCCAGCAACAAGTCCAACTAATAAAGGATAATTACCTAATACAACAACTGTTAATTGGTCAATAATCATCCAAAACGCTAGCAAAGTTAATAATATGATCTGCCAAACTTCTATATGCATGTCTATTCCTCCATTAATTTCATAAAGTTAACCGGATCTTCGGTTGGCACCATTTGAGCTACCAATTCCACTCCAGCTTCATCCAAAATTTTAAAATTATCAATATCACTCGGTGTTACACTAACTGACTTTTTAACTTGTTTCGAATTCTCTTTTGAAGACATATTTCCCACATTAACTTTTTCAATCGGTACACCATTTTTTACAAGATCGACAAGTGGCTTCGGAGATTTAGTAAGTAAGAAAACTCTTTGCTCTTCATAGTTTCCATTCATAATTCGCTCAGCTGCACCTTTTGCAGTTAAAATACTAAGTTTTATCCCAGAAGGAACAGCCGTCTTAAGAGCCATCTTCTCAATATCATTTTTGACAACTTCATCATCTACAACCATTATTCGAGTTGCCTTTAAACTGTTGGTCCACATAGTAGCAACTTGTCCGTGTATCAATCTTTCGTCAATTCTGATATTTTTTATTCCTAGCGATTCTTGCGACATAGTTATTCTTCCTCCTCTTCCTCTTCTTCAGATAAATTTAATAGATTTATCTTTCCAGTATTTTCAGCTTTAAGCTCGAACACTGAATCAACATTTTCTCCCATAGCAATAAACACTAAATCGCTAAGAGAAGTCCCCGTATATATACCTGCTATAGCATATTGATTAGCAATATAAACTGCAGCATTATTTGGAGTTCCTGATTTTAAATCCGTTAGAAAAATTGTTTCCTCAAATTTCAAATGATTATTTCTAATAATTTCCAAAAAATCTTTCGATACATTTTCAATATTTTTATCACCATCAAAAGAATAAGCATAAAAATTCTTTAACTCACCAGTAATCATTTCACAACTTTCAATACTAGCTTTAGCATAATCACCGTGTGAACAGACTATATAATTCAAATTGAACCCTCCTTCTAAGTTAATGTGTTAACTTGTTAACAACAAGAATATAACACCTCGTATCCATAATTGCAAGCGCTTTCATAATACGATTGACTTAACACGTTAATGTTGCTAAAATCAAATAGTGGAGGACTGTCTATGGCAAATTCAAAATATCAAATAATAATGGACGACTTACTTAAAAAAATCTCCCTCAATTTTTTTGAAAAAGGAAGTAAATTTTATAGTGAAGCTGATATTCAAGAAATATATGGAGTAAGTTCTACTACTTCAGTCAGAGTTTTAAATAAACTTGTTGAAATGGGGTTAGTAGAAAGGTTTCGAGGAAAAGGTTCATTCCGGTCAAAAAATAATTTTGATGAAGTATTGCGCGTTTCCGATTTAGCAACCACTTCAACCTCAAATACGACTTCCAAAGTCCTTTCAATTTCTAAAGAGAATGATTCCAATATTTTAAAAAAGTTAAATTGTAAAGATTTTTATTATAAAATTGTCCGCACAAGAACCACAAGTAGTACAATTTCGGACCTCTTCATTTCTTACATTCCATCTGAATTCATTAAAGAAGAAAAATTAAGTAGTCCAAATAATTACGAATCCATTTATAAAAGATTTCAAAGTGACTTTGATATTAATCCTTATCGTCTTTCATACCAACAGATTAATACGGTTGAAAAAATTACAGATTCCTTCGTTTTAAATCATTTTGAATATTCTAATCCTAGTTTTCTTGTTCGGCATGAACGCATCACTTTTAACGGTTATTCTGACAACGTTTTAGAATACATCATTTCTTACACTAAACCTGAATTCTTCAAGCAAAAATTAGTAAAGGATGGTTTGAAAAATGATTAATTTTAACAATCCTGTAGACAGAGAAAATACAAATTGTGAAAAATGGGACCTACGAATGCAATACTTTGGTGCCCCAGTTTTGCCGATGTGGGTCGCCGACACTGACTTTATGACTGATCAAACAATTATCAATGATCTCATAAAGCGAATAAAATCCTCACCCATTGGATACAGCTATGTTCCAGATGATTTTTTTAAGTCAATTAATAAATGGTATTTAAAATATCACAATGACGACATTTCACATTTCCCTATTATTGATAATTCAACCGTTATGTCTTCAATGAATATATTAATAAGAATTCTTACCAAACCAAATGACAATGTTCTTATTTTTAATCCAATATACTTCCCGTTTTTTAAAACAGTTGAAAAAACAGACAGAAAACCTATGTTCTATAATCTAACTTACGATTTTAAGAACACTTTTAAAATTAATTTTACAGAATTAGAGAAGTTAATTATTAGTAAAAATCCTAAACTTCTTCTACTGTGCAATCCTCATAATCCAGGTGGAAAGGTCTGGTCTAGAAGCGAATTGCAGAGTATAGTCAATCTAGCTGAAAAATACAATCTTCCAATTATTAGCGATGAGATTCACAGTGATTTAGTTTTCAATAATAATTTCGTTTCTTTAGTTAACTTCTTCTCAAAAAAGGTAAATATGGCAGTTTTATCTGGACCAACCAAAACATTTAATATTGCTGGATTAAAATCTAGTTTTGTTATATTTTCAAACGATAATCTACAACAGAGTTTCCTCGGACAAAGGGACAAATTTAGTTATCCTAAAATGAATACAATTGCAATTCAAGCTTCAATTTCAGCTTATTCAAATGGACTGAATTATGTTAATGATTTAAAAAAATATTTACTTAATAACATAAAAATCTATCATGATTTATTAAATAGTGAATATAAAATACTCCCCTCACAAAGTACTTTCTTACTATTCATAAAAATTCCAGATCAGTTTGAAAACGATAACTATTTTTATGATAAGTGTGTTCAAGCAGGTCTTGGTATTCAACTCGGAATTGACTTTGGAGAAAATGGAAAGGGATTCTTTAGAATAAATATAGGTACTCAAAAATCTAACATTTTAACTTCAATTGATATTCTAAATTCAATTCTTAAGGAGTAGTAAAATGATCTTAAAAGAAGCATGTGTTGCAGATTTTGAAGCTTTAAAAACCGCTGTTGATTCAGGAGCTAACAGAATTGAACTTAATTCTAACTTAGCAGAAGGTGGCACAACTCCCGCAATCGGTACCGCTAAAATGGCAGTTGATTATTGTCATAGCAAAAATGTGAAAGTAATTGCCATGATTCGCCCTCGTGGAGGTAACTTTGTTTACTCCAAAAACGAACTGGACGTAATGAAAGAAGATATTAATTTTTTATCATCCATTAATGTAGATGGTTTCGCCCTTGGCGTAATTTCTGAAAATCATGAATTAGATTTTAATTCTATAGATTTTTTGACAAAGAATATAAAAAATAAAGAACTGGTGTTTCATATGGCTTTTGACGAAATTGATAGAAAGCACCATAAAAAGGCGATGGAACAGCTTAATAATTTAAGATTTAATAGAATTCTTTCCCATGGAACACCTTATTCAGGAAATTTGGATATAGACTATCTTAGAGAAATGATTTCCATGTCAAACAATACTCTTGAAATTCTACCAGGTGGTGGCATTAACTCGCACAATGTAAATCAAATATGTAACCTAATTGGATCCCAGCAGGCACACGGAACGCACATAGTTTAATACAAAAAAGGTCGCTCTTAGTATTAATGAGCGACCTTTTTTGTATTAAATATTTATTTCACTACACCTTTTCTTATGATCAAGTTCCCGTATAACCTTTCTTCTCCTGACTGTATTATTCCAAGACAGGTTTTAGAATAATCATAAAATTTTTGTCTTTCAATTTTTTTAATTTTAGCGTTAGGGAACGATTTTACTATCGTTTCTTCATACTCTTTCCACACTTCTGGCGCTGGTGGATCACCTGGAACAACCTCCATAAGAATTCCTTGATAATCTGAATAGCCGTCTAAGGGCAATACCTCCAAAACACCTTTCAAAAGTTCTACTGAGCTGACACCATCCGCTCTTAAAACAATATTTCCGTTTGTCTTTGCGGGATAGTTTGCATCACATATTAGAACCTCATCTCCATGACCCATTTCCATAAGAAATTTAACAATTTCCGGAGACAATACTTTGGGAATTTTATTAAGCATTTTTCTTATCCGCCTTTTCTATCCAGTATTTTTCTATATCCTCTAAAGTTCTTCCTTTTGTTTCTAGCACAAATTCATGAATATACCATGCTCCTAATAGTGATAGTAGTGCAAAAATATAGAAAACATTTATTCCCATCATTTCAAGTATTACTGGGAATATTAAAGATAAGACTGCATTCAACAAGTACTGTGTAAAAGTTATTACACCCATCCCCATAGCTCTTGCTTTGAGGGGTAAAATTTCCGGCACGTAGGACCAAAATACTGGTCCTAAACCAAAACCAAACATAAATACATATAGAAAGATTGCAACAATAGCCACGGTGGCATTAGTTGACCATAGACAAAGCACTACAGCTGGAACTGCTTGTCCCGCTAAACTTATCTCCAATAGTTTTTTTCTCCCCATTCGATCAATGAAAGGTAAAGAAATTAATGTTGATACAACAAGGGCACTACCAACTCCAAAATCAGCAATTATACTAGAATTTGGCATTCCTAAGTTATGGAAAATTTCTGGAGCATAATATACAGCTGCATTTATTCCTGTAAATACCTGCAAAAATGTAAGAATAAACAACATTGTCATAGCAGGTTTAAATTTCCCAAACAACTCTTTCAATCCTGCTTCTTGTTTTTTTAACCCATCATTAATATCAACAATTTCAGCCTCAACTTCTTCTTTTGAAGTTCTAGTTTTCATAAGTATAAGCCGGGCTTTTTTTTCATTTCCATCACGCAATAGCCATCTAGGACTTTGAGGGCTAATTAACATACCAACGGTAAAAATTGCAGCCGGAACTATTCCTAGACCAAGCGTCCATCTCCAGTCGTCAGTAGGCAAATTATATGCACCTACAACGTACGCACATAGAATTCCTATGTTAACACTTAGTTGATACAAAGAAGACATTAACCCTCTAATATGTGCCGGAGCTAATTCAGAAAGATAAATCAATCCGTACATATTGGCAATTCCAGCTGCAACACCTAACACGAGTCTTGAGAACATCAAGAATCCCGTCGAAGTTGAAATCGCAGAAAGAATACTACCGATAATAAAGATCACTCCGCCTAGTATAAGAACGTTTCTACGTTCAATCCTTTTTTCCAAGATGGTAAACACAACAATTGATGGTAAAGCTCCAAATAATAGGAAACTTACTACCATTCCTCTTTGACCAGCATCTAATCCAAATTGTTTAGTAATAGAAGGTAACGCCAGCGAAATAGCTCCAGAATCATATCCATACAACAATCCTGCAAAGCCACCTAAGATGGCAAATAAATAAACAATCGGAGCAGTTTTTTTTGACTCGATTTTATTTTCCATATACAAACTCCTTCAATTATTCTGTATCCAGTTTAGAAATATTAAGAAAAGTAGCATATTTTGAGTCATCAATACTCAAAGAAGGAGTAAATTTTTTGATTTCATACGAACTGGTAAGTAGGTTGTATATCTCATCATTATGAACTTCACCTATTATTTGTAATTGAGTTACCAGATTTCCAATCACACTTGATTCAACTGGGCCCGCATTCACAGGAATACCTATGAAATCTGCAGTTAATTGTACTAATAGCTCGTTTTGAATTCCTCCACCAACCATATTGATTGATTTAAATTTTCTCCCTGTAACTTTTTCTATACTTTCGACAATACTTTTATATTTAAAGGCTAAACTTTCTATCACAACTAAGATCAGTTCGCCCCTTGTCTTTGGAACTCTTTGATTTGTTTTAACAAGATACTTATTAATTTTTTTTGACATATTATTTGGTGTCCCAAATAATTCATCATCCACGTCGATATAACTATTTATTGATTTTGTATTTTTAGCTTCTTCTACCATTTTGGAGTAAGTTACTACTTCTCCACTATACGACCACTCTTTTTGTAATTCTTGCAAAATCCAGAGGCCTGTAACATTTTTAAGCAAACGATTTCTTCCATCAAAGCAGCCTTCATTGGTTAATCCTTGACTAAGAGCAGTATCATCATTAATAACTTTTTCGCTAATAGCTCCGATTATTGACCATGTCCCACAGCTAATAAATATACTATTACTCTGGTTTTGATAATATTCTGGAATAGCTCTAATTGCGGCGGCAGTGTCATGTCCAACCCCACTAATTACTTTGATATCGTTATCAAGCTTAACTTCATCAACAATATTTTGAGAAATATTTCCAAGAATTTTCCCTCCAACTGTTGGCTTAAAAAACCAGTCGATATTCATTCCTAGTTTCTTAATTAACTCAGTATCAAACTCGCGAGTTTCTGCACTTAATAAACCACTTGTTGAACTAATCGTAAATTCATTTTGAGCGATTCCACTAAAAAAATATTCTATTAAATCCGGCATAAATAAAACCTTAGATATTTCATCCTTCAAATAAGGACTAATTTGTAAATCAGAATAGATTTGTAATATGGAATTAATTGAAGAGGGGATAGTTCCCGTTTCTTTATAAAGTTCTTTATCGTTAACTACGTCGGATAATTCATTCAAGTATTCATTTACCCTAGTATCTCTATAGCTATGTGGAGTGCTTAGCAGATTACCATTTTTATCAACATAACCGAAGTCTACTCCCCAGGTATCAACACTCATACTGGAAATCTTACCTAAGTCTTTTTCAGCTAATGATAAACCATATTTAATTTCTTGAAATATTTTTAAGTAGTCCCAAAATAAAGAACCGTTTACTTCAACTGGTTGATTCGAAAATCTAAACTGTTCTTTAACCTTTAAACTAGTACCATCATAAGTCCCTGATACTATTCTTCCTGAACTAGCACCTAAGTCGATAGCAATGGCATTTGTCATTTTCATACTACTATCTCCTTATTTATATAATGGTCCTAACGTCTTACATGCTCTATAATCCGTTGATTCTAAATCTTCTGTACCGAATGAAGCCCAAGTTTTTGGTCTAAAAATATCCTTGTCATTTACATTATGCATATTGACTGGAATTCTTAAAATAGAAGCTAAAGTTATTAAATCGGCACCAATATGCCCATAACTAATTGCTCCATGATTTGCACCCCAATTATTCATAACATCATAAACTGACTTAAATGCTCCTTCACCTGTCAAGGTTGGTACAAAGAAGGTTGAAGGCCAACCTGGATCAGTTCTATCATTAACAGCATTAAATACATTCTCCGGAAGATCAACGGCATATCCTTCAGCAATTTGAAGAACTGGTCCTTGATCCTTAACCAGATTAATTCTTGCCATAGTTACTGGCATTCCATCTTTTCCACCTTCTGTAACATAGTTGCTTGAGAATCCACCACCTCTAAAGTACCCGATATTAGCTGGAATCCAACGAGTTTTATCTAGATTTGCTTGTGCCTCTTTCTCATCTAAATCATAGAAAGGCTTAATTGCTGATTCTCCATTGATTTTTTCCTGTCCAGTTGCATCAAGTGTCTGTGCTCCTGAGTTAGAAAGATGTAAGAATCCGTTAGTAAGCTTCCCTTCTAATTTTGTTCCTGTAACCCGTTTTACAGCTTCAGCACTCCAATAAGTACGAACATCAGCAAAAATTTGAGGAGTGTTTGTTAGTAAATAATTAAATAGCATTGTTGCCCCATTAAGAGAATCATTTTCAGTAGCTAAAATATTAGGTGCATGAATTCCTCTCCAATCATATTGAGAATTCAAAAGTGCTTCCATATAATCTCCATTTGGAAAATGATCAGTCCATTGACGTTGCCCTTGGAATCCTGCCGCAAGTGCGTAATGTCCTTCAGACTCCTCTTTAAATCCAAGTTTTTCTAACTCAGAGTTACCTTCCATCAAATCACGCATTATGATTGTCATTTTGATTGCATTTTGTAATTGCTCTTCTTTTTGATCATCAGTGAACTTCTCTGGGTTATCCTCGTTATAGATGTCTGGACCTACAGGTGTATTCTTATGAGCCCAGTCTAATGCTACTTTAAATTCTTTTTCGTCGTAAATTGTTTCATCCCAACGACGTACTATTTCACTCATATCAACATATTCATTTCTCATGCCAAGGTAGTCCTCAAAGAAGTCAGGGTTGACAATTGAACCACCAATTCCCATGGCAACATTTCCTACTGATAAGTAAGATTTATTTCTCATAATTCCAACAGCCAAAGCTGCTTTAGCGTAACGAATTATTTTCTCTTTAACATCTTCTGGAATTTCAGTGTCGTCTCCATCTTGAACATCATTACCGTATATTCCAAAAGCAGGAATACCTTTTTGAGTATGGGCTGCCAAGACTGCGGCAAGATAAACTGCACCGGGTCTCTCAGTTCCATTAAATCCCCAAATTGCATGTGGAATATCTTTAGTCATATCCATAGTTTCACTTCCATAACACCAACAAGGAGTTACTGTTAAAGTTCCACACACATTTTCTTTATCAAATTTTTCTTTTGCTTCTGACGCTTCTTTAACTCCTCCAATTGTTCGATCAGCAATAACCGTTTGAACTGGTGTTCCATCAGGATATTTCAAAGTCGACTCAATTAATTTTGCTGCAGACTTAGCCATCTGCATAGTTTGATCCTCAAGTGATTCTCTAATTCCTTTTCGTCTACCGTCAATAGTAGGACGAATACCTATTTTTGGAAATTTCATGTCTAACATGCTTATACCTCCATAGAAATTAAATTATTAAGCGTTTTCATTAACTATCTTAATTTCACTCTGAATTAAATAAAATAGAATTCATTCTTTTTGAATTTCATTCAATTCAATAAACCAATTCAATTCTTAAATTATCCAAAATATCAATCATTTCCTGAGGAGGACGTTTGTCAGTAATAATTACATCGATGCTTGAAAAATCACTTAAAACATAAAAATTTTTAGTCATAAACTTAGAACTATCAGCCATTAATATATTTAATTCGGCATTTTTTAGCATTTGTTTTTTTACACTTGACTGATTATCACTTGCCATGTAAACACCATTTCCATCAATAGCTTCACAGGAAATAAACGCAACATCAGCCTTAAATTCTTTAAAAAAAGCTTCACTAGTTGTTCCTACTATAGATCCAGATGAATGTTTCAAAAAACCACCGGAAATAAAAGTTCTTACGTTGCTACTTTTATTTAGTGAAGCGGCAATATTAATCCCATTTGTAACCACAACCATTCTCTTCTTTTTTTTAATATAAGTATCTAGATATGATGTGGTTGTACTAGAGTCAACAAATAAAGCCTGACTGTCACCAATAAAATCAGCTGCTAATTCGGATATGTATTTTTTTTGACTACATTGCTTCCCTTTTCTGATATCATAACCAAATTCAGTTACATTCTTTTTTATTAAATCAACATAGCCTGAGGATCTGACAACTTTATTATCTTCCTCGAGTTTTATCAAATCTCGTCTCAAAGTAGATTCACTTTCATATGTTAATTTTTGCAACTCTTTTATACTTATATGTTTCTTCTTATCTAATATTTTTAAAATTGTGTTCAATCGATCATTAAATTCCATAACAATTCACCCTTTTTTGAATTTTATTCACCTTTTTTGAAATCAACAAACAATCAATGAAAACGTTTTATAATTGTTTTGATTTAAATTATAGTCTACGTTCAGGAGGAAATATATAATGAGAATGATGTTCGAAACAGAAAGGGCAGATTTAGCACATACCGTTCAAAAAATGTTTGATCGAAAAAACACCAATGTTGCTGGAGGTAATATGTCAATCAAGGTCTTTGATAAGGATGGTCATCCTTTCATTTTGATGACACCAACTATGATGTCGGAAACATATTATTCCGAACTACATCCTGCTCAAATTTTAGTAATTGATGGAAACACATATAAAAAAATCGATGGTGTTGGAGATGTTACAAGAGAGGTAAATATGCATGAAAGAGCATATTTAACCCATCCCGGAATACGTTGTGTCTATCATTCTCACGCTGAAAATTCAATGTTTTGGGCAACTAGTGGATTGGATATGCCAAACTTAACTGAAGCAACTAGAGAACTAGGAGAGATCAAAAATCTTCCCTTTGCTCCTGCGACTAGCGAAGAACTTGCCGATGTAGTAAAAAACGCTTTATCAAATATCGGCGATAAAGCAATGGAAAATGTTTTTCTTTTGAATAGCCACGGAGTTCTTATTACCTCTACAGATTTACATGTAGCGGCAAGAATATTAGAAACTCTTGAATGGAATGCGAAAATTGCATATCAACAAACTATTTTCAAAAAAATAGGAATATTAAATGAGTTACAATCATGTGGACAAGATGCCAATACTCCTATGAAACCAGGAACATTAGCATCTATTCCCCTTCCAGGAGATGATGTTAAAAGTTATCCCAAAGAGTTCCCAACAAACTTCAAACGCCCAAACGAAAGTAAATATTAATTTTCTTCACACAGGTAATTAAAAAAGGATCTCAACACAATGAATTGGTGTTGAGATCCTTTTTTAAAATTTGTTTAATCTAATTATTTTCAGGTTGCATCTTTTCTAGCTCAGCATTTGATTTATCATTATAAAGTGCTTTTTTATCTACAAATACATCTTCAAGTGTTCCCAACTTGATACCCTTAGAATAAAAACCATCGGTTACACCTTCTCTAATTAGCTTTGTTTGCTCAAGTGCAATATGTGCATTATATTCCATTGTATCAACGATAGCTACTGCTTTATGAAGTGCAGTCAAACCTGACATTCCTTTTCCACCAACTGTAATTAACACGCCATGTGAATTTAAAAGATACTCGTGAGTCAAGGCATCGTCTCCGATTTTTTTAATATTATCAGAAACTAATTGTGCTAATTCTTCTGAACAATTTTCTCTAAAAGGTAATACAGGGATACTCTTAACTTTTTGAGTAACCTCAGTCAAATTAGGAAGTGGAACTCCCATCGTTGCCCATACTAATTGTTCTTTAGCATGTGAATGGAAAACTGTCTTAATGTCTGGATTTGCATCATATACAGCTTCGTGCATATTAATTTCTCTAGTTAGTTTTCCTTCACCCTCAATAATTTTTCTAGTGTGAGGCTCTACAACTAATATCTGTGAAGCTGTAATTCTCCCGAAATATGCTTCTGACATCATAGTAGGAGTCATAAGAATATATTCTTTTCCGGCTTCGCCGTAGTCACCATTCCTGTCAGTAACTTTAAACGAAAAGTTACCACCAGCGACATTAGTATCATTTCTGTCAAAAACAACTCTAATTACCTTGGCAAGGTCTTCTCTCTCATGTTCAAAAATCATTCTTCCTACATCAATCATTGTTTAGCCTTCTTCCTTCTATTCATATTCAATTTCTTGAATCTTTTTTCATAACCATATTCTTTAAACAAATAACAACTTATACCGATAATAAAAGGCAAAATTACAATGCCTGTTCTTGTAAATATTAAAAATAAAACTACATTAATAAGCATTATGAAATCCCAAGTTATATTATTTAAATTTTCTAATTTCTTTTTAATATTTGTCATCATATTTCCACCTTTATTTAAGTAAAGTCCCTAACTCAATTCTTTATATCTTTCTGATGGCAATGGTGATTTCTTAATATGTCTGTACATTAATGCAAATAATCCCATTAATGCGACAAATCCGACATAGGCCCACCATTGTCCTTGAGTCATGTATGCAAAAATAATTCTCAATTCGGGTATTTCAATTGAACTCCAAGTAACCATTGATCCTTTTGGAATATCAATAGCTTTTGTTAATTTACCCATATTGGTCAAGATAGGAGCAAGGAATGTTGCCCCGTAAAGAAATACTGGTGTATAGATAAAGCTTAATACGATCATTCTTAATAAATTCCCACCAGTTAGTAGCAATCCACCAACACCTAAACAGTAATTAATGATTCCTGCAAATGGTAATACCTTGTTTCCAGGGAGAACCATTGCCCAACCCATGAAAAAGATAATATTAATTGTCAAAGTAACCCATAGTTCTGAGCTTTGACCCACAATAGGCCAATCCAATCCAATCGAGAAATTACGATTTTTAAATCTTGCTTTCATGAACTTACTCATTGCAGCTCCAAAAGGAGAAAGTGCTGATTGGAAGTATTTAGCAACTACCGGGAATAGTGCCATGATTGCTAACATGTATGTTGCGAAATTAAGTACTTGTGCAAATGGTATTCTAGCAAGTAGCCCTATTAGCATCCCAATAATGAATCCCATTGCCCATGGTTCTGATAATAAACCAATTTTCTTTTTAAGAGATTTAGCATCAATTTCTTTATTAAAAATTGGAATAAAGTCCATCAATCTATTCACCGGATACATAATAACCGCTGTAAATGATTCAATATGAGTCGTTGTTGTTGATTGATAGCCAAACATGTCACTAATTGTTGGTTCCCATAGATCACCTAATTTCAATTCGATTATCACTTGAACAGCTGTTAATCCAAAAGCCCATAGATATGATCCACCTGACATATAGTAAACAATATATCCGGTTAAAACTTTTCCCCAAACATTCCACATATCGGCATTAATTGTGTCTGTTAATTTCAAAAGTAACATTAAAATATTGATACCTATTGTTAATGCAAAAAATGCAAATGCTAGCGACCATGCCCATGAAATAGCTGCCGCACCAGTCCAACCAACATCAACTGCTGGCAAATCTAGACCAGTAACTTTACCTAATTGCTTAGTGATTGGTGTGATTTGATCAACTAATACACCGATCAAAATTGACATACCTACAAATCCAATCACTAAGTCAGAACCAGTTTTAACGGCTTTCTTAGCTGACATTCTAAAAATAAGACCTAGAATAATAATTAATATCGGTACGACTACCTGTGCCCCAGGGGACAGGATCATCTGTACAATTTCGTTCATACTCATTTTTTTCACCTCTTATCAGTTAAATTAATTAAATTCCACTTTTTTCTCTAATTGAGTTAAAAATTTCTTCTTGTGCCTCATCATCAAATGTTAAATATGGGTTCATATTAAAATGGGGCAAATTCATCTTTTCTGCTTGTTCGATAACATCATCTGTTTCAATTCCAATATATGCCACAATATCCTTATTTTGTTCCATGACACTGGCAGCTTCACCAACAGGACAAACAAAAGTATCTAGTTCATTTTCCAATCCTTCATTTTCAATCTGATCATTGAAAAGTGATGCTGTTGTTTCACTACTTGCAACGCCACTTCCACAAGAAATCAATACTGTCTTCATTGTTCTTTCCTCCTAATATTTTTTATCCAAGTATTCACCTACTACATATGCCAATTCTTTTGATGTTTTTGCATTAGTGAATCTTGATATAAAGTCTTCTTCTCTCATGGCAAAAATTATGTTCTTCAAAAGATTAGCTTGTCCCGTAGCCTCTTTAATACCTAAAAAGCAGAAATTCTTTGTTTTCATGTCGGTATTAATTGCCATTTGCTTAAGATCAAGATCTTTTTTTGTCTTACATATGTAAACAAAAGGTTTAACAATAAATTCTGGATCAACATGTGGAACTGCCATTGTGAATGCATCAGCATTCAACCCAGTGGGAAATTCTTTTTCTCTTTTGTTAACTGCTTCAGAATATCCATCAGTCACATATCCCAAATCTAGTAAGCGCTTACCAACAACTTCAAATAATTCCTCCTCAGAATTAACATCGATGCTAGGATCAATCAATTCGTTATGAACCATATATGAAAAAGTTGTTTCAATCATTTTCAACCTCCTTTGTTCGATTTTGTGTTTTTGTTTATATTTGTTAACGGTTTCATTCTATTTCTTAACTTCGTTTCTGTCAACCTTTTTAAAATTTGATGGTAATTTATCTCAATGACGGCAATATTGTATTATTTCTTTTTTTTAATCTCTGTGATAGAATTAACACGATTAAACAAGAAAGAACAGGAAATGACTATGTTAAAACAAGAAAGACTAAATAAAATAACTAAAATAATTAGAGATAATGAATATGGTACAACGGAATTTCTAGCAAAAACATTAGACGTCTCGAATATGACCATTCGTCGTGATTTAGATGAATTAGAGAAGCAAGGACAAGTCACAAAAATATACGGTGGTGCAAAAATCATCAACAAAGAGCTTTCTACTGAAGAAAAACAAAGTCTAAATATCGACCTTAAACAACAAATAGCAAAAAAAGTTGCGAGCATCGCTCAAGATGGACAAACTATTTTCCTAGGGGCTGGAACAACTGTAATTGCCTCAATGCCTCAATTAATCAATAGAAATATACTTTTTATAACCAATAGTCTTCCTGTTTTTGACTATATGACCAACTTAAATGAGAAAGTAATTCTTACAGGTGGAAAATATCATAAAACTACCCAAGAATTCGTGGGAGAAGCGGCTATTAATTCTATAAGAACAATTAATATTGATGTTGCATTTGGCTCCACTAACGGAATCAACAAAAACAACATCACAACTGCAAACGTTAACGAAGGAACAATCCAAACAGCTGTTTTTTCAAGATCAGAGTTGAATTACATTTTGTGTGACCACACAAAATTTGATAGTAGCGATACATATACTTTTGAAACTTTAGATAACATTAATGGCGTAATAACTGATGACAAAATCAGTGAAGAATTATTAAAAAAATATAGAAAACTTGGAAAAATAATTTAGGAGATTTGATATGTTGCTCACAATCACTTTGAACCCATCAGTAGATAATGTTTATAGATTAAAAAAACTACAACTCAACAGTTTGAACAGAGTGTCACTAAATAAATATATCGGTGGGAAAGGAATAAATGCAGGAAGAGTAGCTTCAATTCTAGGTTCAAAGGTCTTTTTAACTGGATTTATAGGTGGATCAAATGGAAGATACATTGCTGAACACTTAAATGACTTAACCCCTAAAAATAAGATGACAAATAGTTTTCAAATACTAGATAGTGAAACACGCTTGTGCACAACTGTCATGCACGAAAATGATCAACAAACAGAATTTAATGAAGCCGGTGAGCCAATTTCTAAAAAAAGACTAGACTCATTTATTGACTTCTATCTATCTACTCTTAAAAAAAATCCTCAAATAAATGTTGTATCAATTAATGGTAGTATGCCACCAGAGGCACCAAGTGACATTTATTGTCACTTAATAAAATTAACCAACGAACTAAACCCAAAGATAAAAATAATTCTGGATACATCAAGTAATTTATTAGAAACAACTCTAAACAACATAAAAAAAATGAATCTTCGTATTAACTATGTAAAACCTAATATTTCGGAATTATCAACATTAGTCAAGAAAGAAATAAGTAGCATGCCTGAGGCTATTAAAGCTATTAATTCTAGTAATTTAAAATTTGTAGATAATGTAATAATTTCAATGGGCGAAGAAGGAGCTTTATTTAAAATCAATACCGAATACTATCAAGCAAAAATCCCTTCAATTACAACAATTAATCCAACCGGGAGCGGTGACGCCACTATAGGTGGTTTGTGTTTTGCTCTAGACAACGATTTAAACAATGAGTCGTTAATCAGAACAAGTATGGCTTGTGGCATTTCTAATGCCATGCACTCTGAAATAGGATTCATAAAAAGTGAAGAAGTAGAATATTTAAAAAACAAAATAACCATTTCAAAAATAAAATAACCAAAAAAGACCGCCTCTCAGGCAGTCTTTTTTTGTATTTCCTTGAAAATTGTTGGTCCTTGATAGATTAATGATGTGTATATCTCTACTAAATCAGCGCCGGCGGCCAGAGATTCTTTGACATCCCTGACGGTAAAAATTCCTCCTGAATGAATAACTGCTAAATCTTCTGGGAATTTTTGTCGTACCAGTTTCACTTGTTTCAGTGTTTTATTGAATAATGGTTTCCCACTTAATCCACCAACAAATTTTTGATTTTTTGATTTCAAGTTTTCTCTCGTGGTCGTGGTGTTCGACATCACTACACCACTAATTCGTTCAATATTTTTTGCAATGCTTTCTAGCAACTTTTCATCTGGTAAGTCACTACTAAATTTAAGAAAAATAGGTTTTTTTGCTTCAATCTCATCCAACAATTGGCTAATAATTCCAGCATCTTGGAGACTCTTCACACCGTCTTGATTCGGGCAACTCAAGTTCAGAACTAAAAAATCACCCTCACTTTCAAGAGCTTCCGCAGATTTTGTCATTTGTTGAATCATTTCTTTTGTTGTCAGTCCATGATTGGGAGCAATGTTTATACCAATTGGCACAATGGATTGCACTTTACTGAGATTCTTTTGCGCTTTCTCAACGCCTACATTATTCAAACCCATGTGATTGATAATTGCTTCATCTTCAACCAATCTTTTAACCCGCGGCTTAGCATTCCCCGGTTGTGCAGTTAGCGTCACACTGCCGACTTCAACAAAACCTGCACCTAAGGCAGCTATGCCATTATAAAAAGTTCCATTCTTATCAAAACCTGCAGCCATCCCTATTCGATTGGGAAAGTTAATTCTCGCGATTTCAACATTCTGAGCACTGGAAACTTTGAATAGTTTACAAGTTAACTTTGTTAGCAATCTGCTTCGATGGATTAGACTGAGAAAAAATCCTACTAGGTGGTGATCAAATTCTGGTGTGAACAAGAAAACTAGTGGTCTGAAAAATCTATATAATATCAATTAACTAACCAACCCTTTCAATTCTTGATACCATCTTCTTAACAGCAACAACTCGTAGTCATTAATATATTTACTATCTTTTGCTTCTTGAATAAGTTCATGAAAATTTGTTAACGAAATTAATTGAGTGTTGTGCTTGGAAAAGTTAGCATCAGCGAGTGGCAAGTTGTAAGAAAAAATTGCGGTGGTCCCCAATACTTGTGCCCCAGTTCTTCTAACCACTTCCACTGCCTTCAAGACACTTCCACCAGTCGAAATTAAGTCATCAATTACCACGACTTTGTCATCAGCGGTGACACAACCTTCGATTTGTTTCCCACGTCCATGATCTTTTGGCTGTGGTCGCACATAACTAAGTGGCAAATTCAAAATATTGGCTACGGCGGTGGCATGAGGAATTCCGGCAGTGGCAACGCCACAAATTACCGTCACTTCTGGATAGTTTTTCCTAATTATGGAAGCCATCAATTTAGCGATGTTTTGACGAACTTCAGTATGGCCAAAAGTTAATCGATTATCTGTATAGATTGGTGCTTGTAAACCACTTGCCCAAACATATGGTTGATCAGGACTTAAAGTTACAGCCTTAATTTTTAGTAAATCTTGAATTAATTTTTGCGAAGTATACATTAGTTCCACTCTCCTTGAATTTTTCGATAAGCTTCAATTTCATTTTGAGCTTGCGTAATTGGTCGTCCAACTACAATTCCGTCACTTTGAAAGACTTTAGCTTGAGTTGGTGTTACCACTCTTTTTTGTTCGTTCCTATCCGACCAGGCCGGTCTAATTCCGGGATTAATGCATAGAAAATTCGTTGAAGTCTTAGCCTTAATTTCCAAGTTCTCTGCGGCCGAACAAATAACTCCATCAGCACCACTCTTAAAAGCTAACTGAGCTAAATTAAAGACATTCTCTTGGCTCGTCATTTCTATTTTGAAATCATTTCTTAAATCATTATCATCTAGAGACGTCAGCTGAGTTACTGCCAATAACTTGGTTCGATTATCGGCTGTTTGCAACCCACGTTTTGCTGCTGCAATCATTTGTGATCCACCATTTGCATGAACTGTTAGATAGGTAATATTCCACTTAGCAATCACTTCACAGGTTCTCTCCACCGTGTTAGGGATATCATTCAATTTCAAATCTAAAAAAACAGGCAGGTCCCAATCTCGTAAAGCTTTAATAAAATCTTGTCCATAATTAATGAACATTTCTAGCCCAACTTTTACAAATGGCTTATAGCCTTGTTGCATCAAAGACTTAAGAAAGTTTAGACATTTGGTTTGTTCCTGAAAATCTAGGGCAATAATTAATGGTTTATTCATATTGGTTTCCTTTTCGATAATATGGTCGCCATAAAATCATTTTGTATTAATAATGGAAGTTTGTAAGATTTCTTCTTTAAAAACCGACCACAATTTCATCTCTAACCTCCATATACTATTTGTCCATTACAGATAGTTGCTGTCACTTGTCCAGAAACTTTTACTCCATCAAAAGGAGTATTTTTTCCTTTTGAAATGAATTTTGTCGCTTGAATTTCTGATTCTTTTTCTAAATCAATAATATTCAAATTAGCTGTATTTCCTACTTGAATTTCCGGGCTTGGGAGGTCAAATATTTCCACAGGGTGCACCGACATTAACTGGATTAACTTTTCTAATGTGATAGTTTCAGTCTTAACTAACTTCGTAAATAACAATGAAAAAGCTGTTTCTATTCCCGAGATGCCGAAACTACTTCTCAGGAATCCGCGTGTTTTTTCAGTCATAGTATGCGGAGCGTGGTCGGTGGCAATCATATCAATCACCCCTTCTTGCAGACCAGCAATCAACGCTGCTTGATCCTCCTTAGTTCGTAAAGGCGGGTTCATCTTGTACATCGCATTATCTTCTTTAATGTCGTCTTCGCACAGTAATAAATGGTGCGGTGTCACTTCACAAGTCACATTTATCCCGTCATTTTTTGCGGAACGAATCATTTCTACACTTGTTTTGGTAGAAATATGACTAGCATGATAATGAACTCCCGTTTCTTTAGCAAGCACCAAATCCCTTGCTAACTGAGCAGTTTCAGTTGCTTCAGAAATTCCTGGCAAGCCAAATTCTGCGGATTTTTTCCCTTTATTGATAACTCCGTGATTGAACAAATCAACATCTTCAATATGGGCTGCCAAATGACTGTTAATTTTGGCAATCTCTTTCATTGCATGTAGCATTGTTCGCGAATTCTTAACTGCATGTCCATCGTTTGAAAAGGCAAATGCCCCTAACTTCTGCATTCTTTCAAAATCGACTAATTCATCGCCGATTTCATTAGTTGTAATTGGCGCATATTGTTCCAAAGTAATTACTGATTGTTGATTGAGAATTTGCTGTATCTGAAATTTTTCTGATGTATCGGGAACTGGAATAACATTAGGCATGGCACCAACGGTAGTATATCCACCCTTGGCTGCTGCTTGAGATCCGGTCAGAATCGTCTCTTTATCAGTTTGTCCTGGCTCACGAAAATGAACATGAACGTCAATAAATCCTGGATTAACAATTTTTCCTTGTGCATCAATTACTTCATCATCTGAAACTGTAATCTCTGGTGATAGATTGACAATTTTATCGCCCTCAATCAGAATATCTAGTTTTTCATAATGATCCTTTTGGAAAACTTTACCATTTTTAATTAGCATTAAGCTTCTCCTTGAAGGACTTCTTCTAACATCGCCATTCTGGCAAAAACGCCATTTGTCATTTGTGGGAAAATTACTGACTTATTGCATTCAACAACTTCATCAGCAATTTCAACTCCGCGATTAACTGGCGCTGGGTGCATGATAATTGCTTCCGAATTCATTTTGTTAGCTCTATTACTAGTTAGTCCATAGGTTTCCAGATAGTTATCTGCGGCAAATTGTTCATCGGTTGCTAGACGTTCTTTTTGCACTCGCAATAGCATCACCACATCCATAGTTCCCACTAATTCATCAATTGGTAGCAGTGGCCCAAAGTGATGGAATTCTTCGGTGTACCAAGATTTTGGTCCACCATAGAATAGATTGGCTCCAAGTTTTTCTAAAATTACACTGTTTGAATGGGCAACTCTTGAATGCTTCAAATCCCCGACTATTGCTACATTCAAACCATCAAAGTGGTGGAACTTTTCATAAATTGTCATTAGGTCTAAGAAGCTTTGTGATGGGTGTTGTCCCTTGCCATCACCGGCATTAAGAATATGGATATTTACATCTTTTAATTGTTGATAATATGCATCTTGACTGTCACGAATCACTGCCACATCAACACCAATGCTTTCAACTGTTTTGACTGTGTCATACAATGTTTCCCCTTTTTTAATGGACGAAGTATCGACATCAAAGTTTAAAACATTCATTCCTAGATTAGCTTCGGCCATCTGAAAACTTGTCTTGGTCCGCGTACTATTTTCGAAGAACATATTCATTACGCTCTTGTTTTGAAATGAACTTTTAGCTCCTTTTTTGAATTCCAAAGCTCTCTCAATAATCCGCATTACATCGTTTGTTGCCACCGTGTCCATTGTTAAGATATTATCCATTTTTTCCTCCTAATATAAAAAAGGGATACCAGATTGTTATCCAGTATCCCTAAAGTTTTTGCCTATTATTTACACTAAAAAGACAGAATCTTTAGAATCTCACTGGATCCCATTAAAAATTCTTGCTGCAACAAAAAACCTTCTCTGCCAGTTCGACAAAGAAAGTTTCATTTTTGATAGATTTAGTCTATCTCCTGTGATACCTTTCAAGCCTCTCTGGACTTATTTAAAAGTTATGTTGTTTAGATAATACAAATTGTAAATTAATAAGTCAATACTATTTCTTCAATTCGTTCAAATCTTCTTTGGCATGAATAATACTTGTTAGCAAGCTATTATCATCAACATTGATGCCGTGCTTCTCACCTAACTTAGCGAAATATCCATTCAAGAAGTCAATTTCAGTTTTTCTTCCTTTAGACAAATCTTGGTGTAATGATGGATAGTGATTACCACTCTTCTTAGGGTCAAATTGTTCTTCCAAAGTTGCTTTCACTTTTTCTTTATGGAATTCAACTTTTTCAGCGGCGGCAACCTCGCTGATTTCATCCAAGACTGAATCCATCAAAAAATCACGATCTTTGATTGTTCCAAATTGACCAACTGAACAATCCAGAATTCCACAATAAGTGTTGATAACTGAGTTAAAGGCAGCTTTGGTCCAGATAACACTGATAACATCATTTGATTGAGTGACGTTCAAACCAGAAGCATTCATTTCGGCAACAACTTCGGCTACTTTAGCATCTTTACTTGTTCCCAAATATTGAAGATTAATTGAACCTGTCCCTGATGCTTTGATTGAGCCCGGACCTACTAATTCTGATGACCAGAGAGTCGTTCCCGCCATAATATTATCTCTTGATGAGTGTCCTTCAATTGTTTCCACGTTACCAACACCATTGGCTAGTACAAGTAATAAAGTATCATCAATTGAATCACCAAGGTTAGTTAGCATTTCATCCAATTGCATTGCTTTAGTGAACAATAAAATCAAATCAAATTTTTCATTCACATCTTTAGGAAATAAAGCCTTGATAGAATAATTTTTTGTTTCTCCATTGTCTTCAAAAGTTAATCCTTTTTCGTTCAATGTATTAACATTTTGATCCCAGCCATCAATCGCAACTACTTCGTTATTGTGTTCCAATAACTTAGCAGCAAATAAAGAACCCATAGCTCCGAATCCAGCAATTCCAATTTTCATGATTATTCTCCTTTATGCACAATTTTTTCAGTCATTTTCTTAGCAACAAAAATTAAACCAATTGATACCACCATCAAAACAATTGAAATGATGAATGATAAGTCATAGTTGTGATTTTCTTTTCCAATATATGATGTTACGTATGGTGAGAAAACAGATCCGACTGCAAATCCAAAATACATAAACGCATAGTTGATTCCTTGATGTTTCAATCCAAAGTTGATACTCGTTAAACTTGGATAGATGGTTAAGACACCAGCGTAAGTAAATCCAATAAAACTAGCAATTACGAAGTAAGGCACAGCACCATTAATCATTAATAATCCTGCCATTGCAATTCCTAAAAGTCCATAAACAACGACAATCGCATTAAATGGACCTAATTTATCAGAAATGAATCCCCAGAAAATTCGACCAACTGAATTACAGATAGAAACTGAACTAACAATGACTGCAGCTTCTTTCAATCCAAACTGTTCCATTCCAATTTGAGCAGAAGTTGAACTGATTACCACTCCGGCAAAACAACCCATTGCTAAAATTGAGAAAAGAATCCAGAATCTAGAAGTCTTGAGCATTGTTTTCCAATCAGCGTCGACTTTGGAGGCAGGAATTTTGTTACTTGTACTTGCGGGCGCACTTCTAATAAAGAATTGAACCACAAACAAAACAACTAGATAAACAATTCCTAAATAGAGCAATGAATTAGTAATGTCATTACTCTTCATGAAGAATTTCGCAATTTCGGTACATAGTAGAGTACCAATACCAACACCAGATAAGACTAATCCCGAAGCTAATCCACGTTTGTCAGGGAAAAATTTCATAATGTTGTTCAAGTTCCCTGTAAATGCTAATCCAGAACCGAACCCTGCGATTACTCCATATGTTAAGAGCAACATTGGTAGCGTAGTTACGAATCCAGAAAGAATAAATCCTAGTGAGAAGAGAATCCCACCAATAATAATTGCCAGTTTTCCTTTTCCATCATCGATTAATTTACCACCCAAAATCATCGGAATTGGAATAATTCCCATGTTAATTGAGAAGGCCAAAGCTAACATAGCTGGATCCCAATGGAACTTATCAATCAAAGGAGTTTTAAAGAAACTAAATGCGTAAACTCCACCTAAAATAAAATTAATGACAATATGAGCCGCCAACATCACCCAGCGATTCATCGTTACTTCCTTTTTCATTTCGTCACCTCTTTGTGAAATATTTAACAACTTCATGATATTATAATTTGACATTTATACAACCAGACAACTACTATTGTATTAATCGAAAAAATCGATAGTTAATTAAAGGAGATATGTGGCATGAAAAGCAAATTAACCATCAGCCAAATGGAATACATCGTAACTCTAAGCAAATTGTTAAACTATTCACGAGCAGCGGAAGAATTAGATATTTCTGAGTCGACTTTAAGCCAACAAATCAAGAGCGCTGAGGACAAGTTAGGTGTACAACTATTCGTTCGAAAAAAGCGTGGCATAGCCTGTGAACAAGTGTTGACTAACTACTTACCACAAATGGAATTACTCCTTAATCAGTACAAAAGTTTAGTTAACAAATTGACCTATAAAAAACGAATCAAATTAGGCATTTCCATCACCTACTTAACTTCTCAACTAATCGAAAACTTCGAACAAAGTCCTGAAGATTTTGAATATTATATTGAAGAACTCACTAGTACCGAGGGAATTGAGAAGGTCGCAAGTGGCGAATTAGACATGGCAATCGTGATTAACCCACCAGAAAGCATTCGTTATCAACGAAAGTTCCTCTATCATGATCGAGTGGTCCTTGCTGCCAAACCGGGAATCTTCACACAAAAATTATCAGTGAAATATCTAGTTGATCATTTAATCACCTTTAAACCCGGATTTTATTTGCGAGACTTATTCGAATATCAAACTGGAATTAACGATCCCGGAAAATACGAAATTGATAATTTTGAATCAAGCATCAATCTAGCCAAAAATGGTTACGGAATTGCATTAACTACAGAGAGCTTTTACCAAATGAATCAAGAACATTTAGAAGTTTTGAAAAATGATTTTTTGAAAAACGACAAAATCTCAATTTATTTAATCTATAACAAAAGCTTCGAAGAAGATGCTGAGAAAATAAGAATATAAAAAAGCCTAACTAAGTTAGGCTTTTTTATATTTCATCATGCCATTGCATCCCATGCTGGTAATACAATCGATTCTTGATTAAACTGTTCAAGCTCTTGTGCTGTTAAGTATTTCTTGTTTACAACAACTTCATAGACGTATTCATCAAACCACTTATCGTCCATGACGAAGTAACCTTTGCTTCCAACCTCTTCTCCCCAGGAATTTTCCACTTTCCATTTAGTTGGTTTGCCATCTTCTAAATTTACACCTGTAAGAACCATGGCATGAGAAACCTGTCCTTGTCGGGTATCTAGTCGATCGGCTTTGTTCATCATTGAGTTGATTTCAAAGAGATTATCGTAATCAAAGAGTTCTGCTGAAAGAACTCCTTCCTTGCGCAAGGATTGAATTGAAACATCGTTTCCAAACCAGACAGTTTCGCCATCTTGCATCTGTTTGATAGCTAATTCTTTCAATCTAGCAATTGGTTTATTCAAGAATTTCTCATCAGGTTGTCCGATAACATTGCCTTGATATTCAATTCGATAAGTCTTGTCATATTCCTTATCGGATTGAGGTGAACTCATCAATACCACATAGTCATCTAGATCAATCTCGAAATATTTGTTCAAAAATTCTTGTGGGGTAAGATTTTTTTCAGCAATTAATTTCTTTTTATCGTCACGAATCATCAAGTCAAAATTTTCGACTGGTTCTCCGAACGCATATACACACATCCGGTAGACATCATTCAAACATGCTTCGACAAATTCATCGGTTGATTTGTTTTCTTTAACTAAATTCCGCAATTCCAATCCTTTTTTGCGTAAATAACTATTCAAAACCTCGCTAAATTCAGAGGTATTGGAAGAGTTATAAGTTTCAGGCATAACATAATCGGGAACTACGCCATATTTTCTCACTAAGTTGGCTGAGAATTGCCATTGACCACCGTCATCACTTCCGGTTTGAAAAATCACCGCGACTTTTCGATCATCAATGGGTAAAGATGCGGTATCGATAACGTTTTTAAAGAAGTAGTTAGCTTTCTCCAAGCGGTCATAAAATGATAAATAGTTCTGTGAAAGTTCAAAATCTTTTACATTGTATTTTTTCGCAAAATCAGTACGAAGATTGGTTAATGTGGAAAATAACCAGCAACGGCCAGATCTTTTTTGATTGCTAACCTTACCTGTATCCAAGTCTAGTGAAAAAGTATCATCAAGATGACTGTTAGCGAAATTTTGAGCAACTTTATTTATACCAACATTAGCGACAGCGTTTTTAAGTACTTCACTTTTAGCAACTTGGTGTAGATTTTCTTTAAATTTTGATAAATTTTGACGATTAAGTTCGTTATCCATATCTTTTACCCCGACTTCTTATATAATGTAGATTAGTATATAACAGATTTTCTAATGAGGACAGTAATGACAAACGAAGTAAATAATATAAAGATTGCCTATTTATATGAAGACCTTATGAACACATATGGCGACAGTGGCGACATCAAAATTCTTGACTATCTCTTTAAGCAAAAAGGATTCACAACCACTGTGGATAATATTAGTTTAGATGACGAGCTCAATGCCTTTGACTACGACTTTTTATTCTTTGGCGGCGGACAAGATTTCGAACAATCAGTTGTAGCAGTTGACCTACAAAGACACAAAAAGACTTTGACTGAATATATTGAAGCCGATCACCCAATGCTTGGTATCTGTGGTGGATATCAATTGCTTGGTGAATACTACCTCACAAGTGGGGGCGAGAAAATCCAAGGATTGGATATATTGCCATTCCACACAATTTTCAAGGCTGACAGCCGGATGATTGGCGATACCAAGTATGAAACGAAATGGGGAACTGTCGTAGCCTTTGAAAACCACAGCGGTAGAACTTACTTTGATGATAAAGATAAGCTCGATTACTTTGGAAAAATGATTGAAGGTTATGGTAATAATCCCGACGAAGGTCATGAAGGAATGGTTTATAAATCAACAATCGGAAGCTATTCCCACGGACCACTTCTTAAAAATCTCAACGTTGCCAATGCCATCGTTGATAAAATTTTAGCTAACAAAAAAGTTCAGGCCTAATGGTCTGAACTTTTTATATTATTCTGTATAAGTAAAAAAATATTAGCAAAATAAAATGTATTATATAAAAATTTGTAAACGTTTACATTATTTTTGATATAATTAATATGAGGTTACTTAATAACCTATACATTTTATCAATCTACTAGTAGGAGGTAGCTGCTTATGAGTGAACTAAGCAATTTGTTCGATAAAGAACTTATTTTATTCAATGTCGAAGGATCTACTCGGCAAAACATTTTTGAACAGGTATCAAAAGTACTGGACAGTAATGGATATACTCAATCTACTTTTCTAGATGCTTTAAATAAAAGAGAGGATGAATTCCCGACAGGTGTTGTAACAGCAAATTTGCCAATCGCTTTACCACACGCTAATCCAGAAAACGTCAAACGTCCATTTATTGCTGTCGTACAAACAAAAAATCTCATTACAGTTCAACAAATGGGAATTGGTGACGATGAAGAAACAAAAAATTTCTTTTTCCTTGGAATTGTTGAAGAAACACAAGATTTACAAGTAAAACTACTTCAACGATTCATGGAATTAATGAATGATAAAGAATTTGTTAATAAATTCAAATCTGCTGCAGATAAAGATTCAATGTATGATCTCTTCATGAATAATTTTTAAAGGAAGGTAATTAATATGACTAAAGTTGTAGTAGCGTGCGGTAGTGGTGTAGCAACTTCCGAAACCGTTGTAGGAAAAGTTAAATCATTCCTTGAGGATCATAAGATCACAGGCGTAGAAGTAGAAGCCACCGATTTCAAACAGTTAGCAAATGTACTAAAAAATTATGATGTCTACGTTTGGTTGGCAAAACCTACTCCTGAAATTATGGATATTTGTGAACAGGAAGGAATTTATGATGTCAATGGCGTAAATGTGTTGACAGGTGCTATGGGGGGGGACGAATACCTACCATTAGTGAATGCCTTATACAGTTTAAAAAATCAATAAGACATAGGAGAACATTATTATGGAAATTTTAAAAGATGTCGTTAATTGGGTCCTAAATTTAGGAGCTCCTGTATTTGTTCCAATTATCATGCTTATCTTGGGAACAGTTGCAGGATTAAAGTTTGGAAAAGCATTCAAATCTGCATTAACTCTAGGTATTGCATTCTCTGGAATGACTCTAGTTGTTAATTATATGATGGATACTATTTCACCAGCCGCAAAAAGCATGTCAAAGCTTTTTCATCTATCTTTAAACTCAATTGATGCTGGTTGGACTGGAGTTGCAGCCATTACTTGGTCATATAAAACCGCATTTTTATTCTTCCCATTACTACTAATAATTAATTTTATTATGCTCACATTTAAATGGACAAAAACATTAAATGTCGATATGTGGAATGTTTGGAATAAGATTTTTACTTACGTCGTTGTTTATTATGTCACAGGAAACTCACTTTACGGATTTATAGTGGCAAGTATTCAAATTGTACTAGAATTAAAGGCCGGAGATATGTGGCAACGTCACATTCAAGATTTAACCGGAATGCCTGGTGTTACTGTGCCTCATTTAATCGGTTTATTCGCAGTACTTTTGCAACCTTTGAATAAACTATTAGATTTCATCCCAATCTTCAATAAGCCCGCAGATGCTAACGCTCTTCAAAAGAAAATTGGTATGTTCGGAGAGAATTCAGTTATGGGTGCCATTATTGGTGTCTTGTTAGGATTCGGTGCTGGTTATAGTATATCCAAAAGTTTAGGGTTAGCAGTGTCAGCAGCAACCGCAATGACCTTGTTTCCTATGATTTCTAAACTATTCATGGAAGCACTCAATCCAATTGCTGAAGCCATGAATAATATGATGAAAAAACGTTTCAAAGGTCGCGAAATTTATATTGGTTTAGATTGGCCAATTTTAGCTGGTCGTAACGAATTGTGGGTAACAGTCATCATTCTTGTCCCTATTATGTTGATTTTTGCCATGATTCTTCCAGGTAATACCGTTCTTCCGTTTGCCGGCATAATTAACTTATCGTTCGTTGTAGCTGCCTTAATTCTCACAGGTGCAAATCTTTGGAGAATGATAGCCTTAGGTATCATTACAACTCCAATTTTCCTATATGGAGGTACTTACTTTGCACCAATTATTACGCAACTAGCTCAAAAAACTCATTCAGTTAAGGTTCCTGCAGGTCAGCAACTATCTTGGAGTACTTTTGAAGCACCCGATTTCCGCCTGTTCTTTGCTCAAGCATTCAACGGACAATGGTGGGCTATCTTAGGTGCTATTATATTCCTCGCTCTATTCGTTTGGTTATACGTTGATCAAAATAAGATTGCTTTACCTAGTCAACGTTATGGAATTCCTGCTGTAGCAACTGAAAATACTGTAACACCCTCTGAAGAACCTATAAAAGAATCAAAGAATATAGACAATTCTAATTTAAAACTTGATTCATTAGATGGTCAAGATTTCTCTAATGTTTCTAAGAAAAAACCTACACAAAATTAATGGCTTCCAAAATTTAGGCTATAAACAATAGCATCTATTAAGTTAAGTTGGTGTACTCATGATAAAACAAAAAATTATGTGGTCTTTAGCATTATTCATTGCCACTATCATAACTTTCGCAGCAATAGTAAATAACAATATGCCTCTTTGTATAGTGATGATTCTTATTAACTTACTGATTTATAAATTTGGAGACAAATATATAAATGAAAAATATAACAAACGAAGAGCTAAAAAAATTAAAGATTTTGAATTAGCTAAACAACAGGCAAAAAAAGAAAAGGAGCAGTAATATGTCAGTAATTACAAGTGAAATTTTACCTTTTGAAGACGAACGCAGAGATCTGGCAAATGTCGCTCGTGAAATGTTTAATCGTCAAATGACAAACGTTGCCGGAGGTAACATATCCGTCAAGGTTACTACAGACAAAGATTTTTCATATGACGGTATCAATTATGTTGCTAATCACAATTACTTGATAATGACTCCCACCATGATGAGTGAAGCGTGGTATGCCAAACTATCATTTGCTCAAATAATAGTAGTGGACCTGGAAACAGGAGAAAAACTCACTGGAGAAGGAAGACTCACACGTGAAATTAATATGCATGAAGAAGCATATAAAGCAAATCCAGGAATTAATTGTGTTTATCATTCACACGCCAAAAATTCAATGTTTTGGGCAACAAGTGGAACTGATATGCCAAACGTGACAGAGGTTACCCAAGATCTGGGTAAAATTAAGTGTTTGAATTACGCACCTGCTTGTTCTAAGGAACTTGCTGACACAGTGTACAATGAAATAATAAAAATTGGCGATAAAGCATTATTTAATATCTTTTTGTTAAATAGTCACGGTGTTCTAATTACTGCTGAAAATCTTCATTCAGCAACTGAAATTCTTGAAACTGTTGAGTGGAATGCTGAAATTGCTTATAAACAAGCGATTTTTAAAAAACTAGGATTATTAGATGATTATCATTCTTGTGGAAAAAATACAGATGCCTTTCTAAAATAAACAAAAAGACCTATTAATTTAGGTCTTTTTTTGTTTTAAAATTTTGTTCGTTTTATTTATCTAAAAACTTATTAGTCTTAAAGATTGCCATCGATATTAATGGGACTAGAATAACCGCGGCTATTAATTCAGGAATTCCGTTAGCCGTTACAATAGTCATTAGAATTCCATTCAAAGCACCTTCAGATGCGTGGTAAGTCGTCATCATAGCTTGAGCAAACATAATTCGCATAAGCGCTAATACCAAAACAGTATTAGTAATTGAACCGATGGCTCCGGTAATTCCCATTGCCAAAACTTTGTTCATTTTTCCTTTTAATCCTTGATATGCTAATCCAGCAAACCAACCAACTAAAATTCTGGGAATAATGGTAATAATTGGGTTCGTGAAGACTAGTGTATCTAACGGACTTGTAGGTGAGGTGAAGGCTCTAAATAAGGTAAATACACCCCAGATTAATCCAATAATTGCACCATCTGTTGGTCCTAGAACAACTGCGGCCACGATTACAGTAATGTGAATGATCGTAACATTTACTACCCCGAGAGGAAGGTATCCCATCATTGGCATCAGTGATTGTAAAATAATAATTGCGCTTAATATTCCTAAAATAGATATTCGGTAAGCTTTTGACTTATTCATGCTCATACCCCCTAAAATATGTTTATCATACCAAACAATGACTAGATTTTTAACCGATTAATAATATTTGAAAAATATTTAATCTTAGGGCATAGTATTAACAGTGTTTTTAAGGGGAGTTTTTCATGACTAAACAAAACAAAAATAAAGTTATTCTTATTATAGTTGGTATCATTGCTTTGACCATGGCTAGTCGCTTAGGTTCAGTTCTTTCACCAGCCATCAGCAAAATTCAACAAGCATTTCCCACAACTGATCCGACCAAAGTAGAATCGATTGCCTCAATTGGTGATGTTTCATCAATGATCTCCGCGATTTTTTTCGGTTATTTACTTCAAAAAATAACTTATAAAATGGCGGCTATTTTTGGTTCAATTTTGCTAATCATTGGTGGATTGTTTCCTATCTTTATTCACCACAATGTCAACCAACTATTAATGTTTGCCTTAATCGTTGGATTAGGAACAGGAGCAATAACAACTGTAATTCCCAGTTTAACCGCTAGAACGTTTAGTGGTAAAAAACTTTCCCGGATGTTTGGTATTAATATTGCCTTAGAAGATGGCTTCTCAATGTTACTAATGTTTTCAGGTGGTTTACTCGCCGAAGTCAGTTGGGTACATAACTACTATATATATGGTGTTGCGATAATTACATTGTTGTTTGCCATTTTATTCATCCCTAATGTTAAACCTAGCGACCGTGAAAATTTAGAATTAGATGATGCCACTGAACAAAATAATCAGTCAATTAGTAAAACCGGTTGGATTTTAATTATTTGCTTACTGTTGCTTGGTTTTGTCAGTCTAATTTTAGGCGCAGTTTTGAATACAAAAGTTGCGGTCTATCTCCATGACTATCACATTGGTGGACCAAGCACTGCCGGAACAACGCTACTATTCTTACGTGCAGCTTCAATCGCCGTTGGCTTATCAATTAATGTCTTAAATCGAACTTTCCGTTATCATCTTTTGGCTATAGGACAAATTGCCTTTGTTGCTGGAGCCATAATTTATATTAACTTCCACAGTTTCTTATCAGCCGTTATTGGTGCTTTTATTATGGGAATGGGGACTTCAATTACTTTATCCACAATTCCGTTTATTCTTTCGAATTTATCCTCCAAGAAAAAATATCCTATTATTATAGGTAGTTTCTCTGCAATTACCAGTTTAGGATTTGCCGCATCTACTTGGTTCTTCAAAGCAGCAGTATCATTATTTACTGATGATTTGACTATAGGAACATTTTACGGCGTAATTATCATCGGATTGTCAATAGCTGTATTGCTAACAATTACTCAATTCCAAAAAAGATGTGAAGCAAACTATTTAAAATAATTATGTTTTAATAGTCATCATTATTATATATAATAGAATTTAAACAAACTTGGTCGTATCATAATAATTTATGCAAAGACTAAAAATATAGAGGAGGTGACTATGAAGAGAATCATAGTTGTTTGTTTGTTATTTGCTATATTTCTTAGCGGTTGCTCATCAACAAGTAGTAAAAATCATAAAAGTACTAACGATAAAAAAAGTACACATGTAGAAACAAAACAAGAAAAAGCAATCGTCAAAGATAAGGACAATAACAAAAAAAATGAACCCGCCATCGCATTATCACAAGACGAATTCATTATTAAAACTTTTGAAGAATATAATTATGATGCGTCAGATAAATCGACCTGGATTAAGAAACAAGAAGGTAAAAAAACCGTTGTTATCATCAAGGAAATTGTTAAAGGACACCGTCCCAAAATTCAAAAAATCGTTCTGTTATGGAACAATGGTTTAGATCCACAGGTACTACTAGTAATGGTTAACAACTCAACCGTTTACGAAAATCAATAAAAAAGAGATGATATTTTGTCAACATTCACAACCGAAAGATTAATTCTAAGACCAATTACCGAAGCAGATAAAGCATCTTTAAAGAAACTGATTTTTGACAAAGAAGGTGTTAAGTTCATTCGTTATCGAAACATTCAAACTGACGAAGAATTTAATGACAAATTTACAGAACATTTTCTTAATAATCCCGATGTTTTTGGCATTGAAGAAAAGTCCACTAACGAGTTGATCGGCTTTTTCGAATTCCATTACGACAGCGATGAACCCAATGTAACCTACGCTTTGATTAGATCGAAGTGGGGACAAGGATTTGCTGCTGAAGCTGGCAAACCGTTAATTGATTTTGCACTTCATGCACACGATATTCACGAAATTTTTGCCTACCATGCCGAACAAAACATGAATTCAGGTCGTGTTATGGAAAAAATGGGTATGCACTTCGTTGAAAAATGGGATGATATTTCTTCTGTTGATGGTTCAGAAATGACAATTTATAAGTATAAAAAAACCGACGATTAATCGTCAGTTTTTTGTTTAGCCATTATTTGCTTTATCAACTGCCTTGATTAAAGCATTTCTAAATCCATATTCTTCTAAAGCTGCGACACCACGAATAGTGCTACCACCAGGACTAGTTACTTGGTCTTTAAGTTCAGCAACATGACCATTATGTTGTTGAGCTAGTTTAGCTGAACCAATTAGCATTTGTATAACTACTTCATATGATAACTCACGTGGCAAGCCGTTCAAGACACCAGCATCACTTAATGCTTCAATTAATACATCAATAAAAGCAGGGGAGCAACCAGCTACTGTCCCTAGAATTCCTAATTGTGATTCTGGAACTTCAATGAGTCTTCCCATTTTTTCAAAAACTTCTTTGGTAAGATTTCTTTGTTGTTCGGTGAATTCATCAGCATAAGAAATCCCGGCTACACCTTCACCGATGCTAACGGGTGTGTTAGGAATTGCAAAAGCAACTGGTTTTTCAGGTAAATATTTGTGCATGAATTCAATCGTTGAGCCACCTGACACCGAAACTACAACTTGTTGGTCAACAAATGTTTTTAGTTGTGAGAAGACATTATCTAGTGCTGGAGTTCCCACGGCCACAATGATAATTTCAGTTGATTTTAATTCTGTTTCATCACTAACTAGTTCAAAACCTAGTTCTTTTTGTAAATTTGTGGCTCTATTTGAGTGTCCACCTTTTACCAAAATATCTTGGGGTGACATCCCTGAATTGATCAATCCTTTTATCATGGCTGATCCAATGCTGCCGGCACCAATAAATCCAACTTTCATATTTTCCTCCTAATGAAGCTGTAATAAATTCATCATAAACTAAGTGACGATAATTATAAATTATTCGCAACTTTTTTCCAATCAGTGATATTATCATACTATTAAGTTAACAAAAGGGAGAACTAAAATGATTTCATATCCTCAGGTTTTAACTATTGCCGGTTCTGACTGTGATGGTAGTGCTGGTGCTCAAGCAGATTTAAAAACTTTTATGGCTAGAGGTACTTATGGTATGTCAATTTTGACCGCCGCTGTCGCTGGTAATTCTTATCAAATCTCAGCTAGCATGGTGATGCCTCCTGATTTCATTGAAGCTCAATTCAAAGCCATCGCTGAAGACTTCCATGTCAAAGCTTTCAAAACTGGAATGTTAGCAGACACACCAACAATTCAAACCGTTGCCACTAATATTAAACAAAATGACTTTGGATTTTTTGTTTTAGATCCAGTCATTATTACCAAACACGGTAATTCACTATTAGAAGAATCAGCTTATCAAACATTATTGTCTGACTTGTTACCATTAGCTGACATGATTACACCTAATTTCTTCGAAGCTCAAAAGCTAGCCGAAATGGAAATTAATACTGAAGATGATATGTTAGTTGCCGCTAAAAAACTACAAAATCTTGGTGTCAAAAATATCTTACTTAAAGGTAAACACAATGATGATGCCCAAACTGAAGTTAAGGATTTACTTCTATTAGAAGACGGACAAACTCTTTGGCTATCGGAAAGCTATGTTAAGACCGAACGTGTCAACGGAACTGGTGATACTTTGGCAGCTTGCATTGTCTCTGAAATTGCTAAAGGAAATAATATTTCTGACAGTGTCAAAACAGCCAAAAAATTCACCCATGCAGCAATCAAAAATGAGATTGATCCTGGTCATAAATTTGGTCCAATTAATCATTTTGTGAAAATTTAAACCACTACTAAAGCTAAGTTACTAAAGTGATTTAGCTCTTTTATTCACAAATTCACTAAATGTGTGGTCGAAATTGATTAATTAACTTAAATTTTAGTATAAAAGGTTGATTATAAACGCTCACACACTTAATATTACATATGAAAGAACATTAAAGGAGGATAAGAAAAATGTTAAGCCTTGGATTAAGCATGCTTGATTTGGCACGTTTCCAATTTGCTATGACCACTATCTTTCACTTTTTCTTCGTACCGTTTTCAATCGGTATGGGATTTATCGTGGCCATTATGGAAACAATGTACGTTGTCAAAAAAGATGCTGTTTATAAAAAAATGGCGAAATTTTGGGGAAAGATTTTCCTTTTAAGTTTTGCCGTTGGTATTGTTACTGGTATTATTCAAGAATTCCAATTCGGTATGAATTGGTCAAATTATTCTAGATTCATGGGAGATATCTTTGGGGCTCCTTTAGCTATTGAAGCTTTATTAGCATTCTTTATGGAATCCGTATTTATTGGGCTATGGATGTTCACCTGGGACCGTGTTAAACCAAAAATGCACGTTACCTTCATTTGGTTAACTTCTATTGGTACAATGCTTTCAGCTATTTGGATTTTAGCTGCTAACAGTTTCATGCAACACCCAACAGGATACGCAATTAACAAGGTAACTCACCGTGTTAAATTGCTTGATTTTGGTGCTGTTGTCAAAAACCCTCAATTATGGAATGTTTTCCCTCATTTAATCATCGCTGCATTTGCAACAGCTGCATTTGTTATCGTTGGTATGAGTGCTTGGGCTCTTTTGAAGAAAAAAGACATGCCATTCTATAAGAGATCAATGCGAGTTGGTTTGTGGGTTGCTATGGCTGCTTCACTTGTTACTCTTGTAACAGGGGATCTTCAAATGCAACAAGTTATCAAAGATCAACCAATGAAATTCGCTGCTACAGAAGGTATCTATGAAGATACATCTGATCCAGCTCCTTGGGCAATTGTTGAATCAATTGACGCCAAGAATCACAAAGCTACCAACAAAATTGAAGTTCCTTACGTATTGAGTATTCTTACATATCACAAACCATCTGGTTCAGTTAAAGGTATGAATACTATTAATAAAGAACTTCATGCCAAATTTGATAGCAAGTTTGGTCACAAAATTAAAGATTACTATGTACCACCAAAGACTCTCTTCTGGAGTTTCCGTGTCATGACCGGAATCGGTTCATTGTTTGTCTTGATTGCTGCTCTAGGTCTTTACTTTAACCGTAGAAAAGCTGACAACGTTGAAAACAAGAGATGGTGGTTATACATCTTAGGAGTATTTATCTGGGCACCATTTATCGCTAACACAGCCGGATGGTTAGTTACCGAATTAGGTAGATATCCTTGGATTGTTTATGGACTATACACAATTGCTGATGCTGTTTCTCCAACAACTACATCAGGACAATTGCTCTTTAGTAACATTTTGTATTTCGCATTATTCACACTTCTAGGTGGAGTTATGATTTGGTACTCTAAGAAGACTTTAAATCATGGTCCTGACTATGAAGGTAATGCTGAATCAATCAATGTTGACCCTCTAAATAAGGAGGCTTTTAAATAATGACTGAATTACAATTATTATGGTTTGTATTAATCTGTGTCTTGTTTGTTGGCTTCTTCTTCCTAGAAGGATTCGACTACGGAGTTGGTATGTCAACTCGATTAATCGCCAAAAACCAAGAAGATCGTTTAGCTTTAATGTCAACTATCGGCCCTCACTGGGACGGAAATGAAACTTGGCTGGTAACAGCTGGTGGAGCTATGTTTGCTTCACTTCCTATGTGGTATGCCTCATTATTCTCAGGCTATTACATCCTATTATTACTTGTTCTAGTTGCTTTAATCGTGCGTGGTGTGTCATTTGAATTCACTGCTCATGCTGAAACAAAAGTCGGTAAGAATTTCTGGTTGTGGATGTTATTCTTCGGAAGTACTGCTGCACCATTCTTACTATGTATGATGTTTCTAAGTATGGTACAAGGTGTCACAATGGATGCTGCTGGTAATGCTTTCCCAACCCTTGGACAAATTATTAATCCATTATCAATCGTTGGTGGGGTTGCCGGAACATTACTATCATTAATTCATGGTTTGAACTTCATTCGTATGAAGACAACTGGTGAATTAAGAGAACGTGCTTTGAACTTGAATAAGATTCTATATCCTATCTTGTTCATCGGTGAAGTTGTCTTTGCAGTCTTGGTTTACTTCCAAACTGACTTCTTTACCAAACGTTTCACAACTTCATTAATTATTACCATCTTAATCGTTCTTATGAGTCTTCTTGGCTACTATGGAACTCTTAAGAATAAAGAAGGCCTTTCACTAGCAGGTAGTGGTCTATCATTAGCCTTTGTCGTTATCTTATTGTTTAACGGAATGTTCCCTCGTGTTATGATAGCTACAGATCCTGCACACAGTATCTTAATTAAAGATGCTGCTGCTTCTCCTTATACCTTACAGATCATGACTATCGTTACCTGTGTATTATTACCAATCATGTTAGCTTACTTTGTTTGGTCATACTACATCTTCAGAAAACGTGTCAGTTCTAAGGATAAGAATTCATATTAAAAGGCTGTAAAATAAAATGATTGATAAGCGACTATTTCGCTTACCAGGAATAAAACAGTTATTTACGATGCTTGCAGGACTTACAGTTTTGCAGGCATTTGTTATTTTATTACAAGCAACGTTTCTATCACGTGCTTTGGTTAATTCCTGGGAGCAAAAACCATTAAATACCATATACATCCCGACACTACTCTTTTTTGTGTCGTTTTTAATTCGACATACTTTAACCTTATTGAAGCATCGTTATTTGCATACTAAGGCGCAACAAATTACTGATGACTTACGTTCATCATTACTAGATAAAATCTATACTACTGGACCCAAGATGATTGGAAAAAGAGGGACAGGTAATCTAGTAACAACTGCTTTAGATGGTATGGATGAAGCGGAAAATTATATTAATCTAGTAGTTGAAAAAATGATTAACATGATGATTATTCCGCTAGTTTTGTTAGTTTATATTTATTTCCAAGATGTTAAGTCAGGAATAACTCTAACGATTCTTGTACCGTTAATCATCCTATTTATGATTATCTTAGGTTATGCTGCTCAGGATAAAGCTAATCGTCAATACGCCAAATACACCATCTTATCAAATCACTTCTTAGATTCATTACGTGGTTTGCCAACTTTGAAGATGTTAGGCCTTAGCGAAAAATATTCTGACAACATTTATAAAACTAGTGAAGATTATCGTCGTAGTACCATTAGTACTTTAAGAGTCGCAATCCTTTCAACCTTTGCTTTAGATTGGATTACGACGCTCTCAATTGCAATTCTAGCTGTCTTCTTAGGTCTTGGTTTAATCAACGGTACAATCACTTTATACCCAGCACTATTAGCTTTAATATTAGCTCCAGAGTATTTCTTACCACTCCGTGATTTTTCAAATGATTATCATGCAACATTAGATGGTAAGAATGCGATGAACAATTTGTTAGATATATTGTCGATTGAAGAAAACGAGTCAAATGACTTATTACCTGATATTTCCTGGGAAATAAACAGTACAGTCAAAGTACAGAATTTGAATTTTAACTATTCTGACTCTCATGCCGATGCCGATATCAAAAACGCTAGTTTTGAATTACACGGATTTGATAAGGTAGGTATCATTGGGGCATCAGGGTCGGGGAAAACTACTTTGATTAACTTACTTGGAGGTTTTCTAACCGCAGATGAACCTCAAGATATCCAAGTTAATGATCACGACATCCCTAATTTTGCTCAAAAGAATTGGCAAAAGATGTTCTCCTATATCCCACAAAATCCTTATTTATTCTCAGGAACAATTAAGGATAATATTTGCTTCTATAAGCCAGAAGCAACCGATGAAGAAGTTCAAACTGCCATCAAAGCTGCCAACTTGGATGAATTCATTGATTCATTAAACGAT
This sequence comes from Lactobacillus sp. YT155, assembly GCF_030504545.1. GTDB lineage: Bacteria > Bacillota > Bacilli > Lactobacillales > Lactobacillaceae > BQUT01. The sequence continues at coordinate 444,411 of NZ_JAUKWP010000001.1, read as the reverse complement.
GGCTTGGAGACCAAAGTAGGTGAGGGTGGTCGTGGTATCTCTGGTGGTCAGGCTCAACGAATTATGATTGCTCGGGCAATGCTTGATCAAGATCGGAAAATTATCTTATTAGATGAACCAACAGCTCATCTGGATATCGAAACTGAATATCGATTGAAAGAGACTTTTAACAAAGCCTTCGTTGATCATCTAGTTGTCTTTGCTACACATCGTCTACACTGGATTAACGAAATGGATTACATTCTGGTGGTTAAAGATGGTGAAATCATTGAGCAAGGTACGCCAAAAGAACTAACTAAGAACAAGGGATATTTTGTTGAGTTAGTTGAAAGTATGCGAGGTGATAAACTATGAAAAATGATACTTGGGTTAAACCATATTTCACTAAATACAAATCACTTCTAGCACTTATCTTTATTCTGGGAACTTTCACGGTTATCTGCGGAGCGGCTTTAATGTTTACTTCCGGGTACACAATTGATAAGTCAGCTACCAGACCTTACAATATCTTGTTAATCTACGTTCCAATCTTATTAACTCGTGCTTTTGGTATTGGTCGTCCAGTCTTTCGTTATTTGGAAAGATTAAGAAGTCACAACTGGGTTTTAAAGATGACTTCTGATTTAAGAACTCGTTTATATAAGACCCTTGAAAAAGATGCCACTTTCTTTAACGAAACTCACAAATCCGGCGAAGTGCTAGGACTTCTGGCTCAAGACATCAATCACATCCAAAACTTATTTTTAAGAACAATTTTCCCAACAATCATCGGTTATATTGTTGTCGCCCTCGTAAGTATCGGTATTGGCTGGTTTAATCTCTGGTTTGGTCTATTACTCTTACTACTATTATTAGTTGAGACGGTTTTGGTTCCTCTAGTCTCGGTAGCTTTTCAACGGGCCAGAAAGTATCGTCAAAAAGCCATTAAGTCCGAATTATATACTGAATTAACCGATAATATTCTTGGTGCCAACGATTGGATTATCGCTAATCGAAAAGACGACTTCAAACAACTCACAACCGACAATATCAAATCACTAAATGATTCTAAAAAGCAGAGTATGCATTTCACTCAGTATCGTGATTTGACACTTCAAATCGTTTTTGGGTTGATGTTAGTTTCCTTACTAGTGTTTACAAATCTTTATTTTACAGGCAATCAAGCTCAAGCAAACTGGGTTTCAGCTTTTGCTTTGGGATTAATTCCACTCTCAGATTCTTTAATTCCTATCAGTCAAGGTTTCGATGAATTACCTGAATATCAAGATTCAATTACTCGATTAAATAATATTGAAACCACTGATCGCCAGTTACCTGAACAAAAAGAAATCGACTTGAAGGAAGTTACTATTAAGGTGGATGATATTTCCTTTCAATACTTAGAAGATACTCCTGAATTAATCAATAACTTCTCGCAAGTGATTGAGCCACATACCAAGTTAGCAATTATTGGTCCTAGTGGTTCGGGAAAAACAACAATTTTACAATTGTTAATGGGAGATTTAAAACCAGTTAAGAATCAAATTACGATTAATGACGTTGATGTTTTGCAATTACAAAATCATCGTACTCAAATTTTCTCAGTGCTTAATCAAAGCCCATTCTTGTTTAATACTTCGGTCATGAATAACATTGCCTTGGGAAATGAAAATGCTAGCGATAATGAGATTAAAGAAGCGATTGCTAGAGTTGGCATGAAAGAGACGATTGAGAAGCTTCCCGACCAATATGATACTTTGGTAGAAGAATCTGGTCAGCGCTTCTCAGGGGGCGAGAAACAGCGTTTAGCGCTAGCTCGTATCTTGCTACAGGATACTCCAGTCGTTATTCTAGATGAACCAACAATTGGCTTAGATCCAATCACCGAAAACACATTAATGAATACCATTTTCGAAGTGTTGAAAGATAAAACCATTATCTGGGTTACTCATCATTTACACAGTATTAACCACGCTGATCAAGTACTCTTCTTATCAGATACAAAAATTCAGATGCAAGGAAGTCCCAAAGAGCTCTACAAAAAAAATAAACATTTCCAAGAACTATATAAAATGGATCAAGGAATATAAAAAAGACGTTGCAATCGGCAACGTCTTTTTTATTTATTTCGTTTTAACATTTGTTTAGTAATTTCTCTGAGCATTTTTTTAGCATCGCAGTCCGGTAATTTTTCAATTCGCTTCAAGGCTGCATCGGTATAATGTTTGGCAACTTGGCGTGTTTCTTCAATAGCACCGTTGGTCTTGATGATTTGAATAACCTGTTCTAATTCAACATCAGAGAACTGTTTCTTTTGAAGCAATTCTTTTAGTTCACCATTGTCTTTTTTCAAAGCCATAATAATTGGTAATGAATAAACTCGATTTTCTAAATCTTCGTAGACCGGTTTACCAGTAGCTTTCTTAGTTGAGTAATCCAATAAGTCATCAATAATTTGAAAAGCCATACCAATATCATGACCGATATATTTTAATTGTTTAATTACTTTTTCGTCAGCGGATCCCATAATTGCACCGAATTGGGCACTTAATTGGAATAATTCTGCCGTCTTCCCTGATACTTCACGTAAGTACATTTTCACCGTCGCATCGGGATTATCATTAATCAACATTTGATCAAGTTCACCCAGGAGAATCTTCTTCATGCTTCGGGCATTTAACAAGATATCTTTTTGATCCGGCGAAATCTTAGCCAATAATTCAAAATAAATCGTAAATAAATAATCACCAGCATAAATAGCATTTCGCATTCCATATTTTGAATGAATAGTTGCTACTGTTCTTCTTAAGGGTGAATTATCAATTACATCATCATGGATTAAAGTTGCAATATGCAGTATTTCAAGTGTGGCTGCTGCAGAAATCATTTGTTCTTCCGGTAGTTCCTTCTGACCAAATTGACTGCATAAATAAAAGAATGCAGGTCTAGTCATCTTGCCACCTGATTGAATTAATTCGGTAATAATTTGCGATATTTCCGGATTCTGAGGTAGTTGAACTTCTTCTAGAATGAATTCTTGTGTTTTATCTAGTTGTTTAACCAGTTTTGGATAGTTTTTCCAAATTGAATTTATCACTATATAAACTCCATGCGTTTATTTTAACTTTGTTCCTAATTTTACCACTACCCAGCCGATTTTAAAAAAAGAGCAACTACTAGAGTTGCTCTCTTTGTTCATTCACTTTAGAAAGTAAATTATAGGCGTCGGTAGCAATCATCAATTCTTCATTGGTAGGAATTACATAAACCGCAACCTTGGCGTCATCAGTACTGATTTTAACTTCTTTCCCACGACTGTTATTGCGTTCTTTATCAATCTTAATCCCGAAGAATTCTAGTTTTTCACAAATTCGTTCACGCATCTCCAGACCGTTCTCACCAACACCAGCAGTGAAAATCAAAGCATCGATCCCATTTAATTCTGCAATATAAGATCCCACATACTTCACCACGCGATTAACGAAAATTTCTAAGGCCAAGTGAGCACGATCATTTTCATCTTCAATCATTTCTAGATCACGCATGTCATTCGATACTCCAGAAATTCCTAGAAGTCCTGATTTCTTATTCAAAATATCAATGAAATCACCGATACTACTCAAACCAATTTTTCTCATTGTATATGGAATTAAGGAAACATCAATGTCACCACTACGAGTTGCCATAGTAATTCCGGCTAGCGGTGTGAATCCCATCGAAGTGTCAATTGCGACACCATCTTTAATGGCACTGATTGAAGCGCCACTTCCCAAATGTAAGGTCACAATTCTGTTCTCACTATCTTTATCTAACAATTCTTTAGCTCGATTAGCTACATAACGATGACTAGTTCCGTGAGCGCCATACTTACGAACTTTGTACTTATCGTAATATTTACTTTCAATACTATACAAATAATTCACTGGACTTAAATCACTGAAGAATGACGAGTCAAAAACTGCCACTTGAATTGCTTCAGGTAACAAATGGCTAAACACTTCAATATAGTAAGCCTCAATGGGATTATGGAGTGGGGCATATTCACTGAGCCGTTTAATATCATCCAAAGAACTTTCGGTAATAATCGCCGACTTCTTGAAGATTTCTCCACCAGCAACAACACGGTGACCGACAGCTTTTATTTCTTCGAGTTGATCGATGATTTTAAGTTCTTTTAATCTTGTTAGAATCAAAGTCACCGCGAGTTCGTTAGTTTCAATCGGTTCTTGTTTTTCGAATTTCTCATTGTCGCCGTATTTAGCTGTAAAAACAGCGTTAGATTTGCCCAGGCGATCAATCATTCCTTTAGCGATAAGGGTTTGTTCAGGCATGTCAAAAAGTTGCCACTTAAGTGAGCTACTCCCTGCATTAATTGAAATAATCTTTACCATATTCTAATTCTCCACTTTCAGTATTAGCGCTTTCATTATATCATTTCTCAAATCTTTGTAAGTAAAAATCTAAAAATTCAAATTATAAAATCTCTCTAACCGGTGTTATATCAAGCTTTGACACCCATTTATTAAAATGTTAGTATTGTCTTATTAGAAATAAAAAGCAGGAGGCTTTTACCATGGGATTCTTAGATACATTATTTTCTAGAAACACCGAAGAAAAAAATACCGAAAAACCCAATAATATCACCGATAATACCAAAGAGGTTAAACCAGTTATGCCCACAAAACCAATTGAATCAACTCCATTAAACCCTCATGACAAGCGGGTCAAGATTGAAGAGCAGATGGCAGACTTAGCCACTGAATATAGCAACTTGCGAACTGACTTGAAACAAACCTTATTCTCTGAAAGAGATGAGTTAGTTCAAGATCAAAGCCAAACTCAAGCAAAAATCGCTGAGTTAAATGACCGTCAAACTAAATATTCACAACAAAAAGAAGAATTGTTGGCTCAAGATGATGCTGAACTTTACGAACAACTTGAAGATAATCAGCAACAACTTAATAATCAAACCGAATTAATAGAAAAATATCGCGAACAAAATAACGGTGTTGAAAGTGAATTAAATGCTAACGATTCGGCTTTGACTAAGGTCAACACAGCAATTGAAAACAATCAACAAGCCGAAAATAATCTTTCTGAAGAAATCAAAAATGAAACTGATTTGAAGAAAATGTATGAGTTAATGGAGAATCAGAAAAAAGCCGTTGCTCACTTATATGAAGAAAGAGAAAATTTAATTGCTCAAAGAAATGAATTGATGTCTCATCATGATTCATTGAGTGCCGAGAATCAACAATTACTATCAAGAATCGACCAAGCCGGTGCGACTGCTTCCGACTTTAGAACCAAAATTAGTCAAATTGATAGTCAGATTAAAAACAACACCCAAATCCGTACCCAAAACATTAGTCAACTTGAAGGGCAGCTAACCAATGTTGCTAAGGAACTAGAAAATAATAATTCTCACTTAACCCAAGTAACTAAAGAACTTAAGGCGATGGATGTTAAAATTCAAGAAACTTTCCAATCTGATTACTTAGTTCGCGATGTGAAGTTTGACGAATCAAAAACTTATGCTGTTTTGCAATCATCAAACGATCAAGATGGTCAATTAACTGCCGATATCAAAAACTTTGTTGATGAAGCTACTGGAAAAGAAACTCTAGTCTTAACCAATCAAACTTTTGATAATTTGAATATTGATGGAAAAGTTTATGACCTATACAAAGACCTACAAGTAAGCGATCATCCAAGTGATAAACGTGTTTCTATTCAGGATAATCCAGATTGGAAAACTGAAAAATCTGCCGATACTACTAAGATTTTTGACAAAAATGACAATCACTTAATGACGGTTCACTTCGAAGATTCAAAAATTCATTCCATCGATTATTTTGCTGAAGATAAGCATAATAAGACCAATATTTATAACCAAGATGGTATTCTTTCTAAGACAGTATTTTATAACGAGTCTCAAGCTATTGATCAAGAAATTTATTACAGAAGTGACGGTAGTTCAGCTCTTACCAAACAATTTGAAAATGAGCAATTAACTTCGATTCAGTTATTTGATGAAAAAGGACTACAAACAAACGTCTTCAGTAGCGAATTACAATTAGTTAAATGGTGGTTTGAAAACATCTCCAAGAGTAATTCTAATTTAGTTTTGATTGGTGATCCTACTGATGAAACATTTAAGAACATGACTAATGATGAAGAAATTTCATTCGAGTCACTTACTTATCTAGGTAATGTTCATAGTAATATTGGTCGCATTCGTGCACTCTTGCATAGTAAGCCAGTGATTGAAAATATTTTGGTAACAACTCAAGATGATTTACAATCAATTGAAGATATTACTGATCGCGATATCAATGTCAGTGTGGTCAACAAAACCAGTTATAATACCGATAGTCAAGATTTACCCAACGCTTTAATTTAAGCTCCAAACAAATATGAAATGAGGTAACATGGATAATTTAATAATTTTAGTTGTAATTTTAATCGGCTCTGCTCTTATCAGTGTCGTCTTCAATCGAATCAATATTCCCAGCGTTTTGGGAGTTATTTTACTAGGAGTCATTTTAGGACCTGGCCTTCTAAATTTCGTTAAATCTAGCGAAATTATCGATATGTTTGCCGAAATTGGCCTAATACTTCTAATGTTCATTGCCGGTATTGAAACCGACTTTAAGTTGTTGAAAAAATACCTTCGTCCCAGCGTAATCGTCGCTATTATGGGAATTGTAGTTCCTGTAGGGGTAATCTTTGTCTTCGATTACTTCTTCGGTTTTCCGCTCAAAGAAAATCTCTTTATTTCAATTATCTTTGCAGCTACTTCGGTTTCTATTTCCGTTGAGGTTCTAAAAACCCTCGATTATTTAAACAACATTTCAGCAGCAACCATCTTAGGTGCCGCGGTTGTCGATGATGTCATCGCTATTTTCTTACTAAGCGTTGTCACTGGAACCTTCTCCGGCAACTTTGATCTTCAGTCACTCTTCTTAATGATTGTTATGTGGTTGATTTTCTTCGGTTTTTCTTACTTCTTCATCAGAAAAATGGTGCCTTATATCGACCATATTGCTAAAAAAATCCCGATTGATAACTTTGATTCGATTATCGCTATATCGATATGTTTGGTTATGGCGATAGTTTCTCATCTTTTGAAACTTGATGTGGTCTTAGGAGCTTTTATTGCAGGAATTGCTTACTCTGAACTTAGTGACCATGAGAAGGTTAATAACTCCGTTCAAGTAATTGGTTATTCATTTTTCATCCCCGTCTTCTTTGTCAGCATTGGTTTGAACATTTCCTTTGCCTCAATTGGCCGTGATTGGTTCTTCATTTTTTGCTTAACAGTTATTGCAATTTTGACCAAACTTTTCGGTGCTGGTCTTGGTGCCAGAATGTCTCGGCTCTCAATTGATGAGTCATACGTCATTGGTGCGGGAATGATTTCTCGTGGAGAAATGGCGATTATCATTGCCCAGACAGGCTTTGCAGCTGGTCTCATCAGTAAGCACTATTATTCAGCTATCATCTTTACAATTGTATTAACTACCTTAATTGCACCATTAATACTTAAACACGCTATTACAAGAAAAGTATCCAAGGAAAATTAATTCCTGTTTCTACTATTTGTTGTTTTATCAATCAAGAGTATAATAAACCGTGTATAGAAAAATTTATTGGAGGTTGTTTTAATTATGGCTCACATCTTAATTTTAGGAGCAGGTTACGCTGGTATCAGAACAGCAAAAAGACTTGCTAAGTTAGCCCCTAGTGACACACAAATTGATTTGGTGGATAAGAACCCAATTCATGTTGAGAAAATGTCTCTTCATGAAATTGCTGCTGGTACTTCATCAGTTGATTCAATGAGTTTCAACATCAAATCAGCAATTGATACTAACAAAGTCAACTTTATTCAAGCTACTGTAACTAAAGTTGATAAGGACAACAAGACAGTTACTTTCTCAGACCACGAAGAAATGACTTATGACTACTTAGTTGTTGGTTTAGGCTTCAGATCTGAAAACTTTGGTTTACCAGGTGCTGATGAATATTCATTAGTTCTGGAAGATATTCCAACAGCTAAGAAAATCTACAGCACAATTGAAGCAAACGTTGCTAAATATAAAGAATCAAATGATCCTAATGATTTAAGTATCTTAGTTTGTGGTGCAGGTTTCACAGGTGTTGAAATTCTTGGTGAATTAATTGATACAACTAAGAAGCTTCAAGCTAAATATGATGTCCCAGAAATTAAAGTAACTTGTTTAGAAATGGCAACTAGAATTCTTCCTATGTTTGATGAAGATCTTGCTAACTATGCTGTTGACTATCTTAAAGATAGCGGCATTAACCTTTTAACAGGTGCTAAAATCAAACAAATTGAAAAAGACGGCGTTTTATATGACGACGATCAAGGAACAGAACATAAGGTAACTGGAAGCACTATTGTTTGGACCGTTGGTGTTAGTGGTAGTGATGTAATTACCGAATCTGGTTTTGATGCTAAGAGAAATCGTGTTATGGTTACCGATTATCTTAATATTGAATCTAACCCAGAAGTTTATATCATCGGTGATGTCTCAGCTTCAATGGATCCTGAATCTGAACGTCCATATCCAACAACTGCTCAATTAGCAATTGCTCAAGGTGATGTAGCTGCAGAAAATATTGTTGCTGCAATCAAAGGTGGAGAACCTGAAAAATTCACTTACCATTCACTTGGTACAATCGCTTCACTTGGTCAACATAAAGGTATTGCTGATATGATTATCGGTGGTAAACATATTAAGACCAAAGGTTACTTAGCTTCACACGTTAAGAACTTCTCAAAAGACAAATCAATCTTAGAAGTAAGTAAGCTAAAAATTGCTTTAGCAAAAGGTAAATTATAATTCTTTCGAACCGGCGATATATCGCCGGTTCTTTTTTATTCTCAAACTTGACAATCACTCCATAATAAGTTAAATTGGACTATACCAAATACAAAACCCGTGGAGGCACTTATGAAAATTATTCGTGTGAAAGATCAAAATGAAGGTGGCCAAAAAGCCTTTGAAATTTTCAAAGAAGCTCTTGCTGATAATGCTCAAGTATTCGGCTTAGCAACAGGAAGTTCACCAATTACTCTATATCAAAATCTTGCTAAAAGTGACTTAGATTTCTCTGATAAAGTTTCTGTTAACTTAGATGAGTACGTTGGTTTAGATGCTGACAATGAACAAAGCTACCATTACTTCATGCAACACAACTTGTTCTATGCAAAACCATTCAAGAAATCATATGTTCCTGATGGTTCAAACCTTGACGCTGATCAAGCTACTGCTGATTACGACAAAATCATTGAAGAAAATCCAATCGATTTGCAACTATTAGGAATCGGTCGCAATGCTCATATTGGTTTCAACGAACCTGGTTCATCATTTGATGCTAAAACAACAAAAGTTGCTTTAACTCAATCAACAATTGATGCTAATACTCGTTTCTTTGATAAAGAAGAAGATGTTCCTAAGTTTGCTTACTCAATGGGAATTGGCTCAATTCTTAAAGCTAAGAAGATCTTGTTAGTTGCTTATGGTGAAAACAAAGCCGAAGCCATCTATAACACCGTTGAAGGTCCTGTAACCGAAGATGTTCCAGCTTCAGCACTACAAAATCATCCTGATGTAACAATCATCGTTGATGAAGCCGCTGCTGCAAAATTAAAATAATACACAAAAAAAGAAAGCCTAATTTAGGCTTTCTTTTTTGCTATCTTGCCACGTTGAATATAAACACTCAATATTCCAATATCAGCCGGATTAACACCGCTGATTCGACTTGCCTGTGCAATCGTACGTGGATTAATTTTTTCAAGTTTTTGAATGGCTTCAGTGGCCAAACTATTAACTTTCGTATAGTCCAAGTTTTCCGGAATTTTTTTAGCTTCCATTTTTCTTAAGTGGGCTACATTGGCTTTTTCTTTTTGAATGTAGCCTTCATACTTGATAGAAACCTCAACTTGTTCTTTTACACGTCGATCAAGATTCTTGCTGCCGATAAATTGCTCGACATCTCCATAATGAATCTGGGGACGTTTCATAAGGTCAGCGGCTAAAATCCCATCTTGTAGCTTCTTAAAGTTATTAGCAATCATGAAATCTTGAACTTCTTCAGTAGGTTTAATGATTGTATTTTTCACTCTTTCAAGCTCTGCTTCGATATCAGAACGTTTTTCACAAAAAGCGTTATAGCGTTTCTCTGATATTAAACCAATCACATGTCCTTTATCCGTCAAACGAAGATCAGCATTATCATGACGCAAGATTAGCCGATACTCAGCACGGCTAGTTAACAAGCGATATGGCTCATTGGTTCCCTTAGTGACAAGGTCATCAATCAATACACCAATATAAGCTTCGTCACGTCCGAGAATCATTGGTTCTTTGTCCTGATTCTTCAAAGCAGCATTAATTCCTGCCATTAGTCCTTGTCCAGCAGCTTCCTCATAACCAGAAGTACCATTCATTTGACCAGCGGTGAAGAGATTAGGGATTATCTTCGTCTCTAAGCTCGCTTTCAACTGCCAAGGCTCAATAACATCATATTCGATTGCATAGCCTGGACGCATCATTTCCGCGTGTTCTAGACCCTTAACTGAATGAATCATATCGAGTTGAATTTCTTCAGGCATCGAAGTTGAAAAGTCCCCCACATAATACTCTTGAGTATTTCTTCCTTCAGGTTCCAAGAAGATTTGATGTCTTGGTTTATCAGCAAAGCGAACCACTTTATCTTCGATAGAAGGGCAATATCTAGGTCCCACACCTTCAATCACACCAGAGAACATTGGTGCACGGTCAAGGTTTTCTTTGATGATCTCATGTGTTTTTTCGTTAGTATAAGTCATCCAACAAGACAATTGTTCTTTTAGTTTTAAGTAATTTTCATCGGCTGTTTCGAATGAGAAATGATTTGGTTCCTCATCACCTGGTTGCTCAATTGTTTCTTCAAAATCAATTGTATGTTTGTTAACTCTTGGTGGGGTACCAGTTTTGAATCTAGTTAACTTAAATCCATGTTTTTCTAGATCATCTGACAACTTGATTGAAGGAAGGGAATTATTAGGCCCTGAGGAGTACATTAACTCTCCGATGATGATTTTCCCACGAGATGAAGTTCCCGCCGTTAAAACGACGCTTTTTGCCCGATAACGAGCTCCTGTGTTAGTAACTACACCTTTACAGACTCCATCTTCAATAATTAACTCTTCAACCATTCCTTGACGAAGAGTTAAGTTAGGTTGATTTTCCAAGGTATTCTTCATCACACTATGATAAAGTTCCTTATCTGCTTGAGCCCTCAAAGCACGGACAGCAGGTCCTTTACTAGTATTTAACATCCGCATTTGAATATAGGTAGCATCAATTGCTTTTCCCATTTCTCCACCTAAGGCGTCGATTTCTCTAACGACAATTCCTTTTGCCGGTCCGCCGACGGAAGGATTGCAAGGCATAAATGCCACCATATCCAGATTAATTGTTATTAAGAGGGTCTTTTCACCCATACGAGCTGCGGCTAGGGCGGCTTCTGATCCAGCATGACCGGCCCCAACTACAACAACATCATAATCACTTGATTCGTATTCTTTCATCATTTTACTTCCCTAAACAAAATTGGCTAAATAGTTGTGTTATTAATTCATCAGGATAGCTCTCACCGGTGATCTCACCGAGTTTCTCCCAACAGTTAGTCATATCAATTTGAACTAAATCAATTGGCATTCCGTCACTAATTCCTTGAATAACATCGTCTAAACTTTTGTCGGCCTGTTTTAACAAACCAGCCTGACGTGCATTAGTGACGAGGACATCATTTCGTGAATCTTCAATTCCTAACATGAAAAGTTCTTTAACGGCTTGTTTGATTTCATCAATCCCATCATTTGTTACTGCCGATGTTGAAATCAATTTATCAGAACCGGTGATATAACTGGACAAGTCGTCACTTTTTACTTTGGCATCTAAGTCGTTTTTATTCAAAATAATGATACGTTTTTTATCCTTAGTCAGCTCTAAAAGATCTGTATCTTCATTAATCAATTGACGACTTGAATCAAGGACTAAGATAACTAAATCGGCGTCATTAATAGCTTTCTTACTTCTATCAACACCGATTTTTTCAACCTTATCTTCGGTTTCTCTAATTCCAGCGGTGTCAATTAGTCGCAAAGGAATTCCGTCCAAGTTAACAAATTGTTCAATCACATCACGCGTAGTTCCGGCGATATCAGTGACGATGGCCCGATCTTCATCTAATAGTGTATTTAAAATACTTGATTTTCCAACGTTAGGTTTACCAACAATAGCTGTTGCCAGACCCTCTCGTAGAATTTCACCATTTTGTGCAGTCTTTAATAGTTCATGAATATGACCTTTAACTAGTTGCGCTTTTTCAAGCAACATTTTAGTTGTTAATTCATCAGTATCATATTCGGGATAATCGATATTAACTTCAACATTAGCGAGGACATCTAAGATATCTTGACGTAAGTTTCTGATTAGTTTTAACAGACTACCGTCGAGTTGATTAACGGCTACCTGCATGGCTTTGTCGGTTTTTGCTCGGATAATATCCATTACCGATTCAGCCTGAGTCAAATCAATACGACCATTTAGATAAGCTCGCTTGGTAAATTCTCCCGGTTCGGCCATTCTAGCACCATTGGCGATTAGCAACTGTAACACTTCATTAGTTGCAACAATTCCTCCGTGAGTATTGATTTCAACTACATCTTCAGTCGTGAAGGTTTTTGGTGCTCTCATGACACTAATCATTACTTCATCAACGTTATGTCCATCTTCAACAATATGTCCATAATTGATTGTATGCGAATCAACTTTGGCTAAATCTTTACCCTTAAATATTTCACTAGCTATTTTGATACTGTCATCACCTGACAATCTGACAATCGAGATTGCTCCTTCTCCAGGTGGCGTTGAAATAGCGGCAATTGTATCGTAATCGGTAGTTGTACTCATTTTCTCATCCTTTTTTTGCAATAAAAAAAGCGCGATAAAACCAACTAGACCTAATTTCTTCTAGTTGGTTTAAAGCACTTTGACTACTTTAACTATTTAATTGTTTTAAATAATAAGCGTTTTTTTGACAAACGTCAATTATTTTCGTTTCTTATAAGCTTTCTTCTTAGCTTTACGAATAGCTTTTTCTTTAGCTTTCTTAGCTTCTTCTTTTTCTCTTTGTTCACGACGATACTTGAATGGATTTTGGAAGAAGAGGGTTTGAACTACTTGGAACGCATTAGTTACAACCCAGTATAAGGTAATCGCACTAGCAAAACTTAGCGCAGGAATGAAGATGATGACTGGCATTACAAACATCATAATCTTGTTCATACTGTTTTGAACAGGTTGCGTTAAGTTATTAATATAAGTACTTAAGAAAGTGAAGAGGGCAGCCAAGATTGCCATTACGAAATATGGATCCGGTTTACCAAGCTCCATCCATAAGAAAGTCCCAGTTCTTAACTGAGTAGTCTTAAAGATTGCTTGGTACAAAGCAAACATAACTGGCAATTGAATCAACATTGGCAATAAACTGGCAAATGGATTCACACCAGCATCTTTATAAAGCTTTTGTTGTTCTTGTGACAATAATTGGCGACTTTCCATATCCTTGCCAGGATATTTCTTTTGCAACTCTTGAATTTGAGGTTGCAATGCCGTTTGTTTTCTCATTGTCTTAGTTTGATAGTAGTTTAATGGTAGTAAGAAAATTCTGATGATGATGGTAAAGATGATGATACCCCATCCATAACTACCGTTAGCAAGTTGAGACAACCAAAGAATGAATTGTGAGAAGTTATATAGAATATAGTGATCCCAGAATCCAGTACTGTTAGCTGTAATTGGTTCATTGTAATAGTTTGCGGAACATCCACTCAGGATGACTACAAAGACTAGCAAAAGCATAAAAATTAATAATTTATTTTTTTTAAGTTTTTTCACTGGTTAAACCATACCTTTATCGAGTTTCGTCTATTATTTTACCTAATTTTAGTAGATGAGTGATATTATTTTTTGTTTCACTCATACTTAAATCTAAAGATGTCTTTCTAGCAATAATCAAAAAATCAACTTCGTTAGGTATTTGATCTCTTAATTCAAACAAGGATTGTCGAATATATCTCTTTATTTGATTTCTTTTGTTAGCTCTTAAAGCAACTTTTTTACCAACAGAAATCCCTACACGAAAATGTTTTTGTCCACTCTTGGGAATTTGATACAGCACAAAGTTTTTATTAGCGACTGAATTCCCACCGAAAAAAACTTTCTGAAATTCATCTTCTTTTTTAATTCGGTAACTTTTTCTCATTAAATAATCACCATACTTAAAATGAATTTATAAAAAAAGACCACTGAATATCAGTAGTCTATGCTGATAGAACTTTTCTACCTTTTTTACGGCGACGAGCTAGAACTTTTCTACCGTTACTTGTACTCATTCTCTTCATGAAACCATGAACTCTTTCACGATGGCGTTTCTTGGGTTGGAATGTTCTTTTTGTCATTGATTTGCCTCCATCTGAAAATTTATCTTTTAATAATTAATTGTATCTAAATTAATCTCTAAGACAATTACTCGAATATATTACCACGAATTAAACCAAAGTTAAATAAGAAATTAAAAAAAAAATCATTGTTAGATTAGGAGTTATACACTTTTTGCGTAATTAACATGTGTAAAACTTTTGTGAATTGAAACAGAAAAAATTTTCTTTCCCCAAGTTATTAACAGAGTTTTCAACAAAATCGCAAGTTGTTAATTTGTTTATCCACAATTATTTAATTTCTGTTAGTAACTCTCAAAATCATTTATTTTTTCAGCTTAATTTCCACAAATATCCTGTTAACATCTCTTTCTCGCTTTCTTATTTTCCACTTATCCACAGGTTTTGGCAATTTTTTATTCGCCTACCTGTGTATATTGTTGATTGTTTCTTGTGAATTTTGTGAAAAATTTTTTATTCACTCTCAATGATTCTTCTGTGGAAAACTTTTTCTAAAAATGCTAAACTGGTTAGTATCATCTTAATAGTTTCTTAATTATTTTGGAGGAAGAACGTGTCAGATAATTCACCTATAGATATGAACGGTTTCTGGTCATATTTCGAAGAAAAACAAAAAAAAGAACTGCAACCTGTCAGTTTTAATACTTGGATTAAACCGGCGATTCCTATTTCAATGGACGATACTAATATCATCATTGAAGTTCCTCTAGCTTTACATAAGGACTATTGGGAACGTAATTTTACCAATAAAATTGTGGAAGCTGCCTTCGAGTTATATTCTCGTGACATTACGCCAGTTATCAGATTAAAGTCTGAGCAGCCAACGGTTAAGCTTCCCGAAGATGAAACTGAACAAATAGCTCCGAAAACTCCAAGCGCACATTTAAATAGTAAATACACGTTTGAAACTTTCGTTACTGGTTCGGGAAATCAAATGGCTCATGCAGCTGCACTGGTTGTTTCTGAAGAACCAGGAGTTTTGTACAATCCTTTGTTCATCTATGGTGGCGTAGGTTTAGGTAAAACTCACTTGATGCAAGCTATTGGACATCAATTACTTCAAAAAAATCCTGACGCTAACGTCAAATATGTCACTAGCGAAACCTTCGCCAATGACTTTATCAATTCGATTCAAAATAAAACCCAAGATGAGTTCCGAAATTCTTATCGTAATGTAGACCTCTTAATGGTCGATGACATTCAGTTCTTTGCTGACAAAGAGGGAACACAAGAAGAATTCTTCCACACATTTAACGAACTCTACAATAATAAGAAGCAAATTGTTCTTACTTCCGATCGTTTACCAAATGAAATCCCCAAACTTGAGGAACGTTTAGTTTCTCGATTCAAGTGGGGCTTGTCAGTCGACATCACCGCACCTGATCTAGAAACACGAATTGCCATTTTAAGAACCAAAGCAGAATATGAGAACTTAGAAATACCTGATGAAACTCTTTCTTATATTGCTGGACAGATTGATAGCAACGTTCGTGAACTTGAAGGAGCATTGGTTCGAGTTCAAGCTTACGCAACCATGCAAAAATCCGATATTACAACTCAATTAGCTGTGGAAGCCATGAAGGGCTTGAAGCTCTCGAAAAAGAAAAAGGGCTTAACCATTTCTAAGATTCAAGAAAGAGTTGCCAAGTACTTCAAAGTTTCTGTTGAAGATATCTTAGGTAAGAAAAGGGTACATTCAATTGTAATTCCTCGCCAAATTGCCATGTATCTGGCTCGTGAACTAACCGATCGTTCCTTACCACAGATTGGTCAAGAATTCGGCGGTAAGGATCATACAACAGTTATGCATTCTTGTGAAAAAATCTCTGAAGAAATAAAATTCGACACGGATTTACAAAAAGCAGTTAATGAATTAAAGGGTGAACTCAAAAATTGATTGTGGATAAGAATGCTTTTTTCCACCAGTTATCCACACTGCTTTTAAACAAGAATTTTACTAGTCACACCAATCCTCAAGTTACTTTTCAACAGAATTAACAGGTCCTACTACTATTACTACATATATTTAATAATATATATATAAAGGAGTCTCTCATGAAATTTTCAATTGATAAAAATATTTTCGTAAATAATGTCAACACGGTTTTAAGAGCTATTAGTTCAAAAACTACTATTCCAATACTTTCAGGAATTTACTTAAACTTAAAAGATGATGGTCTAACAATCTCAGGTAGTGATGCTGATATTTCTATTACTACTTTCATAGCTAAAGACAACGCTGATAACAATTTAACGATTGAATCAACCGGAGCAATTGTTTTACCAGCTCGTTTCTTCAATGAAATTATTAAAAAACTTCCTGGTGATACATTAAACATTAATCTTTTAGATAATTTACAAACTATTATTTCTGCTGGTAAATCAGAATTTACTATTAACGGAATTGATGCTGTTAATTATCCACATCTTCCAGAAGTCGCTACTCAAAACCCAATTGTATTGGACAAAGATTTACTAAAAGAAGTAGTTGATCAAACCGTTATTGCTGTTTCTAATCAAGAAAGTCGTCCCATCTTAACTGGGGTTAACTTGGTAATTAAAGACAGTCAACTTAAGGCTGTGGCAACCGATAGTCATCGTTTATCACAACGAATCGTTCCAATCGCTAGTTCTGAAGAATATGATTTCATCATTCCTGGAAAAAGTTTATTGGAATTGACTCGAACAATCGCTGATGACGTCTCAGAAGTAAAAATGTCAATTTCTGAAAATCAAGTTCTCTTTAGTTTCGGTGATACCTTATTTTATTCAAGACTTTTGGAAGGAAACTATCCAGAAACAGATCGTTTAATTCCTGAATCATCAAACACGACCGTTACTTTTGAAGCAACTGAATTATTAGCATCGATTGAACGTGCTTCACTGCTTTCACATGAAAGTCGTAACAACGTAGTTAAACTTCAAATTAACTCAAACGAAAATCAAGTTGTTATTTATGGGAACTCTCCTGAAGTTGGTACAGTTGAAGAATCAGTTAATTTCAAGAATATTAATGGTGAAGATTTAGAAATTTCATTCAATCCTGATTACTTAAAAGATGCTTTGAAAGTTTTAGGAGCTGCTGATATTGAAATTAAATTCACTTCGCCATTACATCCATTTACTATCGAACCATCGGCTGAAAGTGATAAATTTATTCAATTAATTACTCCAGTTAGAACATATTAATTTTAAATTTTGAAAAAATCGTTCGTATGAGCGATTTTTTTCTTTTTTGAATGTAATTACACCAACTCAGCTTAAATTGGCTTATATGGCTTATAAATTGGTTATAAGATTGTTTTTATTGGTTAAAAAGGCTATAATATAAGAGAACGTTGTTTTATTATTTCGACCAAAAAAAGAGGTAAAGAATGCAAGAATTCGTACTCAATAAAGAGTTCATTACTCTTGGTCAGTTACTCAAAGAAGTTGGCGTAATTTCAACTGGCGGACAAGCAAAATTCTTTTTACAAGAAGATCTAGTTTTTTTGAACGGTGAGGTAGAAAATCGTCGTGGCAAAAAAATCTATGTGGGTGATGAACTAAAAATTGATGATCAAGATATTATTAAGATAGTTCAGTAATACAAATTATGTATATTAAAAATATCACCTTAAAAGATTTTCGAAATTATGAATCTTTGAGCACCGATTTTTCTCCGAATATCAATGTTTTTATCGGGAAAAACGCACAAGGAAAGACGAATTTATTAGAATCTTTTTTTGTTTTAGCGTTAGCTAGGAGTCATCGAACTTCTGACGATAAAGATTTGATTAGATGGAATCAAGATTTTGCTAGAATCAATGCGATTGTGGAAAAAAACATTGGTAAAGTCGATTTGGAATTAATTGTTAGCAAAGTTGGGAAGAAAGCAAAAGTTAATAAGCTCGAACAAAAGAAGTTATCTAATTACGTTGGTAACTTGAATGTTGTCTTATTTGCTCCTGAAGATCTTAACTTGATTAAGGGGAATCCTACTCAAAGAAGAAGATTTCTTGATATGGAAATTGGCCAGATTAGTCATTCTTATCTAGCTAATTTCAGTCAATTTAAAAAGATTATTCGCCAAAGAAATAATTACCTCAAAAAACTTCAAAAAAAGCAGACTGATGACCGCTTGTATCTTGATGTACTTACAGATCAATTAGCTGAATTTGGGGTCAAAATTATTGTTGAACGGCAAAAATTTTTAGCGAATCTAGAAAAGAATATGCGAAAAATTCATTTGGAATTGACGGATAATCAAGAATCACTAGAAATTTCGTATAAAACCAATAGTTTTGATAGTCAGTTAACTGAAGCTAAAGATATTTATCAGAGTTTGAGAGAAAATTATCAAAAAAACTATGATAAAGAAGTTCGTGCTGGGATGACCTTATTAGGACCACAAAGAGATGATATTGCGTTTCTAATCAATGAACGTGATGTGTCTGATTTTGGTTCTCAAGGGCAACAACGAACAGTGATTTTGAGTATGAAACTTGCCGAAGTGGAATTAATCAAAGAAGTAATCGGCGATTATCCCATTTTGTTATTGGATGATGTTTTATCTGAACTTGATGAGTTGCGACAAACACAGCTATTAAGAGCAATTGAGACAAACATTCAAACCTTTATTACCACTACAAATTTGGATGGAATTAATCGAGAAATTGTTAAAAATCCCCAGATTTATACGGTGAACGACGGTCAAATAATTAAAAACTAGAAAAGGAAAATGGTTATGGCAGAAGACAAAACAAATATTTCTGAAGAAGAAATTGAAGAAAAAGAAGAAAAAGCCAATGAATATGATGCCAGTCAAATTCAAGTTCTAGAAGGACTTGAAGCTGTTAGAAAACGTCCTGGTATGTATATTGGTTCGACTTCATCACAAGGGTTACACCATTTAGTATGGGAAATTATCGATAATGGTATTGATGAAGCTTTAGCTGGATTTGCAACTAGAATCGATGTTGTTGTAGAAAAAGATAATAGTATTACCGTTACCGATGATGGTCGTGGTATTCCTGTTGGTATTCAAGCAAAAACAGGAAAACCTGCCTTGGAAACTGTTTTCACTATCTTACATGCCGGTGGTAAATTCGGCGGTGGCGGATACAAAGTTTCTGGTGGACTTCACGGTGTTGGTGCTTCTGTTGTTAATGCTCTATCTAAGACACTTGATGCTGAAGTTACTCACGGTGGTAAGAGATACTACATTGATTTTGAACTTGGAAAAGTCAAAACCCCAATGAAGGTTATTGGTGATGCACCAGAACATGCACGAGGAACGAAAGTCCATTTTGTTCCCGATGAAGATATCTTTACTGAAACTACCGTCTATGATGACAAAGTTTTAATTACCAGAATCCGTGAATTAGCATTCTTAAATAAAGGTCTAAAGATTACTTTCACTGATCAAAGACAAGACAATCCAACGACGCACGAATTCCATTATGAAGGTGGAATCAAGAGTTACGTTGAATACATGGATGAAGAAAAAGATGTTCTGTTCCCAGAACCTATCTATGTTGAAGGAAATCAAGAAGGAATTAATGTTGAAGTTGCACTTCAATATACCAATGACTATCATTCCAACTTAATGACTTTCGCTAACAACATTCACACTTATGAAGGTGGAACTCACGAAGCTGGATTCAAAACAGCTTTGACTCGTGTAATTAATGATTATGCGAAGAAGAATTCACTGCTAAAAGGTGAAGATAAACTATCTGGTGATGATGTTCGTGAAGGAATGACAGCAGTTGTTTCAATCAAACATCCAGATCCTCAATTTGAGGGACAAACCAAGACAAAATTAGGAAACTCAGATGCTCGTTCAGTTACTGATAAGACATTCAGTGAACACTTCATGCGTTTTCTTATGGAAAATCCAACAGTCGCTAAACAGATTGTTGAAAAAGGTAACCTTGCATCAAAAGCTCGTTTAGCTGCTAAAAGAGCTCGTGAAGTTACTCGTAAAAAATCAGGACTTGAAATCAGTAACTTACCTGGTAAGTTGGCTGATAATTCAAGTAAGGATCCAGAAATTTCAGAATTATTCATCGTTGAGGGTGATTCCGCTGGTGGGTCAGCTAAGTCAGGACGTTCTCGTCTAACTCAAGCCATCTTACCTATTCGTGGAAAAATCTTGAACGTTGAAAAAGCAAGTATGGATAAGATTCTTGCTAATGAAGAAATTCGTTCACTATTTACTGCGATGGGAACTGGGTTTGGTGAAGAATTTGATGTTTCTAAGACGCGTTATCACAAGTTGATTTTGATGACCGATGCCGATGTCGATGGAGCTCATATCAGAACCTTGCTCTTAACCTTACTTTACCGTTATATGCGTCCAGTTGTTGAAGCAGGATACGTGTACGTTGCTAAACCACCTTTGTATCAAGTTCGTCAAGGAAAAATGATGAAATATATTGATACTGATGAAGAATTGGATGAAGTTCTAGCAACCTTGCAACCAAGTCCAAAACCAGTTATTCAACGATACAAAGGTCTTGGTGAAATGGATGCTGAACAATTATGGGAAACAACCATGGATCCAGAAAACAGACGTTTAGATCGTGTTGAAATTGATGATGCCGTAGCTGCAGATAAAGTCTTTTCAATGTTGATGGGTGACAAAGTAGAACCTCGAAAAGAATTTATTGAAGAAAATGCTGTCTTTGTAGACAACTTGGATATTTAGGAGGGTAAAATTTAATGAGTGATGAATTAGATCATAGAATTAATACGATTGAATTGACAAAAACCATGAGAACATCATTCTTGGATTATGCCATGAGTGTTATTGTAGCTCGTGCATTACCTGATGTTCGTGATGGATTGAAACCAGTTCATCGTCGTATTCTTTACGGAATGAATGAATTAGGTGTCACACCTGATAAACCATATAAAAAATCAGCACGTATCGTTGGTGATGTTATGGGTAAATACCATCCTCACGGTGATAGTGCAATTTATGAATCAATGGTTAGAATGGCTCAAGACTTTAGTTACCGTTATCTTCTAGTTGATGGTCATGGTAACTTTGGTTCAATTGACGGCGATCCCGCTGCTGCTATGCGTTACACTGAAGCAAGAATGAGTAAAATTACTTTGGAAATGCTTCGTGATATCAATAAAGATACGATTGATTTTCAAGAAAACTATGATGGAACAGAACGTGAACCAAGAGTTTTACCTGCTAGATTCCCTAACTTACTAGTTAATGGAGCAACCGGAATTGCTGTTGGTATGACCACTAATATTCCACCACATAACTTAAAAGAAGTTATTGATGCTATTCATATTTTGATGGATAACAAAGAAGCAACTGTAGCTGATTTAATGACAGCTTTACCAGGACCTGACTTCCCAACTGGTGGTTTGGTAATGGGTAAATCTGGAATTAGAAAAGCCTACGAAACAGGTAAAGGAAGCATTATTTTACGTGCCAAAACTGAGATTGAAACATCTAAGAGTGGCCGTGAAAAGATTATTGTTACCGAGTTACCATATATGGTTAATAAAGCTCGTTTGGTTGAGAGAATTGCCGAATTGGCTCGTGATAAGCGACTTGAAGGAATTACCGACTTAAATGATGAATCTGACCGTGATGGTATGCGAATTGTTATCGAAATCAGACGTGATATTTCTGCAACGGTTGTTTTGAATAACTTATTCAAGCAAACTTCTATGCAAACTTCATTTGGTTTCAACATGGTAGCAATTGTTGAAGGAGCACCAAAACTTCTTTCACTTAAAGAGATTTTGGTAAAATACCTTACTCATCAAGAAGAAGTTATCGAACGTAGAACTAAGTTTGATCTTAAAAAAGCAGAAGCTAGAGCTCATATTCTTGAAGGATTGCGAATTGCTTTAGATCATATCGATGAAATTATTAAAATTATTCGTGGTTCACAAACATCAGAAGTTGCTAAGGCTGCATTGATGGAGAACTTCAAACTTTCTGATAAACAATCACAAGCTATCTTAGATATGCGTTTGGTTCGTTTAACAGGTTTGGAACGTGATAAGGTTGAAGCTGAATACAATGAATTAGTTAAGAAAATTGCTGATTTGAAAGATATTTTGGCAAAACCAGAACGAATCGACAAAATTATCTACGAAGAATTACTTGAAATTCAAGATAAATTTGGCGATGACAGAAGAACTGAATTATTAGTAGGTGAAGTTCTTAGTCTTGAAGATGAAGATCTAATTGAAGAAGAAAATATCCTAGTTGTTTTGACCCATAATGGATACATCAAGCGTCTATCTGCTGATGAGTTCAAGGTTCAAAACCGTGGTGGTCGTGGAATTCAAGGTATGGGAATTCACGATGATGACTTTATCGAGCATCTAATTTATACCTCAACTCATGATCAATTATTATTCTTTACCAATAGTGGTAAGGTTTATAAATCTAAAGGTTATGAGATTCCTGAATATGGTCGTACAGCTAAGGGAATTCCAATTATTAACCTATTAGGAATTGACTCTGATGAAAAAGTTCAGACAGTTATCAATATTCCTAAGGATTCAGACAACAACGAAAAGAACTTATTCTTTGTCACTGAACAAGGAACAGTAAAGAGAACTTCCGTTGAAGAATTCAAGAATATTAGAACTAATGGACTAAGAGCTATTACCTTGAAAGATAAAGATGAATTGAAAGATGTTTATCTAACTGATGGACAGCAAGTTATCTTTATCGGAACTCACTTAGGTTATGCCGTAACCTTCAAAGAAAGTGACGTTCGTACCATGGGAAGAACAGCTTCTGGTGTCCGTGGAATTAGATTGAGAGAAAACGATTATGTTGTTGGCTCGTCAATTCTTACTCCAGAATCAGAGGTCCTAGTAATTTCTGAGAATGGTTATGGTAAGAGAACTGGTGCTGATCAATATCCTGTCAAAGGACGTGGTGGTAAAGGTATCAAGACTGTTAATGTAACTGAGAAAAATGGACCACTAGCTGGAATTGCTGTAGTTGAAGGCGATGAAGACATTATGTTAATTACCAACAAAGGTGTTATGATTCGTTTCCATGCTAAGGATGTTTCACAAACAGGACGTGCAACCCTTGGAGTTAGATTGATTCGTGTTGATCAAGATGCAATTGTCTCGACAATGGCTAAGGTTGCTCCTGAAGAAGAAGCAGAAACTCCAGAAGTTACTGAAGAAGAAAACAACAATAGTGAAGAATAATTAAAACGACGAAAGTCGTTTTTTTTATTTATATTATTTCCCGGGGAATAATTGCGTAATTTAATGGGTATACTTAAATGAGTATCACGTGTCGATTTATTTGTGATTTGTTATAGAAATTAATCTTAATCTATGGTATTATTTCTTACTGTGAGTATTAGAACCTAATAGGTTCCCGTGCTCCTTGTTCTTATATTGATTAAGAACCATTAGACCAAGAGGAGGTGCCAAAATGGCAGCACATTACGAAATTACATATATCATCAAACCAGACCTTGATGAAGCAGGTAAGAATGCAGTTGTTGAAAAGTTTGATAAGATTCTTAAAGACAACGGTGCTGAAATCATTGATTCAAAAGACTGGGAAAAACGTCACCTAGCTTATGAAATCGCTGGTTATCATGAAGGTTTGTATCACATTACAAACATCAATGCTGACGATACAAAAGCTACAAGCGAATTTGACCGTTTAGCAAAAATTGATGATTCAGTTCTTCGCCAAATGATTATCAAACGTGAAGACTAAAATGTTTCACATGAAACATATTTTAAAGGAGGCAGTTATTTATGATAAATAGAGTTGTACTAGTTGGTCGTCTGACACGTGACCCTGATTTGAGATATACTGCCAACGGAGCTGCAGTTGGTAGTTTTACAATTGCGGTTAACCGTCAATTCACAAATCAGCAAGGTGAGAGAGAGGCTGACTTCATTAACTGTGTTATCTGGAGAAAATCAGCTGAGAACTTTGCTAATTTCACTAAAAAAGGTTCATTGGTAGGAATCGATGGACGTCTACAATCAAGATCTTATGAAAATCAACAAGGTCAAAAAGTCTATGTGACTGAAGTGGTTGTCGATAACTTCTCATTGTTAGAATCAAAATCAGCAACTGAGAATCGTCCTTCATCAAATCCTGCAGCAAACAACGTTCCTAATAACAACAACAATACGAATAATAAACCTGAAAATACTTTTGAAAGCCAAGCAGATCCATTTGCAGATAACAGTCAATCAATTGATATCTCAGATGATGACTTGCCATTCTAGTATTTCTCATTTTTAAGTAGGAGGAAAAAAACATGGCTCAACAACAAAGACGTGGCGGTGGAAGAAAACGCCGTAAAGTTGATTTTATTGCCGCTAACCATATTGAATATATCGATTACAAAGACACAGAATTACTTAAGAGATTCATCTCTGAAAGTGGAAAAATTTTGCCTCGTCGAGTAACTGGTACAAGTGCAAAGAATCAAAGAAGTTTAACTACAGCAATTAAAAGAGCAAGAATTATGGCACTATTGCCATTCGTTGCTGAAGACTAATAATTAGAGGGACCACACTTCGGTGTGGTCCTTTTTCTATCCAGTCAAGAAGGCGTAACTGTGGTAAAATTACATAGTATATAGAATAAATAAACTGAGGATCTCTATGAATAAGTTCTTAGAAAAACATAACCTAAATCTCTTAAGAAAATCATCTACTCTAACTACTGTGGTTGTCGTTATTTTTGCGGTAATTATTCTTTCAGCAGTAGTAGGGTTATTTGTTAATCCGGTTTTAGGAATAATTCTATCCGTTGTTAATATAATTATGGTAGCTGCTTTAATCTATCTATATTATGTGATGGATAAAAGCATCAAACATATTGCCTCTGACATGTCTTATCGTATGAATCGTGGTGAGCAAGAGGCAATCATTAATATGCCGTTAGGGATTGCTCTGTATGACGATGATAAAAAAATTCAGTGGGTTAACCCTAAGTTTCAGAGTTATTTTGATGATCGTGACTTAATAGATGTATCCTTGGCCGACTTAAGTGAAGAAATCGTCAAACTAATTGACGAAAATGAAGATCAATCTGATGTCGTAGAGATTTCAATCGGTGATAATGGTTATGAAGCATTCGTTAATGAAGAGCTCAAAACCGTCTATTTATATGATATTTCAAAATATAACACTATCGAAAAAACCTATGATGGTACTAGAATGACCATGGGTCAAATCTTCTTGGATAACTACGATGAAGTTACTCAAAACATGACGGATCGTACCCGTTCTAACTTAAATAACTTTGTTACCAATCAATTGACTAACTGGGCTAATAAATATGGCATTTATCTAAAACGATTGAGTTCTGATCGTTACATCATTATGGCCTATATGAAAGACCTACAAAGCATTGAAGACAGTGAATTTAGTATCTTAGATACAATTCGTGAAGAAACGCTTAAACAAAACTCTCCGTTAACTCTAAGTGTGGGAATTGGCTACGGCGATGAAAGTTTGATTAAACTGGCTAAACAAGCTCAGAGTAACTTAGATTTGGCTTTAGGTCGTGGTGGAGATCAAGTTGTTATTAAGTCTGAAAATGGACGTGCCCGCTTCTTTGGTGGTAAGTCTAACCCAATGGAGAAACGGACTAGAGTTAGAGCTCGAATGATTTCTCAAGCCTTACAAGAAGTCCTGGTGAATGCTGGAAAAGTCTACGTTATGGGACATAAGAGAACCGACATGGACTCATTAGGGGCTTGTCTGGGAATTAGAAAGATTGCAGAAATGAATGACCGTGAATGTAAAATCATTTTTGATGATGAAAATTTACATTCTGATGTTCAAAGACTTCGTGATGAGCTAAGAAAAGAAGAAGAGATTAATGACAGTTTCATTACGGCTGAGAAAGCTAATGAAGAATTTGATGAAAATAGTTTACTAATTATGGTTGATCACTCAAAACCAAGTATTTCTGTTGATTCTGAGCTCTTTGAAAAAGCTGATGGACGAGTAGTTTTGATTGATCATCACCGTCGTGGTGAAGAATTCCCTGAGAATATGATGTTGGCTTACATTGAGCCATATGCATCATCTACTTGTGAATTGATTACTGAAATAATCGAGTATCAACCTAAAGAAAAAGCAAAAGTTATTAAGATTGAAGCTACAGCAATGTTGGCTGGTATTACTGTTGATACACGTTCATTCTCATTACGTACTGGTACTAGAACTTTTGACGCCGCTAGTTATTTGCGTTCGATTGGTGCTAGCGAATTAACGGTTCAAGAATTATTAAAGGAAAGCATTGATTCCTTCATTGAAAAGAATAAGATAATTGAATCGGTCGAAATGATTAATGATAACATTGCACTTTGTGCAGCTGATGATAAGGTTTATGACCCGGTAATCGTGGCACAAGCCGCAGATACTTTGCTCACACTAAGTGACGTAGAAGCTTCATATGTTATAGCAAAAAGATCTGATAAAAGTATTGGAATTTCCGCTCGTTCTCTAGGCTCCATTAATGTTCAAATTGTTATGGAGAAAATGGGTGGTGGTGGACACTTATCAAACGCCGCTACTCAAGTTGAAGGACAAGATGTATCAGAAGTAAAACAACAATTAGTTGAAATTTTGAATGAAGAAAATGAAAAATAGGCAGGTAAGATTATGAAAGTTATTTTCTTAGAAGATGTCAAAGGCAAAGGTAAAAAAGGGCAGGTCAAAGAAGTTGCTGACGGTTATGCTCAAAACTTTTTGATTAAAAATGGTAAGGCAAAAGAAGCCAATGCCCAAGCTATTAGCGAGTTAAAGGGTAAACAGAAAAAAGAAGAAAAACTAGAAGCTGAAGATTTAAAAGCTGCTAAAGATCTTAAGAGCAAAATTGAAGATGGTAAAACCGTAGTTGAAATCAAATCTAAAGCTGGTGAAGACAGCAAGTTATTTGGGTCAATCCCTAGTAAACAAGTTGCTGAGGCTTTAAAGAAACAGTTTAAAATCGAAGTTGATAAAAGAAAAATTGATTTAAAAGAACCAATTCGAGTTTTGGGATATACTAATGTGAAGGTGAAATTACATAATGATGTAATTGCCACAATTAGAGTCCACGTTGTAGCTGAGTAATTGTGAAAAGGAAATATAGTTATTATGAGTAGTGATTTTGGGAATCGCATTCCTCCAAATGATAAAGTCGCTGAACAATCTGTTCTAGGAGCCGTATTTTTGAGTTCTGGGGCATTTGTTGATGCAATTGAATATCTAGTGCCAGAAGACTTCTATCAGCACGCAAATCAGCTTGTATTTAAAGCTATGATGAATTTAAATGATCGCGACGAAGCCATTGATGCGGTTACGGTTGTTAATGAATTAAATAAGAATAATGAATTAGAAGATGTTGGTGGAGCCAGCTATATTGCTGAACTTGCTGAAGCCGTACCAACTGCTTCTAATGTTATTTATTATGCTAAAATCGTCCGCAGTAAAGGTGTTTTACGTAAGTTAATTTCTGCTGCTTCAGAAATTGTTACTGAGAGTTTTGATGAAAACGAAGAAGTCGAAGATATCCTTGATAAAGCTGAACGTTCGATCATGGGAGTTTCAGAAGGAGTCAATGAGGGTGGCTTTAAAAAGATTTCTGATGTTGTGTCAGAATCTTTGAAAGAAATAGAAGCTCTCTATGAAGATAGCTCTGAAATCACTGGACTAGCAACAGGATTCAAGGATTTGGATAAAATTACTACTGGGCTTCATAGTGATGAATTGGTTATTTTGGCAGCACGTCCAGCCGTTGGTAAGACAGCTTTTGCCTTGAATATCGTTCAAAACGTTGCAACTAAAAGCAACGCTACAGCGGCAGTCTTTTCACTAGAAATGTCAGCCGAACAACTAGTTAATCGTATGATTTGTTCTGAGGGAAGCATTGATGCTAATCACCTCCGAACTGGGCAGTTAGATCAAAACGAATGGAAAAACTTGATTGTAGCCATGGGAAGCCTTTCTAAGACTTCTATCTACATTGATGATACTCCTGGTATCAAAATGTCAGAGATTCGGGCTAAATGTCGCCGTCTTGCTAAAGAAACTGGTAAGTTGGATATTATTATTGTCGATTATCTACAACTGATTGAAGGTACTGGTCAAGAAAACCGTCAACAAGAAGTTTCGGCCATTTCACGTCAATTAAAGAAACTTGCTAAAGAATTACACGTTCCTGTGATTGCACTATCTCAATTGTCTCGTGGAGTTGAGCAAAGACAAGATAAACGTCCGGTTTTATCTGATATTCGTGAATCGGGATCAATTGAGCAAGATGCTGATATTGTTGCCTTCTTATATCGTGATGACTATTACGATTCTGAAGGATCTGACGACGATGATGAACCACAAGAAGACACAAACCAAGACGTAGGTGAAGTTGAAGTTATTGTCAGCAAAAACCGTTCGGGTCCTCGTGGAACTGTGAAGTTACTCTTTGTTAAGTCATATAATAAATTTTCAAATATTGCTATGTATGCGGAATAATTCGCATTTCATAGCTTTTTTATTTTTCTTAAAAATTAATGTTCGGAAATATTGAGAAAATCAACTAATAATGATAAAATTAATTCGTAAATAATACTTAGGAGGAACATTATGAGTACAATTGTCATTGTTGGTAGTCAGTGGGGAGACGAAGGTAAAGGGAAGATAACCGATTACTTGGGGGAAAAGGCTCAAATCATTTCACGATACCAAGGTGGTGACAATGCTGGTCATACTCTAGAAGTTCAGGGAAAAGTATATAAGTTACGTTTAATTCCATCTGGAATCTTATATAGTGATAAAACCACGGTAATTGGTAATGGAGTGGTTATTAATCCAAAGTCATTGGTTGAAGAGTTAAAAATCTTGAAAGAACAAGGTGTAAACACATCTAATTTGAGAATTTCTAATCGTGCGCACGTTATTTTCCCTTATCACATCTTAGAAGACCAATATCAAGAAGATGCCAAAGGCGATAACAAGATTGGAACAACAAATCGTGGAATTGGTCCAGCTTATATGGACAAAGCCTCAAGAATTGGTATCCGAATTGCTGATTTATTGAATCCTGAATCCTTTAAGCAAAGATTAAGTGCTGTGTTGGCAATTAAGAATAAAGAATTTATTGAATTATATGGCAAAGAACCACTTGATTTTGATGAGATTTATCAAGAGTATAGTCAATATGCTCAAGAATTAAAGCCATTGGTTGTAGATACTTCAGTAGTCTTAAATGAGGCAATCGACAATAACGACAACGTTTTATTCGAAGGTGCTCAAGGAATTATGTTGGATATTGATCAAGGAACTTATCCATATGTAACTTCCTCAAATCCTGCCGCTGGAGTTTCAATCGGTGCCGGGGTTGGACCTAATAAAATAGATCGAGTTGTCGGTGTGGTTAAAGCCTACACTTCAAGAGTTGGTGACGGACCATTTCCTACTCAATTAGATGATGAGATTGGTGACCACATTCGTGATATTGGTCATGAATATGGTACGGTTACTAAAAGACCTAGACGTGTCGGTTGGTTAGATACAGTGGTCTTGAGACACGCGTTCAGAGTCTCCGGAGTAACAGATATAGCACTAAATGTCTTAGATGTTCTCACAGGACTCGATACAGTTAAGATATGTACTGCGTATGAACTAGACGGTAAACAAATTGATTACTACCCAGCAACTGTTGAAGAATTAGTCAAATGTAAACCAGTTTATGAAGAACTCCCTGGATGGAGTGAAGATATTACTTCTGTTAAAAGTTTTGATGAATTACCGGAAAATGCTCAAAAATATCTTCAAAGAATTGAAGCACTCACAAAAGCTAGTGTTGCTACGATTTCAGTAGGTCCTAACCGTGATCAAACGATTCTTAAAGAAGATGTTTGGACAAAGTAAATGTTTCATGTGAAACAAAAAGCCACTCAGATAATGAGGGCTTTTTTATTAGATATTTTTTTAAAAAGAAGTGGTAAGGTATATAAATAACGGGAGATTATCAATGTTAAGCACAGTTATTTCAGCTATTATTATCTATACTTCTACAGCAATTGATTTATGGGTTATTTTAATGCTTTTGTTCTCTAAATATCGTTCACCAAGAGAAAAACAATCCATTTATTTAGGTCAGTTTATAGGCTCAATGGGTTTAATTACAATTAGCCTAGTATTTGCCTATGTTTTACATTTTGTCCCCGAAAAATGGATATTAGGGTTTCTGGGAGTAATTCCAATTTATTTTGGAATCAAATATTTAGTAGTTGATGAAGATGAAACTGAAGAAGTGAATGAAACAATTAAAGCGCGTCAAAATAAGAACTTGATAATAACAGTTGCTACTATAACTTTTGCTTCTTGTGGAGCAGATAATATAGGTTTATTTGTCCCATATTTTGCCTCAGAAACACTGTCTCAAGCGATATTAACTGTTGCCGTATTTGCAATCTGTATTCTGTTATTAGTATATTTGAGTGATAAGTGTGCCGGAATTAAAGTTATTTCGAAATTTCTTGATAAGTATGGAAATTGGATAATGGCAGTGATTTATATAGGACTTGGAATAATGATTATTTGGGAAAATGGAACTATTCAGCATTTTCTATAGAAAGGGGATAAGTGATGAAAGAACAGGAATTGATTGATTTAACATTAGAAGAATTGGATTCGTTCTTAGATCATCCTTTCAATGGTGGAAAGCGAGCTGAAAGGATTAAGTGGCATGTTATTCGCCATTAAAGAAACAAGAAAATCTTTGCAATGGTTTATACACGTGATAACGAATTGATGATTAATCTCAAAATGACCATTCCACATAATGAAATGATACGTGAGCGTAAAGGGGTTTATCCGGGATATCATATGAATAAAGCTCATTGGAGTACAATTAAGGTAAATGATACGGACGTAACTCTTATTGAGCTTCAGAATATGATCCACGAGAGTGCGGAGTTAACGAAGAAATGATAAAAAGACCTACAATTTAGCTTGTAGGTCTTTTAGTTTCACGTGAAACGTTAGAAATTATTTCCTGGGAAATAATTTTAAGTATAAGCTGGAGATCAACTTACATATCAAGATTGTGCTAAGATTAAAAAAATAGAATAAAAGGAGAAGATATTATGTCAGTAGCTGATGAATTTGTAGAACGTCGAATGTTAAAATTTGCTTGTCATGAGTGTAATCACCCCGCACAATTGATTACTAAGAAAGAAAAACTAGGGGACAATAGTGATAGCTCTGAGAAGTTCAAAATTGAGTTGACTTGTCCTAGATGTAAGGCAACTGATTCATTTATTTTAAATGATGGAAGTGAGGGGGTTGCTTCTACATCTGAGAACACTGAAAGCACACCTGATTTAAATAAAGTATTGTAATAAAAAAGCCACGGATAATTAATCCGTAGCTTTTTTTCTTTGGGCAATCATCGGAAGGATGAATCCTAAAGCAATTAATACAAATGGTGTGATAATGTTCATTGATAATTGGAACCACCATGAACTTGGGTTAGCTGCTAAGTCTGCCTTAGGAACAACACCTAAGATACATGCGAAAGCAGTAAAGATGAAGCACCAGAGACCAACACTGAATCCAAGTTTTGAGTTCTTGATAAACATATAATCTGATTGATATTCTTTAATATGTTTACTCAAAAGCATGTAAGCCAAGAATACCCATAGGTAACGCATTGGCATAACGATTGAGTTTAGATTCAACAACCAGTTATAAAGGTCATTCATTCCACCAATTCCAATTGCAGGAACGATGATGATGATTGATACTAAGATACCAGTTAAGATGTAACCATTAACGGCGATACCACGTTTGTTCTTCTTAGATAATGCCTTAGGAATGAATTTAGCATCCGCATCATTCAAGAAGATTCTTAGTGGAGCATCGATGGAAATGGCTAGAGCAGCTGCACTTGCCAAGATATTTGCAATTGCGTAGATCCACATCAACAAGTTACCCATATGGAAATATTGTCCTAGAATTTGGAAAGCGGTGTAAGAACCGTTTGCCATCAAATCAGTAGGAACATGTTGAGCATCAAAAATCATACCCATTGCAAATGATCCCAAGATTGCTGAAACAGCAACCATAATTGCCAACAAAATCATTCCTAGAGGGAACTCTTTTGAAGGGTTCTTAGTTTTATTAACATATGGTGAGATTTTTTCGGCACCACCAACAGCAAAAACTAACATTGAAATTGTTGTAAAGTAGTTAAAATTAAATTTAGGCATGTATGTAGCTACATGATTCATGTTTTGAGTTGCGATAGGGGCGTGAGCAATAAATGGTGCTGATACCCCTAAAATGATGAATAGAATGGACATAGTAAACATACCAATACCGGCGATACTACCAATTCTATTTAATGTTGTAACTCCACGTGACGACATCCATAAAAATACTAAGAAAATAATCAAACTAAGTCCCTGAACAATGTAAGAAGGAACTTGATTAACGAAGTTTCCGTTATTTTGGAATAACCAACTGAAACCAATTAAGATGGTTTGTGGTTTTTGTGCAAGATAAGGAACGTGGACTACCCAATAAGTCCAAGCCGCAAAGTATGCTAAGCGACTACTTGAAAGATTCTTCATCCAAGATGAAACCCCTCCATCTGCATCTTGAAAGGTTGAGCCAAGTTGTCCAACCATTAAAGTATAAGGTATGAAGTAAAGAAGCATTATCAAGATCCATGATACGACAACCACCATACCTTGGTTGGCAAAGTTATTTACTACGTTATTTAAACCCCACACCGCAGTAAAAGCAATCAAAGCTATATTATACCAGCGAAAGTTTCGCGAGCTTTGTGTATTTTCCATATATTTTCTCCTTTTTAAAACAACAAACATTATTATACAACAATCAAAATGCCAGAGAAATAATGTTTTTAAATTAATTTATTGGTATGATAATGGATGTTAAATAAGAAGAAGGTCAATTTGATGAAAGAACTGTACATTAAATATAAGGAAATGATAGATTATATCATTTTCGGTATCGCTACAACGCTCGTAAATTACCTGGTTTTCGCCTTTTTTACGATATTAGTTCCAATTAACTATCAAGTTGCTAACGTAATTGGATGGTTTATCTCAGTTGTTTTCGCCTATGTGACAAACAAACTATATGTTTTCCAATCAAAGAGTTGGGAGCCATCAATCGTTGTTAAAGAGATAACTTCATTTGGAGCAGCCAGAGTATTCTCATTAGGGGTAGAAGCGGTTATTTTATTCGTTGGTATCACTTTAATGGGTGGCAATAAGCAAATAGTAAAATTAATTGATAACGTCATTATTGTGATTATCAATTATGTTTTCAGTAAGTTATTCATTTTTAAAACAAATAAAAAGTAGTTAGAAGTAAATTCTAACTACTTTTTTTGTTATTTAAAGCCTACAGCTACATAGTTGTTTGTTAATCCATTGTTTGGAGCAATGCTGATAACTTCGCCTTCATGGGGCAAGCAGCCATCTTTTTCTTTATTCTTATTGAATTCTTTTATGGTGTATAAAACAATTTTTGTGAATTTCATCGTACTCCTCCTTATGTGTATTAACTGTAAGGTTATAGGGAATAAAATATAAAGCAAATAAAAAAGGAGCGGAGGTTATCCGTTCCTTTTTTGGGTTATTACCATTGCCAGTTAGTTACTTCTGGAAGGTCGTCACCATTTGCTCTGATGTACTTGTTATGTTCATCAACTTTTTGTTCCATTGAGTTAGCGAAGTCAGAAGCTGCATCACCCATAACGGCAACAGCAACATCTTCAGCGATGTGGAAACGATCCATTTCGTTAACAACACGCATATCAAATGGAGTTGTGATATCACCATTTTCACGGTAACCATGAACGTGTAAGTTGTGGTTAGCACGATCGAAGAAGATATCTTTGATGAATCCTTCGAAGCCGTGGAAAGCGAATAATACTGGCTTGTCGACTGTGAAGTATTCATTGAATTGTTCATCAGTTAATCCACGAGGGTCAACTTTTGGTGAACGAAGTTTCAATAGGTCAACAACGTTAATGAATCTAATCTTCAATTCAGGAAGTTGTTGTCTCAAAATCTTGATTGCAGCAAGTGCTTCAAGGTTAGGTTCTGTACCTGCAGCAGCAATGACGATATCTGGATCACCGTTGTCATTTGAAGCCCAATCGATAATCTTCAAACCATCTTTAACTAACACTTTAGCTTCATCCATTGAGTAGAA
Organism: Lactobacillus sp. YT155; assembly: GCF_030504545.1. GTDB lineage: Bacteria > Bacillota > Bacilli > Lactobacillales > Lactobacillaceae > BQUT01. The sequence continues at coordinate 409,673 of NZ_JAUKWP010000001.1, read as the reverse complement.
TTGGTTTCTTGGATGTTTTGAAGTAACAATCAAGTTAATCTTTTCGTAACTTGTTAGAACTTCTGGCATAACTGCTAATAGTGAGTTTGTGTCAGCAGGGAAGTATTCACGGATGAATTCAGGTTTCTTTTCAGCTAAGTGAGTAATGATACCTGGATCTTGGTGAGTGTAACCATTGTGGTCTTGTTGGAAAGCAGTTGAAGTAGCAATAACGTTAAGTGATGGGTATTTTTGACGCCATTCTTGTTCGTCAGCTTTTCTTAACCACTTGAAGTGTTGTGTAAGCATTGAGTCAACTACACGTAGGAATGATTCGTATGATGCGAAGATTCCACGACGTCCAGTTAGGGTATATCCTTCTAACCAACCTTCAGCTTGATGTTCTGATAGTTGAGAATCAATGATACGTCCTGATGGAGCAACGAATTGATCATTTGGTTCTTTAACTTCTTCCATCCATTGACGGTTTGTAGCTTCGAACATGTGGTTCAAACGGTTTGACATTGTTTCGTCAGGACCAAACATTCTGAAGTTAGTAGGGTTAGCTTTGATAACATCACGTAGGTATTTACCTAATTCAATCATGTCTTGAGCCATAAGATCACCGGCACGGTTGAATTCAAGTGCATACTTAGTTTCGTCTGGTAGGTCTAATTCTTTAACATCAACACCACCGTTAGTGATAGGGTTCATAGCCATACGCTTGTTACCCTTAGGAGCCATTTCTTCAAGTTCTGGAAGAAGTTTTCCATTGTTGTCGAATAGTTCTTCAGGACGGTATGATTTCAACCACTCAACTAGAGCGTCGATATGTTCCATATCATTTTGGTCGACAGGAATTGGCACTTGATGAGCTCTAAATGAGTTTTCAATTGGAGCACCATCCCAAGTCTTAGGACCTGTATATCCCTTAGGAATACGTGCAATAATAACTGGCCAATGTGGCATTTCTACATTGTTAGCACCTTTTGCACGTGCGTCTTTTTGAATAGCTTGAATTTTTTCGATAGCTTGGTCAAATACTTCAGCCATCTTAGCGTGGTAGTTATCTTCTTTTGTAACATCGAAGAAGATAGGATCCCAACCCATACCTTCAAAGTATTGAGTCAATTCTTTGTCAGATTTTCTTGAAAGAATTGTTGGGTTAGAAATCTTGAATCCATTCAAGTCAAGAATAGGTAATACAGCACCATCAGTTACAGGGTTAATGAAGACATTTGAGAACCATGATCCAGCTAATGGACCTGTTTCTGATTCACCGTCACCAACAACAACAGCAGCAATTTGGTCTGGATTATCAAGGATAGCACCAACACCGTGTGATAGTGAATATCCTAATTCTCCACCTTCATGGATTGATCCTGGTGTTTCAGGAGCAGCATGAGATGCGATTCCACCTGGGAATGAGAATTGTTTGAAGAGTTTCTTCATTCCTGTTTCATCTTGAGTAATTTCAGGATAAATTTCAGTGTATGAACCATCAAGATATGAGTTTGAAACCATAACTTGACCACCGTGACCAGGACCTTCTACGTAGAACATGTTCAAATCGTATTTGTTAATAACACGGTTCAAATGTGCGTAGATTAAGTTTTGACCAGAGATTGTTCCCCAGTGTCCGATTGGATGAATTTTTACATCATCTTTCACGATTTCTCTTGTTAATAGAGGATTATCTTTTAAGTATAATTGACCAACTGATACATAGTTAGCAGCGCGCCAGTACGCATCAAGTTTGTTTAAATATTCTGTACTTGAATAGTCTGTCATGAATGTACTCCTTATTATTTTATATTTAATAACAAGTACATCATAAAAAAAATGGTCGAAAAAGTCAACCATTTTGATAATTGATACGTACCAATTTAAGAAACTGTTATAAAAGTATCGTATTTCATGTATTTGTAATGAACGCGCATCGTTGATATTTCAAAGGGTGTACCGTTGTTTAGGAAGAAAATCCCAGACATGATTCCAACTGGTTCATTGGTTTTGAGATGCATATCTTTTTGATCATCTTTTGTAGACGGTTCAGTTGAAATGGTGAGATATGAGTTGGTAACTTTTTGATTTTTCTCATCTTCCATATAGTTAAAGATAGATTCGCTAGCAATTTCGCTGGTTAAATCTGGAAATAATTTAATAGGAATATAACTGGTTTCTGATAGGAAAGGCTCATCGTCTAAATAGCGAAGACGTTGGATTTTGTAGACGAAGTCGTCTTGGTTAAGGAATAGGTCTCTTCTAGTTGTTTCGTCGGCCTTGATAACATCAAAACTAATTAGTTTAATCCCTTGTTTTTTTCCTGGTACGTCAAAACTGTCGGTAATCCCCAAGTTAGATCCGTTGTACTTGAAGAAAGTATTGTTCTTTAAATAGAGGGGATTGATAAAAGTTCCTGAACCACGTTTTTTAAAGATAGTTCCTCGATGAGAAAGAACACTTAGAGCACGCTTAATGGTTGAGCGGCTTACTTTATATTGTTCACTCAATGATCTTTCGTCAGGGAGCTTCATTGTTTCGTTGAAATCACCGTTGTTAATAGCGGTTTTTAATTCATTAATTATTTTTTGATATGCTAAATCAGTCATTGGATTTCCTCGTTTTCCTTATCTAACAATAGATAATAGCAAACATTTCAGAAATCGCAACTAGAAAAATAGATTGGTGCGTACCAAATTTTATAAAATGTAGTCATTAGGGTCGGCACTTGCAGGACCGTAATCATCCATATCACTATCGCGATAATCCCACCATTCTTCACTGTAGCCAACGAATCCAGCTTTAGTCATCGCATCATTTAGAATGTCATAATTCTTTTGTTGTAATGGAGTACGACCATCGTAAGAGCGGCTGGCAGTAGCGTTAAATTCGTCAAAAGCCGATTGCATTTCTTGTTCATTACCATCCATATCGGTAATGGTTAAGTCAAAAGTAACTCCTTTTTGATGGCTAGCATTTGGGTTAGGTGGTAAAACAAAGTTAGGGTCAGGATAGACTTCAAAGAGCTTCTCCTGAGCACTAACAGGACGATAAGCATCCCAAATTTTAATGCGGTAACCTTGTTTTTTTAGTAATCGTGAAGCAATTCCCAGTTTTTTAACTGTATTAGTTCGGGAAATTGCCGTGGTAAAGTCATAAATCTTCTTGTGGGTAAAATTATTCTCAGTTGCATAGCGTAAATCAACAATAATATCTGGATCAACTTCTAAAACATTCATGAATTCATCATTCTTAGTCATAATTCCACCTCGATATTCATTATTTGCCCACATTCTATCATCATTATGGTGCTTGAGGAAATTAATACCTTTTAATCAGTATTTTTTCTTAAACTTTGTTATGATAAAAAACGAAAGTATATAAGTGTTCGGGGGAACGGGTATTATGAATAAATCGCGAGTTGAGGCATTTACTGATGCAGTAATTGCCATTATTTTGACGATCATGATTTTGGAATTTAAGACTCCAGAATCGGTTAAACTATCGGCATTATTGCCACAAATTCCTTATTTGATTTCTTACATGGTAGGATATTTGTTTATTGGAGTGGCTTGGTATAATCACCACTACATGTTTTCAAAAGTTCATGTGGTTACCAAAGAAATCTTTTGGTTGAATTTAGTTTGGATGTTTTCAACATCCTTTATACCAGTCGCTACAGCCTGGGTTAGCCGGGGATTAAATGACCGTGGACCAGAAATTTTCTACGGAATTATCTATTTATTGTGGACAATATCTTATTTATTACTAACTCACAAAATAATTTTGTCCGAAGAGAGATATGGTCATCAAAAATCCGCCGATGATGTTAAAAGAATGAAAATATATCGAGTCTTTAGCAATTGGAAGGTAATAATTCTTTCGTTGATAATTTGGATTCTAATTATTGTCTTCTTACCAGTGGCACAACTTTTAGCGGTTACAATCATGATTGTCTTCATAGGGGCTTCGTTTAACGAAGATAGCGATCAACTATTTATAGGAGAAAAGAATGAAGATTAGAGCATCAAAAGATAGTGACCATCAACAAATGATGGAAGTATTAACTGCCGCATTTGTGGAATATCCATTCTTTACGGCATTTCTACCAGAAAAGAAACATCGTCTAGATTTCTTGAACGAATTATTCATTGCTAATGTATTGGCTTTTGAAGAAATAAACGGTAGTTATGTGGCATATGACGAAAATGAACAAATTCTCGGAGTGATGTTGGTTAAAGACGATCAAAGTAAAGAACCAGGATTTTGGAGTTATCTTCGTAAATCGCGAATTGGTATGTTTAAACCTAGTAATCTGAAGAGTTTAAGAGAATTCTTTAAAATTATTGAGAACGAAGATGATGATATTATTTCCCAGGAAATAACTTGGTATGTTGATTCATTAGTTGTGAATCCGAAGGTTCAAAGTAAAGGGGTAGGAAGTTTTCTACTCAAATCACTGGATGAAATTGTCGCCAAAAATGGTGGAACTGTAGTGTTATCAACTAATACTTTACCTAATACAGAGTTCTATGAGAAAAATGGTTATCAAAAAACTGATTATGCTAAGAGTGAATACGGTTTTGAAACTTGGCATTTTCAAAAAGATATTAAAAAAGACATCTAATTTAGATGTCTTTTTTTGAATGAAATTCACTATGTCTATATCCGTAGCTGAAGTAAATAATTGTTCCAACTATTAATAATCCTAAAAAGATAATCATGGTTGATACATGAAGATTCACTATTAAATAGATACATAATAGGAAACCGATAATAGGAACATAAGGGTAACCAGGAGTCTTGAACGTCCCAGTTAATTGTTTGTTTCTTCTTAAGAAAACAACTCCCAAGCAGACGACTGCAAAGGCTAGTAGTGCACCAATATTAACCAGTTCGGTTAATTTATCAAGTGGGATGAAACCTGCGACTAAGCCAGCAGTTAATCCAAAAATTAAAGTACTATGGAAAGGAATATGATTCTTGTTTAAGTTATTTAGTCTTTCGGGCAACAAGCCATCACGACTGATAGCAAAAATTAATCGCGTCCCACCAAAGATTATCACTAATAATCCAGTGGTCATACCAAGAACGGCACCAATGGCTACAAAACCAGCAATCCAGTTTTGATGAATTAATCTTAGAGCAAGTGAGACGGGATCAGCTACATTTAGTTGAGTATATTTAACCGCACCAACTAGAGCAAAAGAAACCAATGAGTAGATGATGGCAGTAATTGATAGCGAAGCAATGATTCCAATCGGAACACTTCTCTTAGGGTTCTTAACTTCCTCACTAGCAGTAGCGAGAACGTCAAAGCCAATGTAGGCGAAGAAAGCAATTGAAGCACCACGACCAAGACCAGATGAGCCATAAGGAAGAAGTGGGTGAAGATTTTGCGGTTTAAATGAGAATAATGCCACAATAATAAATAGAAAAATAATGAACATTTTTAGATAAACTAAGATTTTGTTTAAGGTGATTGATTCCTTCATGCCTTGTAAAAGAAGTACTGTTAGTAGAAATACAATTAGAAAGGCTAATAAATCAAAACGACCAGCATGATTACCAGAAGCACCATAAGCTGATCTCAAGAAATCAGGTAATTTGATGCCAAAACCGGATAGAAAGTTTTGAAAATATGCCGACCAACTAACGGCAATAGAAGATTCGGCGAATAAGTAGCAGAGAAGAATTGACCAACCACTAATCCAACCGGCGAATTCACCAAAAACAGTGTAGATATAAGCGTAAACACTTCCTGAGGAAGTGATAGCTGAGGCAAACTCTGAGTAACAAAAAGCCACCACGATACAAACTAAGGCCGCAATTAAATATGTAAAAACAACCCCGGGACCAGCATTATTAGCGGCAATTATTCCGGGTGTGATAAAAATACCGGAACCGATAATTACACCAACACCCATAAAAATAAGGTCTTTAGTGGTTAAAGTGCGTTCCAAATGAACTTTTGAATTGCTGGAATCTTTGGCAAAATTTTTCCTAGCTAGTAGCTGTTTAATCATTAATATCTCCAGTGAATTGTTTGATAAGTTTGTGGTTATCGTAAGCAATAATTATTAAAACTCCGCCTAACATCATAGCACTGAAGAAGATTGCTTGAAAAGAAAAAATTTTAACTAAGTAAGCATTAATTATGACACCGATGAAAAATGAAAGAATAATTCGGAAAACTCGAAAAGAACGACGGAGTAGTTTGCTCTGTTTAGTCATCATTCCTTCTAAGAATAAAGTCCCAAGTTTCTTGAAATTACCAGTCATCATTACGGCATTTAGCTGAGCATCATGAATCTTGTCGAATTCTGTAAATAGTAGGGCAATTGTGACTGACATCAGTAGGGAAGTAAAAATCAATGAGATTTGATTACCAATTATTCCCACTAAAATAAGTAAAACGATGCCTAAAGATAAGACTAGTGCCTGTCGAGAAATATTATGATAGTGGGTGAATTTTAGACTCATATATTTAGTAAAAGTTGCACCAATGATAAAGACTAGGATAGGCACTAAATAATTGATTAGTAGTCCAAATCGACCATATGCCAAGTTAATACCCATTAAAATTAAGTTACCAGTCTGCATTCCAGCAAAAACATTACCATGAGTTAAGAATGAATAAGCATCAATGCTGCCAGACGTTAGTGCCAGCAGTTGTGCCACCATAGTTCGCTCATGAATTGGGGAAAAATTATCCATATTAAGCTCCTAAATAAAACATATAACCATTTTATCACTATTATTTGGTCAAAATTTGTTCCAATTGAGAGTGAAAATTAGTTATTGCATCAGTAATTTTGTTACTATCTTCACCTGATAAATCTCCGAGATCATAAATTGCAGGATCTGTAGCAGCAATTAGTTCATGTATATAGGTGTTAGTTGTCAGATTCGCTTTATTCAGCCTCTTTAAATAATAAAGAGTAATTGTTTTTAAAATCAAAGATTTACTAGAAGAAAAAGAAATGCCTTTTTCGTATAAGAAGTCATTCAACTCGGCGATGTTATCGTCGAGTGTTTTTTCAATCGCCATATTTAAGACGGTTTCACGTATTCTAATTTGATCATAAATCGAATTAACTTCCTGGCTGTTCTCATAATCTTTAAACTGCGAGAGTGCATCAATTTGAGTTAAATAGTCAAGAAAAATTGGTACTAAGTCTTCATCGTTTCTTTCTTTAATAGTAGAAACGACCAGTTCTTTAATGTAGTCTGCAAAGTTTCCATACAAAATAAAATTACTATCAACCTGCAAAGTTGAAGCAATTTTAATTAGGGTTTTTTTGGAAGGAATTGAGCGAGCTTTTTCCCATTCATTAATCGTACTTTTGCCACTGACACCGATTAATTCGGAGAATTCTTGCATGCTCAAGTTGTTATCGGTCCGTATTTTCTTTAAACGTTCAGCGATAGCTTTTTTGTTGTAAGTCATAACTATGTACCCTCTAAGCCTTGATATATAAACATTTTATCATAGGTCCAGAGAAAGTACAAACTAGTTTATTTGAGTATTACCTGGGAAATATTATCGTTTATAAAATCTTTTTGACTGTTACTTCTGGTTGTACTTGGTAATTGATTATATTGAGATTGATACTTTTTATAGAAAAATGTTTTATTTGTAATGCCAACTTTTTCCATTATTTCAAAAACCGAATCTGAAGTAGATGTGAGTAATAAATGGGCGTTTAGTATTCTTTCATATGTTAGAAGTTCTTTGAATGATTTTCCTGTTTCTTTCTTTAGCAGATTACTTAAGTAGTTTTTATTGTAACCAACTTTTTTAGCTTCCTCAGCCAGAGTTAAAGTAGCATAATCTTTTTCAATATCATGAAGTACTTTAGTTACATACTTTTGTGAATCACTTAGTTTTTTGTCGTTTTTAAGACGGTAATTTCTGACCAATTCAGTTAAAAGTATTTTTAAATAAGCGGAAATCATTTCATTATAGAAAGGCTTCTTTTCATAGTATTCAGTAATCAAACTATCAATAATGGAATTAATTTGGGTTCGACTATTATTCTTGAAAACAAGATATTTTTGAGAATTTTCTTTGCCATAAATTGTATTAAAAATAAAAGTATATAAAAGGCTGCGGCTTTTTTTTAGGTTGTTCAGCCAATCAATGGAGATGTTTTTATTTTGAAAAAGTATATTAATTAGAATGTCATTCTTGCCAAGTTTTTTTATTGAATGGCTACAGCCAATATCTAACAGTAATAGATCATTTTTTGTTAAATGAATTTCTTTGCCGTTAACTATTTGGGTGCATTCGCCGCTCACCATATAGTTCATTTCAAGAAAACTATGGGTATGCTCTGGATAATCCGCATAGCGATTATGTTTACTGATATAGACATCTTTTGTTGTAAAGAAAAAGGAATTGGATAGAGTGAAATTCTTATCTTTATGAGCGCGGGCATAGGAAGGAATATCTTCAATAAAGACATCACTAATTTTTTGTTGCTTCTCTATCGTGGTTTCGGCTTTAAGGGTATTTAGTAGTGTGGATTCCATTTCATCACCTGTAAAAATGATACCAATTGTATTTGATAGTGTCATTGTAGCACGGTCAAATCCAATATTAAATAGAATATGTAAACGATTACAAAGATGAAGGAGATGAAACAATGGGAGAAAAGAAATCACTAAAATCTGTTATTGCTGTTTCTTTGACCAACTACTTGGACTCAGGCTCAATAGTTGCCGGAGCTTCCGGACTTGCTTTATGGACGAAAGCTTTGGGACTAAGTAGTTTTGAAGTTGGTTTGTTAGGTGCTTTAAGTGCCAATGCGTTTGGTGCTGCCGTTGGAGCTTTAATTGGTGGACGACTTTCTGATAAGTATGGTCGTAAATTTATCTACAGTTATAACATGTTGATCTACATGTTAGGTGTTTTAATAGTTATGTTTTCATTCAATTTTGCAACATTGTTAACTGGATTCATGGTAACAGGAATTTCTGTTGGTGCAGGGGTTCCAGCTTCATGGACTTATATCTCAGAAACATCACAATCGACAAATCGAGCATATAATATTGGAATTTCTCAATTTGCTTGGTCAATGGGGCCAGCAATTATTTTCGTCTTAGGTGTAATTTTGTCACCATTAGGCTTGATGGGAAATCGTATTATTTTTGGGTCACTATTTGTAGTAGCTCTAATAGCTTGGCTAATGCAAAGAGGACTCGATGAATCAGCCGACTGGAAGGAACAGAAGAAGGCTGAAGCAACTCATGGTGTTAAAACTCATCCATACAAAGAACTATTTTCTAATTTGGTGAATGTTAAATCGATCTTATTTTTAATTGGTGTATATGCATTATGGAATTTAGCTGCTGGTGTTCAAGGATTCTTCATGCCATATATTTACTCAACTGTAGGTGGTTTGAGTAACATGCAAGCAAACTTATTGTCTGCTGTATTGTGGATACTTACCGCTCTGACCGGATATGTAATATTCGCCAAACTAGGTGATCATATTAGTCATCGTTGGATGTACGGAATTGGTGCTTTAATGGCCACACTTTCTTGGGTAGCTATTACTTATGGAGGCATGGGCTGGATGGCCTTATGGGGATTTGTTCTTTTATGGGGACTATCCGCAGGTTTTGGGGCTCAAGCATTCTATGCATTATGGGCAACTGAACTATTCCCAACACAATATCGTGCCGGATCACAAGGGGTTATGTTCTTTATTGTACGCGCTTCAGCTGGAATATGGTCAATCGTATTCCCAACAATAATGTCAACTTTAGGATTCAAATATGCAGGAACCATGATTATTATTTTCTTGATTATTTCGATGGTTGTCGGTGTTCTTTGGACTCCGAAAACTCGTGGACGTTCATTAGATGAAATCACTGAAGAAAGATATGGAAAAAAATAAATAGTTGGTGACGAAATGAAAAATTATATTGCAGTAGATATTGGAGCATCCAGTGGAAGACTAATTCTCGGACAATTAATTAATGGAGAAATAAAGTTAGAAGAAATGCACCGTTTTTCAAATGGATTTAAAAAAGAAAACGGTCATGATCGCTGGGATATTGATAAATTAATTCAAGAAATATTTATAGGATTAGAAAAAATAAAAAAAACTGGAATAGAGGCTGCCACTATAGGAATTGATACTTGGGCAGTTGATTATGTTTTGGTTGGAGATAACGGTCAAAAATTACAAAATCCTATTAGCTATCGTGATAGTCGAACAGTTAATAGTATCGAGGAATTAACATCACAATATCCCAAAGAATATATATATGAAAAAACCGGAATACAATTTTTAGATTTTAATACACTTTATCAATTGTATGAGGAAGATGAAAAGCTGCTTGAACAAACCGATCGAATAATGATGATACCTGACTATATCGGATATATCTTGACCGGGAATGCTGTTACAGAAGTGACAAATGCATCTACTACGCAAATGATGAACTTGCGGAAGGGACTATTCGATGATGATTTACTAGGTGAAGTCAATGTGTCTGAAGAACAGTTTCCTAAGTTAGCTGATCCAGGAACGATGCTTGGTAAAATTTCACATAAATGGTGTAAACAATATGACTTACCAAAATGTGAAGTAATCACTGTGGCAACGCATGATACGGCCTCAGCTGTTGTAGGAACTCCCGGAAGTGGAAACGATTGGGCGTTCTTAAGTTCGGGAACTTGGTCATTGTTAGGTAGAGAACTAAAGACCCCTGAGAATGGAAAATTAGCTTTCCAGGAAAATTATACAAACGAGTGGGGAGCTTACGGAACCTATCGCTTTCTAAAAAATATTATGGGTCTTTGGATGGTTCAATCAATTAGATCAGAACAAAATAAGAAATATTCATTTGCTGAAATGGCAGCTTTAGCTGAGAAAGAAGAGCCATTCCAACAGTACATAAATGTTAATGATGAAAGATTTAGTAACCCAGAAAGTATGATTAATGAAATTCAGGCTTACTGTCGTGAAACGGGACAAAAAGTCCCACAAACGACGGGTGAGTTGGTAAGTGCAGTCTACTGTAACTTAGCTTTATACTACGCTGATGCACTAAATCAGTTAGTAAAAATTACCAAAAAACCAATTAATAAATTAAATATAGTTGGCGGGGGTAGCAATGTTGATATCTTGAATCAATTAACTAGCTCGTTAGCAAAAATCAAAGTTATTGCCGGACCAGATGAGGCAACTGCTATTGGTAATATTGTTGTTCAAATGATTTCGGAACATGAATTGAGTGATGTAGACAGTGCACGAAAAGTAATTGCACAGTCATTCAATTTGAAAGAGTACGACCCTAATAAAGATTACGGAAAAATTCTAGAAGACTATAAAACATTTATTTTAGAAAAGGAGAAATAGTCATGGAAAGAATTGCTCAGATAATGTATGTCAATAAGGATTCCTATGAAGAATATGAAAAAAGACATCGTGAATTGTGGCCGGAAATGAAAGAAGAATTAAAAAATCACGGTGCTAATAACTATTCAATCTTCTTAAACAAAAATAATGGTGAGCTATTTGCTTATTTAGAAGTGCCAGATGTAAGTAAATACAATGAAATCGCAAATACAGAGATTTGTAAAAAATGGTGGGACTATATGGAGCCTTTGATGACAACTAATGCTGACAATAGTCCAGTAGCTTTAGATTTGAAGGAAGTATTTCACTTAGATTAATAAAATGGAGGAAATAATCGTGGAAAAAGAAGAAAATGTAGTTTCAGCTTATGAGTTAGCAAAACAAAGATATGACGAAATCGGTGTTGATACTGAAAAGGTAATGAATGATCTAGAAAAAGTTAAATTGTCTATTCATTGTTGGCAGGGAGACGATATTCATGGATTCTTATTCCCTAATCAAGAATTAACAGGTGGAATTGGGGTTTCAGGAAATTATCCAGGTTTGGCAACCACACCAGACGAATTGAGTAGTGACCTTTCAGAAGCACTCTCACTAATCCCTGGGAATCACAAAGTACAATTACATGCTATTTATGCCGTAACTGATAAGAAAAAAGATTTGGATGAGCTAGAACCAGAAGACTTTAAATATTGGGTTGATTGGGCAAAAAAAGAAGGCGTTGGCTTAGATATGAATGGAACATTCTTCTCACATCCAATGCTTAAAGATGGATTTACATTAGCTAGTCCTGACAAGGATGTTCGTGACTTTTGGATTGAACATGGTAAGAGAAGTAGAAAGATTGCTGAATATTTTGGTAAAGAATTAGGTCAACAATCAGTTAATAACTTCTGGGTTCCAGATGGATACAAAGATAATCCAGTCGATAAGTTAAGTCCAAGATTGAGATTAATTGATTCTCTCGATGAGATTATTAAAGAACCAATGGATGAAAAGAACACTATTGAAGCATTTGAAGGTAAGTTGTTTGGTACAGGTGTTGAATCTTACACAGTTGGTTCACACGAATTTTATGACAACTATGCCTTAACAAGAAACAAGTTATGGACTATTGATGCAGGTCACTTCCATCCAACAGAAGATGTTTCTGATAAATTCTCTGCCTTCACACCATTTGGTAAAGGATTAATGTTACACGTATCTCGTCCTGTAAGATGGGACAGTGATCACGTAGTTATCTTTGACGATGCTTTAGTTAGAATTACTAGATCATTGGTTCGTGACAACTTGCTTTCAAAAACTAATATTGGTTTGGACTTCTTTGATGCAACCATTAATCGTATTTCTGCATGGGTAGTCGGAGCAAGAGCAACTCAAAAAGCCTTACTACAATCAATGCTTGCTCCAATTGATGATTTGAAAAAAGCCGAAGAACAAGGTGATTACACTACAAGACTAGCAGTAACAGAGGAATTGAAATCATATCCATTCGGAGCAGTTTGGGATGAATTCTGTCGCAGAAATAATGTCCCAGTGGGTGAAGACTGGTTAGACAATATCCACACTTATGAAAAAGATGTTCTATTTAAACGTTAATTAAGGAGCAAGTAATGACTAAATTTATTGATTCACCTTTTGTAGAAGAAGTTAAAAAAATCACTTTTAGATTATACGACCATGGTTGGGACGAGCGAAATGGTGGGAATGTTAGCTATCGAATTTTAGAAGAAGAGTTGGCTAATTTCTCTGATATTAATGAAGTAAAAAGAAATATTCCGATTGATTTTGATGGAAAAGATTTATCTGGAATGTACTTTTTAGTAACAGCCACAGGTAGATACTTCAAGAATATTATTGATTTCCCCGAAAGAGACTTAGGATTAGTGCGTATCGCCGATGACGGTAAGAGCGTTGACTTGATGTGGGGATACAATGATGGGGCTAGCCCTACAAGCGAATTCCCAACTCATTTAATGGGACATCAGGCTAAGTTGAAACAAAAACCCAGTCAACGAGTTGTTATGCATTGTCATCCAACTAATTTAATTGCAATGACATTTACTCAAAAATTGAGTGAAAGAGAATTCTCTAGAATTCTTTGGAAGATGCAAACAGAATCATTAGTCGTATTTCCAGAAGGTATTGGAATTATTCCTTGGATGGTTCCAGGCACAATTGATATTGGAGAGGCAACTTCTGCGAAACTAAAAGATTTTCCAGCAGTAATTTGGCCACAGCACGGTATCTTTGGAACCGGTTCGACTATCGATGAAGCTTATGGATTAATTGAAACTATCGAAAAAGCCGCTCAAATTTGGACAATTGTTCAAGCCCAAGGAGGAGTTATCCAACAAGAAATTACAGATCAAGATTTGAAGGATTTAGCTAAAGTATTTGGTGTCAGTCCTCGACTTGAATTTTTAGAATAAAATCATTGTGAAAACATTAACAAAGTTTTAGAATTGAGTTGTATTTCTAAATAATGACGGAGGATTAACAATGAAAATTAAAGCAGCAGTAGTTGAGAAGCAAAATGCACCTTTTGAAATTAAAGATGATATAGAATTGGCAGAATTACATCCAGATGATGTTCAAGTACATATGGTTGCTTCAGGTATTTGTCATTCAGATGAAGCTCTAAGAATTGGTGATGCGATCATTGATTATCCAATTATTTTAGGACATGAAGGCTCTGGTATTGTTGAAAAGGTTGGTTCTAATGTTCAAAGTATTGAACCAGGAGATCACGTTGTTCTATCGTTTTATGCCTGTGGAGTATGTGATAACTGTTTGAAAGGAATTCCAACTCAATGTATTAATTATGCAAAAAATAATTTATCAGGAGTTCGTCCAGACGGAAGCAATCACTTTGAAAGAAACGGGCAAAAAGTTGCTGATATGTTTGACCAGTCTTCATTTACTACCACAACTGTAGTACGTGAAAAAAATGTTGTAAAAGTTCCTAAAGACATGGACTTGAGAAAACTTGGACCACTTGGTTGTGGATATGTGACTGGTAGTGGAACTGTGTTAAATACGTTACAACCAAAACCCGGCGATACGATTGCTGTCTTTGGTACTGGTGCTGTTGGTTTGGCAGCCATGATGGCAGGCAAAATTTCTGGATGTACAAAAGTAATTGCTGTTGACGTGGTTGATTCTCGATTAGAGTTGGCCAAAGAACTAGGTGCAACAGATGTTATCAATAGTAAGGATGTTGATGCAGTAGCAGCCATTAAAGAGTTAACAAATGGATTAGGAGTCAAATTCAGTGTTGATACTACTGGAATTACAAAGGTAATGGAAGATTCAATCACGGCACTTTGCCAAGGTGGAACATCAGCTACCATTGCGGTTACTCCAAATCATATTGATCTAGATACTTGGAATTCACTTTGTGTTGATGACAAAAAAGTTGTTGGAGTTAATATGGGAGATTCTATTCCTCAAATCGATATTCCTCGACTAATTGAGTTCTACAAACAAGGAATGTTTGATTTTGATAAAACTGAGAAATTTTATGATTTTGAAGATATTAATCAAGCAACGCAAGATTCGGTATCTGGAAAAACAATCAAACCAGTTCTAATTATCGATAAAGAATATCAAGCTTAGTTAATACCTAAAAAGTCTTCTTTTAGAAGACTTTTTTTGATGCCTAAGTTAATATGATATGTAATATAAGATTGAGGGGCTAGAATTATGTCGAAAGTAGCATTATACATCCATGGACAAGGTGGTAATGTTGAAGAAATCAAGAACTTTGAGCCAAGTTTAGATGGAATAGAAGTAATTGGTTTGGAATATGGTGAGTATCTTCCGTGGGAAGTTAAGCAGCAATTTGTGGATGAATTTGATAAGTTAAGTGAGAAATATGATGAAGTCTACCTTATTGCTAATAGCTTAGGGGCTTATCTAGCTATGGTTTCTTTAACTGGAAAGCAGATCAAACAGGCGTTACTTATTTCGCCTGTCTTAGATATGGAGAAATTGATTCTGGGTGTAATGGAGAATAATGAAATTACCACAGATCAACTAGAAAAAGAACAAGAGATTACTATGAGCACAGGTGAAAAAATTCTCTGGGATTATTTAGAATTTGCTAGAAATAATCCTATAGTTTGGGATGTCTCCACAGAAATTCTTTATGCCGGTAATGATAAAATAACCTCGTTAGAAACAGTTACTTCATTTGCGAAAAAACAAAAAGATGTGAATGTTACCATTATGGAAGACGGCGAGCACTGGTTTCATACATATGCTCAATGGGCGTTTTTAAATAACTGGTTGAAAAAAGTAGTTAAGTTTTAGAGATCGGCAATAATCTTAAGTTATTGTTGGTAATTATTGCGGCTATTTTATATAATATGGAAGTTTTAAATTAGATGTTTGAAGTTTTATTGAGGGGATTTCATGAACGATTTTTTAATTATTGCAACATTACTTATTGGGGTTATCGGAGCTAATACACTTAAACAGTTTATTCCCAAAGTTCCCGAAGCTTTTATCTTAATTTTAACTGGGTTAGCATTATCTTTTGTGCCGATTTTTAAAAATTTTGAACTAGAACCGGAATTCTTCATGTTATTCATCATTGCTCCATTGATGTTTATTGAAGGGCAAAAACAATCCTTTAAAAAGATTTCTAAAAACTTTTCCAGAATTATTGTTTTATCAGTGGTTTTGTCTGTTGTCTCAGCCTTAATGATTGGTTTGATTGCTAGTCGAGTTGAAGTTCATTGGACGTTGCCATTATCAATTGCTTTAGCTGCTATTGTGGTGCCAACGGATGCCATGGCGGTAAAATCAATGACTAGTGGCTCCGACATCCCTAAGAGTGTCGATGATGATTTACAATTAGAATCATTATTTAATGATGCGGTTGGCTTAGTTTTATTAGATTTAGCCTTAACGGTGATGAAGACAGGTTCACTTTCTTTAGGAACCAGCATCACTCACTTCTTAGTGGTAGCCGTTGGTGGAATTGCCGTAGGGGTTATCGTCGGATACTTCGTTGTTATGCTGCGTTTCTTCTTAAATACGCACGCAACTAG
The DNA here is from genome assembly GCF_030504545.1 of Lactobacillus sp. YT155. Lineage (GTDB taxonomy): Bacteria > Bacillota > Bacilli > Lactobacillales > Lactobacillaceae > BQUT01. The sequence continues at coordinate 393,259 of NZ_JAUKWP010000001.1, read as the reverse complement.
TCCTGAATTAATTACCATTCCTATCAGTTTATTAACGCCATTTGCGATTTATTTATTAGCCGAACATTTTGGCGTTTCTGGAATTTTGGCAGCCGTTGCCGCAGGAATTCAACATAATTGGGAAGCTAACAAATTGAAATTAACCACTACCAGCGTGCAGTTAACGTCCAAAACAATTTGGAATATTGTCGCTGATATTTTGAATGACTTGGTTTTTCTAATCATGGGATTGGCCTTACCTGAAGTCATCGGCATCATGCAAAAACTTGGTAACATCGAAGTTTACAAGTTATTAGGCTTGAGTGTCTTGATGTATCTAGGAATGATTCTGTTACGTTTCTTATGGTCGATGCGAACTAATAAAAGAGATGAAACTCGCGAACATAGTAGATTTTTAGCACTTATTTTTGCGGTTAGTGGAGTGCATGGAACAATTACCTTGGCGATGGCTTTTTCATTGCCTAACACTCTTGGTGGTCAGGCATTCCCTTATCGAAACGAATTAATCATTGTAGCGACATTGGTAATCCTATTGAGTCTAGTTGTTAGTTCAATTGTTCTACCATTTATTCTTCCTCAAAAAGAAGAAGAATTCAGTACTGCTGATCTTGATGCAACTCGGAATAAGATGATTGATTATGCGATTTTACAAATGCGTGAAGTAATTGATAATCATGATAAACGAGAAATTTTGACGGCGGAATTACAATCGCAGAAGAGCCGAATGAATGCTTCTGAACGAGAAGATTTTTCTAAGAATTCAAGTCTGTTGTTAGATAGTACTAAAGAACTGGTTTCTGATACTTTGCAGAAGTTTGATGAATCCAATAAGTATAGTATGAACACAATTGATATTTATGAAAAAATCATGCGCCGTTCATTAGATCACAATCACCGAGGTGGCTTTAGTGGTGGAATGAATCAACTTAAACAATCATTTCGTAGATTTATCCATCGCCTAAAACACATGCGAGGAGAACTGGTGTGGCATACTAAACACCGAGTTATTACTAAGCAACAGCGTAAACGATTCCGAGATGAAAAATTAAGAAGTGATCCAAGATATGCGAAGAAAGCCAACGAATGGAAGTCGGTTTATCATGAGTTATTGGATTTGAATGCCGATGTAATCGAGTCTGTTGATAGTTATTTGGATGAAGTGTTACAGCAAAGAATTGACGAGAATCATTACGATAATGACTTTATTAACGTTGTAAGACGGGTAATGGATAGCTTCTTTGATAACGTGAAGCGCCGTTACAATGTAGAAAAAGAAACGGTTGATGACGATTTATATATTCAAGCATTCCAAAAAGAATATGATTACGTTAGAACTAATGTAACTAATGGCGACATCCCTCAGCCATTAGCTAGTGTTCTATATACCGAAATTAATCAGGCTCAACTACTACAACTTTATCAAACTGAAGAATAAAAAAAGACGTCCATTTTGGAGGTCTTTTTTAGTTCATGATATCAAATAATTGCATCCGAAATTCTGGTCCGTAAGTAACTGCTCCAACAGGAATTTCAAAGTTAAGTGCTTCATTGATTTTGGTAGTCCAAGTTGGCCCGAAACCACCACATAGTTCGATGAATTGAACACCATCAGCTTTTAGCTGTTTAGCAACCTCAATAATCGAACCATCTTCTTTGGCTTTAGGATCAAAGCCAACGGTGATGAATTCACATGATCCAGCCTGGTTCTTATTGATAACCGTATTTTCCTCTGGTGAAAAGTCGGGCGAAAAATAAAAGAATGCCCACTTATGTAACTTCTCTAATGCCATAATATAATATTCCTCCCTAATAATTTTAGTATAGTCAATTGGCTTCAAATAGCCATCAGAATGCTTGTTTTAGACAATAAAAAAAGACTTCTCATTATCGAGAAGCCTTTTTAATTATTTTGCTTGAACGTTTTCTTTAGCAAAGAATTTGTTCTTAATTTCATTTCCAAATAGTGCGGCAAAGAATACTAATCCGAATAATACTAAGATTAAACTACTTGTGATAAGGGCTGCGCCGTTACCGTTAACAGCTTGTTCAAAGCCACTAATTGAATATGTACCTGGTAAGAAGATTGCCAATACTTGATAGAAGCTTGAAAGCATTTCATTAGGGAATAATCCACCAGTGATAATTAGTTGTAAGAATAATAGTGCTAGAGCAACTAATAATCCAATTGTGCCAAATAGTTTATCAAGAGCTAGGCAAGTCAATGTGAAGGCTGCACTAGTTAATAAACTAATTACTAGGAATGAAACAGGTTGTTGAACTTGTAAACCAAGAATCATTGAGAAAGCATCAATTAAGATAGTTTGTGCTAGAACCACACTTGAAACGCTAAGAACTTTTTGTTTCAAGCTAGCTTCTTCATTATTGTTATTTCTGAATAATGACATTTGAGTCAACATTGCACCTACGAAGAAGACAAGGGTTAACACAAGTGGAGCAAAGGCATTGATTAAGTCATGTGATTCTTTAGCATTAAGAACTTCGTCTTCGACTGGAGAAACAAAGTGATTTACGTTTGCAGTTCCAGTTGAGAGACCTTTAACTTGTTTGCTTCCGTCACTTAACTTAATGTTCAACAAGCCAATACCATCACCAGCTTGTCTCAAGCCACTAGTTAATTGATCAGCACCAGTAGCAAGTTTGCCAGCACCATCGTTTAATTGGGTAATTCCGTTAATTAGAGTTGGTGCACTACCACTTAAGGTTGTAAGACCACCATTTAATTGGTCAACGCCACCTGTATAGGTAATTAATCCAGGAATTAGTCCTAATTGACCGTTAGTTCCTTTTAGACCAGCTTGAACTTGTACTAAACCATTATGGATTTGTTGTGTAGCTTGAATTCCACCCATTGTACTTGTGGTTGTTCCACGTTGCTTCAAACCGTTATTTACCTGAGCCAAGCCACCAGTCAAAGTATTGATAGCTTGTTTTGCACCATTTAGAGCAAGTGGAGCTTGATCAGGAGCTGCCATTTGATTAATACCAGCTTTTAATTTGTTCATGTTGTCTTGAGTCTTAGTTAATTGAGTAGTTACATCACCTTGAAGTAATCCACCAGCACTTTGAAGTTCAGTTCCCATTTGGGCTAAATTAGTCTTAACAGGAGCTAAGTCATTATTACCGGTGTTAGTAAGTTGTTGTTTAACAGCTACAGAATAACTATTCAATTTTAATCCAAAGGACATATGAGTCTTCAAGAATTCTTTGAAATCAGGATCATTAGCCATAAGTTCTTGCATTGCTGTCAATTGACTAGCAACACTTTGGGGGTTGGTTGTATCGTAAACGTTAGTATTTAAATCTTGTAACTTAGCACCAGTATCTTGTAACAAGTTACCAGCATTAGTTAGGTTGGTACCAACTTGGTTCAAATCAGCAGTGATAGCTGCAGAATTATCATTGGCAGGGTCACTTACTTGAGCATTCATTTGTTGAATACCATCATTCAACGCAGTTAAACCAGCATATAAGTTAGTAAGATCATCTTGGCTACCATTTAGTTGAGCATCAATTTGTGCAGAAGCATCAGCTAATTTTTGACTTAACAAACCAGAACCAGCAGTTAATTGACTAATTCCACCATTTAGTTGGTTAGCACCAGCTACTAGAGTTGATGAATTCGAAGCAAGTAGACTTGAGCCACTTGAAAGTTGGTTAACACCGCTTTGTAGTGGAGCAGCACCATCAGCTAACTGTTGAGTACCATTCTTTAGAACATGTAAATTGTCAGAAATTTGTTTACTTCCATCATTTAATTGAGTGGACGCATCATTTAATTGACTGACCCCATCACTAGCTTGAGTAACACCGTCACCTAATTGGCCGAGAGCCTTTAGGGCAGAGTCATCATAAGCGCGTTGAATACTTTTAACAACTTTACCTTTCATTTGTTCAACTACTTGAGTGGTAATCATACCAGCAAGATAGTTGTTTTTATCAGAAGTTTGTACCTTCAAGGTACTTACTTTTGGATTTTTGTCTAAAGCTGTTGTTGCATTCTTCGAGAAGTTCTTTGGTAAAACAATTTTCATTGCATACTTACCATTATCAAGATTCTTTTTAGCGTCTTGAGCATCAACGAAGTGCCATTTTACCTGTTTGTCTTTCGACAAGGTCTTTTGCACTTCTTTACCAACATTAACAGTTTTGCCCTTGAATTTTGCAGGTTTGTCTTCGTTGACAATTGCAATGTTCATATTCTTAATGTTGACGTCTTGTTCATACTTAATGAAGTTAAAAATTACAAATAATAGCAGAATTGGGATAATACATATTAGTACAATAAAACTTAATAACTTTCCTCTGTTCTTAAACATAAAATTCTCCTTAATAATTGTATAGGGCATAAACAATATTATAAATTATAGTCCTAAAATTCAGAATATCAATATTTTTTTGCCTAAAGTGATATTTAATTGTCTTATCAAGGTTTGTGGGACTAAGGATAGCAGAATTTTGAAGAAAAATGGAGATGTGACCACTTGGAACTAATTGGCATTGTTGAGTATTTATGCTTACGTATGACATTTATAATTAAAAGTGTTAGAGTGTCTCTTATATTTATAAAAGGAGCATGAGAATCGTGGAAAACAGATTGAATAAATTTGATCCATTTGGATTAATTATTGGGATATTAAGTGTAATTGTGGCAGTTATTTGCTTGAGAAATCCGTTACCAACTTTTGCGATGGTAATTATCATTGCCGCAATTATTGCAATTGGACGAGGAATATACAAATTATTCTCATTAAGACCATATATGCAAAAGAGCGGCTGGTTAACATTCAGTGCAATCTTAGATATCTTAGTAGGATTGTTAATGCTATTTAATGGAAGTTTTGGACTTTTGTACGTGGCAATTTCATTTGCGATTATGTTCATAACCGACTCAGTTATGGCGCTTGGCTTGGCTAATATTACTAAGGGATTCAGTAAGGGATACTACTGGTTAGAAGTAATTATGGCAGTTCTCGGGATAATCTTTGGAATTGTGCTCTTAGTACAACCGGGAGCCTCAGTACTTACAATTTCATTTATTATTTCATTAGGATTCATGACTTTTGGAATTGGTGAAATAGCACATTCGATTTAACTACACATTATTATAGAAGAAACAGGAAATCGGCAGAAATGTCGGTTTCTTTTTTTGAAAAAAATAGATTATTATGAGCTAATCATTTTACAAAGCTTTTAATGAGGTATATAAATAAAATATTAAATCGGGGTGAAAGGAAGATGTGACAGCCTTATGAAAAGTGTTGATGTGTAATACAACACTCATATTTTTTTGCTCTAATATCACTAAGGGGAATCTTAAAGGGAAAACTGATAGATCCTAGGGGGACCGTTAATCAGTAGAAGAAATACTAAATTTGGTACGAAAAGGGAATTATTATAGAAGGAACAGCCAACACAATCTTGTGTTGGCTTTTTTTTCTAATTGAATGATTAGTTATTGCCTTAAATTTTTCTTCACATTTTCTTCATATTTAGAGAACCCAGCATTTTCTGGTCATTTTTTAGAGACAAAAAAACCATAATTTGATTCAAACAATCGTCAAAATTAAAAATATATCACAACTGAAACATTTTACACCCTTAATATATAAGCGATTTTTCAAAAAAGGGCTTAGACAAGTGATTTTTGTGAGCGCAGTAAATTAATCATATCGGATACTATTTACAGTGTTACTAGTTAACCAATGGGAGGAAAATTAATGGTTAAGAAAACAAGAAACACTGTAAAAATTGCAACATACGGTGCATTGCTCGCAGTATTTAGTGGAGCAATTACTACACCGGTATCTGCTGCAACAAATGGTAGTGCAGAAAATGTGAAGGTTGAAGCTGTAAAGAATAATGCAGCTAAAAAAGAGGCAACCGTAAATTCAGATTCATCTGCTAAACCAGCAAGTACTATTAATGGTATAACTTGGGGGGACATGTCATATAGCGGTAGTGCTGCTAGTGGGCTTCAAGTGAACAATGGCGTTACATCAGGTGAATTGTCATTTAAGCTAGATGTTTCATCATTGGCAGGTGTAAACCTAAATGAAACAACTTACTTTAGAGTAAAATTACCAGAAGAATTCCGTGCATTAGCAAAGACAAGTGCTTTCCGTAATGCTATTACCGGAAGTTTCCGTTCAGAAAACTTTGGTGGAATCTTCAATAACGAATATAACTACAATTCAAGTGATATTCGTGTGGACACAACAAATAATGAAATTTTATTTACAAATCGTCCAATGACAAATATTCAATTCTTAGCAAAAACAACATTGAATATGACAATTAACTTAGGTCAAGCAATCAATGAATCAGGTGTAAGAATCGCTGATTCTTATGATGGCTACTACCACGCACAAAGTGCTTTAGCACAAAGTGGTAACTGGATTGATTGGACAATTGGAAATCGTGAAAGTAAAGTAGATATTCCTCTACGTGTTATGGATCCAGGAGCTGCAACTCCAGAAAACACACGTCCAGAAATTAATACTTCAGCAAAAAATACAACAGTTTCATTAAACTCAAAATTTGATAATGCAAAAGCACTTGAAGGTGTTACTGCTTATGATAAAGAAGACGGTGACATTACACGTAAAATCATCGTTACTTCTAACACAGTTGATACAAGCAAAGCTGGTTACTATGTAGTTAGTTATGAAGTATTTGACAGTAAAGGTCTTGAAGCTCAAACAAGTGTAATGATTCATGTTGTTGATGACACTCCTGCTAAGGACTACTCATTAACACCTAACTCATACAATCTTGGTAGCTCAACTTTAACTGGTAAATATGGAAAAGACATCTACAAAGTTCGTCTATTTATCGACGGAAAAGTTGTCGCACAAGCAACAACAAAAGACGGTGCTTTTACATTCAGTAATGCTAACAAATTCATCACTGATAAGAATCACTTAGTTGAAGTCGTTGGTGTAGATTCAGAATATAAAGAACAAGCTCGTAAAGTGGTTACTGTTACAGGTGAACCAGCTAAAGACTATTCATTAACACCAAATGAATACAAATTAGGTAGTGCCGAATTAAACGGACATTACGGAAAAGATGTAGCTCATGTACGTTTATTCATTAACGGAACAGTTGTTACACAAGCTGATTCAAGCAAAGGTTACTTCACATTCAAAAACGCAAGCAAGTTCATTAAGAACAAAGATCAAAAAGTAGAAGTAGTAGCTGTTGACGGTGCATACAAAGAACAAAACCGTAAAACAGTTACCGTTACAGGTGAAGCTGCTAAAGATTACTCATTGACACCAAACTCATACAAGATTGGTGATGCAACTCTAACAGGTTCATACGGTAAAGATGTTGCTCGTGTTCGTCTATTCATTAACGGATCAGTTGTTACACAAGCAGACACAAGCAATGGTAAATTCACTGTTAAAAATGCTAACAAGTTCATCAAGAACAAAGATCAAAAAGTAGAAGTAGTTGCTGTTGACGGTGCATACAAAGAACAAAACCGTAAGGCAGTTACCGTTACCGGTGAAAGTCAAAAAGACTACTCACTATTTGCTAACACATATAATATGGGAACATCAAACTTAACAGGTACATACGGAAAAGACGTATACAAAGTTCGTCTATTTGTTAACGGATCTGTTGTCGCACAAGCAACAACAAAAGATGGTAACTATACATTTAATAATGTTGACAAATTCGTTACTGAAAACGAAGACGTAATCCAAGTTAAAGCTGTTAACTCAAATTACGAAGTTGTAAATACAGTAAATGTTAATAAGAATGGTTCAATTGTTCATGATTACAAACTTACTGCTAATGACTACGTATTAGGTTCATCAACTCTTTCAGGTACTGAAGGAGCAGATATTGCCCGCGTACGTGTACGTGTTAACGGACAAATTGTTAAACAAGCTGATCTTCAAAATGGAACATACACTGCTAAAGGTTTGACTGGTCTTATCTCAAAAGATGACAAAGTTGAAGCTGTAGGTGTTGATAGTCAATTTAAAGAAGTAGCAGTTGTAAAAGTAAACGTTGTTGCAGATGATGCAAACCACGATTACTCATTAACAGCTCCAGATACATACCAACTTGGTGCTGACATCATCAAAGGAAACTTTGGTAAAGATATCAAAGCCGTACGTTTGGTAGTTAATGGAAACATTGTTAAGAACGCTGATATGGATACTGCTGCAGGTGTATACACACTTAAAGGTCTAGAATACTTAGACATTAAAGTTGGTGACACTGTTCAAGTTGTTGGTGTAGATTCAACATACCATCAACAAGTATCAAAAACTATTAGTATTGTTGGCTAATTTTTCGAAGCTTTAAGAATTCAATCAAATATAGGCACATGTAAAACATGTGTCTATATTTTTACCAGGGAGTTAAAAAAAATGCGTAAAATAATTTATTTAATATTAAGTACTGTTATTCTAACGACACTTGTAGGTTGTCAAAACAGTGCGAAACCAAAGGATGCTAACAATCAGATTAAGATTGAGAAGAAAACCAAAACGGTTAAAATAACACCTCTAAAAGTAGAAAACGATCATGATCTAAAAAATGATCAAATTATCAGTATTAAATACAAGATAAAGAACATCTCAAAGAAGAAGACAGTCGTAGCTGCTAGCGATTTTATCATCAAATCTGGTGAGTCATATTACTACATGGGTGAAGGGATTAATTTTGCTAAAACCATCAAAGCTCATCAAAGTGTTACCGGAACAGGTTATTACAAAATACCAAAAGAATTAAAGAAATTCACTTTAATGTTCCACCCAGTTGACAGTAAGGAAAATGCTCAGTGGAAGCTCAAACTAAAAGAATGAGAATAACTTATTTGCATCAATATTTTGCTACAAGAAAATCTATAACCTCCACTAGATCATACGAAATTGCAAAGTATTTAGTCAGTCAAGGTCACGAAGTAACCATGGTGACAACAGATGCTTTTTTAGAAGAAGAACTGAAAGATAAGAAATATTCACAAAAAGTTAGCTATAAAACTGATGAAGGGATTACTGTAATTGCTCAAAGAAATGACTATTCAAATCATATGTCATTTCAACGAAGAATCTTAGCGTTTTTGAAATATTTAAAGTTTGCCTATGATGAATCACGCAAGAACAATGCTGATATAGTTTTTGCAACTTCGACTCCGTTGACGGTTGCTATACCAACATTAGCATTACATTTCCTCCATCGAAGCAAATATGTTTTTGAAGTGCGAGATTTATGGCCAGAAGCACCTAGACAAATTGGAGCTATACATAATCCACTTGTCTTGTGGCTGATGAAAAAACTAGAAAAAAGCATCTACAAACATGCTGAACAAATTGTTAGTTTGTCACCAGGGATGTCAGACGGGATTATTGCTACTGGAGTGAATCCAAAAAAAGTGACAATGGTTCCCAATTTTTCTGACATGAAGTTATTTGAAAAAGTCGATGAAAAATTAGTAGATAAGATGGTTGATCAATATGGTGTTGAGGACAAATTTGTTCTAGCACATATTGGAGCAATGGGAAAAGCTAACGGGTTAGATTACCTGATTAAGGTTGCCGAGATTTTACAAAAAAGAAATGACAATGGCGTGGCAATCTTGATAGCAGGTGATGGAATGACTAAAGAAAAACTGGAAGAAAGTTGTCGAGCAAAGGGGCTTAACAACGTTGCTTTCACAGGCTATATACCACGTGAAAACATTCCAGAAATAACATCTTTAGCAAACATTACTATGACTTGTTTTAAGAACCTTCCAATTCTTGCCACGAATTCACCGAATAAATTCTTCGATTCTTTAGCAGCAGGTAAGCCAATAATTGTTAATTCCAACGGTTGGACAAAGGATATCGTTGAAAAAAATCAGATTGGTTATTACGTTGATCCAGAAAATCCAAGTGAGTTAGCTGACTTATTGCAGAAATTAAAAGGGCAAGTTTCTGAACTGAAACGAATTTCTCCAAGAATTAAGCAACTAGCTCAAGAACAATATGCAGTAGATAAGCAAGTAAAAAAAATAGAAGGGGTTTTATTGAAAACCATGTAAGGGGCATGTGTAATGAAAATTAGTGTGATAGGAACCGGATACGTTGGTCTAGTCACAGGTGTTTCATTGGCCGAAATCGGTCATGAAGTTATTTGCGTAGACACCAATATTGAAAAAATCGAGATGTTAAAGAGATTTAAGTCACCGATTTATGAACCAGGAATTGAGGATTTAATCAGAAGTAATTTTGAAGCAGGACGCTTATCTTTTGAATTAAATACCGCCGTCAACTATGACGAATGTGAAGTTATTTATTTAGCTGTGGGAACGCCACAAGCTGAAGATGGAACTGCTGATTTAACTTATATTAATCAAGTAATTACAGACGTTAAAGCAAGTAGTCATGAAGACAAAATAATCGTCACCAAGAGTACAGTTCCAGTTGGGACTAATGCTCAAATCAAACAAAAATTGAATGAAGGAAGCGACGTTCATTTCGATGTTGTTTCAAATCCAGAATTTTTAAGAGAAGGTTCAGCAGTTAAAGACGTTTTCAATCCGGAAAGAATTGTTCTTGGCTCTGATAATGAAACAGCAATTAAAGTTGTTGCAGACATTAACGAAAAATTTGATGCACCTGTGATTCAAACAAATTTTGAAAGCGCAGAAATTATTAAATACGCTTCAAATGCATTCCTAGCTACAAAAATTAGTTACGCCAATATGATTTCTAATTTATGTGAAGCTACAGGTGGAGACATCTATGCTGTTACATACGGAATGGGACTTGATCATCGAATCGGCGATAAGTTTTTACAAGCTGGGATTGGTTATGGAGGCTCATGCTTCCCTAAAGATACTTCGGCGTTAACAAAAATTGCTGACAAGTACCAAGTGGATTCTTCAATTGTGAAATCGGCGATGAAAATTAATGAACAACAACAAACAAAATTAGTTTCATACCTAGATCAGATCTATCCGAACGTAAAAGGGAAGAAAATTAGTTTGTTAGGCTTAGCCTTCAAACCAGAGACCGATGATATTCGTGATGCCGCTTCAATCAAGGTAATCAATGAATTACTAAAAAGAGATGCAGAAGTTCATGTCTTTGATCCAGAAGCAATGGGCAACATAAAGAATATTTTTGGTGAAAAAATTACCTACGACGAAACTGTGGATGAATTACTTCAAGATAGTGAAGCTGCTTTAGTTATCACTGAATGGGAAGTAATTAAGAAAATTGATTTAAGTGAATTTAAATCAAAAATGAAGCGACCACTTATTCTTGATGGTCGAGGCATTTTCTTAGATGCAGACGAAGACTCAGATATTGAATATCAAACTATTGGTAGAAAAGGGGCTATTTGAGATGGTAAAAAGAATTTTTGACACTTTGTTTTCTTTATTTTTGTTAATTGTTTTAAGTCCAATAATCTTGGCAGTTGCGATTTTAATTGCTTTTAAATTCAAAGAAAATCCAATTTTTCTTTCACGACGTTCAGGTCGTTTTGGTAAATCATTCACGATTTACAAGTTCAAATCAATGCCAACTTTAGTAGATGAAAATGGTGAGTTATTGAGTGATGAAGAAAGAATCACTCATTTTGGTAAATTACTTCGAGCTTCAAGTCTTGATGAATTACCACAATTACTCAACGTCTTCTTTGGACAAATGAGCTTAGTTGGACCACGACCACTTAATGAAAGTTATTTACAAGAATATTCAGATGAACAAAGAAAACGTTTGAACGTCAGACCAGGAATAACTGGTTGGGCACAAATTAACGGTAGAAATTCTATTAGTTGGGAGAGAAAATTCGAACTTGATTGCTTTTATGTTGAACACCAAAGTCTGTATTTTGATTTAAAAATATTGGTGCTAACAGTTTTTAAAGTGATTATACATGAAGGGATTAGTCAAGATGGGTTTGTCAATACGTCAAGTTTTAAAGGGGAAAACTCCAAAGCCTAGTCTAGTTATTTTAGGTGCTGGAGGTTTAGGTAAAGTAGCTGAACAAATCGCAAAACACCAAGGTAAATACGAAGTTGTGGGATTTTGCGATGACAAGTTTGAAGGAATGACAGTTGAAAATGATCAATTGTTAGCATCCTTCGAAGAAATAAATAGTATTTTAGAAGAACCAAGTTGCGTATTTGTTATCGCAATTGGAAATAGTAAAATTCGCTCGGATATTTTTAACAGAGTGAGAATTCCTGAAGAACGGTTTGTGAATGTGATTCATCCAAGAGCATTTATCGATACTAACGTGACTTTAGGAACTGGCAATTTATTAATGCCAAATATTGTAATTCATAGCGGAGTGTCAATTAGCAATCACTGTATTGTTAATTCCGCTAGTGTAATTGAACATAAGAGTGTTATCAGTTCTTTTGTTTCAGTAGCACCCAACTCTACAATTTGTGGAGCTGTTGAGATTGGTGAACGTTGTTTCATTGGTGCAGGAAGTGTCATTATTCAATGTTTATCAATCGGTGAAGACACAACCATAGGTGCAGGCTCATTAGTAATTAGAGATCAGCCAGCACATGTAGTCGCTTATGGCTCACCTTCCAAAGTTATTAAAGAGAGCTATTAGTAGAAATTATGAAAAATAAATTTTTGAAGATATTTGGGTTAATAACAGTTTTAACAATTTTTAACCAAACATTGACCTTATTTAGAGCCTCGATAATGGCTCATCAATTTGGTACCAGTAATCAAATGGATGCCTTTAATTTTGCCAACACGCTGATGGTGTGCGTGACAAATATTTTTGGTTCGGCCATTGTGACTGTCTTTGTTCCGTTCTTAACTCGAGTCAAAAATCGTGATGATCGGAAAGTTCTAAACAGTTATATCAACATGATGGGCATCATAGTTTTGATGTTACTGGGAGCCTATTCGATTGGAAGTTTTGTTTATCTAAGAATGATGGCTGCTAATCCGAATACATTTTGGGCAATTATGATTAGTTTGTCCTTCATTCTGGGAATTGGTCAGTACATTCGTTTCTTTTCAAACTTTCAGACATCGATGTTACAAGTAACTGGTAAGTTTTCGATGATTAAGATTGCGGCAATTAGCTCAACGGTATTTAGTTTGGCGGGATTGATTTATTTTCATAATCGGCTATCAATCACATTGGCAGCGATTATAATTACGATTTCGTATTTGATTGAATACGTTGTGTTAAGAATTAGTAATCAAGAAAAGAAATACCGTCATCAATGGGTGCTAGATATCAAAAATGATCGAACGAAAGAGTTGTTCAGACTCACGGTACCAATTGTTTTGAACTCCACGATTTATCAAATATCGCTAATGATTCCCAATGTCATTGCGAGGTCATTTGGTGTTGGCGTGGTATCTATGAGTGTCTATGCTAATCAAATTCTAAACATTATGCAGACACTAATTATCTTGAATTTACTAAGTGTTCTGTATCCCGAATTAGTAACGGTTTTTCAAAACAAAACCATAGAAGCAGCAAAAATAAAACTTGGTTATTACATTAACTTAACTAATCTTATTGTAATTCCAATGATGTTTGGTGCGATAGTTTTGGGGCAATCATTGATTGCGATTTTATTCCAACGTGGGAATTTCACGCCCACTGATACTAATAATGTTTGGAAATTTTTAATTTTTGGCAGTCTTTCATTACCATTAATTGTTTATAAAGAATTCTATTACCGAGTTTTTTACAGCCAATCAGATACGAAAACACCGGTCAAAATTTCAATTACATCTATTGTGATTCAGATGATTTTTTTAATTGGTGGAATTCATGTAATAGGTATCTGGGCACTAATGGCTTCGCCTCTGGTAGCAACTATTGTGGCAGCCATCTATGCCAGAGAAAGACTGATAAAAAAAATCGGAAAATTAGTAGATGATGGTCGACAGTTATTTTTTAGTTTAGTAAATAGCTCGATCATGGCATTTGTTATCACCTTAATCCAACCTAATTTGCACGGTAATCGAATTATCAAACTACTAGTTCTAATTGCTATTGGAATAGTTGTTTATGGAGTTTTGGTATGGATTTGCCAAAGAAAATATTTTTTAAGTGAAATAGGGGGACAGAATGATTAAACATCCAAAAATTACTGCAAACCAAATAATAAGTAATAAAGAAGTTTATCAAATGTTCAGTACTGTTAAAGAAAAAGCTAAAAGGAATCCGCTGTTTATTATGGAAAAAGATAATTTTGGAACAGTGATTCTTTCATATGAAGACTTCATTCAAATACTTAACGGTAATACTGAGAAGTTTAATTTAGAGTGAGGGGTGAGAATCATCAAATTACAAATTAACCCGAAGTACATTACTTCGACAACGAATGTACAACGAAAATGGGGTGATGTTCGCAAATTAGCGACCGAAAATCCTTTGTTCATTGTTTCAAATAACGAGATCGAATTGGTATTGCTAAGTTATGAAGAATACACCAAATTACATCGAGAAAGTAAGGAAGAATAAATGAAAACAATTTTTTTGCTTTCCACTTTTCCTAAAATTTCTGAGACATTCATTCTTTCGCAAATTACGGGATTGATTGATCTGGGTGCTGATGTTGAAATAATAGCTTTCAAAAAAGCTGATACTAGTGAGATTCATCCGTTAGTTGAACAATACCATTTAATGGAAAAAGTTAAATATGTAAGTTCAAGAAATGGAATTGTTCGTGGCTTGAGACTTGCAGGAACAATGTTATCTCATCCAGTAGCAACGGTTAAGTTCTTTAACAAGCATCAGTACCATTTGGTCACAGCATTACGCAGTTTGGAACTATCAAGGCAAGCAAAGAGCTTATCTTCTAGTGATGCAATAATCGCTCACTATGGACCTATTGGAGCAACAGTTGCCAATCTAAGAGCAGTTAACTTATTGCCAGCAGTCAATCTAATTACTTTTTTTCATGGTTTTGATTTGACAGCTTTTGTTAAGAAAAATGGAGTTATTGCTTATAAACAATTGTTTGCGCAGAATAACAAAATTCTAACTATTAATCGCTTATTTCAAGAGAAGTTGTATGAAATAGGTGTGAGAACAGAACAGGTTTCTGTTTGGCATATGGGAGTTAGTGTTGATCTTTTTGAATTTCAACCACATGAAGTTCAATCAGAGTTGAAGTTACTGAGTGTTGGAAGATTAGTAGAGAAGAAAGGATTCGATACAACAATCGAAATCGTTTCAAAGCTAAATAATGCGGGAATTAATACTCATTTGGACATTATTGGCGATGGGTCCTTGAAAGAACAACTTGTTCAACAAATTACAGATTTGAATTTACAAAAAAATGTCACTTTGCTGGGTTCTCAAAATCAGCAGCAAGTGCATGAACAGATAGTTGCTAGTGATTTCTTTGTTTTAATGAGCCGCACAAGCACTAATGGTGATAAGGAAGGTATTCCCGTAGTTCTGATGGAAGCAATGGCTTCAGGTCTACCAGTGATTTCAACACTTCACAGTGGTATTCCAGAATTAATAACTGACAAAGAAAGTGGTTGGTTAGTTCCGGAACATGATGCTCACGCCGGTTTTGAAGCAGTGAAAAGAGCTCTTCAGGATTTAGCTAAATTAAATCAAATCAAAAGTAACGCCCGTGAAAAAATTGAGTTGGAATTTAACTCTGAGTTACTGAACCAACGACTATTAAAACTTTGCGAGAAAGAGGACAGACGAAATGAAAAATAATAAAATTCGCGATCGTCATCAGATTATGATGATCAGTTCTGTCCACGTTTGGTTTGATACACGGATTTTCTTTAAAGAAGCGATGTCATTAGCTAACAATGGTTTTGAAGTTGATTTTTCTGCGATTGAAGCTGAAAACAAACAGACAGATATTCCGAATCAAGAGAACTTAACAGTTAATATTTTGCCACGGAAGTCTCGTCTATCACGTTGGCACTACTGGCGAAAATTTTATCAGCAATTTATGAACAGCAATGCTTACTTCTTACATATTCAAGATCCAGAACTATTGATTGTTGCTTATTTCGTTAAGAAGAAATTAGGAGATAAAGTTCAGATTATTTATGACATGCATGAACATTTGCCAGCGGCCATAAAGACCAAAACTTGGATTCCTAAATTCATGCGGGAAAGATTCTCAAGAATTGTCAGTTCTGTGGAAAAGAAGTTGATGAAATCTTGTGATTCCACATTGTTCGCTGAATTGTCCTACAAAGATAATTATCAAGATATGGAATTAGATAGTGTTGATATCTTGAACTATCCGCAATATCAACCTGATGAATTCACGCTCAGTCATAGTGCTGACAACATTGCTTTTACGTTGGTTTATGTAGGGGCTTTGATTGAACAACGTGGATTGTACGAAATGATAGATCTAATTGATGAATTGGTGAATAAGCGCAAAGTAATTGTGCAACTTAATCTGGTTGGTCAGATTAATGAGAATCCAGATAGATTAAAGGAATATATCGCTCAAAGAAATTTGAATGATTTTATAAACCTGTTAGGTAGAAAACCTTATTCACAAATCTGGAAAATATATCACGAATCTGATTTAGGTCTTTGCCTATTGCAACCAACACCCAATAATTTGAACTCACAATCAACTAAGTTGTTCGAATATATGGCGGCAGGATTGCCATTTATTGCTAGTGATTTTCCAGCCTTTCATCGAATCTGTGAGGAGTTTAAGTGCGGAATTGACTTTGATCCTACCAATAGTGAATTAATGGCCGATTGGATTGTTGAGTTTATGGCTGATGAAGCTTTGAGAATTCAAATGGGGCAACAAGGAATCAAGGCATTTCAAGAACACTACAATTGGCAAATAGAAGAAAAAAAATTAATTCAACTATACGAAGATAAGGTTAACAAAGATGATTAGTCCAGAAAATTTAACAATCAAGAAGTTTATAAAAAATACGAAAAATAGTATTTGGATATTGATGCTCTTTTTAGTATTTATTCTTGGAAGTACGTATGTATATAACTCAGTTATTGCAAAAACAAATTACACTTCCGACATGAAGATATTAATTAATATGAAGAATAAAAATCATAACAATGTAGCTCAAAGTGATGATTTGAAAACGAATATTCAATTAATGAATACATATTCAGAAGTTATTACCAGTAGTCAGATGATGAAGAAAGTAAATGAGAAATTACAATTACCGCAGTCACGATTAAAAGAAATTGAATCTAACTTGGATGTAACTTCAGATAATAACTCGCTAATTATCAAAGTTGGCTACACCGATAATGACCAAGAATTAGTTACCAAAGTTATGGAGACTCTTTCTAAAAAAATTCGTAGTGAATTACCAGGACTTTTCCCCAACATTGATATATCAATGTTAGAGAAACCCAGTGCACCAGTCAGAGAGTCTAGTCTAGTTAAGTATCTACTGGATATCGTTGTTTGGTTAATCTTGAGTTTATCTTATCTACTTTTGATAACTTTGCGTGATCAACAAATTGATTCGGCTGAAGAATTGGAAAAATTAGGAATTAATTATTTAGGTAGAGTTAAGAACAAATTAATAACGAGGTGGTGAAATGAAATTGAATTTTAGAAAACGATCAAAGAACAGAATTTTTGAAGGATTCAAAAAACGTTCTGTGAACTTAGCATTTTCACAAAATAGATTAGTTGATAAAAATAATATTTTGAAGATAACTGAACGATTTTTTGCAAATGAAGACAACAAAGTCTTGTTAGTGTCGGCCAATGGAAAGAAGAGTGTGGGAGTGAATTTTGCCAAAAATTTAGGCGGTGCAAGTAGTAGCCTAGGCAAGAAAACTCTATTAATTGACTGTGATTTTAACGATTACGGACTAACAAAGAGTTTGCAATTTAGTAAGTCTTCAATGGGATTGACTAATGTATTAAGTGACCCAGAAGCAGCTTTGAATGCGATCAATACAGTGAATCAACAATTACAGGTTCTAACAGTTGGTTCAGTGGTTGATGAGAATCAATTCATTTTAAAATTTCAAAACTTCAAGAAGTTAATTAATATCTATCGAGATTATTATGACTTTATTGTCATTATTTCCGCCGAAGACAGAGACTCATTTCTTTCGGAAATTATGTATCAAAGCACCGACCAAGTAGTTCTGGTTACCCCAACAAATGTAGAAAGAAAATGTGATTTAAACGCCTTTAAAAAGACAGTAACTGAACAGGATAGTGAGTTCATGGGAGTGGTTTTTAATGACTAGTTCTCAAACCAAATATCTGGCATTACTTCCGATATTGTTAATTTGTTTATTAATAGGGGTGTCACCAGCACGATTTTGTATTATTATAGTCCTGATAGATATCATTGGAATTTTCTACTTTATATCTCGTAGACAAATAGATTATTCATTTTTTTTAGTAACCCTAGCAGCGGCATTCTGGGGTCCTTACTTAGCTATAGCAAGTGTACCATCGTTATTTTTATTTCGTCTTTTACTACCAATTCACTTGGGATTGTTTCTATTAAATTATCGAAAAAAGGCAATAAATAATGAGTTCAAGTATATTGTTTTAGGTTTAGCAATTTGGATATTATTTTCAGCGGTGACGATCTTATGGTCGGATTATCCTACAGTTAGTTTGGGATCGCTGTATTTTGAGTTTGAAATTGCTTACTTTATTTTATTTTCTGTTTACTATTTTGACAGTTTAGTAAGAATAAAAAAAGCAGCCATAGTTCTATCAATTAACTACTGCGTGATTATGTTGTATTCGTTGATTGGAGAATATTTCTTAGAGATTCATTTGAAATTTTCAACGGCATACACCAGTGGTTACGATACAAGACCGACAGGGATGTTCGTCAATACTAATGATTTTGCGGCGTTTATCAGCATGTTTTTTTTGATTTTCTTATTATCATTGAATCGAAAAAAACTCTGGCAACGTATTTTTGCTGTTATTTCAACAACAGTATTATTGCTAATTGATTTATTGCTCATCATTCAAACTAATTCGCGAAGTGGCTTTATTGCGTTTATCTTTATCTTGCTTTTGTTATTTGTGAAATATAGCAAAACGCAGAATGTGATATTCATGATGATGATTGCAGTGGTTGGGATGTTTTTTCGCCCCAATAACTCCAAGATCGTTGATATAAGCACTTTAATTACGCGAGTGGAAATGACGTTTTTAGGCAAAATGGATTCGACTGCTGAGCGAATGAGGATTTATAAATATGCACTTCATTCGATTGCTCATCACCCATTTGGTGTAGGAGTAGGCAGTTCACAGAAGCACGTCTTCTATCTATTAAATGGGTATATGAATTTACCGCCAGGCAATAATCAAAGTATGGGAATGCACAATTTTTTGTTAGCGATTTTGTTTGATACTGGTTTTATTGGACTGGCTGGATTTGTGATTATTTTAATTTATATGTGTTATCGAGCTAGTAAGTTATTTCTTTCAACCAGTTCATACGTATTCAGCTATCCACTATTAACGCTTATCGGTTTTTTCGCTGCTTCAGTAGGGAGTAGCAGTATTTTCGAAATGCGAACAGTCTGGATTGCCTTTGGATTAGCCGTGGCTATCGTTATCAATCGAGAGCAAATTTTAAAAGGGGGTCAGTATGTTTAAAAGAACATTACTGAAAATTTATTTTCAACTGAAAAGTAAACGTTTTACTTTCAAAAACACAAAGTTAAATTACATTTATCAAAAACAAAATGATAGTTCGAACTTAGTAGTTGTTTTTAGCGCTTTTCCTAGAACCGGATATGAAGCAACATACAATTATCTAAGAACTTTAGAAAATACCAAGACTAATAAACTCTTTATACTAGATAATTTTGGTTATCAAAAAAGAGGCTGTTATTACTTAGGTGAAAATGGAAAATTAAATGTTCAAGAAGCTGTTGTTCAGCTAATTGAAAAAATACAAAAAGAGAATTCATATACAACAACAGTTTGTGTTGGTTCGAGTAAAGGTGGATATGCCGCTTTAATGTTTGGAAGCTTAATTGGAGCTGATTATGTTATTGCGGGAGCTCCTCAGTACTTTCTAGGGAACTATCTAACAGATAATCCAATTAAAGATCCAATACTAAGAAGTATAGCTGGGAATAATGACCAGGCATCAGTTACTGAATTGAACGAACTGCTGCCCAATTTAATTAAGAATAATTCGCATTTTAAAAAGGTATATCTACATTATTCGCAGTTCGATCACACATATCCAGAGCATATCAAAAGTCTGATTGATGATTTAAATGATATCAATGTTCCAATTGAGATAGATCAACAAGACTATCAGATTCACCAAGAAATTCGATATTGGTTTCCTGATTTCTTGGTTAAATCATTGGATAATATTTTTTATAAAGATAGCTAATTTTCATTCTTTTAAGTTGAGTTTTAGGGGACTTGTTTAATTGATTAAGAGGGGAAAATTATGCATTTATTTTTAGAAAAAGATGATGAGATAAGGCTGGTGATCGTTAAACAATTTAGCAATGCAGTAAATCAGTGGTTAACCAGAAATGAGTTAGCCAAACTGGTAGGTGTAAGTCAGAAAAAAATATCAACATTGATAAATAGCATCAATGATGATTTAGCTAATGTTTACGGCGAAAAAGTATACGCAATAGAAAGTTGCAGCGGTAAAGGATATTGTTTAGAAAAAGGGCCCGCAACTTTCAAAAAATTAGAGATTTATTATTATAATCGCTCTCTAGCCTTTCTATTTATCAAAAAAATATTATTTGATCAGAAAAAAAGTACTATTGAATTTTGTTTAGAGAATTACACTAGTTTTGCTACATTGAATAGAAAACTTAGAAGAATAGCACCAATTTTAAATTTGTATGATTTGAAATTGAATGTCAGTAAAGGACAACTACAAGGGAAAGAAGTCCGTATTCGACAGTTCTATTATGAAGTACTTAAGAATATTTATGGAACTTATGAATGGCCAATTAAAGCTATTGAGAAGACAATTCTTGATCAACAAATTGAGCAATTGAACGTAGAAACAAAATCCGAATTCAGTTTTGTCGAGCGCTATATTATGGAAATATATTTAGCGATTGCGGTTATCCGTATTCGTCAACATCACTACGTTGATTCTGATTTTGCTGAATATAATTGGCTAACCAACCATCCGCTTTATGAAATTGTTCATCATTTTGTGAATTTACAGTTTAAACAATTAAATGAAACGGTATCTGATTTAGAATCTGAGTATTTAATATTCTTGTTCATAACTTCTATGAGAATTGATAGAAGTGAAGATGCGGTAAAAAAAGAAGTAGCATTCTTTAAAGACAACAATATTAGAGAATACATGTTGGTTAAAAGGTTGCAAAATAACTTAATAGCTCATTACGAAAATGAAAAACAGCTTAAGGCAGAGCAATTAGCATATATTTTGACTCGAAGAGTTATTTTACTCGAAAACTTTGGCCATATTGATGATATACAGGAAATGGAAACTTATTTAAACAAACAACAAGATAAGTATCCTAAATTCTATAGTTTCGTTAAAGAAGCAGTTTTTAAACTAATGAGTGGTGACTTGAATTTTTATCAAATGGAACAATTGTTAACAGAAATTATTCCAATTTTAAAAGTCAATATTCCGGTCGCAGAATATGAAAACCCAATCAAAATTGGATTGTTTTACGAAACAGGGACCGCACAACAATATATAGCTCAAAACAAAATTGTTGAACAAATAAATAGAAAAGTTATTTTCGAAACTAATGAACAGAATTTAGAAAATATGGACATTATTATTGTTGATGAAAAGAATTTTCAAGGAATCAAAGAGCAAGTTGATCCAGATGTACCAATCATTTCTTTTGACAGTGTGTTTAATGATAATTCAGTTAATAAATTGAGTAGGGCAATAGAAAACATGGGAAGATAAGCGAGGTAAGTTATTGTGACAACGGGATGTAATGATGCACGCAGTTGGTATTTGGAAAATATCAAAATTATGAATAAAATGAACAATTTCACCAATAATTATGGTCTAGGTTTTATGCAATACTGTATGTTAGAAATGATTTCTAAAAGCACTTTTGAGACTCCCTCACACTTGTCTGAGGAACTACAAATGGCAAACACTTCAATTTCTCGAGCTATTAAAAAAATGAATAGTAAGGGACTAATTGAACGCTTGGTTAGTGAGTTCGATGATACGAGAAGAATCAAAATAACGATAACCAAGCATGGAGAACAGGTTTTACAAAAAATCGATAAAGATTTGAACGAAGAATTTTTAAAATATTTTAATGAATTTGTTTAAAAAAGCTCTCGCTATTATTAAATAGTGAAAGCTTTTTTTATTTGTAGTCGAGTTGTTCTTTTAAAGTTTTGGAAGTTTGAGCAAGTGTATTATCAGAAATAACTTGGAATGAAAGACCGTTAATCATTTGGCCATCAGTCTTTAATTGATTGTTTTGGAAATGATTGACTGAATGATAATTACTTTGAATTTTCGTCATATCATCAAAAGTAAGATTTGTCTTCATATTTTCGCCAACTGCTGTTAAGAAGTCATTGTATTTGGTTAACATTCGAATCGAAATAGCTTTTTTGAAAATAGCTTCGATAACTTGTTGCTGGCGAAGTTGACGACCGAAGTCCCCACGAGGATCATCATGTCTCATTCTTGAATATTTTAAAGCCAAGTCGCCATTCAATTCATTTTTTCCTTTTTTGAAATGATGACCACCAAAATTGAAATCGAGATCACTATTGACACTGATTCCACCAACAGAGTCAACTAGCTGCTTAAGACCATGCATATTAACAAGAACATAAAAATCCACCGGAATATCAAAAGTATCCTGAACGGTGTTGATAGCAAGAGGAACACCGCCATAAGTATATGCAGAATTAATTTTGACACCATCATACTTAGGGATGGTTACCAGCGTATCACGTGGAATACTTAACAAGTTGGTTTTTTTGGAAGAAGGATTAACAGTTGCCAAAATCATGGTATCAGTACGGCCTTTTTCATGACGACCAAAATCACCAGTGTCGGTTCCCATTAATAGGACGGAAAAAGGTTGCTTGTCCTTTAAGCTAACATCAATATAACGTTTGTTTTTTGCATTACCCTTACTTTGATAAATCTTCGAACTAGTATTTTTCACTTCATGATAAACAAAAGCTCCATAAATACCAGCACCAAGAGTTATCAAAAGGATTATTGCTAAAAGTATTTTGAATGTTTTCTTCATTAGTACTATATCCTTATCTTCGCAGTTTAAGTACAGAATATAATAATATCTCAGTTCTAATCAATGATACTTAACCTGGTATTCTAAAAGTGACTCTTTCAAGATATGTATGAGATAATCACTTCAAGAAGGTGAGGTGTTAATATGAATAAGTTTTACGATAATTTCGAACAATTGACTCTTACGACTAAGATTAAAGATGCTCAAGACAGCTATTACAGTTTCGAAGGCACTATTTTTTATGGTGAAAAAGGTGGCCAGTTGCCTGACAAAGGCTGGATAAATAGTCAGTCAGTTGAGGATTTGAAGTGGGATGGGGGTGTTTTGTATCACAAAGTTTCTGGTGAATTGAGAGATCCTATTGAAATGCAATTGGATAAGAAAACTCGTTATATTAACACTTCTGTCCAGAGTGCTTTTCATTTGTTGGATGGTTATTATGACAAGTTAGGTTTAAAACTAACGGAAGTGAACGCCAATCCCAGCAATCAATGGTATGAAATTAATACCAAAGATGTAGATGAAACAGATCTGCGAAATGTCGAACAGTGGATGAATGATATCATTCAAGCTGACATCCCTTGCACCTTTAGTTATGTTAAAGGTAGTGATTATCCAGATCCGACTTACCAGAAATTTGATCAAGTTCGACTAGTTCATTTTGGTGATATTAATACCCAACCTTGCGGAACTCTTCACGTGAATCGTACAGCGCAAATTCAAAGTTTTGTGATTACGGGAACGGAGCCAGTCCCTAACGGCACGAGAATACTAATTACTACGGGTTGGGTAACTGATGAGAAGCTACAATTGGATGAAAAAATCCTCAAAGAAACTTCCACTGTTCTAAGCGCTTCTAAAGATAGTATTTCTGAAAAAATTCAGGAAATAGTTACTAAGAATAAACAACTCACTAAGCAGCTCAAAGCTATGAAGATGGAAGTGTTAAGAATCAAGGCTCAAGAACTTGCCAAGAGTTCTGACTCAATTATCCAAGCTAATGTAACTGATGCTGGTGATTTCAATGCTTTAATTCCGTTAACAATGAAAGAAGTTAATGATGAAAAGCTAGTTCTGGCAACGCTAGATAATAAAACATATTTTGGAATTATATCGCCGAATGGTAAAGCCCGAGAGATATTGGCAAAATTCCAAGAAAAAATTGAAGTTCGTGGTGGCGGTTCTCCCAAGGCAGTGGCTGCGAATACAGAAGCAACTTCAGATGAAGTAATTAAAAAATATGAAGAAATGTAAAAAAACCTCCGTTTTGGAGGTTTTTTATTTAACTGCATCAATAATGAACACCTTCCATTTTTAAAGTTAGGAATATCTGTCATAATTTAGTTGTGATATTATTAATATAGATATTTCTAATAAAACTAATAGGTTCTTTTTAACGGTTGATGTTAAAAAGAATACGATTAGTGTACGGAGCATGTTTTATACTGAGTTATGATATTTTTTATATTATAATTTAGGCATGAGGTATTGGAGTAAGTTTGGGGTGGTGCTAGATGTTAATACCAGAAATAAAAGGTATGACAATTCAATTATTTACAATGATTCTAGTCTTCTATATTTTTGCGTACTTTTTTGATAAAAATGTAAATATAATGAAACGATTGGTAGTTTCAATAGTACTAGGAACTATCATGTCGGCAATAGAGCTTGTTTGGAACGCAGCGAGATTTGAAGAGTTAATGACGATTACGTTCACAGCAATTGCCTTTATCTGGCTAGTAAACTTTGAATTAAAACAACCATTACTAAGATATGTTAAGGCAATAATTAGTGGATTTGCTGCATATTTAATTGTAAAAATTAGTGTAGTTCTTACAGAGTTAATCATTGTTTATGGTTATCGATTTAGTGGTGTCGGTTATTTTTCTGACAAGGTATTCACTTGGGGTGCAGCAATTTCAAGTATTCTCAGCATGTATATTCTGAGTGGACTATTATTTTTGCTAGTAAATAAGGTAGTTAAATTAATGAACTCCAGATTCACAATGAATCGTCGATTAACTTACTTATTTGCACTGCTGATAGTCATTGCTGGTGTTTCGACTTTTTCAGTCGATGAAGCTTTTAGATTAACCAATGCTTCCATGCGGCTTGCTTGGGTTGTAGTAGTAACTATGTTAGTTATGTTTGCAATTTTGTCATTTGCTGTCTGGATGTTTGCTAATGCCACAATTAAAGAGCAAAAGTTCGAGAGCGAGCAAGAAAATGTGCGTAATCTTGAATTATATATGAGCACCTTAGAAAACAACTACAATGAAGTTAGAAAATTTCGTCATGATATCAAAAATGCTTTGTCGGCACTCAATTATCGTATCAATGAATATGGAGACAAAGAACTAATTGATGATGTGCAGGATCTTCTGAAGGAATATAATTTCAATGTAATGTCAGATCAGCGAATCGACGGTCTACAATACATCAACAATCCATTTATTAAAGGGTTAATCTTCAGTAAATATCTTGAGGCACAGACCAAAGGGATACAGTTCGACATCGAAGTATCGACTAAAGTACTTCAAGAAGATGAGAAATATAGTGACGAGTTTAGAATTTTAGGAATTATTCTAGATAATGCGATTGAGGCTGCAGCAGAGACGGCTCAGCCAAGAGTTACAATCGGAATTGAGAATATTGAAGATGGGCATAGTTTCTTAGTAGTTAATACAATCAAGAATTCAGATGAAATTAATCTCGAAGATATTAGTCAAAACGGTTATTCCTCAAAAGGACCTAATCGAGGACTGGGACTAGCTACTGTTAAAGAAATTACCGATAATAGTGACAATATTTTTATTAATTACAAAATCGAAGATGAGAAGTTTATTGTTAATTTAAGTGTCGACGAGGGGATATAAGCATGAATATATTTTTCTGCGATGATCAAAGACAGTTTATCAAACAGTATAAACAACTAGCTGAGAATTACTTGAAGGATAATTTTAAAAATATCAAAAGTAACGTTTTTGAAGTTGAGTCAGGAAACGAACTATTAATTCTAGCAAGAGAATCTGAGACAGTGGGTGGGATTTATTTCTTAGACATTGATCTTGGACCAGATCAAATTAATGGTATTCAACTGGCGGTTGAAATTCGTAATCTTGATCCTTATGCAGAGATTGCTTTTATTTCGACACATGATGAAATGATGAAAGAAACCATCAAGCAAAAGGTTAATACGTTGAATTTCATCTACAAAGAAGATGGCGAAGAAGTTGTCACTAGAGAAATTAAAGAGACCATCCATGCAGCAATTATGCATAATGAATCGAAGATGGAAAACTATACACCGAAGGTATTTACGGTGAAGTTCAATGGAATTTTGCGGCAAATTCCTGAAGATGCTATTTATTACTTCGAAAAACTAAATAATAGTGCTAGAAACAAATTGATTTTACATACTAAAAACGAACTTATTGAATTCAGAGGAACCATGAAAGAAGTTCAAGCAGAACTACCTGATTTCATTCAATGTCATCAGAGTTTCTTAATCAATAAGAACAATGTGAAACAAATTGATTATCGCCGAAAAAAAATAATCTTCTCTAACGACATCACCTGTGATTTCGCAGTGAGAAAACTAGGTGAGTTGAGAAGATTATTCGGCTAATTGTTTGAAAGTTGTAAGTGCGGAGGTGACGAACTCATAATCGTCAGCTCCTTTTTTTGTGTTCTGTAATTTCAATTCAAGAACTTCAACCATGTAGTGAACTAGCACAGTTTGACGACTCCAGGAAATTGCTAAATTGAGAAGTTTCTGAGCCTGTTCTGCTTGATTGTGATTTAAGTAGAATTTTACCACTTTGATGATTGAAAATAGCAATCTAGGTAAGTGTTCACTCTTAATCTCCGCTACATCAATTAGTAGTTGATAGCTCTTATCAAAGTAGAAGCTAGCCAGACTTTCATTATCACTTTCGGCATCATAGATAATTCCCATGACCGTGTCGAAAAGAATAGTCTCAAAGATGTCTTCAGAAGAACTATTTTGTGAGAATTGAGTGGAATAGAAAATAGCAAGATCAGTATTGTTATTTTCTATAATTTCAATATAACTACGCCACAAATATAGAATTGCAGGAACTCTGGTTTTGGCATCTTCCAAATCGAATTTTTGTAATATCTTTTTGGCAGGATCAAAGTTACCTTCTAAGAGCTCGTGTTCAGCTGTGGTTACGTCATCAGTTATTTTAATTGGGTTAGGAATGGAATCAAACTCGGTAAATAATTCGTTCAAGTCCATATTCAATTTAAGACAAAGCTGGGTCAAAATTTCAGTAGAAGGGGGAAGATTTTTTCGCTCCAAATTACTGATGGTGAATTGCGTGCAAATGCCATCAGCAAGTTCAGATTGAGTAATGTTTAGATTTAGACGTTTTTTACGTATTTTTTCTCCAAGAAACATATTGTGCTCCTAAAAAGTACAGGTTATCTATCAAATTATATACGAATAGTGCCAAAACGTCTACGAAGTTCACTACCCCCTTTTATTTCATTTAAAATATGATATTTTCAATATAATAGTAGAAACAAATTAGTAATGGTTCTTATAGGATTTGGGGACAGAACAATGAGTGAGAATAAAAGACTGCCATTCGTGGTGGAAAAACCAGCTAAGAATAGAAGATATAAATTAATTACTATCCAAGGAAAGCATTATTTAATGGATAGTGATATACCAATAATAATGACTATCATATTTCCTTTACTTAGTTATTTTTTTAAGCATGTTTGTGTAGAAATAACGAAAGAAGAATATGCTAGAATATTTAATTTTGCGGATAATCCTGATTCAAACAAATTTACTAAAGTAACCATCACTGCAGGTTCGGTAGGAATGATTGGATACACTGGGTCACAAGGTCTTTATGATGACACCCGTTTTCTTGAGTTCAATAATCTATCTATAAAAATAGGCTTATATATCGCAGGACTTTTAGGATGTGTGATTTATAAAATAATCTATCATAAAAGACATCAATTAGATGAAATAATGTTAGATCAAAGCAGAAAGAGAATTGTAATAAAAAGAATATATCCAGCAGAATACTATTTTTTACCCAAAATAGGTTTGTACATCGTGCTTGTGTTTTTCTTATATGGCATGTTGTACGCTGAGACTACAATTCAAACGGTAAACGTAATAATTATGTCAATGCCGGTATTCTGTTTTGCCATATTATTATTTTTCAATGAAAATATGTGGGGATTTGAGAATGGGGAATTGATTTTAGAAGACAAGGAAAGTACCTAGATTTTAATTTGTTTCTGTAAAGGTTTATGACTGTACTGGATAAGTTATATACATATTGGGAGATGAGTAAGGGATGTTAAATGGAAATAGTAAATTCGTAAATAAATTATTAATATTTTTAATTGTTGTAAGTATTTTAGATATCGCCTATGAAGGAGTAAACAGAGTCATTAGAGAACGTGAAGAACAAAAAATTCATGCATTGGTTCAAAAACAAGTAGAAGAAAGTGAAGCGGAGACAAAAGAAAGCAAAACAGCTCCGTTATCTGAATTTGATCAAACGAAAAAATGGCGAAATGCCGATTTTAATAGCATTAAGTTAGCAAAAAAAGTTGGTGGTAAATATGTTGGAGGCATCACTGTTCAAGAACTTGTCGATAGGTTTGGAAAACCAAGCACGGAGCATGGAAGTATCCTCGATTGGTACAACGGTGACAGAGAAGTAACTAAGGACTATGTGGAAGTAACAACTACTGGTGAAGAAGATTGGGAAAAAGCTCAAGTGATATCCATTAACAATCAACTAATAACAGATAAATAGTGGGGCAGAAAAGTGAATTATATTATAGGGATTATTTTTATAGTAATAGGAATTATGTCAATTAAAAAAATTGATAACTATATAAATGAAGATAGAGAAAATCGAAGTTTTAAAAATTCAAAGACCAATAAAATTGTTATGTTAGGATTGATTCCATTTTTTGCCGCAGTTGTTGGAGCAATGCTTTTATTTGTTGGGGATTTGAGGTTGTTTGAACAGGGATGGGGTTTGATAGTTGCTTCAATTATTTTAATAATATTTGGGTTATATCAAGCAGTATTGAACTTTAAAGCTGCTAAAAAAGCTAAGAAAGAAAATACCAATCTCGATGTTATAAAATTCAATTATTTTACTAGACAGACTGTGAGTGTATCTCTGTATGAGACTAACTTAACATGGGGATTGGCATGGGCAGTATTTGCAGAACTTTTAGTGATAAGGAGCATTGACCAACCTTCTGTGCTTGCCATGGTACGAATACCATTAGTTATCATAATTATTTTGAATTTTTTAGCTGCTGCTTATTTACCAAATTACATTACGCGATGGTTTGCTAATAAAGCTGTTGGAAAAGGTGGATTTAATCATGAAAAATAACGAATTATATCCAATTGGAACTGTTATGAAAATTGGTGACGATAATGATGAAGTTGTCATTATCAGTCATATGATTGAAAGAAGAAATGGAAGAACCTCTCAATATGGAGCAGTTAGATATCCACAGGGAATCATCGATAGCGACTTCATTTATTTTAACGAAGATCGAATTAATGAAGTTCTTAAAATCGGTTATCAAGAAGACGAACAGTCAATTGCAATAGAAACTACAACCAAAAACAATTATTATCCAGTAGGAACTGTAGTGAAATTAAGAGAAAATAACGAATTGATAATGATTGCTCAAAGAAATGTGACTTCTAGAGATAGATTCAAGCATTATAGTGGAATTAGTTTTCCTAAAGGATATGTTGATGGCGAAGAGTTAACTTTCTTCGATGATGAAGAGATAGCCGAAGTTCTTTTTAGTGGTTAC
Organism: Lactobacillus sp. YT155; assembly: GCF_030504545.1. Lineage (GTDB taxonomy): Bacteria > Bacillota > Bacilli > Lactobacillales > Lactobacillaceae > BQUT01. The sequence goes on along the minus strand of NZ_JAUKWP010000001.1, from coordinate 363,202 downwards.
GAAAGTGACGAAGATAGGGAACTTGTTAAGATAATAAAAGATAAAACCGTAATTGGTGGTTATGACAGCGAAACACCGATGTTTAAAAATTCAAAAATTGGTGTGCCTATCTATAGTAAAAAAATCGTTAAGGGAGATTTTGAAGCTGAGTCATACCGAAGAGGAAAAGTCTTTGCACTTCTTTTCTCCTTGTTATTCGTACTTACAGTAATCAGATCTTGTATGAGATAAATGATAGCTAGCAATCTAGCAGATGAAAAATAGAGAGAACAATTTATGACGAAGAAAACGAAAGTAATCATAGCAAGTATTTTAGTAATTATCCTAATAGTAGGGTGTATCATTTTCTTTCCAAAGAAAAGTGACAGACTGACAGTTACTGATATTCACAATCATGTCGTGCTGGGAAAGACTACTAAAAAAGACTTGGAAGAAAGGTATGGAAAACCAAGTAAAATTAATACAAATAAAAAGGAAGTTTCTGAAATCAGGGACTATTGGAACGGTGATTCCGGTGAAGGAACACTTAATGATCAACTTGACGACTTAGGCTATTGGGAGTCACTTAAGTTTGACAAAAATTTTCCCAAAAAGAATGTTAACGGATATGAGTTTTATGTACAGTGTAGTGGAAAGAACTTAGGAGTTAACTATGTTAGATTCTTTTTCTGGAAAGATAGAGTTTACGATATTCAATTTGGAAATAAGATAACAAACGAAAGTGCTGCAAAAAGAGACAAATATTTGAAACAAATATATGGTGATTAATCATGACGAAGAAAACAAAAATAACCATAATAAGTATTTTAGTAATCATTCTGATAGTGGGATGTATCATCTTCTTTCCAAAGAAGAGTGATAATTTAACTCTCACTAATATTCAAAGTAATGTAATCCTCAGTAAAACAAGTGAAAAAAATTTGAAGCAGTTGTATGGAAAACCAAAAAAGAGAAATACTAATATTCATGATGTTAATAAAAAATATTATTACAGTGATGGGTTAGAAGGAACTATTAACGATAACTTAGATAATTATTGGAATGAGATGAGGTACGATAAGAAGGCACCACTAAAGGACACTCGTAATTATGATTATTATTTAGAATATTCTGGTAAAAACTTAGGAGTTAACTATGTTAGATTCTTTTTCTGGAAAGATAGGGTTTACGATATTCAGTTTGGGAATAAAATCGTTAATGAAAATGCAGCTAAAAAAGATAAGTATTTGAAAAAAATCCTACCTTATGAGGGCTAATCATGACAAAGAAAGTAAAAATAATCGTAACAAGTATTGTAGTAATTATTCTAATAATGACAGGATATTTCTTATTTTTCACATCAAAAAGTGACAGATTAACAGTTACTGATATTCATGACAAAGTAATTTTTGGTGAGACCACAAAAAAAGATATTGAAAATAGATATGGGAAACCAAAAAAAACGAATAGAAATATTAAGAAGGTTAATGAAGTTTTTGAATATTGGAATGGATACGAAGGTGGAGTCAATTATATGTTGGAACAAAATACAAATTATTTTGAAACAGAAAAGGCTGATCACAGTAGCATGAAAAAGTACTTTAAAAGCATAGAAAATGCAAAATCTGATATTTATTATGATAGTTATATAGAGTATGAGGGCAAAAACTTAGGAGCAAATTATGTTCGCTTCTTCCTTTATAAAGGAATGGTTCGTGGAGTACAGTATGGAGGCGAAATAACAGACGATGGCGTTGCCAAAAAAGATAAGTACTTAAAGCAATTATATGGTGATTGATTATTACAAAGAAAATGATGATAGAAAGGAGATAACTAACAATGACGGAAATTGAAGTGCAATCAGAGCCATTAACTGGTAATAAACGCTACATGATTTTGAACACAGCAAATAAACACTATTTAGTTGACGTTAATAGACCATACTTTTTGCTTCAGTTATTTCCATTTCTAATATTATTCATCAAACATAGATGTTATGAAATTACACCGAAACAATGGAACGAACTTTCTGGACCTTTAACTAGTCAGAATCGACAATGGACGACAGGAGAAACAATTACATACACTGCCGCTGCAATGTTTATTTTTCCATCACAGTTTATAGTTCGATATTTTGATGGATTCAACATTAATGGCCGGGTATCTCAATTTGTTGCTTTTGTTTGTGGAATTATTGGATTAGTAATTCTTCGTTACTATTCAATTCACAAAAATAAACTCGATGATAGTTACTTGAATGAGAAGAAGATGGTTTATGCAAAAATTCGATATTCATCTACCGATTTCACGAAGTCTCTTTTTAGATTTATCTTTATAACACTCGTTATTTCATTAGTGATAGCAGGAAAAATTGCCGATGTTAAAGGTAGTATTCTCTTAACAGTTTTAACATTAGTCTGGATTTATATTTACAGTATAATGAATGAACATTTCTGGACTTGGAAGTGGAGTGAAGAAACATATTTAGAAATTGATGACTGATGGAAGGTGTTCAAAATGAGTAAAATTGAAGTGCAATCAGAGCCATTAACAGGCAATAGACGTTACATAATTCTTAATACAGCGGACAAACACTATTTGGTTGATGTTAATATGCCTCCATTTTTGATTCAACTATTCCCGTTTCTAGTATGGATTGTTCGCCATAAGTGTTATGAAATAACAACAGAACAGTGGAATGAGTTATCAGGGCCTCGAGTTGGGCAAAGTAGAAATTGGACTCCTTGGGAAACTGGAATGCTTGCTATCGGGGCGAACTTTTTTATTACGCCACGTTTAATTCAATATACAAATGTTTTTAAAATTAAGAGTTGGTATATTATCTTTTTTTCAGGAATAGTTGGATTGGTAATAGTTCGCTATTTTTTGATACATAGAAACAAAGTAAGTGATAGCTATTTTGATGAGAATAAAGTATTGATTGCAAAGATTAAATTCGCATCTGTTGATACATGGAGTGTAATTGCAAAATATATTCTGATAGTAGTAGCTGTTCTGGGGATACTTTATATAAATTATGTATATGCTAAAGATAGTCTTGTTACTACATCTCTTTCACTAGTCGGACTTTTTATTTACAGCATGATTAATGAAGAACTTTGGAAGTGGAATTTGAATGAAACATATTTAGAAATTGATAACTGAGAAGAAGATGATGAAAAATAAAAGAGTTACTTTAATTGTCCTAAGCATGGCAATGGTTTTTGTATTGATTGCTGGAGTAGGAATAGGTGTGAAAATTCATATGAATAATCAACTAAAACATGAAAAAACCGAGGATAAAAAGCTAGAAGAAAAGCAGATAAAATTTTTGAAAGAGCACGAACAAGAACTAATTCAATATATTAAATATGAAAGACCCAAAGTTACTAGTGTTAAATTTGATTGGAATTCAGTTGACATTCAACCTGTGGGTGGAGCTTTCAATAGAAATAGTCTCTCCGTTACTGGAAGAGTCAACACCATTAAAGGTGTTGATGATAATGAATTCTCGCTAATGATGGATGTTAATGATAATGACGAGTTACCTAATCTTGAGACTGTAGAGTTTACTATGACCGGTCAAACTCTCGAAAACTATAAAGATTAAAAGGAATAAAATCATGAGGGAATAGTTTTGGAACTGTTATGAAGCCTATTTAGAAATTGATAACTGAGGAGAAGATGATGAAAAATAAAATAATGAAGTATATGGGAATTGGTGCAGCAATAATTGTGGTGATTGGAATTATTTGGGGAATAGTCGCTAATCAGAATAATCACGCTAATAAGCAAGCAACACTAAAATTTGAGAAAGTAACTGGCAAGGATGCCAAAATAATTCATGATGACGTTCGTTCAATGTTTGGCATGGGTCCGATGAAAGAAGGCTCAGAACTGGGAGTTGGGTATAAACCAGGTGCTTACAAAGCTGAAAAAATTAATGATCAATATGGATTATATATAGCAACAATGAGAGGGAAAAAGCTTTCATTAGATGGTACAAAAATTAATAGTTATATTGGTAACAAATTTTATTCTGATGTATACGGTTATCAAAAAGAAGACGAAGACTTCGTCGGTACTAATTCCGCCTTTGATTTCTATCAAGATTTAATTAAAGAAGTTGGTTCATCTGATACAAATAGTATTATGCTGGTCGATATTTCTACTAAAAAAGTTGAATATAATAAAATCCGCAAAATTTATCGAGTTGAGGCAACTGGAGAAACCACTTGGATTCCGATGGATCACGGTGGGCAAAAGATGCCTATAGTAATGTACTTAGATAAGGACTTCAATATTACTGATATTTATTATGGAAAAACTTTCGCTAAGATGAAGGGTAACTTGAGCCAAGACAAGATTCAAAAAGGCCTTCAGGGAATAAATGATATTCAATATGATATCCATACAAAAAAAGTAAGTATGGATGATGCTATTGAGCAACATAAAATTGGTCAACAGATTGTTGGGAAGAATCAAACAGAGCCATGGTTAATGTCACATCAGGTCTTGTTAAGTTATCGTGCTAAAAACTATGCTGATGGTAAGTTAGTTAAGAACTTAATACCAGTTACTGATGCCAAAGGTAATTACACAAATCAAAAAGAATTCGATAAGGCACAAAAGAAAATTACTCAAGCTGAAGAAAAAGAAGCCGGTGGCAAAATTAACGAAGATAAGCGCATGATTGAAAAAGTTGATTCAGTCGAATTTGACAACAAACGTCAGTTAACAAAAGTAAAAACGACTGTCACTGTGACCTTGAAGAATGGGAAAAAAGGAAGTTACAAACAAACATACTTCCTAGATGAAAACTATCATATATTAGCAAGCTACGTTGGAGCAAAACAACCATAGTGAAGGATGAAAAATGAAGAAAAGAACACAAATAATAGTCTTTGTTGTTTCATTACTGCTGATAGGTGGAACTGGAGCGGGATATATAATTCATAAACATAACGAAGCTCAACAAGAACAAAAAGAAAAAGAATTAAAAATAATTGAAGATGAAATAGTTGCAGATTTGGCCAAAAGATATAAAGGAATAGAGGCGGTGCAGTTTGAAGAATATTCTATAGCACCAACAGGAATGTTAGATATTCCGTGTGTAATCAATAATAAAAAAACAATTACTATTAGATATCAAATGTATTTAAACGAAAAAATGCCAAGATTTGCAGGCGGTTATAATTTAGAAAAATTAAGGAATGGAAGTTCAGATTTGAACAAAATTAAAATAGTTTATAACTTTAAAGAATTTGGGAAATAGACATGTTTAGGGATGAATTTGAAAAACAAAATGAATTACAAGTTCTTAAAATTAAAAATATCAAACGGTTTAATGTATTGAAAACTGAAAAAGGTGACTATTATTTAACTTCGGTGCATATTCCTTGGTATGGGATTTATAACTTCTTATTGCCAGTGAATAAACGATATGCCATGAAATTAAAAGAAGAGGAATTGAGCAAGCTGGAATTGATTGATACTGATTACACAAGTAATAATAAGGATTTTGCTTTGCTTGGATTGTTTGGAATTTCGTTTATATTTCTACAAATTCTTGATGTTTTAATTAAAGAAATGTTTCGTGGATATAGCTATTTGGCAGCTATTTTGATAGGAATAGTACTGGGAATTGTAATTGATTGGCTTTTAACTTTGAGAGAAACAAGGAAATTTACTTCACTATATTTCACTATAACGTATACATATAAATTAAAGGTAAGGAGCAATAAATGGTTTAGAAATTGTTTCTTACCGCTCGTTTTTTTAACTGTATATCCCTTGTGTACTTTGGCAGGATTTAAAAATGGGCTTTCAACAACAATTGCTCAAGAGATAATATTTTTCTATTTATTTTATGGGACATTAGGGGAGATGAAAACAATCCATGAAATTGGCCCTAATGTATATGGAGGATTAAATAGAGTTAGAAAATGGGGCAAGAGTGAAAAATTAGATTTTGAAACATCAGAATTATTGTCAGTTGAGAAAATTAAAAGGTAAAACAGATGTTTACAGACGATATAGATGAGAAAAAGTACCAAGCCCAAATATTTAAAATAAAAGGCATTAAGAATTTTGTAGTCATTAAGAGCCAGCAAGATGACTATTATTTAACTTCGGCTTTAATTCCTTGGTATGGATTTTATAATTTTTTGTTGCCAGTAAATAAAAGGCGAGCTATGAAGTTGAAGAATGAGCAAGTAAATGAACTTGAGTTAATAGACACTGACCATACTAATAGCAATCAAGATTTTAAAATTGCTGGTTATTGGATACTGGCATTGTTTATGTCTTTTGGCATATACCAACTATACAAATACGGCTATTTAGAATCGATCCTTATCGGTTTAATAATTGGCATAGTAATTAATCGATATTCATTGATTAATGATAGGAAAAAGAACAATATACTTAGAGATTTTTCTCCTGACAATATCTTAAAAATAAAAAGTAATAATCTTTTTTCAAAAATGAAAAATTTAATTTTAATACCTATTATTCCAGTTCTAGCCGAATTAAGTAGATCTCCTGGGTCAGTAACCATAGTTGCTTCAGTCATTGTTTTCTTATCTAATTTTTATGGATCAGTTGGTGATATGAAGACAATTAAAATGATTGGGCCAGGAGTTAATATTAGTTTTCTAAATTGGAGTAGGTGGGGAGAAAAAGTAGAGGTAGAATTTGAACCACCTTTATTATTGTCAGTTGAGAAACTTAAAAGGTAAAACAGATGCTTACAGATAATAATTACAATTATCAAGAAGAAAAAAAGCAAAGAGCCCAAATATTTAAAATAAAAGATATTAAGAATTTTGTAGTCATTAAGAGCCAGCAAGATGACTACTATTTAACTTCGGCTTTAATTCCTTGGTATGGATTTTATTACAATTTATTATTATCGATTAATACAAGATATGGAATGAAATTAGATAAGAAAAAGTTGAATGAATTACAGTTGGAGGAAGAAGCGATTTCGACAAATACTAGAGATGCATTTATTATCTTAGGATATGTGCTCTTAATTGTTCCATTTAAATTGATTCAGAATTATGTTTTCTTAAATATAGGTTGGTATGGTTATCTAGTAGCCTGGATATTAGCAATCAGTATTGGCATGGGGTTTAGATTCATTTCAATTAAAGGAGATAAGAAAAAATCATCTGTTGTTGGTGAATTTAAAGTTGATCATATCTTGAAAATTAAAAGTAACACGAAAAGAATGATTTGGATTTTAGGTGTTTTTATTGCATCGGTGGGAATTTATAATACAGGAATTCCTACTATTATCTATTCAATTCCACTTTATTTTGATCGGTTTTATGGGTCAATTGGTGACATGAAAACAAAACGTTTAATTTTACCTAATACTTTAGGAAGTCTTTATAACATCACTAAAATTGGAGAGATAGAGAAAATCGAATTTGAACCACCATTGTTAATATCGATAAAGAAAAGTGATGAATAATATGTTGATCTAAAAGACAGAATAGAGAAACAAAATGCAAAGATTCAAACCCAGTTGGACACAGCTAAAGATTCTTTGGGAGCTGTATCAGAAAGCGATGTATTAGCAGGTTAAGAGAATATGACTAAAACGAAAATTGAATCAGAACCGTTAACTGGTAATAGACGTTACATAATTTTGAATACAGCCGATAAGCACTATTTGATTGATACCGATGCGCCAATCTTTTTGGTTCAATTGTTTCCATTTCTAACATGGATTATTAGACATAAATGTTATGAGATAACTCCTAAACAATGGAACGAGCTTTCCGGACCAGGAGTTGAAGAGAAGATGTCACCAGGGGATGTTGCAATATTAGGAAGTGGATTGAGTTTTATTGTGGGTCCATTTTTATTAAAAATGTCAAATCTAGTTCGATTAAACAATCAACTATTAGAAAATCTGATTTTTTTCATAGGAATTATTGGTGTGATATTAATTAGAATTTATTCTATAAAAAGAAAAAAGATAGACAGTAGCTATTTTGATGAGAAGAAAATGATAAAAGCAAAAATAAAATTCTCTTTTGGCGATATGATGAAGTACTTTTTTATATTTCTATCCGAGCTCATATTTGCTGTAATTGCTATAACTATGAAATTCGCATTCAGTTATGATTTGGTAGTTACTGTTGCGGCATTATTTTTTATTTATGTTTATTTAATAATGAATGAGGGCGTTTGGAAGTGGAATGAAGAATCTTATTTAGAAATTGATGACTGAGGAGAAGATGATGAAGAATAAAAGGGTTACTTTAATTGCCCTAAGCGTGGCAATGGTTTTTGTCTTGATTGCTGGAGTAGGAATAGGTGTGAAAGTTCATATGGATAGGCAAAAACAAGAATTACGAGAGAGACAAATTAATTATTTGAAGAAACATGAAAAGGAAATAGTGGATTATATTAAAGAACAGAATCCTCGAGTTACTAGCGTTTCAATCGATTGGAGTCAAACAAATACAGGAACTATTGGAAATGGTCTTCCTCAAGGTAGTGGAGAGGCTATTCGTGTGTTTGGAAAATTCAATAATCATAACAATTCTGGTTGGACAATACAGATGGACTTGGATAAAGAGCATATGCCAATTATGGAATCTATGTCTCTAGATTCACTAAGTATTGGGGGAAAGGTTTATGACTAATTTATTGAATTGGAGTAAGTGGGGTAGAAAAAGAAGGCGTGGAGTTTGAACCATCATTATTGTTGGTCGAAGAGAAACGTTAATCAGCGAAGGGAGCTGTTGAATATGCATAAATCAAAAAATGAGAAATTCATCTTCTTGTTTCAAGACAGAAAAGATAAAAACAAATCGGGCTTTTATTATGACATTGAGAAAGACCAATTTTTGAAAGAAATTAATGGAAAACCTAATCTAGTAATTCTAGGTGTGATAATTTTTGTGTTGATAATGACAATAGATTATTTGAACCGTTTCATAATTACCGGGAACACTCTCACTTATACTATTCTCATGAATCTTTTTGGAATGTTGTTAGCTTGGGGATGTGTCAAGCTGCTCAAACCAGGAAAGAATTTAAAATATGAAATAATTAACCCTTCTAAAGAAGAAATCAAACAGTACATTGAACGTACAAAACGAAATATAGGCAACCTTAAGAAATGGCAAAAAGTCTACTATATTATGCCAATATTGTTTTCAGTTTTTTTCCTTACTTCAAATGGAATTGGTTACTCGCTCCCAATCATAGTAGCTTGGTTCTGCGTATTCTTCTTGCAATATGATATGGATCAAAAAAGAGTTGAAGAATTAATAGAATATTTGGAAAAGACTTACTAAAAATATGACTATGACGGGAACGATAACGCTAAGAGTGTTGCATTTTTTCAAACTGTTCAACACATTCATTTATATATTCATCAATGCAGTCCAAGCTTAATAAGCCTGGACTTTTTTTGTCAGAATAATCTTGAAAGTCAGCATTTAAATCGTTGATAATTTCGGGAACATCTTCATCTGCTATTTCTTTAACTCCCGATGTTGTGAAGTTTCCTATTGTTAATTGTGATAATTGGTATTTTTTAATCAAAACTTGGTTAAAGTAATGATAGTCTGCGTATAAGAGCTGTAGTGCTGTCGATTTATCGTAATGATTATGTTCGAGAATGTAGTCCTTAAAAATTGTTTTTAGCCAGATATCATCTGAAATCAAATGAAGATAATATCCTTGTTTAAATGGATCTAAGTTGTCTTGATATTCCTCCAAGAATTTCTCAGGAAACATATCATGTTCACCGTCTGGTCGTTTCTTCATGAAATGAGTCAGTTCTTTAGGAGTGTTTGAATTTTTGTTTGAATCGGGAACGATGCTTCCGATCAAAAAGTCATTACCTAATTGATAGTTATTATTTATGATTGTGGCTATTGCGTAGTGCATAATTCTTGAGCCCATAAATATCACTTCCTTCGCCTACATTATATCAGCTCCAATACTGACATCTATTATTAATGTAAGTTATAATAATGTTTATTAATAAATAATAGAGGACAACTTCTATGGAAGCTAATCAACATTTAGTCATTATTTCCTTAGATTCGCTAGGATTTCGTGATTTGCGTGAACATCGTGAAGAATTGCCAATTTTAAATTCGTTAATTGCTGGTGGAACATGGGTGAAATCCGTCACTGGAATTTATCCGACTTTGACTTATCCGTCACACACAACAATTATCACCGGGCAGTATCCTAATGTTCACGGAATTATTAATAATACTAAGATTCAGCCTAAACGTAATTCTCCAGATTGGTATTGGTATCAAAAAGATGTTAAGTCACCAACACTTTATGACTTAGCGCACCAGAAACAGATGACGACGGCAGCTTTTTTGTGGCCAGTAACTGCTGGTAGCAAAATTACTTACAATTTAGCCGAAATTTTTCCTAATCGCATTTGGACAAATCAAGTTTTGGTTTCGTTGAAAGCTAGTTCGCCTTTATTTCTATTAAAGATGAATCACAAATACGGACATCTACGTAATGGAATTAAGCAGCCGCAACTCGATGACTTTATTACTGCTTCGGCGGTGGATACTTTAACTAATCAGCAACCTAACTTAACAATGATTCACTTGGTAGACATGGACAGTATGCGTCATCGCTATGGTGTTCGCTCGCCAGAAGCTATGGCAGCCTTGCATCGATTGGACCAACGAGTTGGCGAAATAATTGAAGCAACTAAGCAAGCAGGAACTTTTGCCGATACCAATTTTGTAATACTTGGCGATCATTATCAAATCAACGTTGATAAAATGATTCACTTAAATACTTTGTTTGCCCAAGAAGGCTGGTTAACCAAACGACCAGACCAGACAATTGAAGATGATTGGTCAGTGTTGGCTAAGACAACCGATGGCTCTAGTTATATCTATACAAAGAATTTTACCGATAATCTACGTTTGCGCGAATTAGTAAGTAGTGTTGAAGGTATTGAGACAGTAATTTCAGGTCAGGAAGCTAGTGAACGTGGGGCTGATGCTGATTGTACTTTGATGGTTGAAGCTAAGGAAGGTTATTATTTCACTGATGAAAGTAATCGTCCCCAAATAGTGGAAGAGGTCGATCCAGCAACTTTGGGCGAACCTGACCGCTATCATGGAGTTCATGGATATGATCCGACAAAACCGGATTATCAGACGACAATTGTTTTTAATGGACCAGCAGTTAAAGCGGGTGAAACAATTGACTCTGCAAATTTGGTTGATGAAGCACCAACATTTGCTAGATTATTAGGATTACAGTTTGACAATCCATTAGCTGGAAAATATTTGGATGGAATTTTTAAAGGAGTGACAGATGAAATTTAATAAGCAACAATGGAGTTGGATTTTTTATGATTGGGCCAACTCAGGTTACGGAATAATTGTGACGACGGCAGTCTTGCCAGTTTACTTCAAATCGGTCGCTCAAAACAGCGGGGTGTCACCAGCTAATGCAACAGCATATTGGGGATACGCCAACAGTATTGGAACTTTATTGGTATCAATTTTGGCACCAGTTCTGGGTGCACTTGCAGATTATCCAGAGACGAAAAAGAAAATGTTGAATATTTTTTCAATGTTGGGAATGGTTATGACCTTAGGGTTAGGAATTGCGCCACCAAGTGCGTGGAACTGGTTATTGATAATCTATATTCTGTCGATTATTTTTATTTTGTTGAACTTTTAAAGGAGTTTTCTTATGACAAATATTTTTGATGTAGCAGAAGCTGCTGGAGTATCAAAATCTACAGTTTCTCGCGTGTTTAGTGGCAAAGGATATGTTTCTGATACCAGTAGACAAAAAATACTTCAGGCTGCTGATGATTTAGGATATGTTCCTTCTATCTTGGCAAGACAACTCAGACAACAAAGTACTAAAACTATTGGGTTTATTGCTAAAACCTATTATCCTGCAGTTGGAGATTTGATGAATTATGTCACTCACATGCTTGATAAAAAAGGTTACAAAATTAATATTTATTTTACAAAAACAAAGGAAGACGAATTAGAAATATTAAATGCGTTCAAGTATCATACATTAGATGGATTATTTTTTGCGGACAATAGAAATAATTGGCATACAATAAAGAAGTTTTCTGAATACGGTCCGATTTCAACATGGCGCCGTATTAATAGTAGATATGTTTATTCTTCTTATGTTGATCACTATCCACTGTATTGTAAAATATTAAAATATGTAACTGATACATATGGAGATGTCAGTGTTGGTCATATTTTAAATGATCAACTTAAAAACAATACGAAAGCTCGATTGAGAGCTTTAAATGAGTTTAAAGCAGGATGGGAAAAAATAGATTCATGGAAGGTTTTTTATCCTGAGCAGACAAATGCAGGTAGAGATGCGGCACAAAAATATATGAAGTTGTCAAAAAAACCTCAGGTGATTGTTGTATATTCAGATTATGTTGCATCGGAATTTATTTCATATTTAAGAGAAAACAATTATAAAGTACCAGAAGATATTAAAGTTTTTGGTTTTGATAATAGTGATTTTGGCAGATTTAATGAGTTATCGACAATTGATACATTTCTATCTTTACAGGTAAGGAACAGTATCAATAAAATTCTTTCAGAACTAGAACAAACGGAATTTCATGAGTATAAAATTGTACCTAAAATAATCATTAGAAATACGTGTTAAAAAAGTTGCTAAAACAATTAGTAACTTTTTTATTTTTTTGCTTGACATGGGAATGTTCCCACAAATTAGGATAAGATTGTACCAAAAATTGAAAGCGCTTAAGTTGATGTTAAAGGTAAAAGGAGATTTCGCATGAATTATACAGATTTATCAGCTCGTATTTTAAATGATATGGGTGGTTCTAATAATATTAAAAAAGTGTGGCATTGTGCAACACGTTTGAGATTTAATGTTGTTGATAACGAAAAAGTTAATAAAGCGTCTTTAGAAAAACTAGATGGTATTATTCAAGTTGTTTTCGGTCAAGAACAATGGCAAGTGGTTATAGGGACACAAGTTGCTGATGTTTATAATGCACTTATTAATTTGAATGAAATGAAAAAGTCAAATGTTAAGACTGAAGAACTAGATGAAACTGGAAATAAGCAAAAAGGATTACTAGGTATTTTAAATAATTTTATTTCATTTATTTCCAGTTTGTTCATGCCATTTCTTGATGCAATTTGTGGTGCAGGAGTTTTAAAAGGAATTTTAGCACTTTCGACGACAGTTGGTTGGATGAGTTCTAAAGATGGTGCTTATATCATATTGAATGCAGCTAGTGATGCATTATTTTATTTTCTACCTATATTCATCGCTTATAATGCTGCTAAACAGTTGAAAGTTGATCGTTTTGTAAGTATGACAATCGCTGGAGCATTAGTTTATCCACAAATCACTCAGTTAGCTACTGATAATACAACCTTGAGTTTTTTTGGAATTCCTGTCGTACCAATGTCATATACTTCATCAGTTATTCCTATTATTCTTACAATTTGGATTCTGAGCTACCTAGAACCATTATTGAAAAAAATAATTCCTAATAGTCTAAAGTATGTTTTTGTTGCTCTTTTAGAATTAATAATTATGGTGCCTCTGACTTTAATTATTGTAGGACCAGTTGGTTCAACAATTTCAAATGCGTTAGCAGACTCAATTATGGCTGTCTATAATAATGCTCCTGTTGTTGCAGGGTTAGTCATTGGTGGACTTTGGCAAGTAATTGTAATGTTTGGATTTCATTGGATGATTTTGCCATTGATTATGAGTAATATTTCAAACTTAGGGCAAGATCCAATTTTCCCAATTGCATGTGCTGCAGTTTTGTCACAAGCAGGATCAGCTCTAGGTGTCTTTTTAAAAACTAGAAATAAGCAAATGAAACAAGTCTCAGGAGCAGCAAGTATTGCCGGAATATTTGGAATTACAGAACCAGCGCTTTATGGAGTAACTTTAAAATATAAGAAACCATTTTATATTGCAATTTCAGTTAGTGCAATAAGTGGAATAATTATTGGATTATCAGGTGTTCAAGCGCATGCGTTTGCTTTTCCAAGTATTCTTTCAATTCCCACATATTTGGGCAAAGGTTTTGTTTGGGAAGTTATTGCATTAGTTATTAGTTTCTTCGGAGCAGCTATTCTGACTTATTTATTTGGGTTAAATGGAGTTAAAGATGGTGAGGTAGCTTCAATAGATACTGAAGCTTATATAATTCCTGTTGAAGGTGAGAAAATTGATTTGAAAAAAGTTAACGATCCGGTTTTTTCATCTGGTGAAATGGGGCAAGGAATTGCAATTAAACCAGCCTCGGATGAAATAGTAGCTCCAATTGATGGTAAAGTTACTGTAACTTTTGATACTAATCACGCAATTGGAATTACAGATAAGATGGGTTCGCAAGTGCTAATTCATATTGGTATTGATACTGTGAATCTTAAAGGTGCCTATTTTAATAGTCTTGTAAAAAAAGGCGATGAAGTGATACAAGGGCAAAAATTAATTGAATTTAATCATGCAGCTATTGAAGAAGAAGGTTATGACGCCACTGTAATGATGATCATTACTAATAGTTCAGAGTATCAAATTAAAACTAACCTAGATGATCTTGATACTAACGCTTTATCAGTAAGTAAAAAATAAAAAACAGAAATAAGGAGATAAAGTTATGAATAATTTTCCAAAAGACTTTTTATGGGGTGGTGCAACTGCCGCAGATCAATATGAGGGAGCCTATAATCAAGCAAATAAAAGTTTATCGGCTTCAGATATTTTACCATTAGCAGGAAACGGTAGAAAATGGGCGCTTGACCATCCTTTAGAAGCAGCAAAAAAAGATTATGGTTTTTACCCAGCTCGTCAAGGAATTGATGGATATAACCATTGGAAAGAAGATTTAGATTTATTTGCTGAGATGGGATTCAGTGTCTATAGAATGTCAGTTTCATGGCCAAGAGTTTTCCCTGAACTGGGAATGGAGGAAGCAAATGAAGAAGGCCTAAAGTACTATGATAAAGTAATCAGCTATGCACGTGAATTAGGCATGGAAATTATTATGACTATTGATCACTTCGATACTCCTTTGTGGGCAACTAAAGCGTTTAATGGGTGGATTGATCGAAGAATGATGGATGAATTCTTGAAGTTAAGTAAAACTCTATTCCTCCGTTACAAAGACCAGATTAAATACTGGATCACATTTAATGAAATTAACGCACTACTTAATTATCCATTATTTGCAGGTGGAATCGACATTTCTAAATGTGAAAATCCCTTAGAAGCAAGATATCAAGCAGCACACAATCAACTGGTTGCTTCGGCTAAAGCAGTAACTTTAGGGCATGAAATTAATCCTAACTTTATGATCGGAAGTATGATAGCTGGAGTTGTAAATTATCCAAATACCCCATACCCCAATGACGCATTGGAAGCACAAGAAACAACTAGAAAATCGTATTTCTTCCCAGATGTACAAGCAAGAGGATACTATCCTTTATACGCTAAACGATTATTTGAAGAAAACAATATTGAAATACAAATTGAAGACGGTGATCTTGAAGCGTTGAAAAAAGGAACTGTTGACTTTGTTTCATTTAGTTATTATTCTTCAAGTGATGTTTCTACAGACTCTCGAATTAAAGCTAGAAAAACAGCGGGTAACTTTTCTCCGGCAACATCTAATAATGATGGTGGAACAGTTACTTGGGATGCAGAAAATACTGTTAATAATCCATATCTTGAATCAAGTTCATGGGGATGGGCAATTGACCCGGTCGGATTAAGATATCTAATGAATGATATCTATGATCGTTTCCAAAAACCTATAATGATTGTAGAAAACGGACTTGGTGAACACGATGTATTAACAGAAGATGGTCATGTCCATGATAATTACCGAATTAGATATATGAGCGAACATATTGAACAGATGGGACTAGCGATTAGAGATGGTGTTGAATGCTTAGGATATACTATGTGGGGTCCAATTGATATCATTGCAAATTCTACTGGTGAAATGTCTAAAAGATACGGATTTATTTATGTAGATCGTGATAATGATGGAAATGGGACAAATAATAGAATTAGGAAAGATTCATTTGAATGGTACAAACAAGTAATTAGTTCGAATGGCGAAGATTTGTATTTTGACATTTAATATTAATAAAAAAGGAGAACCTAAAAAAAGGGTTCTCCTTTTTTAACTTATTTTATTAATTCAATAAGTGACATCATTTCTAGCAATCCTTGGGCAGCATTACTATCCTTATTTCTACTGCTTGTTCAATGGAAGCTATACTTTTGACAACTTCATTACTTACTAGTTCATAGTGGGTTGTAGTTCCACGAATGACTATCCCTAGTATCAAAATTAATCAAATTTCTCAAAGTTGAGAAAAACAAAAAGGCCATCATATCAATGCTTTAGCATGATATAACAACCTTCAAAAGTACTTATATGGGTGGTCAGGGGTTTGAGCCTATATTTTTATAAATGCTATTAAATCAATGTTTATAAAAGTTTATTTAATTATATTTTGTAATTGAATACCATTTTGAATACCATTAGTCTAAAAATCTAGAAAATTAACCAGCTTATTCACTGCTTCTTTATCTTGTTTTTCTGTAACATGAGTATAAATATTCAATATGGTTTGTGCGTCTTCATGTCCTAATCGTTCTTGTACTTCTTTGATACTTGCTCCTGCTGAAAATAGGGCGGAGGCGTGAGAATGTCTAAAACCATGTATTGTTATTGGTGGTAATTGTGATTTATTAATAATAGGCTTTAACCACTTGCTTGGTGTATTGAGTGATTTAAAAGTATTCTTAGTTGTTGCAAATATTAATTGATCATCACTGTTAACATTGAACCCAAGCATTAAGTAAATGCGTCGTTGTTCTAATTTCCAACGTTTTAAATAACTAACGGTGGTACTATCTAATGAGAGTTTACGAGTACCTTTTTTAGTCTTGGTAGCTTGAACAATCTGCTTGCCTTTAAGACCTTGAGTGAGTGTTTTATTAATATCTAGGATATTATCATTTAAATTTAAATCACTCCAGGTTAAAGCTAAGCATTCCCCACGTCTGATACCTGTAAAGGCTAATAGGCGGAACAAGGTATATTTTTCTAGTTCACTTTGTGGATCGATAAAACTAAAGAAAGTTTTTAACTGTCCCTTATCCCAAAAGTTTGGTAATTGCTTACCACTCTGTTCATGTTTCTTCGGCATAACAACCATTTTAGCGGGATTATCTTTTATATATCCTTGCTTAATAGCATAATCAAAAACAGCCTGTACATAATTGAACCACCGTTTGTAATTTCTAGTGGTTTTTTTGTACCACTTGTTCAGGGATGTTTGACATTGAGCTATTGAGATAGTTCTAACACGGTATTTACCTAATGCGGGTAAAATGTGATTGTTAAACATCCCTTGTGTTCTATTGTATGTACTTTCACGAACAGTATTAATGTACCCCTGGTACCATTCCTCATAAACTTCTTTAAATGTTATATTAGCTTTATCGGGCTTGTTATCTAACATCCCTTTACTTGCTTGATAATCTAATTTTTTTAGTTCTTCTGTTGCTGATTTAACTGTATTAAAACCACGGCGGGTGGTTCTTTTACTTTTACCAGTTTGTTCATTTATTCCTAGATACATATTAAACATATAGGCGGTTGTACCGTCTTTTTTTGTGTACTTTTTTATTCTATTATCCATTTTATTCATCCTTTACCGTCGTGCAGGCAGGTAGTGGGATGTGAATAATAATTATATTTAAACCTGGCTTTAACCTGGCTTAAGGGTAGCTTAGTACGAGGTCGGTTTAAACGACTTCGTTAGTGAGGTATCTATAAGGTACGTCAAGAGGTGGTTTGAAACCACTACATAAAATAAACGTTTTTGTTGTTTTAAAAATTATCTATGATACTTATATTTTAATTTATCTACTGCATATCTAGCATTATTTAGAATATCTACAATATCTTCATACGCTTGCGGTGTCATATCGTCATAAGCCACTGATTCCAAAGAATGTGGTTTCATTAATTTAAGACCTGAACTATTGTCTATAAATTTTTCTTTTTTCTTTGGATCGATATAGTAGTCATTCAAAATATTTTCAATGGAGCGTAAGGCGGTCTCTACTGAGTTAATGGCTCCTACATCAGTTTGCCCACGGCCTTCAATGTTATTAACTGCTTGGCTAATCTGTGTTTGTGGGTCATCATTTTTATTTATACGCGAGCTTTTTTTAATTTCTTCTTTTATATGTTCCTCAGTGTATCCAGTTGCGTCTTCCCAGCTTTTAAAATCGTATTCATCATTTATAAGATTATCTACAGTTCTATTACTGATTTGAGCAATTGCTAATAATCTTGATTTATTAGGCTTATTTCTCCCGTGTTCCCAGTTGTTTACTGTTCCCTTTGTAATGGTGGAACTATTTGTTATATCTCCAATTTTTTCAGCAAACTGTTCTTGAGACAAACCTAAACTAAGCCTAATTGAAGCTATTTTATTACCTAAATCATAGTTACTTATAGTCATGATATACCTCCAATTTAGTAATAATATACAATTTAAGACTATTTAATAATATTAAATCTTAATTTGAAATGTTTTTTTCTTTGCTTAATATTCAGGCTTGATCATTTAGAATTTGATTACAACTTTTCCTGTTGAATGGTTAGTTGCACTTATTTGATGTGCTTTGACAATACTATCTTTTGAAAAAGGTAGTACTGAATCGATAATCGACTTAACTTTATTTTGGGTCATAAGGTCAGCAATTTTTTGTAAATTATCACCATTTGGTTGTAGCCAAATACTTTCAAATTGTAAATTTGTATCTTTGATAATTTCTTTAGTATTTTCAGATTCACCGACAATTGAAATTTGACGACCTGTTTTTGGATTCATAATTGAAAAGGCTTCTTCTTGATTGATACCACCTAGTGTATCAATGACTAAATCAATATCTTTTAATTTATCTGTTATTTTTTCAGTGCGATAATCAATAATTTCATCTGCTCCTAAATCCTTTACTAAATCAAAGTGTTTCTCACTAGTGGTAATGATTACTTTGGCACCAAAAGATTTTGCTAATTGAATCGCGTAAGTACCAACGCCACCAGAACCTGCTTGAATCAAAACAGTTTCTCCAGATTGTAATTTTCCATGTGTGAATAGAGCTTGAAAGGCTGTTTCTCTAGCTAATGGAACAGCAGCAGCTTCTTCAAATGAAACATTCTTTGGCTTGTGGGCTAACAAATTATCATCTACGGCAGTAAATTGAGCATATGTTCCTTTTCTAGTAGTATCTGGTCTGGCAAAAACCTCGTCTCCGATCTTCCAATCAGTAACCTCTGTACCGACTTTAATGATCACACCTGCGACATCCCAACCAAGAACAATTGGAAATTGCCAATCAAACATTTGTTTTAAATAGCCTTCACGTAATTTCCAGTCAATTGGATTGATAGAAGTTGCTTTTACCTCCACAAGTACTTGTTTAGGTCCGATTTCCGGTATTGTTAGTGTCGCCATTTCCAGGTGTTTTCATCACCATATTGATTAATGACAACAGCTTGCATATTTTCTGACATAGTATAAACCTTCTTTATTTAATTAGAGGACTAGCTTAGCAAGTTTTTATGAAATTAGTCAAATAAGTTGATTTGAATCAATTATTAAATTTTTGAAATAGTTAATAATAATGGCTGAGGTGATGATAAATGATTAAATATATAAATAAGCATAATAACTTAGTTGCAATGATTACAGGTGTTTTAATAATCTTAGCTTTTGTTAGCTTGAAATTATTGAACATTAATTCAGGAAAATACTTGTTTCTAATCGGTGGAATAATTGGTGGAATTCCTATCTTCGTGAAAGCTATTGAAGCAATTAAAATTAAAGTTATTAGCATTGACCTACTAGTGAGTATTGCGATTATTGGTGGTTTGTTGATTGGAGAATTTGAAGAATCGGCTGTCGTAGCTTTTTTGTTTTTATTTGGAAATTTTTTAGAACAAAAAACTTTAAAGAAGACGCGTAATTCAATTCGTCAATTAGTTGAATTGGTTCCTAAAAAAGCTAATAAAAAATTAGACTCAGGTGAGATTCAAGAAATTCCTATTGATGATTTAGAAATAGATGACGTAGTCGTTATAAATACCGGAGGACAGATACCTGCAGATGGTAAGGTAGTTGCTGGAAGAGCCAATATTAATCAATCGGCAATCACGGGTGAATCAAAATTAATATCAGTAAATCACAGTATGGATGTTTTTGCCGGATCAATTGTGGATAATGGCAGCATTGAAGTTTCAGTAACTAGAATTGGTGATGAAACTACCTTAGGCAAGATTATTGAATTGGTTGAAGAAGCTCAGGACACAAAATCACCGGCTGAAAAATTTATTGATAGGTTTGCAAAATTTTATACACCTATTGTCCTGTTAATTTCATTATTAGTATTTGCTATAACACAGAATATTAAACTGGCAATTACTATTTTAGTTTTAGGATGTCCTGGGGCGTTAGTAATAGGGGCTCCAGTATCTATCGTAGCTGGAATTGGCAATGGTGCTAATAAAGGAATTCTACTTCAGGGTGGTAATGTAATAAATCAAATGGCCAAGGTGAAAACCTTTATTTTTGATAAAACTAACACTTTAACAAATGGTGAGATGAGAGTAAGCATTGTGAAACAGTATCAAACAATACTTGACGAAGATAAGCTACTTATATCCAGCATGGAACAAAAATCAGATCATCCTTTAGCAAAAGCAATGATTCAATATTTCGGTAAAAGTAATGACGCAATAGAAGTAGCAACTGTTAAAGGACAAGGATTAGTTCATAAAAATGTTTTATTAGGAAATGAAAAGTTACTATTGAAAAACAATATTACTTTAACAACATCGCAGTATATGGATTTGTATGATATTCAAAATACTGGAGCTTCAACGATTTTGTATGCTAAAGAGGGTGTAATAGTAGCAATTATTGGTATCAGTGATACATTGAAACCTACGGCTAAATCTTCTTTAAATGAATTACGCAAACTAGGTGCTAAGAATTTAGTTATTCTTTCCGGTGATAATAAAATAGCGGTAGATTATGTTGCTAAACAACTATTAGTTGATAAAAGTATTGGAGAATTATTACCGGAACAAAAAGTAACATATGTAAAAGATCTACAAAAAGACAGTAAGGTTGCTTTTGTAGGTGATGGTATTAATGATAGTCCTTCAATTGCAACTGCTGATATTGGAATTGCGATGGGGAATGGGACTGATGTAGCAATTGAAACATCAGATATTGTATTAGCTAATTCTAGTCTAGAGAATTTAGTCTACGCATATGTATTGAGTAAAAAAACATTTGCTAATGTAAAAGAGAATATTTTTATTGCGATTGGAACCGTTGCGCTATTACTCCTAGGATTGGCTTTGGGGGTAATTAACATGGCTAGTGGAATGCTATTTCATGAACTAAGTATTTTGATAGTTATTTTAAATGGTATGCGATTAATTAAATATAGTTACAAAAATTGATTTGAATCAATTATTTTTATTGAATAAGAAATTATGATAATAAAAAAGGAGATTAATATGAAAATAATTATGCAATTGGACGAGTTATCGTGCCCATCATGTTTACAAAAAATAGAGGCTGGAGTAGGACACTTATCGGGTGTCAACACTACAAAAGTATTATTTAACGCCAGTAAGGTTAAAGTAGACTTTAATGAGTCACTAATCGATCAAGAAAAATTAATAGATACAGTTACTAATCTTGGTTATGAAGTTAAAGAGGTGAAAGTCAAATGATGAATATTGAGCAACTTTATCAACAAGAAATAAAACAATCAGAAATTGATCATAAAACTCCAACTGCTGGAGCTATGACGGGACACATTGTTGCTAACTTACAAATTTTTGAACAAAAGGTTCAGCAAATAAAATGGTATTATGTTGGTAGTAATAAAATAAGTATCTCCGAACATTTACAAAAATTATTGTATGACATCGTGAAGTTCAAAGATCAATTGGGAGATACATTGTTAGATGAGTTAGAATTAGTTCCCAGCACCTCACAAGAATTTGTTGAATATACAATGCTAAAAGAAGATAGTAAGATTAAGTATATGAGCAACTCAGAAATGTTTAAAATTTTGGCTGAAGATATTCAGACAAATATGATGTTTATTACAAGAGCTGTTAAATTAGCAGAAACTGAAGATTTAGTAAACTTAGAGTCATCATTAGTAGACTTACTAAAATATAGTAAACGCGAGTTGCGTCTGTTGAAAGCCCAGGCAAATATTACAATGATGGAATTAAAGACTGAGCTAAGTGATGAAGAAAATTAATTTAGAAAAGAGGTAGTATTTTGGAACAACATATTTGTGCAGAAATAGTACCGATTTTTCAGCGCTTATCTCGGAATGATCTATTAAAAATATCAGCTATTACACGACATAAAGAGATAGCAAAAAACGAAATGGTTTTTGCTCCTAATTCACAAGATGAATTGGTGATTTTGGCTGCTGGAAGTATCAAAATATATCAATTAAATAAAAATGGTAAAGAACAATTATTAAGAATTATGCAGCCTGGGGATTTTGAAGGAGAAAGAGTTCTTTATGGAATTAATAATAAAAATCTTTATGCTACAGCTTTAAAAAATTCGACTATTTGTACTTTACCAAAATCCAGTTTTCAAAAATTATTAATAGATTATCCAGAAATTAGTCAACATTTGCTGACTGATTTTGCTTTTAAATTAGAGAAGCTAGAACGGCAAGTAGAACTGTTCAATTCAGAGAGTGTAGAAGCTAAATTGGCTACCTACATACTTGACTTAAGCGTAGATCAAAATAGTCAGGTTGTGGAATTACCTTTCAAGTTAAAGGAATTAGCTAGGTATATTGGAACAACTCCTGAGACATTATCAAGGAAATTTAAAGATCTAGAAAATAAAAAAGTTATCAATCGCAATCAGTTAAAAATTCATATTTTAGATAATGATGAATTAGAAAATATTTTTTAAAAAAGCAAGATTATTAAAAAAACATATATGGAATTATGTGAGTTTGTGAAAAATAATTCTAAAGAAAAGGTTTGACGAATTTTCGTCAAACCTTTTTTGCAAAATTATAAGTTATTTTTTTCGAATGTACTAATTAATTTGGATAAATCATCATTTAATATCTTGTCTTTTCTGTATACCAAATAAATATAAAAGTTGATATCTTTAGCTTCGTTGATGCTATAAATATTATACTTTTCAGGTTCTAATAGAGCCGTTTCCGTGAAGAAACCAATTCCTTTATCTTGAGCAATCAAATCTAATGCTAGTTTATAATCAGGAGTTTTGAAGAGAATATTTGGATCAATATTCATTGAACTATAAAGATTAGACAAAATTTTATTATGAACCGAGTTTTCATCAAGAACAATCATATATTCGTTTCTTATATCTGAAAGAGATAATGAGCTATTTTTTGATAAAACGCGATTTTTTGCACTAACAATTTTGAATTCATGCGTGCGTAAAAGTTTAGTTTCTAAATCAGAGTTATTTAATAGATTGGCCGTACCTACCAACGTAGCATCCAAATCTCCATTAATAATTTGTTTCATAAGAATTTGTGATTCGGAAGTGATCGGCTCGATTGTGGAAAGTATATTAATATCTTTGAAGTAACTAAAGTATTTAGAAAAGTAATTAGTAATAATAGGCGGAAAACCAATTTTTAATTTAGGATTTTGGATATCTCGAATTTCTTTGCGAGCTAAAGTTTCTTCAAATAAAATTCGATTAATATGTATTAATAATTGATTGCCTGTCTTTGAGATTGTCAGCGTGTGTGACTTAGTATCTTTGATAGTTAATTGAGTATTAAATTCATTTTCTAGCCGTTTAACGGCATAGGTTACGGTAGGTTGACTGATATTAAAGTATTTAGCTGTATTAGAGTAGCTCTTTAGTTCGGCTAATTTTTGAAAATATTTTAAATAAACTATTGCACATACACGATAATACGTATATACATAATTTATGTAATCAAGTAAGGAGTAATTACCCTTAGGAGATTATAGCGGGTATTGGTTATTACGTTCCACCTTTTACACAAACCAATTGGGGAGGTGCGAACGTGAATAATTCAATAGAGGTTATTGTATTTGTTTATTATGGTAGGTCTTGGTGGGTTGATAGTATCAATTGCCAAAGCATATTACATAATAAAAAAAGCCAATCACTTATTTAAGTAATTAGCTTACGAATATGAATAACCAAACCGTTTGGGCGAGGTATCCTACTACCTCGTTCTTTTTTAATATTATCATGAAATTAATAAAAATCAAACACAAAGATTGGGGATGTATACCATGGTTACTGAAGCCCAGAAACGAGCTAATAAAAAGTGGGATGAAGAACACAAGGAACGTAAGGCATACATTGCTAAGCGGTCAACGGCAAGAAACTTTATAAAGAAGTTTGCCACTGATGAAGATATTGAAGAACTAAAACGATTGATAGCAGAGCGTGAGGGTAGGTCGGTATAAGTTTAACTTAGGTCGTTAGAAATAGTGGTATATTACTTAAGTGCTTTATTGGATAAATTAATTAGGAGGATAGTTATATGATGAAAAGTATATTAAATGACATTACTAATAAAAACGAACAGAATGAAAAAATAAGAGAATGGGCAAATAAAATTGATCAACTAATAGAAAATTCTAATGATGATATGGTTGATATTATTAGTGAATTTAGAACTATAAGAGAAGAAATGCAGAACGAAGAAAAAGCATGTGAACAATATGCGAATAAAAGCGATGATGTACTTAATCTAATTGGCAACTATCATGGTGCTGCTCAAGAAATTTATAAAGTTTCAGGAAGAGTAACAAAAAATAATATTATTGAAAGTCTTGACGACGTTTCTTCTGAATTACATTGGTATATCAGTCAAATGTAAAACAAATAAAAAAACATCCCTGAGATTAATCAGAGGTGTTTTATTCTGCCTACACGATAAAAATTGAATACCATTTTGAATACCATTGAATACCATATTTTGTAATTCATTAAAATTTGTTAAAAATAAAAAACCGATTATATCAAGGTTTTAAGCCCCTATACAATCGGTTAAAAGTTACTCAATGGGTGGTCAGGGGATTAACTTTGCCAGACCTAGCTCATCTAAATGTT
Organism: Lactobacillus sp. YT155; assembly: GCF_030504545.1. GTDB lineage: Bacteria > Bacillota > Bacilli > Lactobacillales > Lactobacillaceae > BQUT01. Next base: position 337,982 of record NZ_JAUKWP010000001.1, on the reverse strand, counting down.
GTTGCTATATCACTGTATATTCATATTTCAAATGCTCAATAATTGAAAGTGAATACCCCGTTGACTACCCCTAAATGTTCAGATAATTTACTAATTTATCAACAGCTTCTTTGTCTTGTTTTTCAGTCACATGCGTATAGATGTTCAAAGTCGTTTGTGCATCTTCGTGACCTAAACGGTCTTGCACCTCTTTAATTGTTGCTCCTGCAGAGAATAGGGCAGAAGCATGAGAATGTCTGAAACCATGAACAGTAATTTTGGGAAGTTCAGTTTGTTCAATTATCTTTTGGAGCCATTTACTAGGTGTATTCAGAGATTTATGAGTATTATTTCTTGTGGCAAAGATAAGCTGGTTATCTTCTAGTGTATTAAATCCATGAGTTAAAAATATTTTCTTTTGTAACAATCTCCATTTTTTCAAAGATTCCATAGTGGAATGATCAATGGAAATTATCCGATTACTTTTTCGGGTTTTAGTGGCTTGCACAATTTGCTTACCTTTCAGACCTTGAGTGAGTGTCTTGTTAATACTCAATGTATTGTTTTTAAAATCAAGATCACTCCAAGTTAGAGCTAAGCATTCACCACGGCGTAACCCGCCAAAAGCTAATAATCTAAACATACAGTATTTTTCCGGCTCTTGATTCTCACTTATGTTAGAGAAGAAAACCTGTAATTGCGATTTATCCCAAAAGTTTGGAATATCAGGCCCAATTTTTTCATGTTTTTTAGGCATGTTAATTTTTCTAGCCGGGTTATCGACTGTATAGTCTTGTTTCACTGCGTAATCAAACACTGCTTGTACATAATTGAACCAACGTTTGTAATTTCTTGTGGTTTCGTTGTACCACTGATTAAGTGCTTTTTGACATTGTACAGGTTTAATAGTTCTAATTCTTAAGTTACCAAAGGCAGGTAGTATGTGGTTATCAAACATTCCTTGAGTCCTATTAAAAGTACTTTCTCGAACAGTATTAATATATCCTTGATACCATTCTTCATATACTTCTTGGAAAGTAATATTTTTGTTAGTATTTACAAGCTCTAGGGTTTTGTTTGCAACCTTATAATCTATTTTCTTAAGCTCAAGCTCTGCATCTCTTAGTTTTCTAAATCCACGCCGTGTGGTTCTTAATTTTTTGCCAGTTTGTTTATCAATTCCTAAATATACTTGAAATTTATAAGCGGGTTTCCCGTCTTTTTTTATGTATTTTTTAATTCTGTTATCCATTTTTCTCCTTATGATTTTGGGGCAAACAATATCATAGAATAGGAGATTTTATTTATTAATGATTTGCTACATCTTTAGAAACAATGTCTTTTATTTCTTTTAATTGATCTTTATTTAGTGAGTGAATATTTTTCAGAATGTAATATTCGTCTTCAGAAAGAATAGTGTGTCGTATTTCAACATTGTTATTATCAGAAAGTTTCTCTGCAAGATCACTAATATTTTCAATGTAAGGTAAGTGATTCTCATCTGAATCAAGACCAGCTAACCAGTTTAATGTTGCATGATAATAATCGGCTAAAGTAACCCAAGTATCAATTTTTGGATCACTTATTCCTTTTTCATACCTACTTAAGTTTGCTCTTGGAATACCAGTATCACTACTTACTTGATCTAAAGTTAAACCATTTTCTTTTCTTACAAACCTTAGATTGTTTCCCATTTATAAACACTTCCTTTTCTCGTTTTTGATAATTATCACAGATAGTATATCACATATTTCTCAAAAAAGAGAAAAATGTATTGATTTTCTCAAATTTAAGAATTATAATATTCTCATAAATAAGAAAAAAGGGGTGAGGAGATGGTAGAAGTGCTTTTGAATGAAGAAGAAAAAAAGAAAATATCAAATGAAGTCAGAGAAATTATTCTTAATGAAATATCCAAGATTAAAGATATTTCTAACTTTAACAACAAAGAGTGGATGAAGAAAAAAGATGCTTGTAAATATTTATCGGTTTCTAATAACACTTTTGATAGATTTAGATATGAAGGATTACCAAGTTGCACTGTTTCGGGAATAACTTTATATAATCGCAAAGATATAGACGACTTTTTTATAAATCATCGAGACTAGCTAGGAAACAGTGAAAGTTCGATTCTTTCACCTAGTCATTGCTAGACATAGTTTTAGCAAATAAAGGGCAGATATAGAGATTTTAGTAATTAATGGTTAGCAACAAAAATGCACCAATGGAATGAGTGGCGTGTCGCCATGAAAGACCAGCAGAATAGCTGGGCGTGTCCATTGGTGAATGGAGTGCGGAGTGTCGTAGCACGGAATGGTATTTTAACGAAAGCAAGCAAGTAAACTATGCCTCATAGTGTCTTGCTTGAGCGAAAAGCAATGTCTCATTGCTTGTAGTGGTCTTGAAGTTATATTCAAGACTTAAACCCCCGTTATGTAATACGGGGGTTAATATACAGAATATTGACTATACAAGTGAGTGAAAAAGGTTGATATTTAAAGGTTTTATGAAAAATAAAAGTGTCACAATTTAAAATAAATTTGCGACAAGAAAGTGTGAATATTTGGAAATAGAAAAAGAATTAAAATCTTACAGAAAGAGAAATAAGTACACTCAAACAGAAATGGCAAAAATACTATCAGTAAGTAGGAGTACTTATTCTAAGTATGAAAATGGATCTAGAAAGATCTCAGAAGGTGTAATAACAAAAATTAATAACCTTATTCCGTATCTAGAGACAGGCAATAAATTGGATTGTATTTATGACTGGGTAAGAGTGAGAATACCTAACATGTCACCAGAAGATGTGATTACCAAAATACTTCGATTAAAGGTTGATATGTTCATTAATAAGAGTACGAACATATTGAACTATAACACTGTATATGAACTAGATAATATTAGAGTTTTATATGATTCTCCAAAACTGACAAATAAAGGTGTATCTATTGAAATGAGTGGACAAGGTTGTCGGCTATATGAAGAATTTATAAAATTTAGAGATCAATGGTGGTTTGCCTTTTTTCGAGACTGTGCACATGCAGGAGCAGTTTTTAACAGAATAGATATGGCAATCAATGACTATTATAGATTCATTGATATACCAGAGTTTATTGAAAAAGTTGAGAATGATGAATGTATAACTAAATTCAGAACATGGCATGTTACTGGAGAAGGCGATTTTAATGGCAAAAAGGAAGGTAGTTCAATCTACTTTGGAGCAGGACAGTCTAATCTACAAGTTGTATTCTATGAAAAAGACTACGAACAAGCTAAGAAACAGAGAATACCTAGAGAACAAGTAGAAATAAAAAATCGTTATGAATTAAGATTTAAACATGAGTATGCACAAGACTTGATGGGTAAGTTACTAGCTACTGCTGATGCACTACAATTGGTTAAAAATATCTTAAGCACGTATATTAGCTTTAGAGATAAACAGCTAGGTCAAGAGAAGAAGTATTGGCCACTTAATCCAGATTGGTCTGTTCTCTTAGACGATGTAGAGGAACTAAAACTGGAAATGAAGCCTAAAGAAGACTCGTATGAAAGAACAGTCGATAATATGTTCTATCAATATGGTGGAGCCATGAGAATGGTACTTAGGACAGATGATATTCGAGGAACGGACACCTTTATAAAACGAGTTAGAGAATCAGAAATGTCAGAAAAGTATTACCACATGATGAAAGTATATTTAGCCAAAACTGAAGATTTCATAGCATGAACAAAAAGACCTACTTAGTAGGTCTTTTTGTTCTGAAAGGAACTTTAAATTGTGTTGACAACACATAGATGCTCATCTATATTAAACATATAGACAAATATCTATGTGAGACATTGGGGGTGCTTTATCATAAAAACATTAGCCAGGATAATTGGTGTTACTGCAGCAGTGGCAGTTGCTTTATTGATGAAAATAACAGTACCTACGTCGCTAATAGTTGTTGCTTTTTCAATAATAATATTATTGTTTGTAATAGAGAAGAAAGGAAAAACTAAAAAGTGAATTACGAAGATTATTCGAATAAATTAAAAATAATATCTGATCCCAACAGAATGAAAATAATTGATTTACTTTCAAATGGTGAGCTATGTGCTTGTGACATTTTAGAAAACTTTGAATTTACTCAACCAACGCTTTCTCATCACATGAAAGTGCTTGAGAATGCTGACTTTGTTTCTGTTAAAAAAGAGGGAAAATGGTCTTATTACAGTTTAAACCAAAGCAAATTAGAAGACTTCATGAGAGATTTTAATCAATTATTTTTTAATTCAAATGTATGTGCATGTCAAACTAAAAATATGGTGTCAAATTAAGGAGAATAAAAATGAAAAAATTGGAACTATTTGAGCCTGCAATGTGTTGTTCAACAGGAGTATGTGGTCCATCTATTGATGAAAACTTATTAACTATCACCTCAATTTTTGAAGCACTTGAAGATGTTTCTCAAATTGAGGCAAGTCGCTACAACTTATCAAGTACACCGGATGCATTTGTTAAAAATGAAACAGTTCTAAAAACTATACAAGAAAAAGGAAACGATATTTTACCTATCACGGTTCTTGATGGCAAAATTGTTAAGACAAGTGATTACCCAACTAAAGAAGAATTAACGAACTACACTGGACTAATATTTGTTGATCAATCAAATTCTGAAGGAAGTTGCTGTAACGGATCAAATGAATGCTGCTAAGGGGGTGCAATCAATGAAACTATATGAACCAATAAATATGAATCTAACCAAGTATTTATTTTTTACAGGTAAAGGTGGTGTTGGTAAAACAACGACTGCTTGTGCTACTGCAACCAGTTTAGCTGATAAAGGTGCAAAAGTTATGCTTGTTAGTACTGACCCAGCTTCTAACTTGCAAGATGTTTTTCAAACAGAACTTACAAATAAACCAAAAGACATCAATGGAATACCGAATTTAAAAGTTGCTAACTTTGACCCTGTTACAGCTGCAGAAGACTATAAAGAAAGTGTAGTAGGTCCATATAGGGGTGTTTTGCCAGAAAGTGCATTGGAGAACATGGAAGAACAATTATCAGGTTCTTGTACTGTTGAGATTGCTGCATTTAATGAATTTGCTAACTTTTTAACTGATGAAACTATTGAAAAAGAATATGATTATATAATTTTCGATACTGCACCAACGGGACATACTCTAAGAATGTTGCAATTACCTTCTGCTTGGAGTAACTATCTTGATGAGAACACAACAGGTGTTTCTTGTCTTGGCCAGTTGTCAGGTATGGGTGATAAGAGAGAAATATATGCACACGCTGTAAAAACGTTGAGTAACAACGAATTAACAACATTGATGTTAGTCACTCGGCCACAAAGGGCCTCAATTATTGAAGCACAAAGGGCCTCAAATGAACTTAGTGTAATAGGAATTTTAAATCAAAAATTGATTGTTAACGGTCTTTTAGAAGAAGCTAACGAAAATGTTTCTCAAACGATTTTTGACCAACAACAAAATGATTTGAAAGAAACCCCTGTAGATCTACAAAAATTTGAAATGTTCAATGTTCCATTGCGTCCATACAACGTAACAGGAATAGGCAAGCTACGTATTTTACTAGAAAAAAATCAACCACCTCTTAAGGAAGAAGAAATAGAGCCTATCGAACTTCCATCACTTGATAGAATAATTGATGATTTTATTTCAACAAACAAGAAAATTATTTTTACAATGGGTAAAGGTGGCGTTGGTAAAACAACTATCGCAATTCAAATAGCAAAAGAATTGTCGAAAGCTGGAAAAAAAGTTCGATTAGCAACTACTGATCCAGCAGACCATTTGAATTTGTATTTATCTGATACGCATGGAATTGCTATTAGTCATATAGATGAAGAAAAAGAATTAAATGATTACAAAGAAGAAGTGCTAAACAAAGCACGAAAAACAATGAGTGCTGATGATGTGGCTTATGTTGAAGAAGATTTACGTTCTCCTTGCACGCAGGAAATAGCAGTATTTAGGGCTTTTGCTGAAATAGTTGAAAAGTCAGAGAATGAAGTTGTTGTTATTGATACAGCTCCAACAGGGCATACCTTATTATTACTTGATTCAACACAAAGTTATGCTAAAGAAGTTGAGAGAAGTGCTGGGGAAGTTCCTGAATCAATTCAAAAATTGTTACCACGTTTACAAAATGGTGATGAAACTGAAGTTTTAATGGTTACTTTGCCAGAGACAACTCCAGTTTATGAATCAATGAGATTAAATGAAGATTTGAATAGAGCTAAAATTAAACATACTTGGTGGTTAGTAAATCAAAGTATGTACGCAGCAAAGACATCAAATAATGTTCTAAAAGCTCGTGCAGTTAATGAAGTTGAATGGATAAAAAAAGTAGATGAAGTTTCTGATGGACACTTTGCAGTGTCTAAATGGGTTCCTAATTTTGAAGAAGAATTAATTCACTAATTGTTTTACAAAATTGAAAGGGGTTATTATGAAAGTAATTGAAATTTACGAGCCAGCAATGTGCTGTCCAACAGGAGTTTGTGGACCTTCAGTTGATTCGGAATTACTGACAATAACAGCCATTACCAAAGAAGTTAATAGTTCTGAAACCAGTAGAATTTATAGAAGAAATTTAACACAAAATCCCGCAGCTTTTGCTAGAAGTGAAATAGTAAAGCAACAAATACAAGACAAAGGAATCGAAATATTACCTATAACCCTTGTTGATGGAGAATTGTACGATTACGGGGAATATCCTACAGTTGAAGAAATAGAAAGAATTACAGGGTTAGAGATTAATAGTACAACTCAGAATTAGAAATTGGAGGAGCATTCATGAATCAAGTAGCAAAAAAATTATCTATATTAGATAAATATCTAACTTTATGGATATTTATTGCGATGGCGACAGGAATTGGATTAGGTTTCTTTTTTCCAAGCGTTCCCTCAACGATAAATAGTTTAGAGATAGGAACTACATCTATACCAATTGCCATTGGGTTGATTTTAATGATGTATCCACCGTTAACAAAAGTGAAATATGAAGAAATGTGGCGCGTATTCAAGAATTGGAAAGTTCTCTTGATATCGCTGTTCCAAAATTGGATTGTTGGACCAATTGTTATGTTCATCTTGGCGGTAGTATTTCTTCACAACTATCCTAGTTATATGGTAGGACTAATTATGATTGGACTTGCTAGATGTATTGCAATGGTAATTGTGTGGAGTGAATTAGCTCAAGGAGATAATGAATATACAGCGGGGTTAGTCGCATTTAATTCTATTTTCCAAATAATATTTTACTCTGTATTTGCGTATATTTTCGTAACAGTATTACCTAGCTGGTTGGGACTAGAGACTCATACAGTAGATATTACAATGGGTGAAATAGCCAAGAGTGTATTTATTTATTTAGGAATTCCTTTTATTGCAGGAATCAGTTCGAGATTTTTACTTATAAAAATTAAAGGAAAAGAATGGTTTGAAGCAAAATTTGTTCCAAAGATTAGTCCAATAACATTGATTGCACTTTTATTTACGATTGTTGTGATGTTCTCCGTAAAGGGAGAAAAAGTAATACAGCTACCACTTGATGTGGTTAGAATTGCCATTCCATTATTGTTCTATTTTGTAATAATGTTTTTTGTGTCATTCTTCATATCAAAGAAAATGGGCACCAGTTATCCAATATCTGCGTCTCTCTCATTTACCGCAGCAAGTAACAACTTTGAGTTGGCAATAGCTGTTGCAGTAGGAGTTTTTGGAATAAATTCGGGAGAGGCTTTTGCCGCAGTGATTGGTCCACTGGTGGAAGTTCCAGTGCTAATTTTATTAGTAAATGTTGCTCTAAAATTAAAGAATAAATATTTTAATGGAGAAAAATCATAATGAAAACAATTTATTTTATTTGTACTGGAAATTCTTGCAGAAGCCAGATGGCAGAAGGATTATCAAAAGAATTATTGGATCCTAAAGAATATGAAATTCGAAGCGGTGGAATTGAAGCTCACGGATTGAATCCTAGAGCAGTGAAAGTGATGTCAGAAATTGGCATTGATATTAGCCACAATAAATCCCAAGTCATTGATAATGAATATATCAATAATTCAGACTTAGTTATCACTTTGTGTGGGGATGCTTTGGACAATTGTCCGGTTTTACCAGCGAACGTATCACATGAACATTGGGGACTAGAAGATCCAGCACAAGCTACTGGAACTGAAGATGAGATAATGGAAGTATTTAGAAAAACAAGAGATGAAATTAGTGAACATATTAAGGAATTGAAAAATAAAATATGATAAAAAAAGAGGATTTTATAAATCCTCTTTTTTTATATTTGATTCTATGATGTTGTTTGCCCCAAAATTTTATTGTTTGACTCCGAAAAGCCTTCATTTTAGCGTGCTTAACTATTAAATAATGTAATTTTTTGACTACCCAGTTGACTACCCATAGTATCAAAATCAATCAAATTTCTCAAAGTTGAGAAAAAGTAAAAAGGCTATCATATCAGTGCTTTAGCATGATATAACAACCTTCAAAAGTACTTATATGGGTGGTCAGGGGATCGAACCCTGGACCCACGGATTAAGAGTCCGTTGCTCTGCCAGCTGAGCTAACCACCCAATTCAACAATGAATATATTACCATAAGTTCTCTTTTTATGGCAATGTTTTAATGATTTATTATCACATTTTTGTTTTATGTTTTCATTATTAGTATAATGAATTACGAGTACACTAAGGAGTGTGAATTTATGGCTAAAAAAGTTTTAGTTGTTGATGACGAAAAACCCATCTCAGATATCATTAAATATAATATGGAAAAAGAAGGTTATGAAGTTATAACCGCCTTTGATGGACAAGAAGCATTAGACAAAGTTGAAGAAGAGAATCCAGATATCATCTTATTGGACTTAATGCTTCCTGTTAAAGATGGTTTGGAAGTGGCGCGTGAAGTTAGAAAAACTCACGATACACCAATTATCATGATTACTGCTAAAGACGCAGAGATTGATAAAGTTATTGGATTAGAGCTTGGTGCTGACGACTATGTAACGAAGCCTTTCTCTAATCGAGAATTAGTTGCACGTGTGAAGGCCCAATTAAGACGTCAAGAAACTGTCCAAAACACAAGTGAAGATGATAACACTACTGACAATATTACAATCGGAAACTTATCAATTATTCCTGATGCATATATTGTTAAAAAAGATGGTAAAGAAGTTGAATTGACTCATCGTGAATTTGAATTAATTTATTACTTAGCTCAACACATTGGTCAAGTTATGAAGCGTGAGCACTTGCTTCAAACTGTTTGGGGATACGATTACTTTGGGGATGTCAGAACCGTTGACGTTACCGTTCGTCGTTTACGCGAAAAAATCGAAGATAATCCTAGTCAACCAGAGTGGTTAATGACTCGTCGTGGCGTGGGTTACTACCTAAAAGATACTGATAGTGATGACTAGCTTGCATGATTGTGGGCTTTTTTTATTTAAAGGGAAAAACTTGTGAACAAAAAAATTAATTTCATTCATTCAATTCATTTCAAAATTCCTTTTGCGTTCATTTTGATTTTGATTGCGACTATCGAAATCATTGGGGCTTATTTTGTGCGTCAAATCGAACATAATTACGTCCAGAACTTTGAAACTTCTATTTCAATTCCGCCGGGAATTTCTAATCAAATCACGCAAGATATTTATTTGCATGATAAGGATATGGGGGATAGTATTCAGAATTCACTGCAAGATATTAATAATAATTCTATTTCTGAAATTCAAGTTGTAGATAAAGATGGCACAATTGTCGGTAATTCTAATGCCAATCGTCAATCAACGGTTGGAACCAAAAGTAATATCGCCGATACCAAAAATGCCATTTATAATAATCGCAAAATTACGAAGATTGTTTATGACAAAGATCTTGGTAATTCCTATGTCTTAGTGCAACCATTAGTGAAAACAGTGAATGACTCCAGTAATGTTATTGGGGCTATTTACGTGCGTGCCAGCATGGAAAAAGTCTATCAAGATATCAACGGAATTATCGTGATTTTCTTAACTGCTTCCTTGGTTGCTGGTTTGATTGGGGCGTTAATTGCAATCTTCATTTCTCGAGCTATTACTCGTCCGATTGATGAAATGAAACAGCAAGCAATTCGCATGTCTAACGGTGATTACTCAGGGCAAGTTAGAGTTTATAGTGCCGATGAATTAGGACAGTTGGCTTTAGCGGTTAATAACTTGAGTATCAAAGTTGAAGAAGAAACCGATAATTCTGAATCTGAACGACGTCGATTAGACTCAGTGCTTTCACAAATGTCTGATGGAGTTATTGCCACCAATCGTCGTGGAAATATCACGATTATTAATGAAATGGCCCGTGAACTCTTGGGAATTGAAGAGCAAGATCAAGTAATCGGTCAATCAATCACTGATTCGTTAGGAATTGAGAATGAGTTCTCTTTCCAAGATATTTTGGAAGATCAAGATTCAGTCATCTTGGAGGCTCCTAACAATAATAATGATTTGATTTTAAATGCTGAATTTTCACTTATTCAAAGAGATAGTGGTTTTGTCAGTGGTGTGGTTTGTGTGCTTCATGACGTCACCGAACAACAACGTGTTGACCGTGAACGAAAAGAATTCGTTTCTAACGTTTCGCATGAGTTAAGAACGCCGCTAACCAGTATCAGAAGTTATGTGGAAACTCTAAATGATGGTGCTTGGGAAGATAAGAAATTAGCCCCACAATTCTTGCAAGTTACTGTTGAAGAAACAGAACGTGTTATCCGTATGATTAATGACTTATTGAGTTTGTCACGAATGGATCAAGGAACTTCAAAACTTGATCTTGAATATATCAACTTCAATGAATTTTTCAATTACATCTTGAATCGTTTTGACATGATGCTTAAAAAAGATAAGGAACATGCTAAAGAAGATGGTACAAAAGTTAAAGACTATACCATCAAACGAGTTTTCACTAAGCATGACTTATGGGTGGAAATTGATACTGACAAAATGACACAAGTTATTGATAATATCTTGAATAATGCGATTAAGTATTCTCCCGATGGTGGAGTAATTACTTGTCGTTTATTGGAGACTAACAAACATATTATTATCAGCATCAATGACCAAGGATTAGGAATTCCTAGAAGTGATCAAATCAAAATTTTTGATCGTTTCTATCGAGTTGATAAGGCTCGTTCTCGTAAGCAAGGGGGAACGGGACTAGGTCTCTCAATTTCTAAAGAAGTTGTTGAGGAACATAAAGGTAAGATTTGGGTTAACTCTTCTGAAGGTAAGGGATCGACATTTTATATTTCACTTCCTTACAATCCAAACGAAAGTGTGGGTGAATGGGATGAAGATTAGTAGATTAGTTGTTCAAACATTAGTGGTTATTGCGATTGGAATCAGTTTTATTTTGACGTTTCTGATTTTTACCAATAATGCACGATATCGCACACAACCAAATACTGACGATAATAACAACAAGCTCGGAGTTCAGCGGGTTGTAAAAAAACGTGACGTCTATGCACCTTCACAAATTTTGTGGAATGACGACGGCCAAGTTCGAATGGTGTATAACAACAAACACAATATTGTTAGCGCTGTTCAAAAAGATATGTCGAAATGGAATTATGGTCAGGTAAAAGTTACATCTAAGAATGACAAAGACAAGTATGAAAAATTTGTTAACTCAAAGGATTCATTGCAGTTATTCTATGCTTTTCAGATGCCATTAGATTATTATGGAAAGATTTTGGACAAGAAGAGTCTTGCTTCCGAGCATAAAATCAAGTTCGATCGAATTTTATTCCACGTGGAAAAAAGAGATCAAGTGATTTATTTAGGAAACGATAAAACACATACAATTTACAAAATCAGTGTAAATTCTGGTAGCTCAAAGAGGATCGAAAAACTACTTCGGAAGACTGATGTAGCGATTAATGTTAAGTTGCAAGTAGATGATAAACGAGTATTAATTAATTATGAAAATGGTGTGGCGCTAAAATCTTATAGTTATCTTGTTTCGAAGCAAGAAGACAATAGTTACATTTCAACATTGTTAGGCTCCAACAATATTTCAACTCATAAGAGTGCTGATGCGACAACTTATAGTCCATCGTCCTACCAAAAACTTGTTTCATACAAGAATAATACTTTAAACTACTATAATTATGAAAAAGATCAGAGTCCTAAGAATTCGCAAGAAGTCTTGGACAGAGGGTTAGACTTGGTCAATCAGATCAATACACCTTTGTCTAACGCTAAATTAGCGTATGCCAATTGGAAAACCAAAACGCTAGTCTTTAGAGAATATATTGAAGGCTTCCCTACTTTTTATAAGAGTGATTTCGGTGCAGTAAGAATCGTATTTAATAAATCCGAGCAACTTACACAATTCTCAAATCAAGTAATTCAAGTGCCGGTTCCTTCGGATTCGACACCAGTTCGTTTGAAGAGTACTGACCAGGTAATGAATGATTTGAAGGCACATGGGTTTGATACTAAGAAAATTCAGTTTATTGATTTAGGTTATAAATGGGAAGATGATCCCGAGAACAAAGAGATTGTCCACTTAGTACCTGCTTACTTTATTCGTGTCGATCAATCTTGGAGTTCGTTACAAGAACTTATTGGCGTTAGTGATCAAGTAGGAGGTGAGTAATCGTGGATTTTCGAAGAATTGAATTAATTTTCTTAGCGGTTTTCATCGCCTTAGATATTTTCTTATTTACTAGTTATAAGCAAGCTAACAATGTGGTTACTAGTAAATCTGACGTTGCCTCAATCTCTACACAGATGAAGAGTGCCAACATCACTACTGGTCGTTTGTCTAACGAAAAGCAAAAAGGTTACTACTTATCTGCAACTCCTGATAATAGTTTTATGAAGGATAAGGACCAATTGAAGGATCAAGATGTGACCGAACAAGGCGACGGGATGATTAGTCGTTTGAAAAATACTATTTATTTAGACGATACTAGTGATGCTAAAAAAGTACTCAACAAGTTTATGGAAAACAGCAGTAATGTACTGCTAACAAGTTCTTATAAATACAATCCTTATTTATCAAATGATCGTAAGTTTGTTTACTCTCAAGTGACAAATTATGGAGAGTTATTTGATGAAAGTTCTCAACTAGTTTTTACTCGCAGTAATAAGTCGATTTTGAATTATCGTCAAACTCTGGTATCGAAAGTGACTTCGTTGCGTGAAGAACAAGATACGATTTCTGAAAGAGAAGCTGTTGATCGGTTGTATACAGCTTCAGAAATTCCCGATAACTCAAAAATTATGTGGACGAAGTATGCATACTCTAAGTTGCTGACAGTTAAGGGAAATGTTATTTATATTCCAACTTGGTTTGTTGAAGTTAAGAATCGTAGTACAAAAACAAGTACTATTAAGACAGTAAATGCTTTTAATGGAACTATTATTAAACAAAATGATCAATAAGAAGGTAATTAAGTGAGTTCAGATTTTAAAATGAGTGTGTTGGCTAGCAGTAGTCAAGGTAATTCGACTTATATCGAGACACCTAATAGCAAAATATTAGTTGATGCCGGTCTTTCTGGTAAGAAAATTGAGGCGGCAATGACAAGTATCGACAAAGATATCGCTGATGTCGATGCGATTTTGGTGACTCATGAACATAGCGATCACATTCAAGGTGTCGGTGTTCTTGCTCGTAAATATGGAATCTCTGTTTACGCCAATGAAGGTACTTGGGAACAAATGGCACCAAAAATAGGTAAGACTGAAAATATTGATAAACATATTTTTGAAATGGGTGCGACTAAGACTCTCGGTGACTTGGATATTGAAAGTTTTGGCGTGTCCCATGATGCTCGAGAACCACAATTCTATCAATTTCATTATCAAGGAAAGAGTTTCGCAATTCTGACCGATACAGGATACGTTTCTGAACGAGTTAAGAAGACGATTGAATCGGCAGATGCTTATTTGATGGAATGTAATCATGATTTAGAAATGCTGCGTAATGGAAGTTACGCTTGGTCATTGAAACAACGTATTCTAAGTGATCGGGGTCATTTATCTAACGATGATGGTGCCAATACCTTAATGGATGTGATTGGTAATAGTACTAAGCAAATTTATCTGGGTCACTTGAGTCCCGAGAATAATTTGAAAAAAGTCGCTCACGAAACAGTTGCGAAGGATTTGATTGAACATGATTTTGGGGTGGAGCATGACTTTCATATCAACGATACCGACCCAGTCAAGGCGCAACCACTTTGTGATATCTAGATAATTTTCGAGGTTTATTCATTTCTTTTTCAAACAAGTAATTTATAATAGTCGTACCATGTTTGTAATGGGAGAATTTTATGGAAAATAGAAAAACATTCGTAAGTATGATGATTATTGCTTTAGTTTCTGCAATTGTCGGTGGTGTTTTCTCGGGGTTCATCGTTTATAATCTGATGAACGACAATCCAAGTGATACCTCCAATCAACCAGGAACAGCTAAGGTTAGCAAATTAAATGTTAAAGCTAATTCAACAATGGGATCAGCGTTTAAAAAGGTCTCGAGTTCAGTGGTTTCGGTAGTCAATTACCAAAGCCAAGGCAGCGGTTCTAATAATGACTGGAGTTCAATTTTTGGTGATTCTGGTCAAAAAGACAGTGATTCACTTCAAAAGTATGGTGAGGGATCTGGGGTTATCTATAGTAAAAAAGATGGCAAAGGATATATTGTTACCAATAACCATGTAGTCTCTGGCGCTGCTAAACTAGAAATTATTTTCAAAGATGGCTCAAAAACTGACGGAAAATTAGTTGGTACTGACAAAGTTACTGACTTAGCAGTTATTCAAATTGCTGGGGACAAAGTTCCCGCAATCGCTGAATTTGGAAATTCTGATTCAATCGCCGAAGGTGATCCCGTGATTGCCATTGGTTCGCCGCTAGGAAGTGACTATGCGACTTCTGTAACCGAGGGAATTGTTTCGTCCAAGAGTCGTACAATTACAACTCAAGACGAAAAATCAGGTATGGATACTGGTCAAGCAACCGTAATCCAGACTGATGCCGCAATTAATCAAGGTAACTCTGGAGGTCCACTCGTTAACGCTGCTGGACAAGTCATTGGAATTAATTCAATGAAATTAGCCTCTAGTTCTGATGGAACGACTGTTGAAGGAATGGGCTTTGCTATTCCAAGTAATGAAGTGGTTAAGATTATTAATGCGCTAGTTACTAACAAGAAAGTTAAACGTCCTTCACTAGGTGTGCGTGTAACTGATTTGTCACTTGTTTCTAGTCAAGACCAAAGAGATACTTTGAAGTTGCCGAAGTCTGTGACGCAAGGTGTTCTAATCGCTTCAGTTAATGGTAATTCACCTGCTAGAACTGCTGGATTAAAGAAGTATGATGTCATTACTGCCGTTGATGGTAAGAAAGTAAACAGTGTCGCAGAATTACATACGGCTTTGTATGCTCATTCAATTGGTGACAATACGAAGATTAAATATTATCGTGATGGCAAAAGTGCTGAAGTAACTGTGAAATTAACTCAAGAAGCAGAATAAAAAAACAGATCTTAGGATCTGTTTTTTTTGTTGGAAACATTCGTTTGCCTGAGCAATGAATAGTGGAATATTTACATTAAAAATAAAGCAGAATGTTCATTTTGTTGCGAAGTTTTTTATTATCATACAATTATTAAAAATTACTGTTCCACGGTAAAATTTAGCTAGATAAATTTAAAAAAATTGTCAAGATGGGATAAAGTAGAGTACTGCCTGTGGATAAGTTTGTTAATACTGTGAATTAAACCTTTCTAACTCTCCAAAGTTTTGCACACGAGAAATTGGTTTGTGGATAAGTCGCTTATTTTGAGACAAAACATACGTTCTGTATGTTGATATGCCGGGGTTTATGAGTGTTTCACACAAGCCAGAAAAAATTGAAGACAAATGTGGAAAAAAAGTGGTATATTTTTTCAAAAAAATTTTTGATAGAATATTTGGTGGTTTAATTGTAGGATATACACAAGATGTAGGAACTAAAATTTAGTCAATGTGGAAAACTTTGACATTTTTACTTATTGAAGGATAATTATGAACATAAAAATTGTATGTGTCGGTAAATTGAAAGAAAAATATCTAAAACAAGGAATTTCGGAATATTCCAAGAGACTTTCGGCTTTTGGTAAATTTGAAATTATTGAGGTCGCTGATGAGAAAGCTCCAGAGTCATTAAGTGACTCCGAGATGGAGAAAATTAAGCAATTAGAAGGGCAACGTATTCTGGAGAAAATTAAAGATAAAGAATACGTCTTCTTATTAGCAATCAAAGGCGAACAACTATCTTCAGAGGAATTGGCAGCCAAAGTTGCAGATTTAACTACGTATGGGAAAAGTGATCTGACTTTTGTCATCGGTGGATCGTTAGGAACAAGTGATGAAGTGGAAAAACGGGCGGATCAAGCAATTTCTTTTGGAAGATTCACTTTACCTCACCAACTGATGAGGTTAGTATTAACAGAACAGATCTATCGAGCATTTATGATTGATGCTGGAAGAACCTACCACAAATAAATGGAGAGTATTATGAAAAAAAGGGTGAATCTATTAAAAATAGTCATTATCTTGACGATGATTTTCTTTTTATTAGTTACAGGGTTATTCACATTCTTAGTAATTACTGCCAAACACAAAGCAGAACTCTCCGGACACGGGATTCTGCTTTCAATGGTGGTGTTATATTTAATAGATATTTTAGTCGCTAACAGTGTCATCAATGGCTTTGGATTGTTGAAATTAGTTCGAGAAGACCAATTAATTACTGTAACTGCAGGTAATAAGTTAACAAAAATCACTCGGAATTCGTTGGTTATCCTCTTATTCTCATTCGGATTTTTACCCATGTTTTATAGTTTTGCACAATTAAGTGATGCCCCAGGGCTAATGATAATTGGCTGTTTATTTATCTGTATTTTCTTTGCAATCTTTAGTGTCAGTTGGTTCTTTGACGGACTACTACAAAAATCGATTCGAGGTATCAAATAATGATCCAACCGATTAATAAAGATACTTTAATTTTGAGCAAGAAATCCACAACCGCTACGCCAAATGATGCCCAAGTGGGACAAGATTTAGTGGAAACTCTTCAAGCAAATAAAGAAGTTTGTGTTGGTATGGCTGCCAATATGATTGGTGTTAACAAGCAAATTATTGTTGTGCAAATCGGCATGATAAGTCTGTTAATGTATAATCCAACAATTATTTCGAAGTCGCAACCGTACTCAACTGAAGAAGGTTGCTTGTCACTTAGTGGAGAAAGAAAAACAACACGCTTTGAAAAAATCGAAGTGAGTTACTTAGATAGTAATTTTCAACCACAAAAACAATCTTTTCAGGGATTCGTAGCCCAAATTATTCAACATGAAATTGATCATTGCAACGGAATTATTATTTAAAATTTGCATCGTTTAAGCGATGACGTTGCATTTTTGCACCGCTACTAATATAATGAATATGCAGAAGAATTGCATAGGTTACCATTGAAGCCCGCTTTGCAGAGTGAGCTTCTTTTTTTGTACTAAAAAAGCCGACCATTGCAGTGATCGGCTTTAGTTATCTGGCTTTGTCGCTTATTTTCTGCGATTATTCAGCCAGTATGCGTAGGTTGCAACAACGCAGCCTACGACTATCGCAGAAAAGGCATTAATTACAGAGTTCACTGCATAGGGTACCTCCTTCCTAAGTAGGTTGGATTCATAAGCGACTATTAAATTATATATGCAAAAAAGTTTGAAATAGGCATTCTATAAAGATTTGTACATTTTTAATTAATGACTACTATGAATAACACGGGCTGTTTTGAAATAGGCAACAGCATGAAAGACGATTCCTAGAATTAAAAATAGTAATCCGACATATATTTGAACGTAATTTAACAAGAATGCTAGTAAATATAAGGACATACTGGTCAGTGGATAACGGTTGATTTTTAAATTGAACTTATCAACAACTTCATCTTTTAGAATTTCGGGATGTTGATAAAGGTATAGATAAATTATCACGAATGAAAAAGAGATCAAAAACGCAACCACATCATAAATTCCAAAGGCAAATCTCATATCAGGAATATTTTCTGTGGAAATAGTTTCAGATAGAAGAACAGTTGCGTAATTTAATAATGTAATCAAAAAAATTGAAAAGAGGTTAATAACATTCATCATAATGGTAGTCGTTTTTAATTTATTAAATAAATCGTGATGGAATAACCAGAGAATTCCAATGTAAGAATATGTCAGGATATATGAGAACAGAATGGGCCACTGCTTAATAACTGACTCAAATAGATGACCTTGTGTATAACTTGGTAATTTGAATTCCAATACTAGGATGGTGATTAAGATGGCAAAAATTCCATCACTAAATGCTTGAACACGATCAGGTTTCATAGTTTTCCCCCATGGAGAACATTATACAAAAACTTTTTGAAAAAAATTAAATTATTTTGCTCATATAGTTAGTAATTAAAAATAATTCTGCTAAAATAGAGACAGTAATTAGAATGATTCTAAATAAATTTTGGGAGGACACAATGACAATTAATCCAAATTTGGCTCAAGATGTCTGGAAAGATATTGGAGAGCATGTACAATTTACCGTTCTAGAATTAAAAAGGGAAAATCCGGAAACTGATCGTGAAGCAATTGCTGAATTCGCTGATCGCTCACAGGCAATCATTCGTTCATTAAGAATTAGAGATGCCGAAGCTGGTTTGAAAGTGGCGATTGGTTTTAGTAACAAAGCCTGGGATTATCTTTTTCCCAACGCTCCAAAGCCTAAAGAACTAGAAACTTATCAAGAAATCAAGAATGACAAATACATAATGCCTTCGACAAAAGGTGATCTTTTCTTCCATATCAGAGCAAGTAATGAAGCGGTTGTTTATGAAGCACAAACTCAGTTCATGAAATTCTTGGAAGATATTACAGAAGTTGTAGATGAGACTAAAGGCTTCCGTTACTTTGAAGGTCGTGCAATCATCGGCTTCATTGATGGAACTGAAGCACCAGCAATCGAAGATTCGGCTGATTATGCTTTAGTTGGTGATGAAGATCCTGACTACATTAATGGTTCATATGCTTTTGCGCAAAAATGGCAACATAATATGAAATTCTGGGAAAACCTTAAGACTGAGGAACAAGAAAAAGCTGTTGGTCGTGAGAAATTCTCTGACTTAGAGTTGGAAGATGAAGATAAGTATCACAATGCTCATAATGTCAGTTCTAAGCTAGAAATTGATGGCGTTGAACAAAAGATTATCCGTATGAACGTTCCGTTCTCAAATCCTGCTAATGGAATTACGGGAACCTACTTCATGGGTTACGCAAGACATTGGACAATTACCAAGATGATGTTAGAACAAATGATGGAAACATCAGACTTCTTATTATCATTCTCAGATATTTTGACAGGTCAACTCTTCTTTATTCCATCACGTACCACATTAGAAAAAATAGCTGATCAAGAATTGTAAACAAAAAAGCCTTCATTTGAAGGCTTTTTTAATTTAATTTGTTGATAGATTCGTATAAGAAATCTCGGAATTCTTCACGTTTTGCATCCATTAGAACATTAACTTGATTCTTAACTTCTGGTTGCAGGCGTTTATCAGCTAGTGACATTCCACGAAGGTTGTCATCAGTAATAATAGCAACTGAATAAGTTTTGCCCGTGAATAATTCTGGTTTCAAAAAACTGGCAACAGCACAGATATCGTGCATTGGTGACTTAGTTACGCCAACTTGTTTTTCCGCATTGTGATAAAAATTCATTAAGGCATAGCACATCTCACCAACTCGGCCGTGATTCTTGAGCTCTTCGATATCTTCAGTCGTGAAGTAAGCTTTATCTTCAGTCATATGAAGTCCACTCATTGTAATAGGAATGCCAGCATCGAAGACGATTTTGGCAGCATCGGGGTCAACGAAGAAATTAAATTCTGCGGCAGCAGTAATATTTCCTTGTTCCAGAGATCCACCCATGATATACAAATGATTAATCTTGTTAATAACTTCAGGATAAGTTTTGAATAGCAAAGCTACATTGGTTAGTGGAGCTGTGGCGATGATTTCAAGTTGCTCAACGGAATCGATTTTTTGTTTCATAAATTCAATTGCGTTGGCACTTGCTAGAGGATAATTCTGATAGTCGTTGCCAAAATCATAGCCATCCATCCCGGTTTCACCATGAATTTCGCCAGCAGTGTATAAGTCTTTAACTAATGGTTTGTCACAACCAGAAGCAACATCGATTTTTTTATCAAAAAAAGACATTAATTTTTTGGCATTGTTAGTAACATAATCAAGAGTTTGATTACCGCCAACAGTTGTAATTCCTAAAATGTTCAAATCGTCTTGATTAGCAATTAATTCAGTGATGGCAATCGCGTCATCAATTCCTGGGTCACAATCCATGAGAACATTTCTAGTCATTATTTTTTCTCGCTTTCAGCTAACTTTTCGGGAATCTTGTGAAGTGACTTAATGAAACTTCTACGTTCGAAAGCTCCTAAACTATTGAGAATTTTGTTGTCTGTAGCAACTAAGAATTTTGAAATTTCACTTTGAATCTTCTTACCAGATTCTTGAACTTCAATAATTTTCAAACGGGAATCTGAAGGCAAAGCAGTTCTTTTAATCAAGCCTTTTTCTTCCATGTTTTTCAAAATATTAGTAGCAGTTGAACGACGAATATTGAATTCTTTTTCAACGTCTTTTTGAAATACATTTTCGTTGGCTGCAAAACCATTTAAGAAATCCAAAATTTGAATTTGAGTTCCTGTTAATTTGAATTGCATCGCAAAAGTGTTGATTTCACGTGAAATTTGATTATTTAATACTTTAATTGAATGAGAAATACTTTCTTCCAAAATAAAAACCTCCCTAGGTAATATACTATTAATAGTTTACCGTAAAAGAGGATTTGTTTGAAGACTAATTTTAATGTTTACTATAAACAAAAGCGAAAGTTCCTAACCCAACGTGATTCATAATGATTGGGCTGGTAAGAACAACTCGAAAGTCCGCTTCTGGATGAGTAGTTTTGACCAGTTCCTTGATTTCAATCAAGCGATCTTCATTCATTCCAACATGAACTAATGTAAAAGTATCAAGTTTTACACCATTCAAGTCAGAGAAGGTTTTTTCTAAAGTTTTATTGATGAATTTTCTTCCGTAACCCTTAGACATGAGCTTCAATTCGTCATCGAAGAGTCTAATAAAGGCTTTGATTTTGAGAAGTTTTGAAACCGCACCGGAAAGTTTACTAATACGACCACCACGTTGTAGAGCGTCAAGTGACTCGAAGAAAATGTCGGTTGTTTTTTTATCATGTGCTTCTTGCAAAGCAGCTACAATTTCGTCGACGGTTTTTCCTTCTTTGATTAGTTGCGCTGCTAACAGAACTTGTTCACCTAAGCCACGGTCCATTAATTTGCTATCAATAACAGTGACGTTGCTTTCAGTCTGTGAAGCGGCACTGAATGCTCCCTCAACGGTACCACTCAACAAATTAGTTAAGTGAATTGAGAGAATTGGTTCGTTGTCTTTGCCCAACTCATCATACAAATCAACGAAGTCACCAACGGCTGGTTGACTAGTTGTGGTAGTAATTTCACTTTTTGTTTGTAAATCATTAAGAAAACTTTCGCTAGTGATATCAATTCCATCTTTGAATGATTTTCCTTGATCATTAATAATTAAGGGAATGATGTGAATGTCATATTTATTAATCTCTTCGGTTGTTAATTGAGAAGTAGAATCAGTTACTAAATGAATTGTCATTAATATTAACCTCGTATTTAGGATGTAAACTGATTATATAACAAATAAAACTCAAGTCAATAATATTTAGAATTGAATTCTAGCTAGAATAAAGTTACAATTCTTATATGAGCTGAGGAGTATAGGTATGAATAATACAGATTTTACGAAATGGTTAACCGAATTTGGCAAGAATAGACTACCAGAATGGAAAGATCTTTCTGAGTTAGAATTATATATGGATCAAGTAACTTTGGAGGTGGATAAGAATGTTTCCTTCATTCTTGAAAAGCCAATTACTAAGTCCATGATTAATAGTTATGTCAAAATGCAGGTTATCGACAAACCAGACAAGAAAAAATATAGTCGTAAACATGTTGCTTCAATAATTGTTGTCAGTATTATGAAACAAGTTTTTCCTTTAGACGTAATAAAAAAAGGAATTAACAAAGTTTTCGAATTAGACCAACCAGAAATCGGGTACAACAATTTTGTCGCTTTATTTAATGCAGAAATGGAAACTTTAGATAATGAGAATGCATTAGCCAATCTTGCTATCGATAGTGATCAGTTAAAAATCGCTCAAATTGTAGCAATTCGTGCGGTTATTTATAAAGAAATTGCCAACAAAGTGGCAGAATTTGATAAATAAGCAGTTCTCTAACGAAAAAACGTCAAAAATTGTTGAATATTTAAACTGTTTCTCTTAAAATATAGAAGATAGCCATAAGGGAGGAGGAAATAACATGACAAGAAATATGCATACAGGTATTAGTGGCCGCCGCCGCCCTAAGAAAAATGGTTTGGACCGTGTTAAACATGCTGCAGACGTACTTGCTTTTCTAAAGGGTCGTGAAGGTAACACAGCTACAGCTGCTAAGAAGCCTGCAACTAAGAAAACTGCTGCAGACAAGACAAAGACAGCTAAAAAAGCACCTGCTGCTAAAACTGCAACAGCTAAGAAGACTACAGCAAAGAAAACTACTGCTGCTTCAACAGCTAAGAAGTCAACAACAGCAAAAAAAGCTACAACTACTAAAAAAGCAACTACTGCTAAGAAGTCTACAACTGCAGCAAAGAAACCAGCTGCAAAGAAGACAACAACTAAAAAAGCTACAACAAAAAAGACTGACGACAAATAATCTTCAGTCTTTTTTATTTGGGAAAATCCGAAAGTATTAGATTTTTTTTAAAAAAGTGTTGAAAAAACTTATAAAATAGAGTAAATTCTATATTGAGGTTAGATAAAATCTAATCTTACTTATTAGTTATTTTCTGAGGAGAATAATTGAGGAGTGGAAAATAAGACGTTGGGGATTTAAACTTATTACTATAATGAGTTTGTTTTAAATAATTGTGGTCTATTTTTTACTTGGGGTAAAAACTGTATATAGACAGTAGGGATTGTTCTTTCGATATTGAAAGAACAATTTTTTTGTATATAAAAAAGACATCCAATTCGGATGTCTTTTTATTTTACTAATGTATCTGGAGTTTCACCCTTGATTAATTGAACGTTAGAATCAAGTGATACGTTTACCATGTTGTGCACAGCGGTATTGGTATAGAAGGCAATATGAGGAGTAACGATTACATTGTCACGGCTCAATAGATCACGTAGGCGGGCATCAGGAATTTCTTTTCCTTCCCAGTCTTCGTTGAAGACACCAACTTCACCTTCATAAACATCAAGACCAGCAGCACCAATTTTCTTGGAGTTCAAGTTACCAATCAAATCATCGGTATCAACTAAGCCACCACGAGAAACATTGATAAGAATTACGCCGTCTTTCATTTTGGCGATTGAATCGTTGTTAATCATGTGGATGTTTTCTTTCACTTCAGGAACATGGACGGTAATAATGTCGGCTTGAGCATATAAGTCATCAAGATTATCAACATACAAACCTTCTTGTTCAAGTTTGTCATTTTTGAAGATATCATAGCAGATAACTTTGGCGCCATAACCCTTCAAAATATTTATAATTACTTGACCAATATGACCGGTACCAATAACACCAACTGTTTGGTTGCGTAATTCACGACCAATTTCTGGAGCCCAACGTAAGTCGCCACGGGCAATTTTCTTATCGTATTCAGGTACACGTCTGAGCAAGCGTCCCATCAAAAAGACAGCATGTTCAGCAATTGCGTTAGGAGAATAAACAGGAACGTTAGTTAATTTCATACCATTTTCTTTAACTAAATCGAGATTGATATTATCAACTCCGACATTTCTTAAAGAAAGATTCTTAACGCCCATTTCATTTAACTTGTTGATTGCAGCATCAGGGAATGGTTGTTGTTGGAATAGAACCACACCATCATAACCAGCAGCTTGGTCAACAGTAGTTTCGTCAAATAGATCAGTTGTCTGATCAACTTGGATATCGGGATGGGCCTTAATCCATTCGGCTAAAATAGATAATTCATCAGGTCTTACAGAATAAACTAAAATTTTCATTTTTCATCGATCCTTTCTACATAATTCCAGTGTAGTTTACTGATGAACTCATATCAACTTTTATACATCGTATTTATTCAAAATGTAAATTGCGAAGATGACAATTGCCGAGCCAACTAATTCCATTGGTGAGAAGTCTGCACCTAAAAAGGCGATACTCAATACGAAAGTAATGAAAGGTTGAACGGCATCGGTAATGCTGACAATAGTAGAAGTAGTGTACTTCAAACTCATAACCATAATTAAAAAGGCAAGAATAGTTCCAATTAAGATAACTGTTCCAACACCAAGAATTCCTTGAGTATCAAGTTTTGGTGGATTAATCCAGAATGGATGATAAATGTTGAACAAAATTCCACTGACCAAGAATCCCCAACCAGTAACAACTAATGGTGAGTACTTACTGATAAGTTGTTTGGGAAAAACGATGTACATGGCAGCAGTTACACCTGAAAGAATTCCCCAGATTAATGAATCAAGTGGAATGCTTAAATGATTAAGATTTCCACGAGTTATCAATAATACGATACCTAACAATGCTAAAGTAAAGGAAACAATATCGACACGAGTAGGTTTCTGACGCATGAAAAAGATTCCGCCCAGCACGATAAATAACGGACTTAAGTATTGCAAAATAGTAGCTGAAGCAGCATTACCATGTTGAATACTTAGGAAGAATGTATACATATTTCCAATTAATCCGAAGATGGCAAATAATAGTAAGAACAAAACATCACGCCAGTTTTTGAAAATATCAAAGATGTGACTCTTTTGTCCTTTAGGCATTGAGAAGAATGCAATTATTAGAATAATAGTTCCGGCAGTTAAAGTTCTTACCCCAATGAACCACTCAGCAGGAATTTGTTTGTTCTGTGAAACGAATTGTAAGACAGCTCCCGAAACACCCCATAAACTGGAAGCAATCAACGCTAAAATGAACCCTTTGGTGTGGGTCCTTTTTTGAATAGTTTTTTCTTCATTCATGATATTAATATTTTCCCTTCTAAAATCACTAATATCTATTATACGTTAATTCGACTACTGTAGAAAATATTTTTTGAATCTATTTAGATAACTTTCTAAATAACTTTGACTTTTAAAATAGGGCGTGTTATATTCTATTTAGAAATATTTCTAAATAGCTAAGGAGGCAATTATGAGTTTTACGAATACGCTAAAAGCTTTGAATGATCCAATTCGTAGACAAATTCTGCTAATGCTTCGTTCCGGAAAGCAGAATGCTGGTGATATTGCGAAGCAATTCGATATGACCAATGCCACAATTTCCTATCATTTGAAGCAATTAAAAAATGCCCAATTAATTAATGAAGAAAAAGAAAAGAATTATATTTATTACAGTTTGAACACTTCGGTTTTTGAAGAAGTTATGCTTTGGTTCAAACAGTTTGAAGGAGAGAACGATGAAGAAAAAAATTGATAAGAAGCAATTATTATTAACCTCAATTATTATATTGCTTCCAGTAGTAGCAGGATTGTTTTTGTATAATCAAATGCCCGATAACATTGCTATTCATTGGGGAGTAGATAATAAGCCAAATGGCTTCGCTCCGAAATTGCTAGCTATTGTTGGAATGCCCGTCTTCTTATGGTTAATTAACTTATTGGTGATTTTTATGGTTAACGTTGATCCAAAGAATGTTAATCAAAATAAAAAGATTCAATGGTTAGGTCCCTGGATTGTGGCAATAATTGCCTTTGTAGTTCAAGTGATGACCATACTCGCAGCTATTGGAAAATCAGTTAATGTCGGGATGATGGTTACAATTATTATAGGATTCACCTATATGGTAGTTGGTAATTACTTACCAAAAGCCACTCGCAATTACACAATTGGTATTCGCCTTCCTTGGACGCTAGACAATGAAGATAATTGGCGTTCAACCCATCGTTTAGCAGGTTATATTTGGTCAGTTGGTGGCTTGTTAGTTATTATCAGTGGACTATTCATGATGATAGTTCCAGATTTAATAATATTCTTCACAATTTTAGCAATAACATTGCTCATGATTATTATTCCACTTATATATTCATATAGATTTTATAAAAACTCTAGAAAATAAATAGTATCTCGATAATTTTTGAGATGCTTTTTTAATACAAAAAGGAGATGTTATGTTACAAATAAAAGAATTAAGAAAAATTTACAAAGGCACATCAAAAGGAATTCAAAATTTAGACCTTACAATTTCTAGAGGAGATATTTGTGCATTTATAGGTTCTAATGGTGCTGGAAAATCAACAAGCTTAAAATCTATTGCAGGAATACATCCATTTGATTCTGGAACAGTATTACTTGATAAGATTGATTTAGTCAAAAATCCTCAAGATTTTAAAATGAATTTAGGGTATTCACCAGACAATCCGGATATTTATGAGAATTTAAGAGGATATGAATATCTAAACTTTATTGGTTCAATGTATGAAGTATCCAGTGATGACTTTTCAAAACGATTAGAATTACTATCTGAGCTATTAGATATGAAAAATGCGTTATCGAAGTTAATATCTACTTATTCCCACGGAATGAAACAGCGATTGGTTTTAATATCATTATTTATACATAATCCCAAATTAGTTATCTTAGACGAGCCGTTTGTGGGGCTTGATCCAAATGCTACCCATTTTTTAATTGATGAACTCAAAAAAAGGGCTGCGAATGGAACAATGGTAATCTACTCCACTCATGTTCTTGAGGTTGCGGAGAAACTATGTAATCACGTGGTATTGATTGATGATGGACAAGTAAAAGTAAATGACAAGATGTCAACTGTAACTCAAAAAGAATCTCTAAACGAAGTGTTTAGGAGGGTTACAAAACATGAATAATAAAGTTTTTCAATTTTTGAAAATCAGGTATATTAATCAATTTGGTATTTCGAAGATAAACAACAACAATTCATCGATAAGAACTCATGCCAGAATTACCTTAATTGGATACATAACCGTTTTTATTTTGGTTATTGGGTACTTCTTAAGTTTGCCAATTTCAATGCAACAAGAAGGTTTTTTAAATTCTGTGAATTCGTATGTAGTTGGTTTACTATTTTGGGGTATAACTATTTGGACTTGTTTATCTGGCGTAGGAGACATGATTGTTGGAAAAGATCATGATTATATATTTACCTTACCGTTAAAAGAATTTGAAGCAAAAACAATATTAGTTCTTTATCAATATATTATTCAGGAAGTGCTTGTGTTGATAGTATTATTCAGTGTTCAGATATCAATGATGATAATTCACCAATTTCCAATAATAAATCTATTGGTTATTCTGTTAGTTGGAATTTGTATACCAATTATTTCCATAATATTAAATAGTGTAGTTTCTATTTTAGTTAATCTCTTTTTTGCGACAATTAATTTGAAATTTCAATTTTTTAAAACATTACTCATATTTTCAATAATTATTTTTCCACTAGTTATTTCTTATTTGAAATCAGGTATTAAAAATCCAAAAATTGGAATCATCAACACATCTTTTTTTAAGTGGTCTTTGACTCGTGAATTAGGTATTAACCAATGGCTGATTACCATAGTTTTATTTGGTTTGACGATGTTGTTACTAATACTATTCATTCTGTTTTTAACAAAAAAATATGAGAAAATTTTATATCTTATTGGAGCAGCGGTAGTTAAATCGAAGGAAATAAAATTACATATTCAGAATCAATTTATTTCACTTTTTAAAGATGAATTTAGTCGATACTTGGCATCATTTACATACATAACAAATACTATATTGATGCCAGTGTTGTTGATAGTAGTTGCCGCATTATCTTTTGTGCCGCAATTTAAGATGATAGATAGTGTTAGTCTAAATAATTTAGGAATTAATGTCGATATATCCAGAGCAGGTGTCTATTACGTATTATTTGTTGCCTGTATTTCATTAACAACGACAACATCTTGTGGTTTTTCGATGGAAGGGAATAAGATATGGATTAAACGATCGTTACCGATATCCATTGCGAAAATGAGCATATCCAAAATATGTCTGAATATTACATTATTTCTACCAGGGTTAATAATTGCAGTTTTAAGCTGTCTATTCATGATGAAGTTATCAGGCATAAATACAGTTATCTTAATAGTGTCACTAATTTTAGATTTAATATTTATTTCTGTCTTAGGGTTGTTTTTTAATCTAAAATTCCCCAATTACGAATGGAATAATGAGATGGAAGTTGTTAAGCAAAGCCTATCAACAATAATCACAGCCTTTGTTAGCATGTTACTAATCAGTCTTACATTAATAATAATCGTGTTTTTAGATATAAAATATTTAGTAGTTCCAATTATTGTAGAGTCATTATTAATATTGATATTTGCAAGATTGTTAGCAAGAAAAAGATATTTGTAGAATTATTGAAAAACTCCAAGTAATTGGAGTTTTTTTATTGAGATAAAAATTAAAGTTGAGAATAGTATATAATAAGTTCCAACTTGTAAATACTAAAGGAATGTAACATTAAATGAACAAACTAAATAAGTTATTCGATGATATATCACTCGAAGAAGCGTTTGATAAGATTAAGCAAACCGATATTTACCAAGACATTAATGGAACAGAAAATCACTTGGTAAGTTTTGCGATTAAGAAAGCCATCGTATTAATTCTTAGTTTAATAGTTCCAATGATTTTTTTAGCAATGGTAACACAAGTTAATTACGCTGAGTTACCTCCTGAGACACAACCATTCTTTATTATTGTGGTCATATTTGTAATTATGGTAATTTCAATCAATCTATTCATTTATTTCGGCTTTAATAGGAAATATAAGAATCAATATCTGAATAATTTTAGGTACAGATTGATTGTGTATTTACTAATTCAATTCAATGTAATCATGTATGGAAATCTGTATATTTTAATGTTATTTGATGGTGCGAACGCTTATCTATATCTAACTATATCTTTCGGTTACTGGATAATAGAACTGGTGACAGTGTACTTGGTAATTAAAGGACTAATTAAAGAATCGATAAACAATATCTTTGAAAGACATTTGCCTGTTTCAAAATGGGTTAATAGAGTATATGGATTAGTTGCTTTAACAGCAGTTCTAATATTTGCAGGCATGTATATGTATAGAGTGAATAAAGCAATTTTTATAATGAATGGTATCGATGATCCAAGTCAATTACTTAATGGGATTTCACATATTGTTATCTCATTAGCAATTATGATTATTGTTTTGTTGCCAATTTTAATTTTCAATGCAGATATATATGTTAGAGCAAAAATTTTAGATAAATATTCAGAAGAATTCAGAGAAGATAACGGTTATTCAGTAGAAGAATGGTATTGGGAAGATTACGGTAGATAGATATGAAGAAGTATTTAGATAAGATTACTTTTTCTGTAGCCAAACAGAAGATAGGTAATTTTAAAGTTAATCAAAAATTTGAAGATGAAAAATTTTCTAGAAGTCTAAAATTAATTTTGTTGTGTTTAATTGCCTGGGGAATCAGTCTCGGTTCAGGATATTCTTTTATACTTTTACCATTTATCTCAACATTATTGTATATTCTGCTAATTGTTTACTACTTTTCAAGGCCTAAATATTTTAGAGAAGCCGCATATACAGGGTCCATATATTTTGCCGTGTAGATAGCACTCGTTTTTTATTTAAGTGGTTCATCAACGTCTGGTGAAACAGCAACTTCTAGAGCAATAACCGCAGTGGTTTATGCTGTAATTGGATTAGCGTTATCGCTATATGTTGTTAGGATTAGAATAATAGCAGAAATTAACAAGGAATATTTGCAGGTAAATGTTTCTAAGAAGGACAAAACCTTAACAAAAATAGTACAAGCTGTGACATCCGCACTAGCCGTCTTTATTGTTGCAATACTTGTTCTAGCCCAATTTTATAGAATGAACAAATGGTGGATAAATAATAACTCTGTAGGAGATATCAATCTAACTATTCCTGGAGTTTGGGGGACGATTTTAGGAATAATTCTAATACCAATTTTTACGATAATAGGACTGGCATTAATTTTGATGATTACACTGCTACCAACACTTTTATTCAATGAAGATATTTACGTGAGAGGACTTGTAGTAAAGAAATACTCAGAAGAATTCAGAGAAGATAACGGTTATTCAACAGAGGAATGGTATAGTGAAGACTACGGTAGATAGATATGAAAATATATATTAAAAGTGCAGATAAAAATAAGAAACTGAAGATTGGTTACAGAGAATTAGCTGAAAAAAAGATGAATTCGACTATGTTATCGAAAGATGGGTAGAAGAAATTCAAGAATCTCTAGAATAATAATTATTATTAATAATAGATTTCATTAAAAAACATTCCAAGAGGGATGTTTTTTAATTTTTCAAATTTTTTGTTCCGTTTTCCGATTTTCAATCGTTATTGTAAGTGTAAGCTAAATTAACTGGCCAGCGAATTTCTTACATGAATAATAATTTTTGGAGGATAGATTAATGGAAGAAAATTGGAAGAGAACTTCAGTGGGGCTAGTTGTGGTCAATGAAGATCGTTACCCTGATGGTGTAAAGACTTACAAATTGAATAACGCAATTGATACCCCTAAAGATGAACAATTAATTTCATTCGCAAATGCATATAGTCAATTGTTAGGTGACGACTTAGATCACGTTGAGTTGACTAGAACTACTACTGTTTCAGCAAATATCTAAATAAAGGAGAACAAGGATGAAAAAATTACAACTAGGATTCAAAACCGAAGATGGTAAGACTAAGATTCTAACTCTTAACTACTTCAAGGCTGATTTAACAAGTGATGAAGTCAAAAAAGCGATGCAAAGCATTGCCGATGCTAAGTTGTTTGTTAAAGAAGGTCAAGAAATGTATCATCAAGCTGTTAGTGCAAAATACGTTACACGTACTGAAGAAGATATTTTTGTCGAAAGTCCCGTGGCTTAGACTCTTTAAATAGCAGACCGTTTGGTCTGTTATTTTTGTTAAAATGGATATCTGGGGAATTGGCGGTAGGTATTGATAAATATACGAATTTAATACGATGGACTTACCACAACCGGTTGTGGATTAGACAAGAAAGGGTGTTTAATCCATGCGCACAATTACAGATGGATTTGAATTAGCAATGCAGAACCGAAGAGTTATTTATGGAGCCTTGAAGAAGGTCAATATTTATCGCAATCGTTTTGATTATGAAGATTATGTTCAAGAAGCAATGATAATTTATGCAAAATGCTTCTGTAAGTATCCACCGAAGTTGCAAGAGATTGATTTTAATAAATATGCTTATCAAAAAATCGTCTGGTCGATGTTGGACTTGCTGCGAAAAGAGTGTCGATACAAAGAAATTCATGTTCTAGATAATTATGAAGAATTGGAATTCGGATATGAAGATTGCTTTGATTTGATAGGGATGTTTGAAAAAATAAAACTTTCACACCTTGAACGGAAAGTATTGGTAGAACACCTATTGAATCGGACGCCTTTGACGGATTTAGCAATAAAGTTAGGCGTAACCGCACGCTACTTACGAAAAATTAGGAACAATATTAAATTAAAAATAATGAATGAGCGTAGCTGAGCTACGCTTTTTTGTTGTTCTATCAACAACGAAAGTCCTTTTTATTAATATGTAAATATTGTATTATGAAATTAATAAGTTAGATCTATGGGGAGATGACGATGATGGGAAATAAAATAATAAAACTAGAGAACTATAAACAGTTAAATGTTGAAGAATTAAGAGATAGAGATGATTTTATTGCGAAACTCGATGGAAGACAAATATATGGAGATGAAGATTTCTTTATAGCCATGGATTCAGCATTTGATTTAACTGACAGTATAATTAGTGACTGGGAACAATTTAGTAAAGCTATGACTGACTTGAGTTGGATTGAAGAAGGCAGAGAAATCAGTCTTATAGTCTACAACTCTGATTCGTTTATGGTTGATTCTGGGGCATTTAATGAATTTGAAGAGCATTTTACAGGCAAAGATGGATATTTAGAGTTTTGGGATAAAAATGCCAGAGGCTTCAATGTGTATTTAGTAAAAGATAAAGATCCTGATGAAAAAGTAACTAGATATAGAAGTGACTATGTAGATAATTATTCAGTTGTATTTAAGAATGAAATAACACATTTAGAAACCTATAAAGATTTAGATTTTGAGAAATTCAAACAAGAAAATTCATATATTGTTCAACTCGATGGAAGTCATATAAAAAATATTTACGATTTTTATGAAGATATGATGGTAGGATTTAACTTACCGGAAGATGCTGCCGATGGACGAGATTATTTTTATGATTGGATGTTAAGACTTAAATGGATAAGAAATGAAAAAATAGTTTTAATTGTTTATAATTGTGAGAAATTTTTGCCATCAGATTATGATGAGTTTGAAGAAGAATTTATAGGCGAAGATGGACTGTTACCTTATTGGGGTTCAGGTGGGGTTTACGGGATTTTTATTGATGGTCCAAAGGATTTTCAGGTATTCATGGTAGAAGATATTGTCCCCAATACAAATATAGTTGGTTACGAAAATAAATCACTTTGGAGTGAGATAAAAGAAAAATTCCAAAATAAGCAAGAAGATGAAGGAAAAGAATCAACTGAAATAATTCAATTACTCCACAAGCTTGAAGAAAAAGGGGAGATTGATTTAGAAGAAGGGATGTCTAAAAATGAAATTGAAAGAGTCGAAAAAGAGTTAGATATAAGCTTTCCTGTTGAAATAAGAGAAGTTTATGAAGAAGTGATGCCATCAGGTGGAGGCTTTTATTCGTGGAAGAACCTATCTGATGACGAATTAGACGAAAGACGTGACTACATATTACGAACAAAGCAAGAATTTCTAAGAAGATACGAAGAAATTCATTGGCCTGACAGTTACTTTGACAACGGATTGAATAAGAACAGACCGAAATTTAAAAAAAGATTAATGGCTGCTCCCAAATTAATTCCTTTACGAGAGCATAGATTTATGGTTTCCGGAATGAATAATGGGCCACTTTTGTCGGTAGATAAAACAGATGTAACTTATTATGGAGCTAGTATTCTACAGGGAATCAAATCAGATTTTCCATCGCCACAAGAATATTATGGAAGTATTTATTACAAAGATATAAAAACAAAAATCCCATTTTGGAGTGAGATGATAGAGATTTAGTTGAAAGTGAGAGGGAAATGATAAAGTACAGTGAACTAGAACTACTCGAACTTTTTTATGAAGAGCCTAAAAGTCTAACTGATGATGAACTGGGGCAATATAAAATCAGTAGAATCATTGATGAATTTGAATTGATACTCTATTTGGATGTCTATGAAAATGATTGTAGTGTTCTATTGACTTATAACAATACAGATCTAGTTAGTATTGATATTAAGAATGTAGAGGAACTATCTAAAAAAGATAATATTTTATACATTTGTGATGCAAAAAAAGTAAGAGCGAAAATCTATTTTGGGAAAAATTTCCAAATTGAATGTGAATAATATAAAAGGTGACTAAATGTTAGAACATTATTTGACGATAATACCAGACAAAAAATTAACCAACACTGAATTGAAAAAAATTTCAGATAATTTTATGGCTGCTAAGGAAGAAAATAAGACCATTATTTTAAACGATGATTTAATTCAGTATATCCAAAAGTCTTTATTATGGATTGAGTCAATTAACTATAACTTGGAAAAAGAACCTGGGTTGCCATACTATGCCCATTCAATCATCGATGTTGAAAACTCTATCAAACTAAAAGGAATTTTTGCTGCTTGGAAACAATTATTTGAGAATGCTCCTAAGAAAATAAAAGTGCTGGATTATTATGTGGCCGATAAACCAGAAGATCGCATAGAATATTTAGACCGAGAACGTTTTGTTACAGACCTTGGAAATGCTGTTGAGCTATTGGGTGAAGCAATTGAAAAAGAAGAATATGTGCTTTATATAGGGGTTTGAAAAAGGTGATAAATATGAAAATGATTGATAAATCAGAGCTGGCTGAAATTAAAAAGCAAAATAGTTTTTTTGATTTTGAAGAATTGAGTAATCAAAAGAATCAAGGAAATGAATTCAGTTTTAAATTGGACATGGACAATCCACGTGATTATCCGGATGTAATTTACCGAATTAATAATTTGGTTGAAGTAATCAGCAAAATGCTTAGTTCACTAAATCAACAAGTAATCATCTTCAATTATCAAGATAAATGGTTGACTCAAGACGAAGAAGTTTATCCGCTAAGAAAACTTTTCTTTGATAAATATGGAATCGATAATTTCTTCGACGGAGCAATTGAAGTTGATAGTAGTGATGAAATAGTGAAGTACTTCTTAGAATCAGTTTTTAAGTACAACTCATTTGTTGGATTTTTATCAGAAAATTCAATTGGTAAAGTGGTAATAGTACTCTCAGATCATCTTGATGTATTTGTTCATACGGATAGAAAAGAAGTTAGTGATGAGATTAAAAGAGGTTTAACTGGCACAGAAGAAGGAATTGAATTTGAAATAAATTAGGGAGAAAGAAGATATGTTAAGAACACCAATTGAAACGCCACTTGGAACTGTCAAGTTAACTTTGAATGGTCAACCTCTCGATTATTCTAGTGACGAGTTAAAGATAGCAGATAGATATATTGAACAAATGGATACTAGAATGGTGGGAACTAAATATTTCAAAGATATAAAAAAGAATGATGAGATTGTCCTAACACTTGACGAAGAAATAGGTAATTTTGAATTTGATGGGGATGAAGGGTACTACGGATCCATTGGGATCAAAGATGGGACTAAAATTGGTATATCTGTTATGGAAGACCCAATTATTTGGGAAGAGAAATATGGAATTGATGGATTTGGTAATGGGCTAATACTTCCAGCATTAGAAGATTTTTCAGCATATATTATTTTCTTGGTTGTTTGGGGCGATGAAAATTTGGACGATATAGAGTTTACCGAGAATATGTATATTTAATGAAAACGATGCGGGTGAATCAAAATGGAAAACAAGATAATTGAACTCAAAAGTTATAAAGAATCAAACGAAAAAATTGAAATAGAGAACATTTAACACTTATTTACTGAGGAGAAGTAGTTATGAAAGAATATGGGATGTTTTGGAAGAACTATGTTAATTTCACGGGGAAATCAACGAGAAAAGAATTTTGGATACCTATGTTATTCAATATTGTAGTTATCTTCATGTTGGTTGTGAGTTTGCGGTTGTCAGAATCAAGCATAGACTCTACTGAATTAATCGGAACAATGGCGTTAATATATGGTGTGTTTCTCATTGCATTATTCATACCTAGTCTAGCAGTCACAGTACGTCGATTTAGAGATGCAGGTTTTGGATGGTATTGGGTTATCATATTTATAGTGATAAACAGATTTACGGAAGTCTTTGCTGAATATACTATTTTTACAGTTATAGGACTTGCGTGTTGGATAATCGAAATAATAATGTTGTGTCAGCCAAGTAAAACAGTAGTCAGCGAGGCAGGTGACAATGAAGAAAAAGGATAATGTACACTACACAAAAGAGGAAGTTTTAGATATCTTAAGCGCAGTATTTTCAGATCCAAAAATGAAAGATAAAAAGAATTTGCTAGAGCAAGTCCAAGCATTTGCAAAAGCAATTGACTCTAACTCTAGTTTAGAAGAGTTCGATAGAGAAGCTGCAACATTGGATGTGATGTTACTTATGTTTATAGCAGCTAATCCTAGAGAATTACCTGTTTCGGTGATGCGTTTAGAGAAGTTAATGAGAGATATTATTCCAGTTAATAAAGGAGTCGGTTGGTATTATGTAAATGCTTGGAATTTATTCTAGTAATTTGAGGAGACTACTATGAAAGAATACGGGATGTTTTGGAAGAACTATGTTAATTTCACGGGGAAATCAACGAGAAAAGAATTTTGGATTGCGAGATTAGTGAATTTTGCAGTAGTGCTTTTTATCATTTTGATGTGGATATTCTACGTTTATACAACGCTTATGTCTGTAAATAAAGTTTATGGACTCAAAACAGCTTTAATGATAAGTATGTTATTAAATACGTGGTTGCCCAATTTTTGGACAGTAGTAACAATAATTCCAACTTGGGCGGTTAGTATTCGTCGATTCAGGGACGCTGGGATTGGTTGGTACTGGGTTGTGCCAATTAAAATAAGTGAGCTTGTACTGGCTAGATATCTTGGTTATCCTAATGCTGGAATATTACTGGCAATAGTTGCAATTATCGAAATTATTCTTATGTGTCGGCCAAGTAAAACTGTAGTCAGCGAGGCAGGTGACAATGAAGAGAAAGAATAATATCCCTTCAAAAAAAGAAGTGATGGATGCTTTGAGTAAAGTTTATTCTGATCCTGAAATTCAAGATAATCAGGAATTATTAAAAGTTATTTTTGAATTTGCTCAAAAATTTAATGAAAATAGTGATAAGGATTTGATGTACATCTGTCAACATTATTCTGGGGACCTAATGTTGAATTACTTTTTTATGAAATATGCAGATAAAGGCATACCACATTCTTTGTATGAGTTATCAAAAGTAATTGACCGAGTTCCACCAATGTACTGGACAATGGGTCCAACATAATACAACTTATACGATATATAAAAAAAGCCAGACTATTGTCTGGTTTTTTGCGTAATTTATTTTAAGACTTGGTTATAGCTAGTAACAACATTTGTTTGTCCATCTCGTTCAAGGACGGTCAAACTAGAATTAGCTGGGCCGGTTTTGATTTCAAATGAACCATCACCATATTTATCAGCTAGTGATCTGATAGTAGTTCCGTGACTAACTAATAGAATTGTGTCGCCATCTTTTGCGATTTTGTCTAGTTCATCAAAACCTTTATTCAATCTGTGCCAGTATTCTTCAGCGTTTTCGGCATCATGGAAGGGATCGGCTTCTTTCATGAAATCTTTGGTTTTATCCATGCCATATTTGTTAATAATATCGCCGAAGGTTTTTTCTCCATGGGGCATTCCGGTCATGTACCATGCTTCTGGAGAGTTATTTCCTTCGAAATAACCATAGAATTGTTCACGAAAGGCAGGTTCTTTTATTGGTGAGAGGTCGGAAACATTCTCATCCAGAATTATTTTCAAGGTATCAATTGCTCTTCTAGCATCTGATGAATATGCACCAGCGAATTGCTTGTTTTTCAATGAGTTAGCCGCGGTTTTAGCGACTTCAATTCCTTCAGGAGTCAGAGGTGTATCTGACCAACCTTGCATCTTATTGTACTTATTAAAATATGTTTGACCATGACGAACGAGATAAATGGTATATTTTGCCATAACTAACCTCCTTATATACTCATTATCTTATCAAATAATTATATTTGAGACTAATTTTTTTATTTAAGTTTGTGAAATTCTTAATCATTGTGTGGCTTTTATTCTTTTTATAACAGTCAAGAATGAGTGCTGATTCTTTGTGAATTTTAAAAGTTTAAATTTTCTTCTAAAAAATTTGTACACACAAATATTAAATGTTACAATAATTTTGTAAACGTATACAAAACGAAATTATTAGGACAGGAGAGAAGAAAAATGATGGACAAATTGACAAAGTGGATGGAAAAACATTTCATTCCCATTGCCGCAAAAATTGGTAATGAAAAACATCTAATTGCTTTGCGTGATGCATTTATCGGAACCATGCCCGCAGTTATGGCTGGATCATTAGCAACAATGATTAATGCGTTAATTCGTGATTTACCAACACAGTTTTTCCCAAATTACGATGGAACAACCATTCCAGTTATTAAGGAAATTATTTCAGTTAATGGATTCATGTGGAATGGTAGTTTAGCTATTGTTGGATTGGTATTCGCATTTTCATGGGGATACAACTTAGCTAAGATGTACAAAGTTGACGCATTAGCCGGTGGTATCGTAGCTTTAGCAGCCTCATTCATGGGACTAGCTATGAACTACAAAGGAAATCTTGCAGTTAGCTTGCCAGGTAAAGCCGTTAAAGCTATTAATGAAGCAGGAGTAGCAGCAGCAAATGGATTTACTGCCACTGGGAAAGGTATTGATATTACCGCCGGTGGATGGGTTGAGTTAGGAAACCTTAGTGCAAACTTTTATTTTACAGCAATAATTACCGGATTCGTTGCACTATGGATCTTCGCAAAACTTATTCATATGAATATTGTTATTAAAATGCCTGATTCAGTACCACCTGCAGTATCAAAAGCATTCGTAGCTATTATTCCTTCAGTAGTTGCATTGTATGCATTAGCAATCTTCTACTATGTATTTTCACTATTGGTACCAGACCAATCATTCTTGGTATTTATACAAAAGATAATCGCAGAACCACTACTAGGAGCTTCACAAGGTTACTGGTCAGTTCTATTGATTACCTTCTTGGTACAACTACTATGGTTCTTTGGTATTCATGGTACCAACGTTATGGCTCCAATTTTGGAAAGTGTATTTACAGTTGCCCAATTAGCAAACATGGGATTCTACAAAGCTGGCGGAATGGCCGAAGTTGTTGACAAAGGATACATGTGGGTTCGTGGAAGTTTTGATATTTACGCATGGTTCGGTGGAGCCGGTGGTACAGTTATGATGATTCTTGCCTTGGTTATCTTCTCTAAACGTCAAGATTACAAGACAATCGGTAAACTATCACTTGCACCTGGAATCTTTAATATTAATGAACCAGTAATGTTTGGTTTACCAGTGGTTCTTAACCCAATCATGGTAATTCCATTCGTATTTGGACCTTTAGTCAGTGTATCAATTGGATACTTCGCAACAGCAGCACACTTAGTAAATCCAGTATCACAACAAGTAGTGTGGGTTACACCACCATTGATTAATGCTTTCTTAGCAACAAATGGTGACTGGAGAGCAGTTGTATGGTCAGCAATCTGTATGTTGGTAACATTCTTAATTTATGTACCATTCGTATTAGCAGCTAACAGAATGGCTAATAAGAGTGTTGACATCGAAGATGTAAATTAATTAATGTAGTTAAAAACAATAAAAGGATAATTGATTAATGGTTAAAAGATTAATAAGTGCAACAGCTTCTGAGATTGCACAAATGAATTCAGCTGAACAGTTACAATCTATCGCAGCTAGCGAAGGTCGAGTAGTTGTCAGTGAGAATGTAGTTACTAAAGACCCAGCAGTTGATGATATTTCAAATGCAGAATTAGCTAGTGCCTTTGGTGCTGACATAGTTTTATTAAATGCTTTTGATGTTTTGAATCCAGCTGTTCGTGGAATTGAAACAGACAATGATCAACAAGTTGTTAAAGAAATTAAACGACTAACTGGACGTCTAGTGGGAACTAACCTTGAACCAGTGAACTTGCATGCTGATATGGTAGAAGACATGATTGAAATACCTGAGGGACGTCAAGCTACCAAGACATCACTTGCAGCCGCTGAGAAGTTAGGATTAGATTTCATTTGTTTGACAGGTAATCCAGGAACTGGTGTTGATAATTCGACAATCGTTGAAGCAGTCAAACTAGCTAAGGATATCTTTAGTGGTTTTATCATTGCAGGGAAAATGCACGGAGCTGGAGTCAATGAACCAGTTGTTGATATAGATACCGTTAAGAGTTTGTTAGAAGCAGACACTGATGTTATCTTGGTACCAGCTGTGGGGACCATTCAAGGATTCAGTGATGAGAAGTTATTAGAAGTCTGTGACTTAGTCCATGAACAAGGTAAGTTAGTTATGTCGACTATTGGAACCAGTCAAGAGACTTCAAGTGTGAATACAATTGAGAACATTGCCTTGAGAAATAAGGTGTGTGGGGTTGATATTCAACATATTGGAGATGCAGGATTTGGAGGAGTTGCCACAGTTGAGAACATTTATGCCTTAAGTGTAGCAATTCGTGGAGTTAGACATACACTTGCCAGCATGGCTCGTTCTATTAACCGTTAATATTTATCCAACTTTATATACGTTTGTCTTGGAGACAACAGAAAAAGGCCACTCATTTGAGTGGTCTTTTTTTTTAATCATTGAAGTCGTTGTTTTCAACGTCTTTAATGAATTGTTTGAGATTCTTGAAATAAACTTCTGGATTATCCATCATGTGATGATGACCACCATTTGGTGTGGTTACCAATCTTGCATGAGGGATTTTTTCTTGCATAATTTTTGCGGTCGAAATTGGCATACTTTCGTGTTCACCAAAAGTAATCAAAGTAGGTACAGTGATGTTCTTAAGGTGGTCTCTGAAATGCCAATCGCCTAATTTGCCAGTAATAACAAATTCATTGTCTCCTTGAAAGACATTATAAACTGGCGTTGCCATGGTTGATACTAAGTGTGAAATTGCTACTGGTTGACGGCGGTCGATATATTCAGCATTCAAAACGTCCACGTAGCTTTGATAAGTTGGATCATCTAAGTCGTTTTTGGCTTCGATTTCTTCCATATACTTAACTTTTTCGGGACCTAATGCATCAAGACGACATTGATTAATACTTGTAACATATTCGTCAATTTCATCAACCATGCTAGAAATGATAGCACCTTTTAAGTGTTGACCGTATTTTTCGGCATACATTTGTACTAAGGCTCCACCCCAAGATTGTCCGATTAGATAAAAGTCATCTAATCCAAGTTTTTGGCGAACTTCTTCGACTTCATCCAAGAAGTAGTCATAAGTTAAATATTTCTCGGCTATTGCTGGATCAGAGTAGTCGGGTTGGTCTGAGTAAAATGATCCTAATTGATCGTACATTGATACTTGAACACCGAGATCGGCTAATTCGTCACCGAAGTTTTCCCAATATTCATGTGTTCCACCAGGGCCACCATGGAGGCAGAGTAACTTAATGTCTCCGTGTCCAACAGTTCTGGTCCAAAGATGGTATCCATTATCTAAAGTAATAATTTTTGTTCCTTGATTCATTGTTGACACCTCCGTAATGAACTTATTGTATATCTTTTCAAAAGAAAAAACATATTTTACTGAGAATTAAAGTATAATAGATAAGCGAAAAAGATTTTGGAGAAGAATATGACAGTATTTTTGATTGCATTATTTGGTGGATTGGGAGGACTCAGTCGTTACTTGATTAGTCTCAATGTTCCTAATGTCTGGGGATTTCCAATTGCGACTTTGTTGATTAATTTAGTCGGTAGTTTTGTATTGCCAATTTGGAATAATCATTGGGGATTAAAATTTGATAATAAATGGCATGTGGCTATTGGCACAGGATTCATCGGGGCGTTTACTACTTTCTCAGGGGTTGTAATTGATCTAATCAAGATGAATTTGACCC
Source organism: Lactobacillus sp. YT155 (assembly GCF_030504545.1). GTDB lineage: Bacteria > Bacillota > Bacilli > Lactobacillales > Lactobacillaceae > BQUT01. The sequence continues at coordinate 296,439 of NZ_JAUKWP010000001.1, read as the reverse complement.
ATAATTATTCGGGATTAATTGCATACCTAATTCTTTCAATTGTTGGTGGATTACTGGCGGCTATGTTAGGAATTCAGCTTGCTAACAAAGTCCGGAAAGGGGCCGAATAATGAGCTTCTTGGTGGTTTTTGCAGGTGCAGGTATCGGAGCAGTTCTGAGATATTTATTCACCAAATATGCTAACTTTTTCAAAATCGATTATAAAATCGGGGCAACTTTTGTCATTAACATTGTCGGTAGTTTCATTCTGGGACTGGCTTTGAAGAACTTCTCGGCAAGTTCTCTGATATATCTGCTGATTGGTACAGGTTTTTGTGGAGGACTAACAACTTTTTCCACCTTTAACTCAGAATTAATGGGGTTATTTTATGATAAAAAGTATGTCGTTTTCGGAATTTATTTAACTACCAGCTATATTGTGGGAATCTTGGCTGGAATCATTGGATATTATGCGTAGAATGGGGTCATTGTTTGCGTTTCCAGTGAGAAAATGATATGATTATTTATCGTATTTTGAAGTAAATGAGGGATTGTCTTGAGTGAGAATAGTCAAAAGAAACTAGAGCAACAAAGGCTCGATGATGTAGTTTCAAAAATTAAAATTAGCGAAGTCAAAATGAAAAATAATATTGACCGCGCTAAAGAAGATATCGAAGGAATCAATGAAACTTTTCATGACGATGTTCATGTAGGTCTTGGGGACGATTCCATTGCTATGGATTCAGCGTTATCAATTCATCAACAGCAACAAATGTTGAATGAACGTAATAATAGTTGGCAACAATCGAAGCAACGTTTGAATATCTTACAACAATTAGAAAAAACACCGTACTTTGCTCGGTTAGATTTTGAAGAGCAAGGTGAGGGTAAAAAAGAAACAGTTTATATTGGTTTGAGTTCTTTTACTGATACCGATGATGAGAATAACTTCTTAATCTATGATTGGCGTGCGCCAATTTCATCAATTTATTATGATGGTAATCTGGGCGAAGTGGAATATGAAACTCCAGATGGCATGCAAAAAGTTAATCTTTATTTGAAACGTCAATTTTTAGTTGAAAATGGTATCATCAAGAACTATTTCGATACACAAGAAACTATTGGTGATCAGATGTTACTTGAAGTGCTAGATGATAAGTCATCAACGCACATGAAGAACATTGTTAAAACCATTCAACGTGAACAAAACAAGATTATTCGCGATACTGATTCACAATTGTTATTTGTTCAAGGTGCTGCTGGTTCAGGAAAAACTTCGGCAATTTTGCAAAGGGTAGCTTTCTTACTTTATCGTTACCGTAAGAATTTGAATTCTAGTCAGGTGGTAATGTTCTCACCTAACCAATTATTCAATGACTATATTGAAGATGTTCTTCCTGAGATGGGTGAGCAGAATATGGTGCAAATGACTTACTTGCAATATGTAGCACGTCGTTTGCCAAATATTAAAGTTGAGGATTTGAATCAACAATTTGTTGATAATAATGATGCTTCCAGAAAAAAAGTTAACAAGTTTGTTTCTGACTTGAAGTTCTTCAATTTAATGACTAAATATAGTAAATTACTTGGCGAATCGGGTGTCTACTTCAAGGATATCAAGCGTGATGGACAAGTGGTCATCGACAAAGAACGAATCGCTGAAATTTATTATAGTTTTGGCTCACAATATAATTTGAGCAATCGATTAGACGCAACAGTTGAGCGTCTATTGAAGATACTTAGCACCAAAATGGGTCACGAATTAAGATCCAAGTGGGTTGCTGAAGCAATTGAAAATCTTGGCAAAGAAGAATTGCAGTCTCTTTATGCAACAGCTGATCAAGAATTCAAAAATAATGAATCTGAACAGAAATTCCTTGCAAAAAAAATCGTTCAACAAGCTTATCGAGGCGTGCATAAGAAGATAGTTCGGAATCGTTTCTTTAATATTTCGGGAAACTATTTCAACTTCCTAAAGGCAGTTCCGCAGATTTGTGATTTGTCTAAATATGATATTAGCGAAGCTGAGTGGCAAGCTTTTGTTGATGATTTCAATACTAGTTTGAAGAACAAGCAGATGGCGATGGTGAATATCACACCATACCTTTACTTGTATGACTTATTGTTGGGTAAACATGGACAAACAGAAATGAAATTTGTCTTCATTGATGAAATTCAAGATTATTCTCCATTCCAATTAGCTTATCTCAAGTACAATTTCCCTAAGGCTAGATACACAATGCTGGGAGATTTGAATCAATCAATCTTCACTAAGAATGATAGTCAAAGTTTATTAGCACAAGTTCAAAAAATGTTTGATGTTGATAAGACTAGAGTGGTTCAACTAACTCATTCTTATCGTTCAACACAACAAATCACTGAATTTACTCGTGCAATGTTGACTAATGGACAGAAAATCGAGGCCTTTAGTCGTCAAGGTGATATTCCTAACATTCGCATCAACCAAGATGAGAACCAAGCAATAGAGTCAGTTATCAAGCAATTACAAGCTAACGATGCTCAAAATGATACTACGGCAATCATTGCCAAAGACTTAGAACAAGGAACGAAATTGGCCCAAGAACTTCAAGATCATGGACAAAAAGTTACTTTGATTAAGTCAGAGAATCAACGTTTGGCAGAAGGTAACTTGGTAATTCCATCATACCTAGCTAAAGGATTAGAGTTTGATGCAGTTATTGTCTGGAATGCTTCAAAAGATGAATTCGCAGAAGATGAACAACAATTAATTTATACAATTGCCTCACGGGCGATGCATAAGTTAACAATTTCAGCGATTGGTGAAATGAGTCAATTACTTGAAAACATTCCTGCTGAATTCTATAAATTAGAACGTAACTAAAACTATGCTTTTAGCATAGTTTTTTTGATATTATTAAGGTAAGTCATTCACAATAGGTAACCAAATGAAGCGAAAAATCTCATTAAGAATCATCATTATTTCATTAATTCTATTAACGGTTTCTAGTTCGTTAATTGTTTCTAATATTCTTACTTATCAAAATGTCACAGCTACTCAACGAGCTAATATTCGCAGTAATATCAAAAAAACTGCCGAAATAGTGAGTGATAGTAATCGAGTTAAGTTCGCTTTAGAACAGGGGAATACTCCCGCAAACGATAGTGAGCTGCAAAAATACACTACTTACATTCAAGACGTAATGAAAGTAGATTTTGTGGTGGTTTTAGATCAGAAATTAACTCGTTACACTCATCCTGATACCAAAGTTATTGGTAAAACTTTTAGTTCGCCCAAAGATGCCAGCAAATCTTTAAATGGAAAACCTCATTTTTCAACTAAAGAGGGAGTATTAGGAATGGGTTACCGATACTTCCAACCTATTTACAATAAACAGCATCAACAGATTGGAATGGTCTGTGTAGGGTTAACCAATAAGTCTATCGGTAGTGAGTTGGCGCAAGAACAAACCCCGATTTATATCGGCTTAGCTTTAGGATTATTCGTAGGCTTGATTGCTGCTTGGTTGGTGGCAAGTCATGTTAGAAAGTTATTGTTAGGGATGGAGCCAGAAGAGATTGCCGAGAAGGTGACTGAGATGGCTGCCATCAATAACAGTATGAGTGAAGGACTAATTGCCATTGATGATGACAAGAGAGTTCTCTCAATGAATCCAGTGGCACGAAGCTATTTCCCGCAGCAAAAAGAACAAGAGCAGCTTACTGATGAACTATTTGAGAATATCTTTGAGGCGAGTTTTTATAACCATACCAGAGTGGTTAATAAGGCAATCATTGCTAATGCTAGAGAACTAATTATCTCCGTGACTCCTCTGGAAGTTAATGGTAAGAATATTGGTGGCATGGCGGTAATCAGTGATCAATCTGATTATAAAGAGTTGACCGATCGACTATCAGGAAGTGAACAGTATATCCAATCACTACGAGCTCAAACTCACGAATTCTTGAATAAAATGCAAACAATAGTAGGTTTAATTGAGTTAAAACAATACGATGATTTAGAAAACTTCATTATGGAAACAACCAAAGAATATCGTCAGAACTTTGGTGACTTCAATGATCATATTCAGAGTCCAACCGTATCAGGATTCTTGATTGGAAAGATGCGTCAGGCTAACGAACAAGGAATTAGCTTACGTTTGAATAAAAAGAGTTTGCTTCCTAAGAAGATAGTTACCAATGAATTAGCAATTGATTTGATAAAAATTCTTGGTAATTTGATTGATAATTCTTTTGATGAATTCAATATGAATGAAGTCGAACATCCAGAAATAACTTTGGGCTTTAATTATGATGAAGAAAGTAATATTCTTATTGTTGAAGAACAAAATAACGGTTCTAATTTAACTGATGAACAAAAATCGAAAATATTTGATTTGAAATACTCCACCAAAGGAAATAATCGTGGATATGGTATGGCATTAGTTAAGCAACTAATAGATTCTAAGAATGGATTTATTGAAGCTACAAATGTAGAACCACAGGGGACATTATTTTATATTGAATTACCAATAGAAAGTTATGAGGGCGATGAAAATTAAAATACTAGTTGTTGAAGATGATCCAATGGTTAGTGAAATCAATCAATCGTATCTACAACGGACAATTGATGACACTCAATTAGAAATATCCGTGGCTAAGGATGGCTCAGCCGCCTTGAAAGAAATTACCAAACAAGATTTTGATTTAATCTTGTTAGATGTTTATATGCCAAAATTAAATGGCGATAAACTTCTGAAAGAATTACTGGAGTTGAAGAAGCATCCACAAATCATTATGCTTACTGCTGCCAATGAGTCCAAACATTTACAGTCAGCGGTGGAGTATGGCGTGCTAGATTATTTAGTTAAGCCGTTTACATTTGAACGGTTCCAACAAGCTATTGAAAAATTCCTAAAGACTCAACAATCATTAAATGATAATAAGGTCTTTTCCCAAGAAAAGATTGATTCGCTTTTCCAAAATACTAATGAAATCAAAAAAGACAATCACGACTTACCAAAAGGATTGTCGGAGTTGTCTTTACAGAAGATAAAAAAAGAAATTTCGAAAGAAGAAGGATTGTTCTCAGTTCAAGACTTGGCTCGAAAAACACAACTATCACGAATCTCGGTGAAGAAATATATAGATTATTTGCTTGATCAAGATGAGATCCAATCAGAAATTAAGTATTTAGAAATCGGTCGACCATTAACGGTATACAAAAAGAAGCTGTGATAACCACAGCTTCTTTTTTATTTCAAATCAACATCATTGTCAGTATGACCAGTTTCCAATACTTGATGGAAGTTGTCATAACTTACAGAAATCATGTCTTCCAATGCTGGTTCAGTAAATGAGCCAACATGAGCAGTCATGATTACACGAGGATAAAAGTCGTTAAGTTCGTTAACAACTTTATCAGGAAGTTCGCCATCAAATGTTTTGCCTAAGAATAGTTCTTCGTTAGGGAAAACATCAGTAGCAAAACTACCAAGTTTATTAGCCTTCAAGGCATTTAAGACTGCTTGATGATCAACTAATTCACCACGGGCAGTATTGACAAGCACTGCATCAGCTTTCATTTGTGCTAAGAATTTCTCATCAACCATTTGGTCATTTTGACCTGGGAAATAAGGAACATGGAGTGAAACAAGATCAGATTGAGTAAGTAATTCTTCAAGACTTACGAACTCAACGAATTGAGCGGCGTAGTCGCTAGGATATGGATCGTAACCAAGAACTTTAGCACCCATACCTTTGTATAGACTAGCTTCAGTTGCACCAATTTTTCCAGTTCCTACAATACCAACAGTACTTGAATGAACTTCTTTAGAGAAAAGTCCAGCTTCGACAACGAATTTGCCATTATGAGTATTGTTGGTAGCTTGAGTAGTATGTCTTAATTGCATCATTCCCAAAGTCATCGCTAATTCAGCAACAGCATAAGGAGAATAAGCAGGTACACGGGCAACTTTCATATCGAACTCAGCAGCTTTTTTTAAGTCGATATGATTGAAACCAACAGTTCTAGTGAAGACGTATTTGATACCCCACTCATTAAGTTTGGTTAGATTAGTAGCATCTCCGACACAGTTGGCACGGAGTAACACGGCATCAGAACCTTTTGCAGTTTCGATGTTATCATGAGTTAGCAACTCTTCGACAAGATTTAATTCATAATCGTATTTGTTCAAATCGTTAAAAAATGAAACTTCATTTGGACGAACACCGTAAGCAGTAATTTTGAACATAGACAAAGCCCCCTTTTAACTAAACAGACCCATATGTTTGATAATTTCTAGAATTGTAATCCAGATTGGTGTTGCAACAACCGCTAAGACTGTTGAAATTAATGAAGCGTTGGAAGCTAACAATGCATCACGATCAAAACTGATAGCATAGGCAGCAGCAACCGTAGCAGTTGGTGTAGACATCATGATAACAACAGTTGCTAAAGCAACGTAGCTAACAGGTAAGATGTTTGTAACTGTAAGGATAGTCAATAGTACTAAGTTTAGTAAAGGAATAAGCACAACTTTGTTGATACCGTAGTACCAAGAAGTTTTGTCCTTAGCAGCATCCTTGAATGAAATTGAACCTAGAGTTGCACCGATTGATAACCATGCAAGAGGTGAAGCTAAGTTTCCTAGATATTGAAGTGGTTTGAATAACCATAGAGCAGTTTGATCGATACGGAAGAAGGCAACAGAAACTGTACCACCATCAGGAACAACTGCACCATTAAGAGCTTGTTGAACGGTAACCATTGGAGCCCAATCTTGGATTAACCAAAGAATCAAACCAGCAAAAGTTGCAATAACAATTGGGTTTAGGAACATTTCTCTGATGTTCTTAGCTTCCATCTTAAGACCTGACATCTTGATGTAGGCGTATGAGTATAGGAAGATACGGTAACCAATATTGAAGATTGAACTGTACATGATACCTTTAGGACCGAAGACAGCACCAACGATAGGAATACCGAAGAAAGTGGTTGAACCAAAAGTTGTTAGAATTGCTAGAACATCTTTTTTGTCCTTAGGATATTTTGTATAAGCAAGTGGAGTAACAAAAATCATAATGATGTAGATAAGAATACCCCAAATCAAGACATTCATACCTTGAGTTAGTGTTTCACTATCAATAGGTTGCATGAATGAAGTGAAAGCAAGTGCAGGCAAAGCAACGGATAGAACAACTTTTGAAAGTACCTTACCAAAAGTTTCACCGAAAGTTTTGCGTTTTCTTAAGTAGAAACCTAAGAGAATAATAAAAATAGTTGAAGTAATTGAGCTGACAATCGCCATGTTTGTGAAAGTTGACTCAATAGCCTTAATAAAGTCCATAATAATTCCTCCAGAATTTTAAAAACGTTGTTTTAATAACGAATAAATCATATATTTAATTTGTGAAATAATGAACATTATGGAAGTAATGAAACTTTATGTAACTAATGAAAGTAAGAGCGTGACAATTTATAGTCAGAATATAGGTATAAAAAAGACCAGAATCTTTTTAGATTTTGGTCTTTTTTATTTAAGTGTGGGTCTCTGCTTCTTGAAATCTTGTCTGAATTCGAAAATTATTAGAAGATATTTTATCGTAATTTAGTATGTCACCTTACCTTAGTCTAATAAGATTGGAGGTGTTAAAATTGTTACCTGATTTAGTAAATTATTTTGTTTTTCCTCTAACTGTTGGGTTATTACTTGTAATATTTAGCAATTGGTTGGGCAAACGTTAGGTGACTTATGATTTAAGACACGACTTCTAGCAGGGTCGTGTTTTTTATGTTAAATCTAAAATAAAAAATCTCCACAGCTAGCAGACTGGGAGATTTTTTGGTGCTAATATTGTTACCAATATTAAATTATTTTGTATAAGTATTGTAGCACAAAAATATTGCAACTTTAAGTAAGATGCCAATACCAGACATTTTTTTAAAGTGTATTTCAAAATAAACTATTCATTCTCTTGAGATTTTGAAGTTGATTTTTTCTTTTTTGATCTATATAAGTCAACTACGAACAAACCTACAAAAATAACTAATAGGAAGATTTTTCCTTCCATGTCAAAATTTATAAAATTAGGAGTGAAAAAAGAAATTACTACAGATGCAAGAAAACACATTCCTAGAATTATAAAAGCTTCATTAAGGCTTTTCTTGATGTCAGATAATTTCATAAGTATAACCTCTTTCATAAGACACTATATGACAACAATTAAGTGAAAATTTAATAAAAATGATTCAGAATTTCTGCTAATGCTTTAGGGTTTTCTTCGTTTACAATATGGCCTGCATTTTCGACGATTTTCAAATCAGCGTCACTAATATTCTCTGTCAAGTATTGAGCTGATTTGAGATTGGCACGGTCTTTTTTGCCACAAATAATCAAAGTAGGACATTTAATGTTTTGTACTTCAGTACTGAAATCTAAATCTTTAATCGAATTACTCAAAACAAAAGTATCTGTTTTATCAAACGCCATGTTCTTAAAGACTGACTTTGGCAGAACTTTGAAGATTACATTTTGAATGCTAAAGATTGCTTTAGGCATTTTATAGGGCGTTCCAATTAAGACTAAAGTTTTTACTTTTTCAGGGAAATCAAGCGCATAATTTAATGCTAAAATTCCTCCTAAAGAAATCCCACACAAATCAATTTTTCCCTCAATTTCATTACAGTAGTCGATAAAAACAGAATATAAATTTGTGTAAGTTGCTTCTTTGCCATTAAGAATTGAGGACAAATCTGGACACATTACATCCTCACTAGCATCTAGGTAGGAAATTGTCTCATCCCAACTAACAGCTTTATGTCCTGACCCATGAACTAAAACCTTTTTCATTGCAGAGTTCCTATCATAATATTTATTTTATAAAAACCATTATATCATATGCTAAGTTCACAGCTTCAAAGGTCAATGGATAATTGGACTAAAAAAATAAGAGCTACCTCGGGAGAGGTTAACTCTTATTTAAAACGCATTCCAAGCAACAGAAATTTCCGCCTAAGTTAATTTTGAACCGACTTCTAACGAAATCAATTCTAAATCATCTTAGTGTTCAATTTCTCCCGTCACTTGTCACGCTCTCGTTTTAAACGCGTTCCAAGAAGCAAAGATTTCACCTAACTTATTTAATCAAGCCACTTCTTACGAAGTAATTTAATTAAATTTCGTTAGTGCTCAATCTTTAAGCGCTTCTTATCACGCTCTGTTTATCACGTTCTTTATTTTTGGCACCAATTCTTTTTCTAACAAATCATAAGCTTTGTCAGTAAAGTGCAAGCCATCACCTTGTAGTAAGGAATTTGGATTAGCGGTGGCGCGCATTTCTTTCATAATATCAACATAAGGGATGTCGTGTTCTTTAGCGACATGTTCAACGGCCAATTCAAATTGAATTTGACGAGGCCACGAACGATGTTGCTGTCGTTTGTAATCAATGTATGGTGGAGAAACAAGGACAATTTTGTCCGCACCGATACTTTCAATTATATAGTCGAGATTTGAAGTGAAATAGCCGGGTTTCATTTCGTTATTTGTCGAGACATCGTTAGCTCCAAAGAAAACTACCACGGCATCTGCTTCTAGTTTGGCAACATCGCGGTCAACATGAGTGATGGCATCGCTAGTTCTGTGACCGGGAATTGAAGCGTTAATTACTTCAGCATCGGGGAAATTATGTTTGATACGATCAGTGAAAATATCAGAAGTTTTCCCGTTAAATGAGCCCGCCAAAATAGAATCGCCGAATAAAACAATTTTTGTCATATATACACCTTTATTACTTTTTTCTATTATAATAAGAATAACATTTATTAAAGAGAGAATAAATTGATGATTGTAAGACCAATAAAAAATAATGAGTTTCAAAAGTCTCAAGAATTAGTCAAAAGAGTTTTTGAAAAGGCTGAGTTTTCTGACCATGAAGAAGTTCTAATTGGTAAGTTAAGACAGGAAACTCAATACATTCCAGAGCTGGATATTGTGGCAGTTGAAGATGATGAATTGATTGGCTATGTGATGCTATCAACAATTCAAATTGGTGACTATGCTAAAGCGCTCTGTCTAGGGCCAATCGCGGTGGCTGACGATCATCAAGGGATGGGAATCGGCGCTGAGTTAATCAAGTACGCCGAGAACATGGCAACTGATTTAGGATTTGAAGCAATTCATATTATGGGTTATCCCGAATACTATGGTAGATTTGGTTATGAAAAAGCTAGCAAGTTCGATATCTCTGTTGATTATCCCGTTGAAGATAAATATTTTTTGATTAAAGAATTAGAACCAGGCGCATTGTCTGAAGTAAAAGGATTAATTGAGTATCAAAAATCTTTCGGAATCTAGGTTAGTTATATGGATGAAATGATTAATTATGATGTATTCAATCGTGAGCAATGGCAAAAATTTCATGGGGTAAAATCACCTGTGGCAATTACCGATGCTGAATTAACTCGCTTAAAATCATTAGATGATGAAATTTCCGTGGACGATGTTCGCGTTATTTATGCGCCAATTCGTCATTTGCTTCATATCTTCATGCACCGTTTTAAAGATATGCAAAAATCCAAGGCAAAATTTTTGAATCAACCAGTTCATAACACTCCGTTTGTCATCGGAATTTCTGGAAGTGTGGCCGTTGGTAAAAGTACCACGGCTCGACTTTTGAAGTTAATGCTTGAGCGTGCCTATCCACAATACAAAGTAGAGCAAATCACGACTGATGGATTTTTATATTCAAATGAAGACCTTGAGAAAAAGGGTATTCTCGAACGAAAAGGATTTCCTGAAAGTTATGACATGCCTAAACTTTTAGAATTCTTGAGTAGGATGAAGGACAATCAAGGACCAGTTGAATATCCTAAATACTCACATCAAATTTACGATATTGTTCAAGGCGAACATTATCAAATTAATCAACCAGATATTTTAATCATTGAAGGGATCAATACTTTGCAATTGCCAGAGAGTCAACGAGTTTATGTAAGTGACTTTTTTGATTTTTCGCTGTATATTGATGCCCAAACGTCCGATATTAAGAATTGGTTTATGCAGAGATTCGAAACCTTGTTAGATTCAGCCTTCACCGATGAAACTAGTTACTATCATCAATGGGCATTGGGTGACCGTAATGAGGCTTTGAAAATGGCGGACGAAACTTGGGAGAATGTTAACTATAAGAACTTAGTTGACTACATTGAGCCCACTAAGAATCGTGCTGATTTAATTCTGCATAAAGCTAGCAATCATCAGATTGATAAAGTTTATTTGAAAAAATACTAAAAATTTTAAAACAGATGAAATAGCATTATTTACAGTTTGAAAAGAAAATAACTGATTAGTTATTTCTAACTTTAAAAAATCCGCGGTTAATTAGTAATCACGGATTTTTTTAATGGAGAAAATTATGTAAAAAACCTGATATTTAGCCGTTAATTCGTTTCAATATATTCGTATCGATGATATAATTATTTTATTATATATCGTAGGTGACAAATGAGAAACTCAATTAAAAAAATAAGTTATGCAGCTTTAATTGTCGGGATAATTTTGCCATTCTTAGTAAGTTCAGCCCAAGCGACTGCTACTGCACCGGTAAGTCAACAGGCAAAAAATGGTACAACCGTTAGAGCAAGTGGCGATATTAGCTTGAATGCCACTAATTTCCCAGATGCCAGCTTTAGAACGCAATTAGCTATATACGATACAGACAAGAACGGAAAACTTTCGGAGGACGAAATTTCAACCATTACAACTATGAAGGTTGAAAATATTTCCAGCTTAACCGGAGTTAAACTATTAACTTCCTTACGAAGACTATACATCGCTAATTCCTCAATAGCTAAGGTGGATGTGAGAGGAATGGAGTCTCTACAGTGGATTACCTATGCAGAGCACAATCCTAATTTGAAAGAGTTAGATTTGAGAGATTGTCCTAACTTGGTTACTGCCTATCATTCTAGATTCAACGAGACTGTGTTAATCAGTGCTGGTATGACGAAGTTCACTGGCTGTAATCTGGTTAAAGAACATACTGGAAATATCATCATTGATTTAGTCGAATTTATTACAATACAACCTGATGGTTCAAAAACAGCAGATTTATCGACGGTTATTTCACCAACTTTAATCGAGGTGTTTAAGGCAAGAACTCAAACAGGCTTTGATCCAGCTACTAATATTTTGACAATACCTAAGGACCAAAATGTTTCAAAATATATTGCTGGAAATGATGAAAATGGGAATGTTACTACCTGGACTTTCTATACTGATTACGATAGATATAAGCCGGTTCCTACTGGAACTGTAACAGCCAGTTATGTTGATGAACAAGGTAATAAAATTATTGCTGACGTTGTGAAATCAGGAACAGCTGGCGAAAAGTATTCTACCGATAAACTAGCTATTAATGGTTATACTTTCAAAGAAGTTCAAGGAAGTGCAACCGGAACATTTACTGAAGCAGCCCAAGCTGTAACTTACGTTTATACTAAAAACGAAGCTGCAAAAGTTGATGATCCAATCGATCCTGTGAAAAAAGATGTAAAGACAACTACCAAAATAGTTTCAAAGAAGATAACTCACAAAACAACAAAGAAACTCCCACAAACAAGTGGAATGAATACAACGTTGCTTACAGTTTCAGGAATTATTTTATTAGGAACTTTAACAAGTGCATACGCTTTGAAACGCAAAATGACTAATTAGTTAATTCTGATTTATATATTCCTGGTTAATTATTAACTAGGGATATTTTTGTGGATTATTTTATATGATATAATTTATAAATAAACTAAATATGGGGACGGAATTATGAAGAAGAAATTATGGTTTACCTTATTATTACTACCGTTGATTTTTGTTATTGTGGGATGTCAGAAGAAAGATGACGCCAGCCATTCGGTGAAAGGTCAGAATGTAACGCTTGAAGTTAAGTCTGGTAAGTTCACTGCTACAGATGATGGTGATTTGCTTGCTTTAAGAATTAAAGTAACAAATACTGGTACTAAGAAGTTGACTCTTAATAGCTATGACCTTAACTTAATTGATAATGATGGTAATAAGCTTAGAGCTACATCATATTTTGATGATGGCGATTTGAGTATTGAGAAGATAGCTAAGGGAGAAAAAGTTCAAGGATACGTGTATTTCAAAGCTAAGAAGAATACTAAGTATACTTTGAAGTATGATTCTCTTAGTGAAGATAAGAATAAAGCTAACACGGTTAAGATTGATACTAAGAAATACAAAAATGTCACAGCTGGTCTTAAAGAAGCTGCTGACGCTTATGTAAATACTGTTATTTTGGGAAAAGATGATCCTAATTACAGTAAGTATATTTCAACCAATAAAGATGACGATAAAAAAGAATTTAAAGATGCAATGAAAGATGATATTAATTCACATTTCTTTATTGATTCTGCTGATGATGCAACCGTAACTACGCTTACGGATAAAATTCAAAAATTCAATGCCGCTAACGCCGAGTTGAAAGCAAAAGTAACCATTGATGACGGTGAACCAGTTGTTCAACTTGAAGGACGTCTAATTGATCTTGGAAAATTCGATGATGATTATGAAACACTACAAGAACAAAAAGAGGATGAAGCCGAAGCAAAAGAAGACTATGACACTGATACTTATGAAGTCGCAGCTAAAGAAATGGTTGGTAAGGTAGATTCATACTTAACAACCGACAATATGAAAAAAGGCGATTACATTAAAATTAAATTTGTAAAAGACGGTAAGAAGTGGAAAGTCGATACTGATGATGATGACTTTGATTCATTAGTAAGTACCTTTAGTGGTGATGTATATTAATAAAAAAGCTAGTACTTAAATGTACTAGCTTTTTTATATTGCTTGTAACCAGTCAATGTAATCCATTGAAACGCGCCACAACTAGCAAAAAGTTCCGTCTAACCAAAATAAAATCAATTTCTAGCGAAATGAATTTTATTTTTCTTAGTACTCACTTTATTCCCGCTAGTTGTAACGCTCTTGTTTGAAACGCACTCAAGTCCACAAAATCCTCTGTCTAAATTAAAAAATTACAAGATTACTCCAATCTCATGATTTTTTTCTTTAGTACTCGGCTTTTACCCGTGGACTTTCACGCTCTTTATTTGTACAATTAATTATTAATTAAATAAATTTAGACGAGGTGAAGGTAGTGGCAGAACAAACAAATGCTGATAGTATTATTGTCTTAGACTACGGTAGTCAATACAACCAGTTGATTACTAGAAGAATTAGGGAATTAGGAGTTTACTCAGTTCTGCTGGCCAACACGATAACCGCCGCTGAAATTAAAGAAATGGCACCGAAAGGAATTATTCTTTCTGGTGGTCCAATGAGTGTTTATGATGAAAATGCATTCTCAATTGATCCTGAAATTTTTGAATTAGGTATTCCAATTTTAGGAATTTGTTATGGTATGCAATTAATCAGTTTCAAAAACGGTGGTAAAGTTGAAGCTTCAACTGAACGTGAATATGGTAAAGCTGAAATCACTGTTCAAGATAAAGACACAGAGTTATTCAAAGGACTTCCTGAGAAACAAATCGTGTGGATGAGTCATGGTGATAAAGTTACTGCAATTCCAGAAGGTTTCGTAACTAGTGCAGTTAGTGACAACACACCATTTGCTGCAATCGAGAATCATGAGAAGAAAATTTATGGAATTCAATTCCATACCGAAGTTCGTAATACCGAATACGGAATGGATATCTTGAAGAACTTTGCTTTCGGTATTTGTGGTGCAACAGACAACTGGAGCATGGAAGATTTCATTCAAATGCAGATAGCTAACATTCGTGAAAAAGTTGGCGACAAGAAGGTCTTGTTAGGACTTTCTGGTGGTGTCGATTCTTCAGTTGTTGGTGTATTACTCCACGAAGCTATTGGTGATCAATTAGTAAGTATTTTTGTTGATCATGGTCTACTTAGAAAAGGCGAAGTTGAACAAGTAATGGATAGTCTGGGCGGTAAGTTCGGACTAAATATTATTCAAGTAGATGCTAGAAAACGTTTCTTAGATAAACTCAGTGGAGTGTCTGACCCAGAAAAGAAACGTAAAATCATTGGAAATGAATTTATTCAAGTTTTCGACGAAGAAGCAACCAAACTAAATGGAATCGACTTCTTGGCTCAGGGAACTTTGTACACTGACATTATCGAGAGTGGTACTAGCACAGCTACAACTATCAAGTCACATCATAATGTTGGCGGACTTCCAGAAGACATGCAATTCAGCTTAATTGAACCATTGAATACTCTCTTCAAAGATGAAGTTAGAGAATTAGGTGAGAAGCTAGGAATGCCTCACGAACTTGTTTGGCGTCAACCATTCCCAGGACCAGGATTAGGAATTCGTGTACTAGGCGAAGTTACTGAAGACAAACTAAAAATTGTCCGTGATAGTGACTATATCCTAAGAGAAGAATTTGCAAAAGCTGGCTTAGACAGAACAGTTTGGCAATACTTCACTGTTTTACCAGGAATTCGTTCAGTTGGTGTCATGGGAGACGGACGTACATACGACTACACAGTCGGAATTCGTGCCGTAAACTCAATCGACGGAATGACCGCCGACTTCTCAAGAATCCCTTGGGAAGTACTACAAACTGTTTCAACCAGAATCGTAAATGAAGTGGATCACGTTAACCGTATCGTCTACGATATCACCTCCAAACCGCCAGCAACAGTAGAATGGGAATAAGTAGTTAGCCTAATATGAATGGTGAATGCCGATAAATCAACATTCTTCGACGCCTAAAATGTTTGATTTTCATTAAAAATAACATAGTTCCCTACCAAAATTCCTACCAGAAATGGCAGGGATTTTTAGTATGGAAAAGAAATCAAAAGCCCAATTATCAGATTAATATTTCTGATAATTGGGCCTTGAGGTTAACTGGGTTTAATTAAAGTGATGAAACTAGTGAAAGTAATTGTTTTTTTGAGTATTGGTATCTGTAATTTTAGCAGATACGTTTTAATTCTCTTGCTTTTAGTTTGGTAAGTCGCCATTTACTAAAGCAACATCACTTACTTGGTTTACCAAGCTATCTGTTTTTTGCTTCTGCTCAGGCGTTGAATAGTAATTCTTTTTCAATTCTTCAATTGAAATGGTTTGTGGTTCGTCAGAAGCATAGATTGGTAATAAAGTCACATTTGCACTGTCCATTGTGAAAATAGTTGCTCTCATTTGCGGTTGCTGAAGAACATATTTGCCGTCATTCATATAGTAATGATAGCCATCTAAAGAACTACCTTGATATTTTTGCCAAGCCATTATAATTATATGCTTGTTATCAATTTTTTCTGGCTCTTCAGCTTTTTTTATTTCTTTTTTTGGTTTAGTTTCTTTTTTCTCAACTTTAGGTTTGGAATCAGAAATTTTTTCTTTAGAAGAATTATTGCTACATCCGACAGCAATCAATAAAAACAAAGTGAGAAAAACACTTAATAAACTTGATTTTGTTATTTTTTTCATAATTACATATCCTCAACCAATACGCTCTAGTCTCTTCCAAGAAAATCCTTTTTTTACTTCTATTCTAGGTGAAGTCTTCTTGTCTAATTCCTTCATATATCGAGCTGGTGTTACTGTATCCAGAAATAACATTGCTTCATCGGGGTTTGCTGTGTAGTCGAATGAATTATTAATACCGTCTATTCTGAATAAGTATTTTACATAACCTGTGATTGGATCAGTCATAGCAATGCGATACTTGGGTTTGGTAATTTTTTTAAATCCTAAGTATCCTAATCCAATTATAATGATTGCTAAAATAAGTTCTGCCATAATTAGGCCTTCTTTCTATATTTATTTTTCAATTGGAACCTTATAATATTTATCTTCTTTTAGATTATAAATAATACTTCCTTCTTCACTATGTTTACTATAATTTGAATCAACTAAGTTAAGAAGTGCACTTCCATCAAAGAAAATCTCTGATGCTTTGCTAATGTCAGTTTCCATATTATCTTTGTCAATTTTCCATCCATCATAAATTTTTGAAAGCTTGTCTATTTTTTTGCCTTTATAATAGATGTCATAGTACTTATCTAAATCACTTTGCAAATAGTTTTTTGCATTTTCTTCAGGTGTACCATAGTAAATGCTAAACGAATCTGCGGCATCTGCTTTTTGTTTTTCTTCTTGTTGTTCTTTAAGTTTTTTTGCATAAGCTTTGTCATATTTAGCTTTATTATAAACAACTTTAAAATCACTAACTTTGACATTCATTTTCTTTTGTTTCTTTAATCCAGAAACTTTAATTTTCTTTGAAAAAGGTTTGAATGCTGGATCAGATGAAGTATCTTTGAATCCGATGTATCCAACATCACCGTTCTTATCGAAAGAACCTGACCAAGTTGGTTCAATTGCCTTCATTCTAGTGTAAAATGCGTTATTCTGTGATAAGTCTGTTGATGATTTGGCTGAATAAATATCACTGTTTTCATCTTTGAATTTGTTTAAAGCAACTTCAGGGTCTTTTTCATTTTCAAAGACACGTTTAACAACAGCCGTATCAAAATTAGCTCTTTTTGCTTCTAATAAAGCCATTGTTTCGTAAAGCTTTTTGATTTTTTCCTTGTTTGATTTGGATTGAACTACCTCAGCATGTCCGTGTCCTTCATATCCTTCGGTCTTAACTTCAATAGAATTCATGATGCTTTGTGGTGATGGATTCATTAATTTGTGTATTCCAAAACCACCAGCAATAATAACGATTAAAACGATAAGAGATGCAATTTTGTGTTTAATTACAAATGCGATTGCTTTAGTCATTTTTCTTGGTCTCCTCTGAGATTTTAGTCTTCGTTTCATTTACTTTTTTCTTAGTGGCTGAAATTTCCTTGCTATATAGTCCTAATAGTTCTTTATAGTTCATAAATAGCCAAGCAACCATGCTAACAATAAGTGAAATAACAAGTAAATGTACGGTGAATGGTACATGAATATTTCCAAATAATGATGAAACGCTAAACATAGAACTGTCATATTGACTGGTTGCATTTTGAATTTGTGATGATAGCGTTAAAAAAGTGTACTCAAGTTTGCATAATGCTAATGTCCAAAGGACGAATGTTACTGAAATAATCGATAAGTATAATTTTCTACTCATAATTAACTCCTCTTAAATTAATTTTTTTCAATAAAGGTACGATTATAATATTATCACAATCGTTTTATTTTTTATACAACGATTGTTTGTTATTTAATTGAGTAAATTCCTATATTGTCATACATATAGGCAATGTAGGGAGGCGAGATTAAATATGGTTCATGACAAGAGTTATTCTATTGGTGAAAATATAAAGAAAAGAAGAAAAAACTTAGGGATGTCACAAGAAAAATTGGCTGAAATGAGCAAACTTTCAACAAATTATATTTCACGTATTGAAAGATCTAGTACTGCAAATCTTAGTGTAAGTGTTCTTGTTGCCATCTCAGAAGCTTTAGATACGGATATCAACAATCTAATTTATTCTGATAAAAAACCCGTAACTTCCTATAATGTTGAAAAATTAAATTCTCAACTGGCAGAGTTAGATTCTGAACAAGCAGATGAGATTGGAAAATTACTTTTAAAATTAATAAATGAACTCAAAAAATAAAACCTCTGACATTTGTCAGAGGTTTTATTGTTGTCGTTATCGTAATTTCTATTAACGATTTGAAACGAATTGTTTAACACGTGTCTGAGCACGTGTTAATATAGGAAGGTAAGATAATGAAGACAAATAAACTTTTAAAGTTATTGAAGCAGAATGGTTGGTATTTATATCGGCATGGTGGCAATCACGATATTTGGACTAACGAAATTTATTTTGTTCCGATTCCTCGACATCCTAAAATCAAGGAGAACTTAGCCAAAAGTATTATTAAAAAATATAGACTTATCAAGTGAGGTAAATGTTATGAAAGTTATTTATCCAGTAATTATCACTAAAGATGATGAAGAAATTCCATACTTAGTAGAAATTCCCGCACTTAATGGGATGACTCAAGGGACATCTTTGACAAATGCCTTTGACATGGCACGTGATTATATTGGGATAGTGGTAGTTGACTTACAAGATAGAGATCAACCAATTCCCGATTCGATGTTTGAGTTGCCAGAGATAGATGAAAATCAGATAGCAACTTTGATAGATGTAGATATTGATAAATATCGGAAATTGAATGATACCAGACCAGTCAAAAAAACGCTCACCATTCCCAGTTATTTAAATGATCTGGGAATTAAAGAGAAAGTTAACTTCTCTGAGATTCTGGCTGATGGGTTACGCAAAAGATTAGATGTTCGTTAAAAAAGGTCTCTCATTTGAGAGACCTTTAGGTTTTTCTTTAATCGGCATCCAAATTTTCAAACAAGTCAAATTATCTTGAGTAAAATATATTTCAAGTTCGAGTCCAGGAACACGTTCTAAATCTTTATTTTGCAGTTATAAGGGTTTCATTTCCTATTAAAATTTTACCTATGTTATCTTACCTCTAAATAGGATTGGATAGGAGAAACACATGAATGAAAAAAGTATCATTGAGCTAGAAAAAACTGTAGAAAAAGGATACTCAAATATAGTTGGAATTTCTGTCTTACATGAGGGAAAACTTCAGTACGAAAAGTATTTTAATGGCTGTAATCAGGATAGTAAGGTGCATGTATACTCTGTTTCAAAGAGTGTCATATCATTGCTGTTTGGAATTGCTTTGAATCAGGGATATATACAAGATATAAATCAGAGGGTTATAAATTTTTCCCCTGATTATAGAATACTAAATAACGAAAAAGTAGTTCAAAATATAACACTCGAGGATATGTTAATGATGACCGTTCCTTACAAATACAAATTTCCACCGTTAACTTATATGCGATATTTTATGAGTAAAGATTGGGAGAAATTTACTTTAAACTATCTTGGTGGAAAGGGAAAAATTGGTGATTTTAACTATACGCCTTTAGTTGGTCCAGATATCTTTTCGGCAATTTTGATGAAGGCAACTAAGCAAACAGTCTTTGACTTTGCTCAAGAGAATTTGTTTAAACCGCTCGAAATAAATATTGAAAAAAACATTATTCTTAACACGGTGAAAGAACAAACTACTTTTAATAAGGCAACTAACATTAGTGGTTGGGTATGTGATACTAAGGGATTAAATACCGGAGGTTGGGGACTTACACTGTCAGTTAGTGACATGGCAAAAATTGGACAACTTATTTTGAATAAAGGAATGTGGCAAGACAGAAGAATAGTTTCATCACAGTGGATTGAAGACAGTACAACTAAGCACAGTCATTGGGATAAAGTTGATCTTTCCTATGGATATCTCTGGTGGATTCTTGATCCAGAGCAAGGTATCTATGCAGCTATGGGAGACGGCGGTAACATTATTTATATCAATCAGGATAAAAAACTAGTTGTTTCAATTGCCTCATTGTCCGCAAATAAAGTTAAGGACAGAGTTGAATTAATAAAAAAATATATTGAACCATTTGTTTAGTCTATAATGCAGAGTATTTTTCTTCATTGATTTTGAAATAAACAAAGAGCTTTTTGTTAGGCTAAGTATAGAGGGCTCAAACAAGAATAACAAACAATTTGATGATATAATCAATTAATTAAATCGAATGCCAAAAAATACACAGTGCTAACGTCGCTTGAAATTAGTTGGTATTCGCTCAGCGGTTTGGATAAGAACAGTGAGGTGATTGATTGAAAAAAATAATTTGGGAAACACAATTGACTGATGCAGATAAAAAATCTGTATTGGAGTTACAAAAAAGAATAGAAACAAATAGAAATATTTACCATAAAGTCGACATTGGCTTTGTAGATAAGGTCAATGATTATACACAACATTTGCTATATTGGAATGACGGTCAACTATTGGGATATGCTTATTTAATAAATTTTGATCCCGAAGTGGTTGAAGTAAGTTTTATGGTTGATGAAAAAGATGGCTATGAGACTTTACTTCAAGAAATTGAAAAGATGTTTGTTGGTAAGGAAATAGAGACTATTGTTGATCAAAATGATAGTTTCTTGCGTAATTTAGTTAGTTCAAAATATGAATTCTCTGAAAAGTATATGCTGTTACCTATGAATGTTAATTATGAACAAGTAGTAAAGCTGCAACCTGCCACAACTGACGACATCAGTAGTTTAACTGTTTTGTTAGATAGAGAACCAACGCTAGAATCTTTGAAAAATATCATGATTTACAAAATTGATGATGAACTGGTTGCGACAATCAACTTGGAGAACTCTGATGATAATTGGGGTATCTATGGCTTTGTTGTCGCGGAAAGCCAGCGTGGTAAAGGAATTGGTAAAAAAGTAATTACCTCGGCCATTGCCTTACTTCAAGATAAAAAACCTAAAAGTATTTATCTTGAAGTTGAAACTGAGAACACTCCAGCTGTGAAATTGTATGAAGGCTTGGGGTTCCAAACTAGAAATCAGTTTGACTATTATACAGATAGTTGAGCTTGTATAATTGTAATAAAAATGTTGATTGGAATTATAAAAAGAGCCCATACAGGCTCTTTTTTCATTGGAATTCAAAAATTATTTGAGTTTATTTTTTAGGTAAATTTTCGCAAGTTACAAGAGTTAGTTTCTCTAGGAGTTCACGATTCTCCAGATCTTCAATAAGAAACATGGATTTTGCGCCATCATAAGGTGGTGCAGTGGGACAATTAGGTATAACCTTTTTGCCAGCTTCAGTGATTTTGATAAGTAACTGGTTGTCGCAGATTGCTGCAAAATATTGATCATTACAATATACGCCATATTCACCAAACATTTTTTTGATGCGAATTTTACCGGCACCTGAAAGTTTTTCTTGTACGTATTCTGCAAAGTCTAAACCGGTAGCCACTGTTATTGTTTCCTCTCTTCAGTAAAAGTTAGCACATAGTTATTATTGTCCAAAACAGCAAATTCTTTTGCACCGTAAAAAGTAGTGTGCATGTCAGTATAAATAGTAAGGTTTTTCTTTAAATCTGAATACAACTGTTCTAAATCATCTGTTTGAATATAAAGACTAATTGAGGGATGCAGTTCATCGGTTGTCAGAATTGGATATTCTGCGATTAGATTATTTTTTTCTTGAAACATTAAAGTCAATTCATCTTTAATCATGATGGCAAATTGTAGTCCGCCATTGTCATCAGGAACTGAGGCAGCAGTGATAAAACCGAGCTTAGATTCATAGAATTTAGTTGTATCTTCAACGTTTTCAACCATTAAGTTAGGTGTCATACTTTTTAACATAAGCTATTCCTCCTTTATTATATGTCTAGTTTATTTGAAGAAGGGTGAGTTGTATTGGAAATAATGGTCATTATTTATATTTCGCTAAAAGTTCAAGCGGTGTAAGTCCAATGTTGCGCTGAAAATCATTAATGAGGTGAGATTGATCGTAATACTGTGAGAATTCCAGTAAGTCACTTGGTTTAGTCTTTGTAGAAGTCAAAAGAGTGATTGATTTTTGAAATCTCAAAATAGAGAGAACCACCTTTGGACTCAAGCCAAAATTTTTGTTGAAGTTTCTTTGGCACTGACTTTGGCTGAGATTTAATATTTGGCACAGTTTGTTTACTGATGCTGGAGGCTCGTGAATTAAATCGTTAAATAATTTCGTGTATGAATTAGGCTGGATATTGCCAATTTTTGATTTTATAAAGTCGATTAAATATTGTTTTGCTTCGTTAAAAGATAGTGAGAAGAAGTACTTCTGGTTAAAGTCACCATAGACTTCACTGATAGGTAAGAATTTATCCATCGCAGCTTGCGGTTCTCGTTTAGTAAGTTGATGAAAGGCACCAGGAGTTAAACGCAGTCCCATGAATTTGGCAGGCAGTTGAATTTTGAAGTGAAAGTCTGTTGAACTCATTCCTGAGAAACCGATAAGTTTTTCTTCAAAATCTACAACTAAATCAATACAGCCATCTAAAATAATGATGTTATCTAGTTCAATTGACACGTTCTTAATAGGAGTCATTTGCCAATAGCAAATCACAAAATCTGTTAGGCCATCAATAGTATCTTCTTGATACTTAATATGTTTGAGAAAAGTATCATCTAAAATGTAAGGAATCTGAATTGGATAATACATGAGAGATACTCCTTAAAAATCAATTGATTAATATTAATTATATCTACTGAAAATAATAAAAACAAACTATTGATTATAATATCGCTGTCAATTAAACTTTAGTTGAGATAGAGCGGTTACTTACTCGAGAGGAAGTAGGAAATTATGAAAAAAATATGGATAAGTGCCATAGGAGTATTCATAGTACTTATAGCAATATTTGTCGGAGTTTCTTATTTAACAAGTGATAGAACTCCATCTGTAATTGGGAATTATTCTATTAAAGATAAGAAGAATGAAGCGCCAGCAAACACACCAATACTTCGGATAGAGATTGAAAATGGATATAGCTTATGGCGAAATGGGGAGGCTATTGACCGTGGAAAGTATCAGCATTATAAGGAGCACTCATATTTGTTGAAATCTAAACACGGCTACGATGGGACGCTGATTCTTACTAGTCAGAATGACTATTATCTGATAGTTCCAAAACTAAGTAAGAAACCCATTCTTCTAGACAGAAGTGATTCAGATGGTGCCAAATTATATGTCAATCCTCCTGAAACTAAGTGAAGCAGAGAATTTGTAGTTATATGAATGGGGTGATGAATCATGAAAAAAATATGGATAAGTGCCATAGGAGTATTTTTAGTACTTATAGCAATATTTATCGGAGCTTCTTATTTAGCAAATGATAGAACTCCTTCTATTTTAGGAGACTACTATTCACCAAACGACAGTACACACCAGCCATCTAAACAGATTCGTATTTCTTTTTTTGAAGAGAAATACAGCATATTTTATCAAGGAAAGGTATTTGATGAAGGGAAGTATAAACGCTATAAAAAGCATTCATATCTTCTGAATTCTAAGAAAGGCTATTCAGGAACTTTTATTCTGACAGACCAAAAAGTTTTTTACTTAATTATTCCTAAAATAAATAAAAAACCTTTTATTATGAAAAAGGAAGCCGGCAGTGAAAAACAGTATCATGGAGAAATTATTGGTATCGATTCGAACTAAAAAAAAAGCCTATACAGGCTTTTTTTTATTGGAATTCAAAAAAACGAGACACATAATAACTACTCATATAAGAAGCTGCTACCACTCATAGAAAAGTAAACAATTATAAAAAATAATACGTATAATAAAATTTATAAGGAGGTAGATTCATGGAAATAAAGATTTTAATCAATCAAGATATTGATGAAGTTAAAGTAATAATTGAGTCGCCAACGACTGAATTAGCCAATGATGTTTTCAACCAGTTGTCAGACGACAAACCAAAAAATGTTTTCACAGTGAAAAACAATGAAGGTGTACAAATAGTACGAACTGAAGAAATAGAAGTCATTGAAATTTTTACAGATGAAATAGTTATTTCATTTGAAAGTGGTGAACAAACTCAATTTCGTGGACGTCTATATAAGATAAAAGCTAATCTAGATGATCGTCAATTTGTTCAAATATCAAAATCAGCAATTATTAATTTGAAACAGATTCGAAGATTGGAAAATTCTTTCTCCGGAAATATGGATGCCGTTTTAAGAAGTGGCAAGAAGCAATCTATCTCTAGGAGATACTTATCAAATCTAAAGTTAGCGTTAGAACAAATTTATTAGGAGGTATATTATCATGAAGAAACTTTTTGGAAATATTGTAGCTGATGTTGGAGCAGTTAGTTTTATATATTTGGTGATGGGAATGGTTTTCGCAAGTGAAGCTGTTCGTTTCAATAGTATGTTGGTTATTTTATTAGGAGTCCTTATCGGAGTTTGCTCAGCAGTATATCAAATTCGTAGATTTTCACTTTTGACAAAAACCGGGATTCAGTTAGTTGGGAGCTTGCTCAGCTTTTTGGTGATTGCTTATATTGGTGATTGGTTCCCAATGAAACTTGGAATTATTGCAACCTCATCTTTGATGTTCGTTTTAATCTTCCTATTTATTTGGTCAATGTTTTATTTCGCAGAAAAAAGGGAACTAGAAAGAATCAATAGGAAAATAAAATAAAAAAGAGTTGAGATTATTTCTCAACTCTTTTTTATTCTCCAACAAACAATGAATTTACAATGTTTTTCCAAATGGTTTTGGAATCAATGGCACCTTTATTCGCAACCGAGTAACTAATTCCCGCTGACATCACGAAGAACATTTGAGCGTTAACTTCGACATCGAATGAACTAGGAAAAGCACCTATATCTTTACCATGTTGCAAGATTGTTTGCCAGGCTTCAATATTTTCTTGGTCTAAGTGAGCTTTTTGTTCCCAAACTGAAGGAATTCTTTGGGCTTGAATATCCAATTCAGCTAGCACAAGGCGACGTTCGGTATCGTTTCGATAGGTTTCGATAATTGAATATCCCAGATTGATTAATTGTTGATGGAAGTCACCTTTATCGGTGGAATTCACGATTTTTTGATCTTCAATCAATTTTGCTAGGGGATATAATCCTGCTAAAACTTCCAAAAAGATTGATTCTTTTGATTCGAAATAATAGTAAACAGATGGTTTTTGAATACCAACTATTTGAGCAATTTTGTTAATTGATGATTTATCGTACCCGACTTCGGCAACTAAATGATACATTGCTTCAATGACTTTATCGCGGGTAGTAAGAGGTTTGTTCACGATTTATCTCTCCTTAGTTGAAATAATATCACACTCATTATAACTAATTAATTACATTAGTGGTAATTGTCACAAAAAGACACAGTTAAAAATAACATTAATCTTATTGAAATGTAATCGCTTTCATGATACTATATACCTGTCGGTAGGTATATAAATATTTACCATAGAATAATATACAAATTAATCAACAGGAGGCAAGTGATATGCAAGGAAACTTTCGCTATCCAGGTGAATTCGAAAAAGTTTCGGATGTTTTTATGACCTGGATGCCAGATTACATTGATTCAAGTGAACATGATAATCGTGCAACATGTGTACAAGTTGTTAAAGCATTACAAGGACAAGCTCAACTCCACATTAATGGTGGAGCTGAAGGTGTCATTGAAAAAGCCAAAAAGAGATTGACTGATGATGGAGTAGATATTTCAGATATCAAGTTTACTGAATTTGAAGATACTAACTTCTACGTTCGTGATAATGGACCTAGCGTCATGATTGATGATCACGGTAACCGTAAAGTTATCAATCCAGGATGGAGTTACTACGGAGTTATCGATCCAGACAGCGAAGAAGCAAAAATTGCTCGTAGAGCTGGAATGAACATGGCAGTGTCAATGGACTTATATGACATTGTTAGTTCAGAACTAGTATCTGAAGGTGGAGATCGTGAATTCAATGGTCGTGGAGTTATGATGGCGATTGAAGATACAGAAGTTAGAAAGAGAAACCCTCAGTATACAAAAGCTGAAGTTGAAGCTGAGTATAAGAAACTCTATAACGTTGAAAAGATCATTTGGATTCCTAAGCCAATCATTGAAGATGATGATTTCCGTATGGGACCTTTGGAACAAAAAGATGGTTATCCAGTCTTTGGTTCAAGTTTCGCTGCTCATATTGATGAGATGTGCCGCTTCATTGATCACAACAAAGTTATTCTTGCCGAAGTTACTGATGAAGAAGCTGCAGCAAGTAACGCTAATAAGATTACTAAAGAACGTCTTGATGAAGCTTATGAAGTTCTCAAGAATGCGACTGATGTTGATGGTAAACCATTTGAAATCATTCGTATGCCAATTCCAGAAGCAATTGAATTTGTCTTGAAACCTGGTGAAGAAGATTATGACTTGTTCAAAGGTTTCATTGATGAAATGGGTGGCAAGTTTGAAGATGGTACTCCTTGGCCAGATGGCGATGCTCACTTCTATGCAGCTGCTGGATATTGTAACTTCTTGATGTGTAATGACGTTGTCGTTGGACAAAGATATTACAGTGAAGGAATGGATCCAAAAGTTAAAGAAAAAGATGAGCAAGCTGAAGAAGTCTTGAAGAAATCTTTCCCTGATAGAAAAGTAGTTATGGTTGATGCCTTAGCACTAAACCTTTCAGGTGGAGGAGTTCATTGTTGGACTAAGGAAGTTGCCGCTTCAGGAAAAAAGTAATATTCACAAATTTTAGATAATTAATAATATTAGGAGAATTAACAAATGAGAAATAATTTAGTAGGAAAAGACATTATTAACTTGAGAGACTTAACACCAGATCAATTCAGATACATGATTGATTTATCAGCAACATTGAAGGCACAAAAGAAAGCCGGTGTTGATCAAAAATTCTTTACAGGAAAAAATATTGTCGCAAGTTTTGACTGGAGTTCAACAAGAACTCGTTGTGCTTTTGAAACATCAGCAAACGACCTTGGTATTGGCTTCACATACTTAACAAACTCTCACATGGGTGACAGTGAAACAGTTAAAGATACTATCCGCGTATTCTCAGGAATGTATGATGCAATCGTTATTCGTGCTCAAAAACCTGAAGGATTCTTGTATGACATGGCATCATATTCAGATGTTCCTATCATCAACGCTCTAAGTCTTGGGGATCACCCAACTCAAATGTTGGCAGATGCTCTTACAATGGAAGAACAATGGGGTGGACCTGGTTCAAGTCGCGGTAAGAAGATGGCCTTCGTTGGTAACTGTGGTGGAGCACCATTATTCTACGGAAGACTTGCTGCTATGTTAGGTATGGACTTCTACGCAATCGGACCTGACAACATTCGTCATCAAATGGCTAAGGCTCACGTTGAAGATATTCAAAGTGCCTTTGACAAATTTGCTCCAAATAACAAGTTTGTTCAAACATCAGACTTGAAAGCACTAGAAGGTATCGACGTAGTTGTTACTGAAGAATGGAGATACTTGAACCCAGATGCTGGTGAAGAAGTTATGGATCCAGACAAGTATGAATCATGGATGGGTGACTACGAAATGTTACTTCCATACCGTGTTTCAAGTGAATTGTTAGCAAAAACTAAGAACCCTAACATCTTCGCAATGCACGAATTACCATCTGTTCATAATGCTGACCACGCTGTTGGTAAGAAATTACTTAGCGAAGCACCTAATGAAACAGAACGTAAAGTTATTGAAGAAGGTCTAGAAATCACTGACGAATGTTTCGAAAAGAATGCATCAGTTATCTTTAGAGAAGCTGAAAACCGTCAACATACAATCAAAGCTATTCTATGTGCTGTATTAGGCCTATAAAAAAATAATTAGCGGTTTTTCATTGAGCTTTACTAAAATGACAAACCGCTTTTTCTGAAGTTTTCACGAGGAGAATTAAAAATGAATAACAACGCAAAACCAAAGAAATCAAACTTCGCTTGGGTTGTCATGGCCGGTTTAGGATTGATGGGTGCAGGTAGTTCAGGTTCTTATACAGTTCTAGTTGGGAGTTTCTTAACCCCGATTAGTAAAGACTTAAACATTAACATCTCGACATTGTCATATTACTTTACAGTGCTTATACTAGCTCTTGCTTTGACACTTCCATTCGTAGGAAAGATTCTTCCTAAGGTTAATTTACCAGTTACTTTGACAGCAATTGCCGCCGTTGAAGTTGTTCTCGGGGGATTAATGTCTCAATTTACTGAAGCATGGATGTTTCTGGCGGGTGCTGCCGTAATTGGTGTGTGTATGGCCTTTACTAGTGTGGTACCAATGTCAATTATTATGGATAATTGGTTTAAGAAAAAGACTAATTTTGCCATTGGTATCTGTTGGTCATTCACTTCCGTTTATCTAGCAATTATGAGTCCTGTTTTATCACAAACAATTGAATCATATGGATGGAGAAATTCCTTCATAATTCTAGCTGTGGTAAGTGCTGTTCTCATCATTCCTTCAACATTGTTTATTATCAGATATCAACCTTCTGATAAAGGCATGCTTGCATATGGTGAAGAAGAAGTTAATGAAGATAAACAAGAAGAAACAGTTTCAGTTACTGAAATTGAAGCTGATCCTAGAGACAACTTAACTTTCAAACAAACACTTATGTCTCCGGCATTCTTTATTGTGGTTGCAACATTATGTGTCGTTCAATTAACCGTGGTTATGAATCAATTATTCCCAACATATGCTGAAACAAATGGCTTCGGTCCAACTGTTGGTGGACTAATGGTTTCATCTGCAATGATCTTTGATATGTTCTTGAATCCGATAGTTGGTGCAACTTGTGACCGCTTCGGAGCCATCAAGGCATTACTAGGATGGGTTGCAATTAGTATTATTTCCTTCGGTATTCTAATCTTGAGTACTAATTTAGGATTACCATTATTGGCAATTTTTGGTGCTGGTATCAACGATGTTATGTACGTTGTCTGTGGTACAGGAATTACAGCACTTGCTATCCATGTCTTTGGGTCAAAACAATTCGGAAGTGCCTTCTCATATGTTATGGCCTTTGGATACATTGTAGGAAGTTTTGGTATGCCTTTAATGACAAGTATTTACACACAATACAACAGTTTCATAGCAGTCTTCGTATTCTGCATTATCTTGAATGTTGTAGTTGCAATGCTTGTACTATTAGCTGCAAAATCAACTTCACTTTTGAAACACAAAGCTACTAAATTAGAAAAACAAGCATAGGAGATATTTAGTGGAAAATAGAAAAAAAGTCGTTGTTGCTTTAGGTGGTAATGCACTAGGAAATACACCTAAAGAACAATTAGAATTAATCAAAAAAGTGTCCTCAATTATTGTGGATTTAGTTCAAGAAAACGTCGACGTTATTGTTTCTCACGGAAATGGTCCCCAAGTCGGAATGATTCAAAACGCTTTCGATGAATCATCGAAGCAAAATGAAAAGATTCCCTCAATGCCACTTCCCGAAGCAGGTGCAATGAGCCAAGGATATATTGGTTATCAACTTGCTCAAGGAATTACTAACGTCTTTAAGCAAAGAAAATTGGATGGAGCAGGAGCAACAATTCTTACTCAAACTCTTGTTGATAAGAATGATGAAGCCTTCAAAAATCCTACTAAACCAGTTGGTTCATTCATGACTGAAGAAGAAGCTAAGGCAAAAGCCAAAGCTGATTCAATCACTGTGACTGAAGATGCTGGAAGAGGTTGGCGTCAAGTTGTCGCTTCACCACAACCTAAGGCAATTGTTGAAATTGATGCTATTAAGAACTTAGTTAATAATGGCTACACAGTTATTGCCGGAGGAGGTGGCGGAGTTCCTGTTATCGAAGAAAATGATCAATATGTTGGCGTTCCAGCTGTTATTGATAAAGACCGTTCCTCAGCAAAAATTGCTGCAGAATTCGAAGCAGATACCTTTATAATTCTGACTGCCGTTGAAAAAGTCTTTATTAATTACAACAAGGAAAACGAACAAGCACTTAATGACATCACTATTCAAGATTGTCATAAGTACATTGAAGAAGGACAATTCGCTGCTGGCTCAATGCTTCCAAAAGTTGAAGCATGTATTGAATACCTCAATCAAGTTCCCGAAGGACGCGCGATCATCACTTCCTTAGAAAAAGCTAAAGAAGGATTAACCGGTCAAACAGGAACAACAATTAGAAAAAGCTGAAATTAATTTCAGCTTTTTTTATTTCATTTTTTTGAAAGTTATATAGGAAAAATATAAAAAGATAAGTGTAGTAATTGAAAAAAGAGTCACTTCATCAGGCTTAACTGTTACATTTCCAAAGTGCATGAATAAGAGCATAGTATCGACTGCAAGAACTAAAGTGGTCGACTTAATTAATACAATTATAGAAAGTAAGTAGCCTAAAGGAGCGTTTTTAAGTAATAGGATTCCACTCAGAACCGTAGTAGGTAGTAAAATTGATAGGTCCAATCCTTGAATTACTAAGCTAGTATAATGTTCTAATTCAACGGGAACTGTATTTGAAAAAATACTAGGTAGAATCAACG
The DNA here is from genome assembly GCF_030504545.1 of Lactobacillus sp. YT155. GTDB lineage: Bacteria > Bacillota > Bacilli > Lactobacillales > Lactobacillaceae > BQUT01. Next base: position 265,479 of record NZ_JAUKWP010000001.1, on the reverse strand, counting down.
ACAAAGCTCTCAAGCTCATCATAATTCCAAAGAATATTAAAAATATAGCGAGACTTTTTCTTGGAAACTTAGACTTAAATGATTTCTTAAGTTCGTTGAGATTGATTGAGCTAAAACAAATGATAAATGCAAAAAAAGATAAACTCATGATGGCGATATATATTATGAATAGATGATTATATTGTGCCAAAAAAACATAGCTAGTATAAGAGTATAAAAAATATCCGAGAGTTCCTAACAATAGTAAGTTACTACGTGTAGAACCTTTTAAGGATCGATATGTTGTGTATATAAGGATAGGAATACCTAAAATCAGTGTTAAGGAATCTTGTGCACGTGCTTGTAAGGCAATAGTCTGAGAATCATTATGATAAATTCCTTTGCCGTATAATTCAACCAACTGACCATTAACTGAAGTCATAGAATTGTGATTGATTGAGTAATTTGAAAATATACCGATAAGTGTAGCCATTGTTGATAAAACGATAATTAAAATTATTAATATTGAAAAAGTTCTAGTTTTAAACATATTTCCTCCTATAGTAACTGGTTACGTATTTACAGTATAGCAACTAGTTACTATACTGTAAAGTAACAGTGAGAGGTGAGCTTGATGAATAACGAATTAATTAATGAATATAAAGATGATCGGACTAAAGAACTAAGAGGGATTTTTTCAAGTTTTTCAATATTACAAAATAGATTACAAACGATATTTGATAAAACAGATACGAAAATTACCTCAAAACAGTTTTTATTGTTAACGATGATTAGATATTCAAAAACTGCATTGTCATATACAGAATTAGGAAAACAGATTGGAACTTCACGTCAAAATGTTAAGAAATTAGCTATTTTATTAGAAAAAAATGGATTTGTAAAAATTGATACAGCTAGTTCAAAGGGAAATAAAGTTTCTATCAATATTACTGAATATGCTGAAGAGTATTTCAATAAAGTCTATGATGAACACACCGAAATATTAGAAAAAATTTTTGCCGATTATTCTAATGAAGAAATAGATATGTTTTATCAATTAATGACGAAATTGTATAGCGGTGTGGAGAAAGTTGAAGAAGGATTAACCGGACAAACAGGAACAACAATTAGAAAAAGCTGAAAATAATCTCAGCTTTTTTTGATAAAATAAGTACAAATTCATTTTGGGGAAATAATTATGACAGAAGTAATTAATATTTTAATCACAGTAGATGAGAACTACCTTGAACCAGCTAAGGTTATGCTTACTTCATTGCATGTGAATAATCCTGGGCAAAAATTTGATGTTTGGTTAGTTCACGAAAAGATTGCTGATGACAAACTGCAGGAATTTGCAGAGTTATTAGCAGAATTTAAGATGATACTAAAACCAGTGAAAGTACCGATGGAATTATTTGATAATGCTCCAACAGTTGAACGGTATCCGAAAGAAATGTATTTCCGTTTAGCAAGTGGTGAAATTCTTCCAGAGTCGGTTAAGAAGGTTATTTATCTTGATCCTGATACGTTAATTATTAATCCCTTGAATTCATTATGGGAACTAGATTTAGAAGGGAAAATGATTGCTGCGGCAACTCATTCTGGACTAACCAACATTGCTGAAGGAATTAATAATATTCGTTTAGGAACCGATCATGGATATTACAATTCAGGAATTATGTTGATGGACGTTGACCAGATGCGAAGTGTAGTGAAACTAACTGATATTATGGCTGCAGTTGAAGAATTTGGTGAGACGTTACTACTTCCTGACCAAGATATTTTGAACTTTATTTATGGGAAGAATATCAAAGAAATTCCGGAAGAAATTTGGAATTACGATACTAGACAATATAATACTTATTTTGCGAGAAGTCTGGGTGAACAAGATACTCATTGGACAGCAAAAAATACAGCAATTCTGCATTTTTGTGGAAAACCAAAACCTTGGAGTGAAAAAAGTAATAATCGCTTCACCTTTATTTACGCCAATTACCAACAGATTCTGGCACGACATCTAGAAAAATAAAAAAACTTTTTTCTTTTTAAGGTTCATTTAAGGAAGCCACTATATACTACAGTCATAAGTTATATAAAGTTACTTTAACTCATATAGCTTATCTGCATAACTTCTTTCCTCCTCCCCTTAAAAAGTATAGTTATTACATGCAGAAAATAACTTCGTTAGTATTTTTTCCTACAAAAAAAGACTCAAGCCTTGGGGGCTTGGGTCTTTTTTGTGTTCTATTAAGGTTTAATATTTTTTCACAAATGTTGAAGTATTCATTACGCAGGTTTCCATCCTTAGCATGGCATAGAATTTCTTTGCTTCTTCTTTTCCAGCTCCGGCAGTAGTTGCTGCTTTGGCGTATTCTAAAGTTTCCCAAAGAACAAAATCTGTCCAAGTGCCATCTTTGTCAAGATATTGTTCCCAAGAAATGAATCCTTTTTGTTTAGAAAGAACATTGTCATGTAAATGTTTCGTTGCTTCTATGAGGTCATCCTTTGTTACAGTATCTTTTATTTTAAATGATATAATCCAAGCTGTTTTATCCATGTTTTTTCCTTTATTTAACTACATTGGTTTCAAATTATTATTTAATCTATCTATCCTTCTGGATAATCTTTCAATTAAAACTCCAACACTTTTAGCCACTCAGCAACTTTTTCTTCACGTTCTTTTAGCTGTGAAGAATCAGTCATTTTACCTAGATATCTTTCGGCAATAATTTCACCATCAGACATATAAAGAATTCGTTCGGTTTGAGAAGCAATTTTGGCATCGTGAGTCACCAATAGAATTGTTTTGCCTGTTTGATTAACTTCATTGAATAGTTTCATTATATCAGCTGCAGAATTGGAGTTCAGCGCACCGGTAGGTTCATCACCAAAAATAATCTCTGGTTGGTTAATCAATGCTCGACAGATAGACACTCTTTGTAACTGTCCACCTGAAGCTTGAGTAATATCTTTAGTAGCAATTTCAGAAACTCCAGCTTGCTTCATTAATTGTTTAGCACGTTGATCAATTTTTAACTTAGATTCTTTCTTACCTAGATACGCTGAAAGAGTCACGTTGTCGATCAAACTAAAATTCTTTAAGAGATTGGCTTGTTGAAAGACAAAGCCAATTTTTCCTAGTCGTAGATTGGTTAATTCTTCCTCAGATAGATTGCTGAGGTTTTCTCCAGCGAATTCCACAGTTCCAGAGGTTGGCTGCGTCATGCCGCTGATTGTATATAATAATGTTGATTTTCCGGAGCCACTGGCTCCCATGATAGAAACAAATTCGCCATTGTCAATTGTTAAATCAATATTCTTGAGTACTTGTTGAGGTTCCATATTTTCGATGGGAAAACTTTTTGATAGATTACTTACTTTTAAAATCATTGATTATCTCCTTTACTCCGTAATAGTCATGACTTTGATTTTTTTAATAGTTGAACTAACAATCCAAGTACTAATTGTTGCCACGATTATTAATAAGAGTGGAATTAGTAGGTAAGTTAGTACGAAATTATTGGTAAACGTTAGATTGGATACACCACTAATCAGTAAGGTGGCGACTTTTGGACCAAGTAAATTGGTTAACAGGATTCCGAGTACGATTCCAAATATTGAAACCATTACCGAACGCGTGAGGTATTGAACGCGAACGGTTTTGTTTGAAATTCCAATACTCTTCATTATCGCAATATCCTTAGTTTCCTTAGCGATAGTCATCTTAAAGAACATGAAGGTGATTAGAATAGCGATGAATACTGCTAGAACAAAGGAAACAACACTAATGTTGGATACTTGTTGAATGATTCCACCGAGAGTCTGGTGGATATATTCATCAGTATTGGTTACTTTGATATGTTTGAATTCTTTAGTGAGTTTAGTTTTGAATTCGTCAGTTTTACTTGGATCTTTTAGATTAAAGTTAAACGTGTACCATAAGACATCTTTGCTGGAGAGTTTTGCCTTCGCAGTTTTTCCACCATTAGTCACGTCTTGATAGATACCACTGACTTTTAGTTTTTGTTTCTTGCCTTGGTTATAGACGGTTAACTTATCGCCAACACCAGCACCGAATTCGTCTGCATTCATACTCGATAAGGCAATCTCGTTGGCGGTTTTAGGAGCAGAACCAGTGACATATTTTAAAGGATATGTTTGGTAATCATTGGTGCTTTCGATTTTTGTTGTTACCAACTCACCGTCAGAGTTCTTTATTTGATATGAACTGGTTGAATATACGACCAGGTTCTTCACATCAGAGTTTTGTTTTAACTCGGTTTGTAATTTCTGGAACTCGGCTTTATTCTTATCCACTTGGTGAGCATCGATTCGAAGGTCACTCTTTCCAGCTCCCATGTAAGAAATAAAACTAGGGGACTGAACTGTTTGAAGGAAACTAAGCGGAACACTCATCAGAAATACACAGATAGAATAGATAACGGTTAACAATAGATAGGTTTTAATCTTTGTCAGTACATCTCTAATCCCAATGAAAACATTAGGGCCGAACAAGAAACCTTTCTTCTTAGTTAAACTCATTCGACGAGCAATTTTACGATTGCTGGTGGTTTCACTAGCTTGCAACGCATTGTAAGCAGAAATCTTCTTGAAGCGGCGGAAGACAGTCTTACAGAAGAGATAGACGAGACCAAAGACGACAAGTGATCCTACGAACGGAAGTAAGTAACTAATCGCAGTCTTAGGTGTCGTACCCATGTAGTCGGTCATCGACTTCGTAAATTGACTAGTTATCAAGATTGAACTAAGAAAACCAACTAAACAAGCAGTGGCAGAAAGAACAGTGTATTTAACCATATAGATTTTCTTAGTATTCTTATTGCTGATACCAATTGCTTTCATAATTCCAATCTCACGATAGTCTTCTTCAATAGAAGTTAAGATTGAGAATCTTAAACAAAGTGCAGCAATTAGAATGAGTAGTAAGCTAATTAATGTAATGATGGCAACGATAATCCCATCAGTCATTGAGTTTAGAACTGTATACAAGGTACGGGTCAAAGCTGTTCCACTTTGGGGTAGCTTTGATTTTTGATATTGTTTTTCAAATTTCGAAATATCTGCTTCATTCTTTAATTCAAATTCAACTAAGTATTCAGGAGTCTGAATTTTCTTTTTCATTTGAGCCCAGTCATGAGAACTGAGTAGAATTCGTTTGGAAGTTACTAAGGATGGATTCATTTGCGAATCACGAATGAAGGCCGAGATGACAAAAGTTTTCTCATAATCACCGAGTTTCACTTTTACTTTGGAGCCCAGTTTAAGATTATATTTTTGTTGATGATAAACCGGAATCCCAATTTTTCCATCCGCAATCTTAGCTACCTTGTTGTTAGTATCAAGTAGGAAGTCAAAAGAAGGGTTCTGTTTAACAAAACTATTCTCAATAATGCTGTTTACTTCCGACTCATTATTTCCTTGGAGAAATAAATTCTCTCCAGAAATTCCGAGCATTTCTACAGTTTGTTGATGCTTCACTAAATCATTTTTCTTAGTGAATTTATCAATTTTTGCTTGAGAAATGTCACCAGAATACATTTGAACATAACTTGGTACTTTTGATTTTTCGAAAAGATTGTTTAATGATCCATTTAGTTCAGTCACAATAGTTAGTGAACTGGATACCAACATGGATGAGAGCAAGATAAAAACAAAGAGGGTTAGTGTGATTATCTTGTTTTTCTTAAAATCTTTTTTGATTAAATTTCGTATCACTTACATACTCCTTATAATAAACAAGTTAGTTAATCTAACTATGGGAACGGCGTTTTGCGAATATAGTTAGGGTAATAACTACTAGTCCTAAAATCATGAGATACAAACCACTATTACTTTCGCCGGTTTGAGGAAGAGTAGCATTTCTTGTTTGGGTTTTTGTAGGGGGATCTTGTTTAACTTCGGTCTTTGCAACAGCAACTTTCTGGTAAACAAAGGTCACAGATTGTGGATCTTTAGTGAAGATTCCTGAAGTAGCACCGATAGTTTCTTTCAATTCATAGCCAGCAAATGTTTTTGCTTGAACAGTGAAGGGGTCGTCAAGGTTACCAACTAGTTGAGCTGGACTAGCGAGAGCTTTTCCATCTGTGTCTTGATAATTAACGGTCACGTTAGCACCAGGATTATAAATTGGATCTACATAAACTCCCGGGTCATTGGTTGTAGTAGCAATATTGCTTTCACCGAAGGCTTCCACACTATTAACAATTGTTTTACCAGCAGCACTCTTATTGATAGTCGCTCTGAATTTCAACTTAACAACGTCTTTACGGACAATGACACCTTCAAGGGTTTTGTCATCACCCGATAATTTGTCAATAGTTAGTGATAATTCTCGATTACTTGAGTTATATGTATAAGCAGTAACTGCATCATTTTTCAAAACTGGGAAAGTATCTTGGAAGTCGATTCCAGTAGGTAAGGGATCAACGACATTAATATTTTTCCAAGTTGAGAAAGGTTCGTTGTTACTTAGGGTAATTGTGTATTCTAATGTGTCACCGACACGGTTTATTCCGTCAGTGGTTGAAATATTCTTAACTTCTTTTTTGGCATAAGCTATAGGGGAATCACCGGTTTCAATACCTGCCTCAACATCAATAGCTTTTACTGGATTAACTGATAAGACGAATCCAACCAATAGTGCAAAACAACTTACAATAATAGATATTCTTTTTTTCATGATATTCTTCTCCATTTCTAAATGTTTTCTTCATTTCTATAAAGTAATTTACTCAACAACGACAACAACAGTGTGGCAACAAAAACAATGGCAATTAACGTGTAGACGTCGTTTTTAAAGAACTGAAGTCCTGCCCCATATAAAATCTGGCCAATGGGTGAAACACATTGGACAACCGCCGTAATAATTGCCATTATTTTTCCCAAATGTTTCGAAGGCGTTATTCGTTGAACTTTACTAATAACAAAGATTGAAACAATTGAGAGACATGCTGAGAGGGGTACGGCAGTTAGGATGAATAGCAAGAATGGTGGAAATTTTCCCATTCCTAAGAGTAGAGGTGTGGTGGAAAAACCGATTGGGATTAGTAGAGCTGCAATCAGTAGAATCCAAAGATAAAAGTTTGAAACTCGCAACTTTTTAGAAACAAGCCCGACGATCAAGGCTCCTAGGATGGTGGCGAATTCAACTGTTCCAATTCCCACGCCATAAAAGATCGTATTTAAGTTCATAGTTACTTTTAGGATATAAGGAACGCCAACGATGAATAGTGGCGTGATGATTAGATTAAGTCCGGCACCAATCACAACGGTTTTTTTGATGAAACTATGATTGATGGAATATTGAAATCCTTCTTTCAAATCGCCAGATAGCACTTTGAAAATATTTCCGGAATAAGCAATTTTGTTTTTTGGTACCAGGATAGTAGTTTCAAATAGAGCGGTGAAAAAGAAAACAACTGTTGTAACAATTAGAATGTTATTGATTCCCATAAAGCTATACAACAAACCACCTAAGATTGGAGCAATGATTCCCGAGAGTGATTGCACTCCCTGCAAGATTCCGTTAGCAGATTCGAGTTTTTCCTCGGTGGAAATGCTAGGAATAATTGCTGAGACAACCGGCGTGTCCATTGCTCCAATGAAGCCAAAGAGAATCATACCGATTGTGATGATAATTAAATTAGCTTGGTTAGTTAGAAATGCTGTTAGTAGGAATAAGCTAAAAATACCGTTAGCGATATCAATTCCCACCATGATTGTTTTTCGGTTAAAACGATCAGCCAAAGCTCCGGCAATTGGAGATAAGATAATAGGTAAACTAGAAACTGCAAATAGTGTAGCGTAGATATCAGCACGTCCAGTGAGGTCTAAGACATACAAGGATAATGCAAATCGAAGTAGGGATGTTCCGAATACTGAAATTGCTTGACCGGATACTAGTTTAAAAAAGTTGAATGATGTTTGATAAATTGTTTTTTGTGTTGTCTCCATAATAAGTTCTCCAAATATTTATAAACCAACAACCAAAAATCAATTTCAGTTATTGACTCTGCGTCTTTGCGTCTGGCTCTTACAAAGGTATTACTTAGTAGTACATTTAAAGCCGTAATTATTTTTATAGAATTTAGTCAATTTTTTAAGGCTTGGTTGCTTATCATCGCTCGAGTTCATATTAGGTCGAGCAATTTTTGCCTGAACCAATTCTTTTAAGTTGCCTTTTTCGTAGTCAATCTTCATAGTTTCATGAATTTGATCGTTTTTAATATAGAATGAATAATTTACCCCCTTATACGAATTGTATTTTTTAGCCTTGAGGTCTTGTCTTACCTCAGCCATATCCTGGTTGGAATATAAGAGGCTTAAGGGAAATGATCCTTCTTGTTTAGAAGTGATTACTCGATCTCCTTTGGCTTTAAGGGTTACTTTTAAAGTGACTCCAGACCTGCCAACAGGACCTTCACAAACGGTTGTAGTGATTTTTTGTGGTTTACAACCAACTAACAAAGTTAGGGTTAATAAAATTAATAACAGTGCTGATATTTTTTTCATAATCCACCTCCTAATTTCTCTTCTTGCGGATACGAAGCATGAAGCCGACGACAAAACCAGTGATACTGCAGACTATCAAAATAATGATAGCAAGAGGATGTAAGCTGGATAAGGTGAACAGACTCGAGTTATTAGCAATATTGTTAGTAACTAAAGCACAAGGAATTGCTAACAAGAAGGCCATTCCGGCTGTGCAGCCAATATTCCAATTAAACCAAAACTTAAAAATGACGTTTAACCACAAATAGGCAATCCAAATAATTGCGATTGGAATGCCGATTGGTAGAAGCCAAAAAACTTTTGGAGTTAGGAAGTAGAGATTTGACGACCATTCAATGACTGATAGATAGGGAATAATAAAAACCGAAAAAATTGCAATAGTACTTAACAGACGACCGGTGACATTGAATAGAAGGGTATCAAGCAGTAGTGCTGAGAATAATAAACTACTTGCGGCAATCCAAGACCAGGTAAGATGGCTGTTGATGGCAAAGTCGGTGATTAGAATGATAGTAATAGGTAAAATCCAAAATATTCGAAAATATTTTTGCATTGTCGAGATTGATTTATAATTCATAGTTCTTCTCCTCAGAATTGTTTGACAAGGGGAATCAGCTATCCTTCTTTGAAACGATGTTTATATTTTCTGCTTTGCATCGTTTTAGAAAGGTACCTTTGTTGATGAAATCAGAATTTATAACCCCAAATCGTTTATTGTTAGCGCGAAGGATATAAGAGTTTTGTTTAGTTATTTCGACACTGTCTAGATTGTCAAAAGTAGTCGTGTCTTTTTTGATGAAAGGTGAGTAATAGATGATTTTGTCATTATTGATTTCGATTTTCCAACGGCTTAGTAATCTGTTAATTACACCGATAAGGGCGGAAACTCCGGCTCCTATATATAGGAAGACTAAGTTGTAGTTGTTAAAATTAATTCCGTTGTAGAAATAAACAATGATTAGAATAATAGCGAATATATAAGCACACCATTTAAAAATTGAAAGGTAAGTATTTGGTGTTTTGACGACGAAGTTTTGATCACTAACACGAGTATTTTCGTTTTTACTCAATTTTTGAATATAAGCTAGTAAAGCGACAACAATAATTGTAGTTATAGTTGTTTGAATCCAATTTTCCATTTTTATGACCTCCTCTTATCTGATAATTGGTACGAAAATAATAAAAAAGCCGCAATCGAAATTAGCTTCGATTGTGGCTCTGCGTCTGGGCGTCCGGCTCTATTTATTATTAACGATTATTTTCAGGTTACAGACACTGATGACATTTTCTTGTTTACACTTGGGACAGTACAGTGGGAGACTATCAATTTTTGTGTCAGGTAAAATTTTTATTCGAGTTTTACTATTACAAGTAGGACAAGTAATCCAGGTTGTATCACGCATGATAAGTACTCCTTTCCCAAGTGCTTATTACACCTTTTGAACAACTAATGCTTTCAATGAAGTTCTGTTGACCTTAGTTTCATCGATGTTTAGAACTTTAATCATAGTGTCGATAACCGAATCAATGTTTAATTGAACTTTTGAGTCCTTTAAACTACTGATATCATAAACAGTTTGCATTCCGGCAATTAAAAATTGAATGTCTTCCAAGGGGTGATCGGATGAAAATTCGCCTTTTTCATTACCTTCAATAATTATCTCTGCGTACACAGGACAACTAAGCTCGAGTGAGTTTTGCATGGCACGTTGTTTCATTAAAGCATTGTTCACATCATATAATTTTTCGACCACTTCTTTTTGTGAGCCAAATACTGGAGGGCGACGGAACAAAGCGGCAATCAATTTTTCAACTGCAGTCATGTCTTTGTTATTAATTATTTCTTCAGTAACGAACTTTAGTTCGCTGTTGATGATTCTAGTAATAACCGAGTCCATGACTTCTTCTTTAGAGTCGAAATAATAATAGAATGTCCCTTTGGCGATACCTAATTCTTTGAGAATAGTATTCACTGAGGTAACTTCATAACCCTTAGTGAAAAAAAGAAATTCTGAAATATCTAATATTTGCTTCTTCTTCTCGTCAAACTCTTTAGTATGCAATATTTTTCTCCTTGTAGACCAGTGGTCTATAAGTGTATTCTACTAAATAAGTTGACTTTTGTCAAATAGAAAAACACCCAACTGTGATTACAGTCAGGCGCCTTGTTTACTCTTCAATACCAACTTCAACTTTTTTTCTAGTTCCCCAGTTAGAAACTTGAGGGACCATAATTAAGCTATAGACAGAAAGAATAGTACAAAGATATATGTTAAAAATAGTTGAAAGAGGAGTTAACAGCAAAAATCTAGAGAAGGATAGGTATCGATTGCCATCACTGTCTTTCATATTCAATAAGCGAGTTGCTCTTAAGTAACCGAGAACAATCATGTAGAGAATCACAGCCCATGGGAAATCCCCGGTCTGAATTGGATAGACGGCGATGACAAATGGAAAGACAATATAGAACAAGATTTGAGCAATATATTGCATAGCGATAATCCACCATAGGAAGTATCTAGGACTGTGATGGCGAATGATGAACATGCCACCCCACCAGAAACTCTTCCACCAGCGAACTCTTTGACGAGTTAAATGACTGATGTTTTCAGGCATTAATGTATAACCGATAGCGGTCTCTTGATAAACGGTTTTTCCCAGTAGGGAAGCGTAATGAGTTAACATACGATCATCACCGAATTTTGCTTTTTGACCAAAAACTTGTTGATTCAAATAGTGATCGATGAATTCTTTAATTACGACATTTCGGTATAGAGCCAGTCCACCACAACTGACACCAACTGAGTTATAAACTGAAGTGCTGGCGCGGCCATTGGTGAAGGCCGTGGTAAAACTAATTCCAATAAGTTTGGAGATTAAGTTGGTTTGATTTTTTGCCAGAAGCACTCCGGCAACAGCCATAATGCTAGGATCTTTGAAAGGAATTGAACCTTGCTCAACGGCTTTTTTATCTAGAACCGTATCACTGTCCATTGTTAAGAAGATGTCGACTTTATCTTGATATTCGTAGAAAGCATAACTTTGGGCATTTCGTTTGCCGCCATTAGCACTGTATTTATAAATAACTTGGAAAGGAACGGTTTCTTTCCATTCATTAACCATGCTTTCAACTGCGTGTTCCTTATCAGATCCATCTTCTGAAATATAGACTATATCGGGATCTTTGGTTTGAATTGCCAAACTTTTTAACGTTTCTTGGAACATCTTTTTGTCTTCATTATAGACCGGAATTACTACCGCAACTTTTAAGTCGTCAGTTGTATCAGCCCTTTTAAGAGCGAAGGGTTTGTACTGGAATGAAGATAATAGTAAGAAATTATTCCAAAGAAATGATAATACGATTACTGGGAATATCCAGAAAAGAATATCATCTTGGAAAGTAGCGGAGTGGTAAAAGAAAACGCCAGTTAGGATCAGTACCGCTAGAATTGTAACGCCTGTATTGGTTTGCCTCGGCCTTACAAAGTCGAAATCACTATCAATATCGCGGTTTAGTTTGTTCTCACCGAAGATATTAATAATTGTTAGAACTAAAATCATTGCGGCAACAATGATGAAAAAAAAGATAAAATAATCTATCATATTACGCCCCCTATTTGTTGATTATGCAAGATAAATTTTAAATTTATGATGCTTGTGAAATAATTATCTTGGAATAATATTATATAATATATTTATGCAAAGATTAAGAGATTTCTAACGAAAATAGGCGATTTTTAATAAAAAAACGAAGATTTTTGATATACGAAAACTTGTGGATTATCAACTGATTAGGTACAGTTAAATAGCATTAACTGACGATGATTATTTAATAGGATAGAGTTAATATAGATAGGAAATTTAAAAATGAAAGAATCATATACAGAAATAAATTCAAAAGCAATTGATCAATGGGTCAACGAAGGTTGGGAATGGGGACAACCAATTAGCCATGAAGAATACGAAAAAGCAAAAGCTGGTAAGTGGGATGTAGTATTGACTCCACAAGTCAAAGTTTCACATAATTGGTTTGCTCCATTTATCAAAAAAGATCGTTTAGATAGAGTTAAATTACTTGGCTTAGCGAGTGGCGGTGGTCAACAGTGTCCAATTTTTCAAGCAATTGGAGCTGAGGTTACTGTGCTTGATTATGCTCAGGAACAATTAGAGAATGAACAAAAAGTTGCCACTCGTGAAAACTATTCGATTGATGTTGTTAAAGCTGACATGACCAAAAGACTTCCTTTTGAAGATAATACTTTTGATATCATCTTTCATCCGGTAGCTAACTGTTATATTGAAGACGTCGACCATGTCTGGAACGAATGTTATCGAGTTTTGAAACCGGGTGGATTATTGATTGCGGGAATGGACAATGGATTTAGTTATTTATTTGATGAAGATGGTGCTGAACCAACTACAATTAAATATCAACTTCCATATAATCCATTGAAAGATTCTAAAATCATGGCAGAAACTTTAAAAATTGACGGTAGTGTTCAATTCAGCCATACAATGGAAGAACAAATTGGTGGTCAGTTGAAAGCAGGCTTCACTTTAACGGATTTATTGGAAGATCGAAATACTGAAGGAATTTTGAAAGATTACTTTCCACAATATATTTTGACGAGATCAGTAAAAAAAGAGGGCTAGAAGAAGCTCTCTTTTTCTATACTCACATTTAAAATATAATTTTTATTAAATTGATAAAATTAGATAAATGCTATAAGATGGTATTAAGATTATGGAGGTGGATGATGGTTAAACAAGCAAAGGTGATTGATCAATTAATAGAGTTGGGATATAAGCCAAAAGAAAATAGAGCAATTGTAGTGGGAAACTATGCTCAAAATCTGAGTGCCCAAATAGCTAATTTTTTCTCAGGCAAAGAGTTTTATTTTTTACAAATCTGTGAAGATGAAATCTTAATTGCGGATTTTAAAACAGGCGGCAAAATCATAAAAGATAAGATTATGGTGATAAAAAAAGCTGACATTAAAAATGTAAAGATTGAAGAGTCAGGAATAAATGATAAAGTCTTTATTAACTTAAAAGATGGAACTGAAATTAAATTCGATACGCAGCAAAAAGAGTTATCCATGTGGAGAAATAGCGGTACTCTCACTAGTGAAAATCTTTGGGGTGACAAGAACTGGCATTCTGACAACTTTGATGAGACTATCAAAGAACTTGAAAGTTTAGGACAGGAGAAATAATTATAAAAAAAGAAAAAAGATTTATTTTTGAAACTGCTGATGGCACTATGAGTGGAATAAATATTATTATTGATACTCAAACGGGCGTGAATTATTTATGGACAGGAGCAACAGGTATGAGTCCTTTGTACAACGCTGATGGAAGCTTAATCGTGACACCAAAAAAGACTGAAGAATAATCTTCAGTCTTTTTTTTAATCGCCAAGTGAAAATCTTAGTTTCATTTTGTCAGAACCAGTTTTAACCATGCCATCAAGAAGTTTGATAGTTGCCTGCCAGTTAATTTGAGCGTATTGCTCATTAACTTTAGTTAGGTATGCTGACAAGTCTTTTTCTGATGAAACTTTTTGATCGGTTTCTTTTTGTAGATTCAAGCATTGTGAAATAACTTGATCTTCAAAGTCACTCTCAAGACTGGAGTACAAGTCATAATCATAATCACCAAGCAAACTAGTAATCCGATTCAACCAATAAGTAGAATCAAGCGATAGACTGCCTTCGGTATTCTTGAAACTTTCAGGGGTGTCATTAACGTTAGCGTAGAAAGGAACCACTGAATTAAAAGTATTTGGTCCGTATGCTAACCAATGAATTCCCGCAATATCATCAGTAACATTGTTTCTGATTTGGAGAATATGTAATTCTTGATTACGGTTAATGCCGATTGGGCGGAAGAGTTTCTTATCAGCTTCAGAACCAGTTCCGTAAACATCATAATCGGTATTTTGATAATGAGAACTCAAAGCAAACTTCACATCTGTAATACTTAGTTTTTGGTCAGGGTAACAGATGAATGGTAAATCAAAATCCATTGGTAAAGTGTCTAAGTCTTTGGTGAATAGTTTTTGAACATACCAAGCTCTGGCAGTATTGTAGCGAGTATCTTTAACGGTTGAGCTTCCAAAGATATGACGAAGATTGTAACTGTCAGTATCGGGATTCAAGTTATTGAGTTCAATGAAATCCTTCAAGTCATCAGAATATAGGTAGTCAGGGTTGTCAAATTCAAAATCATCAATATTTAGTCGGTTAGGAGCGATGACATAAGCATCGTCAGGAATTCTCACAGCGGCAAAATGATGTCCGCCGATTGTTTCCATATACCAGATTTCATCTTTGTCAGAAAAGATAATTCCGTTGGGTTCGAAGGTTCCATATGCGGTTAGTAATTTTCCTAAACGAAGAACACCTTCTCTAGCAGAACTGATATAAGGAAGAACGAGAGTAACTAAGTCACTTTCACCAATTCCACTCTCAGTATTGTAAGGATCAGCACCCAATACACGGGCATTAGTTGTGATGGTTTCTGAAGCACTCATTGTAACATTTTTAGAGTTGATACCAGATTCAGCGAAGATTCCGTAAGCATCAGTAGTATCCGGTGTAGATGTATATTGAAGCGGATTATCTGGTAAATCTATTGTGAATTTAGTTTCTTTGGATTGATAATGTTGAACTTGTTTATCGGGAGTTATTACTACGAACTTTTTGGGATTGATAGCACTGCCGGCGTCTTCATTTCGGGCAACCATAGTCGAGCCATCAATAGTGGCGTTCTTTCCAACTAATAAAGTGGTACAAGAAGCATGATTCTTCATAATATTTCCTCCTAAATGAAATTTGAATTCATTGTAATACTAAATGAGGGTCAGTGAAAGAATAATCGTAAAATGAGTTGTATAATAGGAAACATAAATACGTTTTTTGGAGGCGACTTATGAAAGCAGCTGTTTTTATTGAACCAGGAAAAATCGAAGTTAAAGATTTGCCAAAACCAGAATTAGAAAAACCAAATCAAGCAATTGTTAGAGTGCTAAGAGCTTGTGTTTGTGGCTCTGACTTGTGGTGGTATCGTGGGATTTCTAACAAAAAAGCTAACTCCCAAACTGGACATGAAGCGATTGGAATTGTCGACCAAGTGGGAGATGAGGTTACTGATATCAAAGTTGGTGATTTTGTTATTGTGCCTTTCACTCAAGGTTGTGGACATTGTGCCGCTTGTCTAACAGGATTTGATGGCGATTGTTTGAATCATGTACGTGCTGATAATGCCTATCAAGCTGAATATCTTCGCTATGAAAATGCGAACTGGGGATTGGTAAAAATTCCTGGTCAACCAAGTGATTATTCGGATGAAATGTTGAATTCACTATTAACTTTGTCTGATGTTATGGCTACTGGATTCCATGCCGCTGTGACAGCTGAAGTTAAAGAAGGTGATACCGTTGTAGTTATGGGTGACGGTGCCGTTGGTTTATGTGGAGTTCTTTCAGCTCATTTATTAGGTGCTAAACGTATTATTGCGATGAGTCGTCATGCTGATCGTCAAGAAGTGGCTAAAGAATTTGGTGCAACTGACATTGTTGAAGTACGTGGCGATGAAGCTGTTAAGGCTGTGATGGACTTAACTGATGGTGCTGGAGCAGATGCAGTTCTTGAATGTGTCGGAACTGAACAATCTGTTGATACAGCGGTTAAAGTTGGACGACCTGGTGCAGTAGTTGGTCGTGTAGGTATTCCTCAGAATCCAGAAATGAATACTACCAACTTGTTCCAAAGAAATATTGGACTTCGAGGAGGAATTGCCGCTGTAACTAATCATGATAAGGATATTTTGTTACAAGCAGTTTTGGATAAGAAAATTAATCCGGGCAAAGTCTTTACGAAGAGATTCAGCTTAGACGATATTGAACAAGGTTATGTTGCCATGGATAAACGTGAAGCAATTAAGTCACTAGTAATTGTTAGTGGTAAATAAAAGGAGAATTGAGTATGAAAAATGTAAGAATTGGTAACTCGAACTGGGAAACATCAGCAATTGCTTTAGGAATTATGCGTATGGCTGATTTGTCAGCTGACCAAGCGACAAAGGCAATCGAAGCTGCACATGACAATGGAATTAATTTCATTGATTCTGCTGACATATATGGCATGGGAAAATCAGAAGAAGTATTCGCTCAAGGATTGAAGAATTCGTCATTGAATCGTGATGATTTCTATATTCAATCAAAAGGCGGAATCATTAATAATCCAGATGGGAAGCTTGCTAACTTTGAAGCTGGTAAACGATATGACTTTTCAAAGAAACACATTGTTGAGTCAGTCGATGGCATTCTTCAAAGATTGAACATTGATTATTTAGATTCATTTCTACTTCATCGTCCAGACACCTTAATGGACCCAGAAGAAATTGCAAAAGCATTTGACGAACTACAAACAACTGGAAAAGTTAGACATTTCGGTGTTTCTAATTTTAATCCAGAACAATATCAAATGGTTCAAGAAGCAGTTGACCAAAAACTTCTTATCAATCAATTACAATTTGGGATTATGCATACTGGAATGATTGATTTTGGAATTCACACAAACATGAGTGATGATCGCTCGGTTGATCATGATGGTGGCATCTTAGAATTCTCCAGAAGAAAAGGAGTAACAATTCAAGCTTGGTCGCCATTCCAATATGGATTCTTCGAAGGAGTTTTCATTAACAACGACAAGTTCCCTGAACTTAATAGTAAATTGGAAGAACTAGCTAAGAAATATAATGTTGGCAAGAACGCCATTGCTACAGCTTGGATTTTGCGCCATCCAGCAAACATTCAAGTAATACTTGGAACAATGAATCCCGACCATATTGCAGATAGTGCGCAAGGTGGGGATGTTCAACTAACAAATCAAGAATGGTACGATGTATACTTCGCTGCCGGAAATGACTTACCATAGAGCGTGACAAGAAGCGTACAGAAATCGAGCACTAAAGAAAATAAGAGCTGAACTTCGTTAGAAGTTGGCTCTTATTTTCTTTAGGCACAGATTTTTGCTTCTTGGAGCGCGTTTAAGCTGGAATGTTTCGCAAACTCAAGCGTATTTTAAATATTTCATTTCCATTTACGTAATTAAGTTATGGTGATAGTTTTGCGTTCCCCATCCCTCGTCTTAAAAACGAAATGGAGGTGGTAGAATGCAAAAAACGTTGAAAGGAATAGCTGATGGGTAATATATTTTTATTACTCGTTATGATCGATTTTATCATCAAGCATGTTATCAATGACTTGTTTGACGTAATTAATCGTATCAAAAAAGACTACTTGAAAAAGTAGTCTTAACCAAATCAACGCAATTCTATTACCAAGGACATGGTGTGCTATCACCGTGTCTTTTTGAATGCAGCTTTATTATAGCACAGACAATTATGGATGGTATTTGAAAATGTTCTTCAATAAAATTATTGTTTATCTTGCTTATGTGTAAGTATCTGTCTTTTGGAACACATTTAAGTAAATTTGATTTTCTGAAACGCGTTCGCATAAGCAACAAATTCCGTCTAATTAAAATAGGTATAGCTTCGTTAGAAGCCATACCTATTTTCTTTAGTACTCATTTGTTCCCACTTGTGTTCACGCTCTATTTGAATGCTAAGAATAATCCGGCAGCTAAGGCTCCACCGATCATAGGCCCAACAACTGGCACCCAACTGTATGCCCAGTCTGATCCACCTTTGTTAGCGATTGGTAGAACGGCATGAGCAATTCTTGGTCCCAAGTCTCGAGCAGGGTTAATTGCGTATCCGGTTGGTCCTCCTAGTGAAAGACCAATTGCCATAATCAATGATCCAACGATTAATGGGTTTAATCCATCTGCAACTTTTCCTTGTCCAAATGAAATAATTGCATATACTAAGACAAATGTACCAATAATTTCTGAAACTAAGTTAGATCCATATGAACGAATTGCTGGTCCAGTTGCAAATGTTCCAAGGATTGCACCTTCGTCTTTGGTTTCTTTCCAATGAGGTAGGTATTGAATCCATACGAATACCGCACCGATGAAAGCTCCAATCATTTGCGCAATGATAACAGGAACAACATCACTCCATGGGAACATGCCGGCCATAGCCATACCTAAAGTTACAGCAGGGTTAAAGTGAGCGGGTCCTTGAAATAAGTTAACACCGATATAAACTGCCATTGCGACTGCAAATCCCCAACCAAGTGAGATTGCTACCCAGCCAGCACCTTCGGCTTTTGATTTCTTCAAATTAACTGCGGCAACAACACCATCACCTAAGAGAACTAGAATTGCTGTTCCGATAACTTCACTAATTAATAAATTACTCATAATTAAAATCCTCCAGAGGAATTATTTATTTTTCAAATGTTCTAGTCTTGATTCAGCGATTACTTGATTTAGTTTATCGAGTTGGTTTTTCTTTTCATCTGCCGACCAGCCTAGAACTTTTGCCATTTCATCAACAACTGGTTCTTTGATTGCATCTAAAGTATCTGAGTGGAACAAGATATGATTAGTCCGACGAAGCAAGTAATCAACTGGATTTAGAACCATTTCTTCATTCAAGGCATAGTGCAAACTGATTGTCTCTGCTAGTGACAAACCAGGTGCGGCTTGACCACCAATTTCAGTTACATATGAGATTACACGTCCAGTGTTAGATCCATAACGATTAGCTAAGTATTCTGCATCCTCAGTTGAAAGACCTTTGTCGATACCAATCTTGGTATAGAACTTCATGGTGTCTTCAACGTTAGTAGGATCGAAATGACCACCAGAAACTTGAAGTTTCTTCGAATCGATTTCTTTAACATTCAGATTGAATTTTTCTTTAAGAGTCTTTCTAATTAGGGCTAAAGCACCAGCTGCCATCTTACGATAATCGGTGATTTTACCACCAGATAAGGTAATTAATCCGTCATCACCAACATCAAGTTGTGAACCACGAGATACCTGTGATGGTTTCAAGTCGGCTTCAGCATGAGCTGTTTGTAAGTCACTAATCGATTTTTCAACATCTGAACGAGTAGCTTGTTTATCTTCGTACTTATTCACGACCTTGATTAAATTATCAAAACTCTTGTCGGAGACTTTTCCAACATTAGAAGTTCCACCGTTGTAATCAGAACTACTATTATTTGAAATCAAAGGACGAAGTCCAACCCATGAAGCTTCAATGTCATCAAGAGTAATATTTGCTTTTGGATAGCGATAGTTAATAGCTTTTAAAAGATAGTCGACATCTGATTGTTCCACCATTGGATGTTTATAATCACCAGTGAAATCAGTATCGGTTGTTCCAAAGTAAGTTTTTCCTTCACGAGGAACAACGAAGAACATCCGACCATCATCCATACCCGTGTCAGAGTATGTTGGTTGAGGAACTTTCAAGACAGATTCATCAACAACGACGTGAACACCTTTAGTAGGGCGAAGCTCAACACCGTCACCATTTTCTTTATCAAGTCCGAGTAATTTATCAACCCAAGGACCGGTAGTATTAATAACTAATTTAGTATGAATAGTGAATTCTTCATCAGTCAAATTATCTTTGACAATAACTCCATTGATTTGACCCTTATCATCATGAGTTACGCCAGTAGCTTGTACGTGACTAGCCATTAAACCACCAAGTTCATCAGCTTCTTTGATGTTTTCAATTACTAGTCGAGAGTCGTTGTTAACGAAATCAAGATAAACACCAGCACCTTGGAGATTTTCACTTCTTAATCCCGGTTCTCTTTGTAAGAGTTCATCACGAGAAATGGTGTAGTTAGCATACTGACTGCCTTCGACTCCGGCTAATTTGTCGTACAAGTCCATTGCTACTTTGACACTGAACATGTCAAAAGTTTGTCCCGGTTCTTTATAGATAGGAAGAACCATTGGGAATGGACGAGGGATGTGAGGTGCAATTCCTTGGACTACGGCACGCTCGGTAACCGTGTCAGCAACCACCCCGACATCAAAAGTTTTTAAATAACGAATTCCACCGTGGACCAGTTTGGTTGATCTTGAACTGGTTCCTTCGGCAAAATCCTGCATCTCAATTAATCCAGTTTTAATTCCTGAAGCTGTTGATTGAAGTGCAACACCAGCTCCGGTAATTCCCCCACCAATAACTAATAGATCTAGTTGTTCATTTTTTAAATTTTCAATTATCTCAGAACGTTTTTTTTGCGAAAATGTCATTTTTTATGCCCCCAAGTTATTTATTCTTTTTCAAGCTACGATGTTTATATGTCTGGGTAGCTGCAACTGCTTGTTGCCATCCTTCATATAGATTCTCACGTTCATCTTCTGGCATGTTAGGTTTGAAAGTTTGACCGACTTCAAAGATATTCTTAAGTTCATCAGTGTCTTTCCAATAACCAACTGCAAGTCCTGCTAAAAATGCTGCCCCCATGGCAGTGGTTTCTAGGTTCTTAGCACGTTCAATTGGTGTGTTTAGAATGTCTGCTTGGAATTGCATTAAGAAGTCATTCTTAGCAGCACCACCATCGACACGAAGCGCAGGAATGTCAATTCCAGAATCTTTTTTCATTGTATCAACTACGTCACGAGTTTGATAAGCCATTGATTGTAAAGTGGCTTTGATGAAGTCGTTATTAGTTGTTCCACGAGTGATTCCAAAGACTGCACCACGCGCATCAGCATCCCAGTATGGAGCACCAAGTCCAGTGAAGGCAGGAACTACATAGACTTCGTTTTCACTGGTTGAAGCTTTGGCAGCTTCTTCAGATTCGGGAGCAGTTTGAACAAGTTTCATACTGTCACGCAACCATTGAATTGCTGAACCAGCAACAAAGACAGAACCTTCTAATGCGTAATTTACTTTGCCATTAATTGAGTAACCAATAGTTGTTAGCAAATTATTATTTGAAATAGTTGGTTCTTCACCAGTATTCATGACAATAAATGAACCAGTTCCATAGGTGTTTTTAACCATACCTGGTTTGAGTGCCAATTGTCCGAATAGGGCAGATTGTTGGTCACCAGCCATACCGGCGATTGGAACAGAGCTACCATAGAAATGGTATTCTTTAGTATGACCATAAACTTCAGAATTAGCCTTAACTTCAGGTAAAAGCTTCTTAGGAATATTTAAGATGTTTAGAATCTCTTCATCCCACTTCAAATCATGAATGTTGAAGAGCATAGTTCTACTTGCGTTGGTGTAATCAGTTACATGAACCTCGCCACCAGTTAGTTTCCATAGTAACCAAGTGTCAATCGTTCCGAATAGTAATTCACCATCTTCGGCACGCTTTTGTGCTCCCGGAACTTGATCCAAAATCCAACGAATCTTAGTAGCACTGAAATATGAATCAATTAACAAACCGGTTTTTTCACGAATCATTTCGGTATAACCGTCGGTTTTTAGCTTATCGGCAATATCGTTGGTTTGTCTTGATTGCCAAACAATTGCATTATAAATAGGTAAGCCAGTCTTCTTATCCCAAATGACTGTTGTTTCACGCTGATTAGTAATTCCAATCCCATCAATTTGACTAGGCTGAATTCCTGATTCAATGAAAACATTAGCGATAGTCGAAAGAACCGCATTCCAGATCTCGTTGGCATTATGCTCAACCCAACCTGGCTCAGGGAAATATTGCGTAAACTCACGTTGAGCATCGGCAACTTTTTCCCCGGAATGATTAAAAATAATTGCTCTAGTACTTGTAGTACCTTCGTCAATCGCCATAATGTATGACTCTTTCATTTGTCTTCCTCCTGACATTTCTTTAATGAAAGTCTTTTCTCACAGTTTGTGAATGCGCTTTCATTTACAGGTAAAGTGTAACCTATAATCGTTGATATTAAAACAATTTTCCCTTAGTTATTAATTTCACAAAAGGCTATTTATAAATTGCAAAATAGTTTCAGCTCGGCTATTTTAATATTTTGGCAACTGAAAAAAGTAATATTTTTTTTAAAAATCTGTTCTAAAATATGAATTTTGTGAAATAACAAATTATCTAACCAAAATAGCATTTAATAACGGTGTTGACTAAAGAGTCTTGTCATAAGAATTAAAAGTTTGTTACTATTAAAATTAATAAATAACTTTTAAGAGGTCGATTATGGGAATAAAACTAGTTGCGATTGATATTGATGCGACACTATTAAGTTCGAATCATAAAATTTTGGAATCAACCAAACAAGCAGTCACCAAAGCCTTGGCACAAGGAGTGAAAGTTGTCTTGTGTACCGGACGTCCGTTGGCTGGAGTCACACCATTTTTAAAAGAATTGGGAATCAGTGGCGATGATCAATATGTTATTACTTTTAACGGTAGTATTATTGAAACTGTATCGGGTAAAGTTCTTCATAAAGAAGGAATTGATCGAGCTAGCTACGAAGCAATCGACCAATATTCAAAAGACCACAATGTTGCCTACAATATTTTAGATGAGGACAGTAAAGTGTACACAAGTAATCGTGATGTGCACGTGATGACGGTTATTCAAGCATACGAAAACATGGACGGTGTTCTTATTCGAGAGCCAGAAGAAATTCCTGATGTTTCTATGATTAAAGCCGTCTTCTGTGGTGATATTCCTGAATTAGATGCACAAGAACCAGAAATTAGAAAAGAGTTCGGTGATCAATTCTATATTGTTCGTTCGGTTCCTTACTTCCTAGAAGTGATGCATCAAGGCGTTGATAAAGGAACGGCTCTAGAAAAATTAGCAGCTCAGTTAGATATCACTGCCGATGAAGTTATGGTTATGGGTGATGAAAAAAATGACTTACCAATGTTTGCCTACGCTGGAACATCGGTGGCAATGGGTAATGGTGCTGATGAAGTCAAAGCTGTGGCAAGTTTTGTAACTCATTCAAATGATGAAGACGGAATTGCCTACGCATTTGATAAACTAGTTTTTAAAGATTAAAATGACAAAAGAGTTCGATGGAACTCTTTTTTTATTCCTATAACTATGAGGTGAAATATGTTTGAAGAAATTCTTCCCAATCAAAAAATCAGACTCTGGCAATGGATGGCTATTCCTATTTTTGTAGCTGTTGGTTATTTAGGATTGGTATTGAACTGGTTTGGAGTTTCATTTCTCTGGTTACCAGTAATAGAATCAATTGGATTATTTGTCGTTTATGGTTGGAAAAACTTCAAACGTTTTTTTAAATTTCCAAAGGCAACGGATTTTGGTTATATTTTCAAAATGATTTTCTTAGCGTTTGGCTTGGCAATTTTAGCAGTGATAATTGGGCGAATACTTGGTTTGAATTTCAATGCTAATCCGATTTTTAATTATGATAAAAGAGCAATTTTAATTAATTTATTGTTCATTTGGATTTCATTGCTTGGTGAAGAATTAATCGTGGCGATGGTTGCTCTACCTATTTATGGAGTAGCAGTGAAGAGAACTTCGACTAAGAATGCTTGGTGGATTGCCTTACTTGTTAGTTCAGTGTTCTTCGGAGCTTTGCATCTACCAACTTACGGTTGGAATTTCTATCATGCGATTGTAGTCATCGGATTAACTCGAATTCCGTTCAGTATGGCTTGGAAGAAGACGGATAGTCTAATGGGTGGGATTTTAGCTCATATTATTTATGATTATGGATTGATTTTATTTGTCTTATTGGTCAGATAAAAAGACTGTCGAATGACAGTCTTTTTTTATAAATCATATATTAGATTAATTTATTCCCTTGAGTGCAGAGTATGATAATTTTTTTAAACCTCATTTCTTTAGGATGTGGTTATATTAAAAAAGCCACCTTAAGCTAACCTTAAAGATAAAAAAATAGTTAAAAATAATAATTGAACATCGAAAAAAATGTGGTAATATAATAAATGTATACGGTTACAACAATTGAAGGTGTTACTTTAATTAGGCATAACTTCACGAAGACAGAACTCTGTTTTCGTGGAGTTTTTTTGTGGAAAGGAATCTATTATTTATGAGTAAATTTAAAAATGATTTTTTGTGGGGTGGCGCAACAGCCGCTAATCAACTTGAAGGAGCATATTTAGAGGATGGAAAAGCCTTGTCAGTTGCTGATGTTTTGCCTGGCGGACCAGATAGATTAAAAATTGCTGCTCAACCAGACTTTGATTGGACAATTGATGAAACTAAATATAAATACCCTAATCATGTGGCGATTGATCATTACCACCGTTTCAAAGAGGATATCGCTTTGTTCGCAGAAATGGGCTTTAAATGTTATCGTTTTTCAATTGCTTGGAGCAGAATCTTCCCTCAAGGAGATGAACAAACTCCCAACGAAGCCGGATTGAAATTCTATGATGAGATGATTGATGAATGTTTGAAATACGATATTGAACCAGTGATTACTATTTCTCATTATGAAATGCCACTCAATCTAATTACTGAATATGGTGGTTGGAAGAATCGTCAATTAATTGATTTCTATAATAAATTTGCTGAAACAGTTTTAACTCGTTGGCACAAAAAAGTTAAGTATTGGATGACATTTAATGAAATTAACAGTGCCGCGCATTTTCCAATTATGAGTCAAGGACTAACTATTTCTAATGGAGCTTTAGATAAGAAGAATGTTTTCCAAGCTTGGCATAATCAATTTGTGGCTTCAGCACACGCAGTTAAATTTGGACATGAACTAGATTCTGATTTGCAAATTGGTTGTATGATTCTTTACGCCACAACTTATAGTTACGATGCTAACCCTATCAACCAATTAGAAAATCTTGAAAGCCAACAAGAATTTAATTACTTCTGTGCTGATGTACAAAGCAGAGGAAAATATCCTGCATATACTGATAGATATATGAAGAAGAACAAAGTTCAATTCAGTGACTTGGAAACTAAACCTGAAGACTTCGAAATTTTGCAACAAGGAACAGTTGATTACATTGGCTTCTCATACTACATGTCAATGGTGACCGATATTACTAATGACGCTGAAAAATCATCTGGTAACTTGATGGATGGTAAAAGAAATCCATTTCTAAAAGAAAGTGAATGGGGCTGGCAAATTGATCCAATCGGATTGAGAATTGCTTTGAATGAATTATATGACCGCTACCAAAAACCATTATTTATCGTTGAAAATGGGTTAGGGGCTAAGGATGAATTTAAGAACAATACGGTAATTGACGACTATCGTATTGACTACTTGAAACAACACATCGATGCTATGGCAGATGCAGTAAGCGATGGCGTAGACTTGATGGGCTACACTCCATGGGGATGTATTGACCTAGTCAGTGCTGGAACCGGACAAATGAGCAAGAGATACGGCTTCATCTACGTAGATCAAGACGATGATGGCAATGGTAATCTCGATAGATATAAGAAGAAATCATTTGATTGGTATAAAAATGTAATTCAAACAAATGGTGAAGAATTATAAATAATAAAAAGCAACTAGCTAAAGGCTAGTTGCTTTTTTATCTCCAGAATTGCCAACCATAACGGAGGTAATTTATTCGATATTCTTTTTCAATTGTCCGAAGGGCTTGTTGACGTTCGGGAGAATTATCGTTTGGATCAAAATATCCGTGGCCGTATTTGCCTTGTTCAATCATTTTAAGAGCTGTCTCTTTCTCCGGTGTTTGTACTGCAAATTTTTTGAAGAGCTTGGGAACAACTTGCAACCAAATTTTCCCAGTAGATTCACCGAAATGATTATAGAGAATGTTGTTAGACTCATAACTAGATGTACTTGAATAGTCTTCGAGTAGTATTTTAATCCAGTTTACGCCATTCAAATTGGCCCAGTAACTACTTCTACCCATACGGACATTCATCTCAAATGCTTTGAAAACATCTTGCTTCGGATCGAAAGTGAAGTCAATATTGGCAAAACCATGATAATTAATATTCTCTAGGAAAGTTCTTACTTGGTCAAAGAGTGCTTGATTATTTGCGGGCATGATGGCGTTGTGGTTGCCAATACCAAAGGGAGTGATATCTTCCATGATTGATTGACCTAATGCCATAGCGCGAACACTTTTATTGTGGTCAACATAAGCAGTCATTGTATATTCAACATTAGTTCCGCCGAGATACTCTTGAAGGGAAAAATCACCAGTGTAGCCATTTGCGTAAGCCTTCTTTAAAACACGGCGAAGTTGTTTTTGATTCTTAATAATATAAACTTTTGCACGTCCGCGAAAGTCGATCTTATACCATTCAACAGAATCATTTGCCTTTAATACGACGGGATAGCCGTATTTAGAGGTTGCCGAATTAACGCCGCTGGCATCTAATGTGGAGGTTTCTGGAACATACAAGCCATTCTGCTGGGCAATTTGATAAAAACTATTCTTATGAATTAACTCGTTAATTTTTGGTTCAGAAACATAAGGAATCACGAAGTCATCTACTAGTTGATCGTAATAATGTGCAATTAGTGGCGGATAGGCATCACCCATACCAAGCAAAATAATTGGACCAGAATGATTGGCGAAGCGTTGTCGAATATTCTCGATACCATCTAAAAAATGTTCCTTTGTATTTAACTTAGGAATAATTGTTACATCACAAAATTTGGAGCTTTCGGTTGGCGATAATTGAGCCGAACCATAGATTATTCCTGGCTTGCCAGTGGCCTCAAAATACATACGTGAAGCACCATAGGCGTTTTCGTCTGTTCCAAAAAAAATTGGAAGTGCATCATATTCAGTCATAATAATCCTCTAACTACATAATATAATCATTCTACTATAGATATAAAACAATAGTAAGTAATTCACAAAGTAACAATAAGAATAAGTGTTAAAAAAATCTTCTTGACTATATTTCTGTAAGCGATTACAATTAACCTGGTATTAAATATTAGATAACCTGTATTTTTTAATCAATAAAAAATGCTAAGTAATACCAGTTTATAAGTACCTTAAAGAAAGATATGGCCTTGTTAAGACCAGTAAGGAGGAGATATGGAATACCGAGAAATTTCACCTACTCTAAAAAGCGAAGAAGATTTGAAATTGCAAGTCAGACGTGGCTTGAGCAGCGGAAAATACGATTTGCCTTCGGAGAGAAGTTTAGCCGAAAAAACCAATATTAGTCGAACTTCAATTCGTAAATCAATTAAAACATTGGAAAGAGAAGACTTGATTAAGAAAGATAGCCGAAAAGGGATGGAAATTAACAAAAAACATACCATTAATTTACTTTCAGCTAAGTCTTTGAGTGATGAGTTAAATATTAAAACTGATCAAGTTAGTACAGTAGTTTTAAACAATGAATTTGTTGAAGGTAATTCCGAAATTATTGAATTTTTAAAAACTAGTAGCTCAATTTTTTGCTTAACAAGAAAAAGATTGATTAATGATGAAATATTCTCATTCGAGCAAGCTTATTTAAATGGTGAACTATTTCCAGGTATTGAAAAAATTAATTTTGAAAATAAATCTTTGTACGAAATTTTAAAAAATAAATATCAAACCATTCCCGAATATGGACATGAAACAATCAATGTAAAAAAATCGGATGATTTTTTATCCTCGATGTTGAACGTAGAATTACAAACACCATTGTTTGAAGTTGTTAGTAAGTCTTTTGACGCTAGTGACCAGCCATTCGAATATAGTACACAATATTTAATTGGCAGTAAGGTTAACTACCGGTTAGAGGCAAAAAATATTTTTGATTATAAGGATGATCTTGAATAAGATGAAAAAATATTTATTTGAAGAAATTGCAAAAGACATAACATCGAGAATACAAAGAAATGAATATAAACCAGGGATGATGATACCTAGCGAAACCGAACTGCAAAAATTGTTTTCGGCAAGTCGTAGTACCGTCAGAAAAGCCCTAGATATTTTAGTCAATAATAATCTGATTATTAAGAAAAATGGGATTGGGGCTTATGTAAAACCTAAAATCACCTCGCAAAACATTCTGAATATGGTTGGAATTATCAAAAGCGACCATGTCGAAGGTAGAAAAGAAGAAATTAAGGAATTTTTTGTAAGAACCGCGGGAGATTATTACGGAGAACTTTTGAATCTCAAAAGTAATGAATTAGTATATTCAATTAAATTAATTCGAATCGAAAAAGATAACAACAAAGTTTTAGAGTATTTTATTTTACCTTTAGACTACTTTACAAACTTGAAACAAAACGATTTGCAACTCATCACCACACTAGAACTTATTAATTCATCAACACCTAAGTTATTCAGTGTTGTGCAAACGTTAAAGATTATGAATGCTACTGATGATTTATCAAAACATTTAAGTGTCCAAGTAGATGCACCTATTTTTAAATTATCCAGTACGTATTTTTCCAAAGACGGAAAACCGATAGCTGTTGTTAGAAGATATGAAGATGCTCTATCAACAGGATTTAAAATAGACTTTAGTTAGGAGAGTAACAATGATTAAATTTTTGAGAGTAGATCACAGATTGTTGCACGGTCAGG
The DNA here is from genome assembly GCF_030504545.1 of Lactobacillus sp. YT155. Taxonomy (GTDB): domain Bacteria; phylum Bacillota; class Bacilli; order Lactobacillales; family Lactobacillaceae; genus BQUT01. The sequence continues at coordinate 236,571 of NZ_JAUKWP010000001.1, read as the reverse complement.
TAGCTGTATCTTGGTTTAATGGCTTAGATGTTAATACAATTTTAGTAGCGAATGATAGTGTAGCCACAGATGAATTTAGAAAATCGGCCATTCGAATGGCTAAACCCGATAATGCTAAGTTGGTTATGAAGTCAGTTGCGGAAAGTGTTGAAGCTATCAACTCAGGAGTAACTGATAAATATAATATGTTGGTTGTTGTTGAGTCAGTTGAGGATGCGGCCAAACTAATCAATGAAACTAAAGCAATTGATAGTTTGAACTTAGGCGGTACCAAACAAAGAGAAGGTACTTCTAGTTATTCAAAAGCGGTTAATTTAACAGAGGCTGAAGTAAGCCAACTACATCAATTGCAAGAATCAGGAATTGATGTTTTCATTCAACAAGTTCCAAATGAAAAGAAAGAAACGTTTAAATAGTTGTAAATAAGGAGAGTAATTATGAATGTTTATATTACAGCGTTGTTACTTGCGTTAACAGCAAGTCTTGCAAACGCCGAGTATTTATTCGGATCATCAATGTTATCTCGTCCATTAGTTACTTGTACGATTGCCGGTCTAATAATGGGAGATATTAAGTCTGGAATTATTATGGGAGCAACACTTGAATTGGCCTTTATTGGGTCGTTCTCAATTGGAGCTTCAATTCCACCGGAAATTATTTCTGGAAGTATTTTAGGAACAGCATTTGCTATTGGAGCTGGCAAGAGTACTGCCGTAGCTTTAACTTTAGGAATTCCAATCGCTTCATTAGTACTAGTTGTTAAGAATTTGTTCTTTATTTTCGTATTACCTAACTTTGTACATAAAGCAGATAAATATGCTGAAGAAGGTAATTCTAAAGGAATGGATCGAATGCAATTGCTAGGTGGATTTTTCTCAGTCAACCTTCCAATTGCAACAGTGGTCTTCATTTCGTTTATTGTAGGAAGTCCTGTTATTAAACAAGTTCTTGCTGCTATTCCTCAATTCGTAATTGATGGGTTAGGTATTGCCACTGGACTACTACCAGCATATGGTTTTGCATTACTTCTTAAGATTATGATTAACAAGAATAATGTTGTTTTCTTTATTTTAGGATTTGCTTTAGCCGTTTATATGAAAGTTCCTGTAACGGGTGTTGCAATCTTTGGTGCTTGTTTAGCTCTAGTTTTAACAGGTTATTCATCATTTCATGGAGATAAATCTAAAGGTGATAAACAAGAAGTTGCTACTGAGTCCAATGTGAGTGGAGGTATTGATTATGCAGACGAAGAATTCTAACAAGCTTACAAAAAAAGAACTAATGAAAGTTTTCTGGAGATCTTTTACTTTGGAATGGGCATGGAACTATGAAAGACAATCTAACCTAGGTTATTCATATGCCATTACTCCGGCCTTGAATCGAATTTATAAAGATAAAAAAGAAAAGTTAATTGATGCCTACAAGAGACATCTTGAATTTTATAATGTAACACCTTGGCTAGTAACATTTCCCTTAGGTATTTCAATTGCGATGGAAGAACAAGCTGCTCTAGATGAAAACTTTGATACTGATTCGATTAATAATATTAAAGTTGCATTGATGGGACCTTTGAGTGGTTTGGGTGACTCATTCTTTTGGGGCACTTTAAGGGTTATTGCGACAGGTGTCGGAACATCATTAGCTATGCAAGGAAATATTTTAGGGCCAATTTTGTTCTTGCTTGTCTTCAATATTCCAGCCATTTTGGCTAGATATTATGGATTATTTGTTGGATACAATATTGGTGCTAGCTTTATTGAAAAAGTTCAAAAAACTGGTTTGATGGATAAGCTTACTTATGGAGCTTCAGTACTGGGATTAGCAGTTGTTGGGGCAATGGTTGCAACCATGGTCACTATAAATATGCCAATGAAAATTGGAACTGGTGACGATGCTACAACAATTCAAAGTATCTTTGATGGTATTGTTCCCGGCATTTTACCATTAGCCTTCACAGGAATTATTTTCTGGTTGGATAAAAAAGGATTAAAAGCACATTGGATTTTGCTTTTAATTGCTGCAATTGGAATTCTTGGAGCTTATACAGGAGTTCTTAAATAAGGAGTTTGAAATATATGAAAGATATGGAGTACTACGTCAAAACTGAGCCAGATGTCTATTCTAGTATTTTTAAAAATAGATATCAGTTATTAAAAAATGTTTTGGATGAAGACGTTGATCAATTAAACAAATATGAATCAGTAGTGATTTTTGCTACGGGATCTAGTTCAAACGCTGCTTACTCAGCAGTTCCATTTATGAATAATCAATTACAAATTCCTGTATTTGTAGAAGAGCCATCCTTTAGTGCAAGTTACTCAAAAGGGATTAATCCAAACACTTTGTATATTGCGATTTCTCAAGGTGGACATAGTTATTCAACTATTCATATGGTTGAAACAATCCAACAGGAAAAGGGAACAATTTATACATTAACAAGTGATTTGAATAGCCCAATTGCTAAAGTGAGTGAACATGTGATTGATATGGGCATGGGAATTGAAGAAATGCCATATGTAACTTTGGGATATAGTTCGACAATTTTAATTCTGGATTTGCTTGCTTTAGAAATAGCCAAAAAAGTTAAAACCAGTTCGGATTATGAGAAGAATTTAGCTGAAATTGAGCTAATTATCGACCAAATGCCAAAAGTAATTGAACACTCAGAGAAATGGGCAAAAAAATACTTAGAACAAATTGATTATCAGACAAGAATAATTTTTATTGGTTATGGTTCTGGATATGGAGTTAGCCGAGAAGGTGAAACAAAAGTAACTGAAACTGTGAGAATGACAGCGTTTGGTAAAGAACTAGAAGAGTATATGCATGGTCCTTATTTAGGATTGCATGAAGATGACCAGATTGTATTTATCGAACCACAAGGATTACTTGAAGAACGTGCTGATAAACTGAAGGATTTTCTAAAGGGACATGTACCTAATGTAACTACTCTTTATAAAAATAACCGATCAGAATTGAATGGTTTGGACTTAGTTTTTAACATTGATGTTAATGAATTATTGGCGTCATTATTTATGACCATACCAATCCATTTATTATCATTTAAGGCTTCACAAATAAGAAATATCAATTTGAATTCTAGTGCATTTCCAGAATTCGATGAAATTACCAAATCAAAAATTTAAAGGTGGAAAATAAGAATATGCTAAAATTTGATGAAAAAAAATTATTGGATAACTTACAAGGTGGGCTAGAGCTACGTCCACAAATTAATGAAGTTGTAGATCGCGTTCACAACGAAGGATACTCAAATGTTTGTTGGCTAGGAATTGGTGGAACATATGCTTCTTCAATGCAAGCAGTTGTTCACATGAAAGAAAGATCAGCAATTGAAACATTCTATGAAAATGCAGCAGTATTTTTAACAACAGGTAATAAGCGAGTGACTGACAAAACATTGGTTGTCATTTCCTCTGTTACAGGAAGTACTCAAGAAGTAGTTGATGCAGTAAAAAAATGTAATGAAATTGGTGCTCGTGTGTTTGGATTTATTGACAAGGCGGACGCACCTTTAGCTGAAATGTGTGATTATACAATTTCATATCCATTAAATGAACAAATGAAGTTTTTCATGGTTGCTGATCGACTAATGAATCTTAATGGTGAATATGACGATTATGAAGAATACTATTCACAACTTGATAAGAATTTTGCAAAAGATTTAGTTGAAGTTTATAAAAAAGCCGACGGTTTTGCTGAAAAATTTGCTTTGAAACATCATGAAGATGAGATGCATTATTTTGTAGGTGCAGGAAATCAATGGGGAGCAACTTATTCATATGCAATGTGCTACTGGGAAGAACAACACTGGCTTAAAACTAAATCAATTGAAGCTCAAGAGTTTTTCCATGGAATGTTTGAAATCGTAGAAAGAGATACTCCGGTAACCATCCATGTAACTGAAGATTCACAACGTGCATTGAGTCAACGTGTCGTAGATTTCATTCCTCAGATTTGTGCTAATTATACAGTCATTGATGCAAAGGATTATGATATGCCAGGAATTTCTGAAAAACATCGTGGCAACATCTCTCCATTTATTATCCATGCAGTAAATGATCGTATTGACGTTCATATCGAAAACTTAAATCGTCATCCAATGGAAATCAGACGTTATTACCGTCAACTTGAATACTAAGAAGGGGACGAGCTAATATGACTGCTATCTTTGTATGTACACATGGCAATTCTGCCAGTGAAATGATTAAGTCTGCGGAGATGATTTGTGGAAATCAGATAAATGTTGGTAGTACTCATTTTGAAGTTGGAGAAACTCCAGAGGATTTGCAAACAAGAATAGTTAGCGAATTGTCTAATCTCGATTTGTCTGAAGGAATAATGTTTTTGGTAGATTTAAAAGGTGGAACACCCTTTAATGTAATCATCCAATTAACAAAAAAATATCCTGACAATGAAGTTTTGACGGGAGTTAATATTCCAATGCTATTAGAAGCATTTATTAACAAAGAAAATCTTAATTTGAATGAATTGGCAGAAAAATCATTTCAATCATCTATAAACGGAATTTATCGATATGAGGTAGAAGAAGTTGAAGATGATGAGGATTTTTAAAAGTTGTGACTACGGTCATGACTTTTTTTATTCTAATTAGACTAAATAGTTTATAATGGTTTGAGAAATAAAACAGAGGAGTTTTTAAATGACATATCCACAATTAGATCTTTCCAACGCAACAGGTAGTAAGGCAACAATCAAAACTAATCATGGCGATATCGTAGTACAATTGTTTGATGAACTAGTTCCTAAAACAGCAGAGAACTTTATTAGTTTGGCAAAGAATGGTTATTATGATGGCGTAGTTTTTCACCGTGTTATTCCTGATTTTATGATTCAAGGTGGCGATCCAACCGGAACTGGTGCCGGTGGTGAAAGCATCTATGGAGCAGAATTTGAAGATGAATTTTCAAATCAATTGTTCAATCTAAATGGTGCTCTATCCATGGCCAATGCCGGACCAAATACTAATGGGAGCCAATTCTTTATTGTTTCAAATAAAAATATTGCCGACTCAATGTTGAATCAACTAGAGGGCGCAGGATATCCAGCAGAAATTATTGAAGCTTATCGAAAAGGTGGAACTCCATGGCTAGACCATCGTCATACGGTTTTTGGACAAGTTATCTCTGGGATGGAAGTTGTTCAAGAAATCGAAGGTGTTGCAAGAGATGCTGGGGACAAACCAGAAGAAGATGTAGTAATCGAGACAGTTGAAATAGATTAATCATCAAAAAAGCGTAGTTTTGACTACGCTTTTTTATATTTTCTTTTTCACAAACTAGTCTATTTGAAAAATGAAAGTCCTATAAGGCTAGAGAAACGCCAAAGTGAAGTAATTTACAAAGTTTTCAAACTCAAAAAAAGGTGTTTTTTTTGAGCAAACACTAATATACAATGATTATGAAATCGCTTACAAGTTATAAAGAGCAGGGTTTATTTAATAGTTAGGCAAAATCAAGGAGGCTCATTTATGAAGCTGAAAAAGATCGATAGCCTAGCTCATAATTTAAATGAACGGCCCAAAACTTTAGGCTTGTTTGATTTATCGATTATGGGTATAGGGGCCATTATCGGAACTGGAATTTTAGTGTTAACGGGGATTGTTGCGGCAACAGATGCCGGACCGGGTGTTATATTTTCTTTTTTGATCGCAGCTTTAGCTAGCGGTTTAATTGGATTGTGTTACTCGGAGCTTACAACTTCAATCCCAAGCTCTGGGAGTGCTTATGTTTATACGTGGGTATCAATGGGGCAGACAATTGCGTATTTAACTGGTTGGACAATGTTGGGAGTTTACATCACGACAACATCAACGGTTGCTACGGGTTGGACTGGATACTTCACTTCATTTTTGAATGAAATTGGAATTCATATCCCCAAGGCATTAACGGTGTCGCCATTTAATGGGGGTGTGATTAATCTTCCGGCAGTAGTGGTAGTTTTATTGATTACGCTTTTACTCAGTAGAGGTATGAGTGAGAGTAAAACCGTTAATAATATTTTGGTTTTAGTAAAAATTTTTATTATTCTGTTGTTTATTGTTGTAGGTTTCTTCTATGTGAAACCTGGTAAATGGTCACCAATGCTTCCTTACGGAGTGACTGGTGTATTTAGTGGAGCTTCGACAGTGTTCTTTGCGTTTTTAGGATTTGATGCTTTGGCGACTTCGGCTGAAGAAGCTAAGAATGTTCAAAAGAATTTACCAAGGGCGATTATTATCTCTTTACTAGTCTCTACATTTTTATATGTAATAGTTAGTTTGGTGATGACAGGTGACGTTATTTATAGCAAATTGAATGTCCCTGAAGCAATGTCTTATGTACTAATCACCATACATCAGCCAATGGTTGCTCAAATAATTTCTGCGGGTGCAATTCTAGGGATACTTGCAGTTATTCTGGCGTTTATTTACGCCTCTTCGAATATTGCAATGGCCATGAGTCGAGGTGGTTTTCTTCCTAAGAAACTATCTGAATTGAACGAAAAAACTGGTAGTCCAAATCATTCAATTTGGTTGATTGGGATTATTGCAGCAGTGGGATCTGGATTTTTAGACTTGAAGAACTTGGCAACATTTTCGAATGTTGGTTCAATTTGTGTATTCGCATTGATCTCTTTATCAGTAATCTTAATTCGAAAGAGATACCCAGAATTAAAACGACCTTTTAGAGTTCCTTTTGGAAAAATCATTCCAATTTGTTCGATACTAATTTGTATTTTCCTATTAATTAATTTACCAATAAGTGCTTGGCTTAATTATTTTGGATGGTTAGCAATCGGACTTATTATTTATCTATTGTATTCGATTAGACATGTTGAATATTAATATAGACCAAAAAATTAAATTATTTTTTTCACATTTTAATATGGGGTAAAAGGTAATTAATTGTATTACTGGGATAGTTAATTTATAATATTTTCACAAAGTAACGAAAATTTACTTGTATGTGACAAAGTTGTTAATGATGCATTGCTAAGTTAAAAATTGTGTGATAGCTTAACGATGTAAGCGATTTCAACAAAAATAAGTTTGGAGGAGTTTGTTATGATTATTGGTATTCCTAAGGAAATTAAGAATGAAGAAGAACGTGTCGGTAGTACTCCAGCAGGTGTGTTTAATTTAGTTAAAGCTGGACATACTGTTTTAGTTGAAGCAAATGCTGGTGTTGGTTCTGGTTACACAGATGCCGAATATGAAAAAGCTGGAGCTAAGATTACTTCTGCTGATGAAGCTTGGTCTGCAGAAATGATAATCAAAGTTAAAGAACCATTGCCAGAAGAATATCACTACTTCAGAGAAGACTTAATAATCTATACCTACTTACATTTAGCTGCTGGTAAGGGCTTAACCGATGCCCTTCTTAAGGCAAAAGTTACCGGAATTGGTTATGAAACCATGGTTGGTAAAGATGGCAGCTTGCCATTATTAACACCAATGAGTGAAATTGCTGGTAGAATGTCAGTTCAAATAGGGGCTCATTTCCTAGAACAAAACCATGGTGGTAAAGGAATTATTCTATCGGGAGTGCCGGGTGTTAAACGTGGAGAAGTAGTTATCATTGGTGGTGGTGTCGTTGGTGTCAACGCTGCTAAGATTGCTGTTGGTATGGGTGCTAATGTAACTTTACTTGATATCAATGCTAAACGTTTGGCTGAAATCGAAGATATCTTTGATGGTAAAGTACAAACATTAATGTCAAATCCACAAAATATTGCCGATGCAGTTGAAAAAGCTGATTTAGTTGTTGGTGCCGTATTAATTCCAGGTGCTGCAGCTCCAAAATTAGTTACTGAAGAAATGATTAAGAGTATGGAACCAGGATCTGTTGTGGTTGATATTCCAATTGATCAAGGTGGAATCTTTGAAACATCAACTAAGATTACTAGTCATGATGAACCAACATATGAAATGTATGGTGTTACACATTATACAGTTCCTAATATTCCTGGTGCAGCTCCAAGAACAGGTACTCAAGCATTGAGTGCTGCTACAATTCCATATGCAGTACAAATTGCTAACTTGGGAGTTAAAGAAGCTGCTAAGAACAACACAGTGTTGACAGGAATTAACACTTACCAAGGCAACTTGACTGAAAAAGCTGTTGCCGACAGTTTAGATCTACCATATGTAGAATTTAAATAGATAAAATTTAAAACATCTCAATAAGAGATGTTTTTTTAATTCATATAGCAATACCATCTTATATATAAAGTAAAAAAGAACACATTGAGTGTTCTTTTTATTTGAGTTTATATCGGAGAACGGTTTTGAGTTTATCTGGAGTAACTTTACGAAAATCAGACAAATATATTTCTCGATGTTGATAGTCACCCATGAGTGTTGTTCGCTCTAAATTGTTTTCTTCCATAAAGTCATGCATTTTTTGGAAGGTTTCAATTTCGGTGTCAAAAGGACCAGTATGCATTGCTTCAATCACTTTGCCATCTTGATAACTTTCCCATTTTACATCGGTGAAGTATTGATTGGATTTCTTAGCAATAACATTTTCTTTGATTTCATCAAATAATTCTTCAGTAGCAAGAACTGGTTGACGAATCATGATTTTGTAAACTAAAGCATCTTTATTTAAAGTTTCATTTTTGGAACCATCGCTTGTAGTCCAGACACCTTCCAGCGGATAGACGGTGTATTCAAACGGATTTCCTAGTTGGCCTTTCTTTAAAGCCATCCGAATTCCATAAGCAATTGGATAGAGAGCTTGGATATGTTCGGAAAAATCCGGTTGATTTGGATTCCCTGTTCCAGTAATGGTGATGTAATTATATTCGGGCAAGTCGAGTACTTGAATTCCCTTTGGTAGATAGATTTCTTTTTCTTCTTTACGCCATTCAAATTTCATAAATTTACTCCTTTTGAGAATTATATCTGATTTTTTGAGATTAGTGAATTGCCTGATGGGCATGTTTTGTTTTATAATTATTTAGTTTGAAAAAGGGAGGGTAAACATGAAGTCATTTAAATTTCGATTCATTGTCCTAGTGTTGATTTCATTTACATTAGGTTGTAGTGAATTTCTAATCTCAGGAATTATTAGTAATATTTCGCAAGACTTCCATGAGCCTCTATCAGTTGTGGGATTGTTAGTGACAATTTTTGCTTTTGTCTATGCAATCTGTACACCATTTGTTTCTATCATTATAGGAAAACATAAATATTTCAACGCCTTTTTTACCTTAATGATTATTTACATCTTGGGTAACTTAATGAGTGCGTTGTCGACTAATTTTACTATTCTATTAATATCAAGAATTATCACTGCTGCTGTTTCAGGGGCATTATTGTCGATTTCGTTAACCTATGGTAATGCGATTGCTCCGCCGAAGAAAAGAGCTTTTATGATTGCTTGGATTTTCTCTGGCTTCAGTATTGCTACCGTTGCCGGATTACCTATGGGGACCTATATTGCTCACATTGCCGACTGGCACTATTCTTTCTGGGTGATTATCGGACTATCTTTAATCACACTGTTCTTAGCCTCAATATCCTTACCTAAAGACTTGCAATCAGCTGGTGATGAAAGTATTTTTAAGCAATTAGATTTGTTAAAAGATCCATTAATTATTGTCGGTGTTATCTTACCAATCTTCAACGCTGCCGCAAGTAACTTATTTAATACATTTTTGACACCAGTATTTACTGGAATATTGAAATTCAGTGCTACTGAATTAAGTCTGACACTATCGATTATCGGAGTGCTTTCAATTATAAGTAGTCAAATAGCTGGGTGGTTAGCTGATCATGATGGACTAAAGAAAATTCCTTATATATTTGGCATCCAAGTCATTTTCTTCCTTCTTTTTTATTACACCTTAGGAAATGTTGTTTTAGCTATGATAGTCATTTTAGCGGCGGAACTAACCTTTAATATGACTGGATCATCAATTCAAATTCATTTCTTTGATGTAGCGGAACGTTCTTATCCACAATCAATGGTGTTAGCCTCCTCATTAAACCCAGTCTTTTTCAACTTTGGAATTTCTCTAGGATCGGGAGCTGGAAGCTGGGCCGTTCATGAATTCGGATTGAGATCAATTGGTTTCGGGAGTGCTGTTTTTGCAGTATTGGCAATTTTTGTGGTAGTTCTATTAAATAAGATGATAAGAAAAGAGCGTGATAATACACGCTCAGAAGTTGAGCAATAAAAAAGAGCTGATTAAATTCAGCTCTTTTTTATACTTTACTTGTCACGCTCTATATATTGCCGTTATGAACTTCGGCCATAGTGTCGGCGAGAATGAAAGCATCGGGATCGATTCCTTGGATAATGTTTAGAAAATGTCCGTAGTTTTGTGTCTCAGTAACAATCATTAACATTTGTTTGTGGTCATTCGAATACATTCCTTGGACATTAAAGACTGTTCCACCTGCTTCAATATCATAGGCCAAAGCTTGTTTAATTTCTTCAATCTTTGTTTCGCTCATTACATAGATAACTTGTTTCTTAATTACACCTGTTTCAATATAATTAATAACAATTGTTGAGATTCCCACAGATAGAATTGCCAAGAAGAAAGTCTCAAATCCGGAGACAAAAATATTTCCCAGGCAAACTATGGCATCAATTACGAATAGACTATTGGCGTTTCGAATGTGAAAGTATTTTTTGAAAATCATTGGTGGTACCGTGGTTCCACCACTAGGAGTATCGTGGCGATAAAGGATTGATAATCCTACACCAAAAATAATACTTCCAATAATATCTGATAAGAGAATGTTCTTAATTACCATGATATTAGGAGTAAGAGCAATCAATATTGGTAGTGTCACACTTCCAAAAGTGATTTTTGCAGTAGTGACTTTGTCCAAAAAGATATATGAAAGAACCAGCATGATAACGTTAAAAACGAAGAGGGTTGCCGCAAGTGGAATCTTAAACAATTCATTGAAGAGAATAGAAACACCGGTTGCGCCTCCTGCCGCAATTGAATGTGGTGCAAAGAACATGGTCACACTCATGGCAATTAGTTCAAGTCCAACGATAATAAGAATTAATTCAAATATCTTTTTAATTATTTTGTTTTGAGTCAAATTTTTTATATTCATACTTTTATTATGACAAAAAAATTTCTGAATAGCACGAAATAAGACAACCAATTTTCAGAAAACCTTCTTACCATTAGATAAATATGATAAAATAAAGTACATCATATTTGGGGAAGGAGGATAAAAATGTTAAAAGCTTATGCAAATTTTTGGAAGAACTATGTAAATTTCAAAGGCAAATCGACAGTTGCTGATTATTGGTGGACTGTCTTATGTAATGCAATTATTACTGCATTTTTAGTGATAGTATTTATTATTTCTCTAGTCGTTGTAATAGCAACTAGCCAAGATGATGCAAGTATGAGTATATTTGGGAGCATAATGATTGTTGTCGTAATATTCTTAATCTTGCTCGCGTTATGGAGCTTAGCAACTTTCATACCAAGGATTTCATTATTGGTAAGAAGAACTAGAGATACCGGATTATCACCTTGGTGGTGTTTACTACTATTAGTGAGATACATTGCTCCACTATTAGTAATACCGGCATTAATTGGGGCAATAACTAGTGGGATGTTTGATTCAATGGCGACAACTGATCCAGCATATATGACCGGATTCTTGTCATCATTGCTTCCCGCACGTACATTATTAGACTTGGCTGATTGGGGAGTAGCAATATTTTTCTTTATTGTTTCACTAATGCCAAGCAAAAAACAGGAGAGTAAAAAATGAACAAATCACTTATTAAAGGAATTTTTTGGTTAGCAATTATTCAAGTAATTGTATATATTTTCGGATTTAGCAACTGGGCAGCTGATACTTCAGGTTGGAAACCATTACTAAACATTTATTCATCAGGCTTTGGAACTATCATGTACTGGTCAGTTTTAGGGTGTTTAAGTGTTGTTATCACAGTATTATCAATTTATGTTTTATCAACAAAATCAGTTGGTAAAGGTGAAGGATTAGGAATTATCCTATCAATCATTGGTTCATTATTACCATTAGTATTGATGTTCTTCTTGATCATTCCTGCAACTGTCTTGATTTTAGCTGTATTCTTCATTAACTACTTGAATTTTAGAACAGCAAAACCTGCAAAGGCAGCTGCTAAAACAACTAAGACTACAACAAAATCAACAGCAGCTAAAGCTAAAACAACAAAAGCTGCAAGCAAAGCTACTAAGTAGTACCGTTCGGATTTGAGGGAGACTATTTTAAATGAAAACAAGAGCAGAATTAAAACAAGAAGTAAAAGAAACATTCAGAGGCAATTGGGGTAGTGCCATTATCATGTCTTTGATTCCTATGATAATCACATATCTTGTAAGTTTTATTTATCAAAGTGTTATAACTGGAATGACTGCATCCTTGGCATTTATTGATCCACAAGATACAACTTTTATAGCTGGTTTGTTAATACAAGCAATGTTTGTAATTTTCATAATTTCTTTAATCGTTAGCGTCGTAACTGGATTACTAGAGATCGGTGTTAACTTTCAGTTTATTGATTGGTTGAAGAATAAAGATTTAGAATTTTCACCAATCAAAGCACCTTTCAAAATTTTCAACGGGCAAGATTTCGTGAAAATTTTCTTAATCATGATTTTGGAAACAATCTGGGTTTGGTTATGGAGTTTACTATTTGTAATCCCTGGAATCATCAAGGCATATAGCTATTCTCAAGCTTACTATCTATACAAGAAAGCTAAAGAAGAAGGAACAGCTGATCAATATAGTGTAATGGACTATGTTACTCAAAGTAGAAAACTAATGAATGGCCACAAATGGGATCTATTCGTTCTTCATTTGAGTTTCATTGGCTGGTTCATTCTCTGTCTTATTACATTAGGAATCGGTTTGTTATGGTTCACACCATATATGAGTGCTACTCAAATGGCATTCTTTAACGATTTAGTTGAAAATCAAGACAACAAAAAAGCCGAAGCTTAAGCTTCAGCTTTTTTTATTTCTCTGCTTTTTCAATTGCTTCAGCAGTCTGACTATTGTCAAAATTATGTTGCATGTAATCAGTTGAATCAGTTGGTAAATGTTGAATTAAAGTATCAAGAATTTGTAATTGAGAATTTCCTTGTTCTAGTTCAAAGTCTAGAACATGGCCACCGAATTGATGGTCGTCAGCTAAGAAGTGACTATGACAACCACTAACGCCAACACCATTAAACAATTCTGGTGAATAGTAGGTCAATAATGTTCCAGTGGTGTTTTCACGTTCGAAGACACTTTGTTTCTCAGCCGTTTCTACTAATGTAGGATACGGTTTTTTTGATTTAGCAACCGCACGAGTTTTAATACTCTTGAAGGTTCCAGTTGTTAAAACTGCGAAGAAAGTATTGTTAGCATTCGCTTGATTAACAATTTCTTTTTCAAAATCAGACATCAACAAGTTGCTTACGTCGATGAAGTCTTTGAAGTCAGCTTGATGTACAGTGGCAAAAGGCATTGTGAAGCTGTCATTTACAACGTTAACCTTGCCATGACTATCAACTTGATAAGCAACACCATCAAGAATGATTAGCTCGCCATCGAGACCTTCACCAGTTCCAATTCCAGTATTGCCATGACTCAACAATTCTTTCATGGTCATGGTTCCATCTAATAATCCGTCAACTAACAATTCTAATGTTCCATGTTGATACAAAGTATTTGTATTCTCCATCGTTATACCTTCTTTTTAATAGAATGAATCAGCAATCATCTGTTTACTTAATTCAATATTATTACGGTAATCGATTGGAATATCAATTACAACAGGTCCTTCTGTGGCAAAGGCCTCATCTAAAGCACTGGCAATATCATAATCTTTAGAAACTTTAATTCCTTTAGCACCAAAACTTTCAGCATATTTAGCGAAATCAACTCCACCAACTTTAACACCAGCAGCTTGACCGTATTTTGCTTCGGCTTGGAACTTAACCATATCGTAATAACCGTCGTTCCAAACTAAGTGAATGATATTTAATTTATGTTCAACTGCAGTTGCTAATTCTTGACTTGAGTACATGAATCCAGCATCACCGGAAACAGAAATAACTTTCTTGCCTGGGTTAAGAAGAGCTGCTGAGATTGCCCAAGGCAATGCAACACCAAGTGTTTGCATACCATTACTGAAGAGTAATTTTCTTGGTTCATAACTCTTAAAGTGACGAGCCATCCAAATATAGTTACTACCGACATCAACGGTAACGGTTGTGTCATCAGTAACACGTTCTTGAAGAGCTTGGATTACAGACAATGGATGAACCAAGTTTTCATCATCTGAAACTGGTGGAATATCTTTTAATTGATGGTCTTCTCTAACTTTATTTAAGTAATCAGTTGTTTCAGGAGCTAGGTTGAACTTGTCAGTGAATTGTTCAACTAAGGCATCTAATGTATCAGCTAAATCTCCACGTAAAATCAAATCTGGTTGATAGTCAGTTGAGATTTCTGGCAAGATACTGTCCAAGTTAATAATTGAACCGTCGCGATCTTGGTTCCAATTACGAGCTTCATATTCAATTGGGTCATAACCGATAGTGATAACTAAATCACTCTTCTTAAGGAGAATGTCACCGGTTTGATTTCTAAATAGACCAACACGTCCGTAGAAATTATCGATTAGTTCATGAGAAATAATTCCAGCACCCTGGAAAGTTTCTACAACTGGGATGTTGATTTGTTTTAACAGTTTACGTAATGCCATGGTAGCTTTTGGTTCAGAGGCACGCATACCGGCAAGAATTACGGGCATTTCGGCGTTCTTAATACGATCAGCGAATTCCTTTAATTGTTCTCTTGCAGGTACACCTTGTGCAACATCTTGAACAGAAGTGATGTTTTGGCGAGTTACTTCACCATCCATAACGTCTTGAGGAATGGAAATAAAACTAGCACCACCCTTAGGAGCTTTGGCAATTTGATAAGCATTGGCAAAAGTTTCGGAAAGGTTGTTGCCATCTTCAACTTCAGCACTCATTTTAGTAACCGAGGTCAACAATTCTCGGTTAGCGATACTTTGATGACTACGACGAACTAAGTCATCACGAGTAACTTGTCCACCGATAGCCACGATTGGATCACCTTCAGAGGTAGCAGTAACTAGACCAGTAGCTAAATTAGCTACACCAGGACCTGAAGTTACAGCAACGACACCGGGTTTGCCAGTGATTCTACCAATTGCTCCAGCCATGAAAGCAGCATTTTGTTCATGACGAGTGACGATTAATTTAGGAGCGTTTTTGATGTTTTGATGTTCAATAACATCAAATAAACGGTCGATTTTGGCACCAGGTAAACCAAAAACATATTCAATTCCATGATTAACCATGGTTTCTACAAGTGCTTGAGCACCAGTTTTTTTATTTTCCATAGAAATTCTCCTTAGCTATGTTGATTTATCAACTTACTAATATCATAACCGGTTTAGTTGATTTGTCAACAATAAAAATATATTATAATAAGTATATTAGGAGATTAATCGATGATGAATGACTTAGGTAAATTAGCCCAGAATATTTCCGTATTACACCGGAAATTTTATAAAGATATGAACGTTAAATATCAGAAGTATCATTTGAATCCAACGGCTTCGTGCATCTTATTAATGGTGGACGATAATCCAGGAATTATTCAAAAGGAAATTTGTGATGGGTTAGTGATTGATAAAGCCTTAGCTACTCGTGAGATTAATAAAATGCAAGACATGGATTATATCCAAAAAGAATCCGGATCTGGTCGAACTGTGAAGTTAACTTTAGGAGCCGAAGGAAAGAAAGTCGCTCCTAAAATTCGTGAGATTAGAAAACAATGGTGGGCAGAAAAATTTGCCACAACAGGTGTGGATGAAGACTCTCAATTAGTTGAAGGAATTCAAACAGTTGTTAAAACAATTACGGGTGAATAAAGATTAGCTGATTGCTAGTCTTTTTTATTTTGCCAAAAGAAAAACAACCGACTAAAATTTACGGTTGTTCGATGGTACTTATTCAATTGTAACTAGTAAGTCCAGTTATAAGATGATATTCTGTTTTTCTTGTTCGCTGTGATTTCAGCGGTTTTTTCTAGAGAAATTATGACTGGAGTTACTATTTTCTGTGATTTCGATTTCGGAGCCCATCGGAATCACCTCCCTTTCTTGTCTCTCTTATTTACAACTATATTCTAAGTCCAAATTGAAAAAATTGCACGAAATATGCTCACAAGTTTATGTGGATAAATGACTGATATTATAGTGTTTTTATACATAAAATTTTGCTTGTTTTTTGACTAATAATTTCTTATAATAATAATTCGCGCCGCAAAAATATGAATTGGGAAGGAAAGCTATGACAAGTCAATTTATAGAGATAATCAATGATAATGAGAACAATTTGAAGAATGTCAGTTTGAATATTCCTAAACACAAGTTAGTGGTATTTACCGGAGTATCTGGCTCAGGAAAGTCATCAATTGTTTTTGACACCATTGCTCAAGAAGCTGGTAGACAACTTAATAGTACATATAGTAGTTTTGCGAGAATGTTTTTACCTCATTATAAACGTCCAGATGTTTATGATATCAAGAATTTATCAACGGTAATTACAATTGATCAGAAGCAACTTGGTGGAAACGCTCGTTCTACTTTAGGAACTATCAGTGATATTAATCCACTTTTTAGAGTTTTATTTTCCCGATTTGGTGAGCCTAGATATGGTGATGCCGCCAATGCATTCTCTTTCAACGATCCTGTGGGAATGTGTCTCAAGTGCCAAGGAATTGGCCGTAGTTATGTTTTGAATCGTGAATCAGCCTTTGATTATGATAAATCAATTTCTGAAGGTGGAATTCAATTACCGGGATATGGCGCTAATTCCTATTATATGACGATGCTTACTAGTTCACGATTATTTGATATTGAAAAACCGATTAAGGATTTTTCTGATTCTGAAATGAAATTATTGCTTCATGGAGGAGTTACAATTCCCAAAAGTGATGATAATAAGTTAAATCGTGAATTTGTTTTTGAAGGAGTCGAGGATTTATTTCTACGAATTAATGTTAATTCTGGAAAAGAAACCACATCTTCAAATCAAAAAAATATTGATAAGTTTGCAATAATGACTGAATGTGATGTTTGTGAAGGTAAAAGATTCAATCAAGAAGTTTTGAATTCAAAGATTAATGGTTTTAATATCTTTGATTTGACTGACATGCAACTAGATGAATTAGTTGCGACCTTAGATGATTTTAAAGATGAAGCAATGAAACCAATTATCGCTGATATTCAAAAACGTGTGAATGATTTAATTGGCATTGGATTAGATTATCTGAGTTTAACCCGAGAGACGACATCCTTATCAGGTGGGGAATCTCAACGTGTTAAGACAGTTAAGTATCTGTCTAACAGTTTGACAGACTTGACCTATATTCTTGATGAACCAAGTACCGGATTACATCCAAGGGATGTTTACCGCTTAAACGACCTACTATTGAAGTTACGTGATAAAGGCAATACGGTAATCGTAGTTGAACATGATCCAGATGTTATTAAAATTGCCGATTATGTGATTGATGTTGGTCCCAAAGCTGGAGCTCATGGTGGCGAAATTATGTACACCGGTGACTATCAAGGTTTACTAACTTCAGACACATTGACTGGTAACTACTTGCAGTCACAATTGCCAATGAATGATAACCCAAGAACTGCTGAGAACTTTATTGAGAGTAAAGTTAGTTCTTTACACAATTTACAAAACGTTCAATTGAAAGTTCCTGAGGGACTATTTACGGTGGTTACCGGAGTTGCTGGATCTGGGAAAAGTACGCTAGTTGATCAAGTGTTTGCTAGTGAACGCCCAGAAGCAATTGAAATTTCCCAAAACGCTTTGCATGCTAACAGTCGTTCTAATTCAGCTACCTACACAGGGATTATGAACCAAATTCGTAAACTATTTGCTCAAGCAAACGACGTTAAAGATAGCTTATTCAGTTACAATTCCAAGGGGGCTTGTCCAGAATGTAATGGAAAAGGTGTCATTGAGTTGAATCTATCATTTATGGATAATGCCGAAATTGAATGCCCAACTTGTCGTGGCTCACGATATGCTAAAGAAGTTCTGGGATATCAATTAAATGGAAAAAACATTGTCGAAGTGATGAGCTTATCAGTTGAACAAGCTAGAGAATTCTTTGATGACAAAAAGATTAATACTAATTTAGACAATTTATTGAATGTAGGTTTAGGATATCTATCACTGGGACAATCATTAGATACATTGTCAGGTGGTGAAGGACAACGTTTGAAGATAGCTAACGAATTGAATAAAAAAGGTAATATCTATATTCTCGATGAGCCAACAACCGGCTTACATACCTCAGATGTTGAGAATATCATTCGAATTATCAATGACTTAGTAGCTAAGAAAAATACAGTTATCGTTATTGAGCACAATACCGACGTTATGCGTTCAGCCGATTGGATTATTGATATCGGTCCAGATGGTGGCTCACATGGTGGTCAAATTGTTTATGAAGGACAAGTTTCTGGAATTAAGAATGCTAAAAATTCGATAACCAAAAACTATATCTAAAAAGCAAACCTTAGGGTTTGCTTTTTTTGTAGGTAGAAGCTAATTCAAGTGTATTTAATGAATACTTGATGTATAATTTTTTTGTGAACTAATACACAAGGGAGGGTTTTTGAATGCATTTGAAGAATAAAGTTGCTATTGTTACGGGTGCTGCTTCAGGTTTTGGTGAAGCCACCAGTAAGTTGTTTGCTCAACACGGGGCAAAAGTTGTTGCCGTAGATTATGATCTAGACAAGCTCCAAGCGGTTGTTAAAGAAATTAATGATCAAGGTGGAGAAGCCATTGCTATAAAAGCCGATGTTTCTAGTGCTAAAGATGTAGAAGGTTTTGTAAATGAAGCTGTAACAAAATTTGGAAAACTAGATATTATCTTCAATAATGCTGGAATTTTCATCCCCGGAACTGCTGAAGAAGTTACCGAAGAACAATGGGACAAAGTCATCAATATTGATTTGAAGTCGGTTTTCTTAGGTACAAAATATGCACTTCCCCATTTAAAGAAAACCAAAGGGGTAATTCTCAACACTGCTTCTGCTGGTGGAATCATTGGATTCCCTCAAGCTGTAGCCTATGGGGCCTCAAAAGGTGGTGTAATTTCACTCACCAAAGCTGTTGCCGTTGATTACGCCAAAGATGGCATTAGAGCCAACGCAATCTGTCCAGGTACTGGTGAAACAGGACTTACTAAAGAAGTACTAGAAGATGACAATATGAGAAATGGATTCTTAGCACCAATTCCATTGAAAAAATTTGCTCAACCAGATGATGTTGCTAAAGCAGCATTATATCTAGCTAGTGATATGGCTAGTTACGTTACCGGAGTTGCCTTGCCAGTTGATGGTGGCTGGACAATGTCATAGAGATAAAAAAGAGTAAGCAATCTGCTTACTCTTTTATTGTGGCTCCTAATGAGTTTTTGAAATGATTGAGCGACCATTCTTGACCGTTATCAGTAAAGGTAGCAATTCCTTTTTCATGAATTACAATCTTGTAACCAAGATTGTAAGCATCAACTGCAGTATGCAACACACAAATATCAGAACAAACTCCGACTAAATGCACCGTATCAACATGACGTTCTCTTAATAAAATATCAAGATTAGTACCAGCAAATGAACTGTAACGAGTCTTATCCATCAATTGAACGGTATTGGATTTGTTAGCTTGGTACCAAGGAGCTAACTTACCATAGAGTTCACGACCCCAAGTGTTTTCTTGATTATGAATTGGGAATAATTTGGTTTCAGGATGGAAAGGATCATCTTTGACATGAATATCTGTAGGTAAGTAAATAAACGCATTTTCTTTCATATTGTCAGCCAGATTAACAATGTAATCTTCAATTTCTTGACCGGGCTTGCCACAAGTCAAAGCACCATCATCGGCAACGAAATCATTGGTGTAATCAATAATTAGTAGAGCTTCTTTATTTGCATCCATAAATTTTCTCCTAAAGTTTATAGTTTGAATATAGTTGATATTGTTAGTTTGTACAAGCAAAGAATCTGATTTTGGACACTGGCAAATCAATTAATAAATAAGGGGACAGAATCCGAGTTCTGTCCCTTTCAAATAAAGCGCTTACAATTTACAATAAAGACAACAAATACGAAAGGACATCAAAACTATGAAAAAAATTATTAACAATCCGAGTGATATTATTCCAGAAATGGTCAATGGGCTTGTTCGCTCATATCCAAACTACTTGAAACAAATTGAAGGAACGTACGTTGTAGCTAGAAATGACGGCGACAAAAAGAAAAAAGTAGGAATTGTATCTGGTGGTGGTAGTGGACATGAACCATTGCATGCTGGTTTCGTTGGTAAAGGTATGCTTGATGCGGCAGTTTGTGGACAAGTGTTCACTTCTCCAACTCCTGATGAAGTTTTAGCAGCAATTAAGGAAAGCGACCAAGGAATGGGAGTGCTTTTAATTGTTAAGAATTATTCTGGTGATGTGATGAACTTTGACATTGCCAAAGATATGGCTGAAATGGAAGATATTAAGGTTGAACAAGTTATTGTTGATGATGATATTGCAGTTGAAGATAGTACCTATACACAAGGGAAACGTGGTGTAGCTGGAACAATTCTTGTTGAAAAGATCATTGGATCAGCTGCTGAAAATGGTATGTCATTAGAAGACTTAGCTACTCTTGGTAAAAAAGTAATTGAACAGACAAAAACTATCGGGGTGGCTCTAAAACCTGCAACTGTACCTGAAGTTGGAAAACCAGGTTTTGAAATTGCTGATGACGAAATTGAATATGGTGTTGGTATTCATGGAGAACCAGGATATAAACGCGAAAAACTAGTTGAATCTAAAAAATTAGTCGAGGAATTAATTACTAAATTAGATGCTTCATATGATGGATTATCAGGTAAAAAATTTGCCGTTTTGACTAATGGTTTAGGTGCAACACCGTTGATGGAACAATATGTCTTCATGAATGATGTTTTGAATAAACTAGAAGAAAAGAAAGCAAATGTTCTTTTCACAAAAGTTGGTTCATATGTAACTTCACTTGAGATGGCTGGAGTTTCCTTGACATTATTAGAGTTGACAGATGATGAATGGTTGAAGGAATTGAATGATTCGGCTAATACAATTGGATGGGGTGACACAAATGTTAGATAGTAAACAAATTCAAAAATGGATGCAACTTTTTGCTAAAGAAATAGCAACTAACAAAGAATATTTAAGTGACCTAGACGATGCAATCGGTGATGGTGATCACGGGAACAACATGGACCGTGGAATGATTGCTGTTATTGAAAATTTGGAAGAAAAGAATCCAACTGAAATAGCTGACAGTTTCAAAGTCATTGCCATGGCTTTGATGACAAAAGTTGGTGGAGCATCGGGACCACTTTATGGAACTGCCTTTCTCGAGATGGCAAAAGCTGCTCAAAATAGTGAAGATTTAGCAGAATTAATTGCCGCTGGTACTGCTGGAATTGCTAAACGTGGTGGTGCAAGTGCCGCTGATAAAACAATGCTTGATGTTTGGATTCCTACTTCAGAAGTCTTAAAAAATGGGCAACTAACTGCTGAAAAAGTCGACAGTTTTGTGGAATCAACTAAAGATATGCAAGGAAAAAAAGGACGTTCATCATATCTGGGTGAAAGATCAATTGGACACATTGATCCGGGCGCAGCATCATCAGGAATGTTATTCAAAACATTAATTGAAGTTACTAAATAAGTTGAGGAATAAATAATGACGAAGTACGGAATTTTATTAGTATCACATGTTTCGGAAGTGGTATTTGGTGTGAATAGATTAATTGAACAAGTAGCAAAAGATGTCCCAATTACAACTGCTGGTGGTACTGAAGATAATGATGTAGGAACCAGTATCGAAAAAATCAGTGCAGCCATTGAAAACAATGAAGGTGAAGAACTACTAGTCTTTTACGACTTAGGTAGTTCAAAAATGAATCTTGAATTGGCTGAAGAATTATCTGATAAGAAACTGCATATTTTTAACACAGCGTTTATAGAAAGCGCATATTCTGCAGCCGCTTTATTGCAAGTAAATGTGCCAATTGAACAAATCAAAAAAGAATTAGAACCACTTATTATTAAATAGAATGACGGAGAATTTATTATGAATGATAGTTTGTTTTTGCAATTGTTAGGTGAATTTATTGGTACCATGATTTTGGTATTACTTGGTGACGGTGTAGTTGCCGCAGTTAGTTTGAAGAAATCTAAAGCTGAAGGCGCAGGATGGATTGCAATCGCTTTAGGATGGGGACTTGCAGTAGTAATTGGTGTTTATGCATCAGCCTTTCTAAGTCCTGCACACTTGAATCCCGCAGTCACAATTGGGATGGCAATAGCTGGGAATATTGAATGGGCCTATGTAGTTCCATATATCATTGCGCAAACATTAGGAGCCATGGTCGGAGCAATTTTGGTTTGGTTACAATACCTACCTCACTGGAAAGAAACAGAAGATCAGGGTGCAATTCTGGGTTCATTTGCAACAGGTCCAGCAATTAGAAGTTATGGTGCTAACTTTGTTGCTGAAGCAATTGGTACATTTGTTTTAGTATTTGGCTTACTAGCATTTACCAGAGGCCAATTTACTGATGGACTTAATCCGATGGCAGTCGGTGTATTGATTACAGCAATTGGTTTCTCACTAGGTGGAGAAACTGGTTATGCTATCAACCCTGCTAGAGATTTAGGACCAAGATTAATTCATCAAATTTTACCTATTGCTAATAAAGGCCAATCTGATTGGGCATACAGTTGGGTTCCAGTATTTGGACCAATTGTTGGAGGAATATTAGGAGCAGGTTTATATAACTTAATCCCTTAATGAAAAAGCATCCTACTGTTTGGATGCTTTTTTTGATAAAATTAGGAAAAACGAAATACTGAGGTTTTGCAATTGAAGAAACTAATTAATGAGTCAGAAAATGTTGTTAAAGAAATGCTTTTAGGACTCAATGAAGTTCATCCTGAATTAACTGTTTCGATGGAGTTCAATAGTGTTATATATGATAATCAGCGAAAGGTTGTGTTGATTTCCGGGGGTGGTAGTGGACATGAGCCTTTAGATATTGGATATGTCGGTGAGAATCTCTTGGATGCGGCAATTGTTGGTGAACCCTTCGTTCCACCAGTTGCTGAACAAATTGTAGGAACCACTGAACTTTTTGATAAAAAGAAAGCCATTATTTTTATTGTAAAAAATTTCGAAGTAGATATTACTCAGTTTAAATTAGCAGCTAAACAATTAAAAACCGCAGGATACAATGTCCAGATACTTATTATTGATGATGATGCTTCTGTTGATCCGCAAACAAAAGATATTAGAAAACGTGGTGTTGCTGGAACGGTACTAATTCACAAAATTTTAGGTGCAGCTGCAGGCCAAGGATTAGATGCGGATAAATTATTAGAATTAGGCAGAATCATTAATGACAATTTATATACACTTGGGGTTGCAATGACTGGAGTAGAATTGCCAGCCGAGAACAAACCGTCTTTTGATTTAGAAGAAAATCAAATCTTTTATGGTGTAGGGATTCATGGTGAGACAGGTTATAGACGCGAAGAGTTCATATCTTCTGAGTTATTAGGTAGAGAGTTAGTAAACAAACTATTTCAAATCAGTGAACCCTCAGAAGATGAAGATATGATGATTTTAGTAAATAATCTTGGTAATCTGACGATGATGGAGAATCTAATCTTCACCAATGACGTTGTAAAATTGCTCAAACTAAAAAAAATCAACCCGATTTTAGTGAAATCAGGTTGTTATTTAAGTTCCTATAATATGGCTGGTGTTTCAATTACATTGTTAAAAATCAAGGATAAGAAATGGATTGAATATTTGACCCAAGAATGTGGTGGCTTTGCTTGGAAATAGCTATTTATGATTGATTTTAAATCCAGCAACTGTGTCTTCTAAGAAAGAAGTTAGTAATATTACTTCTTTTTCAACTGAGCGAGGATTATCAGTAGATATCCAAGAATCCAGCTGAACTAACAATGAATCAGCGAGAAATTCGATATTGAAGGTTAATCTTTCGGAATCCAGCTGGCAATTTTTATCATTAAAAATTAATTGAACTAAATTTTGGAAATGTTTTTCGATTGTCTTATGCGCCAAGTCAACTTGAGTGGTGTGGTGTAAAACTTTTTGAAAGAAAAGTCTGTTATTAAAAAAATACTTACATAACAACTTCATAATGTTTTGCCATTTTTCATAATCTAAGTTGTCATCAATAATTTCAGTTAATTCATCATTATAAATCCAGACAATGGCATCATATTTGTCTAGGAAGAAATTATAGAAAGTCTGTCGGCGCATATGAATGTTCTTCATAATTTCGGTCACATTAACATCATCAACAGAAGTTGTCACTATTAAGTTTTTACATGAGTTTGCGATTTTCTTTTGGGTTATGTAGGACAAGTTAGACCGCCTGTTCAAATTGGTTTCAGGTTAAAATACTTATGAGACTTAATATAGTTGATATTGCTAGTTTGTACAAGTGAGAAACGGTATAATAGTCCAAATAAGGGGTGAATTCATGAATAATTTTGATGAGTATTTATTAAAACTTGATAACCAAGATCATGCCCAACAGTTGGCAAAAGTTCTTGAATGGGTGTTAGAAAAGTATCCACAACTTGAAACCAGAGTCGCTTGGAAACAACCAATGTTTACCGATCATGAGACATTCATAATTGGATTTAGTGTGGCCAAGAATCATTTTTCTGTGGCAACAGAAAAAGCAATTGATTCATTCCGTGATGAAATCAAAGTTAGTGGCTATGAAAGTGGAATCAAGCTGTTCAAAATTCCATTCGATACAGAAGTTAATTACGATTTATTGGCAAAAATGATTGATTGGAATATAGAGAATAAAAAAGATATCACAACATTTTGGTGGAAGTAGGGAAATAAAGAGTGAAATGGATAAGTAAGTCAGCTATTTTTTCAATTTTAATTTTAGAACTTATTTTAATTGGAATTTTAGGCTACTCACAAAATATTGAACAAGAAAAAAATGCATTAATCTTATTTGGAATCAGTGTCAGCTTCGTCGGTTACCTGGTCAGTTTTAAACTAAGAGGCGACATTGTTGAAGCATTGATTAAACAAAACCAGAATAAAACTAAATTACGAGCTACCGGAATGATTATCTTTCTTCTAGGTTTAGCAGTTATCGGGCTATCATTTATCATTTAAAAAAAGCAATCCTATTTTTCAGGATTGCTTTTTTCTGTTTCTTTAACAATATAGATGGGACGGTTTTTAGTTTCGTTAAAAATTTTACCAATATACTCGCCTAAAATTCCTAAGCAGAGTAATTGAATTCCACCAATGAAAAGAATCAAGGCGATGATTGATGACCAACCACTAATAGCAATTTCCGGTGAGAGAATTTTTCGAATAATAATCCAAATAATTCCAATACCGGCTAAAGTTGAAAATAAACCACCACTCCAAGTAGCGAGATGTAATGGAGCACTTGAAAAATCAGAAATACCATTAATAGCGTATTTTAAGAGTTTCCAAAAAGACCAAGATGTTTCGCCGGCAACGCGTTCACGATTAGTAAATGAAATAAATTTTGTCTTGAAACCTACCCAACTGAATAATCCTTTAGAAAAACGATTTGTTTCGGACAATTCAAGAATTGAGTCAACCATTTGGCGAGTC
Source organism: Lactobacillus sp. YT155 (assembly GCF_030504545.1). GTDB lineage: Bacteria > Bacillota > Bacilli > Lactobacillales > Lactobacillaceae > BQUT01. The sequence goes on along the minus strand of NZ_JAUKWP010000001.1, from coordinate 210,763 downwards.
ATTAAACGGTAATCACGAGCACCATTGACCATTTTTGTATCAGATATCTTGTTAATTATTTGATAGAACTTTCTAGCGAAGAAACTACGGATAATAGGTTCACCGTCGCGATTTTCACGGCGAGTTGCTACACAATCGTAGTCATCGTTTTCAATTAAGTCAATCATTTCGGGAATTAACTCTGGTGGGTCTTGTAAGTCGACATCCATAACTGTCACTAGTTCACCAGTTGAGGCTTGTAATCCAGCATAGAGTGCAGATTCTTTGCCAAAGTTTCTCGAAAAGGAAATGTAGCGAACATTGTCATGTTCACTAGCGAGCTTACGTAGTTCAGCTAGGGTTTTATCTTTTGAACCATCGTTAACAAAAATATATTCTAATTGATATTTAATTTGAGTTTGAATTTTTTGTAATTCTTCATAAAAGATGGGAATTGTTGGTTCCTCGTTATAACAAGGAACAATTACAGAAAGTTTCATGGTGTCTCCTCTACTTATATGTACACTAGCTATAGTATAGCATTTTTCATAAATATTAATGGTTGAATTTATTGATAATTTTTTCATTTTTCACACATATTACCTTGACACACACAGTATATAATTATAAAATGCTATTCATATTGTTATTACATAATTTCAATTATCACGAAATAATTCTGTTTTATTGAAAATATGTGTTGATAAATGTGATATGCGGTATTAGAATAGTAACTCTGATACAAAGTGTCAAATCTATAGGAAAGAGAGTTGATTTGGTGTCTTTATTAAAGCAACATGTCAAACCATACATAGGTATTTTATTAGTATCTATTATTGCAACAGCTTGTTCTGTCGTTGCTACTTTATGGCAACCTAAATTACTACAGAATATTTTGGAGGCAATCATGAAGGAAGACCAAAATGATGTTAATCATTATGGAATTTATCTTCTAGTAATTGCTACGATTGGACTAATAGCAGGAGTTATTAATACAATAGCTTCCGCAAGTACAGCTCAAGGAATGATTGCTGATATTCGTGAGACTGCTTTTAAGAAAATTCAAACATTCTCATTTGGAAATATCGAAAAATTCTCTGCTGGTAATTTAGCTGTTCGTCTAACTAACGATATGAACCAAGTTCAAAACTTAATAATGATGGTTCTACAAACTATCATTAGAATTCCTTTCTTATTTATAGGAAGTTTTGTCTTAGCCATGAACTCGATTCCTAGTCTTTGGTGGATTATCGTTGTCTTAGTTATTTTGGTTTTTGTGATTACTTTCCTATCATTTGGAAGAATGGGAAAACATTTTGGGGCCATTCAACGATTAATTGATCGCACCAATAATCTTGCTAAAGAAAACTTAATGGGTGTTCGAATTGTTAAGTCTTTCGTGCAAGAAGAAAATCAAGATAAGAAATTTAAAGAAACTAGTGATGAACTAGAAAAACATACAGCTTCAGTTGGAATTTTATTCTCAATCATGATTCCAGCATTTATGTTGGTAGCTAACTTAGCAGTTGTAGCTTCAATTTACTTTGTTGGTAATTTAGTTGATAGTGATCCACAAGCAGTTGCTGCTATTGCTTCATTTATGAACTACTTGATGCAAATCATGATGTCTATCATCATGGGTGGAATGATGATGATGGGAGCTTCACGTGCTGCTATCTCGATCAAACGTATCAATGAAATTATGAACACACAACCTGATATTACTTTTGTCGATGCTCCTGACTATGATTTAGATGGATCAGTTGAATTCGATAATGTCAGTTTCAGATATTTTGGTGAAGACCAAGATACACTTAAGAATATTTCATTCTCAGTTGAGCCTGGTGAAATGGTCGGAATTGTTGGCGCAACTGGTTCTGGTAAATCAACTCTAGCCCAATTAATTCCAAGATTGTTTGATCCTCAAAAAGGTTCAATCAAGATTGGTGGTAAAGATGTTAAGCAACTAAATGAACATAATCTTCATTCATCTGTTGCCATGGTTCTACAAAAAGCTATTTTGTTCTCTGGAACAATTGCTGATAATTTGAAGCAAGGAAAATCTGATGCAACCGTGGAAGATATGCAACGTGCTGCTAAGATTTCTCAAGCTGAAGAATTTATCGAAGAAAGACCAGAAAAATATGATGACATCGTTGAAGAGCGTAGTGCTAACTTCTCTGGTGGACAAAAACAACGTCTATCAATTGCCCGTGGTGTTATTGGAACTCCTAAGGTATTGATATTAGACGATTCAACTAGTGCTTTGGATGCTAAATCCGAAAAACTAGTTAAAGAAGCTCTTGATAAGATGACTGGAACTACTAAGTTCATCATTGCTGAAAAAATTTCCTCAGTGGTAAATGCTGACAAGATTTTGGTTATGAATGATGGTGAATTAGTTGGTGTTGGTACTCATAAAGAGTTAGTCGAAGGTAATGATATTTACTCAGAAATCTTTGAAACTCAAAAAGGAAGGAGAGATAAATAATGCATGAATTTAGAGACTCGATGAAATTTTTCTATCGTTATTTAAAACAATATAAGTTATCTTTCCTTGTCGCACTTGTGATGACAGTTATTGCTGTGTACTTACAAGTTCAAGCACCAGTATTTATTGGTGATGCTTTGAACAAGTTGGTGAGTTATGCAGGAATCAAAATGACTCATGCGCCAGGAGCAGATCACGCCTGGGACTTATTTATCGGTGTGATTTGGTCACTACTTCTTTACTACGTATTTAATGCGTTAGCAAACTTTATTCAATCAATTGTTCTATCTATCTCAATCGCTAAGTCAACTAATGAGATGAGAACTGGATTGTTCTCAAAACTTCAAAAATTGACCGTAGCATTCTTTGATCGCAAGTCTGACGGTGATATCTTAAGTAGATTTACATCTGATTTGGATAACATCTATAATGCGATGAACCAAGTTCTATCACAATTAATGACCGGAATTGCTCTTTTAATTGGGTTATTGATTATGATGTTCGATAAGAATGCACAACTAGCATGGGTGACGATTGCGAGTGTACCAGTGTCAATCATCTTGGCAGCTTTCATTATTGTCAAAGCTCGTAAGTATGTTGATATTCAGCAAGATGAAGTTGGTAAGCTTAACGGTTATATCAATGAAAGAATCACTGGTCAAAAAATAATTATCACTAATTCTCTACAAGAAGAAACAGTCGAAGGTTTCAAGGTTCATAATGAACAGGTTCGTAAAGCAACCTTGAAAGGTCAAATTTACTCAGGAATGATTTTCCCAGTTATGCAAGGGATGTCCTTAGTGAATACGGCGATTGTTATTTTCTTTGGTAGTTATTTGGCAGTTCATGGTGATATTGATAAGACAGTTGCGCTAGGATTAGTGGTAACTTTCGTTCAATATTCACAGCAGTTCTATAATCAAATTGCTCAACTTGCATCTTCATACAGTATGATTCAGCTAGCTATCACCGGTGCTAGACGTGTTGATGAAATGCTTGATGAAACCGAAGAGGTAAATCCTCCTAACGGAATTCAAATAGATGGTGTTGAAAAAGATATTAAGTTGGAGAATGTTGACTTCCAATATTTACCTGACAAACCAATCTTAAAGGATGTTAATATCCAAGTTGATAAAGGACAAATGATTGCTCTGGTTGGTCCTACTGGATCAGGAAAAACAACTGTTATGAACCTAATGAATCGTTTCTATGATGTAAATAAAGGTTCAGTGAAGTTCGATGATGTTGATATTCGTGACCTTGATTTAGGGTCATTAAGATCACATGTCGGAATTGTTCTACAAGAATCAGTTCTGTTCAGTGGTACAATTCGTGAAAATATTGCTTTTGGTAAGCCAGATGCAACAGATGAAGAAGTCATTGCAGCTGCTAAGCAAGCACATATCCATAGCTTTGTAGAAACCTTGGAAAAGGGCTATGACACTAAGGTAAGTGAAGAAAACAATATTTTCAGTACTGGTCAAAAACAATTGATTAGTATTGCCAGAACTATTTTGACTGACCCATCATTGTTAATTCTTGATGAAGCAACAAGTAACGTTGATACAGTTACGGAAGCAAGAATTCAAAAAGCAATGAATAACGTGATTAAAGGACGAACAAGTTTTGTTATTGCCCATCGATTGAAAACTATCTTAAATGCAGATCGTATTATTGTGCTTAAGTATGGTGAAATCATCGAAGAAGGAAACCACGAAGAATTAATGAAAGAAAATGGCTTTTATGCTGAATTGTATAATAATCAATTTGTCTTCGAATAGAATAAAAAAAGAAGAGTGGCTTCGGGAGAAGTTGCTCTTTTTTATTTGGACAGAGATGGTTATTACATTTTAGAAGATTGCCAGCCACATGCTATAATGAAAGAAAAATTTTTAGGGAAAACCCATGGCTGAAAAGACAGTAGTTGAGAAATTAAAACTAGAAAAATATCAAAATCCAATTGTCATTAATTCAATTAATGATTCTTTAGTAAAAGATTTGAAGGCAAAAATCGATCAACTTGAATTAACGGAATTAATGATCATTTTTGTAAAAAATATTGGTGAAATGAAAGACTATTTCGAGCAGACGGAAGATTTAATTAAGGAAGGTGGATTGCTAGCATTTGCCTACGCCAAAAAAGGTAACAAACTATATGATTCGTACGTACATCGTGATGAAATTTTTCCAATGCTGGAAGTGGATGACGCTGGATACCCTAAAGGAAGTCTTCTCAAATTCAACCGAATGGTGAAATACGATGATAACTTCACTTTAGTGGCTTTGAAAAAAACCGCAAAACATGAAGTATACAAAAAAGATGGACGAGTGGATGACTACAAGAAGTTTATTCCTGAATTAATGAAACAACTTGATGATAAGACTCGAAAGTTGTTTGATGAATTAACTCCAGGATATCAAAAAGATTGGGCAAGATATGTGTATAGTGCAAAGACTGAGACAACTCAACAAAAACATCTTGAAGAAATGACAGATATTTTAAAGCAAGGATATAAGACGATTAATTTGTATCGTCAAGGAAAGAAATGATGACAAAATATATCGTATTATTGCGAGGAATCAATGTTGGTGGTAAGAACAAAGTGCCAATGGCAGAGTTGAAAGAAGTCCTTGCAACCAAGTTTGAAAATGTTTCAACGTATCTAAATACCGGAAATATTATTTTAGAATCTACTTACCCAGAAAAAGAAATTCAACAGTTAGTTCACGATGTAATCCTACAAGAATTTGATTGTGATGTTTTAGCTCACTGTATCAGCGCGAATGACTATCTGGAAATGATGGAGAATTTGCCAGAGTGGTTTGGTGTCAATAAAGAAGATAAGAATAATCTCATTTTTGTCATTGCTCCTTATACTGGTGAGAAAATGATTGCAGAAATTGGCAAAGGAAAACCTGAATTTGAGCAGGTTGATTACTTCAAGAACTTCATTTTTTGGACGGCACCACTGAAGACTTTCAGTAGAAGTCGCTGGTCAAAGATTGTCGGTACTGAGCAGTATCAATACATTACGATTAGAAATTTTAATACAACGAAGAAAATTGCTGAACTAATTCAAAATAAGTGAGTTTTTTGGCGTAATATAATATGATTCATGTTGGAGGTAACAATTATGACAAATGTACCAAATGTAAAATTAAATAATGGTGTTGAAATTCCGCAATTTGGATTAGGTGTCTACAAAATGAAAGAAAAATCCGAATTCATGGAAGCTATCAAGTGGGCTTTTGAAGCAGGGTATCGTCATATTGATACAGCAGCTTATTATGGCAACGAAGAGTGGCTTGGTGAAGCAATTAAAGAATCTGGAATTGATCGTAAAGACTTGTTCATTACTTCTAAGCTATGGAATTCAGAACACGGATACGAAGAGACTAAAGCAGCATTTGAAAAGACAATGAAGAAACTAGATTTAGATTATTTAGATCTATACTTAATTCATTGGCCAACTGCTAACTATGTAGAGTCTTATAAAGCTATGGAAGAACTTTATAAAGCTGGACGTATCAAAGCTATTGGTGTTTCCAACTTCCAAATTCACCATCTGGAAGATTTGATGAGTCAAACAGAAGTTGTTCCAGCAGTTGATCAAGTTGAAACTCATCCATACTTCCAACAAGATGAGTTACGTACTTTCTTAAAAGCTAATGGCATTGCTCATGAAGCCTGGGGTCCATTAGGACAAGGAAAGAACACAATTTTGACTAACGAAGTCTTAACCACAATTGCCGAAAATCATAATAAGAGTGTGGCTCAAGTTATTCTTCGCTGGCACATTCAACGTGATACGATTGTCTTTCCAAAATCAGTTCATCAACAAAGACTAGCTGAAAATATTGATATTTTTGACTTTGAATTGTCAAACGACGAAATGAATCAAATCAAACAGTTAGAAACTGGTGAAAGGTTCGCTACCAGTCCTGATGACGAGGAATTTCTTAAAGCATCAGCCCAAAAGAAAATTGACTAACTAAAAAAGAACTAATAACGATTAGTTCTTTTTTTAATTTTCTATAAAGATAAGACCAACAACTGACATACTTTAAGTATAATGGTTTCTAAAGTAGGTATATTTATTATGAATAGTGTTGAATCAAAAGGAATTACAGTATCGCGTTACGTGTTCTGGCTATTGTTCGCTGGAATTACTGCCTTTTTAAAAGAATCGTCAGTTGACCAGAGTGGGTTAAATGTAAAAATAGCAGCTGTATTTGCAGTATTTGGAATCGTAAGTTCTTGGATTATGTCACATCGCCAAGGAACTGAAGAAATTATTCTTAGAGAACCGAAAATTTATTTTCGTGATACGGTTTCACAAAAATTCGGCGTGATTATGCTAGTTGTCGTATTGATTGGACTGGTTCGAATTGGAGTTACGGTCTTACAAATTAAAGGTTACTTGCCAAAATTCTATAATGATTATTACATGAGTGGTGATCAAAGAGTTCTCTTGTTCAATATGGCAGCTAACGTGCTAATTTTGTCATATCAACAAACGATGGTTTCTCAAGTATTCTTATATAATTACTTCTGGCGTAAACGCACTGGAACCTCATACGTTCTAGGAATGATTATGAGTGGAATTGTTCTAGCGATTATTAGTTTGACAACCACTTATCAAGAATTTATTTTGTATTTCCTATTGGGAATGGTTTACACTATCATTTACCGTCGAACTCGTGACTTCAAAGTGACCTTACTATTGATTATTTTCAGTAATGTCTTAGGAGCAATTATCGTTTAAAAATAAAAAAAGCTAGCTGCGGCTAGCTTTTTTTGTATAGTTTCGAATCGATTTTATCAAGCACTGGAGAAAAATCGCCAACACTGGTAACTATTAAATCGTGCATGGCTCTAGTAAAAATAGTATATAGAATATCAAGTTGGTTTTCTTTAAAGTCTTGATTAATATTGTCAGCAATTACCGCATCGAATTCTAGTCCTTTGGCAAGATAAATTGGCAAAATTAATAATCCGGATTTCAACTTACGATTTTGATCACTGATTAAGGAAACATCAATGTGCTCTTTTAGTTGATCGTAAAGATATTTTGCTCGAACATTTGAAGTAGTCAGTATAGCAACAGTATCATTTTGATTCGTTAATTCATGATAAAGTTCAGGCAATGATTGAATATAAGTATCCTCATCAACAAATTGTTTAAGCTGGACAAGGTTACCACTGCGGGAGAATGTTTTGATTTTTTGTCCATGAGGCAAGATGGCTTTAGCAAAGTCGGTGATGTCTGCAGTGGAACGATAGCTCTGGTTCAATGTAATTAACTGGCATTTTTTGTCAGAAAAAATATCTTGTAAGCTATCTAACCGATTGTTTTCTACATAAGTTGAAGCAAAAATATCTTGTGAGAAGTCACCTAGTAATGTGAATTTACTGTTAGGAAAAGCAAATTTCAAATATTCAAAGACACTAGTTGGGTAGTCCTGCATTTCATCAACAAAAATTTGTTGAATACTATAATTTGTGCCGGTTTGCGTAATTAAATCACGAATCAATAACACCAAGATGGCATCACTCAAATCAATTTTATGAGCTTCAATATTATCGTTAAGATTATCAATCATCATTTTCCAAGCAGTTGAAGAGATGGAGTTTGGTTGATTAGCTTCTAAGAAGCTGGCATAAGCTTTATAAGGATTCCAATAGAAGTCATTAAAAATACCATTGTAAATTGTTCGATAACGCTCTTTGAGAAATTTTTGTGATAAGAATTCACGTTGTTTCTCGGAGTCTTCGATTTGATTATCCTTCAATAATTGTTGAAAGGTTAAGTCGTCTAGATTATCAATTTCGTCTTGAACCCACTCGTCCATGGCATCAAGCTTAATGCGTTTTTTCAGTTCTTTAATTAATTGATTTTTAGTTTGAAGATAACGGGTGCCAATAGGTAGACGTGTATTTAAAGAATCAAAAATACTTTGAATATGTTCATGACTAAAGAAAATCTCATCTTCAAAGTAGATATCTTCAAAATTTAGTTTTAGATTATTGTCACTAAAATATTGTTTAACATCTAAAAAGAATGACTTACTTTCCTTATGATTACGAATTTCTTTAGTGGTTTCGGGAAGACTGTGGAGGTCTTTTTCAAAACGTTCAAATAGTGATTGAACTTTCACGCCATACAAACGCCGAGATAAGAAATCATCTAAGGTAACTTGACGCATATTATTCTCACCAAGACTTGGCAAAACTTGAGAAATATAATTACTAAATAATTTATTAGGTGAAAAGAGAATCATATTGTCGGAGTTTAACTGACTGCGACTATGGTAGAGCAAATAGGCCACACGTTGAAGAATTGCAGAAGTTTTACCAGAGCCAGCAGCACCTTGGACGATAAGGACGTCGGAGGTAGTGTCACGGATGATTGTGTTCTGTTCTTGTTGAATAGTAGCGACGATATTTTTCATATACTCGCTACTTTTTGATCCAAGGGCATTTTGTAGAATTTCATCACCAACGGTTTCGTTGGTATCAAACATATTTTTGATTTTGTTATCTACGATATTGAATTGTCTTTTTAAAGTTAGTTCAACTTCTTTAGTTTCTTTAGGTAATTCGTATTTAACCTTACCAAGTGTTCCGTTGTAATAAAGACTGGAGATGGGAGCACGCCAATCGTGAATTAAGAAATCATTGTTGTTGTCTTGAAGGGTGCTTGTCCCAATGTAAAAAGTCTGGTCTTGCCCATCTTCAGTTAGTTCGATTTTTCCAAAATAAGGAGATCCCTGCAGAGATTTTAATTGCCGGTCTTTATGATTCAAGACTGTTTCGTTTTCTAAAGCCATAGAGATTAATTGCTTTTGCTGCTGAACAGAAGCATTGGTTTCCATTTGATCGTCGACTTCTAAAGTATTAACACGAGTATTGGCACCATAAGTGGTTTCAATTTCTTTCGTCCGCTTTTTTGCATCATCTATCTTGGTTTGAGTTTCAACAAGTTGTTCATCAATAATTTTAGCAACAGTGTCGACACGTTTTTGTTCTTGGGCTTTAGTTTTAATCATTTTCCCTCCATGATTGACAAAAGATTTGGTAGTCGGTATGCTAGTTATTAATTCAGTGAGAATATTATAGTTTTTTTAGAGTACTAATTCAATTAATTGTTACAGAGAATGAGATATTTGCTGAAAATCTTATCGTTGTTGAATTGGGAATTGGATATAGGTGGTGCTTTATAACCATGAGAGGTAGATAATTCTACGAAAACAGGTGGCACCACGCAATAGCGTCCTATTACATTAAGTAATAGGGCGTTTTTTGATTGAAAGGGAGAATACAAATGACAAAGAAGACAATTTTGACAGGTGATCGTCCGACAGGAAGATTACATATTGGACATTACATTGGTTCATTGAAGAATCGTGTAAAAATGCAAGATGAAGGTATTTATGATACTAATATCATGATTGCTGACATGCAGGCATTGACTGATAATGCTAAGAATCCAGAAAAAATCCAAAAAAGTATTGTTGAAGTGGCGTTAGATTATTTGGCTGTGGGGCTTGATCCAGAAAAATCAACAATCTTTGTGCAGTCACAAATTCCAGCACTTAGCGAACTAACTATGTATTATTTAGATTTAGTTACAGTGTCACGCTTGGAAAGAAATCCAACCGTCAAAAATGAAATTCAACAAAAAGAATTCGGACAAAGTATTCCTGCCGGATTCTTAACTTATCCTGTTAGTCAGGCAGCAGATATTACGGCCTTTAAAGCAGACCTCGTTCCGGTTGGTGATGACCAAGAACCAATGCTTGAGCAGACTCGAGAAATTGTTCGTTCATTTAACCATACCTATAATCAAGATGTACTTGTTGAACCACAAGGAATTTTTCCTCCTAAAGGACAAGGCCGCTTGCCAGGTTTAGATGGTAATGCCAAGATGAGTAAATCCTTGAATAATGCGATTTATTTGGCCGACTCAGCTGATGAATTACAAAAGAAAGTCATGTCAATGTATACTGATCCTAATCACATTCGCGTTGAAGATCCCGGACAAGTTGAAGGGAATACCGTCTTCACCTATCTAGATGTCTTCGCACCTGATAAGGAAGAAGTTGCCAAATTGAAAGAACAATATCAGGCTGGTGGTTTAGGTGATGTGAAGGTTAAACGTTACTTGAATGAAATTCTCCAAGCCGAATTTGAACCAATTAGAAAACGTCGTGAAGAATTTGCTCAAGATGTCCCAGCAATTTATGAAATGTTAAAACAAGGTAGTCAAAAAGCTAATGTTGTTGCAAATCAAACATTGCAAGAAGTGCGAGAAGCTATTGGTGTCAACTATTTTTAAAGAACCCGCAAGGGTTTTTTATTTTCGATAAATAACACTTGATTTTTTCAAGAGTAAGAGTAAAATAATCCTGTTTTCAAAAAAAGGAGAAGCTTGTGGAATTAGGACAAAGGATTTTTTATTTGGCTCGTCAAAAAGCAATGTTTTTAAAGCAAGTCGCAAAGGATGACAATTTTAAAATTATTGAATTGGCAATCATGGGTGTAGCAGAACACCACCCAGGAATTAGTCAAGAAGAAATTAGAGACATTGTTCAGTTTGATGAGGCTAGTGTAGCTCGTTCGCTAAAAGACTTGGAAGCCAAGAAGCTGATTACTAGGGAAGTTAATCTGGAAAATAAGCGTCTTAAAAAGGTCAGATTAACTGAAGCGGGAACGAAGTGCACGAAGCATTTTAATGAGATTTTGAGTTTTTGGGATAACGAACTCTTAGAGGATTTGAGTTTAGAAGAACGTCAAGAAATTGAAGAACTTCTGGACAAAGCAGCTCTCAATTCCGAGAAACTAAGAGTAGATAATATGTTAACAAAATGGAGGGGACGTAAAAATAATGAGTAATACAGATATCGATGGTAAGGCATACAACCGAACTTTTATGGTTGCCTTACTTCTAATAGGTACGTTTTGTACCGTATTGAATCAAACAATTCTTTCAACCGCATTTCCAACCCTAATGAAAGAATTTGATGTTTCAACTTCAACAATTCAATGGTTAACCACCGGATTCATGATGGTGAATGGGGTTATGATTCCGGTCAGCGCTTGGTTGATTAATCGTTTCAAATCAAAGTGGTTATATCTATCAGCCATGAGTACATTTCTTATTGGAACAATCATTTGTTTTGTTGCTGACAACTTCACAATAATGTTAATTGGACGTTTGGTTCAAGCCTTGGGTGTTGGATTATCAATGCCACTTCTACAAACAATTATGCTATCAATTTTCCCTGCCGAGAAACGCGGTGTTGCCATGGGGATGGCTGGACTTGTTATTGGTTTGGCACCCGCAATTGGACCAACTCTTTCCGGATGGGTAATCGATAACTTATCATGGCGTGATTTGTTCGGAATGATTATTCCAATTGTGTCACTAGTAATCATTGGAGCATTTTTCTTCATGAAAAATGTACTTCCTACTAATAAAGAAAAACTTGATGTGATGTCATTCATCTTATCAACAATTGGTTTTGGAGCATTATTATATGGTTTCTCAACCGTTGGTGACAAAGGTTGGTCATCAATGCAAGTTCTTATTCCTATCTTAGTTGGATTGGTATTGATTGTTATTTTTGGATACCGTCAACTTAAGATGGACAAACCATTCTTACAATTACGAGTATTTACTTCCCGTGAATTTACCATTGCCGCAGCGCTATCATCAGTTACGAATATGGCAATGGTCGGGGTAGAAATGATTTTACCAATGTACCTTCAAATCGTTAAGGGATTATCGGCCTTCCATTCAGGATTAGCTTTACTTGGTGGAGCTGTCATGATGGGTATTATGAGTCCTATTACTGGTCGAGCATTTGATAGATTTGGTGTTAAACGTCTAGCTATTACTGGTATGACATTATTAACAGTAGGTACAATTCCATTTATTTTCTTAACCAAAGATTCTTCAACTCTATATTTAACTGTTTTGTACGCGGTAAGAATGTTTGGTATTTCAATGGTTATGATGCCTGTTACTACTTCAGGTATGAATTCATTGCCTAATAATTTAATCAGTCATGGTACTGCGGTAAATAACACTACGAGACAAGTATTCTCTTCCATGGGAACAGCTATCTTGATCAGTGTGTTATCAAACGTTACTACTAATAATATGCCTGCTAAGCATCTGCTTAAAGAACTTCCTTTGGTCTATAAAAATGATGCGATTAATGCAACATTAACTGGTTATCACGCTGCCTTTATTGTGGCAATTCTCTTCTGTGTAATTGCTTTAGGGTTAACTTTCACACTAAAGAATAAAAAAGTTGCTAAGGAGGCTAAATAAATGATAATTTTCACTTTAATAATATTTGTTCTCTTAGCTTTTATTAGTTTCGTATATCTTCAAAACAAAACTTTGAGTAATATTCTCGGGGGGATTTTCTTAGTTTTGATTATTGCTAACATTTCATTAATGATGTTAAATGATCACAATCACTTGGGGATGAAAGAAGTAGTTGAAAATAGAACTGTTGATATCGTTTCTGCCTCACCTAAAAAAGGTATGAATATGTTGTTATACAAGCAAGTTGGTACAAAAGGCAAAGAGAATGTCTATATCTATCGTACAGATACTAATCAAAAAAAGCCTAAGCACACTGTGGCAGAGTCATATGTCGACAATAAAGTTGTGAAGACGACTGATGCTAATCAGCTAGTTCAAAAATCAACTTATCGTGTTTACAAAAATGATTTCATGAGATTCATGTTTGGTATCTCAGGTAATGATCATACTTTGATTGCTCGCAAGAATATTTTTTATGTCAACAAAGATTGGCTCGTACTTTCGACAAATCAAGCCAAAGTCTTACAAAAGAAAATGAAGAGCAAAACTTACCAAGCTCAATTAAAAGCTGACGGAAAAGTTTATGTTCAAAAAGCTGTTATGGCTGCGATGATGCAAAATCCACAAATGACCGATGTTCAAAAAGATCGTGTTGTTAAGGATGCAACTAAGCAGTTCCAGATGATGAAAATGGAAGAATTAATTAAAAGTATCAAATAAAAAAAGTCCGACTTAAAAGTCGGGCTTTTTTTGTTATTTAGAATTGTTCCAATTTATGGTAAATTAAAATAATAAAATGGAGAAGAAAAATGACAGAAATTATTAAACTAAATAACATAAATTACACAGTTAATGACACAAAAATTTTAAAAGATATTAATCTGACTATTAACGAGGGTGACTATCTAACTTTCTCGGGAACTTCTGGTTCTGGTAAAAGCACCTTGATGAAGTTAGTAGCCGACATGATTAGTCCCACTAGTGGAGAGATATTGTATCGCAATAAGAATATCGATGATTACGAGGCTACTGATTATCGTAAACAGGTTTCATATTGTTTTCAGCAGCCAACTTTATTCGGTGAAACTGTTTTTGATAATCTAGCATTTCCATTTAAAGTTCGCGAACAAGAACCGGATTCAGAATTGATGGTTCAAAAATTGAAATTAGCCAATTTGGACGAGAGTTTCTTAAATCAAAAAGTAATTGATCTTTCCGGTGGGCAAAAACAAAGAATTGCTTTGCTTCGTAACCTTATCTTTACACCGGATGTCTTGATTTTGGATGAGGTCACTACTGGCCTGGATAAAACGAATAAAAACATAATCCATAGTCTGGTAATGGACTTAAATAAGAATGAAGGCATAACAATTTTAGCAATCACCCATGACCAAGAAGAGCTGGATGATTCTAGAAAGATAATTAAAGTCGAAGATGGTCGAATTGTGGAGGATAAATAATGCAAAATTTAGCAGTTAATAACTTATCGCTAGCACTATCATTTGTTTTGGTGTTAGTGTCATTATATTTTGGTTTCAAAGAAAAATTGGGGATTGATAAAGATATTATTATTGGTGTCGTCAGAGCCGTGATCCAACTATTTGTTGTGGGATATGTTTTAAAATATGTGATTGGTTCAAACAATGTGATTTTAACTCTGGCAATGATGACGGTAATTGTGACTAATGCCGCTTGGAATGCTAAAAAAAGAGGTAAGGGAATTCCTGACCTCTTTGGTATTTCATTATTAGCGATTGTCTTGAGTACTGGTGTGACGATTGGAGTATTGGTTGCCTCTGGTTCAATCAAGTTCATTCCTCAACAAATGGTGCCAATTTCAGGAATGATTGCCAGTAATTCAATGGTAGCAATTGGTCTTTGCTACAAGAATATGATTGCAACTTTTAAAGACCGTCACCAACAAGTTTTAGAAAAGTTAGCTTTAGGAGCAACTACTAAATTAGCTTCGATGGATATTCTTAGAGATAGTATCAAAACAGGGATGTCACCTACGATTGATTCAGCAAAAACTGTTGGATTGGTTAGTCTACCCGGAATGATGTCAGGACTTATTTTTGCGGGAGTTGATCCAGTCAAAGCTATCAAATATCAAATTATGGTAACTTTCATGCTCTTATCGGCTACCAGTATTGCCTCAGTAATTTCATGTTACTTTGCTTACAAGAAGTTTTATAACGAAAAAAGCCAACTTGTATTATAATAAGGTACAACATTTCGTAGGAGAAAAATTATGAATAAAACAAAGAGAAATATCTGGATAGCAGTTGGGGTTGTAGTGGCAGTTATTGTTATTTATTCAATTTCATCATATAACAGCTTGGCCAAAAGTAATCAAGATGTGAAATCTCAAGCTAGTCAGGTAGAAAACGTTATGAATCGTCGCTATGATTTGATTCCTAACTTAGTTAATTCTGTCAAAGGAAGCATGAAACAAGAAAAAGATGTCTTTGGCGATATTGCTAAAGCTCGTCAAAATTATAGTAATGCTTCAAGCACAGCCAAAAAAGCTGATGCTAGTGCTCAGTTAGATCAATCAGTGGGTACTTTGATTAATGTGATTCGTGAAGATTATCCTGAATTGAATTCTAATAAGAATGTCTCAACTTTAATGACTCAATTAGAAGGTTCAGAAAATCGAATTGCTACTGAACGTAAGAGATACAATGAGAAAGTTAGTGACTTCAATAAGTCAGTAGTAACCTTCCCTAAGAATATCTTTGCAAATATGTATGGTTTCCATCAAAAAGAATATTTCAAAGCTAGTGATAAGGCTAAAGAAAATCCTAAAGTGGATTTCAATAATTAATCATGAAAAAGAAGACATTTCTGCTAGCATTTTTGATGATGCTCGTGATGAGTTTGGGTTTTGGAATTAAGGATGCCAAAGCAAGTATCCCTGACAAACCTAATGCTTATTATTATGACGAAATCAATTTGTTAGATGATAAAACCAAAAATTTGGTTGAAACGACTTCCGAAAATTATCAAGACACCAAGAAACAGCCACAAGTTGTTATGGCTGCAATTAAGTCAACCGATGGTGACAGTATTGATTCATATGCCCCTGACATGTTTGAAAAATGGGGTATTGGTAATGCTGATGAAGATAATGGTGTCTTAATTTTGTACGCCCTAAATAATGGTGAACGTAATGTCAGAATCGAAGTTGGCTATGGGTTAGAAGGCGGATTAACCGATGCTCAGACTGGTGAAATTCTTCAGAAGTATAAAGATGATTTGAAATCAAACGATAAGGCGAGAATCAATAATGCCTTACGCCATGTATTTAATGCTGTGACAACTTTAGTCGACAAGGAATATGGTTATAAAGTCACTAAAGAAAAGAATCGAGAAAAAGTTGAAGATAATGGCATTGATGGCAAGTATGCTTTTTGGATATTTGCGGGAATTATCATACTTACATTGTTTGGTGGTTTTGGTGGCGGCTCCGGTCCCGGAGGTAGACGTCGACGTCGTCAAGGAATGTTCTATGGTGGCTACTTCGGTGGTGGCTTTGGGAGTTCTGGCGGTAGTAGCGGTGGCTCAAGTGGCGGTGGCTTTGGTGGTTTCGGTGGAGGAAGTTCCGGTGGTGGAGGTTCCTCAATTTGAAAAATAAAATTGCAATCATCGAATTTGGCTCCAATGCGATTAGAACAGCAGAATTTTTGATTAAAGGAAAAGATTTTGAAGAATTGATGCTGGAGCGAATCCCGCAAAGATTAATTCAAGATCTTGGTCAAAAAAGAATTATTAATCAAGAAACCACGGAAAAAATTGTTCAAATCATTAATAACTTCTTAGAAAAAGTTCCAGAAGCACAAGTTTATGCTATTGCTACGGCAGCATTAAGAAGTGCCGAGAATAAGTCGGAGTTCATTGATGAAATCAAACAGCAAACTGGCGTTGAAATTGAAATAATTCCACCTGATCAAGAAGCGTACTTTGATTTCCTAGCAGTAGAACACAAACTCAATTTATCAGATTTAATTATTGCTGATATTGGTGGTGGCTCGAGTGAGTTAATTGCTGTCACTAATAAAGAAATGATTGGTGAAACCAGTATTAACTTTGGTGGAGTCAATGTAACTAATGAATTCTTTAGTAATATTCCTGTGTCTAAGCCAGAGCAACAAACTGCAAAACAAAAAATTCGGAAACAGTTAGAAAAGCTAACCTGGTTGAAGAACTTTAATCAACCGATGGTAATGCTCGGTGGCGCAAGTATTGTCCTATTCAAATTGTTGAATCAAAATGATTTTGTACCCACTCAAGAAATAAATGACAAGATTACTGAGCTACAACAACTTAGTGTTAATGAACTAAAAGAATTAGATGTTATTCCACCAGGAACAGTTGATGTTATCAATGGTGGATTGACAATTATGAATGAAATAATAGAATTTGCACAACCTTCAAAAATTATTACCATTAAAGCAAGTGTTCGTGAAGGATTCTTACTTTCGAAGATTGGAGAGTGACAATAATGTCACTCTCTTTTTATTCGGAGATATAGTTTGGATCCTAAAAACGTGATAAAATATAATTTAAGTTATATTTTAAGTGGAGAAAAAGAATATGTGTGGAATTGTTGGCTATGTCGGTGGGGATTTAGAAGTTTCTAAGAAAAAAACTGTTTTAAATAAGCAAATGGATATCATTAAGCATCGTGGACCAAGTGGTTCCGGTGAATATATTGATGACCAAGTGGCGCTGGGATTTCGTCGCTTGTCAATTATTGATTTAACAAAAGGTGACCAACCAATCTACAATGAAGATCACAGTAAGTTGATCTTTTTTAATGGTGAAATCTATAATTACCAAACAGTTCGTAAAGAATTGGTCGAGATGGGTCATACCTTCCAGACTGATTCGGACACGGAAACAATCTTGCATGGGTTTGAACAGTGGGGCAAAGATGTTCTTAAAAAGATTCGTGGAATGTTTGTTTTTGTAGTCTATGACTTAGAGAAACAAACGCTTTTTGGTGCTCGCGATTTCTTTGGTATCAAACCAATGTATTACACAATTTTAGATGATGGAACTTTCATGTTCAGTAGTGAAATAAAAACCTTCATGGCTCATCCAGATTTTCATCCTGAATTAAATAAAGACTCACTCAAATCATTTTTGATGAATCAATATAATGACTTGCATGAGACTTTCTTCAAGGGAGTGTATCGTTTTCCAGAAGGTCACTATTTCACTTATGAAGCTGGTGATTTGAAGATTGAGAAGTATTGGGATGTGGAATTCAATCCTTCAAACTTGTCATTTGAAGAAGAAGTTAAAAAAATTGATGAATCAGTAACTGAATCAATCAAGTTGCACAATGTTGCTGATGTGCCTGTGGGATCATTTCTATCTGAAGGTGTTGACAGTAGCTACGTAACAAGTGTTTTGAAGCCAAAGGAAGTATTTAGTGTTGGTTTTGATAATGAAGTTTATGACGAAGTAACAGCTGCAAAAGAGTTAGCTAACAGCTTGGACCTTAACTTCAATGAAACTCGGGTTAGTGGCGATGACGTCTTCGAAGCTTTCGATAAAATTCAATACTATCTTGATGAACCAGACGGTAATCCTTCATGTGTTCCACTTTGGTTTTTGACGAAATTTGCTCGTGAGAAAGTAACCGTTGCTTTATCCGGTGAAGGTGCCGATGAATTATTTGCAGGCTATGTCAACTATGGAATGCATTCACATAATGGAGCAATTAAGTCAGTAACTTCTGGGTTAACTCATTTGCCAACTGGACTTAAAAACGGTCTAGCAAGTGTTATTAAAAAGATGCCACATTTTCCTGGACAAGTTCATATGTATACGAATCTTGCCAGTCCTAATAAATTCTATACTGGTCAATCAGTGATTTATGATTTGCATGATCCAAGTATTTTT
This sequence comes from Lactobacillus sp. YT155, assembly GCF_030504545.1. GTDB lineage: Bacteria > Bacillota > Bacilli > Lactobacillales > Lactobacillaceae > BQUT01. The sequence goes on along the minus strand of NZ_JAUKWP010000001.1, from coordinate 192,040 downwards.
CAATCTGATGAAGTTAATCAATATCTAACTGCGGATTATCGAAACGATGCTACTATTCAAGATAATTATCAAGCCGATTTCAAGAAAGTTAGCAAGCTAGATAATGTTAAACAAATGCAATATATCGACTTTCACCACTTCATGCTCAATGATATTCTTCAAAAAGCTGATAAGATGTCAATGGCCCATAGTTTGGAATTACGAGTTCCATTCTTAGATCCTAAGGTTGCCGAAACAGCTGCTCAAGTACCTACTAAGTATTTAATGAATAAAAATGATACGAAGTATGCCTTTAGAAAAGCTGCTGGTAAACATTTGCCACAAGCGTGGGCAGATCGTCCAAAATTGGGATTCCCAGTGCCAATCAAGCAGTGGTTAAGAGACGATAAATACTATCAAAAAGTTAAAGACTTATTCAGCGAAGGATTTGTTTCAGAATTCTTTGATCAAGATAAAATTATCGCTTTGTTGGATGATAACAAAGCGGGTCGAGTGGATGGTCGTCGTAAGATTTGGACTATTTTCACATTCTTAACATGGTACAAAGTTTATTTCATAAATGTTGAAGATTACTTAAAATTAGGATAATAAAAAAAGCGTATACTAGATACGCTTTTTTATTTGTTGTAACTATTGGCAAGTTCTTCCCAATCTTGCCCCCAGATGACACAGATTGCACCTTGACCAGTATGAACACCAACAACTGGTCCAATGATACTGGTATCAACAATCATGTCAGGATAGTCTTTTTCAAAAGTTTCCACCCATTCGTTACTCTTCTCAATATCGTGAGCATCAATCACAGTTGCTCTAACGGTGTAGTCTTTATCTTTTATTTGTTCACCAACATCTTGTTGGACTTTTTTGAAGGCTTTGAGATAAGTACGCTCTTTTTCGATAACGGATAGTTCACCCTTACCAGCTTCTTGAACATCCATGCCAATAATTGGTTTGATGTTCAAAATGCCACCAATGAAACTTGCGGCATTACTCAAACGACCAGTTCTTGAGAGATGTTTCAAATCATCAACTATCAAACGAACATTAGTCGTTTCACGAAGTTTAGCCAGCGCTTCAAAGATTTCATCACTAGTATGATCGTCTGCTACCATTTTTGAGGCAAGTAATGCCATATTAGCTAATCCAGCACAAGTCACATGAGAATCGAAGACTTTGAAATTCACGTCTTCTCTTTCTTGTGCGTAGACAGTTGCATTAGCGACGAATGAACTGATACCACTGGAAATAAATATTCCAATGATTTCATTGTAGCCAGCATCTCTTAATTCGTTGATTTTTTCATCAAGAGCTCCTATTGAAGGAGTCGAAGTTGAAGGAAGTTTTTCCTCGGTTGATAATTTTTTATAGAAATCATCAAAAGAAAGATCGATAATATCACGGTATTCTTGATCATTCCAGATAATTGGAATCGAAAGAACTTCGATATTATGTTCCTTAGCTTGATCAATTGTTAGGTATGATGAACTATCAGTTATAATTGCAATTTTAGACATTTGGTTACCGCCTTTTAAAGATAAAAATTAGTTTACCCCATATATAATAGTTAAAATTATAATCTAGATGATATAATTTTCCTAGAAAAAGAGGAAATAAAATGAAGAAGATTGATATTAACAGTTTTTCCACCAGAGCTAATCAGCTCTACCAACAAATTATTGACTTGTCTGATAAAGAAATTGAAATTGAAGTTGATAATGAAAAAACAGATAGTTTTTTGAATTTAAATCAATCACAGCACAGCGTGAGCGGTGAAGTGATTACAATTCAAATTACCAATTCCCCTAATATTGAGTATATGCTTATTCACGAGTTATTGCATATTAAATTAGACTTTGGTGACTATTCTAAAATGGAGTTCAATTTATTTAGTAGTGATGCCAGTTTCAATCAGCAAGCACAAACTACGGCAATGGCTCTAAAAGAAGTGATTGATCACCGCTTGATTTCCGAGTGGGAGCAAGCTGAAAAAGTTCGTGATGAAGAAATTCAAGATTCACTCAATCAAGGAACTAGCGAGTTATTGGCAGCCGATGGACAAGCAGTAGATGATGAGAAATTAATTCTTTACCGGACACTTATCATGTTGGACAATCAATATTTTGATCAGAAATATCCACAAGCCTATGAACTAGCACAAACCATAAATGAATCCATCTCAGAAGTTACCAATAAGACTCAATATCACAGTGCTTTGGTTCAGTTATTCAAAGATTTCGATGAATCAATTCAGAAGTACGGATATATTGATTTATTGCACAACCAGTTTGTAACCGTCACTCCGGTATTAAGTCAGCGACAATTGAGATTGGCAGTAAATCAGATTTTTGAATTAGTTCATACAGAATTTGTTAATCAAAAAAATCAGCGACCTTATATTTTAGAAACTAAAAGTAATTTACAAAATTCGGGAGTCATTGAATTCACACAACAAGAAACAACCCCTGAATTTTTCCAAAATACATACCAAATGAAAGTGGCAGATCTTTTAGACAAGTATCAAATTGATTATATTATTCGATAGGTGAATAGATGATAACCGTAGGTTTAACTAATTGGGCACAACATCCAGACTTACTGGATAAGAAAAAAATAACTTTGCCGGAATACTCGCAATTCTATGAATGTGTTGAAGTTGATAGTTTCTTTTATGGAATTAAAAACGAAACTGTAACGCAAAAGTGGCATGATGATGTCGATGAAGACTTTCGATTTATCATTAAAGCCAGTAAGGTTATTACCAAACAGAGTGAAGCAACAGAAATACAGATAGAAAAAGAGTGCCAGAGTTTGAAGCAAGCTCTGGCACCTTTGAAGAATAAGTTAACTGGAATTTTATTACAATTTCCAGGCTATTTTGATGTGTCAAAAGAAAACATTTTATACCTGCGAAGAATATTTGATTATCTAAAGGATTTTTCTTTAATAGTCGAGTTTCGTAATCAAAGATGGTATAACGAACAATATCATGACCGAATGGTTAATTTGATGAAAGAATATCAAGTTACTTTAGCAATTGTTGATGAACCACAGGTAACCGAAAGTCGTGTACCTTTTGACGTGACGATTACTAATGACTCACTAGCCTTTTTCAGATTTCACGGTCGTAATACTGCTGGTTGGAATACGAAACTTGGTTTTGAAACAGGGGCGAGAACCAATTATGATTATTCAACTGAAGAATTGAAACAGTTGGGGCAAGCAGTGTTAGAAGTTTCTAAAAAAGTAAAAAAAGTTGTGGTTATTTTTAACAATAATGGTGGATTGCACGCCAACAAAAACGCAATTGAATTTCAAAAAATTATTGGCATAAAGAATCGAATGATGCAAAATGAACAACTGAATTTATTGGATGAGAATCATTAATAAAGCTGGTTAATATGCTATAATTTCATTATTATTAGCGATTTTAATCGACTATTATCTCGGGAGAAAATTATGACGGAAACAAAACCAACTTTTTATGTAACCACACCAATTTATTATCCATCAGGAAAACTAACAATTGGTAATTCATATACGACAATTGCCGCTGATACCCTAGCACGTTACAAACGTAATCAAGGATTTGACGTGTTCTTTTTGACGGGAACTGATGAACATGGACTAAAAATTGAGCAAAAAGCTGCCGAAAAAAATATGTCACCTCAAGAATATGTTGATGGAATGGCCAAGGATATCAAAGAACTTTGGAAAAAACTCGACATTTCCAATGACAAATTCATTCGTACTACCGATGAAGAACATATCGTTGCTGTTCAAAAAATTGTTCAAACATTGATTGATCAAGGGGATGTCTATTTAGGAGAATATTCGGGTTGGTATTCAGTTTCTGATGAAGAGTATTTCACTGAATCTCAACTGGCTGAAGTCTACAAAGATGATCAAGGCAAGGTTATTGGCGGTAAGGCTCCATCAGGACACGAAGTACAATTAGTTACCGAACCAACCTACTTCTTCAAGATGAGTAAGTATGCTGATCGCTTGTTGCGCTATTATCAAGACAATCCCGAATTCATTCAACCAGCTTCTCGAATGAATGAAATGATTAATAACTTTATCAAGCCTGGACTTGAAGACCTGGCAATGTCACGAACAAGTTTTAACTGGGGAGTTCAAATCCCTAGTGATCCTAAACACGTGGTTTATGTGTGGGTGGATGCCTTATTAAACTATATTACTGCGCTCGGATACACTAGTGATAATGATGAACTATTCCAGAAATACTGGCCTGCCAATGTGCAATTTGTGGGAAAAGAAATTGTTCGTTTCCATACTATTTATTGGCCAATTATTTTGATGGCTTTAGATTTACCACTACCAAAACAAGTTTTTGGACACGGTTGGCTATTAATGAAAGATGGCAAAATGTCTAAGTCGAAGGGTAATGTTGTCTATCCTGAGATGATTGTTAATCGTTACGGGTTAGATGCATTACGTTACTATTTGATGCGTGCAATGCCATTTGGTAATGATGGTACATTTACTCCGGAAGACTTTGTTGAAAAAATCAACTATGATCTTGCCAATGATTTAGGGAATTTGTTAAATCGTACAATAACAATGGTTAATAAGTATGATGGAGGAGAAATTCAATCAGTTGCCACTCTTACACAATTCGATAAAGAATTAGAACAAATGGCAACAGACATGATTACTGACTACCATGTTCAAATGGATAAATTCCAGTTTCCAAGTGCTTTAGATGGTGTTTGGAAGTTAATATCTCGTGCTAACAAATACATCGACGAAACGGAACCTTGGGTTTTGGCAAAAGATGAAGCTAACAAAGAACAATTGTCTTCAGTTTTAGGACACTTAGTTGAAGTATTGAGACTGGTTGGTCTAATGATTTCACCAGTCATGACTCAAACTCCTGAAAAGATTTTTACTCAGTTAGGATTAGATTTAGATACTGATAATCAACTTGAATTTGGTAATACCGTGGTTGGTAAGAAAGTAATTGCTAAAGGTGAGCCAATTTTCCCTCGTTTAGATCTTAAAGAAGAAGTAGCCTATATTAAGGATGAAATGGCCAGAGAACAAGCTAAATCAGGAGGTGCAAAAATCAGTAAGTCAGCTGCTAAAAAAGCTCAAGATCAACAAACCAATTCAACAGATGAAATCGAATTTGATGATTTTGCGAAAATTAAGTTAAAAGTAGTTCAAATTAAAGAAGTTGCTAAAGTTGAAAAAGCAGACAAGCTTTTGAAATTCCAACTGGATGATGGTTCGGGTGAGACTAGACAAATCTTGTCAGGAATTGCTGAGTTCTATCCTAACTTTGAAGAATTGGTTGGTAAAAAAGTTGTCGCAGTAGTGAACTTAAAACCAAGAAAGATTCGTGGTGAAATGAGTAATGGAATGTTACTTTCATCCGAAAAAGATGGCAAAGTTCAATTAGTAGTTGTTGAAGATTCACATGAAAATGGAGCAGAAGTTGAATAAAATAAAGCTATTTGATTCGCATACACATTTAAATGATGCACCATTTCTTGATGACCTTGAGCAGTACAACATGAATGCTAAAGAACTTGATGTTGATAAAATTGCCAATGTTGGTTCAAACTTAGAGATGAATCAACAGGCTGTTAAGCTTGCTAACAATCACGATAATATGTATGCCATTATTGGCTGGCATCCCGAGTTTGCCGACCAATATGATGAACAAGCACAACAATATTTAATTGATAATCTTAAGAATGAAAAAGCAGTAGCAATTGGTGAGATTGGTCTTGATTATCATTGGGATGATGCACCAAGTAAAGATATTCAACAAGCAACTTTTAAAAAACAATTGGAACTGGCTAATGAATTAAAATTGCCTGTTTCAATTCATTGCCGTGATGCCTATGAAGATGCTTATCAGATTTTTCAAACAACTGACTTAACCAATGTAACAGTTATTATGCATAGTTTTAATGGAAGTCCAGAGTGGTTGCAGAAGTTCTTAGCGTTAGGGTTTTATGTTTCATATAGTGGCGTGGTGTCATTTAAGAATGCTCATGAAGTGCATGAATCAGCACAACAAACACCGCTAGATAAAATGTTGCTCGAAACCGATGCACCATACTTAACGCCAGAACCATATCGTGGCAAGCAAAATCAACCGGCTTATACGCGTTACGTGCTAGAAGCCGTTGCTAAGTTACGTGACGAACCAATTGAACAAATTGCTAAGCAAACCTATCAAAATACATGTGAGATTTTTAAAATCAATGGATAAAGAAATTAACGAAATAATCGTGGTCGAAGGCAAGTCTGACACCATTCATTTGCGAAGCTTTTTCAAAGGAATTGATACGATTGAAACTAAAGGCTCCGCAATTGACGAAGAAGTGATTGAACAGATTAAGTTGGCACAAAAAAATCGAGGGGTGATTGTACTAACCGATCCCGATTTTAATGGAAATAAAATCCGCCAGAAAATAATTGAGCAAATCCCGGATGCTAAGCAAGCTTTTTTACCTCGGACTAAAGCTGTACCTAAACATTCAGGACATAGTTTGGGAGTTGAGCACGCTACAAAAGAAGATTTGATTGATGCACTTAATCATGTTGCTACACCGAAGAAAAATTCTGTTCAAATTGAACGCTCACAATTAATTGATTTAAAACTAATTGGTTATCCAGAATCCAAGAAGTTGCGTGAGGAAGTGGGCGATAAACTACATATTGGCTACGGAAACTCAAAACAATTCTTGAGCAAGGTAAATCGATTCAATATTACGATTGAAGAATTAAAAGAAGCTATTTCACAGGAGTCCAAATGACCGAAAATAAATTGAGCATTGCTAATCCAATTAAAACCAATGCAATCATTAAAAAATTCAAATTAAGAGCTAAGAAACAACTTGGTCAAAACTTTTTGACTAGTGAAACAGCAATTGATCAAATTTGTGATGCGGCTGAACTAACCGACACGGATACAGTTATTGAGATTGGACCCGGTATTGGAGCTTTAACTGAGAAACTCGCTCAACGCGCAAAGATGGTCTATGCTTTTGAAATTGATGAATCATTATTGCCAGTTTTAGCTGATACTTTAATGGACTATCAAAATGTTGAAATTATTAATCAAGATATCTTAAAAGTTGATTTGAAAGAATTTATCAATGAAAAACAAATCACTGGAGCAGTGAAAGTGGTAGCCAATTTGCCATATTACATCACGACACCAATTCTTTTACAGTTACTTGATGAAGAAATTGTTTTTGATAATTTAGTTTTAATGATGCAAAAAGAAGTTGCCGAACGAGTAACGGCAACTCCTGGTCATCGCGAATATGGGTCACTAAGTATTGGTGTGCAAAGTCGAATGGATGCGAAAATTTCTATTATCATTGGAAAGAAAGCTTTCTTTCCTCAACCAAAGATCGATTCAGCAGTTGTTAGCCTAACAAAAATGACAACTAATAAATATCAGATTGAAAATTTCAAGGAATTCAATAAATTTGTTCGTTCATGTTTTGCTCAAAAGAGAAAAAGTTTGTGGAATAACTTATTGAATATGCTCGGCAGAACTGATGCAGTCAAAGAGAGAGTTAGAGGAGTTCTAGCGCAATTAGATATCCCAGAAAACACTAGAGCAGAACAATTACCAATCGAAAAATTTAAGGAAATGTTTGATCTGTTAGGTAAGTAACATTACTTCTGATGAGGTATTGCTTAATTATTAAATTTATGTTAAGATATTTCTCATGAGGGAGTGATAATATGCCAACATCTTTAGCTAAAATCAAGGATACTCTTGATGAACATATCGGAGAAAACCTTACAGTTGTAGCCCAAGCTGGAAGAAAAAAAGTTATTCGCCGTAAAGGTAAACTTGCTGAAACTTTTCATTCAGTCTTTGTAGTTGATTTAGATCAAGACGAAAATGCTTTTGAACGTGTTTCATATAGCTATGCTGATCTATTAACAAAATCAATTGATATCACTTTTGAAAGTGATCAAGTTGCTACAGAACAATAGAATAGATAATAAAAAAGACTTCGTTTACACGAAGTCTTTTTTTTGTTATAAGGATTTCAAATATTTGCGAATTTTCTTGGTGGCCCAATCATAATGACTTGAAGTCGAGGAAGTGAAATAGCTACCTAATGTAGTTCCGCCAGTCCATTTATAAACTCCTTTGGAGAAGAGCTCGTCGTTTGAAAAATCACTTAATAAATTCATACATTCGCGATGACTATTTTTAAGGAGTTGAACGGCTTCGTCATAAGTTGTTTTTTGATGCTTATCTCGAAACTCAATGTTCATTTGACCGTAAGTTTTCCAATTATAACCTGCTGGTAAGAACGAAGTTTCCATGCCTTTTTGATTGGCAGTAACAAAATTAATAAGTAATTCTTGCCATTCGTATAGATGACACAAAGCATCTTTAATGTTTTTATCGCGTTGCCAATGAGCTTCTTTATTTTTTTCGGAATCAAAATGAAATTCACCATTAAGGGATTCTGGCGATGCGGAATCTAATAAAGCAAATAGTTTCTCAAATCCGGTATTGCTGGCGGTGATTAATTCTTCTTTCGTTTTTGGTCGGGGCATAATCAATAACCTCTTCTGCAAATTATTTGATAACTTAAGACTAATTCTAGCTTCTTTTACCAAAGTTTACCAATAAAATCATTAATTATTCTTTAATAAGATCAATTTTATTAAAAACTACAGTTTGGTCTTTCATTGATATTTTTCCAACTTCGTAGCCATAATCACGAAGTTCTTTTTTAGCATTTAAAAAAGAATGATCGATGGGAACGTGTCCTAACTCTTCAATACCTGAAAAGGAAAGTCGAAATGTTGGGCGACCATCTTTTTGAATCTCTTGCCACAATAAATCGTACTTACTCATATCATTTTCCTCATTCAAAAATTATTTAACAAAAGGAATGTGGTTCTTGATGGTAGCTCTAACTTCTTTTACCAAAGTTTGCAAAATAACAGTCACATCGTCACGTTTTTCTTTAGTTGAAGCAGTAATCCAATCAATCATTGGTTCATCAACTTCTTCTTTGAAGGGTCGCTTAATTTCAACTTCACAGTATTTTTGATAAGCATCAATAACTTTCTCACAAGTAGCAGTAGATTGGTTACTTTGTTGACTTACTTTATCTAAAACGTCCATATATTTCATAATTATCCTCAATTCTTAAATTTATTCGATTTTTATACTTTTGATTATACTTTTGATTATAGTTTTATATTAATAGACCGACGGTCTATTGTCAAGTAAAATCATTAATTATTCTTTAAGATGATTAAATTTTGCTTATGGTTAGCTTTGCACTCATGAATATTGAGTTAAATTATATTTAGGAGAGTGTAGAATTATGGAGAGAAATTACGACGGAATTGATTTAATGAAATTTATTGGGGCTATTTTTATTGTTGGAATTAACTCATCTGCTTTTTCAGATGTTAATCCAATGATAAATGACGTACTATTCCAAGGAATTGGACGTCTAGCATTCCCATTATTTTTTGTGGCGTCGGGATTCTTTCTTAGTAAGAAGATTCAAAAAGATAAAACTCAAACTAACGAAATAGTCGCTAGCTATACAAAACGAATCGGCTTGATTTTTATTTTCTGGTTACTCTTTAACTGGAAATGGGTTTGGGAATCCTGGTTCAGCAATACGACCGGTGTGTTCGATGAAAGTAATGTGTTCAAATTCCTAGTCGATATTGCTACACAATCAACGTACAGCGGATCATGGTATTTAGCTGCATGTATCATCGCTGCGGTATTATACTTTGTAGTCTTTAAAAAATTTGCCGTTTGGTTTAAAACATTCTTAGCCGCATTAATCTTTTTGGCAGTTGCGACATTTACTATGAAAGTTAACAATCCAATTGTTTTCTATATTAAAGATGTTTTAGCACCACCTGTAACACTATTAATGGGACCAATTTATTTTGCTGTAGGTGATATCATTGCTCGCGATAAAGTAGATAGCATCCGTTCTAACCGTGGTGTGTATTGGTTAGGATTAATGGTTTCGTTGATGCTTTGGGGTGTGGAACTATATATGAAACGGGGATTTTTAATCTCCACCGATCAGTTATTCATCTACCCAGTAATTTGCTACTTTATTTTCAGTCTATTGTTAACAATCAAGATGGATATTCCTTACGCCTTTGAAATGAGAAAAATCAGTTCGGTGATGTATTTAACTCAATTTTCATTTATGTTTTTAAATCAATCATTCCTAAACGTGACAGGAACAGTAAACTTTTCATTAGTTTTCTTCGAGTCATTGGCATTAGGGATTGTATTACTAAAACTTCGTAAACTAAATGAATTCAAATGGTTGGATCTTGCCTACTAAGGGCAAGATTTTTTATTCGATTTTTCGTGAATAAATACTAATTTATGAGTGAAATGTTCGTAAAATTAGTTTATAATTGTCATCAAAAGACATAATCTGTGAGGGATTTTGATGAAAATACGAAGAAGCGAACGATTAATTGATATTACAAATTATCTTTTAAGTAATCCACATACTTTGATTCCACTGACTTACTTTGCAAAACGCTATGATTCAGCGAAGTCTTCAATTAGCGAAGATTTAGGAATTGTGAAGAAGACTTTCTTAAAACGAGGCATTGGCTTTTTAGAAACACTACCAGGTGCCGGTGGTGGGGTTATTTATACTCCAGCCGTAAATAAAGAAGTTGCTCAAGATTTTATTAATCAAATGGTAGAAACAGTTTCTGATTCAAGAAGATTATTGCCAGGTGGTTATGTTTACCTTTCAGATATCTTGGGATCACCAGAAACATTGAGAAAAATTGGGGCAATTATTGCCACTCAATATGCCAATGATAATGTTGATGCGGTTATGACTGTCGCTACGAAAGGAATTCCGATTGCTCAAAGTGTTGCAATGTATCTAAATGTTCCTTTTGTCATTGTTCGCCGCGATTCAAAAATCACTGAAGGTTCAACTGTTAGTGTCAATTACGTCTCTGGTTCTTCAAGTCGAATTGAAAAAATGGAGCTTTCCAAACGTAGTTTGGCCGAAAACTCACGTGTTCTAGTCGTTGATGACTTTATGAAAGGTGGGGGAACTGTCAGCGGAATGGACGGAATGATTAAGGAATTTAATTCCGAATTAGTTGGTGTCACTGTATTTGCTGAATCACCACAAGAAGTGAAGAACTTAGATTTCAAGACAACTTCATTAATCAAAGTTAAAAAAATTGATACAGAAAAACAAGAATTACAGGTTGAAAAAGGTAACTACCTTGATAATGTCAACGCTGATAATTTTTCATAGTTAAATTGAAGGCTCGTTGTTGAGAGAAATGTCTTTCTAAGGTATTATTTATAAGGAAAGATTTGATCAAAACGAGCCTTTTTGATGTTAGGAGATATTTTACATGAATGATCGATTTGTCATCATTTTAGCTGCCGGTAAAGGTACGCGAATGAAATCCAAATTATACAAGGTTTTACACCCGGTTTGTGGAAAGCCAATGGTTGATTATGTTTTAACTCAGGTTGAAGCATTGAGTCCTGAAAAAGTGGTTACAATCGTTGGAGAAGGCCATGAACAAATTGAATCAGTTTTGGGAGATCGCAGTGACTATGCAGTTCAAGAGGAACAATTAGGAACTGGACATGCGGTTTTACAGGCTGAAGATCTTTTGAAAGAAAAAACTGGAACTACTTTAGTGATTAGTGGTGATACACCATTATTTACTAAAGAAACTTTAGATAAACTTTTCAGTTTTCATGAGGAACAAAAAGCACAGGTTACAGTCTTAACTGCTAAGACTTCTGAACCATTTGGTTATGGACGTGTGATTCGTGGAGCTGATGGACAAGTCGACAAAATTGTCGAACAAAAAGATACGAATGAACAAGAAGCTCTAGTTGAAGAGATTAACACTGGGGTATATTGCTTCGATAATCAAACACTATTCCAAAGACTACATGAAGTTGGTAATAATAATGCTCAAAGTGAGTATTACTTACCTGATGTTGTCGAAATTATTAAAAAAGTCGGTGGAAAAATTGCCGCTTATCAAATGGATAATTTTGATGAATCTATGGGTGTTAATGACCGAGTGGCTTTGAGTCGAACACAGGCTATGATGCAACGAAGAATCAATGAACAGCACATGCGAAATGGTGTCACCATCGTTGATCCAACTAATACATACATTGATATTGATGTTGAAATTGGTAGTGATACGGTAGTCGAACCAAATACAAAGATTTTTGGTAAAACAACAATCGGCTCAAACTGTTTAATTGGTAGTGGTAGTCGAATTGAAGATTCACAAATCGGTAATAATATCAAAATTATAAGTTCAACAATCGAAGAATCAAAAATGGCAGATGGAAGTAATTGCGGACCCAATAGTCACTTACGGCCAGCAACAGAATTAGGTGAAGATGTTCACATCGGAAACTTCTGTGAATTGAAGAACGTTCAAGTAGGTCCACGTACTAAGATTGGTCATCTAACGTATGTTGGTGATGCAACCCTAGGTAGTGATATCAATGTCGGTTGTGGAGTGGTTTTTGTTAACTTCGACGGTGTGCAGAAATTCCACAGTGAAATTGGCAGTCATACCTTTATTGGTAGTAATTCTAATATTGTTAGTCCCGTTAAAGTTTCTGACCACGCCTTTATTGCGGCCGGATCAACAATTACTGACGATGTTCCTTATCATGCTATGGCAATTGCTAGACAAAGACAGACTAACAAGGAAGATTTCTGGCAACGACTATCAGTTTCTGACAGTGAAGAATGGAATAAATAATTTGGAGATATTATGAAAAAGACAAATAACGAAACTCGCCCCTTAAAAATTTTTGCTCTTAACTCAAACAAACCTTTGGCTGAAAAGATTGCCCAATCAATGGGTGTCGAATTAGGTAAATCATCAGTTACTAAATTCAGTGATGGTGAAATTCAAATTAATATTGAAGAAAGTATTCGTGGTGCTGAAGTATTTTTAGTTCAATCAACTTCAGACCCCGTCAACGATAATTTGATGGAACTTCTTATCATGGTTGATGCTTTACGTCGTGCTTCAGCTTCAATGATTAACGTAGTTATTCCATATTATGGATATGCTCGACAAGATCGTAAAGCTCGTTCACGTGAACCAATCACCGCTAAGTTGGTCGCTAATATGTTGGAACGTGATGGTGTCGACCGTGTCTTAGCACTTGATTTACATGCTGCTCAAATTCAAGGATTCTTCGATATTCCAGTTGACCATTTGATGGGAGCCGGATTATTGGCAGACTATTTCTTGAAGCAAGGTTTAGAAGAAGATGCAGTAGTTGTTTCACCCGATCATGGTGGAGTTACTCGTGCTAGAAAACTAGCCGAGTTCTTGAAGACACCGATTGCTATTATCGACAAACGTCGTCCCAAAGCTAACGTAGCTGAGGTTATGAATATCATTGGGGATGTTTCTGGTAAACGTGCAATTATTATCGATGATATGATTGATACTGCTGGAACACTAACATTGGCATCACAAGCGTTGATTGATGCTGGAGCTAAAGAAGTTTATGCATGTTGTACACATCCAGTTCTTTCTGGACCAGCCATCAAGCGTATTACTGAATCACCAATCAAACAATTGATTGTAACTGATTCAATTAACTTACCAGAAGAAAAACAAATTGATAAAATGGTTCAAATTTCAGTTGGACCTTTAATTGGGGACGCGATTTTACGAATTCACAACAATGAACCAGTAAGTCCGTTATTTGCAACAAGATTTAAGAGTAAATAAAAAAGACATCGAAAGATGTCTTTTTTATTTTTGATTTTCTTTTAATAAATCACGAATTTCGATTAGATAATCATCAGTTGTTTTAACGTTTGCTTGTTCCTCTTCTTCGTTCTTCTTACCAATTGAGCGCATCTTATTGATTGCCTTAACAATAAGGAAGATAACGAACATGATAATAAGAAATTCGATGATTGAGTTGATGAAGGCACCAATTTTGAAATTAGCATCACCAATTTTCCAAACGATTGAGGATAGATCAACTTGACCAAGAAAAATTCCGATTAGCGGATTAATAAGGTTGGTAACTAATGAACTAGTTAAGTCCTTGAAAACACCACCAACAATAACACCAACTGCCAAGTCAACGACACTACCTTTTGAAATAAACTCTTTAAATTCGTTTAAAAATCCCTTCATTATACTTTCCTCCTAAGAAATAATTACCATTTGAATAATAGCAAAATAATCACTGCAAATTATTATAGCAAAATAGCTTCGCGGTGTTAAATAAAAAAAGTTCACTTTTGTGAACTTTTTAAACTAATTCTTCATTATTAATATGTGATTGGAATTCATCGTAATATTCGTCAAAAATGCTGTTACGGGTTGCAGTCAACATTTTCTTTGGGAAATACAAGCGTTCATCAATTTCAATTTTGTCAGAAATTGAAGCAACTAAAGTGCTAAGGGTCGATAGTTCATCCAAACGTCCATCTTCTTGAAGAATTTCAATTGGTGTCTTTGGTTCGTTAAAGGCATCGTAAGGCACGTCGGAACTACTATTGATAGCAGTGTAATAATCCTTATCGAAGCCACATTTTTCAACCAAGTCCTCCATCAATGGCACTAATTCCTTATTTGAATCGTCGAATTTCACAGATTTAAGTGGGCGACGATTTAAGAATCTTTTGGCTAAATCACGAAGAGTTTCATCAGGATGATTACTCCAGACGTTGAAATATGTATTCAAAACACCGTCATCTAATTTTAGATAGTCATCAATCGAAACATTCTTTTCAAAGAATGGAATCAATAGACTTGGCATATCAAAGCCTTCCATCTGGCCTTCTTCATAGAGGCAGTTAGCACACTTCAATAAGTTAGTAAGCACAACTTCCATTCCTCGAGAAACAGGGTGGAAATAGATTTGTTGATACATTTGAAATCTGGATAAAATATAATCTTCAACCGCGTGCATACCGTCAGCTTCAAAGGCAATGCCATCTCTATAAGGGCGCATTACTCGTAAGATTCTGGTTAAATCAAACATTCCATAATTTGTGCCTGTATTGTAAGCATCTCTAAGTAAATAGTCCATGCGATCGGCATCTAATTGACTAGAAATCATCTGGACGACTTGTGGATTTGGATAAGTTTTTTCAATCACGCTGGCGACTCTTTGTGGAAAATCAGGAGCAACATTGGTTAAAACTGAGTTAATATCAGTTCTTCCAGTAATGATTTTCTGGGTCCATTTTTCATGATCAGTTTGAAAAATATGTTCAAATGAATGTGAGTAAGGACCATGACCAACGTCGTGTAACAATGCAGCACAGAGAGCTACTAGACGTTCGTCATCATTCCACAAACCATCACCGTCAGTTTTGGTAGGATAATTTCTTTGAAAATTGTTACAGATTTGACGAGTAATTTCGTAGACACCCAAACTGTGAGCAAAACGAGTATGCTCAGCACCATGAAAAGTGAAAGAAGAAGTTCCTAATTGCTTAATTCTTCGTAAACGCTGAAATTCTTTGGTATTAATCAAATCAAGAATGACTTGGTGTTCAATGTGAATATAATTGTGAACCGGGTCACGAAAGACTTTTTCACGGGGCAAATAAATAATATTATCCATTGTGTTACCTCTGATCAATAATTTTTTCGTTGCGAATTGCCAAATCTTCGAGTGCTGCAGTTAAATAATCTTGATACTCATTAGTTTGAGTATACAAGGAAACTTGCTGTGAGTCGAATTGATATTGAGGACTTAATGTAGTGAGAATCTTTTCTTTTACTTCCTCAACGCTCAATTTCTCATCTAGTAACTGATCCAAGTTATCCATTACCTGTGGGTCAACTTCTGGATAAGAAAAGTTTTGACTAGGTGGATTGTTACTTACTTCATAGAAATGTTTAATCAGATTACTTCTGTTGTCCTGATTGCCAGTAATACTTAAATAGATCATCACGACGATTCCGTTAGTTGTTCGACGTTGAGAAATACCCGCGAATTTCTTACCATCAATACTAAGATCAAAATCTCCAGGACAATAAGAATCAGGGATTTCTTTGACATCCATCTTCTTGTCGGGGAAAGTATCTTGGATTAAGTCGGCCATCAATTGATAAGCTTCATTTATAGATAAATCATATTTTTTTCGCGGCAAGAAAAGTGAGATATTTAAAACTTCACTGTCGCAAACAACGGCTAAGCCACCAGAATTGCGAACGAAATAAGGATAAATTTGCTCAGTCAGATATGATAAACCAGCGGGCAAATTTGGTAGACGTTGATCGCTCATTCCTAAAATAACCGTCTGGTCCATCGTCCAAAAATGAATTATTGGCTGTTCACCTAAAGTTTTTAGGAGCGCATTGGTTTCCGCAAAAGGTAAATATATTTTATTTGGTTGTTTGTAGTCTTGGTCGTATAATAATAAAGTATTTGACACAATATTCTCCTAATAGTTAACTAATTATATTATATAAGAAAGTTTTAGTGAAATGAGTCGTTCTCAAGAAATTCAAGTAAAATTAACAACTAAGATAGTTCAAGATGAACAAGTGAATAACCATCTAATCGAAAATTCTGGGACTATGCAGATAAACGATGATCGAATCGTGATCGAATTCTGGGATAGTAATTCAGAAGGCGATTTTTTGATTCGCTTTGATTTACTAAACGAAGGTGGAGTTTTGTTAAATCGTTCATCCAAAGACCGACAGAATATGTCCGACTTTTATTTTCAAGAGGGACAAGAAAAAGAAGTCTTATATAAGACTGTCTATGGAACAACGAATATGGTCGCTGAAACACAAGATATTAAATTTGAAATTGATTCAAATTTTGAATCAGGACAAGTTGAAATTAATTATCGACTATTTAATCAGCAAGAATTGCTGGGAGAATATAACTTACGATTGATTTTTTCGGTATAAATAGGTTACTATTATTAGAAGGCTGTTTGAAAGGACGTGGACCCGTGAAACTAGATATGTTTGATGGTCAAATCAAAGATGAATTATCAATGATTGAGGTTGCATACGCAATCCTTGAACAAAAAGAAGAAGCTATTGCTTTTCCTGATTTGGTAAATATGATCCAAGAATTCTTGGAGAAAAAAGATGTGGATGTTAGAGAACAACTTCCACAATTCTATACGGATTTAAATAATGATGGTAGTTTCATCTCATTAGGCGACAACGTATGGGCATTACGTAAATGGTATGCTGTTGATTCAATTGATGAAGAAGTTAACCATCCTGAAGATGTTGGTGACGAACCTTCAATCAATACAGGATCAAAAGTTAACGCCTTCTTGAACGATGAAACTGAAGACGATGATGTTGTTGACTACGATGATGAAGACGACGAAGACGATGATGTAGCTGTTGGTAGCAGTGATAGTCCTGACTTATCTAAGTTTACTAGTACCGACCTAACATTAGACGACGAAGATGACGACGACAAGAGCGACGATCTTCCAGACGGAATTGAAGGGCAATTATCTGAATTCGATGATGACGAAGAAGAAGACATCGATTTGGATGAAGAAGACGATGACGACGAATAAATAATAAATTTTATTTGACGAATTACTCATTCCCACGTATTATATTGTTTGGGCTCTTATGAGAGGCTTAAGTAAACAAGCTCCCTGTTCATTTTGAATAGGGAGCTTGTTTTATGTTAGTAGCTAAACGCCACCTTACTAAGATAAAGGAAGGATCGATATTATGACTAAATACATTTTTGTTACTGGAGGAGTTGTTTCATCCTTAGGAAAAGGTATTGTAGCAGCTTCATTAGGAAGATTATTGAAAAATAGAGGATTGAAAATTACTGTTCAAAAATTTGATCCCTATATAAATGTCGACCCTGGAACTATGTCACCATATCAACATGGTGAAGTATTTGTAACCGATGATGGTACTGAAACCGATTTGGATTTGGGCCATTATGAAAGATTTATCGATAACAACTTGAACAAATATTCCAACGTTACGACTGGAAAAATTTATTCAGAAGTTATCAAAAAAGAACGTCGTGGAGATTACCAAGGAGCAACTGTTCAGGTAATTCCTCACATTACCAACATGATTAAAGAAAAAATCATGCGTGCTGCCACAACCACTGATTCGGATGTAATTATTACTGAAATTGGTGGAACAGTTGGTGACATCGAATCACTTCCATATCTAGAAGCAATTCGTCAGATGAAAGCGGAAGTAGGTAGTGATAACTGTATTTATATTCATACAACGTTATTACCATACTTGCGTGCAGCAGATGAAATGAAAACTAAACCAACTCAACATTCTGTAAAAGAATTACGTGGATTAGGTATTCAACCTAATATTTTGGTAGTAAGAACTGAAAAAGAAGTTCCTGAATCAATGAAAGAAAAGATTGCTGCCTTCTGTGATGTTTCTCCAAAAGCAGTTATCGAATCACGTGACGTAGATACTCTTTATTCAATTCCATTGAACCTTGAAAAACAAGATATGGACGATATTGTCTGTGATTACTTGCATCTGGATACTCCAAAAGCTGACATGAAGGATTGGGAGAATTTGGAACAACGTGTGTTGAACTTGAAACATACTACCAATATCACCCTGGTTGGAAAATATGTTGAGTTGCAAGATGCCTATATTTCTGTAACCGAAGCTTTGAAGCATGCTGGATTCTACTACAATTCAGATATTAAAATTACTAAAGTAAAAGCTGAAGATATTAACAAAGATAACGTTGCTGAGATTCTTAAAGATACCGACGGATTAATCGTTCCCGGTGGATTTGGTGATCGTGGTCTTGAAGGTATGATTGAATCAATTCGCTATGCTAGAGAAAACGACTTACCATTCTTGGGAATTTGTCTAGGTATGCAAATGGCATGTATCGAATTTGCCCGTGATGTGGTGGGCTTAAAGGATGCAACTAGTGGTGAAGTTGATGAGAATGCTGAGGACAAGATTATTGACTTGATGGCTGATCAACATGGTGTAGAAAATATCGGTGGAACTTTACGATTAGGTCTATATCCATGTAAGCTAAAAGATGGATCAAAAGCTAAAGCATTGTATGACAATCAAGATGAAATTAATGAACGTCATCGTCATCGTTATGAATTCAATAACGACTATCGTCAAGTATTTGAAGACAAAGGATTTGTTTTCTCTGGTGTGTCACCAGATGACCGTTTAGTTGAAATCGTAGAAATTCCAAATAACAAATTCTTTGTTGCGGCACAATATCATCCAGAATTCTTATCAAGACCAAGTCGTCCTGAAGGATTATTCAAAGCCTTCATTGGAGCTTCATCAAATCTTGAGAGTTCAGAATTTTAATTGTATGTTGTCCTAAAAATAGGTATATTAAATTAGAGAAGAATATATTATTAAGTTGAGTTAGAAAATGCAAAAAATTATTATTCATGGTGGGAAAACAATTTCAGGAGAAGTAACAATCGGTGGAGCCAAGAACAGTACTGTGGCGATTATTCCTGCTGCCATTTTGTCTGATTCCAAAGTAGTTCTAGACAGTGTTCCACGAATTCGTGACGTTTATAACTTAATGGATATTTTAAGTGACATGAATGTTACCTCTGAGTTCCATGAAGATATTTTGACAATTGATCCAACTAAAATGGAGTTTGGACCATTGCCTCATGACAAAGTGACTTCATTAAGAGCGTCATATTATTTTATGGGGGCTTTGTTAGGTCGCTTCAATAAGGCAGTGGTTGGTCTTCCGGGTGGAGACGATATTGGACCACGTCCAATTGATCAACATATTAAAGGATTTGAAGCATTAGGTGCAACCGTTGAAAACAAAAACGGAAACATTGTTATTGAAGCCAAAGATGGTTTGCATGGAGCAAAGATTTTCTTAGATATGGTTTCAGTTGGAGCTACTATCAATATTATTTTAGCGGCCGTACGTGCTAAAGGAACAACAGTAATTGAAAATGCTGCTAAAGAACCAGAAATTATTGATTTAGCAACCTTCTTAAACAACATGGGTGCACAAATTCGTGGAGCAGGTACGGAAACAATTCGTATTTTGGGAGTTGATTCATTAAAATCACACAACTCACATACAATTATTCCTGATCGAATTGAGGCCGGAACTTATCTTTCAATGGCTGCTGCTGTTGGTGAAGGAGTTCTAATCAAAAACACTATTTCTGAACATTTGGATGCTTACATAGCTAAGCTAGAAGAAATGGGTGTGCAATTAGATATTCGTGAAGATTGTATTTATGTTAACCCCGTTAAGAGCTTAAAGGCTGTTAAAGTTAAAACTATGCCATACCCTGGTTTTGCAACTGACTTACAACAACCAATAACTCCGTTGTTATTGAAAGCTGATGGACAAGGAATTATTGCCGATACCATCTATCCTAAGCGGATTCGTCATATTCCTCAATTAGTGAAGATGGGTGCTGATATTAGTAACGAAAATGATTTGATAATTGTTGGCGAATCTAAACAGCTCCAAGGAGCAACAGTTTCAGCGGATGAAATTAGAGCTGGTGCTTGCTTGTTAATCGCTGGACTAATGGCTAATGGTACAACCGTTATTGAAGATGCAGAAAACATTATGCGCGGATATGACCGAGTAATCTGGAAAATGCGTAATTTAGGTGCTGATGTAACATTAGTGGACGAAGACTAAAGAGCGCGACGAGAAACGTTTAAAAGTCGAGCACTAAGGAAAAAACGAGTTAACTTCGTAAGAAGTTGGCTCGTTTTTTGCTTAGGCGAAGATTTTTNTGTAACATTAGTGGACGAAGACTAAAGAGCGCGACGAGAAACGTTTAAAAGTCGAGCACTAAGGAAAAAACGAGTTAACTTCGTAAGAAGTTGGCTCGTTTTTTGCTTAGGCGAAGATTTTTGTTTCTTGGAGCGCGTTTCAAAACTTTTGCGTAATTTCTTTTTGGTAATAGTTTTGCGTTCCATCGTCCCTCGTCTTAAAAACGAAATGGAGATGGTCGAATGCAAAAAACGTTTAAGGGAATAGCTGATGGGTGATTTATTAATACTCATTATGATTGATTATGTTATCAAACATATCGCCAATGACTTGTTAGATTTAATTGATCGAATAAAAAAAGACTACTTACAGAAGTAGTCGCACTCTCAACGCAGTTCTGTTACCAAGGACACGGTGCAGCTATCACCGTGTCTTTTTTGATTGCATCTAAAGTATAGCACCGTAAAATAATAATCTCAATTGTCAATCTAACAAAAATCTGCTATATTACTATTAATAAATTTAAAGGATGTGAAGCCGTTGAGAAACTAAGTTGAAGACAAAACTAAATATACGAATCAGTATGTTTATTTGCTTTTCAACTTGGTAGTATCAAGGACTCAAAGTCTTATTTGACACTACTTTTGTAGTGTCTTTTTTTTATAGTTGTAAAAGCCTGTATTGATTCGATTCAAACGAGGTGATTTTATGGGAACAATTCAAATACAAAATTTAAGTTTTAAATATCCAAACATGGTTCAAAATTTATTCGACCAAGTTAATCTTCAAATCGACGAATCTTGGAAACTAGGATTAATCGGTCGTAATGGTAGAGGAAAAACGACACTGTTCAAGATTATTCAAGGACAGTTATCCTATCAGGGTGAAATAATTACCAATCTTAATTTTACTTATTTCCCTCAAGAGATTAAAGATAAGAAACAATCTGCTCAGGAAGTAGCTTTACAAATTGCCGGATTGGAAGATTATGATTTGTGGCAAATTCAAGTTGAAATGGCTAAGCTGAATCTGGCTGATGAGATTTTGTTACTTCCATTTCAAGAACTAAGTCCGGGACAACAGACGAAATTGCAATTAGCTGCGATGTTTACCAATCAAAATGATTTTCAACTACTGGATGAGCCAACCAATCATTTGGATATTCAAGGACGGCAGACGGTTGAAAAATACCTACAGGCTAAACAAGGATTCATTGTGATAAGTCACGATCAACAGTTCTTAAACAAAGTTATTGACCATGTGATTTCTATTAACCGCAATGATATCAAAGTTTATCGTGGTAACTTTGATACTTGGCAAGATAATAAAGCCCAACAAGACGAATTTGAACTGCAAGAAAAAAAGAAGTTACAAAAAGAAATAAAAAAATTAAAAGAGTCAGCAGTTAAAAAAGAAAATTGGTCTCAACAAAAAGAGAAAGATAAATACAAAAAACCAGGTATGGAAAATGCCAAACTGGATAAAGGGTTTATCGGCTCTCGAGCGGCCCGAGTAATGAAACGTGCCAAACAAATTGAACAACGAGCTGATAATGACGTGGCGGCTAAAGAAGAACTTCTCAAGAATATTGAAGTTGAAGAACCGTTGCGATTAAATTATCAAGACGATGTGCATACCAAAGAAATTCTAACCGTGAAAGATTTACAATTAAACTTTGATCAAAAAGTCTTGAACAAACCATTAACTTTTAAAATGAAAAAAGGTGAAATTGTTGCCTTGGTAGGAGTGAATGGGACTGGTAAGTCGACTTTTTTGAAAAAGTTACTCCAAATAACGGCTGCGCAAGCAACTGGTGAATATCAATTCAACAAGAACTTAAAAGTTGCGTATTTAAGTCAAGATGCTAATGAATTATCAGGCACCATTTCTGAACTAGCAGAAGAAAAAGATTTATCAGAAACAGATATTTTTAACAATTTACGTAAACTAGGTTTTGAACGTGAATTATTCCATAATCGAGTAGAAACGATGAGCCAAGGGCAAAAAAAGAAAGTCGCGTTAGCAATCACATTGTTAATTCCGGCAGATTTTTATATTTTTGACGAACCCTTGAATTATTTGGATGTCATAACTAGAAGTCAGATTATCGAAGTGATTAAGAAATATCATCCAAGTATGTTGGTGGTAGAACATGACCAAACCTTTATTGATGAAATTGCTGACAAAAAAATTACTTTTGAACCTGGTAATACTATTGAAACTGACGCCTAAACGTGATAAACTCTTTAAATGTCAGTAATTAATCTCTAAATTGGCAAACAGTTTAGGGCAAAGGAGAAATTTATAATGAAAAAAGATTTACATCCAGATTTTCATCCAGTTGTGTTCATGGATTCATCAACTGGTGCAAAATTCCTTGCTGGTTCAACTGTTACTTCAGAAGAAACTGTTGAATTCGAAGGTGCAGAATACCCATTAGTACGTGTTGAAATTTCATCAGATTCACATCCATTCTACACAGGTAAACAAAAATTTGCTCAAGCAGATGGACGTATCGATCGTTTCAACAAAAAATATGGTTTATCAGAAAGCAAATAAACAAACGGCCGCAAGGCTGTTTTTTATTTTGTCCAAAAAATGAATACTTATGGTATTATTTAGGGCATGTAAGGGGAAGAAGTATGATTATTACAAATAAACAATTAACAAAAAATGATTTTGAACAAATAACAAAGATTTGGCTGGACTCTAATTTAGAAGTCCATAATTTTATTAAAAAGAGTTATTGGCTGCGTAATGTTAATTATGTCAAACAAGCATTGCTAAAAGCGGAAATTTTGGCCTACAAAGTAGAAGATGAAATCCTAGGCTTCACCGGAGTTAAAGAGGAATACATCGAAGGACTCTTTGTAGCCGATAGTCAGCGTGGTAAGGGAATTGGGAGTGAACTACTTGCAGAGTTAAAAAATCAGCATGACACTCTGAAACTTTTTGTCTACAAGAAAAATCAAAAAGCTGTAAACTTTTATCTTGCCAAAGATTTTCAAATTTTTAGTGAAGAATTGGAAGAAGAAACTGGAGAATTAAATATCTCTATGTTTTGGAAGAAATAAATAGGCCGAGAATCTTTTAGATTCTCGACCTTTTATTTTAGTATTCATGTTATCTCTGAGTTTTTTTAATCGTCTTTTTTAGTTGTTTTTGTAGCGATAATAAAGTTGGTTAACTCTAATGCACTGGTACTCAAGAAGACTGCTCCGTAACCAAAGGCACTGGAAATTCCCGATCCTAATAATGGCCCAGTAACATTTCCGATTGCCTGGAAGGATTGATTATATCCAAATATTCGACCGGTTGATTCGTGTGGTGAATTTTTAGCAATCAATGTTTGCACTTGTGGTAACAATGCTGCATCAGAAATTCCTACGACAAATCTAAGCAACATTAATTGGTAGACATTAGTTACAAATCCTTGAGGTAAGTAAACTAGAAACGCTAGTAATAAACCGGCAAGAATAATTTTTTGCGTACCAATTTTATCTCCCAATGCTCCAAATCTTGGCGCAGCAACTACTGTGGCAATTCCGGGAATCGCGGCAACAATTCCACTGATGAAGGCGACATTGTCACCACCACCTAGAAGTTGGCGAACATAGAGACTCAAGATGGGATTGATTGAGTTATTGGAGGCTTGAATAATCATGGTAGTAATGAACATACCAAAGATTACTTTTTTATTTTTTAATCCGCCGAATAATTCCCGAGCACTAATTTGATCTTTCTTTTCAACGGGAGTGAATTTTTCGTGAACAAAGAATAGGGATAACAAGAAGGCTATGAACAAGACAACTCCGGTGATCATAAATGGTATTCGATAACCATAGATCTGAGCAATTGCTCCACCTAGCATTGGCCCAATTAAGGCTCCTGAAACGTTACCGGTGGTCAAGGTTCCTAAAGCACGACCACTTTCTTCTTTAGGAGTAGTAGTCGCGATTAAAGTATTGGCATTACTGATAAATCCAGAAAAGACTCCTTGTAGTGTTCTTAGAAGTAGTAATTGATAAACATTTTGCACGAATGCACTTAATGAAATTACAATTGCCATTCCAAGAGCCGCTCTTAACAGCATGACTTTTCGACCACGACGATCGGCAATTCTTCCCCAAATTGGTGAGATAAAAGCCATAACCAAAAAAGTTGATGAGAAGATAAGTCCTGACCAAAGATTTAATTGTGTTTTGGAAAAGTTTCCAAGTTCATCAATATAAAGCGACATAAATGGGGTAATCATCGAAAATCCGATTCCCACCATAAAGTTACCAAACCATAAAACTTGTAGGTTCCTTTTCCATTGCGGTTTTGTTTTTGAAAAGAAATTAGAAATACGTCCCAAAAGTTTCGCCTCCATTTCAAATTTCTTTTTTATTTGAATTTCTACAACAAATGTAAGTATAATGTTGTAGAATTCGTTTAAGGATTATTTAAGTATAGTACAAATTTTATTAGGAGTACAAATTAATGAAACTAACAGTCAAAGAAGTAATCACGGCTTTGCACTTAGAACAAGAAACAAAAAATGATGATGCGATTGTAACTAACGTCAGCTTCGATAGTCGTAAGACCACGGAAAAATCGCTATTTCTACCATTAACTGGGGAAAGAGATGGACATGAATTTATTTTGAATGCTCAAGAATTAGGAGCAAGTGCCAGCTTTTGGCAAAAGGATCATCCTGTTCCTGAAGGTGTAGAAATCCCACTAATTTATGTTGACGATGTGTTAGTAGCCTTACAAAATTTGGCAAAATATTATTTAAATAAAGTTAATCCTAAAGTAGTGGCTATTACCGGAAGTAATGGTAAGACTACTACCAAAGATATGGTAGCATCGGTACTACACTCAGAAATGAATGTAGTATCAACATTTGCCAACTTCAATAATGAAATTGGTGTCCCTGTCACCGTCTTAAATATGGAAACCAATACCGAAGTTTTGGTAGTAGAACTAGGAATGGATCGCCCTGGACAAATTGATGCCTTGAGTGCGTTAGTTGAACCAGACATCTCTGTAATCACTATGATTGGTGAAGCTCATATTGAGTTCTTTGGAACTCGTGACAAGATTGCCGATGCCAAATTTGAAATAACTAATCATCTTCGTGAATACGGAACATTTATTTACAACGGCGATGATCCAATGGTTAGAGAAAAGGCTGAAAAAGTCCCTCAAAGGCAGGTTACTTTTGGATTTGAAGATAAGAATGACATCTATCCAATCCGTGAGGCTAGTGAAAAAACTACTACTAGTTTTGAAGTTAACATTTATGACGACACAACTTTTGAATTGCCATTAATGGGTGATTACAACGTTAATAACGCCATGGCTGCGATTGCTGTTGCCAAAGAGTTTGAAATTCCGGAGTTAGAGATTCAAGAACAATTGAAGAATTTCGAACCTACGAAGAATCGTACCGAGTGGAAAAAAGCTTTCAATGACGCTGATATTTTGAGTGATGTCTATAATTCTAATCCAACTGCAGTTAAAGACGTTCTAACTAACCTCAAAAAAGTTGATGTCAAAGGACGCAAAATTGCAGTATTAGGAGATATGTTGGAACTTGGTGAGCAATCACAAGCCATGCACGAAGCGATTGCTGACTATCTTGAACCCAACGAATTTCAAGAAGTATATTTAGTTGGTCCTGATATGAACTACCTAAAACAAAAATTAAGTGATAAATATGATCAAAGTAATTTAAAACATTTTGACAAAGATCAACTAGTTGAATTAGCTACAGCTATTAAAGCAGACTTACAACCAGACGATTTGATTTTATTAAAAGCCAGTCACGGAATTCATTTAGAGAACGTAGTTGAACAAATTCAATAATCGCTATTTACTTGATATTATCGCCTTTCAGTGATAGTATTATTTAGTGCGTTTTCAGAAAGCAATATGAAAATAGTTCAAAAAAATATCCAGGAGGAAAACATTTGAAATTTAGTGAGCTCGATTTAAGCCCTGAAATTTTAAAAGGAATTCAAGATGCAGGGTTTGAAGAAGCTACTCCTATCCAAGCAGAAACAATTCCTTTGGTCGTTAAAGGAATCGATGTCATTGGTCAAGCCCAAACCGGAACCGGAAAAACCGCCGCATTTGGTCTACCTTTGCTAGACAAAGCAGATACCAAAGACAATCATATTCAAACATTAATTATTTCACCAACGCGTGAATTAGCAATTCAAACTCAAGAAGAGTTATATCGGTTAGGTAAACCTAAGCGAATCAAAGTACAAGCCGTTTATGGTGGTTCAGATATAAGAAGACAAATTAATAATCTGAAAAATCATCCTCAGATTTTGGTAGGTACACCAGGACGACTACTAGATCATATCAATCGTAAAACCGTACGTTTAGATCATGTTAGCACCATCGTTTTGGATGAAGCTGATGAAATGCTTGATATGGGATTCATCGAAGATATTCAAAGTATCTTAGAAACTGTTCCTAATGAACATCAAACATTATTGTTCTCAGCAACGATGCCTAAGCCAATTTTGAATATTACGAAACGCTTCATGAAAGATCCTGAAGTAGTTAAAATTAAGTCAAAAGAATTAACAGCTAAGAATATTAAACAATATTATGTTAAAGCTAAAGACTACGAAAAATTCGATATTATGACTCGAATTTTTGACGTTCAATCACCAGAATCATCAATTATTTTCAGTCGTACCAAACGTCGTGTTGATGAACTAACCAGAGGTTTACAAGCTAGAGGTTATAAGGCTGAAGGTATTCACGGTGATTTAACTCAACAAAAGAGAATGAGTGTCCTTCGTCAATATAAAGAAGGTAAGCTTGAATTCTTAGTAGCAACTGATGTTGCTGCTCGTGGGTTAGATATTTCTGGCGTTACTCACGTCTACAATTATGATATTCCGCAAGATCCAGATAGCTATGTTCATCGTATTGGACGTACTGGTCGTGCTGGTAAATCTGGTGTGGCGGTATCATTCATTACACCTAACGAAATGGGTTACCTTCGTACTATCGAAGAATTAACTAAGGTGCGCATGGAGCCGTTGAAGCCACCAACAGATCAAGAAGCTTTGGTTGGACAATTCAATTCTGCTCGGAGTGAAGTAATTGAGACAATTGAAAGTAACGATTTAGAAAAATATGCTGATTTTGCTAAAGACTTATTGAACCAATATACTGCTGAACAATTGGTTGAAGCATATATTAAGACAATTAGTAAGAGTGCCGAAGATATTCCGGTTAAGATTACTCCGGAACGTCCACTTCCATCTCGTAAGCAAAGTCATGGTCGTCGTAGCAATAATAACCACCGTGGTAATGGTAACAATAAAGGTGGCAAACGTTACGGTAATAAGAAGAACTATAATGACCGTGATCGTCGAAACAATAAAGATTCTAAACCACGTCGTTCTCGTGATTCTAAGCCAGCTAAATCTGGTGCTAAGAAGAAGAACCGTAGTTTCACAATCAGAACAAATGCATAGAATTGTGGTAAAATAGTGTATTCAAACGGGTACACTATTTTTTTGTGAGGAAATTTATGATAAAAGGAATTGGAGTCGACATTACTGAGATTGCTAGAGTCAAAGAAATGATGGAAAATCACGATCAATTTATTGACCGAATCTTGACTCCGGCGGAAAAGAAACAGTGTGAAGCTTTCGCAGATAAACGAAAAGTTGAGTATTTGGCTGCACGTTTTTCGGCCAAAGAATCATTCTCCAAGGCTTATGGAACTGGCATCGGTAAAGAAGTATCATTTCAAGATCTTTCAGTGATTGATAATGAGCTCGGCAAGCCAATCGTTACTACCGACAAAGTTACTTCACCAGTTCATATTTCAATTTCTCACACAGAAGATTTAGTATTCACGCAAATAATAATTGAGGAGTAGAGTAATGTTAAGTCCATCAATTCATCGACCTTCATATATCGAAGTGAATCTCGAAAACATTCGTCAGAATGTTAAAAATATCAAAGCACATTTAAAAAACAATGAAGAAATTTTTGCAGTCGTTAAGGCAAATGGATATAGTCATGGTGCTGTGGAAGCTGGTCGTGTGGCTATCGAAGCCGGAGCTACCGGGCTTTGTGTGGCAACTTTAGATGAAGGACTATCCTTAAGAGAAGCCGATATTATTGAGCCAATCTTGGTGTTAGGAGTTACCGATGTGAAATATGCGGCCTTAGCAGCGCAACAAAACATTTCGTTAACGGTAGCACAAACCGATTGGTTAAAAGAAGCAGCAAGAGAAAATTTTGCAACACTCAAGATTCATCTCAAAGTTGATTCAGGAATGGGTCGAATTGGGTTCACCAATCGAGAGGAATTGCTCCAGGCTTGCAAAATTTTGCAAAAAGACAATCACTTTGAAGCTGAAGGAATCTTTACTCACTTTGCAACCGCCGATGAAGTTGATGACAGCTATTTCCAAGAACAACTTCACAAATTTAAAAAAATAACTGCTGATTTACCAATTGACTTTAAATATAAGCACGTTGCGAACTCGGCTACGACTCTTTGGCGTGATGATTCAGGATTCAACATGGTTCGTTTAGGAATTGCTATGTACGGCTTGAATCCGTCAGGAAGTGCGATTGAATTGCCTTATGAATTAAAGACAGCTTTTAGTTTGCACAGTGAAATTGTCTTTATTAAGGAAGTGGAACCAAAAACTAAGATAAGTTATGGTGCTACATACGAAGCTCAAGCAGAAGAATGGATTGCTACTATTCCACTTGGCTATGCTGATGGATGGTTACGTCGCATGCAAGGATTTGAAGTTTTAGTTGATGGCAAGCGTTGCCCAATTGTTGGTCGAGTGTGTATGGATCAATTAATGATCAAAGTTCCTCAAAAATACGATGTTGGAACTCAAGTGACCTTACTAGGTAAGAACGGCAATGATACAATAACGATTGAATCGGCAGCAGAATATGCTGGAACAATTAATTATGAAATTATTTGTTCTCTGTCAGAAAGACTACCTAGAATATATAAATAAAAAAACTCTCATTGCTGAGAGTTTTTTTTATTGCAATTGTTTATTTAGCGCTTGTTCAATACTTTGTATGTCATTGCTAAATAATCGTGATCGGATAAAAATAGTTGGTTGTTTTAATTTCTTTATTTTGGGATCTGACGATGGGACGGTACTAAGAACGATATCGGCAGACTTGATATTTGTTACAAAATTAATTTTGTATTTGTGGCTAAAAGTATAGCTTAATTGCTGTTTAATAGTATCTTCTAGTATCTCATTGAGGTCAGAGAGTAAAAATACTTTTACCTTTGGTAAGAAATAGTTAAACGGAAGAATTGATTGGAACAATAAGAAATTCAATCCAGTAACTGGTAAGAATCTTTGATGGGCTTTTTTAACGAATTCCTTCCAAAAAAGATAATACTCTTTTTGATGTTTAAGGGCAGCCGGGTCTAGATATCCATCAAAGTAATATAGCCAATCTTGTTGGGAAGCATCGGTGACCGTAAAGTTTCCAAAAACCGAAATAACGTATTGTTGTAATAGTTTTCGTTTCACATACTCACGCTGACGTTCAGATAGCTTTATGTAATCTCGTTCGAATAATTCAATCCAAATGTTAATGAAATTGAGTTTTTTAAATTTGACAACTTCAGCTTCATTCAAGGTAAATTTGAAATCAAAAATTCCTGAATGCCATAAGATTAACAGCAAAAATTGCCAATCGTATTGAGTCCAGCGCTCCAAAAAGTCTGGTTTTTCTGGCATTTGATGAAGATTAACAATTTTTTGCTCCAAATTATCAAATGAAACTTGAGTTTGATAATTAATACGCAAGCAAAAAATATACATCCAGATAGCTAATTGTTCATTTTTTATCCATGATAAAGGATGGTCAAGATAACGACCGACTCTTTCGGCAGCATTTTGATAGATGTCAGGTTGTTTTATCCAGTCAATATTTGAAATTTGACGATGAATTCCCCATAGGAAAATGAAGAAGAAAATTCTAATTTCTTTTTCTTCCCCTCTTAAATACAGATTTTTAGTTCCTGAGATATGGAGATTAAAAACTGAGATAGAGTCGTTAATTGCTCGAACCTTTCGCTGTAGTCCAGAAAAGCTAACTCCTAAGTTATCTTGTAAATCAGTCACGGAAACAACTTCGCTAATAATTAAACTCCGAATTATCTGGTAACTGATATCGTTTTTAAATAGGTAGATATAGAATAGATGAAAGTCGTTCGTATTTCTTTGCAAGCAAATTCCGCTATGCTTATTAATTACTATTTTAATTTGTGAATTTTGATCAGGATATAATAGGTTAAAAATTTCTTTTAGTTCTCGGCAAGTTTGTAAAATCTTGTTGGTACTGCCATGACCGATTTTAGATTGCAGTTCGGCAGTAGTAATAAATTTTGATTCTTGATCAAGAGTTTCCACTATTTCCCTTTTTAGAGTGGTCTCTTTTTCTAGTCCAAACATAATAAAGTTCCTCTCAATGAATATAATTCCCCATAAGAATATGATTATAAAATATAGTAGTCTTAAATTCCCTTTTTTCCAAATGTTATGCACTTTTAAGCGCAAAGTAGTTTTCAATTTAAGATAAATGACTCAAATTTGAAATATCTAAAAATGGTTTTCTGATATTTAAAATTTGAACTTTAAATAAATTGTTTACCTAGTAAAATATCGCATGGGTATTATTTCCACTTGTTAGAAATACTACGCCATAAACAAAAACGGGAAGGGGGATATGAAAATTTGAAAAAAAATTGGATTGTAATGCCAATTATTTTTCTTTTAATGTTTCTCACACTGATTGTGAGGGGGAGTCCGGTGTCAGCAGCTAGCAGCTCGGCTACTAGTAGTGCAAGCATAAGATTTTATGGGACTTTACCTAAGCCACCAAGTAATAACGGTTCAGGCAACGGTAATGGACATAATCGGCTTCCACAAACAGGTGAGCAACAAACGAGTTCGATAAGTGTTGCACTTGGTTACGCAATACTTATATCAACTGGAATTTGGTATTTCTCTGGTAGAAGGGGGGATACCGAATGACGAAGAAAATAATTTTTGGTTTGTTTTTGTTAATTGGTTTTTTTAGCAGTCAAATCTCGACCAATAGAGTTTTGGCTGATAGTACAGCAGACACAAATACAACTTTTAAATTAGTTAAAAAATCTACGGATAACTTAACTATGGCGACACCGCCGTCTTTTGACTTCGGTAGTCTCATGATCTCTAGTCAGCCAGTAGTGGCACAGAGTAAAGGAAGCGGAGATTTAAAAATTGCCGACTTAAGAGGCAGTGGCGCTGGTTGGAAAGTTCAAGTGCAAATGACCGACTTTGTTGATTCAGATAATCCTGCATTAGTTTTAACTGGTGCAAAATTAGAATTAGCACCAATCGGGATAAAAGCAGATGATGATAAAAATTCAACTGGCGTACCAAGTAGTAACAATATCGACGTAAATGATTCGTTGCAAACACTTATTGCAGCAAATACTGGTGAAGGTATGGGGGCCTGGACAGCAGATTTTGCGTCCAATAATTCAGCTCAACTAACTATTCCTGCAAACAGTAAAAAAGGTAACTATACTACGACAATTACGTGGGTATTATCAGATACACCATAAAAAAACATTTTAGGGAGAATATATAATATGAAAAAAACAGCGTTATTCGGAATTTCATTAATCGCAGTAGCAACACTAGCACAATCAATCTCAGTTTTTGCTGCAGATACAGCACCAGCACCAGAAACAACTACAGGTAAAGTAACACTTATGGATGATCCTAACTCAACTCACCCGGGTGGTGACGGCGACGGTGATGGTGGAGACACAGGACAAAAAGGACCTTTCACACTTGATCACACAGTTGACTATGATTTTGGAACACAAATGGTAACAGGAAAAGAAATGACTTTGAATGCTACACAAACAAAACCATATACACAAGTTACTGACTTACGTGAAAACAATTCTGGTTGGGTTCTATCAACTAAGATTACTGACTTCAAAACAGAAGATGGTACAAAGACACTTAAAGGTGCACAAATGACAATGCCAGCAGGTACTGCTGAAGCTGTTGATGCATCAAACACATCTGCTGCTCCAACAACATCAGAAGTTAAATTAAATGCTTCAGATGCTACATTGTTCACAGCTGCAAAAGATGCTGGTATCGGTTCATGGATGGACAAAATGTATGACACACCAACTACACTTTACATTCCAGCTGGTGCAACACCAGGTGCATACTCAGCAACAATTACTTGGACATTAACAGATGCTCCAAGTGGATTCTAATTTAATATTCAATAACTAATTATTTAAAATACAGGCGGAAAATATCATGAAAAAAATATCAATTGTTTCACTAACTTCAGTTAGTGCAGTATTACTATCATTAGGACTTTCAACTGCAACAACATTTGCTGATGCTTCAACAACACCAGAAGCTTCAACATCAACAGCAGTTATTACTTTTGATCCTAACTCAGGTTCAACAGATCCTTTGAACCCTGACGATCCTAACAAACCTCAAGATCCAAACAATCCTAGTGACCCAGCTGATCCTGATAACCCAGGAACTGGTAACAAAGGACCTCTATCATTAGACTACGTTTCAAACATTGTCTTTGGTACACACGAAGTTAATGGTAGTGAAGAAACATTCAACGCTATCAACAGAAACCCATACGTTCAAGTTAGTGATACAAGAGCTAACGCTGATGGATGGAACTTGACAGCTGCTATGACAACACCATTTACTGGTGCTGATGGCAAATCAAAACTTGCCGGAACAGTTATGAACTGGAAGAACGGTACTATTAAAGCTCCTTCAGCAAATGCTAATCCAGCACCAACAGCTACTGATATTGCATTAGATGCTGATGGAACAGCAGTTACAATGTTAAATGCTGATGCAACTAAAGGTCAAGGAACATGGTTGGATGTTTTTGAAGGTGGATCACAAGATCTTGCAACAGAAAACACAAACATTTCATTGACAGTTCCTGGTGGACAAGCAACTGCTCAAAAATATCAAGCTGAAATTACTTGGACACTATCAAACGCACCTAAATAAGCAGAACAATTGAGTAAAGTAATAATGGGATTTTAGATTTGGGAGGATCAAAAATGCGATTTAAAAAAATGTTAATATTGAGCGTTGTACTGGCTTGGTTCAGTATGTTTACGCCTTCTATGGTTGCTAATGCTGCAACTCAAAATAATGATATGGCTTATTCTGTTTCTGCCAAGTTACCAGCTTCTCAGATTAATCACGATGTTTCGTACTTTGATCTCCAATTAAATCCTGGTAGTAAAGAAACAATCTATGTACACATTAATAATTCATCTAATGAACGTAGTACTTTTACAATTAGTCCTAATCAAGCCACAACTAATAAAAATGGTGTGATTGACTATAGTAAACACAAAGGAAACAAAGATCGTTCCTTGAAAAACAAATTAGACAAAATTATTTCACCTGATACAAAAACAGTTACTTTAGAAGCTGGTCAACAAATGGATGTTCCGTTTGTAATCAACATGCCTAAGAAGGAATTCAAAGGAATTGTTTTGGGTGGATTCTATGTACAAAAGAAAGTTAAAGATACCAAAGCAAGTGACAAGAAAGTTATGATTAAAAACCGCTATGCCTTTGTGATTGGATTATCGATTCAAAACAAAAGTGATGCAGTGACTCCAGATTTGAAGTTGCTAAATGCTAAGGCTGGTTTAGATAATTCATATACAACCATCTTGGCTAACTTGCAAAATCCTAAAGCAACAATTATTCATAAACTAAATATCGATGCTAAGATTACTCCAAAGGGTCAAAAGAAGGTTTTGTACAAAACTTCAAAGACTCAAATGGCAATGGCACCTAACTCGAACTTTAATCTTCCAGTTTCATTGAACAAGAATGCAATTAAACCTGGAAAATACACCATGCACGTCAAAGCAAGTGCTGAAAACGGTGAGTACAAATGGAATCTCTCAAAAGATTTCACAATTAAATCAGACGAAGCCAACAAATTAAATGCTAAAGCTGTCGAAGTTAAAAAAGACTACACTTGGTTAATTTATGTAGGAATCGCTGTATTATTAATACTTATCGGTGTAATTGTTATGCTAGTTCTTAAACTAAAACGTAACAAAGAAGGTCAAGTTAAGGATACCGACAAATAGTTGTTTGGGGAGGTGAATTGATTGAAAAGATTAACAAAGTGGATTATTTCTTTGGCAGTATTACTATGTGTCTTTCCCAATAACTACATGCTTTTACAAGCGAAGGGAACAGATGTTACAACCCACGTAGCTAATTCTTCTAAGAAACAATCTGCGACTATAGATAAAAATAAACAAGCTACAACAGATGATACAGGCTTTCAAGATACTGAGACTGCTTTTGTCTTTGAAAACAGAGCAAAGTTGACTCTTTCAGTAAGCAAATCTGGTAGTGCAACTTCTACTTCAGTTGGTGATAAAGTCCATGTTGATGTTACTATTGAATCTTATACTAACGGAGATATGACTGGACATGAGAATAGTTCAATGATTATTCCTTATCCAAATGAAGTACAAGGATTTAAAATCACGACTCCAGGGACACTTCAAGCAAGTGGAACCAATAATATGAAGTTAGTTCCTATGGGAGGGAATGATCTTAGTACTGTCTTGTTATTCTACGAGGCTATTAAAGGAATTCCTTTAGGTTCAACTGATGGTTTTGCAACGCAATTCAATAATATCCCTACTTCAAAACAAGCGATTTTTGAAAACTTAAAAAAATCAGGTGATAAGGTTACTGCCAGTTATGACAGTGAAATTACTCCAGATGCTGTAGGGAAGGATTCCTTCACTATTGCCAGTGGTTTTTATGATAGTGCAAATGGTGGACAATTTACTGATGATTTGAGTGTTAATTTACCAGGTAACAAGATTACCGATTGGAATTTAACGTTAGACAATCCTGAACTTTCTATGACAGTTGACCCCAAGAACAGCAGTACTTTAATCAATGCCGCAAGTGGTAATTGGTCAAATTATTCTGGAAGTAAGACAGCTACCATGCAGTACCAAGTTGACAACGGTGCTAAGCAAACAATAGCAAGTTCTGATATCGATCAAACTAACAAAAAGTTCTCAACTAAATTTGATTTATCAAAATCAGATCAAACCATTGATAAAGATGGTGACCACATAGTTAAGTTCTTTACGACGATTGATGGAATTGTTCAGGAAGCCGATTTAACCGTCCATGTGACGATTAAAAAAGCTACTACACCACCAGTGTTGAAATTGAATCCAGCTGAAGTTCAAGTTGATGAAACTTCGAATGGACAGTACACCTTGAATGTTAAGGGAACATTTAACGATATTGATAGTTCAAAAGTTACTATTTTTGGTACTTATGCTGATAATTCTAATGTTGGCTTGACTAACAATACGTTTGATAATACTAATCAAGGAAAAGATAATGATTTTAGTCTTAGTTTTACCACCCCGGCTGGCAAACTAGTGCCAGGAACTAATCGACTAGTCTTTTGGGCTAAAGACCCTGACGGCAATATATCTCAAAAAGTTGATTTCAATGTAACTGTTAACCCTGTTGCAGCTAACGAACCACCAACTTTTACTCTAGATAGCACTTCAATCTTACTTGATAGTAAAACTAGTGGAACCTATGATTTTGTTCTTGCAGGAAAATTCACTGACAAAGACAGTGATTCTGTTAAGTTCACTTCTACGTTCAAAGATAACACTACGACCACTAGTGACTCTTTTGACAATACGACTAAAGGATCCCCCGTTCCTTTTAAAATAAATATGTCAGTTCCTGTAGATAAATTGAATAATGGTAACAATAGTATGACAGTGGTAGCAACAGATTCTGATGGTGGAAAATCCAGTGTCATAACTGTTAAATTCACTATGCAAACTAGTGAACTAAAATTTGCTACGGTAGCAAGTAATTCGTCATTTAATGATGGAATTCTGGCTTCAGGTACAGGTTATAGTTATCATGCGAAAGATTGGCAAGTAGATGTAAGTGACACTGTGACTAAGCCAGGCGCAACCCCAACTTGGAAGTTACAAGCCACACAGGATCAAGCATTTATTGATTCAACTACTAACAAACAACTTTCAACAAATATGCGTTATAAGAATCAGGCTGGAAATTATATTTCACTTTCTGTTGGAAAACCAGTAGATGTTGATATGGTAAAAAGTTCTGATGATGAAACGTTGTATCAATTAGGATGGACAAGCCTTGATGGATTCCAATTACCGTTCAGATCTTATGAACATACTGGTAATTATCAATCTAAGGTTACATGGACTCTAGTTGATGCTCCATAGGTATTAAAAAAACCACTTCGAATTTGAAGTGGTTTTTTAATTATCTTCACTACTTAGCACGGTCCCTGATTGAAGGTCATCAACCTCAATAACTTTAAAGCCTTTACGGTTTAATTTTTTGGAAATTTTTTCAAGGATTTCGCTAGATGTTCCAATTGGCAAAGTGAAAAGTGTTCGACGTTTAACGCCAACATCTTCTTTTGCATCAAGGGTCATACAACCGCCGATAGAAACATACTTGCCAATTATTTTGGACATTAATGCCAAATCGCCTTGTTTCCCATCTGACAGAACAGTTAAAACATAACTACTCAAGTTCATGTTCCAGGCATCGGAAAGCATGTCTAAAAGTTTGGAGTGAGTCAAGATTCCAAAGAAAGTATTTTTTTCATCGAGTACAGCGATGTAAGGTAAATCTTTGATGTTGAAGAAAACCTTGAAGAAAGGTGAATCAATTTGAATTGTTTTGGTAGTATTCTTTAATAGATCAGTTACAGGAAGTGACATATCACCACCATTTGCCTTATGACGATAGATATGTGACTTATAAATATTTCCCCGAAAAATTTGGCCTGTTTTATCTAAAATAGGAACGCAACGGTACCCGGACTTTTCTAAAACGTCTAAGGCGTCTTGGATAGTATAGTCTGCTTGAACGGTAGTTAATTTATCTTTTTTGATAACTAGAGATTCAATAAGCATTATTTGTAAACTCCTCTAGAGTATTTTAAGTAGATTTTAATCTCTCCAATTAATATTAGCATAAAAATGTTTGTAATGCCTTAAACTATCGAATTTTGCAGATTAAAAAAATGTTAACAAAAAAAGAACTTAATCTAAATTAAGTTCTTTTTAAAAATTATCTTTTAATATCTGTTGCTTTGAATCCATCTTCAATAACTTTTTCCAAAGCTGTTGCAGATTCTTGCATACGTTTTGTTTCTTCTTCGTTCAATGGAATTTCAAGAACTTGTCTCAAACCGTCTTTGTTAACAACAGCAGGAGTACCAACGTAAAGATCGTTTAGTCCATATTGACCATCCATGTATACGGATAATGGAAGGACAGTGTTTTCGTTGTTAAGAAGAGCACGACAGATACGAGCCAAGGCTGTACCAACACCGTAGAAAGTAGCACCTTTACCACTGATGATTTCGTAAGCGGCATTAACGGTACGTTTTTCGATTTCTTCAAGTCTTTCATGTGTGAAGCTACCAGGATGAGCGGCCATCCATTCTTTAATAGTTAGACCACCGATTGTAACGTGTGACCAAGCAGCGAATTCTGAATCACCATGTTCACCTAAGATGTAAGCATGAACTGAACGAGGATCAACTTCAACTTCTTCAGCCACGAATTTACGTAGACGGTTAGAATCAAGAGAAGTACCTGAACCGATAACACGGTGTCTTGGGAAACCTGAAAGTTTCAAGGTTGCATATGTCAAGATATCAACAGGGTTAGCAGCAACCAAGAAGATACCATTAAATCCTGATTCAACAATTGGATTAACAATTGTTTTTAGGATGTTCAAGTTTTTGTTAACTAAATCTAGTCTGGTTTCACCTGGTTTTTGAGGTGCACCAGCTGTAATAACAACGATATCAGCATCAGTTGCATCTGAATATTCACCGCTTCTGATTGTCTTAGGGAATGTATACGGTACAGCATCAGATAAGTCCAATGCGTCCCCAACGGTTCTTTCTTTTGCAATATCAACGATTACGATTTCTTGAGCAATACCTTGTAAAGTCATAGCGTAAGCAAAAGATGAACCAACTGCGCCATCACCAACAAGAATTACTTTTTGGTGGTTCTTTGAGTTTGTAGATGTCATAGAATTAGGCCTCCTAGTATTTTACATCAAGGACTATTATACTGTTTTTTTGGCCGTAAAAAAAGGTGAAAATTGTAATTAAAGAATTGTTACATGATATAATATTTAATATTGAAATGGTGGAATTAACATGAAATTAATAGTTGGTTTAGGTAACCCAGGAAAAAAATACGAAAACACAAAACATAATATGGGTTTTTTAGTAATCGACAAACTAGTCGAAGAATTTGGTGAACCGTTAAATAAAAATGATTTCGATGCCAAATATTGTCGTTTTAAATATAAGGGAGAAGATATTTTTCTCGTTAAACCTCTAACGTATATGAATGATTCAGGTCGTGCCGTTGGCATGTTAATGGCTTATTTTCAAATTCAAAGAGATGAGCTGTTAGTGATTCAAGATGACATGGATTTACCAATTGGTAAGGTTAGATTACGCCCTAAAGGTTCAGCCGGTGGGCATAATGGTATCAAGAGTATTATCAACAGTGTCGGTGGAAATGACTTCAAGCGAGTAAAAATCGGTATTCAACATCCAGATAAGAAGAGTGTGGTTGACTGGGTATTAACACCGTTTAGTAAAGATGAACAAATTGAAGCTTTGAGTGGGTTAGATAGAGCAACTGAAGCAATCGTTGATTGGATCAAGAACGATAATTTTGAAAAAGTCATGAACCAATACAACTAATAAAGAGGAATAAATTGAACTTAGTCGAAGAATTCTTTCATAATCAACAAATTCAAGAATTTGTAAATAAAGTCGAAGATAATACCAAAAGTTTATTGACCGGATTGTCAGGATCCGCAAATACGCTTTTTTTTGCTGGATTGTTGGGCAAGAAACAACAAATTTTAGTGGTAGAGAACACCAATTTTCATGCCAATCAGACCTTTGATGACTTGAATCGAGTATTAGATGAAAACTTAGTTCATCTTTTTCCGGTTGAAGAAGGTATTGCTACTGAAGCCGCAATTGGTTCTTATGATTCCTTGGCACAAAGATTAGATGCTTTGAATTTTTTGAATTCCGATGAAGCAGGAATTGTGGTTACAAGTGTGGCGGGGTTAGAGTACGTCATTAGCTCTCCTGAAGAATTTAATGCAGCCAAAATAACTTTTGAAAAAGATTCCGACTATGAATTAACCAGTCTCCCTGAGATGTTGACAGCTATGGGTTACGAACGACAAAGTATCGTTGCTAAGCCAACGGATTTTGCTATCCGTGGAGATATTGTCGACTTATATCCATTGAATTTGGATAATCCTATTCGAATTGAGTTTTTTGGTGATACAGTTGATAGCATTCGTTATTTTGATGAAAGTACGCAACTAAAAATTAGTGATATCGATTCTGTAGAAGTGATTTCGGCCACCGATAGGATAGTCCAGTTAAGTGAACTGCCTAGTGTTGCTTCAAAAATCGAGACTGACTTACAAGCAATCTTACAAAAAACTGATAGTGAAGAACTACAAAAGAATTTAACTGAGAATATTTCGCCAATTATCGAAAAACTCAAACAAAGAATTATTCCCGAAAAACTGGGTGTTTTTGTTGATTATGTTTATCAAAAGAAACACTCTATTTTGGATTACTTGGATAATGATGATGTCTTGATTTTCAACGATTATAATCGTTTGATTGATCAAATGAATGAGAATGCTCAAGATCAAGAAACGTGGTTAACAGCACAGATGGAAATGGGTAAGGCATTACCTAATCAAGTTATCCGTCAACGTTTCATGAATGTGATTAAGGGTGATGCACATCAACAAATTTATTTGTCGATGTTACAAAAGAGTCTCGGAAAATTAAAACTCGATCAATTAGTAAACTTGCGTGTCAGAAGTATTCCCAAGTTCTTTAGCCAAATGCCATTAATTCGAAGTGAAGTTAATCGTTGGCAAAAAGAAAATAACACGATTGTATTTTTGATTGAAAATAACCATCGAATTCAAAATATTCAAAACACGCTGGCTGATTTTGAGGTTAAAGCAACTTACAATCGGGATGGCCAAATTGAAAAAAAAGCGACACAGATTATTCATGGATCACTTGCTAATGGATTTGAATTTAATGATGAGAGTTTAGTCGTAATTTCTGAAGCCGAACTTTTTAATAAGGTCTCGAAGAAACGTCGTCGACCAAGTCTAAACAATGCTGAACGAATTAAGAGCTACAATGAATTGAAGCCGGGTGATTACGTTGTCCATGTGAATCACGGAATTGGTAAATTTACCGGTATTCAAACCATGGAAGTTGACGGCAAGTTCCAAGATTACATTACGGTTGAATATCGTGATGGTGGCACAATCTATGTGCCAGTTACACAGTTAAACCTAGTTCAAAAATATGTTGCTTCAGAAGGAAAAACTCCTAAGGTAAATAAATTAGGTGGAGTTGAATGGCAAAAAACTAAGAGTAAAGTCCAAAATAGTATTGAAGACATTGCGGATGACTTAATTGATTTATATGCGAAACGAGAAGCAGAAGTTGGTTTTGCTTTCTCAAAAGATGATGAGATGCAGCGTGAATTTGAAGATAGTTTTGCCTATCCAGAAACGCCTGA
Source organism: Lactobacillus sp. YT155 (assembly GCF_030504545.1). Taxonomy (GTDB): domain Bacteria; phylum Bacillota; class Bacilli; order Lactobacillales; family Lactobacillaceae; genus BQUT01. The sequence continues at coordinate 150,494 of NZ_JAUKWP010000001.1, read as the reverse complement.
TCAAATTCGTAGTGCTGATGAGATTAAGCACGATATGGAACAAAAACGTCCCATGGACCGCTTGTTGGTTGGGGATGTTGGCTTTGGAAAAACCGAAGTCGCGCTAAGAGCAATTTTTAAAGCAGTTGAAAATCAAAAACAAGCAGCATTTCTGGTGCCAACAACAATCTTGGCACAGCAACATTTCGAAACTATGCAAGAACGTTTTGCACAATTTCCCGTTAATGTTGCTATTTTGTCGCGCTTTCAAACAGCCAAACAAATTAAAGAAACCGTCAAGAATTTGAAAAACGGTACAATTGATGTAGTTGTTGGGACTCATCGTTTATTATCAAAAGATGTTGAGTTTAAGGATTTAGGACTATTAATTGTTGATGAAGAACAACGTTTTGGGGTTAAACATAAGGAACGTTTGAAAGAATTGAAATCACAAATTGATGTTCTAACTTTAACAGCTACTCCAATTCCTCGAACTTTAAATATGTCGATGCTAGGAGTGCGTGATTTATCCGTTATTGAAACACCACCAAGTAATCGCTACCCAATTCAAACCTATGTAATGGAACAGGATGCTTCTGCGATTGCTAGTGCAATCAATCGAGAAATGGAACGGAATGGACAAGTTTTTTATTTACATAATAAGGTTGATGATATTGAACGAACGGTTGCTCAAATTGAGGCACTAGTACCTGATGCCAGAGTTGCGTATGCTCACGGACGAATGACTGAAGTTCAATTAGAAGGAGTTATTTATGACTTCTTACAAGGTGAATATGATGTTCTAGTAACGACCACCATTATTGAAACTGGTGTTGATATGCCAAATGCTAATACTTTGATTATCGAGAATGCTGATCGTTATGGCCTATCACAGTTATATCAACTACGTGGACGTGTTGGTCGTTCCAATCGTGTGGCTTATGCATATTTCACCTACAAACCTAATAAAGTCTTGACCGAAGTTAGTGAGAATCGTTTAGAAGCAATTAAGAACTTCACCGAATTAGGTTCTGGCTTCAAGATTGCTATGCGTGATCTCTCAATTCGTGGTGCGGGGAACTTATTAGGTAAACAACAACATGGATTTATTGATTCGGTTGGATATGACCTTTATATGCAAATGTTGACTAATGCGGTGAATAAAAAACGTGGTGTCAAAGAACAGAAAACCGTTGATAGTGAATTGAATCTTAAAATTGAAGCTTATATTCCGAGTGATTATATTGACGATGACCGACAAAAAATTGAAATGTACAAACGAATTAAGTTAATTGACTCGAAAGAAAGCGTCAAAGAAGTCCAAGCTGAATTAATCGATCGTTTTGGTGAAATTCCTGAACAAACTGAGGCGTTAATTCGAATTAGTTACATCAAGTCATTCTTAGATCATTCACAAGTAGAATCGTTAATGCGTAAGAATGACCAATTGATTTTGATATTATCAGTCGACATTTCAAGTCAATTAAGTGGCGAAGATATTTTTAAAGCCTTGTCCTTTACTAATATGAAAGCCAACGTTAAACAAGTTGATGATAAGTTTGAGCTTGTTTTCAAGGATGTAAACAAAGTCAGTGATAATGAGTTATTAGATCAGTTAGAAAGTTTTGTCAGTGGATTATATGAAATTACTAGTGCAAAAGAAAGTAGCAATCAATGAGTAATCAAATCAATCAGAAACTCTTAACCGGTACCTGGATGATGGCTTTTGCAGCAATTTTTTCAAAGATTCTGAGTGCTGTCTATCGAGTGCCATTACAAAATATGGTTGGCGACCATGGTTATTATGTCTATCAACAAATTTATTCAATTTATGGAATTTTTGGAGTGCTGTCATTAACGGGACTCCCATTGTTGATTTCTAAAATCTTCTCAAATAATTCTGAACTACAACTAAAACAGAATTTTCGAGATGTCTTTTGGCTACTAATGTATGTAGCAATCTTCTTGGTGATGATAATCCAAATTTTTGCTCAGCCAATTGCGCAAATGATGGGTGATAAGAATATTGCCGAGGAACTACGAGTAACGGCATTGATTTACCTATTGATGCCAATTGAAGCAGTAATTCGCGGTTATTATCAGAGTCGACTAGATGTGAAAGTTAGTGCCATGTCTCAAGTTATCGAGCAGATTGTGCGAGTGACATTGATATTGATTGTGGCCGTCTTGTTTACCAGAAATGCTTTTGATGTTTATGACATGGGAGCACTGGCCAACTTTGGTTCGGTAGTGGCAGCCATTGTTGCTAGCATTTACTTAGTAATCTTTTTCCTTCATCATAAGACAGTGAAGTTGAATCTTTGGCCAAGTTTTAATTGGAATCTTTCACAAAAAATCTTTGTCGAAGGACTAGGAATAATATTAGTTACAGGAATTCTAGTGTTCTTTCAAATGATCGATTCATTAACAATTGTTCCTGGACTATTAAAGAATGGCTATTCGGTAATGGATGCTGGTATTCAGAAAGGAATTTTTGATCGTGCACAACCGTTAGCCCAACTCGGAATTGTGGTGGTAGTATCATTCCTATCGGTCTTGGTGCCCGCTAAACAAGCTAACAAAGATCAAACAGTCATTAATCGAGTTTTGAAATTCTGTATCGGTTTGTCTTTAGCTGAAACAGTTGGGTTATGTCTGTTGATTAAACCAATCAATATTATGTTTTTTAAAGATACTAAAAGTTCTGATGTAATTGCGGTTTTCTTAATTTCAATTGCTTTATATTCGCTAGTTAATATTTTGGTAACCTTGAATGACAATCGTCATCACAAACTTATTCTGTTACTTATCGTGATTACATTAGTGATTAAAACTGTTCTCAATAACTTCATGATTCAACAATGGGGCTTGATGGGAGTTAGTTGGTCAACTAATATCAGTTTGGTGTTCCTATTAATAGCCATGCTTTTGATTAGTAATCGCAGCATTAAACAAGTATTTGTTCAGAATGGATTTATTTTCAAAGTTAGTTTTGCACTATTGGTTATGACATTAACAGTCTGGGGAGCAACCGAAATTTCATATCTATGGTTAAATGATTCCAGACTTGATAGTATAGTGGTAACAGTAATTGGGATTATCGTAGGTGTTTTAGTTTACGGAATAGTTATTTTGAAATTAAAAGTTTTTACTAAAGAAGAGTTAAGTGACCTCCCAATTTTGAAAAGGATAGTAAAATGAGATTAGACAAATTTTTAAAAACAAGTCGGATTATCAAAAGAAGAACAATTGCCAAAGACGTTGCCGATCAAGGAAAAATTGAAATCAATGGTCGAGTGGCAAAATCTTCTTCAAATGTAGTGGTTGGTGACAAAGTGACAATTCATTTTGCTACTAACGACAGTGTCTTTGAAGTGTTAAGTATTCAAGATTCTACCAAGAAAAATGACGCTGAGTTGATGTATCGCCAGTTATAATTTGCTATACTGTGGTGATGAATTAAGTTAAGAAAGTGAATAATTATGAAGAAAGGTAACGATAATTCTAAGAAGATTGTTTCACTTAGAAGTCGTACAAAAAAACAAGATAAAAAGCCTTTAACATATGTTCAAACGGTACACAAACGTCGAGTCATCGCAATTACTACGGTGATTTCTCTTGTGGTACTCTTTTTTGGCTATCAAATCATTCGGGCAAAATTGGCTCAAAATGAAATTAATAATACGATTATTACCACTCAAGATAAATTAAAGAAACAAAAGAAAGAAAACGAAGAACTTAAGATTAAAGCTAAGCAATTACAAGACGATGATTATATTCAAAAAATCATTCGTTCGAAATACTACTATTCCAAGGATGGCGAACAGATTTACTCCATCCCTGGTGGGGATAATATCGAATCAGATAGTAAGTAAAATCATCATGATGGCACTTTTATTGGAGAACAACTGTGGATTTATACAATCAGTTTAAAAAAGAATTAATCAATTTGAATGAAACTATCACTGGGAATAAATATCTCTTGGCTATTTCTGGCGGTGTGGATTCAATGGTGTTGTTAGATTTATTTGAACAACTGCAACGTGAGTTTATGTTTGAATTCGAAGTAGTGACAATTAATCACCAACTTCGTGAGCAAAGTCAAAGTGAAGTGGATTACTTACAAGAACTTTGTGAACAAAAAAATATCAAATTACATATTTATAATTGGAAAACTGAAGATAAGAAACAATCGGGGAGTAATGAGAATGCTGCCCGCAATTTTCGTTACCAAAAATTCCTTGAGACATTACAAGATCGAGAAATTAACAATCTAGTCTTAGCTCATCATAGTGATGATCAAGCAGAAACAATTTTGATGAAGTTAATTCGTAGTGGCAATATTGCGGAAGTTCAAGGAATGTTGCCAATTCGAAATTTGAAACAGAATAACTTGTTAAGACCATTGCTAAAATTTTCTAAGCAAGAATTAATTAACTACGCCAAAAATCAAAAATTAACTTACTTTGAAGACGAAACAAATTCAGAAAACTTTACAGTTCGTAATCGATTGCGAAATCAAGTATTACCTGTTTTAAAGAAAGAAAATTCTAAATTATTAGAGCATTTCAACGAATTTGCCAATCAATTGCAAACAAGTAACTTGGTAGTTGAAAAATATTTTCAACCGATTTTCTTAAATGATCTGACTAAAGACTTACATTCAGGAACTCTAAAAAACTTAAAAACACTTAGTTACCAAGAGAATATCCTATTTTGGAATTTGTATAAGAAAAAGAAACAGTTGTTTTCATTAAATGATCGGCAAATTGAACAAATTAGTGATTGTGTAAAATCAAGTAAACCTAATCTAGAAGTAGATTTAGATGATAACCTTGTTTTTGTAAAAGACCATGACCAGTTTTATTTGGAAGAAAAACAAACTTTTCCTCCTATTAATACTGCTTTGAAAATGAATAAACGAGCTAAATTGAACAACAATGTTCAAACAGCAATGTTAACTGATGAATTTAAAGTCAGTAATTCAATTAAAATCACCGTGGACCAGGTTCCTAAAAAAATTGTTTTGAGAACCAGACAACCTGGAGATGTGCTTACTTTAAACGATAATAAGCATCAAAAATTAAAAAAAAGAATGATTGACTTAAAATTATCAAAAAAACAAAAAGAAAAAGCCTTGATTCTGACATTTGATGATAAAATTGTATGGGTAGACGGAATATATAATATTTCGAATTACGAAAAGGGCAATAAACAAAATTTTTATCTACAAATAAAAGGAGATCTCAATGAAACTAAGTGATGATATTGAGAAAGTTTTAATTAGTGAAGAACAACTAGAAGCAATTAATACCCGACTAGCCAAGGAATTGAGTACCGACTACGCTGAAAAAAATCCAATTTTTGTTTGCGTGTTAAAAGGAGCTGTACTATTTTTAACGGATCTAGTGAGAAAGATGGATTCACCGGTAGAAATTGAATTTATGGATGTTTCTAGTTATGGTGATGAAATGACTTCTTCAGGGGATGTCAAAATCTTGAAGGACTTGGATGTATCGGTCGCTGGTCGTGACGTAGTCTTCATTGAGGACATCATTGATACTGGTTTGACTTTGAAGTATTTAATTGAATTATTCAAAACTCGTCAAGCTAAGTCAGTGAGAATTTGTACATTGTTAGATAAAGAAGAAAATCGTCAAGTTAACATTAAGAGTGATTACGTGGGGACAACCGTACCGAACGAATTCGTTGTAGGATATGGTTTGGATTTCGCTGAGAAATATCGTAATTTACCATATATTGGTGTTTTGAAACCTGAGGTTTATCAAAATTAGTTCAATAGTATATAAATAGCTAAATTTATATTGTTATGGTACTATTTTGATTATAAAAATTTAGGAGGCAACATTTTGAAGAACAACAGAAATCGGCTATTAAATAACAGCCTATTTTACATTTTAATTTTTGTTGTTTTGGTATTAGGAATGAGTTGGGCTGTCGGTAATCGTGGCGGTTCACAAACTAAAGTTGTTAGCTCTACAGAGTTCATTTCCAAATTACAAAAAAACAAAGTTAAAGATTTTTCAATGCAACCAGCAAATGGAACTTATCATGTGTCTGGTGAATTTAAGAATAAGAAAACTGATAAAAAAGATAAAAAGAGTCAAAAAGCTCCAAATTCCGTTTTAGATTTATTGAATGGTTCGTCTAAATCATCTCAATCTGAAGCAACCCGCTTTACTACAACGGTGCTTCCTAATGATGCAACCTTAAAGACAATTAATGATTTAGCTGTCAAAAATAACGTTAAAGTAAAGGCACAAGAAGAATCACAAACTGGTGCATGGCTTAACATTGCCTTGTTAATTGTACCTACTATTATCGTGTTCTTCTTCTTGTACATGATGATGAGTCAATCTGGTGGTGGCCAAGGTGGCGGAGCCGGCAGAATGATGAACTTTGGTAAGACCCAAGTTAAACCAGAAGATCCTAAGAAGAATCGGGTTCGTTTCTCTGATGTTGCTGGTGCAGAAGAAGAGAAGCAAGAACTTGTTGAAGTTGTTGAGTTCTTGAAAGACCCAAGTAAGTACATTTCTCTGGGTGCTCGAATACCAGCCGGTGTCTTGTTAGAGGGACCTCCTGGTACTGGTAAGACTTTACTTGCTAAAGCTGTTGCTGGTGAAGCTAGCGTTCCTTTCTTCTCAATTTCTGGTTCAGACTTTGTGGAAATGTTCGTTGGTGTCGGTGCTAGTCGTGTTCGTGACTTATTCGAAACCGCTAAGAAGAACTCTCCATCAATCATCTTTATTGATGAAATTGATGCCGTAGCTCGTCAACGTGGTAACGGTATGGGTGGTGGAAACGATGAACGTGAACAAACCCTTAACCAATTACTTGTTGAAATGGATGGATTTACTGGTAGTGAAGGTGTAATTGTCATTGCAGCTACTAACCGTTCTGATGTCTTAGATCCAGCCTTACTTCGTGCTGGTCGTTTTGATCGTAAAGTGCTGGTTGGTCGTCCTGATGTTAAGGGCCGTGAAGCCATCTTGAAAGTTCATTCTAAGAACAAACCATTGGCTGACGATGTTGACTTGAAAGTTGTTGCTCAAACAACTCCAGGTTTCGTTGGTGCCGATCTTGAAAACTTACTTAACGAAGCTGCTCTAGTTGCTGCTAGACGTGGTAAGACAAAGATTGATAACAAGGATATTGATGAAGCAACTGATCGTGTTATTGCTGGACCTGCTAAGAAGGATAAAACTATCAATGACAAAGAACGTAATGTTGTTGCATACCACGAAGCTGGTCATGCTTTGATTGGTTTGGTATTAAGCGACTCACGTATTGTACGTAAAGTTACAATCGTGCCTCGTGGACGTGCTGGCGGATATGCAATTATGCTTCCAAAAGACGATCAATTCCTAGCAACCAAGAAGGAACTAGATGAACAAATTGCTGGATTATTAGGTGGTAGAACTGCCGAAGAAATGATCTTTAATGAATTGTCATCTGGAGCTTCTAATGACTTTGAACAAGCAACTGCCATTGCTCGCGAAATGGTTACCGAATATGGAATGTCTGAAAAACTCGGTACAGTTATGCTTGAAAAAGAAAGTCAACGAGGATATGGTCAACCGCTATATTCACAACAAACTGCTAAAGAAATCGATAACGAAATTAGAGATATTATCGATATCCAGCACAAACGTGCTCGTGAAATTCTCGAATCACATCGTGAACAACACAAAGCAATCGCTGATGCTTTATTGAAGTATGAAACTCTTAATGAAGCTGAAATTCTTAGTCTCTTTAATAATGGTAAGATGCCAGAAAAAGAAACTGATGAATTCCCAAGCGAAACAGCAGCAACTTTTGATGAAGCTAAAGCTGCATTAGAAAGAAAAGATGCTCAAAAACAAACTGAAGAAGGAACTATCGAGAAAAAGACTGATCAAGAAGATCACGCTAAAAACGATACTCCATCCGAAGAAGGTTCAAAAAAAGAAGCTACTGATCAAGAAACTCCAAAATCTGATACTAAAGATGACGAGTAAGAATTGACTCCTTTGGGGGTCTTTTTTTATGAAAGGAATAACAATGAAAGATTACTTAGTCAAAGCAATAACCAAAGATAATAACTTCCGGGTCTATTGTGTGGATGCAACTGCATTAGTTCAAGAAGCACATCTCAAACACGATACGTGGGTAAACTCAACCGCAGTGTTGGGACGTACTTTGATTGGAACACTTCTGATTTCAACAGCATTATTAAAAAACGATGATCAATTAACCGTGCGTTTAATCGGTGATGGACCAGTTGGTGGTGTGGTTGCTGATGGTAATTCTAAAGGAACAGTCAAAGGATATATTAATAATCCTCATGTCAGTTTAGACAGTAATGCTCAAGGAAAAATTGATGTGGCAGCGGCATTAGGAACAAAAGGAAGTTTGACTGTAACCAAGGATCAAGGACTTAAAGAGCCATTTACTGGTCAAGTAGGGCTAGTTTCTGGTGAAATTGCTGAAGACTTCACTTACTACATGGCTAAATCTGAGCAAACTCCTTCGGCAATTGGCTTGTCTGTTTTTGTACAACCAGAAGAGAGTGTTGAAGCTGCAGGTGGATTCTTGGTGCAGACTTTACCTGATGCAGACGAAGATGCAATTACTAACTTAGAAGCAAAGCTAAAAGACATGCCTCTGGTTTCAAAATCTCTACGTGAAGGCAAAACTCCCGAACAAATTATTTTTGATTTATTTGATGAAGATAACGTCAAGGTATTAGAAACGATGGATGTAGAGTTCAAATGTGATTGCACTAAGGATCGTTTCAAAGATGCTTTAGCATCGATTGATAAAAAAGATTTACAAGAAATTATTGATGCTGATCAAGGAGCAGAAGCGGTCTGCAAGTTCTGTGGTAAGAAATATCAGTTCACGACTGACGAATTAAAGGAATTAGTCTAGAACTCAATCTTGTCACGCCTTGATTTCTTTGCTATCATTAATCGGATAAAAAACTTTGGAGATATTAGATAAATGGAATGGAAAATTGGTGATGTGACAATCCCTAATCAAGTGGTTGTTGCACCAATGGCAGGAATTACAAATGCTTCGTTTCGCCTTACCGCCCGCGAGTTCGGGGCTGGATTAGTTGTTTGCGAAATGATCAGTGATCGAGGCATTATCTATCGTAATAAGAAAACTTTGAATATGTTGTTTGTTGATCCTAAAGAACATCCTGTTAGTATTCAAGTTTTTGGTGGCACGAAAGAAACGCTTGTTGAAGCGGCTTCTTTTGTTGCTGAAAATACAGAAGCAGATATTATTGACATCAATATGGGTTGCCCAGTTAATAAGATTGTCAAAACTGATGCCGGTGCTCGTTGGTTGCTAGATCCTAATAAAGTATATGAAATGGTGCATGCAGTAACATCTGCTGTTGATAAACCAGTCACTGTTAAAATGAGAACTGGTTGGGATGAAGATCATATTTTTGCCGTAGAGAATGCTTTGGCTGCCCAAGAAGCTGGTGCTGCAGCGCTTGCTATGCATGGTCGGACTCGTAAGCAAATGTATACTGGATACGCAGACTGGGATATTTTACATGATGTTGCTCAGGAACTAACTATTCCTTTCATGGGAAATGGTGATATCAAAACTCCTGAAGATGCGAGAATTATGATTGAAGAAGTTGGGGCTGATGCAGTAATGGTTGGTCGGGCTGCTTTAGGTAACCTATGGCGCCTAGAAGCAATGAATCATTATCTAGAAACAGGTGAATTAATTCCTGAGCCAACTCCATCACAAAAAATTCAAACAGCTAAAGTTCAATTAGACCGTTTGATTGATTTAAAAGGTGAGTATGTCGCGGTTCCAGAATTTAGACAACAAGCTGCTTATTACTTAAAAGGAATTCCACGTGCTGCTCGTGTCAGAGCTGCCGTAATGAAAGTAAATACTCGTAAAGAAGTATTTGATATCTTAGATGACTTTATTGAGAAACTTGAAAAAATAGAAGTAACAAATAAATAAACTGGAGGAAATATTTTGGCAAAGCTAACTGGTGAACAAAGACAAATGAATGATCAATTAAAGGCCAGACGAGACAAAATGAATGAATTGTCTGAACTAGGAATTGATCCATTTGGTTCAAGATTTGAAGTGCAGAACACTGCTGCAGAAATCCATGAAAAATACAACGATTCTGAAAAAGAAGACCTTGATGAAAAAGCTCTTACAACTGTTATTGCAGGAAGAATGATGACCAAACGTGGTAAGGGTAAAGTTGGATTTGCTGATATTAAAGATCGTACTGGACGTATTCAAATATATGTTCGAAAAGATGTTGTCGGTGAAGATAATTATTTGATTTTCAAACGTAGTGACTTAGGTGACATTCTTGGTGTGACTGGCGAAATTATGAAGACTGATATGGGTGAGTTAACTATCAAAGCCACTCATCTGACAATGCTTACCAAGGCTCTTCGTCCACTTCCAGATAAATATCATGGACTAACAAATATCGAACAAAGATATCGCCAAAGATACCTTGATTTGATTACCAATCAAGAAAGTTATGATCGTTTCGTTAAACGTACCAAGATTATTTCTGCAGTTCGTCGTTATTTAGATGGTGAAGGCTTCTTAGAAGTTGAAACTCCAGTTTTAGGAACACGCGCTGGTGGAGCTGCTGCCAAACCATTCATTACTCATCACAATGCCTTAGATATCGATATGTATATGCGAATTGCTCTGGAGCTACCACTAAAAGAATTAATCGTTGGTGGAATGGAGCGAGTATATGAGTTGAGCCGTGTCTTCAGAAATGAAGGAGTCGACACTCATCATAATCCTGAATTTACTTCGTTAGAGACTTATGCTGCTTACTTTGACTTCAACGATGTGATGGACGAAACTCAAGGGATTTTCCAATTTGCTGCCAAAGAAGCCTTGGGTACTTTACAGTTCACCTACCAAGGAGAACCTGTTGATTTGGAAAAACCTTTCCATCGTGTACATATGGTTGATGCAATTAAAGAAGTGACCGGAATTGATTTCTGGAAAGAAATGACACTTGATGAAGCTCGTCAATTAGCTGATGAAAAACATGTTAAGTATGAAGAATACTGGCAAGTTGGTCATATCATTAATGAATTCTTTGAAACATTTGTTGAAGAAACAATCAAAGAACCGACCTTTATTTATGGACATCCAGTTGATGTTTCACCACTAGCTAAGAAAAATGCCGATGATCCAAGATTCACTGATCGTTTTGAATTATTCATCCTTGGTAATGAGTATGCTAATGCCTTTACTGAATTGAATGATCCAATTGATCAAAGAGAACGTTTTGAATCACAAGCAGAAGAACGTGATGCTGGAAATGATGAAGCCGAAGGAATTGACGAAGACTTCATTGAAGCGCTCGAATATGGTTTGCCACCAACAGGTGGATTGGGTATAGGGATTGATCGTCTAGTAATGCTACTAACTGACGCTGCCTCAATCAGGGATGTCTTGTTATTCCCAACTATGAAACCAGAACATCATAATGACTAAAACACCTCCAAAGTGAGGTGTTTTTTATTTTCGTTGGTTGAAAAGACGTTCAAATTCAACAATTAGCTAGGAATGAAGCGTAAAAAATCCTTTTTTGATTAACTTTTTATTGTTATACTAGGCATAATTATATATTTATGCACTCGGAGGAAACGGTATGAAGAAAAGAGCGCGAATTTCCGCAAATAGCCTGATTATGGTGCTATCTGTTTTGGCTGCCGTGGCGGTTGAACCAGTCTTAGCGATTTCTAACAGCCAAGCGCTGGAAATGAACGCCCAAAAAAGTCTGATGAAATCAGATAAGGGGACTAAAGCTACAAAGCCTGTGGAGGTTGGTATAAATGCACCGACTACCTTCCAAACATATGTGGATCCAGTGACCAATGTAGGTCCAAAGGAAGTAAATGTTTCACTGAATGTTGCTATTAACCATGAAATCTCAGATAAGACCGTAATTGAAGTGCCTTATGGATTCAATCCTAATTCTGGAGATCCAGTCTTCAAGAATTTTTCAATGAGCGATCCAATCTTTAGTTTTATTGATCCGGGTGTACTAGAGCCCAGTTCAGTTGTCTCTTCATATGAAAATGACGAAACTAATCAAAAGCTAATTATTCATTTAAAGAAATCAAACTTAGGTGTTGAAACATTAAATTTAAGATTTAAATTTAACGACAAATACAATGCCAAAATTCCAGCTGGACAAATTATTTGGAACAACTTAAAAGCTACCGTAATTGATAAAAATGACGGAAGTGTCATTAGTGAATCAGCTATAAAAACGATTAAATCCACTGCAGTAGATGGCATGAATACTTACCAAATTTATGGAACACCTATTGATGATAAGTATGTTGATGGCAAAATTGGCATGAGGATTATCTATAATAACAACAAGAATCTCATTTCTTTATTAGATGGTACAAAGAATAACCGGCTATTTATTGAAGTACCAACTGGTACCGTAATAGAAGGAGCTAACGGCTATTACAGCACACAAGGATTCACTTCTGCCGATGATAACAATATTCCAACTGGCTATACTAGATATTATCGAACGATTACTGATGATGCGAACACCTTCAACAATTGGAATTATGCGAATGATGTAAATACAAATTTCAAAGACTTAGAATTAAAATTCACACTACCGAATACGTTTAAGATAGGCGACAGTTTTCATATTGGAAGTGGAATGATCTACACCAAGGCTAATGGTGAAGAAAAAACGGTATCCAGTAGTAAGAATTTTACAAAAACGGAGCAATCAGAATTTAAGGTATATCAAGGAACTACAAGTCATCGAGTTGCAGATTCAGTTGGACTTGCAACTGTGAATTTAGCTGATCCTGCAAGTGTCTCGGGAAGTATTAGTACTTTTGGTTGGACTTCATATGTTCATCAGTGGACATTCAAAAACATTGGTACGAAAGATGTGAAGAATACTAATTTTGTTGTTTATCAAAAAAATACTGATTCTTCAAAAATTAATTATCAGAAATTCACTGTAAGAGGGTTCACTGAGTCTAAAGCAGTACTGCCAACATATTGGAAAGTTAAATTTGAAATCAAAAATGCTTTAACAAAGACAACTCGCACAGTTGAAAATTTCCCAAGAATGGGAACTTTTGATGCTCAGTTACCTGACTTAAATGACAATGAATATATTGATAAAATTCATACTATTCCTATGGGTGCAGATGGAATAACTGAAGGGCACTTAAATCCTAAAAATGGAATTGCAGTAGCTTATTCTGCAAAAAACTGGGGAAATAATAAATGGCCTGATGGGACGAATATTCTAAAGAATCAAAAATATACAGTTCAAACAGGTGCAGCCAAATATTATGATGATGAAACTAATCCATCAAAAACTGTTCCAACAGTTATTGAACAGGATGCTGGAACTGTCTACTATGCACCTAGCCAGTCAACTCAAGCCCGAGCTCAATTTGTAAGTAGCAATGCTAAAGATAAAAAACCGGGTGAAACAGTTGATTATCAAATTCAAGGATATAACGAAGTTGGGGCTATCGGTGATTGGACCAATCCAGAAGTAGTTGTAGCTGTGCCAAAGGTTCTCGAACTTCAGAATCCTTCAGCTTATAAAGACTTTGTGGATGAAAAGAATAAACATACTTATCCAGGATCGGTAAAAGTAACTCTGGTTTCCTCCGATAGTAACTATAACTATTACAAATTCAATGCAAATGGTGTGGGGTATAAAAATACGTCAATTATTTCATTTAGTATCCCAGTTCAATTCAAGGTCAAGAGTGGCGCACCAGTAGCAACGTATCCAATTAAAGCTGTGGCAGCCAGTCACAATGAACCATCGTTTGTTCAATTGTCTAAAGCAACAAATAACCTAGCAAACGATATAGCTCAAAAAATGGGTTACGATAACTCAAAAGAAAGCTCATATTCAGGTTATACAACTGGAAACACTGCAATGAACGTTGCTAACGCAAGTAAGATTGATGGCTCTAGTGCTGGTCGTAAAGGTGTGAGTGATGCATGGTCAAGCTTAACTAATTTTGCCGTTGACAAGGGTAGTTCACCACAAATGAAAGCCACAATCGAAAACACTGGGAATACCATTTTTGGTAATGTGCGCTTGTATGATATTCTTCCTTCAATAAGTGATGGTCGTGGTTCAACTGGCCAAGTTGCGTTCGCTGGATTAGACAGTGCATTGACCGGTGCCAAGGTTTATTACACAACCAAACCAGTTTCAGATTTGCCAAAATATGATACTGACTTACAAACTTGGAACGCAGCGAAACTAAGTTCATATGGATTTACAACAACTAAGCCAACTGATGTATCAACAGTAACTGCGGTATTTATTGATTTTGATGCCACCACAATTAAACCCAATGAATCATTGGATACTGTTTTGAATTTCTTAGTTCCCAATGCTAATAATCAAAAAGCTATTAATCAATTCCAATACTCAGCTAAAGAAGTTGGTTCAGAAACAACTTTCAACGCTAATAGTAAATTAATAACCTTTAGTACTGAAGTTGCACAAGTGAACTATGAAGAGAACTTACCTGGATTTTTACTTGAAGGTGTCGAGCATGCTACCAACATCCCTGTCAGTCAAGGTGAACTATTAGATGTCTTTGGCAATGGAATAATCAAACTCTCAACTGATGTTCCAACTTTGCCTGGATACGAATTTGTGAAGTGGGTTGATAAAAATGATTCCAGCAAGAGCTATCAACCAGGTGAAAACGTTGCATTCAGTAACGGTATTAATAAGATTGATTTACAAGCTGTTTGGAAAGCTAAATCAGTTAACGTTACCTATGACGGTGGTGGTTATTTTGGAGTTATTCCTAGTAAAACAGTGAAGAACTATGATATTGGCGACAATGTTAATTTAGCCGATGTCACAAAACCAACTAGAATTGGCTATACATTCTTAGGTTGGAATAGTTCAAAAGCTGCTACAACACCTGATTTCAACGATGGAACACGTATCGACTTTCTGACCGATAAGACTGTTTATGCTGTTTGGAAAGCTAATCAATACACGGCAGTATTTGATCCTAATGGTGGAACAGGCTACATGGCTGATCAAGTTAGAATCTATGATGTTACGGAAAACTTGAGTAAAAATCAATATACTCGTGAAGGCTACATCTTCGCAGGTTGGGCACTAACTCCGGATGGAAGAGCTGCTTTTCAAGACGAAGATGAAGTGACTAATTTAGCAACTGAAGAAGGCGAGCAATTCAAATTCTATGCCGTGTGGAAAAAAGATTTAACCGAAATTAAAGCTAAAGATTCAACTATTCATGTTGGTGACAAGTGGGATCCAAAGGATAACTTTGTTTCAGCTAAAGACCAAAACGGTAACGAGGTAACAATTGATAAAGTAACTTTACCTTTAGCCTCTGCGGTTGATACCACCAAAGCAGGTAAATATGAAGTTACGTATTCATACAATGGAGTTACCGCTAAAGCTGCTGTGACCGTTCTGCCTGACTTAAGAACCATCGAAGGTGAAGATTTCGAATATCGTCTAGGTGAAACTAAACCAGCAGTTGATGATTTCAAAGCTAAGGCTACTGATATTGACGGTAAAGCAATTGACGTGACTGCTGACTTATCAGGAGTGAACTTTGATAAAGTTGGAACTTATGACGTTGTTCTTAAGACAAAAGATGGACAAGAAAAAACAGTTAAAGTAGTTGTGAAAGATATTGATTACACTGTCTCCTTTGACGCCAATGGTGGTGAAGGTACCATGGCCGACTTATCAGTTGTTGAAAATGCCGCTGTTAACTTGCCAGAAAATACTTTCACTAACGAAAACTATACTTTCGTAGGTTGGTCAACAACTGCCGATGGTAAAGTTGAATTCAAAGACGGACAAGAAATATCTGCTTTGACTAAGAAACATGGTGATACAGTTACACTATATGCAATCTGGGAAAAAACAGCTGCAGCTCCTGTAACAGTAGAACATGTTGATGAGCAAGGAAACAAACTTGCTGAAGATGTTGTACTTAAGGGATTCTTGGGTGAAAGTTTCACAACACCTGATCCATTGGAGATTAAAGGATACACCTACAAACAAGGTCTGATTAAGACTGTGATGACAGGCGTATTCACTTCAAAAGCACAGACAATTAGTTTTGTTTATGTTAAAGATCCAGTAGCTAAAGATCTCACCAAACCTGGAACAAAAACAGAAGTAACAACTACAACTAAGACTGTGAAAACAAGCAAAAAAGCATTACCAAGAACTGGTGATGAGAGAATTCTAGGGAATGTATTTAGTATTCTTGGGGTCAGCCTACTATCAATTCTTGGTTTAGCAAGGTTGAATCGTAGAAAAGAAAACAAATAGATAGTAAAAAAACGCCGTAACATTACGACGTTTTTTACTCTTTCTAAAATGATAATTAAATAACTAACAAATGATTGTGTCTATATTATGGGAAAAGAGGATTTAACTATTGAAAAAAATACTAAAAATAATTTTACCGTTGTTATTAATAACTGGCTTGGTAGTTGGTTGTGGAAATAACAAATCTACTAGTCAGTCAAAACAATCGGAAAAAGTAATAAATAAAGTTTTCGTTAATGAAAATAAAAGGGCAAAAAATGTAGTAACTTATTATGCTCACGGAGATAAAATTTTTAAATCCACTGAGAGAAGTGAATATAATTTTTCAGAATATAGCGAAAGCTCCGTGGATAAGACCAAGGAAAGATTCCGAGAAATATCTGAGGAACATCAAGGTGTAAAAGGAGTGAAAGAAAAACTCGAATTTAATGAACAAGAGAATACTGCAACTAGAACTCTAATCGTTGATTATACGAAAGTAGATAAAAAGAAATTACTCGATTTATCAGTAATAGTTGGAACAGACAAAAATGGAAATTATAGTCTTAAAAAGACTGCAAAAGAATTAAAGTTATATAAATTTGAAGAAAAGGAAAAAATGGTTGATTCTTTAACTACAGAAAGAAGGTAAGAATATGATAGATAAGGAGCAAAGTTATGAGTTTGAATACTGTAATGCTCATAGTCATTATTATTGCAATGGCAATCGTTATCTTCATTTTGATTATGAAAAACATTGTCAGAGATTATAAAAATACTCAAATAAAAGATCAGTTAAGAGAAACTCATGGCCAATTTCTTCAGGATGATGAGATGAATGAAATTGAAATTGTCGGACTAAGTTACGGTCTGCCATTGTTTGAATATCAGCAAGAAGATAACATTCAAGGTTTAACTGAGAAAAAACCAGTTGATATCTATAAGTATGAGAATTATCTTCGCAAGCGTTGGGGAATTAGTGAACATGATTCGGCAATAAATCGATTAGGTCTGCTAGCAGATTTGCAAAATTCAAATTGGCAAAGAGATAGGATTTTGGTTGATGAATTGGAAGCTAGAGCTGGCAAAGATGATTTTGCTAGAAAAACTCTGGAACGATTAAATGATGCAACACAGATGTATAAGAGCGAAATGAGCAGTTACAATTTTGAAAGAGTAAGTAACAATCAGTTAATGGTTACATGTTTAGCGGCGGGAATTATTGATGTAGAAATCTCTGATAAATATTTAATCGAAAATACTGGATATGCTCGATCTTTAGAAAAAGCTCTCCAAGTAATCGAACCTAGTGAGGTTAAAGAAGTATATTCAACATATGCTTGGGACATTTGCCGATTATCAGCTTTTGCAAAATGGTCGTTTTGGCTAGGCTATATTTCTAGAAAAGAGATGGATAGATGTTTTGATGCCTGTCGCGAGTTAGTACAGAAAAATGGTGACAGTTGGGAAGAATATGGAGTGTCATTTTTGTTGGGATTGACTCTTGACGGACTAAATATTAATGATTATGCCGACTCAACTAGGTATGTGATACATGAAGTACTCGAGAAGCAAAATGTACAATTCAAATAATTTAATTACATAAACAAGGAGATAAAACATGGATACAAATATAATTTATATAATCGTCGGAGTAGCAGTAGTTTTTATCATTTACATTACTTTTATGGCAAGCAAGAGTAAAAAAATCAATCAGAAGAAAGGTGCTAATGCTCAGTTCATTCAAGATGATGAAATGAATGCGATCGAGAAGAAAGCTATTAATTATGGACTTCCTCTCTTTGAGTACCGAATGGAAGGTAACATTCAGGGATTATCTGAAAAGAAGATTAACTTTATTGAATATGAAGGTGGATTACGGCAACAATGGGAAATTTTTGATCATGATTCAGCAATCGTACGATTGGATATGCTTGCAGAGTTAAAACGTTCGAAATCACAAAAAGCTTACTATCTTGTTGAAGGGTTAGAAGCTAGTGCTCGGTCAGATGAAGAAGCCCAGGGGATTTTGACCTCTTTATTAAAAATTGCACAAGAGTACAAGGATGAAAATCCAGATCTTAAGGATTTAGAAATCAAAGATATGTTAATGACTCTAGTAGCTAATGACGCCATTAAACCGGAAATCCCAGAAAAATATTTCTTTGATAGTAAAGAATATGCAAAAGCACAAAAGAAGGCCATTAAAGCAATTAAACCTAAAAATGTGAAAGAATTATATCTTACATACGGATGGGATATAGTTAGATTGGTTGCTTTAGCTAAGTGGTCGTTTTGGCTAGGCTATATCTCTAGAGAAGAAATGGATGGTTATTTTTCTCAAGCTGTCTCATTGGCAGAGAAGAATGGTGAAAGCTGGGAAGAATATGGAGTATCATTCTTATTGGGTAGAACTCTTGATGGGTTTGATATTGATGATATAGCCGGTGAAACCAGTTATGCTGTTCATAAAGTTTTAGAAAAACAAAATGCTCCATTCTAAAAAACACTCATTTTTAAATGAGTGTTTTTTTATTTACCCATTGGAATTCGCTTAATTAGGCATTATAATAGCATTGTAAGCGATTACAAAACATATAATATAAAAGAAAAGGGGTTTACCGTATGAAAGCAGCAGTATGGCATGGAGTTAAAGATGTAAGGGTTGAAGATGTTGAATTGAAGCCACTTAAAGACAATGAAGTAGTAGTAAAAGTTGCTTGGACGGGTATTTGTGGAAGTGACCTTCATGAATATCAAGAAGGACCAGTGTTTATCCCAGTTGATAAAAAAGATGAATTAACCGGAGGCTTAGCACCATTAACAATGGGTCACGAATTCTCTGGTGTGATTGAAAAGATTGGTAAGGACGTTACTAAATACAAAGTTGGTGACCATGTATCTATCAATCCGACAGTTACTAGAAGAAATTTGCCAGATGATGTTGATATCTATGAAGGATACAGTTTCATCGGTTTGAGTTGTGATGGTGGATTCACAGATTATGTGAATGTACCTGAAGATAATCTATATTCACTACCAAGTGATTTCCCATTAAGATTAGCAGCTACAATTGAACCAACAGCTGTTGCTATGCAAGCTATCAAAGAAGGAGGAGTTCAAAGTGGCGACTCAGTTGCTATCTTTGGCTCAGGACCAATTGGAGTTTTGGTTGCTGCATCGGCTAAGGCTGCCGGAGCAAAGAATATTATCGTGATTGATCTTTCTGAAGTTCGTTTGAAGAAAGCTATGGAAATGGGTGCAACTCATGTATTGAATCCAAAAGATGGCGACGTTATTGCAGAAATTAAAAAGATTGTTCCTGGTGGCGTCGATGAATCATTTGAAGTTGCCGGCGTTCAACCAACCTTTGAACAAGCAATTGATGCAACTAAGGCTAGAGGAATGATGACAATTGTTTCAATTTTTGCTCATCCAATTGAATTCAATCCAATGCAATTGATGAACTCAGGAGTAAAAATGACTACGACAATTGCTTACTCAAGAGAAACCTTCCAAAAGACAGTTGATTGGGTAACTAGTGGCAAGATTAACGTTGAACCGGTAATCACTAAAGAAATTGCTCTTGATGATATTGTTGAAGATGGATTTGAAGCTTTGACAAATGATAAATCACAAGCAAAAATTTTGGTTGGATTTAGTAAAGAATAAATAAATTAAAAAGCTTGGTTATTTTAGCCAGGCTTTTTTGTTTTCTCAAAAAACTATTGCTAAATAGTGATGGGAGTTTTAGAATTATTTAAGTAATGCGGGTGTAGTTTAGTGGTAAAACCACAGCCTTCCAAGCTGTTGTCGCGAGTTCGATTCTCGTCACCCGCTTAATTAATGTAAATAAAAAAGTACTTCGAATTAAGACTGTATAATCTTAAAACGAGGTACTTTTTTTATTTTGCGTATTTAATTGATACTAATGCGAGAAGTAACAATGAGAAACAAAAAGCCGGAAGTACAAATAATGATCCGTTGTGAAGCAAACTAATGATGAAAGTACAAATGCTGACAATAATATAATAACCGAGACTTAAGAAGGCGCCTGCGGCTCCGGCAACTTCTGCGAATTTCACCAATGCTAAACTTAAACAGTTGGGGAGTGCCATTCCGACTCCAGCTAATAGGATAAAGATTCCCAATATATACATCACTATTTGAATCGTTATGTTTAGATTACATAATGAAATAACTCCTAGAAAAAGAGCACCAGAGAGTGCCAACTTAATGCCACGCTCTACTATTAGTTGAGGTTTGTTTTTCTTTAATTCGTGATTAGAAAGCCAAGCTCCTAAAATGGTTGCCGTCGCAACGACAAAGCCCATGAATCCATACTGACTCTGAGTGAAATGAAATCTTTCAATAAAGACAGCAGGAGCTTCGGAATGATAGCTAAAAAGAATTCCATTGAAAATTCCAATCAAGAAGCCAAATACGACTGTATAGCGATCTAATAATATACTTTTACCAATATTTAAATTTTTCTTCACGTCAAATTTTGTTGATGTAATCGTTCCGGTTTCGGGAAGTTTACTTAAACTCCAGAAGAGTAGGGTCATCCCTATTATTACTAAGAATACGAAAACAGTTTTGAATCCGTAATAATCACCAATGAATCCACCAACCAACGGACCAATTGCTGGTGAGAAAGCAAGTGCCGCCGAAATTTTACCAAAGAGTTGATGTCTAACTGTACCTTGATAGTTATCTCGCAGAATTGTCTGAGTTGTAACAGAGCCGGTGCTAGCACCAAATGCTTGCACAAAGCGACTAACAAAAAGTAATTCAATATTTCTTGAAAGTACACACATTATGCAACCAAGGATATATATCAAAATTCCAAAGTTCATAGCTTTTCTACGGCCAATATAATCCGAACTGATTCCCCAAAAGAAAACTCCTAAAGCAAACGCTACAAAATAAATACTCAAGGTCATCTGTGCAACATTCAGTTGAACGTTGAAGTTACGAGCAATCTCTGTCAATGAAGGTGTATATATGGTTTCACTGATTTGTGGAAAGCCAACTAGACAGATGAGTAATGCTAGACTAATTTTCTTACTTTTATTATTTTCGATGTTTTTTTCCAATGTTTTAAAACTCCTAATTCGTTAATTATCTGGGAAAAAAACATCCTCTACAGGGAAATGGTGGAATCATGATTTTTATCCAATTATAAAAATTCATGTAATCACCCCTTTCTGTGTGCAAGTATTTAGTTACTTGCTCAATGCATACGAGAATATCATGAATCGAGATTCAAAGCAATTTACCATTGCCAGCAATAACCTTGCTGTGATAGTCTATTTAAGAACTAAAATAACGGATGACAGAGAGCATCCCTTTTGGAGGAAAATTGAATATGAAATCTATGACGACGGCGCCAAGCCAACATCGGATAAGTGGATACCAAGCTAAGGTAGTAGCATCTACCACTGCAGGATTTGGATTAGAGAATATGGACGTGATGTTTTTGTCCTTTGCTCTTTCATCTATAATCAGTCAATTGCATTTAAGTAGTATGCAGGCAGGATCAATAGCAACGGTAACAAATATCGGAATGTTGTTGGGTGGCGTCTTTTTTGGTGTTTTAGCCGATCGGATCGGTAGAATTAAGGTATTTACATATACGATTTTCATCTTTGCTTTAGCGACTGCAGCGATGTCCGTAGCTAATAATTTATGGACGATTTATCTCTGCAGATTCATTGCTGGTATTGGTGCTGGTGGTGAGTATGGAATTGGTATGACAGTTTTAGCAGAAAGTTTTCCTAAGAAACAATTAGGAAAGGTTTCATCGTATGTTGGGATAGCTGGTCAGATTGGAGCAATTGGAGCATCATTACTGGCAACACTTATCTTACCAATGTACGGATGGCATGTATTATTCCTCTTTGGACTATTTCCAGTTGTAATAACTTTCTTTATTAGAAAGCATTTAGTTGAGAGCGCAACTTTTAAGAAAGAAAAAGAACAAAGAGGTCAAATAAGAGCATTGTTTCAAACTAAGTCCTTAGCATATCAAACAATCGCACTAATGATTATGGCAATTGTTCAAATTGCCGGATACTTTGGCTTGATGAATTGGTTGCCCACAATTATGCAGAAGCAATTAAACTTATCAGTTGCAGGTTCATCAAGTTGGATGTTATCGACTATTTTTGGAATGTCGATAGGGATGCTTACTTTTGGATGGATCTTAGACAAGATTGGTCCTCGAGTAGCTTTTGGAATTTTCTTAGTTGCTTCAGCTTTAGGAGTCTTCTGGTTAACATTGCCTAGAGATATGATGTCATTATTATTTGTTGGAACAATGGTTGGGTATTTTTCAAACGGAATGTTTGCCGGATATGGTGCGGTTGTCAGTCGTCTCTATCCAACCGAAGTGCGTGCCACTGCCAATAATGTAATTATGAATGTGGGACGATGTGTTGGTGGGTTTTCTAGTTTGATTATTGGTTGGATTTTAGACAACTATTCAGTAACAACCGTGATGTTCTTCATTTCAGCACTCTATATTCTTAGTTTCATAGTCATGCTTACGGTTAAGAATTTAAAGGCAGCTAGTTATTTCGGCGATTAATTTAATATAAATATGAAAGCTATCAATTTTGATGGCTTTTTATTTTGCAATTAAGTCAGAAAGTTTTATACTGTTTAAACTATTGTTATAATTGATAGAAATAACTAAGTGAGGCAATGAATGATTAACAAATTTTCAGATAGCGCCAAAACCGTTTTGGCATTGGCTCAAGAAGCCGCAAAAAGATATCGACATAATGCAGTTGGAACTGAACATATTTTGCTTGGTCTAACGCAAGAAAATAATGGAATTGCCGGAATTGTTCTTCGTGATATGGCTGTTCAAGCTAACGATATTGATGAAGAAATCGAAAGCTTGACTGGATACGGCAATACTTCATCTAAGTCAGTCAAAAATATCGAACTTCCTTTTTCTGCCAAATCTCGTGCTTTGTTACAGACAGCTGACGAACAAGCTGCTTTCATGGGAACAGAAAATATTGGAACTGAACATTTATTATTGGCACTTCTAACCAACGGCGATTCCTTGGCTAATCGGATTCTTATTAATTTGGGCGTTAGTGTCACCAAACTTCGTGAACATCTCTTTAATGAAATCGGACTACCTAAGAAAGCTCGGAATAGTGAGCAATTTAAGCGTGCTCTGAAAAACATTTCAGATCAAGAACAAGCAGGAACTCCTACTTTGGATGCACTAGCTCGTGATCTTACTGAAGTGGCTCGTCAAAAGATGTCAGATCCAGTGATTGGTCGCCAAAAAGAAGTGAAGCGAACGATTCAAATTCTAAGTCGTCGTACTAAGAACAATCCAGTCTTAGTTGGTGAACCTGGTGTTGGTAAAACAGCTATTGTTGAAGGATTAGCAACGGCAATTATCAACAAAGAAGTACCACTTGATATGCAAAACAAACGAATCATGATGTTAGATATGGGAAGTTTGGTTGCTGGAACTAAGTATCGTGGTGAATTTGAAGATCGTATTAAAAAAATCATCGAAGAAATTTATGATGATGGACAAGTCATCTTATTCATTGATGAATTGCACACCTTGGTTGGTGCCGGTGGAGCTGAAGGTGCAATTGATGCTTCCAATATTTTGAAGCCAGCACTAGCTCGTGGCGAGTTACAATTAATCGGTGCAACAACCCTTGATGAATATCAAAAATACATTGAAAAAGATGCTGCTCTTGAACGTCGTTTTGCAACAGTAAAAATTGAAGAACCAAGTAAAGATGAATCATATCAAATTCTTGAAGGTCTAAAGAAGAATTATGAGGAATTCCACAAAATTGTGATTTCTGATGAAGCTATTAAGGCTGCGGTTGACTTATCGAGTCGGTATTTAACCAATCGCTTCTTGCCAGATAAGGCAATTGACTTGGTTGATGAAGCAGCTGCCAAGGTTAGAATTAGTGCTGCTAATGGTTCAAAGGCTAAACGAGTTGATAAGATTCAAGATGAATTGAAAGCCAAAATTGACGAAAAAAATACTGCCTTAGAAAACCAAGATTTCGAATTGGCAGCAACTTATCGTCAAGAAGAAAAGAAGCTCCAAGACAAATTAATTAAGCTAAATGATCGTAATGCTAATGGCATCAATGAGAATGTTCAAGTTGGTGATGAGGATATTGCTCAAGTGGTTTCCCAATGGACAGGTGTGCCAGTTGAACAAATGAGCAAAAAAGAAAGTGAACGTCTAATCAACTTAGAAAAATCACTGCACAAACGAGTGATTGGACAAGACGAAGCGGTGGATGTTATTTCTAAATCGATTCGTCGAGCAAGAAGTGGAATCAAAGATCCTAATCGTCCAATTGGTTCTTTCTTATTCTTAGGACCAACTGGTGTTGGTAAGACTGAATTGGCTAAAGCATTGGCTGCTGAAGTATTCGGTTCAGAAGATGACATGATTCGTGTTGATATGTCTGAATTTATGGAACAATATTCTACTTCTAAGTTGGTTGGTTCTGCTCCTGGTTATGTTGGTTATGAAGAAGGTGGTCAACTGACTGAAAAAGTTCGTAATCATCCATATTCAGTATTGCTTTTAGATGAGGTAGAAAAAGCTCATCCAGATGTCTTCAACATTTTGTTACAAGTGTTAGATGATGGTTATCTAACTGATGCCAAAGGAAGACGAGTGGATTTCCGAAATACAATTATCATCATGACTTCTAATCTTGGTGCAACTAAGCTTCAAGAAGAGAAGAATGTTGGTTTTGGCAACAGCAACAACGTTCAAAACTATGAAGCTATGAAGAAAACTATCTTTGAAGAAATGAAGAGTTTCTTTAAACCAGAATTCTTGAATCGTTTAGATGAGTTTGTTGTCTTTAAACAACTTGATAAGAAGCAACTTCGTCAAGTAGTTAAGATCATGGCAAAAAATATCACCAAACGTTTGCAACAACAAGATATTACTTTGAAGTTCACTGCTTCGGCTCTTGATATCATCGTTGATAAAGGTTACAGCAAGGAATATGGAGCACGTCCTTTAAGACGTGAGTTGCAACGAGAAGTTGAAGATAAATTAAGTGAATTGATTTTGAATCGTGAAATTGGCGATCATGCCGTCGTAACTGTCGGTTCCAACAAAGGTGTAATTGAATTAAAAGTTACAAATTCTGAACAAGTTTTACAGTAAGCCAAGTCATTGACTTTACTAGTGAAAGAGAGTAATATATTTGACAGATTCATAAGTGATGAAATGTCGCAATCGATCCTGATCTATTGTCCAGGAACGGTAATAAAAAGCAAAAGTAACAGCGTTACTTTTGTATTTTTTTTGCCCAAATTTCATAGAATATGAAATTGTAATCAAATTGTAATATTTCTCGAATTTAATGAAGAGGTGGAAAATTTGGCACAAGACGTCCAATTTGGAAAAAAGACAACTAGACGTAGCTATGCAAGAATCAAAGAAGTTTTGAAACTTCCTAACTTGATTGAAATTCAAACGAATTCATATCAATGGTTCTTGGACGAAGGTCTACGTTCAATGTTTGAAGACATTATGCCAATCCAAGATTTTGCAGGAAATCTTTCATTGGAATATGTCGACTATAAGTTATTGGAACCTAAGTATACGGTTGAAGAAGCACGTAACCACGATGCTAACTATTCAGCTCCACTACACGTTACTTTGAAATTGACTAACCATGAAACTGGTGAAATCAAGACTCAAGACGTGTTCTTTGGTGATTTCCCAATCATGACTAGTGAAGGAACTTTCATTATTAATGGTGCTGAACGTGTTATCGTTTCTCAACTTGTTAGATCACCTGGGGTTTACTTTAACTCAGATACTGATAAGAACAGTCGTGTAACTTACGGTACTACCGTAATCCCTAACCGTGGTGCATGGTTAGAATACGAAACAGATGCAAAGAATATTTCTTATGTAAGAATTGACCGTACTAGAAAGTTACCTGTGACTGAATTAGTGCGTGCTTTAGGATTCGGTTCTGACGCTGACATCTTAGACATGTTTGGTGAAAGTGATTCACTTAACCTAACACTTGAAAAAGATGTTCATAAAGAAATGTCTGATTCACGTACCGATGAAGCCTTGAAAGATATTTATGAAAGACTTCGTCCTGGTGAACCTAAGACAGCGGACAGTTCTCGTTCGTTATTCTATGCTCGTTTCTTCGATCCAAAACGTTACGACTTGGCAGAAGTTGGTCGCTACAAGATCAATAAGAAACTTAACTTGAGAACTCGTTTGATGGGTCAAACTTTGGCTGAAACACTTGCTGATCCAGATACTGGTGAAGTTATCTTAGATAAAGATACGGTCTTAAACCGTGAAGCTATGGATACTTTAACTCCATACTTAGAACGTGAAGACTTCAAGACTACTACATACCAACCATCAGAAGATGGTGTTTTAAAGGATCCTATTACTCTTCAAACAATTGAAGTTTATTCAAAAGAAGATCCTGAAAAAGTAATTAAGATAATTGGTAATGGTCACATTCCTGAAAATGTTAGAACTGTTCTACCTGCAGACATTCTTTCGGCCTTAAATTACTTCCTAAACCTTCAAGAAGGTTTAGGAAACACTGACGATATCGACCATTTAGGTAACCGTCGTATTCGTTCAGTTGGTGAATTGCTACAAAATCAATTTAGAATTGGTCTTTCAAGAATGGAACGTGTTGTTCGCGAAAGAATGTCAATTCAAGACGTTGATACTATTACACCTCAACAATTAATTAATATCAGACCTGTTGTTGCCTCAATCAAAGAATTCTTTGGTTCAGCTCAACTTTCACAATTCATGGACCAAACCAACCCATTGGGTGAAGTTAACCACAAACGTCGTCTATCAGCTCTTGGACCTGGTGGTTTGACTCGTGACCGTGCCGGATATGAAGTTCGTGACGTTCACTATACTCATTATGGTCGTATGTGTCCGATTGAAACACCCGAAGGACCTAACATCGGTTTGATTAATAACTTGGCAACTTATGCGGTTGTAAACCGTTATGGCTTCATTGAAACACCATATCGTCGTGTTTCCTGGAAGACTCATAAAGTTACCGACAAAATTGATTATCTAACTGCTGACGAAGAAGATAACTACATCATTGCTCAAGCTAATACACCGCTAAATGATGATGGTTCATTTGTTGAAGAAACAGTACTTGCTCGTCACAAAGATGACAATATTGAAACAACTCCAGAAAAACTTGATTACATGGACGTTTCTCCTAAACAAGTAGTTTCTGTTGCTACTGCATGTATTCCTTTCTTGGAAAACGATGACTCTAACCGTGCCTTGATGGGTGCCAACATGCAACGTCAAGCTGTTCCATTGATTAAACCAGAAGCACCTCTTGTAGGAACTGGTATGGAATATACAGCTGCTCACGATGCTGGTTCAGCACTTCTTGCTGATGAAAAAGGTGTTGTTGACTACGTTGACGCTAAAGAAATTAGAATTAAAGAAAAATCAGGTGTTAAAACCTATAATGTAACTAAATTCCGTCGTTCAAACTCAGGTAAGAGTTACAACCAAAGACCAATTGTTTCAGTTGGTGACAAGGTTGATGCCGGTGATATCATCGCTGATGGACCAGCAATGGAAAACGGAGAATTGGCTTTAGGACAAAACCCAATTATCGCCTTCATGACATGGAACATGTACAACTATGAAGATGCGATTGTCTTGTCTGAAAAGATGGTTCGCGAAGATAAATATACATCAATTCATATTGAAGAATATGAATCAGAAGCTCGTGATACTAAATTAGGACCTGAAGAAATCACTCGTGAAATTCCTAATGTTGGTGAAGATGCTTTGAAAGATCTTGACGAAGATGGAATTATCCGTATTGGTGCTGAAGTTCATGATGGTGACATTCTAGTTGGTAAAGTTACCCCTAAAGGTGTGACTGAATTATCAGCTGAAGAACGACTATTACATGCTATCTTCGGTGAAAAAGCTCGTGAAGTTCGTGATACCTCACTTCGTGTACCTCACGGTGGTGGTGGAATCATCCAAGACGTTAAAATCTTCACTCGTGAAGAAGGAGACGAATTAAGTCCTGGTGTTAACATGATGGTTCGTGTTTACATCGCACAAAAACGTAAAATCCAAGTCGGTGATAAGATGGCCGGTCGTCACGGTAACAAAGGTACCGTTTCAATCGTTGTTCCTGAAGAAGACATGCCATTCTTACCAGATGGTACTCCAGTAGATATTCTATTGAACCCAATGGGTGTTCCATCACGTATGAACATTGGACAAGTTCTAGAACTACACTTAGGTATGGCTGCTAGAAAACTTGGTATCAAAGTTGCATCACCTGTTTTTGATGGTGTTAACGATAAAGATCTTTGGGATATTGTTGAAGAAGCTGGTATGGATTCAGACGCTAAATCAATTCTTTATGATGGACGCACTGGTGAACCATTCCAAAACCGTGTTGCTGTTGGTGTTATGTACTATATGAAACTAGCTCACATGGTTGAAGACAAACTTCATGCTAGATCAATTGGACCTTACTCATTGGTTACACAACAACCACTTGGTGGTAAGGCACAATTTGGTGGACAAAGATTTGGTGAAATGGAAGTTTGGGCTTTGGAAGCTTATGGTGCTGCTTATACCTTGCAAGAAATCTTGACTTACAAGTCAGATGATATCGTTGGTCGTGTGAAGACTTACGAATCAATTGTTAAGGGTGAACCAATTCCAAAACCAGGTGTTCCTGAATCATTTAGAGTTCTTGTTAAAGAATTACAAGCTCTAGGTCTTGACATGAAAGTCTTAGACGTTGATCATACAGAAATTGAACTACGTGATATGGATGATGATGACGAAGTTGTAAGTGTTGATGCACTTTCTAAATTTGCTCAAGAACAAGAACAAAGAAGAGCTGAAGAAGAAGCTCAAAATAACGAAGTTGAAGAAACAATTAATATACCTGAATCGGCTCCAGCAACTGAAGATGTCGATAATAGTGAAGAATAGGAGGATACCAAGTGATAGACGTTAATAAATTTGAAAGTATGCAAATTGGTTTAGCATCTCCAGATAAGATTCGTAGTTGGTCTTATGGTGAAGTTAAGAAACCAGAAACAATTAATTATCGTACTTTAAAGCCAGAACGTGACGGTCTTTTTGACGAAAGAATCTTCGGACCTCAAAAAGATTGGGAATGTGCTTGTGGTAAATACAAACGTATTCGCTATAAGGGAATTGTTTGTGATCGCTGTGGTGTTGAAGTTACAAGATCTAAAGTTCGTCGTGAACGTATGGCTCATATCGAACTTGCTGCACCTGTTACACATATTTGGTACTTCAAAGGTATCCCTAGTCGTATGGGACTTGTCTTAGACATGTCACCTCGTGCTCTAGAAGAAATTATTTATTTTGCTGCTTATGTTGTTATCAATCCTGGTAAGACAGATCTAGAAGCAAAACAATTAATGACTGAAGCTGAATACCGTAAGAAGGTTGAAGAATTCGGTGATACTTTTGTAGCCAAAATGGGTGCTGAAGCTATCAGAGAATTGTTAGCTCAAGTAGACCTTGAAAAAGAAATTAAAGAATTGAAAGAAACTCTTAATTCTGCACAAGGACAAAAGAGAACTCGTGCAATTCGTCGTTTAGATATCTTAGATGCCTTCAAGAAATCTGAAAACAATCCTGAATGGATGATTTTAGATTGTATCCCGGTTATTCCTCCTGACTTGCGTCCAATGGTGCAATTAGAAGGTGGACGTTTTGCTACATCTGACCTAAATGATTTGTACAGACGTGTTATTAACCGTAACAACCGTTTGAAGAGATTGTTAGATTTAAATGCTCCAAGTATCATTGTGCAAAACGAAAAGAGAATGCTTCAAGAAGCTGTTGATGCATTGATTGATAACGGTCGTCGTGGCCGTCCAGTTACTGGACCAGGTAACCGCCCATTGAAGTCACTTTCACACATGCTTAAAGGTAAGCAAGGACGTTTCCGTCAAAACTTACTTGGTAAACGTGTTGATTATTCTGGTCGTTCAGTTGTCGATGTTGGACCTACACTTAAGTTCTACCAATGTGGATTACCTCGTGAAATGGCACTTGAATTATTCAAACCATTTGTAATGCACGAATTGGTTGATCGTGAGATTGCTTCAAACATCAAGAACGCTAAGAGAAAAATCGAACGTCAAGATGATGAAGTTTGGGATGTTCTAGAAGACGTTATTAAAGAAAGACCAGTTCTTCTTAACCGTGCCCCTACATTGCATAGATTAGGTATTCAAGCCTTTGAACCAGTCTTAGTTGATGGTAAGGCTATGCGTCTTCACCCACTTGCTTGTGAAGCCTACAATGCCGATTTTGACGGTGACCAAATGGCTGTCCACGTGCCACTATCTGATGAAGCTCAAGCTGAGGCTAGAATGTTAATGCTTGCTGCCCATCATATCTTGGCACCAAAAGATGGAAAACCAATTGTTACACCTTCTCAAGACGTTGTTTTAGGTCACTACTTCTTAACTATTGAAGAACAAGGACGTAGTGGTGAAGGAACAATCTTTAAAGACCCTAATGAAGTTATCATGGCTTATCGTACAGGCCGTGTTCACTTCCATTCAAGAATTGGATTGGCAGTTAACTCAATGCCAGAAAAACCATTTACCGATGATCAAAGAAATAAGATTATGGTAACTAGTGTTGGTAAAGTTATCTTTAATGAAGTATTGCCAGAAGATTTCAATTTCTTGAACGAACCAACTCAAGATAATATTGAAAATGGTGTTCCTGATAAGTACTTCCTTGAATCTGGTGAAGATATCAAAGAATATCTTAGTGATGCTCCTTTGATTGACCCATTCAAGAGTGGTTTCCTAAGTGACATCATTGCTCAAATTTTCAAAGTATACAGAGTTCAAAGAACATCTGAATTACTTGATGATTTGAAAGAATTAGGTTACACAATCTGTACCGTTTCTGGATTAACTGTCGGTGTTAAAGACGTTCCAGAACTAGATGAAAAACCAGAAATCGTCGCTCAAGCACATGACTCAGTTGCTACTGTTTCAAAACAATTCCGTCGTGGTTTGATTACTGATGAAGAACGTCATGATCGTGTTATTTCAATTTGGAATGATGCTAAAGATTCAATTCAACAAAAATTGATTGATTCATTTGATCCAACTAACCCTATCAGTATGATGAGTGATTCTGGTGCTCGTGGTAACATCTCTAACTTTACCCAACTTGCTGGTATGCGTGGACTTATGGCTGCTCCTAACGGTGGTATGATGGAAGTTCCTGTTATTTCAAACTTCCGTGAAGGACTATCTGTTTTGGAAATGTTCATGTCAACTCACGGTGCCAGAAAAGGTATGACTGATACCGCCTTGAAGACTGCTAACTCAGGTTACTTAACTCGTCGTTTGGTCGACGTTGCTCAAGACGTTATCGTTCGTGAAGAAGATTGTCACACAGATCGTGGTTTAGTAGTTACTGCCTTCAAAGAAGGTAATGAAATTATCGAACCATTATTCGATCGAATCGTGGGACGTTATACACAAAAGACTGTCTTCAACCCAGAAACTCATGGCGTAATTGCTGCTAAAGGTACATTACTAAATGAAGAAATGGCTCAAGAAATCATTGATGCCGGTGTTGAAGAAGTAACTATTCGTTCAGCCTTTACATGTAACACCAAACACGGTGTATGTAAGAAATGTTACGGTCGTAACTTGGCTACTGGTGAAGAAGTTGAAATTGGTGAAGCAGTAGGTACTGTTGCTGCTCAATCAATCGGTGAACCAGGTACTCAACTTACTATGCGTAACTTCCATACTGGTGGTGTTGCTGGTGGAAACGATATTACTCAAGGTCTTCCTCGTATCCAAGAAATTGTGGAAGCTAGAAATCCTAAAGGACAAGCAATCATTTCTGAAGTTGCTGGTGTGGTTACAGCTATTGATGAAAATCCTGCTGAACATACTAGAGAGATTACCGTTGAAGGTAAGACAGATACTAGAACTTATAGTGTTCCTTATGCTTCAAGCGTTGAAGTTGCCGAAGGTGATTTCGTCAAACGTGGTGGTAAATTAACTGGTGGTTCAATTGATCCTAAACAATTAATTCAAATTACTGACGTATTAGAAACCGAAACATACATGCTTTCTGAAGTTCAAAAAGTTTACCGTATGCAAGGTATCGATATTTCAGATAAGCATTTCGAAGTTATGCTTCGTCAAATGATTAGAAAGATGCGTATTCTTGATCCAGGTGATGCAGATGTATTGCCAGGTGCATTACTTGATATCGCTGATTTCACTGAAATCAACCGTTCTGTAATTAACAAGGGTGGAATTCCTGCCACTGGTAGACCAGTACTTCTTGGTATTACTAAAGCCAGTCTTGAAACAAACAGTTTCTTGTCTGCCGCTTCATTCCAAGAAACTACTCGTGTTCTTACTGACGCTTCAATCCGTGGTAAGAATGATCCATTACTTGGACTTAAAGAAAATGTTATTATTGGTAAGATTATCCCAGCTGGTACTGGTATGGCTAAGTATCGTCATATGGAACCTAAGAAAAATGGTCCTGTGGCAATGAACGCTGTTAACGGTGCTTATACAATTTCTGACATCGAAGCACAGATGAAAGAAGCTGAAGAGCAAGAAAACCAAGAATAATTTGAAAAGACATCCTAAGGGATGTCTTTTTTTGTATAATTAAAAGAAAAGCTGAGGCATAAATGAGGTAACGACATGGAAGACACGAAACAAAAACTAGCAACATCGTTGAAAGAATTGATGCAGTCTGAAGCTGTTGACCATATTACCGTCAATCAATTAACCGACTATGCCAAAGTTTCCCGCAATACTTTTTATTATCATTTTGTTGATATCCATGAAACACTGACCTGGATATATGACCATGAAGTGATTGCCCAATTAGATGACTATCAGAATCAACGTGACTGGGGCGATGGCTTGCTCAAGGTTTTGAATTACATTGAAGATAATAAAGAATTTTGTCTCAACACTTTTCGCTCGGTAAATCGTGACTTATTGAATCGTTTCTTGTATGGTCATTTGTTTAACATGGTAGTGAGAGTGGTTGATGAGATTAATCCCAACTGTTCAGATGAATTGCGTGATGAAATTGGGAATTTCTACGGCTGGGCGATTGTTATGCAGATTGTTCAATGGTTGACGACGAGTTTGTCAGAATCAAAGGAAGAATTCCTCGCACGTATTTACAAGATGCTTCACACAACAATTATCCATGTTGTTCAAAAGAATACTGATTTGGACAATTAGGTAATAATGACCATATGAAAGTTTTTCCTCCATTTTTATACTTAAGTTATAAGAAGGAGGATAGAAAAATGTTTTTATTTCATAATTTACAATGGTTAGATATTGTTGCATGGATTGTAGTAATGCTAGCCTTAATGTTATTAAACGAAATTGCTAGATCAAGTAAACTTATGTCAGTGCTATTATTTATTATTTTACCTATTTGTCTAACAATTTTTGTTTGGCCACACACTGCAGGTCCAGGAAGTAGTACTGGAACTTGGTTCCACTGGGTTAAAGTCTATTCAGCATTAGCCGGATGTCTAGGATTCATGGCATTACGTTATTATCCAAAACTATCAGCTAATAAGTGGCTCTTGATTTTCCCACCATTTATCTTGGCATTTAATATCTGTGAAGCGGTTATTCGTGATTTTCAAGTATCAGGAATGCACGGAATGATTGACGGAGTATTCATGAATGGTGGTTCATGGAATATCATGAACGGAATTGCCGGAATAATTAATATTATTACGATTACTGGTTGGTTCGGCATTAGAATTGGTAAAGATAAACATCAAGACATGCTTTGGCCTGATCAAATTTGGCCTTGGATTATAGCATATGATGTTTGGAACTTTGCTTATGTTTACAACTGTGTCGGCGACCACGCATTCTATGCTGGACTAGCATTATTGATTGCTCCAACAACTGCAGCTTTCTTTATTAAAAAAGGAACTTGGTTACAAGCACGTGCTCAAACATTAGCATTTTGGATGATGTTTACTATGAGTTATCCAGCTTTCGTAACTGACAGTCAGTTCTCGGTAGCAAGTTCTCACAATAGTACAGCACTATTCATAGTTAGTTTCTTAGCACTTGCTATCAACGTAGCAGTACTAATACTACATATTTACAGAGTTAGAAAATATCACAAGAACATCTTCAAGGACGAAATTTATCAAGGAACAAAAGCCTACGAAGAAGTTAAATAAAAAGACATCCCTTGGGGATGTCTTTTTACTATAATGTAATATCACCAGTCTTCCAGTCACTGATTTTTGTGAATGGCTCAGCTTTTCTTGGTGAAATAAAAGTATAATATTCTATTTCTTTAGACCAATCTTTAAAATCTCCATACTCCAAAACTTTAAGATTTTGATTGTCATAGGTATAAGCGTAGAGCTTCTTATTTTTAATATCATAACCTGATGTGTATTGAGTCCAAGGAACTAGAACCTCTTTTTCTTGATGAATACGTAACAAACCTTTGGGAGTATTCACAGTAGTCAAGAGTTGAAAGATTTGGTTCAAAGTATCTTCGTCATCAACTTTGATTGATAACAATTTTGCCATTGAAGCTCTTAAAAAGCGTGATTCTGGTTTGTAATCAGCGGGGATACCCACCAGACCAGTTGTGAATTCGTCTAAATTAAATGAATTAATTGGTTCATTGACGTCATATGAATAGGTTCTTTTACTTATTCTTTCTAACCACGTTTTTAAATTACTTAGATGCCAATCAAAGGTAGGAGCGTTAGTGAAAACTCCTAAAGGATTTTCAAAGAATGAGAAACCATGATTAACTGATGGCTCGACAACAATTGAACGGCCAGTTTCATCGTTGAATACGCAATGTTGTGGGACTGACATACCCATCATTGGTCCAGGTTCATTTGTTATTTCAATATCATTCGAAAGATTATTTTTGATTTCATCTAAACTACTATAATGAGTCAAAATCCAGGTACATAGTTCTTCGCCACGAATCGGTGTTTTTCCAGATTTAGTTATTGAATCAGTATCTGAGTATTTATAGAAATGATCAAAGTAGAAAGAACCTCCACAAATTCCGTCCTCATTGATTCCATCTAAAATTACAGGAGCTTCTCGTACGTCATTTGCCCATACAATTCCCATGACAAATTTTTCTGATTTGAATGGTGTAAATGCAGAGGAAAATGTATAACCTTTTGGAATTTTAACACCAGAGTATTCAAAATGCTGTTCGAAATCTTGTGTTCTTGCCCAAAAGGGATTGCCTTGTTTACTTGTTAATCCAATACCAGTACATGCCATTTGTAGTCTCCTTTACTAATTTTCAATTTCATCAAGTTTAACTTTTTTATTGCTAGAAGGAATCATCGCAATACCAGCACCTAATAATGCTACGACTGCTCCTACTATAGTTAATAGATAGACTTTATTTCCTAAATCAGGAATTAACCAATCAATTAAAACGGATCCTATCAATTGTCCAGCAGTTGAAGCTAATCCTAGTAGTAATAATCCTAAGCCGCGTACTAATAAAGCCATTAAAGCGATTGAAAGCAATCCTAGTGGTCCACCTAAGTACATCCACCATGTTGTTGGAAGAGAGATACTGATTTGACCCATAAGGACACGAACAAGTAATACACCACCGAGTAATGAAAATCCGATAATAAAGTTCCATGTAATTGATACAAGCATTGAACCAGTTTCATGAGCAACAGCAGAATTCCCAGCCGGTTGCCAACCTGCTAGCAATCCACCAATAAAGGGAAGAACAGCTAGTGCAACAACTTTAGGAGCGTGCCAATTAGGCATAACAACTAATATTGTAGCAACAATAGCCAGTAAAGCTCCCATAATTCTCGCAAAATTGAACGGTTGCTTTTCTTCAACACCGATACCTAGTCGATCGCAAATTAGACCTGAAATAACCATACCTGAAATTAATGTGGTCTGAAAAGTGGCTACTCCCAGAATAGAAGCTGTAGCACCTTCAGAGAAAACAATCATAGCTCCACAACTACCTGCTAACCAATTCCACCATGGAATACTGTGTGATGAAATTTTCTTAGGAATAGAAGCAAATTGTTTTCGGGTTGATTTTCTTGCCAAAATAATAATTGCCATAACAACTAAACCGGATCCAAATGAAACAACTGCAGAAGCGTTTCCGTCATTCATAACTTTTCCAACTTGACCATTAACTGCGGATTGCATTGGAGAAAGCATACCCGCGAGTATTGTTGCAATTACCAATAGAGGAACAACTACTGTTTTTTCTGAGTTACCTTTTGCATTCATATTAATTGTCTCCTTTTCAAAATAGACATAATCTGCTTAAACTTCAAGATCATTTGCTAACCATTTGATGCATCGTGAAAAGAATTCGCCATAATGTGACCAGCTCATAAATTCCTGAGATGCCCAGTGTGGAGCAATATCACTTGTGTAAACTAAACTTCTACCTTTTCCAGACTTTCCAATAACCAAAAGTGGAGTTTCATCAATAGTCATTAGTATTTCGCTGCTTTCCTTAACTGATGTTTCTTGATAGCCAAGAACAGGTGGAAAATCACCTAAATCACTACTAATAGAGTTGGCTTTACTTGTTTGTGGAATACGGCCGTCAGGCACTTCAATTCGATCATCATAAGGCAGAACGTTGACTGGTAGAACATCTTCGATAGGAGTGTGATGATAATGTCCTTTTCCTTCAAAACCACCAAAAGACAAGTACCCACCTGCCATCATGAGTGATCCACCATCCATTACCCAGTTTTTAAGTAATTCCATTCGATTAATAGTTGGCCGACCAGAATCGAACACTTTTTGAGAAAGTGCCAAAGAGTTTGACCCGATGTCAGATAAGATAACTACATCGTATTGATTTAGTTCATCAATAGACCATGGGAATTTTTCGGGAACATCATGGGCCAGTATGTGAGTAACTTGATAGTTCAAATTCTCAAATTCTTTAAGAAGAGCTGTACAGCCAATCTCTAACTTAGTATTGGTAAATGAATCGTATCCTTTGTATTCAGTTGTTGTAGAAATCCAAGACTCTCCAGCTAATAAAATTTTTATCATAGTAAAACTAAAATCTCCTTGTTATTAATTGATAAACCGGTTTATCATTTTGGTAAAAAAAAGCTTACTAATTCTGTAAGCGATTTCATTACCTTGTGTACAATATATATCATGCTGATGATTGTTGTCAATTAATTATGTAATTTATCTGATTTTCTTACGATCAAATGAGGGTCGATAATGATTTTTTGGATATTCTTTTTGTTTGAATTAATTGATTCGAGTAGTACCTCGACAGCTTCTGAGGCCATTTTTTGAGTATCTTGATCTATTGTAGTAAGTGGTTTTTCCAGAATTTCTGAATAAGGCGTGTTATCAAAACTGACCATTGCTAATAGATTGAAAATATCTTTGTCATTTTCTTTAGCCCATTTAATTATTCCGAATAACATTAAATCATTTGAACTAACTATCCCTTTAATGTCAGAGTTTGATAGTATTTTTGATGCTAATTTATATCCGCAAGCCATTGAGTAGTCGCCTTGAAAAATGAGATTCTTATCAACTTTTTTCTCATTTTGCTTCATAGTTTCTTCATAGCCAAGGAGTCGTTGATTGGCATTTACGAAGTTATTCCCACCTCGAATAAAAGCAATTTTTTCAATATTGTTGTCTATCAACAATTGTGTTGCCATTTGTGCGCCTTTAAAATTATCGAAATTGACATAACTCATTTGTAAGTCAGTTTCAGCGTTTAATAAGATAATTGGCTTTTCTGTGCTACTTATAAGGTTATTTAAGGTTTGTTTTTTTTGAGAGAAAAATTCATTAGAAGGAACTAGCAAAATTCCATCAACTCCTTGATAATCAAACCGTTGAATAGCTTTTCTTTCTAATTCATATGAATTATCACTATTAAAAAGCAAAACATTGTAACCTTTAGAATATAAATCAATACTAACTTGTTTTACTAAACTCGAGAAAAAAGGGTTAGTGATATCGGGAACAATGAGTGCAATGTTATAGCTAACTTGTCTGCTTAATGAAACAGCAGCTGAATTAGGATGGTAATTCATTTCTTTAGCAATATTTTTTATTTCTCTTTTTTTGGATTCTGATATTCTAGAAATCCGATTGTTTAAAACTAAAGAGACCGTTGTCACGGAGACGTTTGCTTTTTTAGCAATATCTTTCATTGTATATTTCATTATTTTTCCTGCTCAATGAGTTGTTTTCTTTATAATATATTAATTCAGTCAACAAACAAAGCGATTACTAAAAAGAAGATGTAAACATTATTCTAATATTGTGACTAAAACCGTAGCAAAATATATATAAGGAACGAAACTGATTTTTTTGAATCTAACCTTGTAACATAATTCGAGTACCAGACATAAGAAACTGGCAAGAACGATAATCCACAAACATGAAATAATAGGAAGAAATAGAGCTAAAAAAGAAAGAACTTCAACGTCGCCCATTCCTAAACCATGAGTCAGACGAGAGAAACTAAAGAGACAGACAAAAAATATTGCAAAATGGGCTATTGAAAATGGATAATAGAACATTAGTAAAAGTGCAGGGGCAAAGAAGAATGGCATTACGACTTGGTAACAATAATCCATGCAAGCAAAGAAGAGCAGTAGACTTAATAGTACAATTTTCTCAACCACTAGTTCTTGAGTGAAATAAATATAAGTAGTCGACAATCCAAAAACTAATTCTGTTAGAGGAAAATACAGCGATATTCGCAAGTTACAATAACGGCAACGAGTGCGATTTATCGCATAGCCTAAGATAGGAATTAGTTCAAACCATTTCAATTGAGTGGAGCAGTAATCGCA
The DNA here is from genome assembly GCF_030504545.1 of Lactobacillus sp. YT155. GTDB lineage: Bacteria > Bacillota > Bacilli > Lactobacillales > Lactobacillaceae > BQUT01. Next base: position 111,182 of record NZ_JAUKWP010000001.1, on the reverse strand, counting down.
ATGGGAGCGGGGAGAAACAATACTTTCATTTTTAGGCAGACGCATGGCAACTAAATTTAAAAACGAACAGCAGCAAGCACTTAAAATAAAAATTAAAAAAACATATAAAATAAACATAATTCACCTCAATAATAATTACGCAAATCAATACAGAATTATATTGACAACTACCCTGAATCGGTGGTAAATTAATAAATGTGCTTTTTAGTAGCGACAGGACTCTGTCTTGTGAAGATAAGCCATCAAACCACGTCGGTGGTATTTTATTTTAATCAAAAATGAAACGCCTGGATGTGTGTATTTAAACCATAATAAATTACATAGGAGGAACCTTTTAATGCCAACAATTAACCAATTGGTCCGTAAAGGTCGTAAATCACAGAAGTCAAAGTCAGATTCACCTGCTTTGAACTTTGGTTACAATAGTATGAAAAAATCATTGACTGACACACCAGCTCCTCAAAAGCGTGGAGTTGCAACTCGTGTTGGAACAATGACACCTAAGAAACCTAACTCAGCTTTACGTAAATATGCTCGTGTACGTTTGTCAAACTTGATTGAAGTTACAGCATATATTCCTGGTGAAGGTCATAACTTACAAGAACATAGTGTTGTTCTTATCCGTGGTGGTCGTGTAAAAGATCTACCTGGTGTTCGTTATCACGTTATCCGTGGTGCTTTAGATACTGCCGGTGTTGATGGCCGTATGCAAAGCCGTTCAAAATATGGTGCAAAAAGACCTAAGAAATAATTTAAAAACTATTAGAAAATATCCGGAGGTAATCTGATGCCTAGAAAAGGTAACGTAGCAAAACGTGATGTTTTGCCTGATCCAATTTATAACTCAAAATTAGTAACACGTTTGATTAACCATGTGATGAAAGATGGTAAACGTGGTACATCATCAAAAATTATTTATGCTGCATTTGATAAGATCAAAGAAACTACAGGGAATGAACCTACAGAAGTATTTGAAGAAGCTATGAACAACATTATGCCGGTCTTAGAAGTTAAGGCTCGTCGTATTGGTGGTTCAAACTATCAAATTCCAATTGAAGTTAGACCAGAACGTCGTACAACACTTGGATTACGTTGGTTGACAAACTATGCTCGTCTACGTGGTGAACATACAATGGTTGACAGACTAGCTAATGAAATTATGGACGCAGCTAACAATACTGGTGCTGCTGTTAAGAAACGTGAAGACACTCATAAGATGGCTGATGCTAACCGTGCCTTTGCACATTACCGTTGGTAGTCAAATCGTTTAGTCGATAAAATCGAGAGGAGAAACATAATTAATGGCTAATAAACGTGAATTCCCGTTAGAAGATACACGTAATATCGGTATCATGGCTCATATTGATGCTGGTAAAACAACTACAACAGAACGTATCTTGTACTATACAGGTAAAATCCACAAAATCGGTGAAACCCATGAAGGTGCTTCACAAATGGACTGGATGGAACAAGAACAAGAACGTGGTATTACAATCACTTCAGCTGCTACAACTGCTGAATGGAAAAAGAACCGTATCAACATCATTGATACCCCAGGACACGTGGACTTCACTATCGAAGTTGAACGTTCACTTCGTGTTTTAGATGGAGCTATTACAGTTCTTGATGCTCAATCAGGTGTTGAACCACAAACTGAAAACGTTTGGCGTCAAGCTACAACATATTCAGTTCCAAGAATCGTTTTTGTTAACAAAATGGATAAAATCGGTGCTGACTTTGACTACTCTGTAAGTACTTTGGAAGATAGATTACAAGCTAACGCTCATGCTATCCAAATGCCTATCGGTGCTGAAGACCAATTCGAAGGTGTTATTGACTTAATCGAAATGGTTGCCGATATCTATGATGAAGATGAATTAGGTTCAAAATGGGATACAGTTGAAATCCCTGATCAATACAAAGAAGATGCTGAAAAACGTCGTCAAGAATTGATCGAAGCTGTTGCTGATGTTGATGATGACATCATGGGCAAGTATCTTGAAGGAGAAGAAATCTCTAAACAAGAACTTAAAGATGCTATCAGAAAAGCAACAATTAACCTTGAATTCTACCCAGTGTTAGCTGGTTCAGCTTTCAAGAATAAAGGTGTTCAAATGTTGATGGATGCGGTTGTTGATTACCTACCATCACCACTTGACGTTAAACCATACAATGCTACAGATCCTGCAGACGATTCAGAAGTTGCACTTATGGCTGATGATGACAAACCATTTGCTGGACTTGCATTTAAGATTGCCACTGACCCATTCGTTGGTCGTTTGACATTCTTCCGTGTGTACACTGGTACTTTGGAATCAGGTTCATACGTATTGAACGCTACTAAAGAAAAACGTGAACGTGTTGGTCGTTTGCTACAAATGCATTCTAACCACAGAAACGAAATTCCTGAAGTGTTCTCTGGTGATATCGCCGCAGCTATCGGACTAAAAGATACTACAACTGGTGATTCACTAACTGATCCAGCACATCCATTGATTCTTGAATCATTAGAGATTCCAGAACCAGTTATCCAAGTTTCTATTGAGCCTAAATCAAAAGAAGACCGTGATAAATTGGATGTTGGTTTGCAAAAACTAGCTGAAGAAGATCCTACATTTAGAGCTGAGACAAACCCTGAAACAGGTGAAACTCTTATCTCAGGAATGGGTGAACTTCATTTAGATATTCAAGTTGATCGTCTACGCCGTGAATTTAAAGTTGAAGCTCAAATTGGTGCTCCTCAAGTTGCTTACCGTGAAACATTCACTAAGTCAACACAAGCACAAGGTAAATTTGTTCGTCAATCTGGTGGTAAAGGTCAATATGGTGACGTTTGGGTAGAATTTACACCTAATGAAGAAGGAGCAGGCTTCGAATTCGAAGATGCTATCGTCGGTGGTGTTGTTCCTCGTGAATATATTCCTTCAGTAGAACAAGGTCTTAAAGAAGCAATGAAGAATGGTGTCCTTGCTGGATTCCCATTAATCGATGTTAAGGCTAAGTTATATGATGGTAGTTACCATGATGTCGATTCATCAGAAGCTGCCTTCAAGATTGCTGCTTCATTAGCACTTAGAAATGCTGCTAAATCAGCTGGTGCTGTTATTCTTGAACCAATCATGAAAGTTGAAATTGTTGCTCCAGAAGATTACTTAGGTGATGTTATGGGACACGTTACAGCTAGACGTGGTCGTGTTGAAGGAATGGAAGCTCGTGGTAACGCACAACTAGTTAACGCTTATGTGCCACTTTCAGAAATGTTTGGATATGCCACAACACTTCGTTCAGCAACACAAGGTCGTGGTACATTTACCATGGTTATGGACCATTACGAACCAGTTCCTAAGAGTATCCAAGAGGATATCATCAAGGAAAATGGTGGTAAGATGGTTAACCCTGAAGACGAATAAATAAAATATAAAAACTCAAATATCGAGTAATGAAAAACGAGAAGTAACTTCGTAAGAAGTTCTTCTCGTTTTTATTTGGGTGAAGTATGTTGAGTTTTAGAATGTATTTTAAAATCTGACAAAAAAGTTTTAAATTTTGTTAATTTTTTATTTTTTACTCAAAAATTTCACTTTTTGAACTCGAAAGTTCGGGTTCTTTTTTTATCTCAAAAAAAGGTCAAAAAAGTGCGAAAAAGCCTTGATATTGATAGGGATTTCTAGTAGTATATAACTCGTGCTGATTGTCCAAGGGACAAGTATGCTCAAATGGGTATTTTATAGATACTCTCGGTGAAGAAGTGGGAGGTTGCGACACACCCGGCCGCTTTGCCACGGCAAGTGTGGCGGTAGTTTCCACTGAACCGGTCATTTTAAAGACAAGAAGGAGGTAACCCCATGGCAAGTCAAAAGATTCGTATTCGTTTGAAAGCTTATGAACATCGCATTCTTGATCAGTCAGCTGACAAGATTGTAGAAACAGCAAAAAGAACTGGTGCCGAAATTTCAGGTCCAATTCCTTTGCCAACAGAACGTTCATTATATACAGTGATTCGTTCACCACATAAGCACAAAGATTCTCGTGAACAATTCGAAATGCGTACACATAAAAGACTTATCGACATCGTAAATCCATCAGAAAAGACAGTAGATTCTTTGATGAAATTAGATTTACCAAGTGGTGTGGATATTGAAATTAAACTTTAATAACAAAAATAAATTAACGGAGGTGTAGACATGGCCAGAAAAGGTATTCTCGGTAGAAAAGTTGGAATGACTCAAATCTTTACTGACAACGGTGAATTGATTCCCGTTACAGTTATTGAAGCAACTCCAAACGTAGTTATGCAACTCAAGACAGTCGAAAACGACGGTTACGATGCTGTACAACTTGGTTTTGAAGATTTGCGTGAAGTTTTAAGTAACAAACCAGCTAAAGGTCATGCTGAAAAATCTAAATCAACTCCTAAACGCTTCATTCGCGAATTCCGCGATGTAGATATGGGAAGTTTTGAATTAGGCGGCGAAGTAAAAGTTGATACTTTTGCTGAAAACGAAATCGTAGACGTAACTGGTATTACAAAGGGTCACGGTTTCCAAGGTAACATTAAAAAAGACGGTCAATCACGTGGACCTGAAACTCACGGTTCTCGTTATCACAGAATTCCCGGTTCAATGGGTGCTGTTATCAACCGTGTGTTCAAAGGTAAGAAATTGCCTGGACGTATGGGTAACAAGACTGTTACAACACAAAACTTATCAATTGCAAAAATTGATGTAGAAAAAAATGTAATTATGATCAAAGGTAACGTTCCTGGTGCTAAGAACTCACTTGTAAAAGTTCAATCAGGTATCAAAGCTTTGGCAGATACAAAAGAAAAATAGGAAAGGAGGAGCATAATGACTAAAGTTACATCATTCAAAGAAAATGGAACCAAAGGTTCAGCCGTTGAATTGAACAGTTCAATTTTTGATATTGAACCAAATGACAATGTCATCTTCGATGCAGTTGTCATGCAACGCGCATCAATGAGACAAGGTACTCATGCTGTTAAGAACCGTTCAGAAGTTCGCGGTGGTGGTAGAAAACCATGGCGCCAAAAAGGTACTGGTAGAGCTCGTCAAGGTTCAATCAGATCACCTCAATGGGTAGGTGGTGGAGTTGTCTTCGGTCCTACACCAAGATCATACTCATATCATATTCCTAGAAAAGTTAGTCGTTTAGCTTTGAAATCAGTTCTTTCACAAAAAGCTAAAGATGGAAACATCATCGTGATTGATTCAATCAATTACAAAGAACCAAAAACAAAAGTGTTTGCTCAATTACTAGACAAAGTTAAGTCAACAGGTAAGACATTAGTTGTTGTTGAAGAAGAAAACGAAAACGTTGCTTTATCAGCAAGAAACTTAGAAAAAGTAACCGTTGTTGCTTCTAGAAAAATTAATGTTTTAGATGTTATTAACAATGAAAAATTGGTAATTACAAAAGCTGCACTTTCAAATATTGAGGAGGTGCTTGGATAATGAATGCACGTGATATCATATTACGTCCTTTAGTAACAGAACAATCAATGGCTGTTATGGACGACAAGAAGTACACATTCGATGTTGCTGTTGACGTGAACAAAATCCAAGTACGTCAAGCAATCGAAGAAATCTTTGATGTAAAAGTCAAATCAGTAAATATCATGAACGTTAAAGGTCACAAGAAACGTGTTGGTAGATACGAAGGTATGACTAAAAAACGTCGTAAGGCTATTGTTACCCTTACAGATGACTCTAAAGAAATCAAAATTTTTGAAGACTAATAATTAAATAAGAAGGAGGAATTTTGTTATGGGTATTATTAAATACAAGCCAACTACAAACGGTCGTCGTAATATGACTGCTTTGGACTTCGAAGAGATTACAAAGACTAAACCAGAAAAAAGTTTAACTTCATCTCAAAGTCACACAGCTGGTCGTAACTCATACGGTCACATTACAGTTAGACACCGTGGTGGTGGACATAAACAAAAATACCGTATCATCGATTTCAAACGTATTAAAGATGATACAAAAGCAGTTGTTAAAGCAATTGAATATGATCCAAATAGAACAGCAAATATTGCCTTACTACATTATGAAGATGGTGTTAAATCATACATTTTAGCTCCTAAAGATCTTGCTGTTGGAACTGTTATTGAATCAGGTCCTGCATCAGATATTAAAGTAGGTAACGCATTACCACTTGAAAACATTCCAGTCGGTTCAATCATTCATAATATTGAAATGAAACCTGGAAAAGGTGGACAACTTGCTCGTTCAGCTGGTACATCAGCTCAAGTACTTGGTCGTGATGGTAAGTACACACAAGTTAGATTGTCATCAGGTGAAGTTAGATTAATTCTTTCTGCTTGCCGCGCAACAATCGGTGAAGTCGGAAATGAACAACATGAATTGATTAACATTGGTAAAGCTGGTCGTAAAAGATGGATGGGTATCCGCCCAACAGTTCGTGGTTCTGTAATGAACCCTAACGATCACCCTCACGGTGGTGGTGAAGGTAAAGCACCTATCGGTCGTCCATCTCCATTATCACCATGGGGTAAGAAGACTCTTGGTAAGAAAACACGATCATCACATGCCAAATCAGAGAAACTTATTATTCGTCATAGAAAAGGTAAATAATCTGATACTTGAATTTATTTTAAAGAAGGAGGCAACAAGATGACTCGTAGTCTTAAAAAAGGACCTTTCGTCGATGATTATTTGATGAAAAAAGTCCAAGCACAAGAAGATCAAGATAAAAAATCAGTAATTAAAACTTGGTCTCGTCGTTCAACAATTTTTCCTAATTTTGTAGGCGCAACTATTGCTGTACATGATGGAAGAAAGCATGTTCCAGTATTCATTCAAGAAGACATGGTTGGTCACAAGTTAGGTGAATTCGTTCCTACACGTACTTTCCACGGTCATGGAGCAGACGATAAAAAAACTAAGTAATAAAACTTACTAATTGAAGGGAGAATGTCAGATGGCTGAGCAAATTACTTCAGCAGTAGCAAAAGCTAAGACAGTTCGCATTGCCCCTCGTAAGCTTCGTCTTGTTATTGACCTTGTTCGTGGCAAGAACGTTGCAGAGGCTCTAGCAATTTTGCAATTCACACCTAACGCTGGTGCTCCAGTGGTTACAAAAGTTGTGAAGTCTGCAATTGCTAATGCAGAACATAATTTTGATTTAGATGCACAAAACTTATATATCAGTGAAGCATTCGTTGACGAAGGACCAACTTTAAAACGTTTCCGTCCTCGTGCTAAAGGATCAGCTTCACCAATTAACAAGAGAACATCACATATTACAGTGGTTGTTTCAGAAAAAGAATAGTATAGGAGGAAAACTAGTGGGTCAAAAAATTAATCCTATTGGATTTCGTGTTGGTGTTATCCGTGACTGGGATGCCAAATGGTATGCAGACAACAAAGATTTCGCCAATTATTTACACGAAGATCTAAGAATACGTAAATTTATTGAACAAAAATTAGCTGATGCTTCAGTTTCACGTATTGAAATTGAACGTGCAGCAAAACGTATTAATGTTTCAATCCATACTGCAAAACCAGGAATGGTTATTGGTAAGGGTGGAGCTGAAGTTGATAACTTGCGTAAGCAACTTAACAACTTAACTGGTAAGAATGTACACATTAATATCGTTGAAATTAAAAAACCTGATTTAGATGCAAAACTAGTTGGTGAAAGTATCGCTCGTCAACTTGAAGCTCGTATCGCTTTCCGTCGTGCACAAAGACAAGCTACACAACGTACTCGTCGTGCCGGTGCAAAAGGTATCAAAACACAAATTTCTGGTCGTTTAAACGGTGCAGATATGTCTCGTCGTGAATGGCATACAGAAGGAACTGTTCCATTGCATACCTTAAGAGCTGATATCGATTATGCTTGGGTTGAAGCAGCAACAACATACGGTAACTTAGGTGTTAAAACTTGGATTTATCGTGGTGAAGTGCTACCAACTAAAGCAAATGCAACTAAAGATAACAATCAGGATGCGAAAGGAGGGAAATAGCCAATGCTAGTGCCAAAACGTGTAAAACACCGTCGTGAATTTCGTGGAAAGATGCGTGGAGCTGCTAAAGGTGGAAAAGAATTAGCTTTTGGTAAGTATGGTCTACGTGCACTTGATTCACATTGGATTTCAAATAGACAAATTGAAGCTGCTCGTATTGCGATGACTCGTTATATGAAACGTGGTGGTAAAGTTTGGATCAAAATTTTCCCTCATAAATCATACACTGCAAAAGGTGTTGGAGTTCGTATGGGTAATGGTAAAGGTGCACCAGCAGGTTGGGTAGCTCCAGTAAAACGTGAAAAAATCATGTTTGAAATTGACGGGGTATCTGAAGAAGTAGCTCGTGAAGCTCTAAGACTTGCATCACACAAATTACCAGTTAGAACCAAATTCGTTAAACGCGAGGAAGTAGGTGGCGAATCTGATGAAAACTAAAGAAATTAAAGAATTAACCACTGCTCAAATGCTAGATAAAGAAAAGCAATATAAGGAAGAATTATTCAACCTTCGTTTCCAACAAGCAACTGGTCAGTTAGAAAATACTGCTAGATTGAAAAAAGTTAGAAAGAATATTGCTCGCATTAAAACAGTGTTACAACAAGCAGAAAGTAAATAATAAATAGGAAGGAGTACTAAACTTGAGCGAATTAAATGAAAGAAATCGTCGTAAAGTATATCAAGGTCGTGTAGTTTCTGATAAGAATGATCAAACTATCACTGTAGTTGTTGAAACTTACAAAACTCATCCTGTATACGGTAAACGTGTTAAATATTCAAAGAAGTATTATGCACAAGATGATAAGAATGAAGCAAAAGTTGGCGATATTGTTCGTATCATGGCAACTAGACCATTATCACGTACAAAGCGCTTCCGTTTATTAGAAATCGTTGAAAAAGCGGTTATTATTTAAAAACTTCTATAAAGTTTAAACGAGAGGAGGACCAACACAGTGATTCAACAAGAAAGTCGTTTGAAAGTTGCTGATAACTCAGGAGCTAGAGAAATTTTAACTATTAAAGTACTTGGTGGTTCAAACCGTAAGACAGCCAATATTGGTGATATTATTGTTGCAACTGTTAAACAAGCAACACCAGGTGGCGTTGTTAAAAAAGGTGATGTTGTCAAAGCTGTTATCGTCAGAACTGTTTCAGGTTCACATCGTCCAGATGGTTCATATATCAGATTTGATGAAAATGCGGCCGTTATTATTAACGCCGACAAGACACCTCGAGGCACTCGTATCTTTGGACCAGTAGCTCGTGAATTGCGTGACAATGATTTCATGAAGATCGTTTCATTGGCACCCGAAGTATTATAAAAAATAGTTTATGATCTACAGATTGAAAAGATTAAATAAGGAGGTGCTGATCTGTGTTTGTAAAAACTGGAGATAATGTCAAAGTGATTTCAGGAAGTGACAAAGGCAAAGAAGGAAAAGTCCTTAAAGTTCTTCCTAAGGCTAACAAAGTAGTTGTTGAAGGCGTAAATGTTGCAAAGAAACATCAAAAACCAACCAATGACGAACCAAATGGTGGCGTAATTGATGCTGAAATGCCAATCGCTGTTTCAAATGTTGCTTTAGCTAAAGCTAAAAAAGCAGCTGCTAAGAAGACTACAACTAAGTCAACAGCAGCAAAGAAACCAGCAGCTAAGAAGACAACCGCAAAGAAAGCTACAACTACAAAGAAAACAACAGCAGCAAAATCAACAACAAAGAAGGCTACAACAGCCAAGAAAACAACAACCAAATCAACTACTAAAAAAGATGATAAATAGTGGAAGAAAGGAGTCAATAAATGGTAAGTAACTTAAAGAAAAGATACGTTGAAGAAATTACTCCAGCTCTAGTTAAAAAATTTGACTACAGTTCAGTAATGCAAACACCTAAGATTGAAAAAATTGTTTTGAATATGGGTGTTGGTGATGCCGTATCAAATTCAAAAAACTTAGATGACGCTGTTGAAGAATTAACACTTATTGCAGGTCAAAAGCCAATCATTACCAAAGCTAAGAAATCAATCGCTGGTTTCCGTTTACGTGAAGGTATGTCAATTGGTGCTAAAGTTACTCTACGTGGTGAAAAAATGTATGATTTCTTGTACAAATTAATCAACATTGCTCTTCCTCGTGTGCGTGATTTTAGAGGTGTTAGCGAAAAATCATTTGATGGTCGTGGTAACTATACTTTAGGTATCAAGGAACAATTGATTTTCCCAGAAGTTGACTATGATATGATCAGCCGCATCCGTGGTTTAGATATCGTTATCGTTACAACAGCAAATACTGACGAAGAAGCAAAAGAATTGCTTTCAGAAATCGGTATGCCATTTGCTAAATAATAAAGGAGGTCAAATAATTGGCTAAGAAATCTCAAATTGCAAAGAACCATCGTCCAGCAAAGTATAAAGTTCAAGAATATACTCGTTGTGAACGCTGTGGTCGTCCACATTCTGTTTATCGCAAATTCAAACTTTGCCGTGTTTGCCTTCGCGAATTAGCTCACAAGGGCCAAATTCCTGGTATGAAGAAAGCTAGTTGGTAAAAATAAAATTAATTACAGGAGGTAAATAGAATGGTAATGACAGATCCTATTGCAGATTACCTAACTCGTATTCGTAACGCTAATATGGTTAGACATACATCTGTATCCGTTCCCGCTTCAAACATGAAGAAAAGCATTTCTGAAATTTTGAAACGTGAAGGTTTCATTAAAGATTACGAAGTTGTTGAAGACAACAAACAAGGTATGATCAACATCACACTTAAATTCGGTCAAGACAATCAACGTGTATTAACAGGTTTGAAACGTATCTCAAGACCAGGTCTAAGAAGTTACGTAAACTCTGAAGAAGTACCAAAGGTTCTTAACGGATTGGGAATTGCTATTATTTCTACTTCTGAAGGTGTTATCACCGATAAAGAAGCTCGCGCTAAGAAAATTGGTGGCGAAGTAATTGCATACGTTTGGTAAGAATAAGAATTAAAAAAGGAGGTCATAACTTTGAGTCGTATTGGATTAAAAACAATCGAAGTACCTGCAGAAGTAACTGTTACTAAAAAAGATAACACGATTACTGTTAAAGGTCCTAAGGGTGAATTATCAAGAGAATTCAGCCCAAAAATTAAATTTGTTCAAGAAGATAATGTAGTTAGATTTGAACGCGAAAGCGAAAATGATAAAGCATTACACGGAACAATGCGCGCAAACTTGAACAACATGGTTCAAGGTGTTGTGAATGGATTCGAAAAGAAACTTCAACTAATTGGTGTTGGTTACCGTGCACAACTTAAAGGTAGTCAATTAGAACTTAATGTTGGATATTCACATCCAGTATTAATGGATGCCCCAGAAGGTATCAAAATTGAAGTTCCTTCAAATACTGAAATTAATATTTCAGGTATCAGCAAACAAGTTGTTGGTCAATTTGCTGCTGAAATCAGAGACGTAAGACCACCAGAACCATATAAAGGTAAAGGTATTCGTTACGTTGATGAATATGTTCGTCGTAAAGAAGGTAAGACTGGTAAATAGTCTTCCAAATAATATGAGGTGAAAAAATGATTTCTAAACCAGATAAGAATAAGATACGTCAAAAACGTCATAAGCGTGTCCGTGGAAAAATCTCTGGTACTGCAAAGCGCCCTCGCTTAAATGTGTTCCGTTCGAACGCAAACATCTACGCTCAAGTGATTGATGACGTAGCGGGTGTAACGCTAGTTAGTGCCTCAAGTGTTGATAAAGAAATAAAAAGTGGTTCAAAAACTGAAATGGCTGCAGCTGTTGGTGAATTAGTTGCTAAACGTGCTAAAGCTAAGAAGATTGTTGATGTTGTTTTTGACCGTGGTGGTTACATCTATCATGGCCGTGTACAAGCATTGGCAGAAGCCGCTCGTGAAAATGGACTAAAATTTTAAGAAGGAGGATACCTAAGTATGACATTTATCGATCCAAATCAATTCGAATTAGAAGATCGTGTTGTTGCTATTAACAGAGTTACAAAAGTTGTTAAAGGTGGACGTCGTCTACGTTTTGCTGCTATTGTTGTTGTGGGAGACAAAAACGGTCATGTAGGTTTTGGTACTGGTAAAGCTCAAGAAGTTCCAGAAGCTATCAGAAAAGCAGTTGAAGATGCTAAAAAGAACTTGATTGAAGTACCAATGGTTGGTACAACCATTCCTCATGAAATAATCGGAAAATTCGGCGCTGGTGAAATTTTATTAAAACCTGCTGCTGAAGGTTCAGGAATTGCTGCTGGTGGTTCAGTTCGTTCAGTTGTTGAATTAGCTGGAATTGCTGATATTACAGGTCAAATGTTGCGTAGTAACACTCCAATTAATGTTATTCGTGCAACAATCGACGGTTTAAGTAGACTAAAAACAGCAGAAGGTGTTTCATCATTACGTGGTGTTGCAGCTCAAGATTTGCTTAACTAGAAAGGTGTGTCGTAAATAATGGCTAAATTAAAAATTACTCTTATTAGAAGTGCTGCACATCGTCTTCCAGCTCAACGCACAATCGTTAAAGAGCTAGGCTTGGGTCGCATTAACAGCTCAGTTGTTAAAAATGATGATCCAGCTACACGCGGAGCAATTGTGAAAATTGCGCATCTAGTAAATGTTGAAGAAGTTAAATAAATACAAATAAACAAGGAGGTACCTTTTCATGGAATTACATAATCTTAAACCAAGTACTGGTTCAAGAAGTTCTAGAAAACGTGTCGGCAGAGGTACTTCATCAGGTACAGGTAAAACTGCAGGTCGTGGACAAAAAGGTCAACTAGCAAGATCAGGTGGTAAAACACGTATTGGTTTTGAAGGTGGACAAATGCCTTTGTTCCGTCGTATGCCTAAACGCGGATTTAATAACATTAACCGCAAGGAATACGCTGTCGTTAACTTAAGTGATCTAGCTAAGTTTAAAGATGGTAGCGAAGTTTCTGTAGAAACATTAAAAGAAGCTGGTATCATCAAAAAAGAACTTTCTGGTGTTAAGTTACTTGCTAATGGTGAGGTTAAAGCTAAACTTACAGTTAAGGTTGCTAAGTGCTCAAGTGCTGCTCAAAAAGCAATTGAAGCTGCAGGTGGTTCTGTCGAGGTGATTTAATGTTTAAAACAATCAAGGCTGCATTAAAGGTCAAAGAAATAAGAAAGAAAATTTTCTTCACTTTGATGATTTTAGCTATATATAGATTGGGGTCATATATTGCCGTGCCTGGTGTTAACGCCGCTGCAATGAATAAAATCAGTGCAACCGGATTAGTACCTTTATTGGATACTGTTTCTGGTGGTGGCTTGGCTAACTACTCTATTTTCTCAATGGGGGTTTCACCATTCATTACTGCACAAATTGTTGTTCAATTATTGCAAATGGATATTGTTCCTCGTTTTGTTGAATGGAGTAAGCAAGGTGAAGTTGGTCGTCGTAAATTGAACCAAGTTACTCGTTATCTAACGATTGCACTTGGATTCGTTCAATCGATCGGTATCACCGCTGGTTTTAACGCCTTAAGTGGTATGGGATTAGTTAAGAAACCAAGTATTGCAACATTTTTGACTATTGGTTTGATTTTAACTGGTGGAACCATGCTACTAACCTGGATGGGTGAGCAAATCACCGATAAAGGTTTAGGTAATGGTGTTTCAATGATTATCTTTGCGGGTATCATTGCTCGATTACCTAACGGAATGTATGAGCTATATAAAGAACTAATAATGAGTGCTTCAAAATCAGACTTAGTAAAAGAAGGTGCAATTTTTGCAGGTATTCTATTACTAATTTTGATAGTCACAGTATTCGTTACTTATGTTCAGCAAGCAGTCAGAAGAATCCCAATTCAGTACACAAGACGTGCAACTTCAGGCGGAAGCGAGAGTTTCTTACCTTTAAAAGTTAACGTTGCGGGTGTTATCCCAGTTATCTTTGCAAGTTCATTTATCGTTACACCACAAACAATCTTGGTTGCATTCCAAGCTAGTCATGGTGATGATAATTGGTATCAGGTATTAAGTAATATCTTTAACATGCAAACAACAACGGGAGCTCTTCTATACACCCTATTGATTATTTTATTCACTTTCTTCTATGCATTCGTTCAAGTTAATCCCGAAAAACTTGCTGAAAATCTTCAAAAACAAGGTGCTTACATCCCTGGTATTTGGCCAGGAAATGGAACAATCAAATTTGTTTCAGGTATCTTAATGAGACTTTCAACAGTCGGGGCATTATTCTTAGGACTTGTTGCATTGCTACCTCAATTAGCATCTAATATCTTTGGATTACCTCAATCAATTGGATTGGGTGGAACAAGTTTATTGATTGTTATCGGGGTTGCATTAGAAAGCGATCGTCAACTTAAAGGATTATTGATGAAACGTGAATACGTTGGTTTTATTAGATAATATAAAATTAAGTTGGGAGAATTAAATATGAATTTAATACTTATGGGCTTGCCAGGTGCTGGTAAAGGTACTCAAGCCGAAACAATTGTTGAACAATATCATGTTGTTCATATCTCTACTGGAGATATGTTCAGAGAAGCTATGGCTCAACAAACTGAAATTGGTATTAAAGTTAAATCGATTATGGATCAAGGGAATTTAGTTTCAGATGATGTAACTTCTGCCCTTGTGAAAGAAAGATTAGCAAAAGAAGATGTTCAAAAATCAGGTTACATGCTTGACGGTTTTCCAAGAACAATTGCTCAAGCAGAGGCACTAGACGAAATTGCTTCAGAATTAAATGAACCAATTTCAGGTGTCTTATATATCGATGTACCAGTTGAAAAATTGGTAGAGAGATTATCAGGACGTTTCATTTGTAAGAATTGTGGAGCTACATATCATAAGGTCTTCCACTTACCAAAGGTAGAAGGAACTTGTGATGTCTGTGGTGCTCATGAATTCTATCAAAGAGATGATGATAAACCTGAGGCTGTAAAAAATAGATTAGATGTAAATATTAAAATGAATACTCCATTGATTGATTTTTATGAAAATAAAGGTCTGCTACATAAAATTAATGGAGATCAAGATATCGAAGATGTATATAAAGATGTACAATCAGTAATCAAGGACTTCTAGAACTTGATAAATTTACTTTTTGTCAAATTAGTGATATTATTTTTCGGTATATGTAGTTATAGTTATTACCTTACAAATTCGAGGAGGGTTGAAGTTTGGCCAAAGACGATGTTATTGAGATCGAAGGTACAGTTGTAGAAAATTTACCTAAGGCAATGTTTAAAGTAAAACTGGAAAATGACGCTGAAATTCTAGCGCATGTTTCCGGCAAGATTAGAATGCACTATATTAAGATTTTGCCTGGTGACAAAGTGACTGTAGAACTATCACCATACGATTTAAGTAAGGGACGTATCACTTATAGATATAGATAAAGTTAGTTTTATGTTTTTTAAAATAATGGAGGTTCACAGAATATGAAAGTAAGACCATCTGTAAAACCAATGTGTGAACACTGCAAAGTTATCAAACGCAAAGGTCGCGTAATGGTAATTTGTTCAGCAGATCCAAAACACAAACAAAGACAAGGTTAATAATTAAACAAGGAGGATACCTCAATGGCTCGTATAGCAGGTGTTGATTTGCCACGTGATAAGAGAATTGTTGTGGCACTTACATATGTATTTGGTGTTGGTAATTCAACAGCAATTAAAGTCTTAAAAGCCGCCGGAGTTTCTGAAGATGTCAGAACACGTGATTTAACTCCCGACCAAGAAGACAAGATCAGAGCTGAGATTGACAAGTTCCCTGTAGAAGGTGACTTACGTCGTTCAGTAAGCATGGATATCAAGAGACTACAAGAAATCGGTTCATACCGTGGAATTCGCCATCGTCGTGGATTACCAGTTCGTGGTCAAAACACAAAAAACAATGCACGTACTCGCAAAGGTAAAAAAGTTACTATTGCAGGTAAGAAGAAAGACTAATAAGGAGGTAAATTCATGGCAGTAAACAAAAGTCGTAAACGTCGTGTAAAGAAACATATTGAATCTGGCGTTGCTCACATTCATTCAACATTTAATAATACATTAGTAATGATTACTGACGTTAATGGTAATGCTGTTGCATGGTCATCAGCAGGTGCCTTAGGATTTAAAGGTAGTCGTAAGTCTACTCCTTTCGCCGCACAAATGGCCGGTGAAACAGCAGCCAAAGAAGCAATGGAACACGGTATGAAAACCGTAGAAGTTTCTGTTAAAGGTCCAGGTTCTGGACGTGAAGCAGCAATCCGTTCTTTACAAGCTACAGGTCTTGACGTTACAGCAATTCGCGATGTTACACCAGTTCCTCATAATGGTTCTCGTCCACCAAAACGTCGTCGTGTATAGTAAGTTCTTTGAAACTAACGCAATTAGATGAAAGGGGCGAAGCTGAATGATTGAATTCGAAAAGCCAAGTATCATAAAAGTTGAAGAAACAAATGATTACGGTAAGTATGTAATTGAGCCTTTAGAAAGAGGTTACGGTACTACTTTAGGTAACTCATTGAGACGTGTTTTACTAGCTTCTCTACCTGGTACAGCAGTTACTGATGTACGAATTGATGGAGTTCTTCATGAATTTTCAACAGTTGAAGGTGTCGTAGAAGACGTAACACAAATTATCTTAAATATTAAGAAACTTTCTTTGAAGCTACATGGCGAAGAAAAGAAAGTTGAAATCAATGTTAAAGGCCCAGCTACTGTAACAGCAGCTGATATTATTAGTGATGACGATTTAGAGATTCTAGATCCAGAACAATATATCTGTACTGTTGCCAAAGGCGGCGAAGTTAACATGCAAATGACAGTTAAAACTGGTCGTGGATACACTCCAGCTGATCAAAACAAGACTGATGCAACACCAATCGGCGTTTTGCCAATTGATTCAATTTTCACTCCTGTTTCAAAAGTTAATTATCAAGTTGAAAGTGCTCGTGTTGGTAAGAGAAGTGATTTCGACAAATTAACTCTAGATGTTTGGACAAATGGATCAATCAACCCCAAAGAAGCAATTAGTTTAGCAGCTAAGGTATTAACTGAACACTTAAACAGTTTCGTTAACCTAACTGAAGAAGCTAAAAATGCTGACATGATGGTTGAAAAAGAAGAGACCCAAAAAGAAAAGAAACTTGAAATGACTATTGAAGAACTTGATTTATCAGTTCGTTCATATAATTGTCTCAAGAGAGCAGGTATTAATACTGTTCAAGAACTTACTGATAAGAGCGAAGCTGATATGATGAAGGTTCGTAATCTAGGACGTAAGTCATTAGAAGAAGTTAAAGTTAAATTAAACAATCTAGGTTTATCACTTAGACAAGATGACTAATAGGTAAGGAGGACGTTTTTATGGGTTACCGTAAACTAGGACGTGCAACAGATCAAAGACTAGCAATGTTACGTGACTTGACAACAGATTTAATCATCAACGAACGTATTGTTACAACTGAAACTCGTGCTAAAGAAGTTCGTCGTACAGCTGAAAAGATGATCACCCTTGGTAAAAAAGGTACTGACAATCTACAAGCAAGAAGACAAGCTGCTAAGTTTTTAAGAAACGAAGTTGCTAACATTACTGAAGAAGATGATGCAGTTGTTGTTCAATCTGCTCTTCAAAAACTATTTAGTGATATCGCACCAAGATACAAAGATAGAAACGGTGGATACACAAGAATTATGAAGACAGCTCCACGTCGTGGAGATGCTGCACCAATGGCAATAATTGAATTAGTTTAATTATTACATCAATCTATTTAAAATCAGTCATTCGTGATTTTAGTGAGTGTTATGATGTTGGAAGTTTTTCCAAGTCTAGCTCTAAGATCCTTTGTAACAAAAGGACACTAACTTCATCGAATGATTTTTTTATGCAAAAAAAGAGTGTGAGAAAGTTTGTGAGCAATTGAGTAGTAATGATAATTCAAATTTCTATATTAGGAGATTTTCTTGACTTTAAATTCAGGTTTATATAATGTTATATATTAGTCTTATTTAATTTGCTTGTAAGGAGAATATATTATGGTTATCGAAACTAATCGTCTAATATTACGCGAATGGAAAAGTAACGAGGAAAATGATTTAGACAAAATTCTTGGCGACAGTCGTGTAATGTATGCTTACAATCAACCGTTTAATGAAAAAGAGATAAGAGAATGGTTACATTGGAACTTGAATTCCTATAAAGAAAATGGTTATGGCCTATGGGCAATAGAAAGAAAATATGATAATAAAATAATCGGTGAATGCGGAATTACTGATCAGACAATCAATGGAGTTGTATACGCTGAAATTGGATATCACCTTATGTTTGACTATTGGCACCAAGGATATGCCATTGAGGCTGCACAGGCTACAAAAAAAGCTGCCTTTGAAATCTTTAAAAAAACCGAAGTTGTATCAATTGTTCGAGACACTAATATTTCCTCAATGAATGTTGCAATAAAAAATGGCATGACCATAAAAGAAAGATTCACAAAGATTTATTCAGGAACAAACATTCCTCATTATTTATTTATGAAACGTTATACAGAATAGTTTATCCATATTTTTATATTCGGGATGAGCAAATTTCGATTGCATTTAAAAATACCAAATATGTTATGATATTGGTAATTGAATAACTGGGGTGCTGATTATAGCTGAGATTATACCCATTGAACCTGAGACAGTTAATGCTGATACGGGGAGATAATTAGGTATGTTTCTTAAAAGCTCCTTCGATTTTGAAGGGGCTTTTACTCTGGTGGAATTGGGATAAAATATGGCAACGCCAATCATTGAAATCAACAACTTAAATTATCAATACGAAGAAAATACGCAACTGGCATTGTCAGATGTTTCTTTGCAGATTATGAAGAATTCATGGACAGCAATTGTTGGTCAAAACGGTAGTGGTAAAAGTACATTGGCCAAGTTGTTGAATGGGATTCTCCAAGCAGAACATGGCACTATTAAAGTTGATGATGAAGTCTTAACTCCAGAGACAGTTTGGAATATTCGTAAGAAAATGGGAATTGTTTTTCAAAATCCAGATAATCAATTTGTTGGAGCTACGGTAGAAGATGACGTTGCTTTTGGATTAGAGAATCAAAGTATGGACCCTGGACAAATGCGAGTTAAAGTTAAAGAAGCACTTGCTAAGGTCAATATGTCAGATTTTTTAACACGTGATCCGCAGAGTTTGTCTGGTGGACAAAAACAACGTGTGGCAATCGCTGGAGTAATTGCGTTAGAACCAGAAATTATTATTCTGGATGAAGCTACTAGCATGTTAGATCCAAGCGGCCGATTAGAAATTATTCAAACCATTCAACAATTAAAAGAAGAATTAAACCTAACAGTTTTATCAATTACTCATGATGTTGATGAAGTGACATTAGCTGATGATGTGGTGGTGTTGACTAATGGTGAATTATTGGATCAAGACACTCCAGAAAAAGTATTTACTAACCAAGCTTTATTAACTAAGGCAGGATTAGAGTTACCATTCATTCGAGAGGTTCAACAGAGGTTGATTGAACACGGAGTGAAGATTAGTGATAATTGGCGAAACGAAAAGGAATTGGTGGACGAACTTTGGCAATATCATTTGAAAAAGTAAATTATATTTATCAACCCAATACACCAATGGAAAGTATCGGGCTTAAGGATATTAATGTTACGATTAAAGACCATAGTTACACAGCGTTGATTGGACACACTGGTAGTGGCAAGTCGACGTTTGTTCAACATGTTAATGCTTTGCTTAAACCAAGTGCTGGCAAAGTAATTGTTGATGACAGAGTGATTGAACCAACAACTAACAATAAGAACTTAAAACCGCTACGTCAAAAAGTTGGGATGGTTTTTCAGTTTCCTGAGAGTCAATTGTTTGAAGAAACAGTCGAAAAAGATATTATGTTTGGACCAATGAATTTTGGGGTTGAAGAAGAACAAGCTAAGCAAATGGCAAGAACTGCCTTGAAACAAGTTGGTTTAAGTGAAGAATTTCTAGAGAAATCACCGTTTGATTTGTCTGGTGGACAGATGCGCCGTGTGGCAATTGCTGGCGTCTTGGCAAGTAATCCTGACATTCTGATATTAGATGAACCCACTGCTGGACTAGATCCTAAGGGACGTCTAGAAATGATGACGATGTTTAATCAGCTTCATCAAGATGGTAAAACCATTATTCTTGTAACTCATCAAATGGAAGATGTGGCAAATTATGCCGACGATGTGGTTGTCTTTAATCATGGAGAAGTTGCTAAACAAGGAACTCCTGCCGAAATCTTTGCTGATGAACAATGGGTACTTGATAATAATCTCGAACTTCCTAGAAGTTCAGAATTGATGAATCGCTTAAAGAATAAGGGCTTAAAAGCCGATGAAAATCCTTTAGTAATTGATGATTTAGTAAATGCAATAGACAAAAATATATAAGAGGAATGATTTTTTGAATAAGTTAATTGTTGGTAGATATATTCCAGGTAACTCAATTATTCATAACTTAGATCCCCGTGCGAAATTCATTGGGACATTTTATTTTATTGGAATCATTTTTTTGGCAAATAGTTGGTACACATACTTGCCTTTATTTTTGTTTGTTCTATTTGCTTTGAAACTTTCCAATGTACCGATGTCGTTCTTCTTCAAGGGATTAAGGCCTCTGATGTGGTTAATCTTATTTACTGTGATACTACAAGTTTTCTTCACGCCAGGAGAGCAAATATTTTGGCAGTGGTGGATTTTTTCGTTATCGTGGCAAAGTATAATTAATGGAACTTATATCTTTGTTAGATTCGTGTTAATTGTCTTTTTCTCGACATTACTAACCTTGACCACAACGCCAGTGGAACTTTCTGATGCGATTGAAGCAGTGATGAAACCTTTGAAAGTAGTGAGATTTCCAGTTACTCAAGTTGCCTTGATGTTGTCAATTGCACTACGATTTGTACCACAATT
This sequence comes from Lactobacillus sp. YT155, assembly GCF_030504545.1. GTDB lineage: Bacteria > Bacillota > Bacilli > Lactobacillales > Lactobacillaceae > BQUT01. The sequence continues at coordinate 90,223 of NZ_JAUKWP010000001.1, read as the reverse complement.
AATGGATCAAACCACTAAAATTATGAATGCTCAACGTGCACGTGGAGTTGATTTTGGTACTGGCTCAATTATGAAACGAATTAAGAGCTTCATTCCGTTACTAATTCCGTTATTTGTTAGTAGCTTCTCAATTGCCTATGATTTATCGATAGCCATGGAGTCACGTGGGTATCAAGGTGGCGAGAATCGAACGAAATATCGTGAATTAATTTGGCAGCGAAACGATACATTGATGGTGGTAACATTTGTACTGATTACTTTGTTACTAGCATATTTAAGGTTTGGAATTTAAGATGACAAATTACAAGTTAACAATGAAATATGATGGAACCAAATTCCATGGTTATCAAAGACAAAATGAATTGCGAACAGTTCAAGGTGTAGTCGAAGCGGCTTTGTTAAAAATGACTAAGGGACAAGTAGTTGATATTGTTGGTTCTGGTCGCACAGATGCTGGTGTTCATGCCTTGGGACAAGTTATTAACTTCGAGTACCCGGGGGAGATTCCTGCAGGAAATATGCTTCGAGCTTTGAATAGCTTAATGCCACTTGATATTTTATTTCTTGATTGTGAGATTGTTGATGCTGAGTTTCACGCACGATTTTCTACAACAGGAAAGAGATATTTATATCGCACGGCCTTAGGCAAATATACCGATCCATTCAAGCGAAACTACACCGGGCATTATCCTTATAAGCTAGATATTGAAAAAATTGAAGTGGCTATTAATGATCTAATTGGCACGCACGATTTCACTAGTTTTGCTGCTAGTGATGGAGTTGTGAAAGATAAAGTGAGAACGATTTATGAAGCTACGGTGGAATTTGATGAGACTAATAATGAATTAATCTTTGAGTTCTATGGAGATGGTTTCTTATACAATATGGTGCGAATTATGGTGGCCGTGTTATTAGAGATTGGAAACGGCAAAAGGGATGTCCATGACATCTTGAGATTGTTTGAAGTTAAAGATCGACAAGAAGCACGATTAACCGCTCCAGCTAGTGGTTTATATTTGAAAAAAGTTTACTATTAATGGGCAGAAATGTCCTGATTTATATTGACTTTGAGGGCAAATCCAAGTATTATGAACTTTGGTATTGTTTGCCCCACGATAAGCCCCGGAAACTTATTGAGTGTCAAACATGTGAAATGATAATGGAGGAATTTATTGTGCGTACAACACCTTTTGCTAAAGCAGGCGAAGTTGAACGTAAATGGTATGTAGTTGATGCTACTGATGTTGCATTAGGACGTCTATCAACTGTTGTGGCTTCAATCCTACGTGGAAAGAACAAACCACAATTCACACCAAACGTAGATACAGGTGATAACGTGATTGTTATCAACGCCGAAAAAATTAAATTAACTGGTAAAAAAGAATCAGACAAAATTTATTACCGCCACAGTGACTACCCTGGTGGATTAAAAATGGTTACAGCCGGTGAATTAAAACAAAACAAACCAACCAGACTAATTGAAAATTCAATTAAAGGGATGCTTCCTAAGAACTCATTAGGACATAGCCAATTTATGAAACTTCATGTATATGCTGGTCCAGAACATGAACAACAAGCACAAAAACCAGAACTATTGGATATCAATAAACTAATCTAAGGGAGGAAATAATTTTGGCAGAACAAGCAGTATATGCTGGAACAGGTCGTCGTAAAAACTCTGTAGCCCGTGTACGTTTAGTACCAGGTAACGGCGCAATCACAATCAACAAACGTGATGTTAAAGACTACATCCCTTTTGATAGTTTGATTGCAGATATGGTTCAACCACTAGAAGCAACAGAAACTAAAGGAAGCTACGATGTTTTAGTTAACGTTAATGGTGGTGGATTTACAGGACAAGCAGGAGCTATCAGACATGGTATCTCTCGTGCACTACTAGAAGTAGATCCTGATTTCCGTGGAGTTTTGAAACGTGCTGGATTCTTAACACGTGACCCACGTATGAAGGAAAGAAAGAAACCAGGTCTTAAGAAAGCTCGTAAAGCATCACAATTCTCAAAACGTTAATATATGTTTATATATCAGTATTTTGGAACACTTCACAAACAGCCTTGTGAAGTGTTTTTTTGTGGAGCTGACACTACTTTGACATCTATTCAATTATCGAATAGATGAACCAAAGATATACAAAATACTCTCATATAATTATAGTAAATAAAATTTAGAAAAATATATATCAAAGATTTATTTTTAATAGACCATCGTAATATCAATAAAATTACTTGTTGGTAGTATAGAATGCACTAATGATATAATTAAGTTAATTTACAAATACAGGGGGATATACATTGAACAATTTAAAAGAATTATTTCCTGAGTTCTATCGTGATGAATTGAAAAGTGATGATCTTAGTAAAGATGTTGATAATATTATAGTTTTGGACACCAATTTTTTACTTGATGTAATTCAACTACCTACAGAAGTTGCTAAAAATTACATAAAAGCGTTAGTGAAAGCAAAAGATAGTATTTATATACCTTATTTAGTTGCACTTGAATTTAACTTTAACAAAAGTCCCATCAAACGTAGAAGAGAAATGAATATTGAAAAATATAAAATGGGAATAGATAATTCTTTTGACAAGATAAAGCAAAGTATTGAAAATACTTCCCTAATAAATATAAATAATGATAAAGATAAATTTTATGAGAACATGGTATCAGAAATAGAAGCGGATAGAGCTAAATTAAATCAAACTATTGATGAAAAAATAAAATCTACAATTACTAATGAAGAGAGTTCAATATATGACGATTTAATAGAAGTTATTAGCGATAGAGTTGGCGATCCTTATACCCAAGAGTGGATAGATGAAGTTGAAAAAGATGGTGATGAGCGATACAGCAAAGGATTACCACCAGGATATAATGATTCAGGAAAAGAAGATGGAGATAATGATGTAAGGACTTATGGAAATATTTGCTATCATACAAAATATGGTGACTTAATAATCTGGAAAGATATTATTAGATTTGCGAAAGATAATTCTCAATATCATGGAAAAAAAGTAATATATGTTACGGATGATGGTAAATCTAGCAAAAAAAATGATTTGTTATTTAAGGTTGGCAACAAAACGGTTGGTCCCAAAATTCATTTATTAAATGAAATGAATAAAGAGGCTGATAAAGAACTATACGTACTTTCGAATTTGAGGTTTATTAGACTTATTAATGCACTGACGGAAAAAGAATTCAGAGAAATGGAGGAATTGTCTCAACTATATGAGAATCTTAATATTAGAGACTTAAACCGAAATAAGAAAATTAATAAACTGATTCATGAATATGATGAAATGGGGAAATTAAGTGAAGATTCATTGAGTGAATTACGTCATAGGGAAAAAGAGATATCGGTTAAAAGAAGAATAAACTTAAGAGAAATAAAAATGATAGAGAATCGTCTTAATCATATGACACTTGATGAAGAAGATGAATTGAGTAATAAAAATGAGATTAAATTTTTGAATAATGAAATCAGAAGACTATATAACGAAAATGAAGCACTAGATATGGAACTTCATCATAATAAATTTAGTAAAATAATTGATGAATTTGATTTTTCTGGTTTTGATACTAACGATGATAAATAAAAGAATATGTAAAAATAATGTTAATGGACCAGTTGATTTCGGCTGGCATATTTTATGAAATTGACACCATTCATTTAAAATGTATTGAAATCCATTCAAACTATAGTGTAGTTAAAAATTGAAAAAGACTAATATAAGCGTTTTGACATCTATTCAATTATCGAATAAATGAACCAGGTCTTAGGAAAGCTCGTAAAGCATCACAATTCTCAAAACGTTAATCAACAGATTACAATTTGGAATATACAAAAACACACCCAATCCAGTGGGTGTATTTTTTATTTAATCAATATTTACTACAAGACGAATTTAGAAATGTTGTCCCGCTAAATATCTTCCTTATTAACTTTTCTGATGCTCATATAAACTACAATACATCCGATTGCTGCAAGATTTGATAATAATATTATATTTGTTGAGAAATCAGTAGTAGTTCCGATTTGCCCGTTGAGTAGTAATCCTATCACGATAGAAGTAACAATTGTCGCTACGCTTGATTTCATTTTTAATCCTACCAATAGAGAAATCATACTTGTTGCAATCGTACATATCATAAGGAAAACTGATGATAGCATGAATTCTATAAATTGATTGAGATTAATTGTTCCGGAGACCATCTGGTATGTATTATTGAAGTAACTGATGAATCCCATAACGACTAAATAAGATACAAACATTGTCAAAAAACTTATTAGTATAATTAATACTAGTTTGCTCATTAGAATTTTTTTCTTAGGAATTGGATATAAGAATAAATTCAGAATTGTTCCAGTTTCGTATTCTTTGACTATCATGTTTGCAATTAAAATACCTGTGAATATAGTAAACACTAATCGTAGTAATACTGATCCACTCGCCAAAAAATCTAGAGGTGTTCGATAAATGACTTCTACTTCTTCAATCATATATGCAGGAGAAATTACAAGAAAGAGAATTGTTAGTGACGCAATGAATATTCCTAGCAAATATTTCCAGAGTGATATTTTTTTGAGTTCCAAACTTAATAATTGAATCATATTTTTGCCCCCTCGTTGATTAATTTAACAAAGTATTCTTCTAAACTACCGGTCTTTTCTTCTATTGATAGTAATCCTATATCATTAGAAATAAACACTTCCATGATTTGTTTTTGAGAAACTGTATCGTCATAGATGCGAATACTTTTATCGTCAATCACCTTGAAATTTTCAATTTCCAATTTTGAGTCAATAGCTTGCACGGCTTTTTTTACATTGGATACGGTTAACTCAATATATTTTTTCGATTCATTTTTTATTTCTTGAGTGGTCATTTCTCTAACAATTCGTCCATTTTGAATGAATCCAATGACATCACACATCATTTCAATTTCAGAGATAATATGACTAGAAATAAATATTGTTGTTCCTAATTCTCGATTAATTTGAATTAATAACTCTCGAATTTCTTTGATCCCAAAAGGATCCAGTCCATTGATTGGTTCATCCAAAACAAGTAATTCTGGCTCGGAAATCAAGGCTCTTGCGATTGCAAGTCGCTGCTTCATTCCTAGAGATAGATTTTTAACTTTTTTATCTCTTGCTTCATACATCTTGACCAATTTTAATTTTTGATCAATTTTTTCAAGGTCATATATTCCTAAATAATTACAATGAAGTGCTAAATTTTCTTTAACCGTTAATTTATTATAGAAAACCGGATTTTCGATGATACTTCCTATTTGGTTTAAATATTCGTAAGACTTAGAAATAATTGATTCGTTCATCACTTCAATTGTTCCTTTATTAGGTTGAAGTAGATTTAAAAGAACTTTCATCAGAGTTGTTTTTCCAGCCCCATTCGGACCTAAAAATCCATAAATTGTTCCTTTTTGAACTTCCAAGTTTATTTCATCCAGAATTGTTTGATTATTCCTGACACAGGTTATATCTGTCAGTTTAAATATTGTTGTCATAAAAGGCTCCTCCTTTACCATATTCCAATCATATCGAATAACTGAGTTTGTTTATGACATGTTTCTTACTTTTCTCTGAAACGTTTCTTTCATAATTAATTATCTAAATATAATGGGAATTCCAGAGTAAATGAGGTGCGAGCATGAGGTTTACTATATAAAGAAATTTTTCCGTTTAACTCCTCAGTTAATTTCTTGGTAATGGCGAGACCCAAACCACTACCACCGTAGTTTTTATCGGAGGCATCTTCTAAGGTGGATAAGCGTTCAAAAATTTTCTTTTGGTTCTCTTCTTGGATTCCTTTTCCATTATCCGTTATTTCAATAAATACTCGTTTTTCGGATATCCAAGATTTTACCGACAAATACTTACCATCTTGTCCATATTGGATGGCGTTACTTATCAGATTTCCATAAATACGAGTTAAAGCCTGTTTATCACCTAAAATAGTGGTTTTTTCTTTTGAAATATCAATTTCTAAATTAATATTTGCTTTTTCAACATCTAGGTAATGACTTAGAACTTCTTCTCTTAGAATTTCAGAAGCGTCAATTGGTTTTTCATCAAGTTTCATTTCGTCTGCATTTAACTTATTCAAGTCAAAATAACCATTAATCACTTTAACCAGTTTTTTGGATTGCCACTCAATCTTGTTCAAACTTTGAATTAGTTCTTCTTGGCTAACATCTTCAATATTTTCTTTTGTGACTTCTGTATATCCTAATATTACTGTCAATGGAGTCTTCAAATCATGTGATAAGTTAGTTACCGTATTTTTCATTCCTTGTCTAATACGTTGGTTAATTCTGTCCATTTCTCTGTGTTTATCAACAAAAGAATTAATTTCTATAAGAAGATGTTGAATTGATCTTTGATTTGAAATTTCTGTAATTGGTTGATTATAATTAGCTGAATTTTTAGAAATGCTTTGGCAGATTTTTTCAATTGTATTATTCAGGCTTTTATATTTATAAAAAAAGTATAGTGCTAAAACAGCTAAGATCATGATTAGAATAATTAACATTACGCATCATCTCCTAACTTATAACCTATTCCCCAAATGGTAATAATATATTTAGGGTTTGATGGATCATCTTCAATTTTCTTTCTTAATCTTCGCATAGTTACATTTAATACATTGTCGTCATTCAAAAATTCGTCATCCCACACTTCTTTATATATCTGAAATTTTGTAAAAATCTTTTTGGGGTTCTTAATGAAAAATTGCAATAGTTTATATTCTTTGTTGGTTAATTGAATTCTTTCTCCGCTTTTTAAGATGGCATATTCTTCAGGTAATAAAGTGAAATCAAATATCTTGTTGTCAATCAACTTCTTTTCGGGAATATTATATTCACTATAGCGCCTGAGAATTGACTTCACTCTTGCTAACAGCTCATAAACAGAAAAAGGCTTTACTAAGTAATCATCCGCACCATTTTCAAGCCCAACAATTTTATCAAATTCTGTATCTTTCGCAGAAATTATCAAAATAGGGACAGTGCTTTCTTTCCTGACTTCTTGTATGATCGAGATTCCATCTCTATTTGGTAACATTAAGTCAATAATGACCAAGTCCAACTCCGCATCTTCTTGCAAGAGATTCAGTGCCTTTAAACCGTCACTTTCAAAAACAACTTCATATTCTTGTTTGTTAAGTTCTTTCACTATGAGTTGTTGAATATCTTTATCATCTTCTATTATTGCGACTTTATATTTTTTATCCATAAATAGGCACGCTCCGATTTAGTCAGTTGATGTTTTCAGTGAATCATCATCGTAAGTAAAAAATATGAATTTTCATATTACTTTAATTATAACAAAACAAAAAGACATCCATTTGGATGTCTTTTTTCATAGGGTATTCACTATTAAATAATTCAACAAATAATATTCACAATAAAAACTAATAATATTCATTAAACTTTAATTATTGAAATGATAAGATGAATATAATATTATTTTGTGGAGGTTGATCAATTGGTAGAGAAAAAATTTGATAGTTTTCATTTGAAATTAATTGCAATCATTGGGATGTTGATTAATCATATAGGTATTCTGTTTGAATGGAGTCATAGTAGTCAAACATTGCCATTTTTTGCAATTTCTGAATTTGTAGGTAGATTTACTTTTCCGATTATGGCGTATTTATTAGTGGAAGGTTTTCACTATACACGAAACATTAGGAAGTATATTTTAAGAATGGTCTTTTTCTGGGTAGTGTCCATCTATCCATTTTATCTATTACATAATCCAGATTATGCCTTTTCTATTACTGATATTCCTAATAATATTTTCTTCACATTGTTAATGGGACTAATAATGTTGACATTTTATGTCAAAATAAAGAATGTTGTAGGGAAATTATTCCTTGTATTACTGTTCATAGGGTTGACCATTCTGTCAGATTGGAATATTTTTGGAATTATTCTTATATGGGCATTTTATCAATTTCATGACGAAAAAGGCATCAAATTTACAATGCTTATTTACTTTGTGATTTTCGAAATTTTGGCTATAATTGGGTTTTTTGCCGCTAAGAATACTGGTGCATATGTTGCAGAAATGTTCTCTGCACTTGGATTTTTGGCGGTCGGATATTTACTTCTAAATTACAACGGAAAACGTGGATACGCACCACAGTGGATAAAATGGGGATTTTACTTATTCTATCCTCTACATCTAACAGTACTTGAGATTATTAAATATGTATATCTTTAAAATTAATAAAAGAACTAAAAAAGACATCCATTAGGGTGTCTTTTTATTTCACATTCTTTTTCCAAATATCACTCACAATTTTATCAACTGTTCGTAAGCTGGGATCATTGATAAATGGCCGAGGGCTAGCAGTAGTCAACCAATTCTTACCTTCGGTGGGAACACCCCAGAAGTAGAAATTATTAATTAGTTTACCGTTAGCATCAACTAATTGGTTAGCAGTTCTGTCAAAGCCGACAGCGCCACTGACAAACTCTTTGCCATCTTCACGTTGGAATTGCCAGTTTTTAACCATGCCATTCTTAACCAAATTATTCATTAGTTCGCTGGTAGTGTCACTCAATGAAATCTTAGGAATTCGTGCTTCAATCAAGGCTTCTGCTGGATATTCAGGGCAGTCTCCAGTTTTACTTGAAACGATATATTTATCTTCGCCAGTAGTTACCTGCATTTCACCAGGAACAATTTTGATAATTCCAGCTTTTAATAACGCGTGTAATTCTTGTAGTCGAGAAGCTGGTGGTCCCATTGATAGTAAATTGTTGATTGAGTTAAACTGATGCATGAATTTATCAACGAATTCATTTCTTGAGAGTAATTCATTTTCAATCACATATCTGATGGTTGCACGGATATCTCGAAGAACTTCTAAAGCACTTGTTAGTGGTCCAGTTTTGGTTCCTTTAGCTGCTTCTTGGAAATCTTTTTTAACGAAGTTTTCTACGAAAGTATCAAAGCCTTTGGCAGTACTTGCTTCAACTGGATAGATGAAACTCTCCCAATTAATAAAATCATCAGCATCAATTTTAAGATTATTAAGTGTTGTTTCAGGGTCCTGCAAGAAGTCGCTTTGAAAGGCCGCTTTGTCAATTTTTCCAGCATACTTTTCATCAATGAGGTTGGAATAGTAAACAAAGCTCATTTCGTTTTCTAACATGGTCCAGAATTCGTTGTAACTAAGAGTTCCTTTGTCATATCTCTGTAGAGTTGCGATATTTAGGAAGTTAGGGATGTATTCTTCACCAGGAGCTTTTTGTTTGCGACCTTTAGAATGATTAGGCAGACCGTGTAATGATCCAGCAATTATTCTTGGCTCTTTACCGCTTGGATGATAAGTTAGTTCACCATTTTTTAGTGGCTCAAACTTACCCCCACGTCCATAAGTTAAGCGAGCCATTAAGTCATAGAAGTTCAGACCTAGTCCCTTAATTGCCAAGGTCATGTCTGCGGTAATATTGTCCAGTTCAACTTCACCGGCAAAATTTGGTCGCACGTAAGTAAGATTATTTTTGTTAGCGAATTCAGTGAGTTCTGCTTCAAGTGGAGTTGGTTCATTGAACAAGTTACCAAGTGCAGCGACTACGATATTACTAGTAAGTTTTTCATTGGCTAAATCAAGAACGAATTTGTCGTCTTGTTGAGTAATATTTGTGACTTCTTCAGAGTATAAATTCACTGTAATATCATCATTAAGTCGTTTGAGCTGTTCATCGTAGAACCATTGGATGTAGATACCATATAGAGCGCGTGAAGTATAACTATTAGGTGTGATTTGTTTGATTTCATCAAGAAAAATTTCTGAATAGTTATTTTCTACTAAATAATTATGAGCATAATTGGCGCTCCACTGTGCCAAACTGGGTCCCATATTGACTACTCCTGACATAACAACACTCTGGTCAGTGAACAATGTGATATCTTGAGCGGCAGTATTCATAATTAATTCATGTGGTTGATCAACAGTCCAAACACGACCACCAATTGAATAAGGGTCGAAGATGTTAATTTCTAGCTTTTCTTGAACAGGTTGTATTTCGTTCCAAGAAAGTATTCGTTCTAGAGCCAGCATTCCTCTAGGACCGGCCCCAATGATAGCGATTCTCATATTCTTTCCATCCATTTTTTATCTAATTCGTAACAGAATAATAAGTATAATTGCAGTAACTGTCTGTACTGCACCGACTGAAACTCCATAAAGTAAGAATCGTGGTCCTTCTTTTATGAACTTACGGAAGTCTAGTCTCAAGCCAATAGCAGCTAAGGCAATTGTTTCAAACCAGCTACTCAAGAAGTGAGCAGTTGTATTGAAGAACTCTGGTAAATTAATTGTACTATTCAATAAGCAAAATATTAAAAATAATAGCACATACCATGGAATTGGTAATTTAAATTCAGATTGCTTTTGTTTTATTATACCAGTAGATTTTTTAACTTTTTGTTCAAAAATATAAACAACCACTACTAATAAAATAATTCGCGTAATTTTGAAGAGCATGGCAAATTGTACTGTTTCAGAATTGATTAAACTTGAACCAGCCACCACTTGAGCAACGGATTGTAAAGTTCCACCAAGTAAGGCTGAATTAGCAAGAAGATTACTGCCAAAGATTGCCATTCCTAAGAAAGGCAAGGTCAACATCATTACTGTTCCTAAAAGGTTAACAAGGGTGATGGTTTGACCTTTTTCTTCATCGTCAGCATCAATCGCTGGTGCGATAGCTCCGATAGCAGAAGATCCACAGACAGCATTTCCACCGGCAAACATTAAAGACATTTTCTCGCTGAAACCTAAGCGACGACCAATAAGATAGGCACTAATAATAACGATAGTCATCATCAGTAATACAAAAATCAATCCATTGATGCCCATCTTTTGAATAGTTTGAAAAGTGACAGTGAATCCTAGCATTACCACTGAGTATTCTAGTAAGCGACTTTCAGAGAATTTAGTTCCAGTTTGTAGAGCTGGTTGCTTGAAGAAGGTGTTTCCCAATAATATTCCTAATAAAATGGCAATTGTAGCCGCTCCTAAACTAGGAACCAGTGTGCCAAGAAATTTGGCAACTATAGCGACAATCAGGGATAGGCTAAATCCTGGTAGAATCTTTTTAATCCAAGTACTCATAACAATTCCTTTCATACATAAAAACCATTATACTTGTTTTGAAGAGAAATTGTTAAGGGGATAGTTTATTGCCATGGTATTATAAGCATATATCAAATAAATTAACGGTCAGGATGAATCTATGAAATCAATCATATTATTTGTTCGATTTTTATTAGAGATGATTACTGTTTTAGGAATACTCAGTGGTGTATGGCTCAGCAACGGTATCTGGAACAAGATATTTTATCTAGTTGTGGGAGTTGCCATTTTCTTAGTTTGGGTACGATATGGTGCACCCAATTCAAACCATGCGTTGACTGGTGTTGCTAAATTAGTATTAGAAATTGTTGTTTATGGAATTGGAATATTCATGTTTTATCGTCTATTTGGTAATCAAGTTGGCGCAATCTATACTGACGTGGTTGTAGCAGATTTAGTCTTGATGTATGTTTTTAGACTGCAAGGGAATTAATATATTATGTACACTAAAGCAAATTCAATTGAAGATTTAATAAGCAAGTCACCGTATTCAGATATTATGAAAAAAGTCGATGAACTAGTGACTGAAAATACGAAATTAGAACGTCACTATTTTGATAATGGGAGAACGTTTAGTTCAATTGCCTATGGAAGACTCGGTAACTTAGGTAAGAAGAATTATGATTACGCTGATGCCGGAATCATAAATATTACCAGCCAGAAGAACTTTGTTGGCTTGTATATTTGGAGTGGGGATGTCGTCGAGAAATACGCAGATGAATTTCCAAAATCAGCAGTCAGCAAGGGATGTATTAATATTAAGAATATGAATTTTCTTGATAAATATCATGATGTGCTTAAAGAAATTGTTTCTGAAGTAAAATAAAAAACCTCTACTTTTATGTAGAGGTTTTTTATTGCTCGAATTATTGAGCAGTAATTCCGCCATCAACGACAAACTCTGATCCAGTTGAATATCTCGATTCATCAGAAGCAAGATAAACAACCATTCCGGAAACTTCTTCAGGTTCGGCTAAACGACCTAAAGGAATCATCTTCGCAAATTGCTCAACAGCAGCACGGGTATCTTCTTGCATAACCATTGGAGTGGCGATAGCTCCGGGATGAATTGAGTTAACTCGGATATTGTATTGAGCTAGCTCCAAAGCTGCCGCTTTAGTCATTCCACGAACGGCAAACTTAGTATCGGTATAACCAATCTTTGCTCCGACCAATCCGTTGATAGATGAAATATTAATGATAGAACCTTGTTTGTTCTTAATCATTTCTGGCGATACATATTTCATTCCTAGAAAGACCGATAATTGATTGATTTGAAATACTTTCAAATAATCGGCTTCGGTGGTGTCATCAATTGATTTTGTGACCGTAATTCCGGCATTGTTGACTAAAACATCAATTTTGCCCCACTTAGCTAAAGTTTCTGAGACAACTTTTTTCCAGCCATCTTCATCAGTAACGTCATGTTTGATGAATAAAGCGTTATCGCCCAATTCCTTAGCCACTTGGCTTCCTTTTTCCTCGTTCAAGTCGGTGAGAACAACTTTTGCCCCTTGGCCAATTAATTTTCGAGCATGTGATTCTCCCATTCCTTGAGCAGCACCTGTAACAATAGCAACTTTTCCGTCTAGATTAAACATATCTGCATCCTCTTTTCTGGTCTGTGTTCTATTATCCAATTCCTCCTTAAAGTATATCACGAAAGCGCTATCGGAGGTTTGACAATAAGGTGATTTTAATGATTAACTTCAACATAATTTTTTTTATATCAATAAATTAATTTAATTAAGTTGATGTTTACATATGGAAAGAATAGGAGTATATATACAAATGTATACTGATCTAAAGAAGGAAGGCGAATAACATGAAGCGATTCATGGATTGGTTACAAAACAGTTTGATGCCTCCTATGGCAAAAATTGGAAATAATAAGTATCTAGTTTCAGTTCGTAATGGTTTAGTTTTAACATTACCAGCTATTATCAGTGGGAGTGTATTCTTGATTTTAGGTAATATTCCAATACCTGCATGGACTCATTTTATTAAACCATATATGAATGTGATAGGTGTAGCTGTTAATGGTTCTTTTGGTATTATTTCGTTATTAGCAGTAATTGGAATTGGATTTGAATTAGGAAAATCGGTGGGAGTTGACCCACTTTCTGGAGCAGGATTATCGACCATGGCTTTCATCATCAGTTCATTTGGATCAAATTTCAAATTGAATGTAGATAATTTTGGGTCCTCAGGTTTGTTTACCGCTATTGTTACAGCATTTATTTCAATTACAATATTTAAATTCTTTGTTGATAAAAATATTGTTATTAAATTACCTTCAGGCGTACCAGATGCAGTTTCGAGCTCATTTGTAGCATTATTTCCGGGATTTATAATTCTATTATTTTTCTGGGTTATTAGAATGCCTTTAGGTATTGATATAAATCAAGTTGTTCAAAGTATTTTTCACCCATTATTATTTGCAATGAATACTTTACCTGGAATTATGATTTATACATTATTGGTAAGTTTGCTTTGGGTTTGTGGTATTCATGGAGATATGACTCTTCAAGGGATTTCTGATCCGATCTTCTTACAATTTCTAGCGGCTAATGGAACAGCTTTGGCTCATCATCAACCACTACCTTATATTACTGCGTATGGATTTTCTAATTTATATGTAAATGTTGGAGGGACTGGAGCAACTATTACCTTAGTTGCGCTGATGTTATTTTCTAAGAGCAAAACTTATCGTGATTTAGGAAAGGTTGCCTTTCCAAGTGCATTATTTGAAATTAACGAACCAGTAATTTTTGGATTTCCTATTGTCATGAATGCTTTAACAATGATTCCATTCATTATTGTGCCACTGATTTTGACGATAGGGTCCTACAGTCTGATATCACTTGGTTGGATTTCTGCTCCCGTAGCAATGGTCCCTTGGACAATGCCTCCAATTATTGGACCTTTAATGGCGACCAGCTGGGATTGGCGTGCTGCAATTTGGTCGTTAATGGAATTGGTTATTGCTGGAGCTATATACTATCCATTTTTTAAAGTTGCAGAAAAACAAATGATTAGTCATGAAAATACTGAGTCTAAATAAAAAAGCATCTACTTTTAAGTAGATGCTTTTTATTTCACTTCTTTGTAGCCTTGATCTTTTAGATTCTTAATCATCTTTTTAATTTTTAAGTCTTTTTTCTTATTCTTAAGATCGACGTCAAAATATTTATTTAAATTCTTGCTTGAGATTTTATCGAAATCAATAGTTTGTGTAACGACAATTTCTTTATTCTTTTTGTCTTGGGTAACCTTAATAGTGATTCCCTTACCCTTATTATTTTTTTCGATGCTTTTCTTTATCATGTTAAAGGCTGAAGATGAGTTTTCATCAAGTTTTATTTTGTCAATTGACCTTATTTTATAAACATCGTCCCCATGTGCATAGAGCGTATTTGTGACAGTGTTATCGTCTTTCGTACGTGTGAAAGTCCTAGTCTGATCTTGCTGACATCCTGCTAGAACAACTACAGCAACAACCATGAAAAGCATTGCTGAGATAATTCTCTTAAAATTTTTCATAAATAATTCCCCCTAAAATTTTGAAACAATTAATTATGACATAATAAGTATCTTCATTTCAAGGTTACTTAACATATTTTTTTAGGTGCTCAGCAGTATATGATTCGTGATTATTTAGCAAATCGACAGGATAGCCCTGGAACAAAACTTTACCACCGAGACTTCCACCACCAAGTCCCATATCAATAATCCATTGAGCTTGACTGATTAACTGTAGATTGTGTTCCAAAACAATTAATGTTTTTTGTTTTTTAACCAAATTATTTAATAAAGTAATTAATTTTTGAACATCCGCTTCGTGCAAACCAGTACTTGGTTCGTCCAGAATTAATAAATTGCTAGCTTGATTATCAAGAATTTTAGCGATTTTTACTCGTTGTAATTCACCACCAGAAAAAGTATCCAATGATTGCCCGAGTTTGACATAACCTAAATTGACATCAATCAGATTTTTAATAATTGGTTGGTCGAGTAAATCAGCGGCTTCCTCAACCGTTAATTGCAACAATTCATAAATATTCAAGCCATTCCAAGTATAGGATAGTGCCTCATCGTTGTAGCGTTTGCCTTGGCATTTTTCACAGACTTGTTCAACATCACCCATGAATGCCAAATCTAATTTAATATAACCGCGTCCTTTACAAACAGGGCAGCCACCTTGTCCGTTATAGCTGAATAACGATTTACTCTGACCGGAGGCTTTGGCAAAAACTGCTCGAATTTCGTCAAACATATCCAGATAAGTCAGCACATTAGAACGATTGCTGCCACGAATAGGGCTTTGATCTAAGATTTGAGCTTCGGGATATTTTTTGGTGAACAGATGTCTAATTAGAGTACTCTTTCCTGAACCGGCTACTCCAGTTATTAAAGTTAATGCTTGCTTTGGAATTTTAATAGAGGCGTTCTTCACATTATGTAAGAAAACATTATCCAAATGATAGTATTCAGTAAAGTTTGGTTTAGAGATATTAATGTGATGGGGTAGATTGAGTGCCTTACCAGTTAAAGTACCTGAAGCAAGAAGTTCTGGGTAAGTTCCTTCAAACATTACTTTTCCACCATGAACACCCGCACCTGGTCCAATATCAATAATGTGGTCAGCAATTTTGATAATATCAGGATCGTGATCAACTAATACGACGGTGTTACCTTTATCTCGTAAGTCCTCAATAATAGCGTTCATTCCTAAAATATCTTGAGGATGGAGACCAACGCTTGGTTCGTCGAAGATATACATCACATCACTTAATGCACTATTTAAATGTTTGATAATCTTAATTCGTTGCGATTCACCACCAGACAGTGTGGTAGTTGGGCGATTCAAGAATAAATAGCTTAGACCAACAATTTGGAGACTTTTTAATTTCTTAATTAAATCATCTAAGATGATTTGCACATTAGTAGCATCGATTGCTTGAATGAAATTTAACAAATCAAAAATATTCATTTCAACACAATCGGCGATTGATTTTCCGTTAATTTTGGCAGAACGTACAGTTTCATTAACACGAGTTCCATGGCAGTTCGGGCATGTTGATTTTTCAATCACTCGACTGATTTCTTTAGCATGTCGTTTTTCTTCTTTTTCAATATAATTCTTAGTTATGCGCGGAACAACGCCAATATAATCAGCAGTTTTTGGCCACTGATCAGTTGGGTGATCGGGTTTGCTTCCTTCATCATATAAAAGGCGCTTGAGTTCTTTTTCAGTATAGTCTCTTAATTTCTTATCATTATCAAAGTTTCCCGATTCGACGTAGCGACGTAACCGCCATTCACCTGGATGAAATGATGGGAAATCGATGGCACCTTCATTTAATGATTTGTCGAGGTCTAACAATTTCTCAATATTGATAGTGTTAGTTTCACCAATTCCCTTACAAGTTGGACACATTCCTTGCGGATTATTGAAAGAATAAATCATCGAGTAGCCGATGAAAGGCTCAGCAATTCTTGAAAAGAGTAGTCGCAAGCTGGTATAAATATCGGTAATCGTTCCTACAGTTGAACGTGCATTGCCACCAATTTTCTTTTGGTCAATTACAATCGAAACAGGCAAATTCTTGATTGATTCAACATTAGGCTGAGCATAGTGAGGTAATAATTGTTGAATATAGCTGGAATAAGTATCGTTTAATAAACGTTGCGACTCGGCAGCTAATGTATTAAATACTAATGAAGATTTTCCTGAACCAGAAACACCCGTAACCACGGTTATTTTGTGCTTAGGAATATTCAATGAAATATTGTTCAAATTATTGGTGTTAGCATTTTTAATTTCAATATAATTGGTCATAAATAGTTACCTCTCACTCAGCAATTTGATGTCGTGTAGTCACTATATCGGAGTTAAAAAATAGAGTCAATTTTTGACTAATACGATTGAATATAGTTACAATTTGCTTTTTGTAAACAAATAAAAGGTCTTAGTTAAGGCCTTTTTTTATTAGATTCCAAATATTTTCGAAGCGTTGTTGATAGTCAGGCTGGAACCAGGTTTCTTTAAATGCTGGTAGGGTAAAAACTGAGAAACAAGACATAATAGCTTTTGCACGTTCATAATCATTGTCGCGATAATTTAATAACAAATCAATGTATTCATAGCAGGGAGCAAGGACTTTCTGTAATTCATCAGGATGATTGTCCAGATAAATCATATGTAATTCAAACATTTCAGGTTGATTACTTGAAGCTTTCTTTTTCGCAGTCACAAACTGCCATAGCCAATCATGAAGTTCTTCCTCAGGTGTTGAGTATGCGGTTTTCAAAGTAATATTTTTTAGAATAGACTTGTGAAACCATCTAATTGAAACAGATAGCCATAAGTCATGTCGATTTTTGAAATGTTTATAAATTGCTGCGTGAGTCACTGCTAACTCTGAAGAAATTTGTTCAATTCGAATATTAGTCGAATGATTTTTGATTACTAATTCTTCAGCAACATTCATAATTATGTTCTTAGTTAAGACTGGCATTGGTCATATCCTCCGTTGTTTAAATAATAACATACATTAGTTACTTTTATTGATTTTTGTAACTTTTGATGTTATATTTGTTTCCAGTTACAAAAAATGAAAAATGTTACCAAGGAGAATTGATATGAAAGCCGCACAATTAAAAAAATATGAGAAAAATTTTAAACTACAAATTAATGAGATAAATATTCCAGAAATCAATGACGATGAAGTCTTAGTTGCAATTAAATATTCGGCTGTTAATCCATTGGATAGTTTGATAGGAACCGGTAATATCAAGTTAATTCAAAACTATAAATTACCGCAAACTATGGGAAATGAGATATCAGGGGTTATCAAAAAAGTTGGTAAAAATGTTTCTCAATTTAAATTAGAAGATGAGATTTATGGAAGGTTACCATTGAATAATATTGGTGGTTTTGCAGAGTATATTGCTGTAAAGGCAAGTGAAATTGCATTAATCCCGAAAACACTAAAATTGAAAGAGGCTGTTGCCGCACCATTAACAGGATTAACGGCAATTCAAGGGATGATAGAAATTTTAAAAGTTAAATCTGGAAGAACAATTTTAATTCCTGGTGGTTCTGGCTCGTTTGGACAAATGGCAATACCGGTGGCTAAAAGTTTGGGGTTAAAAGTTATCGTTACGGGAAGTCCAGAAGCAAAGGAGCGCACTCTGAAAGCCGGAGCTGATCAATATTTGAACTTTAAAACAGAAAATTATTGGGAACTATTATCGAATATTGATTATCTAATTGATACTAGAGGGCCTAGTGAATTTGAACATGAACTATCAGTTTTGCAACAAGGTGGAAAAATGTTGTCTTTGATTACGGGACCTAATAAAAAATTTGCTCTTACTAACAAAATACCATTTTGGAAGAGAATACTATTTTCAGCTGCGGGAAAAAAATATGATAAGCAAGCAGCTGAAAAAAATATTGAATATAATTTCATTTTTGTTAAAAGTGATGGTCAACAATTAAATGAATTATCAAAAATTATTGATGATAATCACATAGTACCAGCTATTGATCCCACAGTTTTTACATTAGACCAAGTAAATGAAGCTATTGCTTATGGAAAGTCAGGAAAAACACAAGGAAAAGTTGTAATTACTGTTCAATAAAGGC
Source organism: Lactobacillus sp. YT155 (assembly GCF_030504545.1). Taxonomy (GTDB): domain Bacteria; phylum Bacillota; class Bacilli; order Lactobacillales; family Lactobacillaceae; genus BQUT01. The sequence continues at coordinate 71,374 of NZ_JAUKWP010000001.1, read as the reverse complement.
TTCAAAGAAGTGAAGCTTTTTTTATTTTTTCTTACAACCTCTAAAATACGTAATTTAACAGTGGTACAATAAAAGCAATTCTATGTTCAAGAGGTTTAGTATGTCAGAAACAACTCCGAAATTTACACCAATTTTATTAGGTAGTGACTTTAATGTTTATGGAATGGCACGTTCATTTTATGAACTCTATGGTCAACCAGTAACTGCCTATGCTGCACAAGAACTAGCACCAACTAGATTTACTAAAATTGTTGATGTTCATCTTATTCCTGGGTTTAGTGAAGATCCGGTCTTTTTTGATGAAATGAAAAAACTAGTTGAAGAATATAAGAATCACGAAGAACCAGTGATTCTGATTGGTTGTGGAGATGGTTATGCTGAATTAATTGCTAAGCATAAAGAAGTTCTACAAGAAGCTTTTGTTTGTCCATATATCGATTATGACTTGTTGAAGCAACTGAATAATAAAGAGAATTTTTATCAAGTTTGCGACAAGTACAACTTGCCATATCCTAAAACTCAAATAATTACTAAGCAAATGGTTGAAGAAGATAAAGTTATCCAACCATTTGATTATCCTGTGGCCTTGAAACCCACGGATTCAGTTGAGTGGCTTGACGTTCATTTTGAGGGTCGTAAAAAAGCATTTCGAATTCAATCAGCTACTGAGTTTGGTGAAATTCTCAATAAGATTTATGACAATGGCTATACTTCAGATTTGATTTTACAAGATTTTATTCCCGGCGATGACAGCAACATGAGAGTGCTAAATGCTTATGTTGACAAGAACCATAAAGTAAAAATGATGTGCTTAGGTCATCCATTACTAGAAGATCCGGCACCAGCTGCAATTGGTAATTATGTGGCTATTTTGCCTGAATATAATGAAAAACTTTATCAACAAATCCAAGAGTTCTTGGAAGATATCAAATTTACTGGTTATGCTAATTTTGATATGAAATATGACGAACGTGATCAGACTTTTAAATTATTTGAAATTAATTTACGTCAAGGTAGAAGTAGTTTCTTTGTTACTTTAACTGGTTATAATTTGGCTCAATGGGTTGTCAAAGACTATGTGACTGATGAATTAAAAGATCAAGAAGTCGTTTATGCAAATCGTGATGAAGATAAAATTAAGCTATGGTTAGGTGTTTCAACTGGAACATTCAAGAAATATACTCGTGAAAATGATGACAAGAAAAAAGCTCTAGAACTAATTGAACAAAAACGTTATGGAACAACTTTTGATTACGACAAAGATCATAATTTCAAACGTTGGCTATTAATGAATTGGATGTTGTACAATTATCGCAAGAGTTTCGCACGTTATTTCAAAGAAAATAAAGGATAGGTTATGAAGAACTTTTTCACCGTTTTAGGCGGTATGGGTACTGCTGCTACAGAGAGTTTTGTACAGTTGTTAAATGAGAAAACTCCGGCCAAAAAAGACCAGGATTATTTGAATTACATTATAGTGAATCATGCTAGTATTCCGGATCGTTCAGCGTATTTAATGGATCACAATCAACCTAGTCCATTGAATGATTTAGTTGAAGATATTCAGCAACAGAGTTTGTTGAAACCTGATTTCTTTGTCATTGCTTGTAATACGGCCCACTATTTCTATGAAGACTTACAAAAAGAAACTGATATTCCAATTTTACATATGCCAAGATTAACGGTTCAAAGTATTCAAAAACAATATCCAAGGGTTAAAAAAGTTGGAATTTTAGGAACTAATGGGACTGTTACCGACGGTATTTATGATCGAGAGTTAGAAGAGTTAGGTTATGAAGTAGTAAAACCTACTAGTCAGATTCAAGAGCAAACAATGGATTTAATTTTCCAAGATATTAAAGGTAAAAATCAAGTTCCTGCTCAAAAATATCATCATATTTTACAGGAAATGAAACAACAAACTGACTGCGATGCAATTATTTTGGGATGTACTGAATTATCATTAGCACAGCAGCGTGAACCTCTGGGTAATGATGAGTTAGGAATTCCTATCATTGATGCCCAAGCGGAATTAGTTAACGCCACAATTAAACAAACACAAAAGATTTAATCTCAACAATTTAGTTGAGATTTTTTTATTTTGCTAATAATTTTTATTGACAATCACGAACGTATGTTCGTATAATTAGAGTCAATAAATTGTGGGAGATTTAGCAATGTATGATTATCGACACGAACCAAGAAGAGTAGTTTTTATGATTGACAGTAAAAGCTTTTTTGCGTCGGTTGAATGTGCTGTCAGAGGCAAAAACCCATTGACAACGATTTTAGTGGTGATGTCAGCGACAGATAATACGGGGAGTGGTTTAGTACTAGCAGCCAGCCCCATGGCGAAAAAACTATTTGGTATTAGTAATGTTTCGAGAGCTAAAGATGTTCCGATTGACGATGATCGTCTGATGGTAGTTCCACCACGAATGAACTTGTATATCAAAGTTAATTTACAAATTAAAGATATTTTTGAAAAGTATGTTGCACCAATCGATATTCATCCGTATTCAATTGATGAGTCAATGTTGGATCTGACTAGTAGTTGGAAATTATTTGGTGATAATCCTTATGAAGTGGCTCGAAAGATTCAAATTGAAGTTCGAAAAGAAACAGGAATCTATTTGACAGTGGGGATTGGCGATAATCCAATGCTAGCTAAATTGGCATTAGATTTGGAAGCTAAACACAATCATAGTTTAATCGCTCAATGGCACTATGAAGATGTTCCAGATAAATTGTGGCCAGTCACAGATTTATCTTCCGTCTGGTCAATTGGTCATAGAACGGCGGAAAAATTACAAAACTTAGGAATGAATTCGATTTATGATTTGGCCCACTATAATCCCTATTTGTTGAAGCAGAAATTCGGCAAAATGGGTTCACAGCTGTTTGCATTATCTTGGGGAATTGACCGTTCAATTATCAAGAATAAATATCAACCAAAGGATAAGTCATACGGCAATAGCCAAGTGTTACCAAAGACATACCGTAACAAGAAAGAAATTGAAATTGTAATCAAAGAGTTGGCAGAGCAAGTAGCTGCTAGATTACGTTCACATCATGTTTTAGCTGGAAGTGTCAGTTTAGGAGTTTATAATGCACAAAATCATGGTCAAAAGAGTACTTCGGGATTTCAAAAAACTATGAAGATTGATCCAACTAATCGAAATAGTGATCTTAAACGATACGTTATTCAGATATTTGAAGAAAAATGGCAAAAAGATCCGATTCGTTATCTTAATTTATCATGTGGGAATTTATCACCGGATAAATATGAGCAACTAGATTTGTTCGATCAAGATAATAACAATCACAAATTAAAAATTTTGGATACGACGGTTGATGAAATTCGAAAGAAATATGGCTTTACTTCGGTAGTGAAATTGGCAAGTAAGCAAAAAGGCGCTACTGCTATTAAAAGAGCTGGCTTAGTTGGTGGACATGCAGGGGGAAATGCTTATGAATGATGAGTATGATCCTAATTTGGTAGTTCGGTTTTTTAAGGAATACCAGGATCGTGGCATGATGAAGTGGCAGGGATTTTATTTGTCAGATCATACTGTTGCCGTAGCCAAAAAATATCAGATTGAAGATGAACTGATTAATTACGTGCGCAATCGTGAGATGAATGAACTAGAAATCTCAAAAACAATTGCCGAAGCTATAAAGAAACAAGTAATTGTTACAGTAGAATTAAAAGATCTTGATAATAATCGAATAGTTCCTACACCTGTTAGTGGACATATTTTAAGTTATGACAATAAAGGAATGTATCTTGAGAATGACTATGTAGCCTTTAGTAAGATACATTCAATTAAAATGAATTAGTCAAAAATGAATAATATATTTCTAAATGTTGACAATAATTCGTTAATCTTGTGTAAGATTTTGCTAAAGGTTACAATCAAAGAACTTAGATAGAATTTTGAGGGATGTAAGGGGAAGTAGTTTGATACGCTTTAACGATATTACCAAGCGCTATGCGGATAATTTAGCTTTAAAAAACCTTAATCTCACCATCGAATCTGGTGAGCTTTTTGTGTTGGTTGGACCTTCTGGTTCGGGAAAAACAACACTATTAAAAATGATTAATCGGTTAAATGATCCGAGTCAAGGAACCGTTGAAATTGATGGTGTCGACATTCGTCAAATGGACATTCAAAAGAGTCGACAGAATATTGGCTATGTTTTACAAGATAGCGCGCTATTTCCTAATATGACAGTTGCACAAAATGCTGCCATTCAATTAGAAGCACAGGGCTGGGATTTGGATAAAAGAACTGCCAGAGTATCAGAATTAATGAAGTTAGTTGGATTAAATCCGGATATTTGCCTACATAAAATGCCTAGTGAATTATCCGGCGGCGAAGCTCAAAGAATTGGAATTGTCAGAGCACTCTGTTCGAGTCCTGATATCGTTTTGATGGATGAGCCTTTTAGTGCACTAGATCCAATCTCTAAGCGACAATTACAGGATCTAGTATTGAAGTTGCATAAAGAGTTGGGAACAACATTTGTTTTTGTGACTCATGATATGCAAGAAGCCATTAAGATTGCTGATCGAATGGCAATCATTCATAATGGTCAGCTGCAACAAGTTGGCACTACTAGAGAAATCTTGGCTAATCCTGAAAATGAATTCGTGAAGAAGTTCTTTGAAGATGACCATGAACAAGCTCATTTTCTAGGGAGTGTTTTGGCTAAAGGATTTGGTGAAGTGTATACGGTTGATGCGGAAGTTATGCAGACAACCGACACTATCTTCCAATGGGCTGATCGAATTAAGCTTGATTCTGAGAAGTTAATTAACGTCGAAGGCCATATCTTAACGTCAGAAGATCTAGTCGTTTATTTAGCCTCATTAAAGGAGGTTGAATAATGATTAATTATTTAAATGAAAATAGTAACGAAATTATTAGTGCATTATGGCAACATATTCAAACCTCTTTATTGGCAATGATGATTACAATGCTAATTGCTATTCCTTTAGCAATTATTTTGATGGATCATCCCGGAATCGGCAAAGGTGTTCTACAAGTTGCAGGAATGATCCAAACGATTCCAAGTTTAGCAATTTTAGGAATATTGATTCCTTTTGTAGGAATTGGTAAAGTTCCAGCAATAATTGCATTGGTTATGTATGCAATTATGCCAGTTTTTCAAAATACGTATTCTGGATTCCAAGAAATTGACCCATTGCTAAATGAAGCGGCAGATGCATTTGGCTTATCTCGCCGGTTCAAACTTTTTAAGATTCAATTACCGCTTGCTATGCCAATGATTATTTCGGGAATTCGAATTGCTGCAGTTATGATAATTGGGACTGCAACTTTAGCCGCTTTGATTGGTGGTGGAGGATTAGGAACTTACATAATCTTAGGGATTCAGACAAACGATAATAATGCTCTACTCACCGGGGCACTGTTATCAGCTGCTCTCGCATTGATTGCAAGTTTCTTAATTGATTTATTATCAAAAGTTTCCATCAAGAAATTACTCTTAGGGCTAGCAACGCTAATGATATTAGTTGGTGGATTTACCAGTTATCAAGTTTGGCGTGAAAATGATAAAGAAACAATTACAATCGCTGGGAAAATGGGTAGTGAACCAGAAATTCTCATTAATATGTACAAAGATTTGATTAATCAAGAAGATCCTGATATCAAAGTAGAGCTAAAAAATAACTTTGGTGGAACAACGTTCTTATTTAGAGCACTACAAAAAGGAAATATTGATATCTATCCTGAATTTACAGGAACAGTTTTGGAATCATTAATTAGTGGGAACTCAACTGTTAACCATGATAAAGAAGCTGCTTATCGTGATGCAAAAAAAGATTTGGGAATTGAATATAAGATGACTTATCTCAAACCAATGAGTTATCAAAATGGTTATGGACTTGCTGTAACTAAAGAAACAGCCCAAAGATATGGTCTCAAAAATATCGCAGATTTAATTAAGCATCCGCAGTTTCGTGCGGCCTTTGATGCTGATTTCTTAAAGCAATCGGATGGATATGCTGGGCTAAATCAGAAATATCATTTTAATTTTGCAGACGTTAAAGTCATGGAACCATCATTAAGATATGAAGCTGTAAATAATGGTCATGTTGATGTTACCAACTCTTATACAACTGATGCTCAAATTAAGAAATATGGACTAGTCGTTCTAAAAGATGCTGACTCATTCTTTCCTCCTTATCAAGGAGCTCCATTAATGAAGACCAGTTTTGCTACCAAGTATCCTAAGATTGTTAAAAGTTTGAATAAACTGGCTAATAAAATTTCAACTAAAGACATGCAAGAAATGAATTACGAAGTAACTGTTAAGCATAAATCTGCCGCGGTTGTGGCACGTGAATACTTGATTAAACATGGACTTTTAAAAGATAACTAGACTCGAGTCTAGTTTTTTTTATTGCTTTTTCGTTGACAAATGTAAACGTAGAGATTACTATATGGTTAAAGTTACAAATGTAAACGAAAGCTGAGGTGGCATTTTGACAACCGTAAAAACTAATATTTCTCCCTCCGAGTGGGAAGTAATGCGTATTGTTTGGACACTGCAAGAAGCCTATAGTAATCAAGTGATTGAACTATTACAGAAGAAGAAGTCCTGGGGTGATTCAACTATCAAGACTTTGTTGGGACGTTTGGTAAAAAAGAACTTATTGATGACCAAAAAAGTTCAAAATAAATATTTATATCAGGCAACTGTTTCAGAAGATCAGATGACAGAAAATGCTGCCAGTGATGTTTTTGCCAGTATTTGCGACATGAAAAAAGGAAGTTTGGTTATCGATTTAGCTAAGCAAGTTCCTATGAGTAAGGCTGATATTCAGGAATTGCAGACAGTTTTGAATGAGAAAATTAAAACTGCTCCGGAAACAGTAGCATGTAATTGTTTACCTAAAAATTAAAAAGGGGATAAAAAAATGATAAAAATAATAACTGTAATTATCGCTGTTCTATTAATTGGTTTCATCGCTTGGTGGTTCTTTGGCAAGCGTGAACAAAAAGAAGTGGATGCAACAATGAATGATAATATGCAAAAAGTAACAGTAACGGTCGATGGTGGTTATTCACCCAATACGGTGGTTTTGAAAAAAGACGTTCCGGCAGAAGTGATTTTTGATCGCAAAGATCCTTCAAACTGTCTTGAAAAAGTTGTTTTTGAGGATTTTGGAATTAATCAATTCTTACCTGAGAAGCAAAAGACGGCTATCAAAATTGATACCAGTAAAGCTGGAGAATACAACTATGCATGTGGAATGAACATGTTCCACGGAAAGGTTATTGTTAAGTAATGTCATACACAAAGAGATTTTGGTTATCACTAATTATGTCGATTCCAATGATGATTCAAATGATTGGAATGTTGTTTAATTGGATGATGCCCGGACATAACTGGATAGCTTTTATTGCCACAACAATCATTATGATTTTTGGTGCCTTTCCTTTCTGGAAGAGTGGTTGGGCAGCTTTCAAGAATCATAACGCCAACATGGATACCTTGATTGCTATTGGAACGGCGGTAGCTTATTTCTATAGTGTCTTTGCAATGTTTACTCATCGGGCTGTCTTTTTTGAAAGTGCGGCTTTTATTACCGTCTTTGTTTTATTGGGACAGGTGTTAGAAGAAAAGATGCGGAATAATGCATCAAGTGCAGTCGAGAAGCTCCTGGATTTACAAGTCAAAGATGCCGAAGTTCTTCGCAATAATGAATTTGTAAAAGTACCACTTGAAGAAATAAAAATTGGCGACATGGTGAGAGTTAAACCGGGAGAAAAAGTTGCCGTTGATGGTGAGATTTCTGAAGGTAGTTCGACTATTGATGAGTCAATGGTGACCGGTGAAAGTATGCCAGTAACGAAATCGATGGGCGATAAGGTCATTGGATCAACTATTAATAAGAATGGGACTTTCGTTTTCAAAGTAGAAAAAATTGGTTCAGAGACAATGCTTTCTCAAATCGTTGAATTAGTAAAAAAAGCTCAAACAAGTCATGCACCAATTCAAAAACTAACTGACAAAATATCTAATATTTTCGTTCCAGCCGTGTTAATTATTGCGATAGTAACTTTTATCGTTTGGTATGTTTTGGTTGGCGACACGTTTGTTAATGCGCTCTTGTATGCAACTTCAGTTATTGTAATTGCCTGTCCATGTGCTCTAGGTCTAGCAACACCAACGGCTATTATGGTTGGAACTGCTCGTAGTGCCAAAATGGGTGTTCTAATTAAAAATGGTGAGGTCTTGGAAGTCATTAATGATGTAAAAACTGTTGTCTTTGACAAAACAGGGACCATTACTGAAGGTATACCCAAGGTTACTAACGTAGATGGTGATGAAAAAGAAGTACTAACTGTAGCCGCTAGTTTAGAAGCAGTCTCTGAGCATCCACTGGCTCTAGCAATTACCAAAAAAGCTAAAGAGTTAGCTATTAAAACTCAATCAGTTGAAGGATTCACGGCTATTGAAGGAAAAGGTGTGAGAGCTACAGTAGCTGGGCAAGAAATAATTGTTGGTAATAACAAACTAATTGAAAACTATCAAATAACTGATGAAATGAAAAAGCAAATGAATACTTGGCAAGCTGAAGCCAAGACAGTTGTTTTAGTTGGTAAAGCTCAAAAAATAATTGGCTTAATAGCTATTCAAGATGCACCAAAAAAGAATGCTTTCAAGGCAATGAACGCCTTGAAGAAAAGAGATTTACAACCGGTAATGTTAACTGGTGATAATCAATTAGTTGCGGATGCTATCGGTCAAGAAGTAGGTATTAGTCAAGTTATTGCGGATGTTTTGCCGCAAGATAAGGCTGATCAGATTAGCTCGTTACAAGCCCAAAACAAAGTTGCTTTTGTTGGTGACGGAATTAATGATGCACCGGCATTGAGTACCGCAGATGTCGGAATTGCGATGGGTTCAGGAACTGACATTGCAATTGAGTCGGGAGGGATTGTATTAGTTCAAAACGACTTGATGGGAGTAGTTCGTGCGATTGATATGAGTAAAAAAACATTCAATCGAATCAAGCTAAATCTTTTCTGGGCTTTGATTTATAACGTAATTGGAATTCCCGTCGCTGCTGGATTATTCAGTGTCTGGGGAATTACTTTGAGTCCAGAACTAGCAGGATTAGCCATGGCCTTTAGTTCTATTTCAGTTGTGGGATCGTCCTTGCTATTAAACAAAACAAAAATTGCTGATGATTAAAGAACTCTTGGGAGTTCTTTTTTATTTTGACAAGGAAGGCGTTTCATAGTTTATAATGAATTAATGATTATAAAGTGAGGGAGTATCAGATGATTAAATATATTTTTTTTGATATGGATGGCACAATCTTAGATGATGATGGCTACATTACTGATGAAAGTGTAAAGACTATCAAAGAAACTGAAATCCCAGTGACTCTAGTTTCAGCCCGTGCACCAATTGAAATGTCCGAAGTTATCAACCGTCTCGAGTTGACCGAGCCACAAATTGCCTTTAATGGAGGATTAATTTTCCAAGAAATAAATCAACAACAAAAAATCTTAGAAGAACATCCTTTGAAAGCAGACGTTGCAAGAATTTTAATCCAAGCTATTAAATCTGAGTTTCCTAAAGTTTCAGTCAGTTATTACGACCTAACACATTGGTATACTGATGAAATTAATCATGGAATTGAAGTGGAAGCAGACATTGTACATTTACAACCAGATTTAATAAGTGTGGAAGAAGTGCTGTCTGACAAAACAGAAGAACTGTTAAAAATAATGCTGATTGGTGAAACGGAATCTGAAATATTAGCTTTGAAGGAATTCTTAGAAAACTTGCAAATTAGTGACATTAACATTCAGCGTTCTAATCCGCTATATTTAGAAATAACCAGTAAACAAGCAAAAAAATCACACGGAATTGATTACATTATAGAAAAAGAAAACTTGAAGAAGAATGAATTGGCAGCTTTTGGAGATGGCCATAATGACTTGCCAATGTTTGAAAGAGTAGCTTATCCTATTGCTATGGATAATGCTCCAGATGAAGTAAAACAACATGCGAAATTTATTACGAAATCTAATATCCAAGAAGGAATTAGTTATGGAATTAAAGAGTACTTAAATAAGATAGATTAATCTTTCGGGGGGAACTATGACTACAATCAGAGATATAGCAGAAAAAAGTGGCTACTCTATCACCACTGTCTCAAGAGTACTTAACAACCGGCATTATGTTTCAGTTAAAGCTAAGCAAGATATTGAAAAAACTATGAAGGACCTAGATTATGTTCCTAATGCAATAGCTAGGGACTTAAGTCGAGGAGAAAACCGTAATATTGGAGTGGTTTTGCCGCATGTTAAAACTCCATATTTCACACAAATTATTAATGGAATTCTGACTGAGGCATTTGAATCAGGATACCAAGTGGTACTTTTGCCATCTGAATACGATCAAGAGATGGAAATGTCTTATCTAGAAAAACTACGTTCTAAGACTTTCTCCTCACTAATTTTTACAACGAGAAAAATTGATATTAATGAACTTATTAAGTATTCGAAATATGGACGTATCGTTTGTTTCGAAGACCCAGGAGAAAATGATTTATCGGCGGTATATTGCAATCGAATGCCTTCATTCATTGAAGCATTTAAAAGCATCAAGAAAACCGGCGCGAAAAATATTGCTGTAACTCTTAGTCGAGATTTTACTGTCAGTGTAACTGGTTCGGAGATTCTTTGTTCTTATCAACATGTATTTGAAAAAGATCCTGATAAAGATTTAACCGTCTTTGATGTCATAACTTATGAAGATGGTTATGAGGCCGCAAAAAAAGTTGGTACTAAAGCTGATTGTTTCTTTGCAACTAGTGATGATGTGGCGGCTGGAATCAGACAGTATTACTTAGATAATGATTTGAAGGTTCCAATACTATATGGACAAGAAAATGAATTATCTAGTCAATTAATCAATATTCCCACAATTAATCATCACTATTTTGAAATGGGACAAACAGCGTTTAAAATGGCAAAGTCAAAACAAAAACAGAGAAAATCTTTTGGTGCAGAATTTATTGAAAGAAAATAACCTAACAGAAATGCTAGGTTTTTTAGTATAAAAATATTTTCAAAGATGTTTGTAAAAATGAAAAAAATACCAGTTTTGTAGAAAACGCTTTCTGCAGATTTTTTTTATGATTTAATGAATAATAGAAGTGGAGGAAAAAAGTATGACAAAAAAACTAGTTGCTGTTACTGCTTGTGCTGCAGGTATAGCACACACTTATATGGCTGCAGAAGCTATTGAAAAAGCTGCGAAGGAAAAAGGTTGGGATGTAAAAGTAGAAACCAATGGCGCTATTGGTGTGGAGAATGAAATTACTCCTCAAGAAATTGATGATGCTGATTTAGTTATCATTGCATCAGATATCAAGATAGATCCAATTCGCTTTACTGGTAAAAAATTATATACAACTGATTCTAATGCTGCTATTGATGATGCAAAAGCATTGATTGAAAAAGCTGATAAAGAGGCTACAGTTTTTGGTAAAAAAGGATCAAAAGTTGGTAAAGTTCAAATAGGTAATAATTCTGAAAAAACAAATATTTTTACCCATATTATGAGTGGTATCTCATATATGGTACCTATGGTTATTGCTGCAGGTCTTATTCTAGCTATTGCTAATGTTTATGCTTTCCAAAAAGATGATTTGGGAAGAATTGTTAAATGGGGATTTGATTTAAAAACTCCAATGGGAATGTTTATGTCAAACATGTTCCAAGTTGGTCAAGTTGGATTTAAATTAATGATTCCTTTATTTGCAGGATTTGTTGCTAATTCAATTGCAGACAAACCCGCAATTGCACCAGCAATGATAGGTGCTTACATCGTTAATGATCCAGATTTATTACATACTAAATCTGGTGGTGGATTCATTGGGGCACTTGTGGTTGCCTTATTAGTTGGTTATTTTGTTAAGTACTTCAAAAAAATTAAATGGCCAAAAATTATTCAACCTATTGTTCCAATTATGATTATTCCAGTAGTTACAACATTTTTAATTTCTGTGATTGTATTCTATGTAATTGGACAACCATTAGGAAGTATGATGGATGGGTTATATAGTTGGCTAACTTGGATAACCAAGACATATACAAGTGCTCCATTTATTATTGGAGCTATTATAGGAGCCATGATGGGATTTGACTTAGGTGGTCCCGTTAATAAGACTGCTTTGATTTTTGGAACTGCAGTATTTACTGATACAATGACGAAGTTTGGTGTTCAAGGAGCTAACTTTGTTCCTCAAACTGCTGCTCAGGCTGCAATTTCAGTTGCACCTCTTGGTGTTTGGTTAGCTACACTTATTTTCAAAAATAAATTTAGTCATGATGAGCAAGTTGCAGCAAGTGCTACTTTAGGAATGGGATTAGTTGGTGTTACTGAGGGAGCTATTCCTTTCGTTGCAGCTGATCCTGTACGTATGATTATTGCTAATGTTATTGGATCTGGTGTTGCAGGAGCATTGGCAGCAGGCTTTGGATGCAAATTTTATGGAGGTATTGGCTCTCCACTAGGAACATTTATCGGTTATATTGACCAACCAGTTCCATTTGTAACATGGATTTTCAGTGTCAGTGTAGGAATCTTGGTAACTGCAATGATTATTGGATTTACTAGATCACCAAAGGTTACTGAAGCAGCGAACGAAGTTCAATTATAAACTGGAGTTATTAATTAATGGAAAAAGATATATTCAATGAAAAAAATATTTTAATTGATTCAACAAGTACTACACAAGATCAAGCCTTTAAAAGCATTGCTGAACTCGTTGCAGGCAACGACTACGCAACTTCAGCAGATGAGTTTTATGAAGGTTTAAAGAATAGAGAATTGGAGACTACTACTGGATTTAAAAATGGGATTGCTATTCCTCATAGTAATGATGATAGTGTTTTAAAAACAGGATTATTCTTTATTAAGTTCTCTAATCCAATTGAGTGGAATGCTTTGGATAAAAAGCCTGTTGATACTGCATTAGCACTATCAATTCCGAAAAATGGTGGGAAAGAACACTTGAAAATTCTTAGTTCTGTGGCTAGAAAATTAATGGATGAGGAATTTACTAATTCATTAAAAGAAGAAACAGATATTAAAAAAATAGTTGAATTAATAAATGAGATATAAGTTCTAACATAGAGAGGATAAATATATCCTCTCTATTTTTAAGGAGTAGTACACATGTCAGAAAAAGTTAAAGTAAATGTTGTTCCACATACACATTGGGATTTTGAATGGTATTTTAGCCGATATGATGCCATGATCCAGTTTGTTCATAATATGGATGAAGTTTTTAAAGCGTTAGAAGATAATGTTTTAGAATACTATTTAATTGATGGACAAATGTCGATAATTGATGATTATTTAGAAATGTGTCCGGAAAAAGAACCGCTATTCAAAAAAAATATTGAGTCTGGAAAACTATTTGTAGGACCATGGTATACACAAACTGATGAGTTAATAGTTTCAGGTGAATCTATTATAAGAAATTTGCAGTTAGGAATGAAATTGGCTGATAAAATAGGTGGGTATATGAACATTGGGTACTTACCTGATTCTTTTGGGCAAGGCCAAGATATGCCCAAAATATATAACGGTCTCAACATCACAAGAGCGTTATTTTGGCGTGGTTTACCAAGTAGATTAACAAATGATAGATTTTTCAAGTGGGAAGCTAGTGATGGGAGTATTGTTAATGTTTTAAATATAAATGGTGGCTATTTTGCGGGAGTGCCTCTTATTGAAGATCAAAAACAGTTGCCTGAAATTTTGAATACTCTTAAAGGAGAAAATACTTCTGAAATTGTATTGCCTCTCGGCGGAGATCAAAGATATGTTGATTTTGATATTAAAGAAAAATTACAACAGGCAAATGAAAAGTTTACCAGTTATGAATTTGTTGAAAATAACTATCCAGCCACATTTGATGAACTTGAAGAGAAAAACACTGGTTTGGATACCTTATCCGGGGAGTTTATTGATCCTTCAGTATCTAAAATTCATAGATCTATTTATTCATCACGATATGATCAAAAGCAATTTAATGATCATTTAGAAAGATTGATCATTGAAACGTTAGAACCTTTAATGATGATGGCTGACAAAAATGAAATTCCTTATAAACATGGATTAATTGATAAAATATGGAAAATTATGAGTAGAAACCAAGCTCATGATTCTGCTGGAGGTTGCAATAGTGACTTTACAAATGAAGATATTATTTCTCGTTTCAAAGAAGCGGAGCGGTTGGTTAATTCTGAAATAGATTATCTTACTAGAAAAATGTCTATTTCAATGGATGGAAGCATAGAGAATGATTTATTTGTCTATAATCCACAATCATATCCAATTAAGAAAATTACTGAGATGGAAATTTCTACAAAGTTTAGTGACTTTAAAATTACTGATATAGATAATAAGCTTGTTCAATTTCAAAGTATCTCAAAAGAAAAAATATATTCAGGACAAGTTAAACGTGATACTTCTGAGTATGAAGACGACAAATACTATTATTTAAACAAAGTTCTAGTAGAGGTAAAAGTACCAGCATTTAGCTATGTTAAATATCAAATATCAAAAAGCAATGATAGCTTAGAAACTTCATTCGGAATGGATAACGTTATTGAGAATGATAAGTTTAAGTTTGAAGTAAATAGTAATGGCTCAGTAACTATTACTAACAAGCTAAATAATCAAAAGTTTGATAATGCTTTATATTTTGAAGATACAGGTGATGAGGGGGATACATATGACTATTCACCAGCGTATAAAAATAATATCTATTCTTTAAATTTAGAAAATTCTGTTTTCAAAACAGTGACCGGTATCCTAGAAAATAAGATGATTATTAATGGAGAGTGGAATCTGCCTAAGGATTTGAAATCTAGGGCAGCAAACAATTGCGATACATCTATTAAATATAAGTTGACTGTTATTTTGAAAAAGAATTCTAATTTGATAGAGTTTGATTTGCAAATAAATAATACCGTTAAAGATCACCGTTTAAGAGTTATTTTAAACTCAGCTATTGAGAATAATTATTCATATGCAGATACTCCATTTGGATTCATTAAAAGAAAAGTGATTGATGAAAATATTGCTGACTGGAAAAAATTGAATTATAAAGAGGAACCTTCCTCAATTTATCCAATGATTCATTTTGTGAATGCTCATAATAATAAATCTTCATATACAGTCTATTCAAAGGGTGTAAAGGAATATGAATTTGTAGGTTCAAAATTTCAGTCTATCGCATTGACCTTATACAGATCGGTTGGATTTTTGGGAAGACCAGATTTAATAAGAAGACCTGGTGTAGCATCGGGTAATCAATTCAAATATATTGAGACACCAGACAGCCAGTTATTAAGAAAATTGAAATTCAATTTTGCAATAGATCTAACAAAAACATCATTTGACGCTAATAAAACAGTAAAAGAATTTCATGATTATTCAATATACTTACCTCATTATCAAGTACAAGGTTTAAATAAATTTACTAACATATTGGAATACTTTGTGATGAATAAATTACCACGTCCAATTAATAACTTTGACTATTTTAATACTAAAAATATTAATGTAGAAATTAGTACTACACAAAAATTAGACAATGGAGTTTTAGTTCGATTAGTTAACTATAGTAATGAAATGGTTGAAGGTGGTAAAATTAATTCTGTAAGCGATTTAAAGGTTTCCTATACAGATTTTAATGGTGATAATAAGAAAAAAACATCAACAGGAAAAGAAATTACCGTTGGAAACTTTAATCCTGGAGAAATTAAAACACTTGTCATTGAGGAGAACTAACTATGCAATACAATTTCCCTAAGAATTTCATGTGGGGTGCTGCAACATCGGCCCCACAATCAGAAGGACATTCACTTGAGAACGGAAAATCAGCAACTACTTGGGATAAATGGTTTGAAATGAATCCTGAGAAGTTCTATAACAATGAAGGTCCTGAAAACACTTCAATGCTTTATGATCATTACAAAGAAGACGTTCAAAGAATGAAAGAACTTGGTTTTAATTCTTTTAGAACATCAATTTCTTGGGCACGTCTTCTTCCAGATGGAAAGACGGTTAATCAAGAAGCGGTTGATTTTTATCGTGACTATTTCAATGAATTACTTCAAAACGATATCAAGCCAATTATTAATTTGTTCCACTTTGATATGCCTTGGTGGTTAATGGAAAAAGGTGGCTGGGAGAACTCTCAATCATCTGATTATTTTCAATTTTATGCTGAGAAGTGTTTTGAACTTTTTGGCGACCAAATTCAAAATTGGACAACCTTCAATGAGCCTCTAGTGCATATTGAAATGGCATATTTGCATGGCTATCATTATCCAGCAATCCATGATTTTAAAAAAGCTATCACAGTAGGTTACAATACACTATTGGCTCATGCTAAAGCTGTCAAGGCTTTGAAAGATAGTGAATATGCGAATACTGCTAAAATTGGAATAATCTTGAACCTAACACCTGCATATCCTAAGAGTGAAGCTGCAGCTGATAAGTTAGCTGCTAAAAATGCTGATCTATTAAATATCTATAGTTTCTTAACACCAGCGTTGTCTGGAAAAATCAATGATGAATTAGTTGCGCTTTTGAAACAAAGTGACCTAATTGATTATGACCAAATTCATTTCGATGCTGAAATTATTAAATATTGTGAAGTAGATTTCTTAGGGGTTAATTATTATCAACCAATTAGAGTCCAAGCCCCATTAAAACACGCTGAAAAAATTGAAGATCCGAGTGATCTTTACGCTAATTATGAATGGAAAGAACGTCGAATTAATCCTTATCGTGGTTGGGAAATATATCCAGAAGCTATCTATGATATTGCCAAGACCATCGACAAATTGTCTGATAAACCATGGTATATTTCTGAAAATGGAATGGGTGTTGCTGACGAAGAACGTTTCATGAATGCAGACGGCATGATTGAAGACGACTATCGAATTGACTTTATGAAGGAACATTTAGCTCAATTGAATAAAGCTATTGAAGAGGGCTCAAACTGTATTGGTTATCATACTTGGACCTTTATAGATTGTTGGTCTTGGCTGAATGGATATAAAAATCGCTATGGTTTTTATCGTGTTGATTTGAACGACTATTCAAGAACAATTAAGAAGAGTGGTCTATGGTATCGTGAATTAGCTCAGAATAATGGTTTTGACTAAATTTAAAAGAGGTGGAAAAATATGCTAGCTTGTTTTGATATTGGTGGAACATCTGTTAAGTGTGGAATTTGGCAGAATGAAAAAGTAACAAATCATGAGAGTTTTGAAACACCTGATAACCTAGATGAAATGATTGCTCAGATGAAGTCATATCTTGGGACTCAAGATATTGAAGGTGTAGCAATAAGTTGCCCGGGGATTGTGCATAAAAATGAAGGACGTATCACTGGATTAAGCGCAGTTCCTTACATTCATGAAATTGAATTTGTCAAAATTTTAGAAAAAGAACTAGGTCATCATGTAACAATTGAAAATGATGCCAACTGTGCAGCGTTATGTGAATCAAAATATGGCGTTGCCAAAGGAACAGATTCTAGTGCTTTCATTGTGATTGGAACTGGAATTGGTGGAGCTTTTGTTCATGAGGACAAAATTCTCTCTGGACATCATTTGATTGCTGGTGAATATGGGATGATTGAAACCGGCAAGGACATTGTTGGAGAATTTACTCTAGTAAATCAAGCTATTAAATACAATAAAAACAGTACGAATCAAGTTTCGGGCAAGGATTTAGTTGAGATGACTGATGAAAAAGCTCAAAAACTAATTGAAGAATTCGTTGAAACTATGGGTCAAATGATTTTCAATATTCAAGTGATTATTGATCCGGAGATGTTTGTTTTAGGTGGAGGGATGTCTCAAAATCATAATTTAGTTGAGAGAATTCAAAAGTGTGCGAATGAGCACTTGCATTCACGTGGTTATGAAGAAATTGAGATTAATGTGAAACCTTGTAAGTATCAAAATGATGCCAACTTGATAGGGGCAGTGGTTGCCTATAATAACTAATAAAAAAGGCTGACATTTTAATTGTCAGTCTTTTTTTAATAATGGGTAAAGTTTAATTTAAAAAGTTTTCGGATTCATCCCATTTTCGACCGATAATAGTTTCGTGATCGGTATAATATTGAGAGTACACGATGTCTAATTGTATGAGAATTGGTATTTGTGGAGATACTTGGCCAAGTTTTTGATTAGAGTCTAGGGCACTGCAATATATTGTTTCTGTTGCATAGTCAATTAATGGAGATTCTTCGTTTCCAGTAATGACCAAAATAGTAGCTCCTTTTTCACTAGCAATTTTTGCGCCTTCAATAAGTGAGGAATCTTGACCACTTAATGATGAAATGATAATGAGATCACCAGGCTTCACCTGATGAGAGGAAGCGAAGATTGTATGGTGATCTTTCAAAACTGTGATTATTTTTCCAAATCTAAAAAACTTGAAGTAAAAATCTTCACCCGCAAATGAGTTAAAACCTAGTCCCCAAAACCATATGTATCTGTTCTTGGAAATTAGATTTGAAAAAGTTTTTACAGCGTGGGGACGGAAATTCTTTTCAGATTCATATATTAAGCTGGAATAATTTTGTGCAATATCTGTTCTTATTGTCGATGAAAGGTTCTGGTGCTCTAAGGAAGTATTGTAGAGATAGATTAATTCTTTGTAGTTATCCAGACCTATTTTTTTTACAAATCTTGTTATTGAAGAAGTAGAGGTATTAATTTTTTTTGAAAGATAGTTAATATTAAAATTCTCTAGTTTGTTTTTATTGATGAAGAAGTCAGCAATAGCTTCCTCTACAGGAGTAAAGGAAGAATAATGTGAAGATATAATATTGAAAATATTGATATTCTTGTTCATTTAGTTCTCCATGATTACGATTCGTTATTACGAGTTGAGGTGAAGTAGAAGTTAAGATTTGGGTAAACATAAATCGTATAAGTATAATTCATCAAAACGTTATTGCGGCAGTAACTGTATTGAGTCAAAGTGAGTTCTTGTGAGCCCACTTTTTTCTCTAGATTTTTTGCTTGAGTTTCGTCAAGGCAAGTTACTGAAGTATAGTTTTCACTATTAGTGATATCAAGGTCATAGGCTTCTTTAATAAACTTGAATAGTGATTTCTTGGCAGCATCTCTAGGAATATAAGGAACCACTGATTTCAAGTAATGAGCTGTTTCTAAACAATATATTTTTTCTTTTAAGAATCTAAGTCGAATAATTCGGTAAACTTTTTCGCCAACGGGAATTTTCGATTCTTTGGAGAATTCTTCATCAACAGTAATTTCTCTAAATGAAAGAACTTTTGATTTAAAACCAGTATCTTGATCACGAACTGGTTCACCTGCTCCCATAGATAAATTGACAACAAGTTTTCCATCACGAGTAATATCGTTAATGAAATATCCTGATCCTTGGACTCTTTTTAATAATCCTCGCTGAAAAACAACCCCAATTGCACGACGAATAGTATTACGACTAACGCCATATAATTCCATTAATTGTGCTTCAGTTGGCAGCTTAGTTGTGAATTTTTTGGTAATGATTGAATCAATGATTTGTTCAGCAATTGTATGATAAATAATGTATACCCCCAAAACTAATTCTTTATTTAAGTATAACTTAAGAACATTTAATAACAAAGTTAGTTATTTCTTGTTAAATTTGTACCCATGAATTATAATGGTATTATAACATGATAACGGTTACAAATGGAGGTAATTATGGCAGAAAAAACAATTATGTTGGTATGTTCAGCTGGAATGTCAACCAGCTTATTGGTAACAAAAATGCAAAAAGCAGCAGAAGCAAAAGGCTTAGATGCAGAAATATTTGCAACAGGAGCATCAGATGCAGAGAACAAATTGGAAGAAAAACATCCAGATATTTTGATGCTTGGACCACAAGTTAAATATATGGAAGAAGATTACAAGAAGAAATTAGATATTCCAGTTGTTTCTATAAATATGCAAGATTACGGTATGATGAACGGTGAAAAAGTTTTGAATACTGCTATTGAAGATCTTGAAAAATAAATAGTAATAATTAAAAGATGGAATTTACTAACTGTTCCATCTTTTTATTGTTTAAATCGGAGGGCACTAAATGGGACGTATCGGTATTTCAATTTATCCAGAACAAAGTACATTTAAAGAGAACCAAGAATATTTACAATTGGCAGCTAAATATGGTTACCAAAGAATTTTTATGTCATTACTTGAAATAAGTGATGGTAAAGACAGTGTTGTTAAAGAATTTAGTGAAATAGTAAGTTATGCTAATTCACTTGGATTTGAAGTAATGTTAGATGTTAATCCAGCATTATTTGATCAACTAGGAATTTCCTATGATGATCTTTCTTTCTTCAAAGATTTAGGTGTTTGGGGAGTTAGGTTAGATGAAGGCTTCACTGGTAAGGAAGAAGCCAGAATGACAAGAAATCCTTTCGGTTTAAAAATTGAAATTAATATGAGTGCGGGAACTCACTATGTTGATAACATTATGTCTTATGGACCAGACAAGAATAACTTGTTAGGTTGTCATAATTTCTATCCTCAAAAATATACCGCATTAGGTGATGAATTCTTCGCTAAATGGTCAAAAGTTTTCTCTGACTATAATCTTAATACGGCGGCATTCGTCAGTTCACAGACTGCAAAATTTGGTCCTTGGCCAATCAGTGAAGGTTTGCCAACTTTGGAAAAAGATCGTGATCTACCAGTTGATACGCAGACGAGACATTTACTTAGTTTTGGAGTGATTGATGACATAATTATTGGAAATGCTTTTGCTACAGAAGAAGAGCTTAAACAAGTTGCAGATGTGTTCCATAGTCAATTTACTTCATTAAAAGTAGAGTTGAATAGCGATATTAGTGACTTAGAAAAAGAACTTGTTCTAGATAATGTTCACTTATATCGTGGTGATGCCTCAGATTATTTAATTCGTGATACGATGATGCGTGTGAAATATGCAGATCGTTCACTTCCAAAACATAATGTACCTGATATTAAACGTGGTGACTTGATTGTGGTTAATGATGAGTATTCACGTTATAAAGGGGAAGTTCAAATTGCACTTTGTGATATTGAAAATGATGGACGTAGAAATGTTGTTGGTCACATTGCTGACGCAGAAAAATTCCTAATTCCATCAATTAAAACTTGGAGTGAATTTGAATTAGTAGAAGGGTAAAAAATGACAGATTATCGACTAACGGATAAGAACTTTGAAGATTTTTATCAAGCATACTTACTGTCGTTTAAAGGTGAGGATACCCAAGAACGACGTGAGTATTTCAAAATTAGATATCAGAATGTTAAGCCATACGGCTACTATGAAGATGGGAAATTTCTTGCGGGTTTATTACGGTTACCATTTCAAGTTCAACTAGCTGGTAAACAATATTCCATGGATGGAATTGGTGAAGTAATGTCTTTGCCGGAAAATCTTTCAGCAGTCAACGCAACAACTATCTTGAAACAAGCATTAAAGGATATGTACGCTGAAGGTGTGACATTTTCGTATTTAGCACCATTTTCCTTTAGTTATTATCGTCAATGTGGTTATGAGTATGTCTTTGACAATTATGGATATCGGATATCTTTTGATAAATTTCCAAAAATCCCAGTCGCATCAAACGGCAAGCTAGTTAAGGTAAATTTGTCCGAAGTTGATACCGAATTAAAAGAGTTATACCATAATTTGACTCAACATGATGAAGGTGGAGTCATCCGCCCTGACTGGTGGTGGGATTTCTTAGCAGCTAGTCCGCAAGATTGGCAAGTGGTTGAATATTTCAACGCTAATAAGCAATTGACTGGTTATTTGATTTACACCTTAGTTGGTGATGTAATGACCATCAAAGAATTGATTTATCAAGATGTTAATGCGTTTAAGATGTTGATGAAATTTATCAAACGTCATGCTAATTCATACAAAACTTTACAATATGACTCACCAATTCTAGTGAATAACCTCGATTTATTCGCTGAACCTGGACAAGTGAAATTAGAAATCAAACCATATATGATGGCAAGAATTGTGAACGTCTCCGAATTGTTCAAGCAATATTTTGCTAGCGATGAGAATATTATCATCAAAGTGACTGACAATGTTCTTTCAGAAAATGATGGTTGTTGGACTCTGCAAGGGGAGAAGACAGACTCGTCAGAATATGATATTCAAATTGATATTCGAGAATTGAGCCAAGTTATTTTTGGTAAGAAAACACTTGCCGAACTTAATTTCTTTGACAAAGTTCAAGGAAGTCCGGATAAACTTCATAAACTAGAAAAATTATTAACAGTAAAGAAACCAGCATTACGAGATTACTTTTAAAAAGACTTATTAAATAAGTCTTTTTTTATTGCTATAATTAATTTAGAAAGAAGGTGCCTTTATGGATAATAAGATGCAAGAACTTGTACAAGCCAAAATTAAAGAGATTGAAGCGGTTGAAAATGTTGAAGTAATTATGGCTATTGAATCAGGTAGCCGTGCTTGGGGATTTGATTCTCCTGATAGTGACTACGATGTCAGATTCATATATACTCGTAAGCCTGCTGATTATTTGAAGTTAGAAGGCATTAGGGATGTTATCGAATGGCAATTAGATGAAACGCTAGATATCAACGGCTGGGATTTACGAAAAGCCTTGCAGTTACTGTATCGCTCTAACGCTACAATTTTTGAGTGGTTTGCTTCACCAATTGTTTATTACAAAACTGAAAAAGCCGATAAGATGAGAGAAATATTGCCACAGTATTTCTCAGATAAAAAAACACTCTATAGCTACTGGCATATGGCAAGTGGTAATAATAAAGAATTTGTACAAAATGGCGAGCATATGATTCGCATCAAGAAATATTTCTATGTTTTAAGAGCAATTCTAGCTGGTAAATGGGTGGTTGAGAATCATACAAATCCACCAATGTTATTTACAGACTTGGTTGAGGCGAAATTAGATGATTCCTTGAAACCAATTATTAATGAATTATTGGATAAAAAAATGAACGTTCCCGAGCTTAAGATGATTAGAAAGAATCCGCAAATTGATGAATATATCAATACGAATTTAGATCAATTAGAAGCATATGCGCAATCAATGCCGAACAAACGTGACAACCAATGGGAGCCATTAAATAAACTATTTTTAGATCTAATTATGTAAGAGGTTTTTATGGAAAATGAATTGACTTTGACAAAATTTAACGACATCATTGCTGCCGAAGATCACTTATTAGAATTTGTTAGAATTGAGGATGAAACAGTTAATGAGCTTGAACTTAGGCATCCAATTATTGAAAACAGTTTTCTTAAGAATGTGAACTTAGCCGATAATACTTTTGAAAAAATCGAATTAACTGATACTACAATTAAGAATTGTGATTTTAGTAATGCCAATCTAAGTGAAGCCAGTTTTTACAATTGTGAGTTCAGTAATTGCAAGTTTTTGGGAACTAACTTGGACCAAGCTTATTTTAAGAATGTTACCTTTACTGAATGCAATTTTACTTATGCCAGTCTGAACCAGGCAAAGTTAATCGCTAAATTTCAAAATTCGCGATTGAACGATGTCATCATAAATGATTCAAAAATCAAAGAAACAACTTTTCTTAATTGCCAGATAAACAACATTGACTTTAATAACACTAGCTTGAAGGGCATAGACTTAAGTAGTTGTGAATTTGAAAATATTGACTTGAGTTTATACGACTTAAAAGGAGTCATTGTTAATGAAAATCAATCGGGATTATTGAGCCGAAAATTTTTAGATATCAAAGTAATATAAAAAAACTGCCAATCTAAAGGCAGTCTTTTTTAAATGTTTAAATAAATTGAAAAGAACATCAACGTCGTTCCGGCTAATACAAAGAAATGCCAAATTAAATGCATGCCTTGGATATTTGGAAAGCTATAAATAATTGCTCCAACGGTAAATGTAACTCCACCAATGACTAAGAGCCAAAATCCTAGGCTAGACAAATTCGCATATAGACTAGTTGCAGCTAACATACAGAGCCAACCCATCACGATATAGATGGTGGTTTCAAGTTTTTGCATTTTTCCATGGCTGAGAATATGTAAGATAATTCCGGAAATCGCCAGAATCCAAATTGCTACCAGCATGATGAATCCGGACTTTCCACCAATTGTAATGACACAGTATGGAGTATACGTTCCAGCGATTAACAAGAAGATATTACTGTGATCAAAAATTTGAAAGACTCGTTTAGCCCGAGTAAAAGCTAAACAGTGAAATAGTGTTGATGCCAGATATAAAGATAATAAAGTTGTACTGTAAACCACTAAACTTGTAACTTGAATAGCGTCTAAAGCGTGTTCGTTAGCGCGCATCAGTAACATTACTACTAGGACTAGACTAACTATAAAACCTATTCCGTGTGTGATGGCGTTAAAGACTTCATAAATGATTTTTTGCTTTTTTGTTTGCATAATATACCTCATCTAGACATTATATTATCATAATCTAGAAATGAAGTCTAGATAAATAAATGTACATTCATACTTGATTTGTGGGTACAAATAGATTATGATATTAGCGGTTAAATGTTCATCTTTTAAACAATATTTTATTATAATTTGAAAAAGGGGTTTATAATATGAAATCAAGTAAACTATTTTTAAGCTCAATAGTCGTTATCTCTGGACTATTTCTAAGCACATCTACTTTTGTAAAAGCAGCCGATGATTCAGATTCAGCAACTGCTAATACAACCGCACAATTTAATGTCGAACCAGGACAATTAAATTTGAAGTCCGCACCAGATTTTAATTTTGGTGGTCATACATTACAAGATTTAATGACATTGATAAATAACAAAGCATCAATGAGTCAAAGTGGTAATACTGTTGATCCTCACAGTGATAGTCATGATATAACAAGTGATAACTCACATTTGGCGGTTAGCGATTATCGTGGATCTGGTAACAGTTGGCAATTGAGTGCTTCAATTTCTGATTTTAAGAACTTGAACGGAACAGGAACAGTTTCAGGGCTCATCAATCTGGCTGGTGTCAATAAAGATGCATCAATTTCTGGCAGCCAAAGCGTTATCTGGACTTCAGATCAAGCTTACACTGCTCAAGGGGAATTAATTGATGGTCAGGGTGAATCAAGTATTGATATGTCTCAAGGAAGTACTTTAACACTAAGTAATCCATTAGCATTACAATCAGGTAATTACCAAGCAACAGTTAATTGGGTATTGGAAAACACCACGCAATCAGCAACAAAGGGATAGGTAGTAAGAAGTTGGGGAAAGATCCTCAACTTTTTTTAATGTGAACTTAATTGGGAGCACAAAATGAAAAACAGAATTCTTAAATTAGTATTTGTTCTAGGCAGCATCTTTTTATTCACAGGAATATTTAACCATTTTCAAGAAGTTCAAGCTGCAGATGCTGGATTTACAATCAACGCTAAGTTACCAGACAATCAATATGACGACTCCGTAACCTATTTTGATTTGTTAATGAAGCCAGGACAGAATCAAAAATTGGTTCTAACCGTAGAAAATTTAACTGGTATGTCTAAAACCATCAAAGTTTCGCCTAATAGTGCCTATACGGCTAATGGTGCCAGTGAAGCATATGACAAATACAATCAAAATAAAAACGGTCATCAGATTTATTCGTTCAAAAATATTGTTTCTCAACCACAAACTGTTAAGTTGAAGGCCCATGAGACTAAAGATATATCGTTTGAAGTACGAATGCCTACAACGAAATACCAAGGAATTCTTGAAGGAGCATTCTACGCAACGGACGTTAGTGACAAGAAGTCGAATCAGAGTAACAACAATGGATTTTCAATCAAAAATCGTTATTCAATGGCTGTAGGGTTAATTTTGAGAGAACACGAGAACCAACATGTTCAACCGGATTTTAAATTGCGTCAAATTCGTCCCAGTGCCAGCAATTACACTTTAAATTCCGCAATTCTTACGGAAATTGAAAATAATAAAAATGCGACAATTGGGAATCTCTCCATAACAACTACGATAACTCCTGCCGGCTCATCAAAAGTATTATTAGAAAAAAGTGAGAATAATCGTAGTGTTGCTCCGAATTCAAGTTTTTTATATGGAATTGGTCTTGGAAATAAATGGCTAAATCCTGGAAAGTATCATTTGAAAATGATCGCAACCAATGGTGTTCAACGCTGGGTGATTAATAAGGATTTTACGATTGATTTTATGACCGCAATGAAATTGAATCAGCATAATAATAGTTTACGCTGGTTATGGATTTTATTAGCAGTAATCATCATTGTTCTATTAGTTCTAATTTTAATTATTTGGAAGAAACGACGGAAAAAGAGTGAGTTAACTTCATAGGAGATAGTCTTATGACTCAAAAATTTAAAAAAGTGGCAATTCTGTTTGTTTGCTTAATGTCTTTTTTACCGTATTTGCAGGGAAATAAGATTCAGGCGGCGGGCAATGATGCTCGAATAGATGGCCAGTATCCAATGGGTGTCGCATCTGATTATATGTTAGTTGCCGGGAACCGAATTCGAAATATCGGTGGGAATCTTATTTCTGGTCGTGTCATGACAAACTCTATGGCGCTAGATAGTTCTGGCTTTAATTCTGGCAGTATTTGGAATAATAGTTTGAATACTTATGACAGTGGTATTTCACTTGATGTTGCAAATGATTTTTATAGTCAATTATGGAATCCAGCAGTGATAATCAACGATTTTACTAAAGAAAGTACAATTAAAGACCCAACTTTTAGTAAGCCAACAGATCAATTAGTCACTAATGTTGCGGGAATGTGGCCTTATGCTCCAGGAACTTCGCCTTATAAAATCTATCCTGATGATCAAAAACGAGTTCGGTTTATTACCGATACACCCAAGGAAGAAGTCCAAAAAAGCATTGATGCTGGCTCACAACAATTATTGGATACTGCTTGGAAGAACAACTTAGATGTTAAAACCGAAGCGGGTACGCCAATTAATGGATTAGGTGATTTAACACAATTCAAGGACAATAATGTAGTTAAATATCTAACGCAAAATACCTCGGTGGCTGGGCGTAGTGTGGAAAATGATATTCAAGATGTATCAGAGTTCTATTACAACTTAGCACCAGGTAACGATGCTGCTTCCACTTTTGCAGTCAGTGATTCACGTATTATTGATGACCAGCAAGAAAACCCACAATATTTTTCTGAAGCTGATCCTAGCGTGGCAGCAACTGTTATTAATATAAAACAAAATCCAGATGTTGATTATGATACTGGTAGTAAACCAGTAGTAACAGTTGCCATTGATAAACAAAAAATGTTAGCGGCATTGAATAATCATCCGATAGTCGGGATGCATTTACTATTTAACTTTTCAAAAGAATTCTATAACGCAAATGGTGAACTAGATGCTTCAAAAATTCCTTATATTGTACTTAATTACAAGGGATTTACGAAGGATGATCATCCGGGACAATTTATCTGGGGTGATACTGACACCTTTGGAACTGCGGAAGTAAAAGATGGCAAGTTAGCAAATGAAAAGTTAATGAATGAAGCTTTAGGAGTAGCTAAGGGAGATTGGAATAATTCCAAGGTTCTCTGGATGGGTTCACAAATTCTAAATAACTTCACGGATGTTTATGATGTTGATAATTATCCAGAAAGTTATTCTAGCAGTGCGCGAGATATGGCGGGATTGAAGGGTGATAAAGCTGCGGTTTTCTTTAGATCCCAAAATCATTTGATGTATGGTTCATTATTGATTCCTCATGGATCTTTTTATACAAATGGAGCTAGTAATTCTTCATTTGTTGGTGGAATTACTGCTGCTAATAATATTACTCTAGACGGTCATGGAGCACCTATTTCACCAGATCAGAATAACGGAGCTTTCGGTGTCTTTGGTCGTAAAGAAAATGGAGATACTGATTTTCCGGATTTACAATCTCCTGACAAGAAGTCGATTATTGAAAGTGTTGATTTAACAGCAGGGCGCACTCAAGAAGTTTTGAATAATGGTACGGCAAATTTTGATATAGCCAAAGATACTGTAAACGACTTGCCAAAATCTGGAATCAAAGCCAATTTAAAAATTAATTCAGTTGCTAAGGACTTAAACGTTTATTATAAGCTGAAGAGTGATACTAATTGGAAAAAACTAGATCAACAAAATCAAACTAAAAGATCTGCTTCAACTACTGAAATCACCATCAATGATTTGGAGTCGTTAGTTACGGCTAGTTCAAGTTTTGACCGTGGTCATCAAGTTGGAAAATTGCCAGTAACAACTAAGAATCATATGGGCTTCTTACTTCAGAGAAGTAATATTTTTGAATTGGCAGTGGAACCAGCTTCTATCAATACTAAAATACGCCAAATAGAGTTTAAACCTAAAGATATTTTTGAATTTACTTTAAATATTGATGGTTCTTTAGAAGCAGTTGTTCCAGATAAATTAAATATGGGCACGGAAATATCGGGTCAAAAAGATGAGTTTGTTCAAGAAGTACTCGTTAACGAAATTGATGCATCACTTCGAAACACGGCAACTCAAGTTGAAAATGCGACTCCAGTAATAAATGTCTATAATCCGTTCAAGACCAGCTTTGATTTATCATTAAACAGGAATCTTATTGATGCAAACCAGAATACGAATAATCCTCTAACAATTAAGGAAAACTTTTTGTACAAAATGGAAGCAGATGATGCGTTTATGCCAATCATCAATGGCGATGAAGGAACGATTTCAGTTCTTCACAGAATGCAAACAGCTCCCACAATTTCAGATTCTTCTGATTTGCAATCAACAAAGATGCTTTTCAAACTACCATATAATGAAAAGTACGAATCTGGTCAATATCAAGCCGATATGAGTTGGAAACTAACAGCAATCGACTAATTAATTAAAAAATACCCTAAATTTAGGGTATTTTTTTGTTGGATTTGTTTTATAGTTAAATTAAAAATAATTAGGAGATGGCTAGTTTGAATCAAAAAACAAATAATTCTCACTTAATCATGGTGGCTATATTTATTGCTACTTTTATGACCTCGATTGAAGCTACAATTGTCACGACGGCATTACCAACAATTATTTCTGATTTAAATGGATTATCAATGCAGAGCTGGGTCTTTGCTACTTATCTATTAACCAGCGCTATCAGTACTCCGGTTTATGGGAAATTAGCAGACACAGTCGGCCGTAAACCAATTTTTATTATTGGAACCTCGTTATTTTTACTAGGCTCATTTTTGTGTGGTATTGCGGGAAATATTGAAGCTCTAATTGTTTTTCGTGCCATTCAAGGATTAGGAGCTGGCGCAATTATGCCGGTAACTTTCACTATTATTGCTGACTTATTCTCATATGAAAAGCGTTCGAATAAGATTGCCTTCAATAATACAGCCTGGGGAATTTCCGCATTGTTTGGACCAATAGTAGGTGGATTCATTGTTGAAAAATTAAACTGGCATTGGATATTCTTCATCAATCTTCCGTTAGGATTGATAGTCTTGTTGATTATTGGGTATATGTATCATGAAACTGAATTTCAAAAGAAAAAGCTAAATATTGACTATTTGGGAATCATTTTTCTATCCATTTCGTTGGTCTCACTATTGTTATTATTCCAAGACTTGAGTAATCCCCAATTAGCAATGTCAAAATTGATTACTCTAGTTATCATTATTATCGTTTCATCGATCTTATTTTTAGTGGTGGAAAGAAAAGTTAAAGATCCAGTGATACCGTTGAAATTATTTAGAAATTCAACTTTTTCAATTCAAATAGTTACGGCATTAATCTTGAGTGGAGTACAAATGGGCTATCAAATATATTTCCCAATTTGGCTGCAATCAGTTTATAGTTTTTCACCATCTATGGCTGGCCTAGCTATTACACCTAGTTCAATTATGTGGTTAGTAGGATCATTTTTTGTCGGTTGGTTGATCAAACGTTATGCACCAAAAAGAATTATTATGCCACTAGTTTTGATTGAAACAATCATCTTTTTACCATTAGTATTTGCAACCAGACAACTTCCTGAAGCAACATTTTATCTAATTGCAACAATCAATGGTTTGGTAATGGGGATTGTTATTACGACAACAACCGTTATTTCCCAGCATTTAGTTCCTAAGGATTATCTGGGCACAGCTTCTTCAATGTTTACTCTAGGTCGTACTCTGGGACAAACCATTATGACTGGAGTTTTTGGACTGATTTTCAATTTAGCAACCCAATCGCAATTAAAGAATTTCAACAATATTTCACTGACACAAATTACTAATGAAATCAGCTCAGTAACCAAGTCTAGTTTAGGAAAAAACGTTGGGCAAGAAATTCAATATATTATCATTAATAATATGCACAGTATTTATTTAGTGGTAGTTATCCTATTTATTTTGGTATTTGTAATTAACTATTTTGACAAACAAAAAACAGTGGTTGAGTAATACTTTCTTTTTGTTATATTTGTAGTAAATAAAGAGAGTATGAGAAGAATGACATGATTACTATTAAACGTTGTGATCTATCATCACTAGCTGACTTGCAGCAGATAAGCCGCCAGACTTTTCAAGAAACCTTCGCACCATTTAATTCACCAGAAAATTTGGCAGAGTATTTGAATCAGGCTTTTAATGAAGCAAAACTATCAGCAGAATTGCAAAATCAAGATTCACAATTTTACTTTATTTATTATCAAGAAGAAATTGCTGGATATTTGAAAGTTAACTTCGATCAGGCACAAACTGAAGATTTTAGTGCTGATAATATGGAATTGCAAAGAATTTATATTCAACAAAAATTTCAACATTTAGGGCTGGGTCAAAAGTTGTTTGATAAGGCTTTGAGTATTGCCAAGGAAAATCATAAACAGGCAATTTGGTTGGGAGTGTGGAGCCATAACGAAAAGGCTTTGAACTTCTATAACAAGCAAGGATTTGTTGAATTAACCCAACATCAATTTAAAATTGGTGAAAAAATACAGATAGACAAAATCATGATAAAAAACATCTGCTAATTACAGCAGATGTTTTTTTAATGACCACTAGTTGCCTTAATACCGATAATTCCAATTAATAGTAGAGCAATGAATAACCAAGTAAGAGGTGCAATCTGTTCTCTAAATAAAATTACACCAATAATAATAGAGCCCACTGCACCAACTCCGGTCCAGATTGGGTATGCCAAACTGAGTGGTAATACTTTGGAAGCTTTAATCAAAAAATAGAAACTGACAATCATTCCAACAACCGTCAAAATTGAAAAATTCAGTTTAGAGAATCCGTGGCTAAGCTTCATCGTGGTTGCCCACCAAACTTCACTCACACCAGCAATCATTAAATAAATCCAGGCCATAAGAAATTCCTCCTCTGTAAATAAAAAAGGACATCAATAACTTCTACTTAGACCTAAAGAAGTTATCAATGCCCGGTGGCTTGTTAAAAATATCTTAGCAAATTCTAGAATTAGTGGCAACTTTTGTAATTAATTATTTGCTTGCTTCTAAATCTAGAAGTGCTTGTTTTAGTGGTAATCCAGCTCTAAATCCACCAAGAGATCCATCTTTTCGAATTACTCGATGACATGGGATGACAAATAAAATTGGATTCTTGGCAACTGCACTGGCGACTGCTCTGGTGGCGGTTGGTTTTCCTAAATTACTTGCTAGCTCTTCATAAGTAACTGTTTGTCCGTACTTAACTTTTTGTAATTGTTGATAGACAGACTTTTGGAAAGAAGTTGCCCAACTTAAGTCGAGATCGACATTGAAACCTTTTGATTTGCCATCAAGATAATTTAGTAGAGTTCCTCTAAGCTGTGAATTCTTTTGCTCAGAAAATTCAGCGTCAGAAATAAATTGCTTAATTTCTGAAAAATCTTTGTTCGGAGTTCCAATAAAACAAAGACCATTATTTGTATAAGCATAGTAGAAACAGTCATTATTATGAACAATATTGTCGTAAAAAACTTGCATTATTAATACCTCATTAACTTTTAAGGATATCTTACGTTTTTTTGAAATCTGGCTTTTTCTATGAAAAAGTCATAAGATAGTTATATTATATCTTACTGAGGAAAAAATATGTCACAACATCGTTTAACTGAAAAAAGATGGCAAGCCATTCAAGAAAATAACAAAGAGTATGATAGTCAATTTGTTTACGGATTAAAAGATTCAAAGATTTTTTGTGTACCTTCTTGTCAGTATGAAGTTGAACAAAAAGAAGCTATTGAATTATTTGATAATGCCCAAGAGGCTAGAAATAATGGATACTTACCATGTAAGAAATGTCGTCCAATGGGGGATGTTGCCACTGATGAAGATTGGGCCAAAGAAGTAAAGAATATTGTGAAATTAAATTATCAAAAAGATCTTAATTTAGAATCAATAGCCAAGATGGCACACGGAGCACCATATTATCTACATCACAAGTTCAAAGAGACAACTGGAAATACTCCGTTAGATGAATTAATAAAAATTCGAATCTCTAAAAGTAAGAAGCTTCTGAAGACTTCCACTTTAACAATCCCAGAGGTTGCTAAGCAAGTTGGAATTAACAACCCGGCATATTTTAGTACTTTATTCAAAAAAGAAGTAGGTCAAAGTCCCTTGAAATTCAGAAAAGAGCATCCTAATAATCAACTTAGTGAATTGCTAAAAAACATATCTTTAGACTTAAAAAATTATTAAGCTTCCTATAATAAATACCCCCTATCTTTTGTGGGAACAAATTTCAAGATCACGACTTAAAATTGTGGTCTTTTATTTTGAACTAGTTTATAATTAAAAACGTTCCCAGATTTGATATGTAAGCTAGGGAATCGGTTTCAGAAAAATCAATTTTTGGTTAAATTTGAAGCCAAAAATACACAAGGGAGGTTTTGTAATGGTTGGAATTATTATTGCGAGCCATGGTCAATTTGCCGAAGGAATCAAACAATCCGGTTCAATGATTTTTGGCGAACAAGAAGATGTACAAACTGTTACATTCATGCCAAATGAAGGTCCTGATGATTTGAAGGCTCATTTGGAAGAAGCAGTTAAGAATCTAAGTTCCAGTGATCAAGTGCTATTCTTGGTTGATCTATGGGGTGGTTCACCTTTTAATCAATCAAACAATTTATTCGAAGAGCACAAAGATGACTGGGCAATTGTTACAGGTCTTAACTTACCAATGCTTATCGAAGCATACTCTGCAAGAATGTCGATGGATTCTGCACAAGAAATTGCTACAGCAATTATCGGCGCTGGAAGAGAAGGGGTTAAGGTTAAACCTGAAACTTTGGACAAGGCACCTAAAGCTGAAACAAGTTCTAATGCTACAGCAAACGCTGGTGCTCCAGGTAAGATGCAATACGTGCTTGCTCGTATTGATACTAGATTGCTACACGGTCAAGTTGCTACTGCATGGACAAAGTCAACTCAACCAACTCGTATTATTGTTGTTTCTGATGATGTTGCTAGAGATGAACTTAGAAAGAGTTTGATTCAACAAGCTGCACCTGTTGGAGTTAAAGCTCACGTTGTTCCTGTAGAACAAATGATTAAATTGGCCCAAGATGACAAACATTTTGGTGGCCAAAAAGTAATGCTATTATTCGAAACACCACAAGATGTTTTAAGAGCTGTTGAAGGTGGTGTTCCATTGAAAGAAGTTAATGTTGGTTCAATGGCACATTCAACTGGTAAAGTTCAACCTAATAAGGTTTTGGCTTTTGACCAAGATGATATTGATACTTTTGCTAAATTAGAAAAAGACGGCATCAGTTTTGATGTACGTAAAGTTCCTAATGATTCAAAAGACAATATGGATGCAATTCTTAAAAAAGCTCAAGAAGAAATCGATAAAACAAAATAGTCATTAAGAAAACGGAGGATTAATAACTATGGTTCCTAATTTTGTTCAAGTTATTTTGATCTTAGTTGTTGCATTTATGGCTGGTATGGAAGGTATCTTGGATCAATTCCATTTCCATCAACCAGTTATTGCATGTACTTTGATCGGTTTAGTTACAGGTAATTTAGTTCCTTGTCTTATTCTAGGTGGTACACTTCAAATGATCGCTCTTGGATGGGCAAACATTGGTGCTGCTGTTGCCCCTGATGCTGCTTTAGCTTCAGTTGCTTCAGCTATCATCTTAGTTCTTGGTGGACAAGGTGAAAAAGGTGTTTCTTCAGCTATCGCTATCGCTGTACCTTTAGCTGTTGCAGGATTGTTATTAACAATTCTTGTTCGTACATTAGCTACTGCTATCGTTCATTTTATGGATGCTTCTGCTAAAGAAGGTAACTTTAAAATGATTGATTTTTGGCAAATTGTTGCTATCTGTATGCAAGGTTTACGTATTGCTATTCCAGCTGGTTTAATTTTAGCTGTTGGTTCAGGACCCGTTAGAGATCTTCTAAACCAAATGCCAGCATGGTTGACAGACGGATTAGCTATTGGTGGTGGAATGGTTGTTGCCGTAGGTTATGCTATGGTTATCAACATGATGGCAAGTCGTGAAGTATGGCCATTCTTTGCTATTGGTTTTGTCCTAGCAACTGTCTCACAAATTACTCTTATCGGACTTGGTGCTATTGGTGTCTCATTAGCTCTTATCTATCTTGCTTTATCAAAATCAGGTGGATCAGGAAACAATGGCGGCGGCAATACTGGTGACCCAGTCGGCGATGTCATAGACAATTACTAGAAGGAGGAAGACAAAATAATGGCAGATCAAATTAAATTAACTAAAAAAGATCGTTTGTCCGTTTGGTGGCGTTCAACTTTCCTTCAAGGATCATGGAACTATGAACGTATGCAAAACGGTGGTTGGGCTTACTCATTAATCCCAGCCCTTAAAAAACTTTATACAACTAAAGAAGACCGTGCCTCAGCTCTACAAAGACATTTGGAATTCTTTAATACTCATCCATACTTAGCATCACCAGTTATTGGTGTTACATTGGCTCTTGAAGAAGAACGTGCTAACGGTGCACCTGTTGATGATGTTACTATTCAAGGTGTTAAAATTGGTATGATGGGTCCTTTGGCTGGTATCGGTGACCCTGTGTTCTGGTTTACAGTTAAACCTATTATTGGTGCTTTGGCAGCTTCACTTGCTATGGCTGGAAACATCATGGGACCAATTATTTATTTCGTTGCCTGGAACGCAATTCGTATGGCATTCATGTGGTACACACAAGAATTTGGTTACAAAGCTGGTTCAAAAATTACTGATGACCTTTCTGGTGGATTGTTACAAGACATCACTAAAGGTGCTTCAATTTTAGGTATGTTTATTTTAGGCGCCTTAGTTAACCGTTGGGTATCGATTAAGTTCACCCCAGTTATTGCTGAGATTCCTTTGAAAGATCCAAAAGCTTACATACATTGGGATAAACTACCTTCAGGTGGACAAGGAATTAAACAAGCTCTTGAACAACAAGCTCAAGGACTATCAATGTCAAATGTTAAAGTAACTACTTTACAAGATAACTTAGATCAATTAATTCCAGGACTTGCTGGATTGCTATTGACTCTAGCTTGCATGTGGCTACTAAGAAAGAAAGTTTCACCTATTCTTATCATCTTCGGATTATTCATCCTTGGTGTTGGATTACACGTACTTAATGTAATGTAATTTAAGAATTTATTTAGATAAAAGACTTCGAAGTATTTCGAAGTCTTTTATTATTTTCTTATTGACAACGTTTACAATTAAGTATATATTTTTAATTAAGCAAGTGTGTTACTGATTCGATCAGGCATAAACCTACTAATTAGTTGTACAATATATTTGTATACAAATTGGTGGGTTTTTTGTTTGACTGAAAGGAGGCAAATCTAAGAAGTGAAATTTATTAAGAATTTTAATAATAATGCTGCCTTAGTCAGAGATGATAAGGATCGGGAGTTCGTCGTAGTTGGGAATGGCGTTGGTTTTGGGAAAAAATCAGGACAAGAAGTTGATGAAGACAAAATCGAGTATCGCTATAAAGCCGATGACGATACCAATAGTGAATTAAAAACCTTAATAGAAATTCCTTCAGAAGTTTTACAGACAGTTAATGAAATTATTAAACATGCTGAAGAATCTCTAAAAATCACTTTTGACGATTACCAGTATTTAACACTTGCCGATCACGTAGACTTTGCTGTAAAGCGCGCTCAGCAAAAGGTCGAAATGATAGATGGTGCGATTAATTGGAGTATTAGTAATATGTACCCTAAGGAGTATCAAGTCGCACTAGATTCATTGGAAATAGTGGAGAAGAATCTAGAAATAGAATTGGATAAGGGTGAAGCAATATTTTTCACTTATCATTTTCTAAACGCCGCTTCTGACAACGAAGAGATGCAAGATACGATTTATATCACTGAATTAATCAACCACATAGTTGAAATAACTCAGTATCAATATGGTGAAGTAATCGACACTAAATCATTTAATTACAGTCGATTTATTGCTCACTTACATATGTTTATCTTACGTCACTTAAATAGTGAAGAAGTAACAGCAGATGATCTAGATCCAGGTTTTGCATCCTTGATGCAGATGAAATATCCTAAAGCATATGAAACAGTAGAAATCATTACTGATTTTCTAGAGAAAACTGAACATTGGCAGTTGACACCTGATGAGAAAGTTTATCTCTCGTTACATATCTTTAGAGTTACACATAAAAAATAGACAAAATAGGTGTGTTACCGCAAAAGCGGGCATTAACCCAAATACGAAGAGACGAAGACTCTCTTTGTGTTTGGGTTTTTATTTTGGAAAGAGGAAGAATATGGCATACGAAGAAATCGCAAAAATAATTGTCGACGGCGTTGGCGGACGCAAAAACGTTAATAGTGTGGTTCATTGTACAACTAGATTGAGATTTAAGTTGAAAGACGATGACAAAGCAAAGACAGACGTCTTAAAAGATACA
Organism: Lactobacillus sp. YT155; assembly: GCF_030504545.1. Taxonomy (GTDB): domain Bacteria; phylum Bacillota; class Bacilli; order Lactobacillales; family Lactobacillaceae; genus BQUT01. The sequence goes on along the minus strand of NZ_JAUKWP010000001.1, from coordinate 34,352 downwards.
GACGGTATTGTAACCGTAGTTCAATCTGGTGGACAATATCAAGTTGTTATTGGTAACAAAGTTGCCGATGTTTATAAAGCAGTTTTAAGTGAATTAGGAATGGATGAACAAGAAGCAAGTTCTGATGAGGCTACAGGGAGCCTACTTGATCGATTTGTTGATTTAATTTCCGGAATTTTTGCGCCAGCGTTAGGCTACATGGCAGCTACCGGTATGATTAAAGGTTTAGCTGCATTATGTTTGAGCATGGGTTGGTTATCAGACAAGAGTGGAACATATCTAATTCTTAACGCATTAGGTGATTCGTTCTTCTACTTCTTACCAGTTATGTTAGGTTATACAGCCAGTTTGAAATTCAAAGTCAGCCCATTCTTGGGAATGGTTCTGGGTGCAACCTTAGTGTATCCAACAATTGTTGGTATGAATCCAGCTACTTTAGCAGCTGGAGGAGCTAAGCCATTATTTACATTGTTTGCAGGATCAATTTTTGCTTCACCTGTTTACGATACATTCTTAGGAATACCAGTAATTATGATGAACTACACTTCATCGGTTATTCCAATAATCTTGGCAGTTTGGTTTGCTTCAAAAGTTAATAAATTAACTGAAAAGTATATTCCGGAATCTACAAAAGTTTTCCTTGTTCCTTTCACAAACTTGTTGATTTCAATTCCTGTTACTTTACTAGTAATCGGACCTATCTCAACTTGGGCAAGTAATGCGGTTGGTGCTGCAAGTATTGCCTTGATCAACTTCAGTCCAATTTTAGCCGGTCTTGTAATTGGTGGACTATGGCAAGTATTAGTTATGTTTGGGTTACATTGGGGACTTATTCCTATCGCTATTCTTAATATGGCATCAGGGGCTGATCCAATGTTAGTGTTAACATTTGCATGTTCATGGGCTCAAATTGGTGCGGTTCTAGCTATTACGATGAGAACTAAGAATGAGAAACTTAGAGGTTTAGGAATCTCAGCTTTCATTACTGGTATCTTTGGAATTACCGAACCAGCTATTTACGGTATTACTCTTCCACGTAGAAAACCATTTATCATCAGTTGTATTGGTGGTGCCTTAGGTGGTGCAATTATCGGAATGTTTGGTTCAAAAGGTTATCAAATGGGTGGTATGGGAGTTTTCGCTCTTCCTTCATACATCAATCCTAATGGTGGTATCGGCATGCCATTCTGGGGAACTATCATTGGTGCTCTCATCGGATTCATCGTTGGTTTAGTTCTTACCTTAATGTTTGGTATTTCTAAAGAAGATTTAGTTGAAGAAAAAGTTGCAGTTGCTACTCCTGCTGGAAATGTGGCTGTTGATACAGAAGAAGTTGACGATTTAGATACAGAGAACCTTTCAGTTCTTGAAGATATTAGTAGTCCATTAAATGGTGAAATAATTCCATTAGAAAAAGTAAAAGATGAAGTATTTGCTTCAAAAGCAATGGGACCTGGAATTGCTATCCAACCTGCTGACGGAAATCTTTATGCTCCTGCTGATGGTAAAGTTGAAATGATTTTCCCAACTGGTCATGCAATTGGGATTTCAACTAGTAACGGTGCTCAAATTATGGTTCACTTAGGAATGGATACTGTTCAACTTGACGGTAAATTCTTTGAAACTCATGTAAAAAAAGATGACGAAGTTAAAAAAGGTCAATTACTAATCAGTTTTGATTTAGAAGAAATTCAAAAAGCTGGTTACGACATGGAAACACCGATTGTAGTAACTAACTTCAAGGATTACCAAGTTGTTGAACCATTAAAAAATAGTGGTGCAATTAAAGTTGGCGATGAAATTCTAGAACTAAAATAAAACTAAGGAGAACATTATATTATGACATCAAAATTTCCAAAAGATTTCTTATGGGGTGGCGCTACTGCTGCTAATCAATGTGAAGGTGCTTATCAAGAAGATGGTAAAGGAATGTCATTAGTTGATGTCCTACCAACTGGACCTAATGGAAGAATGGACGCACTGTTGAATCCTAAGAAAGCTGTTGAGACAGATTATGGATTCTATCCTAGTCATGAATCAATTGATCACTTCCATCATTATCAAGAAGATATTAAACTATTCGCAGAAATGGGCTTCAAAGTTTACCGACTTTCAATTAGTTGGCCTAGAATTTTTCCAAATGGTGATGAACAAACGCCTAATGAAGCTGGATTAGAATTCTATGACAAAGTTTTTGCAGAATGTAAGAAATACAATATTGAACCTTTAGTAACCATTAATCACTTTGATACACCGCTAGCCTTACTAGATAAATGTAATGGATGGACTGATCGTGTCTTGATTGATTATTATCTTAACTTCTGTGAAGTGCTATTCAAACGTTATAAAGACGTTGTGAAGTATTGGTTAACATTCAATGAGATCAATATGATTTTGCACTTACCTTTCTTAGGTGGCGGAATGGATGTTACTCAATCAAGCAATCCGAAGCAATTACAATATCAAGCTGCGCATCATCAATTAGTTGCTTCTTCACTTGCAACTAAATTGGCACATGAAATCAATCCGGATTTCCAAATTGGATGTATGCTAGCTGCTGGTAAAACTTATCCAGCTACACCAAATCCTGAGGATGTTTTTGCGGCAATGAAAATTGATCGTGAAGGATATTTCTTTGTTGATGTTCAATCTCGTGGCTACTATCCAAATTATGCTAAGAGTATGTTCAAAAAAGAAAATATTAATTTGAAGATGGAAGCTGATGATGAAGATATTCTTCGTAAATATACAGTTGATTTTATTTCATTCAGTTACTATGCTTCAAAAATGACTAGTGCAGATCCTGAAAAAATGGCAGAAACTGAAGGGAATGTTTTCCCATCATTGAAGAATCCATATCTAAAAACTAGTGAGTGGGGTTGGCAAACTGATGCCTTAGGTATGCGTGTAACAATGAATGATCTCTATGATCGTTACCAAAAACCACTATTTATTGTAGAAAACGGCTTGGGTGCTAAAGATACTGTCACTGAAGATGGCAAGATCCATGATGATTATCGAATTGAATATTTAAGAGATAATATTGAAGAAATGGGTAATGCAATTGAAGATGGTGTTGAATGTCTAGGCTACACTAGCTGGGGATGTATTGATTTAATCAGTGCAGGAACTGGTGAAATGGCAAAACGTTACGGCTACATCTACGTTGATCGTGATAATGAAGGTAATGGTAGCTTGAAACGAATGAAAAAAGATTCATTTGAATGGTATAAAAAAGTTATCGCTTCTAATGGTGAAGACCTAGCATAAATAAAAGATAGAAAAAGCCTTTTTAAAGGCTTTTTTTGTTATAATAGATTCATTGATGAAGAATGAATTGGAGCTAAGTAATAATGGTTGGATCAATTAATAAAGAAGTTGAATTAGAAATAAAAGCTACTTCATTTCTAGGATTTTCTAGTTATGGATTTATTGTTGTTGGTGACCGTGGATTTGAATTTTTTAATGACAAAGATCCAAAGGATTTTGTGCAAATTCCGTGGGCAGAAGTTGATAAAGTGGCGGTCTCTGTTTTGTTTGGTGGGCGTTACATTCCGCGTTTCGGATTTATGACTAAAAAGAATGGTACTTTGACATTTTCAACTCGAGACAATAAGAAGACATTACGTGCTATTCGGAAATATTTAGGGCCTGATAAAATCGTTAAATCACTTGGATTTTTCCAAGTCTTAGGCCGCGGTATTAAAGGGATTTTTAACCGTAAATAAATATTACAAAAAAAGATCAAATTATTTTAAGCAAAGGTATTGCTAACTCTTTTTGAACGTGGTATAACTATCTGGTTGAAAAAAATAAAAGGGAATTCCCAGGAGGAAAAAAGAGTGCTTTTCTTTGATAGTGCAAGAGATTATGAAGTAACCTGTAGTTTCAGAAATATTGAAGGCAAACAAATTGTCAAAAAACGTATTTGCCACAATGTTTCCAAACGAGAAGCAAAAGAAGGAATGAAGCATTATATCTTCCGCTCTTACTCCGATTCCATGGATATTCATAAACCAATTAAAATTGATACAAAAGTAAACCGCTAAAAATAAGCAGTTAGACAATAGTCTAACTGCTTTTTGTTTGTTACTTTGGTACAATGAAGCTAGAAAAGAGGAGAAAAGATGGAAGATAATCACGATATAACCGGAAAGAAATTCTTCTATGTGACAATCTTAAATGCTGTGATTACAGCACTTGAGTTTTTGGGTGGAATTTTTTCTGGTTCTCTAAGTTTGTTATCTGATGCTGTTCATAATCTACAAGATACAATTTCAATTGTTATCTCATATATTGCCCATGTAATTGGGAAAAAAGCTAGCAATTCGAATAAGACCTTTGGATATAAGCGTGCCGAAATCTTAGCGGCATTTATCAATGCCAGTGTATTGATTGCCATCACGGTTTTATTGGTTATTGAAAGTATTAAACGTATCAGTGAACCTCAAGAAATTGATGGTGGTTTAATGATGACAGTGGCAATTATTGGTTTAATTGCTAATGGTATTTCAATGCTGGTCCTACTTAAAGATTCCAAAAACAATTTGAATATCAAGGCTACTATGCTGCATATGCTTTCTGATACAGTATCTTCTGTTGGGGTTGTAGCTGCTGCCATCTTCGTACAACTATTTCATTGGAACTGGGTTGATCCACTAATTACAATACTTGTTGCTTTGTGGATTATGAAGGAGTCATTTGGGGTAGTTAAAGAGACAGTCAATATTTTGATGGAAGCTGGACCCAAAATTGATTTAGACGAAGTTAAAGAAACAATAAAAACAATTCCAGAAATTAAGGGTGTCCATCATGCTCATTTATGGATGATTGATGAGAATAGTATTAACTTCGATGCCCACATTAATGTTGACCAAAGTAAAAAAGTAATCGACATTGAAGAAATATATGACAAAGTGGGATCACTTTTAAAAGAGAAATATAACATTGGCCACGTCACTTTGCAGGTGGAATGTAAAAAAGGATTAGAAGAACCAATGATCAAATAGAGCGTGACAAATAACGGTTAGAACGCGCTTCAGATAGCAATGTGTAAACATGCTTCAAAACTATGTACCTCAAGGGATATTGTAATGGTTTCATTAATTTTAGTTAGACACGGTCAAAGTGTGGCCAATGAAGAAAATATTTATACAGGTTGGACAGATAGTCCCTTAACACCAAAGGGCGAAAATCAAGCCAAAATAGCCGGTCAGTTGCTTTCAAATAGCTTTCATGATCAGATAGCTGAGTATCACACATCATTGCTTAGCCGAGCAATTAAGACGTCATATATTATTCAAGAAGAATTGGATGATTTGGCAAAACCTTTAACTAAATCTTGGCGACTAAATGAACGTCATTACGGGGCGTTACGGGGGTTAAACAAAGATTACACTCGTGAAAAATATGGGAAGCACGAAGTTGCCTTATGGCGACGCAGTTATAAGAAACGACCACCATTACTTGGACGACCTGATGAAACTGAAAAGATGTACAAATATCTAGATATTAAATCTATGCCGGTTGGTGAAAGTTTGGAAGATGCAACCAAGCGATTAATTCCTTATTTTCAAGATGTGATTGCACCACGATTATTAGACCAAAAGAATCAAATGATTGTAGCTCATGGTAGTACAATTCGAGCTCTAATCAAATACATAGAAGATATTTCTGATGAAGATATTGATGGCGTAGAAGTAGACAATGCTCAGCCAATTATTTATGAGTTTGATGATAAATTGAAATTAATTGATAGGAAATAATAATGAACTATAGAATTGCTGAAAGAAGTGATTATGCTACCTTAGCGGATATTTGGGAACGATCAGTTATCGCAACTCATGATTTTTTGAGTGATTCATATCGTGCCGAATTAAAAGAGAAAATCTTAACTTATTTTCCTAGAGCAGAAGTTATGCTGTGGATTGATGAAGATAAGATTATTGGCTTTTCTGGAATTAAAGACAGTAACTTAGATATGTTATTTTTAGATTCTGACAGTATTGGCAAGGGGTATGGTCATCTAATAATTAAACAATTAGTTGATAACTTTGGCGTTAAAACTCTAGATGTTAATGAAGACAATCCACGAGCTCTTAAGTTTTATCAGGCGAATGGTTTTGAGGTCTCAAGTAGATCAGAAGTTGATGATGAGGGACAGCCATATCCGACACTACATATGAAATTAAAATAACAAAAAGAGGATATACATTGTATATCCTCTTTTTGTTATTCTTCATCATCATTAATATCAATTTCTTTTTCGATATCAAGATCGTCAGCTTCGGTTTCATTAACTCGAGTGAGTCGGAAACGTTCGACGGCCAAACGACCAACAACTAATGGAACCCGTTCTTCTACAACATCACTGTAGGAAAGACCAAACCAGTTAGCTGGTGAAATGAATTTTTGAAGTTTCAATCTTGTACCAACTATGAATTTGTTAAACCAGTTGACCTGAGTCTCAGGTGAGAGAACTTCTTTGATAAGAACAAAGGAGAAGTCACCAACTTGACGGTCAGGAATCGTAGTATATTTTTGCGGTTGTGGTTTTAACTCACCATTAATCATCATATCATTAACGATTTGACGTAAGAAGACGTTGACCTTTTGATCAACTCTGAATCCTAAGTAGAGTTGCACGTTGACCATATAATCAGTGCCAAATGTATCAACACTGTAAGCAGCGGTGTAAGGTTCATCAGTAACATTAACAGTTACGAACCAATAGATACGAGCACGTTTTGGTCGTTTATCAAGAATAGAATAGATAATGTTCTTTCTAATCTTGAAGCCTTCACGAACTTTAGTTAGATAGACCAAGTTTTCAGTGTATAGTGGAATATTATCGTCTTCTTGCAGATCATGAAGTTGTTTTTTAAATGCTAGCAACGAGACGTAATGACGACGGAATGAGTTGTTGTCTTTGAGGTAGTCGCCATATAGCCAGGTGAACATAATGAAAATCAAGGCAAAGGCAATAGACATCGTAATGTATGCACCATGAAGGAATTTCACGGAGTTAGTAGCGAAGAAAATAATCTCAATAAAGAAGAAGAATGAAACAATAACAGTTGAGATAATTTTGCTTAGATTCTCTCGTGATAATAACCATTGGTATAACAGAATTGTGGTCATTAACATTGTAATCGTAATTTCTAGACCATAAACCATCGACATTCTGGTTGAAGTTTTGAAGAAGAAGACGATGAAGATACAAGCAATCCAAAGGATATTATTTACAGTTGGAATGTATAATTGTCCTTTGAAATTAGTTGGATAAAATGTCTTCAAACGTGGGAAAATCTTTAATTTAATTGCTTCAGAAACTAAGGTATATGAACCAGAAATCAAGGCTTGAGAAGCGATGATTGCAGCTGCCGTTGCTAGCAGAACCGAGGTAATTCTCAAGGGTTCAGGAATAGCTTGGAAGAATGGATTCATTGCATCCATGTTGATAATGTTGTGATTATCTTTCACTCGATTTAACCAAACACCTTGTCCAAGGTAATTAAGTAGTAAACATACTTTAACGAAGGGCCATGATCCGTAGATGTTTCCACGACCAACGTGTCCCATATCTGAATACAATGCTTCAGCACCAGTTGTGGCTAGGAAAATACTACCAAGGATGAAAAGCCCATGAATGTTTTGGGGACTCATTAGAAGTTGAATAGCGTAGTAAGGGTTCAAGGCACGAATGAAGGAAAGGTCGAAGGAAAAGTTATATAAACCGATCAATCCTAAGAAACCAAACCAAATCATCATGATTGGACCGAAGGCTTTACCAATTAATTCAGTTCCAAATTTTTGAATGAAGAAAAGAATTGAGAGAATAACTACAGTAATGATAATAACTTGGTTCTGAGTTGTAATTGGAACGGCATTATTAAAGAAGGCCATTCCTTTCAATTCTTCAATTGCAGTGGTGACAGTAACAGCAGGGGTCATCATACCGTCAGCTAAGAAAGTAGCTCCACCAATCATGGCGGGCACAATTAACCATTTACCGCGTTTTCTAACCAAAGTATAAAGTGCAAAGATTCCACCTTCACCGTTATTATCAGCACGAAGCGCAATCAAAACATACTTAACCGTTGTAACAATCGTCAAGGTCCAAAAAATTAATGAAACGATACCCAAGATAAAATCAGTGGAAATGGTTTGAAGTCCACCATTTTCACTAATGATTGTTTTCATAACATAAAGTGGTGAAGTTCCGATATCACCGTAAACCACACCAAGCGCGATTAGAAAACCAGCAACGCTTAATTTATTATGCAATTTTTTCTTCATTGCAATGTCTAAATTTCTTTTATCTGTTGACATAATTTTTCCTTGCTATTCATAAATTATCTAAGAGCTATTATAACAGTTTAATTTAGTTATTAAAGCAATTAAAATACTATTTTGTTTGGCTAAATTAAAAGAACACTTTTAAGAAAATTAACTCAAAAGTGTTCTTTATTTGGTTTTTAAATTAAGCAAGTGCACCCATTGGATCCCATGGAGCTAGAACTTTAGGTTGATCATATTCATCTTGAATAATCTTCTTAAGATTTTCAGGAAGATACTTCTTATTAATAACGATTTGATAAGTGTATTGATCAAACCAATCATCACTCATGACAAAGTATCCTTTTGTTCCAACTTTTTCACCCCAAGAATTTTCAACCTTCCATTTAGTTGGTTTGCCATCTTCAAGGTTAACTCCAGTGATAACCATTGCGTGAGTCATCAAACTTTCAGCATAATCAAGACGTTCAGCTTTTGTCATTTGGAAGTCAGCAGCAAATAGTCCGTTGATATCATGAATTTTTGTATCCATGATTCCCAGTTTTGTATCTGAACTTTGTCCAACATCACTACCGAACCAGATTGATTCTCCGGCTTCTAATTGTTTAATAGCTAGAGATTTGAAGGTGTCGATATCAAGGTTTAAATGTCTAACTTGGCGACCGCCAACAACATTGCCCAACATTTCGACTGTATATAAATGATTGTAAGGTTTGTCATCGGTAGGTGAGTTAATTAATGAAACATAGTCGCTCAAGTCCCAGTTAATATACTTTTTAAAGAAATCTTGCGGAGTAATATTTTTCTCTTCATGGAATTTCTTATCGTCATCACGGTATGACCAATCAAAACTTGTTGGAGGAGTACCAACTGTATAAACCAAAATACGATAAACTTCACTAAGCATGTTTTCCTTAGCTTGATTGATTTCACTTTCAGGAGCATTGTCAGCTACTAATTTTCTCAAAACAATTGCATCTTTGCGTAATTTCTTATTGAGAACGTCGTTTAGTTCGGATGAATTTTGACGACTGAAAGTATCAGGCATTACTGACTTAGGAACTAGACCGTACTTCTCAACTAAAGCACAAATCATATCCCATTGGCCACCATCTTGTTGAGGTGTAGTCATTAAGAAGTCAACTTTACGATCACCAACTGGTAATACAGCAGTGTTCAAAACATTTTCAAAGAAGAAATTAGATTTTTCCAATTTATCCCAAAATAGAAGATATCCTTGTGATAATTCGAAGTCTTTAATTTTGAAATCTGCTTGAAGAGGGTGACGCAAGGTATTAAGTGCGGCGAAGACCCAGCATAATCCTGATTTCATTTGATCAGTTACAGAACCAGTTTCTAATTCAACTGAAAAAGTTGGATTCATAGCAATTTTTGAAGCCAGTGTTTCACTTGATTTGTTGATTCCGTTAGTTGCTACAGCGTTTTTAAGTGTTGCTGAAGCAGGTGTTTCTTGAACGTCTTTATCAAAACGTTTGAGTAATTCATTTGTTATTTCCATAGGTACACTCCTTATTTGCTTGATTAATAAGACATGATACTCCTATTATTAAAAAAAATCTAATCTTTAACGAATGTTTTCGATTACTTTAGGAGCTTGTTCATTACCAATAACAACGGTGTTAACCATGTCGAGGAAGAGTCCGTGTTCAACAATGCCGGTAATTCCATCTAGATATTTAGCGAGTAAATGGGGATGTTTGATTTCATTTAAGTACAAATCAATAACCAAGTTATTGGAGTCAGTCTTCACTAATTCACCTTGGTCATCAGTTCTAAATTTAGGACTAAGTCCTTCTTTTTCTAATAGGTCAAAAGTTTTTTGACTTCCAAAAGGAATGACTTCAGTAGGAAGTGGGAATTTGCCTAAAGTATGAACGATTTTACTTTGGTCAACAATCCATACTACTTGTTTAGAATTCAAGGCAACGATCTTCTCCTTTAAATGAGCGGCGCCGCCACCTTTGATGCCTTGATAATTGTCGTCAATTTCATCCGCTCCATCAATCGTTATATCGATATGGTCGACGTCATTCACATCTAACATCTTAATGCCTAGATTGACTGCTTGATCCCATGTGCGATCTGAAGTTGTGACACATTGAACGTTCAATCCTTCTTCCTGAACGCGACGTCCAAGTTCTTCGACCATGAAGAAGACAGTTGATCCAGTTCCAAGTCCAACAGTCATTCCGTCTTTAATAAAATCAACTGAGCGAATACCAGCAGCTTTTTTTAATTCATTTTGATCCATGATTGAGCTCCTTATTAGTTAAGTTTTGTAAGTATTTAGATTCTAAAATATCACGAATATCTGGTTCGTTGTCGAAAACCTTCTTTGCATAAGGACAAATTGGCAAGATCTTGAGATTGTTTTCCTTGGCATAATCAATAACAGTTTGCACAAGCTGACGTGCCAGTCCATGACCACGATGGTCTTCTTCAACAAAAGTATGATCAATACTAATGACGTTACTATCATTAATCGGTGTAAAAGTAATTTCACCGATTAACTGATCATTTTCTTCTATATAAAAACGATGATTCTGTTCATCAAAATTCATTTTGATTGCCTCGTTTCTATTTTTAATTGCGTACTTATTAATAGTAACTAAAATAATTTAAAAAGTCATTTGATAAATGACGAAATAAAATCTAAAAAATGGTATCATTTAAACAATATATTTAGGAGAGTCTAATTTATGAAAAAAAGAGGTTTTGAAGTCGTTTCAAAGTTCCAAGATGCTGGAATTAATTTGCCAGTGAGACAAACCAAGGCAGCAGCTGGTTATGATATTGAATGTGCAGAAGATTTTGTTGTTCCTTCAATTTGGAAAAGCAAAGTTGCTCAATTCATTTACTCAGCTCAGACTGCAATCTTTAAGGATGAAAAGATCAAAGAAGAAGCTCAAAAAGAATTAAAACCAGTCCTAGTACCAACAGGACTAAAAGCATACATGCAAGAAGACGAAGTTTTAATGTTAGTTAGTCGCTCTAGCAGCCCTTTAAAAAGAGGATTAGTGCTTCCTAATTCAATGGGAATCATTGATGCCGATTACTACAATAATGATAAGAATGAAGGGGAAATTTTTGTACAAATGGCCAATTACTTCCCATTCGATGTTCATTTGAAAAAAGGTGAACGAATTGCTCAAGGTATTTTTACAACATATCTAAAAACAGATGATGATGCTGGTGGTGTAACTACTCGTGATGGTGGTTTCGGATCATCTGGTAATTAATAGGAGGAATCTTTTTGGCCAAAGTTAAAACCCAATTTGTTTGTCAAAATTGTGGTTATGTTTCACCCAAATATCTCGGACGTTGTCCTAATTGTGGTGCTTGGAATCAATTAGTTGAAGAACGAATTCAAGATGAAACATTAAGCACAAAGGCAACGCCAAGTCGTAGAGAAAATTCGAAAAATATTGAACCCGAGCCAATTACAAAAGTAACTTTCCAAGAAGAAACTCGAGTTAAGACTGGTATGTCGGAATTAAACCGTGTCCTTGGAGGCGGAATTGTTCCGGGTTCTTTAGTGTTGATTGGTGGCGATCCTGGTATTGGAAAGTCAACGCTCTTACTACAAGTATCAGGGCAACTTCAACAGACTGGTGGGACAGTCTTGTATGTGTCTGGTGAAGAGAGCGCTTCACAAATTAAAATGCGTGCAGATCGGCTAGAGGTTAGTGGTGATAATCTTTATATCTATCCACAAACCGATATGTCTGAAATCAGAAATGCAATTAATGACCTCAATCCTGATTATCTAATTATTGATTCGGTTCAAACGATGGATGAACCAGAAATTACCTCAGCTGTTGGGAGCGTTTCGCAGATTCGGGAGGTAACTGCTGAATTAATGAATATTGCTAAACAACAAAACATTACCGTGTTTGTTGTTGGACATGTTACTAAAGGTGGAGCGATTGCTGGACCAAAAGTTTTGGAACACATGGTTGACACTGTTTTGTATTTTGAAGGTGACAATCATCAGAGTTATCGAATTTTACGTTCGGTGAAGAATCGTTTTGGTTCAACTAATGAAATTGGTGTTTTTGAAATGCAAGAAGAAGGGTTAGCTCAAGTTGATAATCCTTCAGAGATTTTCTTAGAAGAGCGTTTAGCAGATGCTAACGGTTCAGCAGTAGTGGTTTCTATGGAAGGAACTCGTCCGATCTTAGTTGAAGTTCAGGCCTTGATTAGTCCAACAGTCTTTGGCAATGCTAAAAGAACAGCTTCGGGATTGGATAGTAACAAAGTAGCCTTAATCATGGCAGTTTTAGAAAAACGTGCTAATATCTTATTACAAAACCAAGATGCATATTTGAAGGCAACTGGTGGTGTGAGATTAGATGAACCGGCAATTGATTTGGCTATAGCGATGTCAATTGTTTCTAGTTATAAAAATCAGGGTATTGCCTCATCAACCTGTTTTGTCGGCGAAGTTGGATTGACTGGAGAAATTAGAAGTGTTGATCGAATTTCTCAACGAGTTGCCGAAGCAGAAAAACTTGGTTTTGAAAAGATTATGATTCCTAAAAATAATTTGAATAAATGGAGTCCTAATACTAAAATTGAAATTATTGGTGTAAGCACCATTGCAGAAGCTATTAAAAAAATATTTTAAAAGAAAGGAGGACAATATTAGATGAAAAAACGTGTTATTAGAATTTTGACAGTCTTTGTAGGAATTGGTATTGGAGCTGCAGTTCTACCATTACTATGGATGCAATTTAACTTAACATACACATGGCTAAATCTTGGAATCGTCAACGCACTTATTGGAGCCATCATTTTTTATTTGATTTCATTGATTATTACCAATCCTATCATCAGTATTGTCGATCGCGTGGAAAAGCGATTAAACGAATTAAGTACCAGTTATTTAGTGTTTGGAATATTGGGATTAATTGTTGGTTTAGTTTTAGCTAACATTATTTCAATTCCTTTGTACAGTCTGAGAGGTCCTATCTTTAGTATCGCTATTCCAGTCATCTTAATGGTAACTTTTGGATACTTAGGATTCCGAGTGGGAACAAGAAGAATTGGTGATTTGACCAAAGCATTCACAAGTCGTAAAAAAACCGAAAGTGAAGATGTTGGCGAAATCATCAAGCCTGTAGAGAAGAAAGACTTCTATCAATACAAGATTCTTGATACTTCGGTGATTATCGACGGTCGAATTTATGCGATTGCTAAAACCGGTTTTCTTGAAGGAACTATCTTAGTACCTAACTTTGTGGTGCATGAATTACAATTGATTTCTGATTCAACCGATGCGCTCAAACGTGAACGTGGACGTCGGGGATTAGATATCTTAAATACAATGCGTGCTGATAAAACTATCAATATGGAGAGCTATGAAGGTGACTTCGATACCATTGCTGAAGTTGATATGAAACTCTTGAAATTAGCTAAAACAATTGATGGTATCGTTATTACTAACGACTACAACTTAAATAAAGTTAGTGAATTCCAAAAAGTTCCAGTTCTGAATATTAACGAATTAGCTAGAACCTTGAAGCCAACGGTTATTCCTGGTGAGGAAATGAAAGTTACAGTTATTAAAGAAGGTACCGAACGTCAACAAGGTGTGGCGTATCTTGAAGATGGAACCATGGTCGTAGTTGAAGACGGTAAATTCTTTATTGATAAAGAATTAGAAGTAATTGTAACCAGTGCTTTGCAAACGGATGCTGGTAGAATGATTTTTGCGAAACCAAAACATTCAACTAAAGGTATTAACGGGAAAAAAGACGACAATCAAAAGAACAATAAAAAATAAATAAGGGAAGTATTAATTTTGACTGACAAAATTAGAGTAAGATATGCACCTAGTCCAACAGGACATTTACATATAGGTAATGCACGTACTGCATTATTCAACTATTTATTTGCTCGTCATAACAAGGGCAAGTTCATTATTCGAATTGAGGATACTGATACAAAGAGAAACGTAACTGATGGAGAAAAATCTCAACTGGAAAACCTTAAATGGTTGGGAATGGATTGGGATGAAGGTCCAGATGTTGGTGGAGACTTCGGACCATATCGTCAATCAGAAAGAAAAGATATCTATGTTAAATACATCAATGAATTATTGGAACGTGGTTTGGCATATGAATCTTATCTGACCGAAGATGAACTTGAAGCCATGCGTGAAGAACAAAAAGCTCGTAGCGAAATGCCTCACTACGAATATGAATACGCTGGTATGAGTGATGATGAAATTGCTAAAGTTCAAGCTGAGAAAAAAGCCGCTGGTATCACTCCAGTAATTCGTTTTAGAATTCCTGCTGACACTGTTTATGAATTTGACGACATTGTTAAAGGAAATATCAGTTTCGATTCTGATACTATCGGTGGCGATTGGGTTATCCAAAAACGTGATGGAATGCCTACTTATAACTTTGCGGTAGTAATTGATGACCATTTAATGGAAATCACTCATGTCCTTCGTGGTGATGATCATATTGCTAACACACCTAAGCAATTGATGATTTATGAAGCATTCGGTTGGCAAGCACCTAAGTTTGGTCATATGACACTTATCATCAATACTGAAACTGGTAAGAAGTTGAGTAAGCGTGATGAATCAATTCTTCAATTCATTGAACAGTATAAAGAATTAGGATATTTGCCAGATGCAATGTTTAACTTCATCGCTTTACTAGGTTGGTCTCCAGTGGGAGAAGATGAAATATTCAACCGTAAAGAACTAATCAAGATGTTTGATGAAAAACGTTTGAGTAAGTCACCGGCGAAATTTGATCAAAAGAAACTTGAGTGGGTCAATAACCAATATGTTAGAAAGACTGACTTGAGTACCTTAACTGACTTGTCATTGAATGATTTGATTAATGATGGCTTAGTTGAAAAGAATCCAGATGCTAAAACCATTCAATGGATTCGCCAAATGGTAAGTCTCTTCACTGAACAAATGAGTTACACAGCTCAAATGTCAGAATTTGGATCAATCTTCTTGAAAGAACCAGAAGCTCTCAGTCAAGAAGCACTTGATGAATTGGTGGCAGATGATGCTAAACCAATGCTAGAAATTTTCAAGACAAAATTGAGTGAATTAGAAAGATTTACCGCACCTCAAATTATGCAAGCAATTAATGATACAAAAGAAGAAAGTGGCGTTAAGGGACGTAAGTTATTTATGCCTGTTAGAATTGCTACTACTCAATCAATGCATGGCCCAGGAATTGCAGAGGCAATTGAGTTGCTAGGAAAAGAAAAAGCAATTAAACACTTGGAACATACATTAGGACAATTTTAGAGTGTAATAAAAAAGAGTGACTTCTTAGAAGTCACTCTTTTTATTTTGTTCTTTTATAGTACGGTTTAAACTTATGATTAAGTTTACAAAGATAATTCTAGTTTTTTTTGTTAGAATATAACCATTGAATCAAGTCTAGGAGGACCGTTAATGAAAATCTACAATACAATGACCAATCAAATTGAACGCTTTGTTCCTAAAGTTGCTAATCAAGTGTCAATGTATGTCTGTGGTCCTACTGTTTATAACTACATCCACATTGGAAATGCTCGGTCAGTGGTAGCCTTTGATACCATCCGTCGTTATTTTGAATATCGTGGATATCAAGTGAACTATATTTCTAACTTCACTGATGTTGATGACAAAATGATTAAACAAGCAAAAGCTGACGGAATTACTGTGCCTGAATTAGCCGATAAATATATTGCTGCTTTCATGGAAGATACTCAGGCTTTGAATGTTCAACCAGCGACGAAGAATCCACGTGCTACTCAATATATTCCTAAGATAATCGATTTTATTGCTGACTTAATTGCCAAAGATTATGCCTATGAAGTTAATGGGGATGTTTATTATCGTGCCCGAAAGTTCGCTAATTATGGAGAACTTTCTGGACAAAATATTGATGACCTTGAAGAAGGTGCGAGCCAACATGTTACTTCCTCAGAATTAAAAATCAAAGAAGATCCCATTGATTTTGCTCTCTGGAAAGCAGCTAAGCCAGAAGAAATTAGTTGGGATTCTCCTTGGGGGAAAGGGCGTCCGGGTTGGCATATAGAATGTTCAGTAATGTCAACGGATTTATTGGGTGATAATTTCGATATTCATGGTGGCGGACAGGATTTGGAATTCCCTCATCATGAAAATGAAATTGCTCAAAGTGAAGCTAAGACCGGACAGAAGTTTGCCAATTATTGGATGCATAATGGATTTGTCACTGTTGGTGCAGATGCGGAGAAAATGAGCAAGTCGTTGGGAAACTTCATTACGGTTCATGAATTGATTAAGACCGTTAATCCTCAAGTAATTCGTTTCTTTATGGCCACAACTCACTATCGTCGTCCTTTGCAGTATACTGATGAGAACATTGAGGATGCCAAAACAAACTTAAATCGTATTAAAACTAGTTTTAATAATTTAAATTATCGTCTACAAAACGACACTAATGATAGTTCTGAGAATCCGGAACTAAAAACCAGTGTTGGTGATATTAAGTCGGCATTTGTCGAAAGTATGGATGACGACTTCAATGTGCAAAACGGAATCACTGCTATCTATGATTTAGTGAAAATTATCAATAATTATCTTGAAGAAAACAAAGTTGCTGTTGGGGACTTAGAATTCTTGAAGGAAACACTATTAGACTTGACTGGGGTCTTTGGAATTGAGTTGACTGAAGCAAGTGATGTAGATGCGCAAATTAAAGAAATGATTACAGCTAGAGATGCTGCCAGAGCAAATAAAAATTTTGCTGAGAGTGATCGAATTCGTGATGAATTAAAGGCACAAGGAATTATTCTTGAAGATACTCCCAATGGAACTCGTTATCACAAGGAAGAAAATTAATGAATATATATGAACAATTAAATGGAGTAACTTTAGCTTACTTGGGTGATGCGGTGTATGAAGTGTATATCCGAAAATACTTGTTGAGTAAGGGAATAACTAAGGTTAACGCACTTCAAAAAAACGCTACAAACTATGTTTCGGCAAAAGCTCAAGCAGCCTTAATCATGATCATGGAAGAGCAGGATTTTTTGACTGAGGATGAATTGGCCGTTTATAAAAGAGGTCGTAACGCTCGCGTGAATACCAAGGCCAAGAATACCAGTATTGTGACTTACCATATGTCAACAGGGTTTGAAGCGGTCTTTGGCTACTTATCATTAATGGAACAAAATGATCGCCTTGATGAACTAGCTAATTGGTGTATTGAAAAAGTCGAAGCAGGTGCAACGAAGAACTATCATTTAAATTAAAAAGAGTTAGGTGAGAAAATGGAAAAAGATATCAATCGTGATGAAACAGCTGAGTTCATTTTTGGCATTCATGCTGTTATGGAAATCCTAAATAGCGATGATGCAAGTCAAAGAGTAAACAAAGTTTTCTTACAAAAAGAACTTCATAGTGAACAACTATCGAGAATCTTCAAAGCTGCTAAAGGTAATAAATTAGTAATTCAAGAGGTGCCTAAGAACAAACTGGATAACTTAACTGACAACGGAAATCATCAAGGTGTTGTCACTAGTATTTCAGCTTATGAATATGCCCAACTAGAAGATATTTATGAATTAGCAAGTAAGAAGAATGAGGATTTGTTTGTCTTAGTATTGGATAGTATTGAGGACCCTCATAACTTAGGTTCAATTTTGCGAACAGCAGATGCAGTTGGTGTCCACGGAATTATCATTCCTAAGCATCGCGCGACAGGGTTAACGTCAGTGGTAGCCAAAACTTCCACTGGAGCAATCGAACATGTTCCAGTAGTTCGAGCAACCAACTTAGTTAATACGATTAAGAAACTTAAAGAAGAGAAAAACATGTGGTTCTTCGGAACTGATATGAATGGTGAAGATTTCACTAACTGGAATGCCAAAGGCAATGTGGGACTGGTCATTGGTAACGAAGGAAAAGGAATTTCGCCAGTAGTTAAAAAACAAATGGATCAAATGTTGACGATTCCAATGGTCGGACATGTCCAAAGCTTAAATGCATCTGTAGCGGCAGGTGTTCTGATGTATCAAGGTTTCAATTCCAGAAGAAAATAAAAAGACAATCTTAGGATTGTCTTTTTTATTTCTTAAAATGTAATTCAGTTAATTCACCGAGGTTAGTGGTATTGACTAATTTTAATTTTTTAAAGTAGTCACCAGGTTCAAACAAGCGCTTACCATTTCCTAACAAGAACGGAGCAATTTGGATTTGCCATTCGTCAATTAAATCAGCCTCAATTAATGGTTGAACGATGGGGCCACCGCCAACAATCCAAAGATCTTGCCCCGCAAGTTCTTTTTGTTGGTTGATGAATTTAGCTACGTCACCTTTGACTACAGTGGCATCGTCGAGACTAGCTTGAGAGTGACTGAAAACAAAAATTTTTTGTTCTGGATAAAATGGTTCACCGTCAAGAATCTTCTTGGTTTCTTGGTAGGTGTTGTGTCCCATTACTAAAGTATCAACATGAGAAATGAAATCCTCGTAAGTTGATTTTCCTTGTAAGTCGCTGTTCAACAACCAATCAAGATTATCCTGCTTATCGGCTAAGTAACCGTCGAGACTAATTGCCCCATAAAAAAGAACTTTTCGCATAGTGAGCTCCTTTTGAATTAATAAATTCATGCTACCTGTTTATTTTAAAAAATGAAAGTTATTAGATTCTGTAAAAACGTGTTTGCTTTTCATGAAAAAGTATATAAAAGCAGTCTAATAACACAAAAATCAAGTGTCTAATAAACATTCGTTCGCTTAATAGTTACTGGATTTATGTGTATTTTTAAAATATTAAGTGTGAAAGGGAAAAACATGGAAAATAATTTTGATGATTTAGAATTGGTAAACCAAGTGAAGTATGAGAATAGTTCCGAAGCTTTAAGAATTTTGTATCACAAGTTTTTGCCTATCACAGAATCGATTATGAATCGATACTTCATCAGAGATTTTGATGAAGATGACTGGCGACAAGAATTTCTAATCGTGTGCCATGAAACTTGTTTTCGTTATAAAGGAGAACAGGGTTCAAAGTTCGGTAACTTCTATAAGATGAGATTGGAGAATCATGCCCGTAGTTTATTACGACGTGAGTTGGCATTGAAAAGAAGAATTAATAAAGAGGCTAGTTCCTTTGAAGGAACGGTTATTGCTGATGCTTTTGATGGTAGGTTTGTCGGCTCAAACAAAGGTGCCAATACTTTTAGCAGAAAAATTGATTTAACAGAATTTTTTAAGCAACTGAATTATACTGAACTTGAAGTTTTTAAAATGTTATTAGGACAACAAAAAATGGAAGATATTGATGCTAGTATTAATCAAATTCGTTCGGCATTGTATAAATGTAAAAAGAAATTGCGACTCTATCTAGCTAATTGACAACTGTGCCAATCCCGGCTATACTTATTGTTTGTTAATAAGTGTAGGAGTGATATTATGGGATTAAGAAAAATAGCATTAGCCTGCAGTGTTTGCGGTTCAAGAAATTACACTGTAACTGAGAATCCTGCACGAACAGATCGATTAGAAGTTAAGAAGTTTTGTAAGCACTGTGGTAAACACACAATGCATAAGGAAACTAGATAAGGTAATTGAGGGTAATAATAAAATGAGATTATTTAAATTTTTAGGTAGTGTAAAAGATGAAATGAAACTTGTCACTTGGCCAACAGCCAAAGAAACTCGTCGTGATTCATGGACTGTTATCATGACTTCACTTATGTACGGAATATTCTTTGCTGCTATTGATGCGCTTATCTTGCTTCTAATTAATAACTTTGTTTCTAAATAATTTGAAAAAAAATAAATTTTTGGTAATATTGTCTTGTTAGAGAAAAACCTTGTAACCGAGGTTTTTTTATTTTGTTTAAAAATAGGAGAACATTTATGGCTGAAGAAACATTGAAACAATGGTTTGTTTTACATACTTATTCTGGATATGAAAATAAAGTTAAAGAAAATATCGAATCCCGTGCAACATCAATGGGAATGGAAGATCATATTTTCCGTGCTATCGTTCCTGAAGAAGAAGAAACAGAAACAAAAAATGGTAAAACAAAAACCGAAATGAAGAAGACTTTCCCAGGATATGTTCTGGTAGAAATGGTAATGTCTGATGAATCATGGTTCGTTGTTCGTAATACTCCAGGTGTTACTGGATTCGTTGGTAGTCACGGTGCCGGAAGTAAGCCAGCTCCATTATTGCCAGATGAAGTAGATAACATCTTGCACAGTGCTGGATTAAGTAGAAGAAACCATGACACTGACTTCTCTGTTGGTGAAATGGTAACTATCGTTGAAGGAGCTTTCTCAGGATTAACTGGAAAAGTTACTGAAGTTGATGACGAACATATGAAGTTAAAGGTAGAAATCGATATGTTTGGTCGTTTGACTAACACCGAATTAGACTACGATTTTGTTGATAAACAATAGTAATTAATCATATTGAAAATCAACTTCTACCGTGTTAAACTATTAAAGTGCGTTTTAGGCGCACTGTGGGAGAGGAAATTGTGATCCTCATTAAAACCACATCACGGAACAAAGGAGGTATGTACCGTGGCTAAAAAAGTTGCAAACATTGTTAAATTGCAAATTCCTGCTGGACAAGCAACTCCAGCTCCACCAGTTGGACCTGCTCTAGGTCAAGCTGGTATCAATATCGTTGCTTTCACAAAGGATTTTAATGCAAGAACAGCTGATCAACCTGGAATGATTATTCCTGTTGTTATCACTGTGTACGAAGATCGTTCATTTGATTTCGTAACTAAAACTCCTCCAGCCGCAACATTATTAATGAAGGCTGCTGGTGTTAAAAAAGGTTCTGGAAATCCCAAAACTGAAAAAGCTGCTAGCGTGACAAAAGATCAAGTTCGCGAAATTGCAGAAACCAAAATGAAAGACCTAAATGCATCAGATGTTGAATCTGCAATGCGTATGGTTGAAGGTACTGCGCGTAGTATTGGATTTACTGTCGAAGGTTAATTCAAAAGTATTGTCGTAGTTTTACAAGATATGTGAAAACATTTCTAACAAGTGGGAGGAGTAAAACTCCATTAGACCACAAAGCAAGGAGGAACTTAGCATGCCTAAGCATGGTAAAAAATATATCGAAGCAGCAAAAAAAGTAGATGCTGATAAAACATATTCAGCTACAGAAGCTGCAACATTACTAAAAGAAATTGATTTTGCAAAATTTGACGCATCAGTTGAGGTTGCTTTCAACCTTAACCTTGATGTTAAACAAGCAGACCAACAATTACGTGGAGCAATCGTGTTACCAAATGGTACCGGTAAAACTCAAAAAGTGATTGTGTTTGCTGAAGGAGACCAAGCAAAACAAGCAGAAGCTGCTGGTGCAGATTTTGTTGGTTCAGATGATCTTGTTGATAAGATCAAAGATGGTTGGTTTGATTTTGACGTTGTTGTTGCTACACCACCAATGATGGCTAAAGTAGGACAACTTGGACGTGTACTTGGACCTAAAGGTTTGATGCCAAACCCTAAGACCGGTACAGTTACAATGGACGTTGAAAAAGCTGTTAATGATATCAAAGCTGGACAAGTAGCTTACCGTGTTGATGCTAATGGATTAATCCATGCACCAATCGGAAAGATTTCTTTCGAAGCTGATAAGTTAGCAGAAAACTTCAAAGCAATGTATGACGTAGTTGTAAAAGCTCGTCCTGCATCACTAAAAGGTACTTACATTAAGAGTATCAATATGACATCTACTTTCGGTCCTGGTCTTACAATTAACCCAGAAGCCTAAGAAATTAGATTGACTTGAAGTTAAATTAGTGATAATTTATTAATATTAATTCTACCGAAGACTCAGGTGACGAAAGTCTTAATAACCTGCCGAGGCCAGTTTATCGATGATAACTCTGTGCCCTTGGGCGCGGAGTTTTTTATTATCTCGGGTTAAATCCTCAAGTAGAAAATAATAAAATCAAGCGTGATGAGTACCGGAAAAATTCTGGTAATCGGAGCGCGTTTATAGGAGGTAAAACATTTGAATAAAGATATCATAGCTAAAAAAGAAGCCGCTGTTGATGAAGCAGCAGAAATTCTTAAGAATGCAAAATCAGTAATCATTGTTGATTATCTTGGTTTAACAGTTGCTGAAGTAACTGAAATGCGTGCTGAATTACGTCAAAGCGAAGCATCAATGCAAGTTATCAAGAACTCAATCTTGAAACGTGCAGCTGAAAAAGCTGGCTTTGATGGTTTGGAAGACAAATTCTTAGGACCAACAGCTATCGTATATTCTAACGAAGATCCTGTTGCTCCTGCTAAGATTGCTGACAAATATGCAAACGAAGTAGAAGCAATGGAAATCAAAGGTGGAATGATTGAAGGTAAAGTTTCAGAACTTGCTGACATTCAAGCACTTGCAAAACTTCCATCACGCGATGGACTATTGTCTATGTTGGTATCAGTACTTCAAGCTCCTGTCAGAAACGTTGCTTATGCAGTTAAGGCAGTTGCTGATAGTAAAGATGAACCTGCAGCATAATTTATAAATTAAAAAAATAACATTTTCTAAAATGGAGGAAATTAAAAATGGCTTTAGACACAAGCAAAATTATTGATCAATTAAAAGACGCTTCAATCATGGAATTGAGCGAATTAGTTAAAGCAATCGAAGAAGAATTTGATGTAACAGCAGCAGCTCCTGTAGCTGCAGCTGGTGCAGCTGACGCTGGTGCAGCAGCTGCTAAAGACGAATACGATGTTGAACTTTCTGAAGTGGGTGGCGAAAAAGTTAAAGTTATCAAAGCTGTTCGTGAAATCACAGGTCTTGGTTTGAAAGATGCTAAAGACTTAGTAGATAACGCACCATCAGTTATCAAAGACGGTGTAGCTACAGACGCTGCTGAAGAAATGAAAGCAAAACTTGAAGAAGTTGGCGCTACAGTTAACCTTAAATAATTAAATTAAAAAGCCTTGTTAAAGGCTTTTTTTGTTGTCTAATTTCTAGTAAACTGAAGAGAATAGACAAATTGGAGAGAACTTTTGGCAGAACAATATTTTGAAACAAATCCAAATTCAGAACATAATATTAAAGAATGGAAGTTTACCTTACTGGATAATGAACTGAAATTCCAAAGTGATAACGGTGTTTTTTCCAAGAACACCGTTGATTTTGGCTCACGAGTTTTAATATCAGCCTTTGATGAATCCGTTATACCAGAAGGTGAGATTTTGGATTTAGGTTGTGGCTATGGACCAATTGGACTCTCAATTGCTAAGAAATTTCCCGACCGTCAAATCACGATGTCCGATGTTAATGAGCGGGCTTTAGAGTTGGCAAAGACGAATGCTGAACTCAACGACATTGAAAATGTTGAAATAATTGAATCTTCGGTATATGACAAGATTTCAAAGAAATTCGCGGCTATTCTAACTAATCCACCGATTCGTGCAGGTAAAGAGATTGTTTCCGCGATGGTCAGTGATGCCAGCAAGCACTTAATTGATGGTGGTTCAATCTGGGTGGTAATTCAGAAAAAACAAGGAGCACCTTCGGTTAAAAAACTTATGCAAGAAACTTTTAACAATGTCGAAGTTGTAAAGAAAGATAAGGGATATTATATCCTCAAAGCCAATTATGAAAACTAATGAGATTTTTACTCCAGATGAACTGAAAAAATATATGAATGAAGCGTTACAATTGGCTAACTTTGCCAAAGAAACACGTGAAGTGCCAATTGGTGCATTGATAGTTGATAACGAAACCAAAGAAGTGATTGCTACAGGTTATAATCGTCGTGAAGAATTACAAGATGCAATTTTTCATGCGGAAATGGAAGCTATCCGACAAGCGTGTCAGGTGAAAGGAAGTTGGCGACTAGAAGATACTTCGTTGTTTGTTACTCTGGAACCTTGTCCAATGTGTGCGGGTGCAATTATCAATAGTCGCATTCCTAACGTGATTTACGGGGCCAAGGATCCTAAGGCTGGTTCGGTCGATTCAATTAATCATTTGTTAAATGAAGAGCGATACAATCATCAAGCAGATGTAATTTCAGATGTGATGGCAGATGAATGCGGCGGAATCTTGCAAGAGTTTTTCTCAGAAATTCGCCAAAAAAATAAAGCAAAAGATGGAAATTCTTAGTGTTTTTTGATACTATAGTATTTGCCGCAAGGCCATAGGCAATGATGCTCTTACGAATCGTGTCAGGTTCGGAAGAAAGCAGCACTAAGTAGGTTGCACCATGTGCCTTATGTTTAGAAATTAACACTCTTAGCCCAAACGGCTAGGAGTTTTTTATTTAGCTCAAGTAAAGTATAATTATCTTATTAGATTATTTAAGGAGTCATTAGATGGCATATCAAGCATTGTATCGAGTTTTTCGTCCCCAAGATTTTAGTAGTGTGGTGGGACAAGATGTAATTACCAAAACTTTAAAAAATGCTGTGGCAAACAAACGCACTAGTCATGCTTATCTGTTCTGTGGACCTAGAGGAACTGGGAAGACTTCATGTGCCAAGATTTTAGCAAAAGCAATTAATTGTTTGAATCCCAAAGATGGCGAACCTTGTAATGAGTGTGAAATTTGTCGTGATGCAAATGAAAACCGTCTAAATGATATTATCGAGATTGATGCCGCTTCAAATAATGGTGTTGAAGAAATTCGTGACATTCGTGATAAGGCAAAATATGCCCCAACGCAAGCTGAATACAAAGTTTATATTATTGATGAAGTTCATATGTTATCTCAAGGAGCATTTAATGCACTCCTAAAAACATTGGAAGAACCACCAGCTAAGGTTGTCTTTATTTTGGCAACAACGGAACCACAAAAATTACCAGCAACAATTATTTCTAGAACGCAACGCTTCGATTTTCGCCGTATTAGTAAAAGTGAAATTATCAGTCGCTTGGAATTCGTTTTACAAGATCAAGATGTTAAATACGATTCGCAAGCAATTGAAACGATTGCGGTTGCTGCCGAAGGTGGAATGCGTGATGCTTTAAGCATTGCTGATCAAGCCATTTCTTTTGGTGACAATGAATTAACCTTGGTTAATGCCTTACAAGTTACTGGCTCACTAAGAAATGATCAATTACTAGATTACTTTAAAGATATTGCTAATCATGACACTGCCAGTGCTTTGAAAAAGTTAAATGATATCTTGATTTCTGGACGTTCAGCACAACGCTTAACTGAGAGCATCATCACTTTATGTCGTGATTTGATTCTAGTTAAATCAGGAAACTCTGATGAAGTCTCACAAGCAACTATGTTAAATGAGCTCAATGATATGCAAAATGCTTTCACCCAAGACCGTTTATTTAAAATTGTTGATACTGTTTCTGATACCCAAAAGAACTTGAAGAACTCTAATCAAATTGATATTTATTTGGAAATTATGACGGTGAAATCTTGTGAAGAAATCAGTGAACAAGTTGAGACTACTCCAGTTGAATCACCACAATTACAATCACAAATCAGTAGTTTAGAAAAACAAATTGAACAGCTTCAAGAACAAGTTAAACATGCGCCAGTGGCAACTCAAGCAGCACCGGTTGCAAAACCAAAGACTAAGACTAAAAAAGCTAAGGTTGTTAACAAGACTGCTGTCTTCACTATCTTAAACGGTGCTACAAAAGATGATCTCAACGAAGTTAGAGATATTTGGCCTGATATGATGCAGATGTTGCCAATTACTCAACAAGCGATGATGAATGTCTCTAAGCCAGTGGCAGCTAGTGATAATGGGATTGTGGTTTCATTTGACTATGCGCTATGGTTTGAAAAAGTCACCCAAGATCAAGAGTTGTTAGATACTCTAAAAGATAATTTAGGCAAACTCACTAAGAAAAATCTTGATATTGTTCCAGTTGCCGAAAGTCAGTGGCCTGATATTCGAAAAGAATATCTTCAAGAACATCAAGATGAGATGACTAGTGATGAAGAAACCCAAGACCAACCAGTTGCCGAAAAAGAAGAAACTAAAGCAGTTAGTTTAGCTGAAAATCTTTTTGGAAGTGACAATATTACTATCAAGGAAGACTAGGAGAAATATATAATGAAAAAAATGCCCGGAATACCTGGTAACATGCAACAAATGATGAAGCAAGCTCAACAAATGCAAAAACAAATGACTGAAGCTCAAAACGAAATTGACGCTCAAATTTTCACTGGCGTTGCTTCCGATGATTTAGTCAAAGTAAGTATTAATGGAAAACATGAAGTAACTGACTTACAAATTGATCCAAAAGTTATTGATCCAGAAGATCCAGATATGCTTCAAGATTTATTAATCATGGCAATTAACGATGGTGAACAACAAATTGCTAAAACCACCGAAGAAAAACTAGGAAAATACACTAAAGGACTATAATTATGCAATATCCAACACCAATTGCTAAATTGATTGACAGTTTTATGAAGTTACCGGGAATTGGTAAAAAAACTGCTACTCGTTTAGCTTTTTACACATTAAATATGGATAAAGAAACCGTAGATGACTTTGCAGCAGCTTTGCAAGATACTAAGAGCAAGCTCAAGTTTTGTTCAATTTGCGGAAATATTACCGAAGACGATATTTGTGATATCTGTAAAGACAAGAGTCGTGATCAATCCACCATTCTAGTGGTTGAACAGGTAAGAGATATCATGGTCTTCGATGAGATGAACACTTATGATGGGTTGTACCATGTTTTAGGTGGAGTAATGTCACCAATTGATGGTATCGGACCAGATGAGTTAAATATCAAACAACTATTAAATCGTTTGAAAGATAATTCGCAAGTCAACGAAGTTATCATTGCTACTAACGCAACTCCAGATGGCGAATCAACAGCTATGTATCTTTCAAAACTAATCAAACCGGCAGGAATCAAAGTGACACGATTGGCACACGGATTGTCGGTTGGTGCAGATATTGAATATGCTGATGAAATGACATTACAAAGAGCCGTTTCAGGACGAAGGGAGTTATAGGGATGTTTGGAAAGAAGAAAGATTATAAACAACAAGAAGACAGTCGCTTACTTGCTGATATTAATAAAGTACAAGCAAGACTTAATAACCTCCATGCAATTCAAGACCATGCTGTCGATATTTCTCAGGAATCGTTGGTAGATTTGAAAACACAGGAAGCTAAATATCGTTTCTTATATCGACAAGCTCGCTTACAAAAAGTAAAAGCAAATATTCAGTAAGTTCTCAAGAAATTAAATAAAAAAGATTTTAAAGGATATGTATTTAATACATATCCTTTTTAAAGTAAAATGGTAAGTATATGAAAGAGGTATTATTTTATGAGTGGGGTTTTTATTTCGTTTGAAGGTCCTGATGGAGCTGGAAAAACTACAGCATTGAATGCGGTTCTACCGGAACTTCAAAAGAGAGCAAAGAAAGAAATTGTAGCAACACGTGAACCGGGTGGCTCACCAATTGCTGAGAAAATTCGCGATTTGATTTTAGATGTTAAGAACTTAGAAATGGATGACCGTACCGAAGCGTTATTATATGCTGCTCAGCGTCGTCAGCATTTAATCGACATTATTTTGCCAAATCTTGAAGCAGATAAAATTGTTATCAGTGATCGATTTGTTGATTCTTCAATCGCTTATCAAGGTGGTGGACGTCAAATTGGTGTTGACGCAGTTACCAGTATCAATGATTTTGCGATTGAAGGAACTATGCCAGAATTAACAGTTTATTTTGATGTCCCTTCTGAAGTGGGATTAGATCGAATTAAATCAAATCGTTCTGGCACTGAAGATCGTTTAGAGAAAGAAAAAATTGAGTTTCATCAACGAGTTCGTGATACTTACATGAAACTTCAAGAGCAAAGTCCTGATCGGATTCAAGTAATTAATGCCAATCAAGATACATTACAAGTTGCTCAAGATGTATTAGAATTAATCATAACCAAATTTCCAAATCTTTTTAACTAGGAGGACGATATCATGAAAATGATCGTTGCAATTATTCAAGACAAAGATAGTGCTGAATTGGGGGATGCTTTCACTAACGCTGATGTGCGTGCTACAAAATTGTCATCAACCGGTGGTTTTTTAAGAGCAGGAAATACAACTTTTCTAATTGGTGTTGA
Organism: Lactobacillus sp. YT155; assembly: GCF_030504545.1. Taxonomy (GTDB): domain Bacteria; phylum Bacillota; class Bacilli; order Lactobacillales; family Lactobacillaceae; genus BQUT01. Next base: position 5,962 of record NZ_JAUKWP010000001.1, on the reverse strand, counting down.
AAATGAAAAAGTCCAAGATGTGTTAGATATTATTAAAGAAACTTCACATGCTAGACAAGAATTCATGACTCCACCAATCAGTATGACTGCTGATGCAGCTATTCAAGCTCCAATTGAAGTCCAAGTTGGAGGAGCAACTGTGTTCATCCTTCCTGTTGAAGGTTTCCACAGATTCTAAAGGAAAACTAATGTCATTAGATACAAAAATTGTGCAAGAGTTTCAACAAATTTTGAATTCAAACCGCCTCAACCATGCTTATTTGTTTGAGGGTGGTAACTATAAACAACGCCATGAATTGGCGTTATTTTTGGTGAAATCACAATTTTGTCCGAATTTACATGACAATTTACCTTGTCTAGAATGTAGTGTCTGCCAAACGATTGATTTGAATGATAATCCTGATGTTTTGGAAATCAAAAACGATAAAAGAAGTATCGGTGTCGATGAGGTCAAAGATTACAAAAAAGCCATGTCAACTTCGACAACTCAAGGGGATGTCAAAGTTCTCATTATTAATGATGCTCAAAAGTTAACTGCTCAAGCTGCTAATAATTTATTGAAGTTTATTGAAGAGCCTGAGGGACAAGTATTGATTATTTTGTTGACTGATTCTAAGAATCAAATTTTGCCAACGATTTTATCACGTGTTCAGTCCTTTACGTTGTCGACTGATGATCAAAACAGTTTGGCAACCGAATTGAGTCAACAAGGCTTTTCGGAAAAGAACATGGCAATTGCCCAAGCGACGACGGAATTAAAAAATGTTCAAGAAATGTCTGATGAGGAATTTTCACACTTCTTGGAAGTGACAATTAATTGGTTCAAAAAATACGAAAATAATGACGCAATCGCCTTTATTGACGTACAAAGTAAAATCAAAAATCTAGTTGATAGCCGAGAAAAACAAGAATTATTTTGGAGTATTGTTGAAAAACTATTCAGTGATGAGCTATCATTTAAATATGATTTAAAAAAACAAGTCATTTTAGGAACTGATGTGAATCCTAACCTCACCGTACCTAAGTTAACACAACAAATCGACAGTTATCTTGGTACAGTGCAAAAATGGAAGAGCAATGTCAGTTTTCAAGCATGTTTAGAATCATTGACTTTGGACTAAATAAAAAAGGGAAAATTCTATGACACAAAAAGATTATTTTCTAGATTTTGAACAGTTGGTAAAACAAAGCAGTGAATTAAGTGAACGAATGAAAGAAATGCAAAAAGAGATTTCTAAGATTTTGGTTGAAAATGCGGAGCTAAAGATTGAAAACGAAAATCTTCGCGAAAAATTTAATAATAAAGATGAAAGTCTAAGTGATTTTTCCAAAGCTCATCAAAACTTAGAGAAGCTCTATGAGAAGGGCTATCACGTCTGCCAACCAATGTATGGTGCACGTCGAAAGGATGATGAGGAATGTGCTTTTTGCTTGGAAATCATCTATCGAACTAAGGATAATAGCAAAGTAAAGTGAGGGACAACGAATGAATGAACAAAAGAGTTTTCATGATAATTCATTTGGGTCTCTTTTTTTAGTTCCAACACCAATTGGTAACTTAGAAGACATGACCTTTCGAGCAGTGAAACAATTGCAAGAAGTTGATTTAATTGCAGCTGAGGATACTCGTAATACTAAGAAGTTACTCAATCATTTTGAAATAACTACGCAACAAACAAGTTTTCACGAACATAATAAGGCCCAAAAAATTCCTGAATTAATTGAGAAATTAAAAACCGGGATGGATATTGCTCAAGTGTCTGATGCTGGAACGCCAAGTATTTCTGATCCCGGCAAGGAACTGGTACAAGCAGCGATTGAAGAGAATATTTCAGTTGTAGCATTACCGGGCGCTAGTGCTTCAACTACAGCCTTAATTGCCTCTGGTTTAGAACCGCAACCGTTTTACTTCTATGGCTTTTTAACTCGTAAAGGAAAACAACGACAAGCTGAATTACTAGATTTGACTAATCGGCAAGAAACATCAATTATCTATGAATCGCCATTTCGAGTTGTGAAGACTTTGAACGACTTAAAAGAAATATTGGATTCTAATCGTGAAGTTGTAGCAGCTCGTGAGTTGACCAAAATTCATGAATCATTTGTCAGAGGGACAATCGAAGAAGTAAGTGATTATTTCGTTGAACATGAACCTAAAGGCGAATTTGTGATTTTGATTGCGGGTAAGGTTGAAGCAGAACTCGACTTGTCAGATCAAGAAATTGCTGCTAAAGTTCAAGCATTAGTCAATCAAGGACAAAAACCTAAGGATGCGATTAAAGAAGTATCTACATTAATCAATCAGCCAAAGAACAAAGTTTACGACATTTACCATGAATTATAAGGAGTTATTATGACAGCAAGCATCTATTCTGAAAAACATAAAGTACCATTCTTCTTCACCAATAAGAACGGTGAAATGAGTCTATCATCAGTTTTGAATTTAGGATTACTAGTTTCTGAGAATCAACTTAATTCGTTGAAGTTGGATGGAAACAGTATGGCTGAGAGAGGATTAGGTTGGGTGGTAACTCAATATCATATTGAAGTCACCAGAATGCCAAAAGTGAATGAAGAAGTTGAAATCTTCACTCAAGCAAAAAGTTACAATAAGTTCTTCTGTTATCGTGATTTTTGGATTGAAGATGAAGCCGGCAATGAATTAGTAAGAATTAATTCAATTTGGGTACTGATTGATCTAAAAGAACGTTCAGTGATTAAGGTTACTGCTGATGTTGTTGAACCATTGGGATCAGTTGAATTAAAAGGAATGGAAAAATTCCCTCGAGTTAAGAAGACTGACTTTACAGATAATCGACGTGAAATTCATATAGGCTACTACAATATCGATATTAATCAACATGTGAACAATGCTTATTACTTTGACTGGGCTTTAGATAACTTAGATATTGAATTCTTGAGCCAACATCAAATTAAGACCGTTGATATTAAATATGAAAATGAATTGGTTTACGGTGATACACCGGAATCATTTGTCAAAATTGAAGATGGTGAGGAGTTAACGACATATCATCGAATTCAAACAGAAGAAAACCGAAATGCAGACTTAAAGATAACTTGGCAATAGCCAAGTTATTTTTGTTTTAAAAAACTATTTGAAGTAGTACAATATGCTCAATTCATGTAAGGAGAAAATTAATGGGCTTTTTATTGTTTCTGTTTTTAACATTCTTGACATTTACATTTTTTAGAAATGTTGCTGGAATTGTTTTTCCAATCTTACTAGTAGTATTTCTGATTAGCTTTTTCTTCCGTTTCTGGTGGTTCTTCTTGATTGTGTTACCACTATTAGCTTTTTTATGGCCAAGAAGAAAACGTCAAGAAGTATATAGTGATAACCGTCGTAATCAAAACGACGATTATGATCACGATTTTAGAGAAGAATAAGATAAATTACCCGTGTTTTTGTGTTAACATGAAGTAGTTTTAAAATAATGGAGTAGGAAATAAAGCGTCAAGTGCTGATGGAACGGAATGTGAACATCGGACGAAGAGTTGGCTCGCGATTTTATTTCCGCATTCGCCACTTTTTTTGGTGGCAGCTCTGAAAAGGAGGTGTCCGTAATGAAAAATGTTGCAAAAACAAATTCTTTTCACGTTAGAGAATTGACGTGGCTTGCAGTATTAATTGCATTACAGATTATTTTGAATAAGTTGACTCTAGGTAACAATGTAGTAAAGGTAGGGTTCGGTTCGATAGCAACTGCTTTGATTGGTTATTACTTTGGACCGTTTAAAGCATTTATTGCTGCCGTATTATCAGATATCATTGCCAATACTATTTTCCCAGATCCAATGGGATTCTTCTGGGGATTCACTTTATCCGCAGGAATTGCTGGGATGATTTATGGGTTAATCTTATATCAAAAAAAGATTACGTTCTGGAGAATGTTGTTAGTAGTTGTTTTAATAGTAGTAATTATTAATATGTTCTTTACAACTCTCTGGATTAGTATGATGGGATCGTCTGATCTTAGTAAAATTCCTGATCTGTTTATAAAGATGTTCTTCATCCGATTGCCAAAAGAATTGATTACCATTCCGATTCAAACAATTCTTTTGTGGTTAGTACTTGGATGGGTTGATCGTTCAAAGTTTAATCGAATTAAATAGAAGGCCAAGAGGCCTTTTTTATTTACTTAATTTTTCTATAAGCATTGACTAACCTAGACAATTCATGGTTTAATTAATTACATAAGTATGCTTTATATTTATGAAAACTAATATCTCAAACAGTGGAGGAGATGGGGAATATGAAAAAAAGAACGTCTATCTTACTGACTGGATTAATTACAGTCGGAACTTTGACGCCCGTTTTAAATGTTTTAGCGACTGATCAAGTCCTAAATGACACAACACCTAAGACAGGTACTGTTGTTGATGGTGACAAAACACCAGGTGCTACTGATGATACAACTAATAATGATGATCAATCAGTAGATCAAAAAGATAATGGTGGTTTATTGGATGCACCAGCTATCCAAAAAGACACTCAAAAAGAAAAAGCACCTTTAGTTGGTGCTAACATTTCTGTATCAACACCAGCAGAATTGGCTGCTGCTGTTTCTGCTGCTACATCTGATACAACTATTACTTTATCAAGCAGCTTCCCAACTTCAATTCCAGCCACAACTGAATTGAAGACAACAAGTACTGCCAAAGTTACAATCGATGGTGGAAACAAAACGTTGACACCAGGTGGCGACTTCATAATGTTCAACCTAAGAATTTTTACTGGTGGTTCATTGACATTCCAAAACATCAACTTTGATGACAGCGCTAATCTTTCTAATGCTAGAGCACTTACTGTTCTTGATAATACTGGAACTTTGAATGTTGATAATGCTAAATTCAGCAATTTCTCAAGTTATGATGATGGTGCTGCAATTTACTTCTTTGGTAATACTAATATTACTAATTCGACTTTTGAAGGTAACTCAGTTTTTGGACCAGGATATTCTGGTGGAGCTCTTGCAAGTAAATCAACTTTTGGTAGTTTCAAGCTAAGTAACTCTAGATTTATTGGTAATCATACTGATGCACTAGGAACTACTGTCGGTGGAGAAGGTGGAGCGGTTTATATGTTCTCACCTAAAGCTGGAGCTTCCATTGAAATGACAAATAATTATTTTGAAGGAAATACAGCTGTAAAAGATGCTACCGGTGGAAATGTTAAATTAGCAGACGGTGGAGCTGTTGCTTTATTTAATGTTGTTGAAGGTAATAACATTAATATCTCTGGTAATACCTTTAATAAGAATATTGCTGCAGATGATGGTGGAGCAATGTTGATTCAAACAAACTCTACGATTACTGGTGGCATTAATGTTGCTAACAATACATTTGTTGGTAATGAAGCTTACGGACGTGACTTATCTGTCAACAGTGGTGGAGCTATTCAGTTATATGCTAATGGTGCATTGACTGCAAAACAAACTGCTTTGGTTAATTTCACTAACAACACCTTTGTTGGAAATACAGCAAAATATGATGGTGGAGCCATTGGTGGATTTGGATACGGACTTAACTATTCTGCTGGTGCATATAAAGGTAATATCTTTGTAAATAACACGGCACAAAAGAACAACGTTGCTGATAGAACAACTAATGTTCCTGGAGCAGGTGACTTAGGAAATAACATTGGTTACGATAATGGAACAGCTAACACAGTTGATCCTGTGACTGTCTTTGGACAGTTCGCACCTGCATTAGTTCCTAACTATTCAGGAATTAAAGCTGGAACATCAAAAGATGCGCAAGTAATTCCATCAATTCCAGTTGTACCAGCTAAAGATGCTGACAACAAGATGACTGATGTTCTAACTTCAGTAAGTGACCAAAGATCATTTGGTAGAGCATTACCATCAGATATTGGTGCTATAGAAAATAAATGGGTTAAGTATGACAGTAATGGTGGTACTTTTGAATTAGGAGCAGATTT